>CAZJBI010000001.1:0-588886 GCA_964544445.1 uncultured Rhodohalobacter sp.
CATTCAGCCATGAAAAATAAATCAAAGAACAACGAAGGGTTATTCAAAGCCTTCTCTCTAAATGGCAAGATCACTTTCATACCTAAATTTCAAAATCAATCTTGAACAAGAAATAAGAAACTATTGGCATATCAGATGCTCTTTGATTTATACAGAGAGAAAATGGCAGGATCTTGGCGAAGAAAATTGGCCCAGTAGAATTACTCAGCAAAATGGTGATGATAGAAGCCCATTTAAAAATATTGATTTATCACCAAAAGACTTTCTAGATAATAATAAGTTTGTTATTGAACATTCCCGTGAAAATGCGATTGTAAATTTTGTAACTGCATTTGAGGTGTATCTATCAGATTTAACAAGTCGTTTAATCTTTTTAAAACCTAGTTTGATAAAGGAATCTGAAATTGATTTAGATGCACATCATTTAGTAAAAGCTGTAGAATCTAATTCTACAAAATTATGGCTAGCAAACTATGTTTCTGACAAGTATTTAAGAAATAACTCACCAAAAAAATTAATAAGTAAAGTGGCAAAATTAGCTAAATGTGGTGTTGAAAAAGAAAAAGAGGAAGATGTTAAATTTTGGGTAAATGTTACTTTACTAAGGAATGCAATTGTTCATAATGGTAGGCGTGTCACACCTGAGCTTTCAAATAGTTGGCAAGAAGAGTTTCCTACACCAGGTAGAAAATTAAATATTAATGATAGAATTATAGTTAAAACTCATGGTACCGCATTAACGATCGCAAAATCTATTGATGATAGAGCTATTACCACAACTATAAAAAGAGATGATAGTGAAGCACTTGTAAGAGATTATTTCATAAGAACTGGAATTGATGAACATACTACAATATCAAAATTTGCATTAAATACTATTGATGTTCGACTTGAGAGAAATTTTATACAGCAATCTATTTCTAAACAGAAAAAAAATCCTTCAGAAGAATTAGGCGTTCAGATTCCAACCATTATCTACGAATAATTATTTCCTAATAAGAGTCCAAACGGACTCGTACGCGGTTCAGGACGGTAATTTTAAACATCCAGACTCACCGTTTAAACACCAGGTCGATAGGCAATTTTTTAATGAGAGAAGAAGACAGAAAATATTTTTCCGAATTTTTAAAAGAGTTTCAAGGTGAAACTGACAGGGGAGCTGCATTAGTTGGCGGTGCGTTAATTGACTCTCGCTTAAAAAGGATTCTTTCTTCACATTTCTTAGATAATAAGACCTCAAAGCAACTCTTAGAAGGAGCCAATGCACCTTTAGGTTTACTGAGTAGTAGACTTGGGCTATGCTACAGTTTAGGAATGATTACTGAGTTAGAGTATAGAGAATGCAATTATATTCGAAAGATTAGGAATGAATTTGCACACCAAGAGCATGGATTAAAATTTACTGATTCTCCAGTCCGTGATTTTGCAAAAAACCTTAAAGCCAATACACCTGACGGTAATGAATTTGATGGAAATACAAGACAACTTTTTATTAACTCAGTTGTCTTAACTTCTTTGTCACTTTGGTATAGACCAGAGTACGCAGAAGAATATAAAGCTGAAAAAAGAAACTGGAAGTGGCAACTTATACCAGAAAAGAAGTGAAACCTCCGGTTGCCTAACAAGCGCATCAACTGGGACACGGACGTAGTTTTTGGTTTCAAGAGTTGTTTATTTAGAAATTTAAGACTTTAATTAACTTATAATCTTCGCGCCCGTTATGCGCTGGGCCGTTATGCATTAAAACACAATGATTTTTATCCTAAAATATTGGAAAACGAATAAGTTAAGAATAGAGAGTTAATACAAATAACTATATAAAAATTTATTAAAATAATTTTGGTGTAATTCTCTCATTTTTCAAGTTTAATTCAAGAGTGAGCTATTAAAACTATAGAAATCACCGCCGTTTTAATTAATTCTAAATAGAAACTAAATGAACACTTTATGTCAAGATATATTGCTGTAGTAATAGGGAATAATGATAATGCGTTAAAATATGACCGCCCTTACGCGGAAAGACTAGTTGATCATATTAATGGATTTATAGCAGATACAGCATTTCTAATTCTCGATTATGACTTTTATTCTGATAATTCGCTACAAAATAATGCGGTATTATCAATCGGAAGTCCTGACGCAAATCGAGTAACTAAAGAGATAAATTCAATTTACTCTGACGCAATCCCTACACTCGGAAGTGAACACCTAAATGGCACTGTATCAATTGTTGGTGGCGTTCACGGGCATGAACCTCCATATTCACTTTTTGATCCATGCATTGCTGTTTGGGGTAACTTGTGGCAAGATACTGCCCTTGGAGTTGACTATTTAATTAATGGTGGTGGTAGGTTCTGGATTTTGGAAACTATCGAGTCTATTAATATGATGGAATATTTAATTTTAGAAAAGCCGAATACTTGGGTTAAACGCTATTGGAAGCTATAATTAGTATCGATTGTCCGATTTATATCGTAATTAGCCCTCATAATATCACCACATAACAAAAGTTTAAAACGAATTCGGATACGGTTCGGAACTTTAATTTTATCCCTAGACTCGCCGCTTAAACTCCGGGTCGTTATCTGTTTTAAAACTATTAGCACTATGAAAAGAGAGGCTAAGTTTTTATTAGATAAATCGATTGACTCTTTAATAATATCAATTGAGCATTTTAATAGGCCATGGGATTTAGGAAGAAAAGAAGTTGTTTTAATATTGCTTGATCGCTCTTTCGAGTTATTTCTCAAAGCATCAATTATTCATCTTGGAGGAGAAATAAGGGAAAAGCAGAGTAAGCAGACGATTGGTTTTGATAAATGTGTTAGGAAATGCATCAGTGATGAGAATATTAAAATTTTTACTAAAGATGAGGCCTTAGCAATACAAATTATCAATAGTTTAAGAGATGCAGCTCAGCATTATTTTTTAGAATTATCAGAACAAGAATTTTACACCTTTACACAAGCTGGTGTATCTTTTTATAAAGAATTATTAGAAAAGGTATTTAGCAAAGATCTTTCAGATTGTTTACCTGAAAGAGTATTGCCCATATCTACTAGCCCCCCTAAAAGCTTCGAAACCATAATCGATGCTGAATTTAAAGATATAAAACAGTTAGTTAGCCCTGGATCTAGGCAGAAAATAACAGCAAAAGCCAAGTTAAGGTCACTTGCAATTATTGAATCTTCACTAGAAGGAGAAAAAAGTCAACCTTCTGATAAAGAATTGAATAAAACAATTTCAAAAATTAAGGGTGGGAAAGATTGGAGAGAAATATTTCCAGGCGTTGCCAATTTGAATATAAATACTGAAGGAACTGGATTAGATATAAACTTGAGAATAACAAAAACTGAAGGTGAACCAGTGCATTTGGTTCCAGAGGGAGATCCTGATGCTACTGTGGTAGCAATCAAAAGGGTTAACGAAGCAGGATACTATAGTATGGGATTAAATAAATTGGCAGAGAAAGTTAATTTAACTCCTCCTAAAACTCTTGCCGTAATCAAGGCCTTAGGTATCCAAGATGATATAGAGTTTTTTAAAGTATTAAAATTAGGTAAAATTGAACAAAAGCGTTATAGCCCTAAAGCTTTAGATTTGATAAAAAAGAAATTGTCTGAATTAGATATGGAGGACGTTTGGAAGCAATATGGGGCATACAGAAAGTGAAACAGCTAACAGGTGTATCAACATGGAGGTGGATGTGCCGTTGGATTCCGGTGTTGTTTGGTTTGAAATTTTAGCTATTTATTAATTTATAATCTCAGCGCCCGTTATTCGCCGAGTCGTTAGCGGTCAATTAAGAATTCGAAATTTTGGATACATCAATTTTACTCACACTATTTGGTCTGCTCGTAGCAGTATATGCTATAATACCACCTGAACGAAAACAAGATTTAAAGGTAAGATTCAATTTTATTGACTGGGTATTATTTACAGCTGCCTTTTTG
Organism: uncultured Rhodohalobacter sp.; assembly: GCA_964544445.1. GTDB lineage: Bacteria > Bacteroidota > Rhodothermia > Balneolales > Balneolaceae > Rhodohalobacter. The sequence goes on from CAZJBI010000001.1 coordinate 3,954, forward strand.
ATTATACACTACATTCTCTTTTTCCCAATTCTTATTGCTTTAGGGATTCCCTCTTTAGGTTATTGGGCACACGGATTTAATCCTGATAATACTTCATATATTGTTATAATTATTACATCTTTCATTCTTATGCTGAGATACATATATGCTCCGCTTAGAAAAAATAAAATCGATCTATTTCAGAAATTAACAGAAAGATTACTTCAAGAAGAAAAATTCTCTGACCTTTTATTTGTATTTGAGAAGAACTTGGATAGGTTGTTTAAAATTTATAAGGCTGATTTTTTTCTTCCAAGATTAAAGAGAAGATGGTCTCCTAACCCATTATCACTTCTAGATTTGTCTAAATTTGGATTCTCTAACACAATATCTGATCAAGAAAATGTTTCCAAATTTCAAAATCTCAAAAATAAAATTAAGAATTACACAAAAGGTTACTTAATAAAATTTCTCCCTGATGGAGAAAGACATGCTAGAAAAGCTGAGATCATAATTGGCAGAGTCTTATTATCAGTTGAATTCAATAATTACTTATCAAAAGCCAACCCACCGCTGTGTTTTAAAATTCTCAAAATTGACTTTCGAGAACGGAGAAGGTTTTTAAAATTATTAGTAAATAATTTACTTCTAAATAAAAATAGCATCCTATTTTTTGAGATCATCAATTCTGAAGAAACAGCGGGAATGTATCGGCCCAAAATTGATGATCGGAATCAATTTTTATCCTTCTTTTTAAAAGATACAAGTGTTGCGCACACATTAGCTATATACAAGCCATTTGGCGACTTTTTTTTAGAGTTTTTAGACAAGTTGTATGTAAATCGGGAAAATGATAGATATAATGAACCACTACTAAATTACTTTGAAGAAGACAAATATGAATGTCCACTCTATATAACACTGCGATTCTTTGATTTAATGGTTCTTGAATCATTATATCAAAATATGAAATGGCACATGTGGTTATTCTATTTACCTTCATTTGTCAGAAAAATAATCAGAAATTTAAATCCTTCACCAAGCGTAGATTTTTCGATAGAGTGGCCTACTCCATATCATTATCTCCTATATGAAATACTATCTATCCTCATTAATTTCGTAAGGGCTATACATGAAATTCCAAAAGATCAAGAAAATATTCAGCTTGATAATGAAAGAGTTGATCATGAAAATGATAACATACCGAAAAGTGCTATATTAGCAATTGGCCAAACAATGCGAATGGTTGTATTATCTGATAAAATTGATCTGAATTTTAAATCATACTTGTTGAGCACAGTATTAGGATTATTAAATGATTTAAGAACACCGGACACAGATCAATACCGAAGAGTTTTACAAAAATCTGTTTTATCAGGAGGGTACAGTGTAGGGTATGATAACACTGAATATTTGGCAAAATTAAATGAAACTAAAAAAGGGGTTGATGATATTCTACTTCACGGAGAATTAGATGAGAATGACTGACTGACCGCTAATAAAGCAAATCAAGCGGATGCGTTTGCATTTAGTGGCTTACATTCAAGGACTTTGCCGCACCGCTACTTCAAAAATCTACCAATTGCACACATTTCTACCAACTGCCATGAAAATGGGTGACCAATTGGAATTACACGTGATCCCAAAAAAGTTTAGGCGATGCGAGATCAAATGGGCTTTTTCCACTTTCAAGATATCATACATTCTACTTAGCCGAAAAAGAATCAATCCATCATTTCAATAACGAACTCTATATCTTCAATCTCATGATCATTCTTATCAAGAATGGTACATGTATCCACTACTTTATATACGACCTCTCCTTTCACCTTTAATTCCACAGGAAATTCTTTAAGCCGCCAGCTTCGTTTATACTTTCTCGACAATAGCGTATAATATTGGGGATACTCACCGGTTTTCATCGTCTGTATCATTCCCCCGGATATCGATTTTAATGTGATTTCAGGTTTACTCAATACACCACCTCATTCAGCTCTTCTCTGATGTTTTGCCATCCTGGCAGATTTTTATCCAGCAGTGCTTTAAACCGGTCGTTATGGTGGCGTTCTTTTAAGTGAACCATTTCGTGGAGAACAACATAATCGAGACAGCGTTTGGGCTTTTTAGCCAGCTCCAAATTCAGCCAGATACGCCGTTCTTCAATGTTGCAGGAGCCCCACTTGGTTTTCATAAGTTTAACACCCCAGTCATCGATTTCAACACCGATAGAGTCTTCCCACTTGGTGATCAGCTCCGGGATTTGGGCTTTGAGACGATTTCTGCACCACTCTCGCATAATCTCTTCTTTTTTGGCCTTGTTGCTGCCTGGCCTGACTTGCAGATCAATGTACTTTTTATTTCGAATTTCGACCGTCGGAGGAGCTTCTTTTTCAATGATGTTGAGAAGATAGCGCTGCCCCTCAACCCAGTGGCTTTCGCCTTGAATGTATTCACGCTCCGGTTCCCTAATCTGCGAGTTCATATTCCGGATGTGCTTTTTAATCCATCCAAGTTTTGAGATGATAAACAGCCGAAGAGACTCCCGCTTCATGGAGTAGGGCGATGATAAGCGTACCCTTCCTGTAGGCGGATACACGGCCAAATGGAGGTTCTTGATGTCTTTCTTAACCACATCTACATCAATGCCTGAGACTTCAATATGATACTGCTCAGTATTCATGCTGATTTTTTAGTACCTCCATAACTAAGTCTAAATTGACATCATCAGGTAAACGCCTCTTAATCGCATTAGCTACCTGACGTTCTTTGATATTATTCTCTCTCCATCCATCTTTAGCTGTGTATCTTACCGTCTCATCGATTGTAAGGGTTAGCTCCTCATCATTATTGAGGTTGTCATACAGCGCTTTTTGTCCGTTCGATTGAACACTCACAGGGTATCTGTCCTGACCATCCACGCGCTTAACTTTTCGGGCAAGCTCTGCCAGTTTTTCAAGATACCTGGCATACTCAGCAGCCGCTTTCTTTCGCTGCTCAATCAGTTCCTCTAACAGCTCCGACATCTTTTCGAAGTACTTAGGGTTGCCCGGTCTTTCTTCAATGATCACTTTACGGATGTTGTTTTCGATGGTTTCCGCCATTGCCTCTTCATCCTTCTTGATGTTCGCAGATAGCACATCATCCAGTGATGCCAGGCCTTTGTTAACAATCAGATCTACAAGTGTATAGTTATCCAGTGACGAGACCTTTTTGCTATGCGAAGCATCGATATATCGGTCAATGAGATTACGCATGCCTGGCTCATACATTTTAAGATCAATGTAATCACCGCTTGCCTGCTTTACGTCTTCTTTAAGATCGGAATAGAATTTAACCTGATGCTTGATATCGCTCGCTTCCTGCTGACTATACCCGGCCTTGTCCATTTCATTCGCAATATCGGCATAGGCACGTACCAGTGACGAAACCATTTTATAGAAGCTAACCCGCTTCTCTTCATCCTCTTTAATCTGCTCTTCAGTTTTACCGGCCGTTTCGGTGCCGAAAAATTTAAAGAACTCTTTCTGGGTTCTGGGGTGAACCGGCTCGCAAAGGGCAGTCACTTTGTCGAGATTATCATCCAAACGCTCTCTGGCCTGTTCAAATCGGTCTTTTAGAAGACCGTCTACATCTTTCTCATCGTAGCCCTCAAAGGCACCGCTTGTGTACGTGTCGATCGACTCTTCGAGACTTTTAAACAAATCTTTATAATCCACAATATAACCGTACTCTTTACTCTCATCATCCAAGCGGTTTACACGGCAGATTGCCTGAAACAGCCCGTGATCCTGCATCGACTTATCAATGTACATGTACGAGGCGGGTGGTGCATCAAAACCAGTAAGCAGTTTATCTACGACGATTAATAGTTTCATCCGTGCCGGCTCATTGATGAATCTGCGTTTAGCTTCTTCCTCAAACTCTTCGGTGGTCTTTCCATTCAGCATCCCGGTGTAGATCCGATACTTCAGCTGCTCTTCAGTCTCACCGGCACCGGTCTCTTCTCCTTTGATGTCATTCGCATTGGGCTGAAATGATGTTACAACTGCGCAGTGACCTTTCATGGTGTCGAACTCCTGAAAGATCTCATAGAACTTGCAGGCCTCCAGCACCGATGAAGCTACAAGCATCGCATTCCCCTGCCCGCTGTCCAGGCGATTGACTGTTTGGAAGTCCTTGAAGATGTCGGTGGCAATCTTTTCGAGCCGGTCACGTGAGCTGAGCACCTGCTTCATGGTGCCCCAGCGTTTTTTGAGCTCAATCTTGGCAAGATCATTCAGCCCCCGGGTCTTTGCATCGAACCACTCGTCGATACTATCCTGGTCTGTAATCTGCTGATCGATATCCCGGGCCTCATAGCGAAGATCCAGAACCACTTTATCGGCAACAGCCTCATCAAACTTATAGGTGTGTATGAACGGGCCAAACGTTTCAAGGCTGGTCGCTTTATCTTTTTTGAGAAGTGGCGTTCCGGTAAAACCGATGAACATTGCCTCGGGCAGGATTGCTTTCATCGCTTTATGCAGTTTGCCAGACTGTGTTCGATGGCACTCATCCACAAACACATAAATATCCCCCTTGGCTTTGAAGTTCTTTGGCAGATGCTTCTGAATATCATTCAGATAATTATCCATATCGCCTTCATCACGGGTTCCAAATTTGTGAACCAGTGAAGAGATGAGCGGAATATCGTGTTTGTTAAGTTTATCAATCAGGTCGGCGCCAGAGGTAGCCCGCTGCATCGGTTCCTCAGCATCATTAAACACGCGGGTAATTTGGGTGTCAAGCTCAGTACGGTCGGTGATAACAACCACCCGGGAGTCTGTCATATTTTCCCGAATCCACTGCGCCATCCATACCATCGTCAGGCTCTTACCGCTTCCCTGCGTATGCCAGATAATTCCGTCGTCATGGCTTTTGATATTGGATTGGGACGCTTTCACACCAAAATACTGATGCGGCCGGCAGACAATTTTATTCCCGCCATCGAACAGGATGAAGTCATGAATGAGCTCAAGCAAGCGATCTTTATTACAAAGCTGAGCTATATGTTTGTCGAGGATGTACTCAAACTCTTCATCGGTTTTTTCTTTCCAGGTCAGATAGTACTTAGCCGGTGTTTTGGTGGTTCCGTAGCGAAGCCCGGCTGAATCGTTGCCTGCCATCACCAGCTGCATGGTGTTGAAAAACGGTTTGATGAAATCATCGCGCTGGTTATCCAGGTTTTGATAAATTCCTTTTTCTACGGCTACTTTGGAGCGCTTTAATTCGATTACGCCAACAGCAATTCCATTGATATAAAGCACCACATCCGGGCGCTTGTCGTTGAGACCGCGAACCGTAACTTCTTCAGCAACAGCGAAATGATTGTTGGATGGATTTGTCCAGTCTATAAAATGAACGGTTTCGTTATTTTCACCGACCGCGGCTTTCACGCTAACCCCATAACGAAGCATGTTATACACTACCTTATTGCTGTCGTAGAGATCTTCAGTCTGTATACCGGCTGCCTTGGTTAGTTCGTGAACGGCTTTATCTATGATGGTTGCCTTATACCCTTGTAGTTTTAAAAATGCCCGAAGCAGGTCTTCTTCTACATTGGAATTCCCTTCCCGGTCCTGCCAGTCTCCCAGGTATTCGTATCCAAGCTTTTCAGCAAACAGCCTTACGACCCGGTTTTGCGTGTTGCGCTCTATTTGGCCTACGTTGGTCATGCAATTTTTTTAAATGATCGGTTATTTATAAACTTATTTATCCGCTTAACAAAATCTTGCTCAGCTGTTTCAAATTCCTGCTCTAATTGCTCGTCACTCATATTATCATTCATGAAGCTCAAATCTATCCCATCAATACAATATTTTGTATCCGACACACCACGACCAAATAAAGAATAACTACGTGTATCATTTTCTAATTTTAGATTTAACGGCACACTAAACGGATAAATAAGTCCTCCAGCAATTACATCATATTCTTGTTTTAAATAATGGATATAGGTGTGAATCTGAAAATAATCAGTTCTGTCTATGTCTATTTTAATGCCTCTCATTAATTTGTACTTAGCATCAAAGACAAGTAGCTGAGATCCTTTTTTGAATACGATGTCAGGATTTAGCACTCTCTTTAATAACGGCGTATTGTAGGTTTGATATTCATTTGATACTAATTGCCACCCTGTTTTGCTAAACTCTTTTTTCAGGAGAGACTTCACGTACAATTCCCAGATTTCAGCCATATCTATGAAGTAGCTGACCGGTGAAATTTTCCCGTCATCTTTGCCTTGTACATTTTCATTTTGAATGATAGCCCACGATAAGTCGATAACCGGTTTATAAGTTTTGTAAACCTCCTTGTATTGAATCTCTTGGTACTCCTGTTTTGTGACCCATATATTTTTGGAGTGAAATGCATTAATTTTTTGAATAGCGTAAGTAGCGTTCTTTGGCTGATGGATCTCACTTAAAAAATACTTTGATTCAAGAATCTGATAACTAAGCTTTAACAGCTTTGCTACGGTCTCATCTAATGACTTCTTTTTGAAAGCACTGTGTACTTTTCCATCCGTCTTCATTGAAATAAGGGAATCCCTCACTTTGAGCCTGCCTCGTATTCTATCCCCGTAGTACTTTTCTTCTTTAGATATTCTTGGTAAACCGTAACGGTTTCCTTTCGCTAACAGGTTTAGCCAGAAAAATGATATCAGCCTTCTTATCAAAACATGTTCATCCGTGCTTGTATCATATTCACTTTCTGTTGCGGTGAAACGAACATTGAAGATTTCGCTTAGCATTCTAAACAAATGTATTTCCCCAAACCGAGGCTTCACAATGATTTTATAATCAGTACCCTTATGATTAAATCTTGCTTCTCCAACCATTCTCCCGGAAACCCAACCCTTTTTTGAATCAAAGTAAGCTAATTCAGTAGAGTCGCTATCAGATTGATTATCTGAGAAGTGAAATTTCTCAAACTGATCAGACTGCATTAAGAAAGTTTCTATAGCTTCCTCATGCCCTTCCGTATTCTCAAAAAGAGAGCAGTCATTTGCAGATATGATAACAGGCTTATCACTCATGTACTTTGCTATTTAAAGAAAACTGTTTTTAACTTTTCTAACTGGTCTTTTACATCCTCCTCGCTCATGCTACCCAAGAAAGAACGTATCATTGGTGCAATAGAAATATCCCAAAGGATATCGGCCGGACCATTACTTCTATAAAATTTATCTTGTAGACGCGTTTTGTTATTGATCTCTAAATACGTTTTATAGATGTCTGCAATTTCTGCAAAAAAAGTATGGCCAATTTGATATCGTTTACCCAATGTAGGCACCTTAATTAGCTCAGCATTTAATGCCTCGGCATTATCGACAAAGCGTTCTAAATTTTCCGGACTTGGATCTTTATCAAATTTAACCTCAAGAATTTCTCTTAACTTATCTTTACTAAAGGGATATGAATACCATAGGAATCGTCTTCTCAAAGCAAAATCGATACGCTCTAAGGAGAAATCAATTTCATTCATGGTACCTATTATATACAAGTTCTGTGGTATCTTTAATGAAAAATTTCCAATACTTAAATCGACTTCTTCTCCACGGTTTTCAATAGCTGAAAAGACTTCACCGAATAATTGAGATAAGTCCACACGGTTAATTTCATCCAACAGCAAAACATGAGGGTAGTCGTCTTTTTCCGCCTTTTCAATTACATCAAATAAGTAGCCTTTTTCAGGTTTTGTATTTCCATTAACCAACCTGATTCCAGCAATAAAATCTTCATAACTGTAATTCTGGTGTAATTGCAGCCGATGAACCCGATTTCTTATATATATGGGTACCTGATCGTCACTTTGATCATTTAAAAAGCTCTCAATATTGTTTTTGTCTTTCAGGTAGTTCTTTGTAATAAGAGCTTCTGCTATTTGAAATGCTGAATAGGTTTTACTGGTTCCGGGGGGACCATAAAGAATTATTGCCTTCTTGTACTCAAGACCCTGAATTTCTGTAAAGTCATTTTCCAATGACCCGTAGTTCCATATTTTTTTTAGTTTTGGCTTATAATAGTCAAAACCTATATCGCCAGTATGTTTAGTAATTGCTTTGCGAATCTTAAATATCTTTTCATCAGTATTTAGATCTACCTCAGATCTCTCATCATCCAAAAGTGTTTGGAAGGAGCTGACTATCTTATTTTTATGATTATTTGATGCAATCGGTTCATACTTTTCAGGATTGACGATGTACAGTAATATATTCGCAGTTGCAATTTGGTTAGTCGGCATGTATTCTCTCACACTTTCGGGCAAATCTCCCTCTTCATACGATCCATACTTATATTTGAGGCAGTAGGATTCCACATAGTTTTTTATTAAAGAAAGGGTGTCTATTTCTCCGTTATTTACTTTCTGGTTCAGTAGCTTGATGAGTATTAGATTGAACAGAATTTCCCAATATTTATTCTGGTTATGCCATTGTCCTGTACTTCCGAATCCCCTTGTATACACATCATCCCGAATTACATCCTTATCCATTCCTTTAAGGAGGTTCATGGTATATTCTTTTTTACGTTGCAGTGTTTTATCCCTCGCCGAATATGCCCATAACCACTGCGCATGTGCCAACACTATTCTGGCATCTATATCTGAATCATCAAACTGATCATTAATCTTTGAATCAAAGCTTCTGTTGCCTTCAATGCCATCCACTCCATATTTATTAAAACATTTATCTATGGCTGGAGCATCTATTGTACGATCGTCAGACGTAAGAAAGCTTTTTTTATTAAGAATCAGTTGTTGAGCAAACTCATCAAATAGTGATTGTACGTCCGCTGAATATCCTCTTTTCATATTAATCTTGTTTTTACCAGTTAATAACTCCCACATCATCCCTTCTTTTACTCGAAGCATCTTCTCCCGCATTTGGCACAGTTCTTGAGTATCTCGGCCCATATCGTACAGAATCAGAGCAATGCCTTTTTGTTTTTTTACATCATACCACTCCCCCCACAAGCAAAACAGACACCGCCTTCTACATGATTATATTTCGCCAAATATCCACTACCGCCACAGCGAGTACAGATTCTTTCATATGGACTATTGTTGAGGTGGTCATTTCTTAATTCGGATAACAAGGAGTACATCCTGGCCTTATTTAAGCGGCTTCGCAGTTCAGTAATATCTTCTTCTGTATAAGAATCAGAGGTCTCGTTATTTTGAGTCGCTTGTTGACCAGATGACTGAATATGTTTGATGCGACTTGATATATAATCTTTGATCCTCTTCTTTTTCTCAGGCTCATTTTCATCTTGTTGCTGATGTATTGCCTGATGCTCTTCTTTCGACAACACTTTTAAATTGTCGGGGTCATTGTTTTGTTTATCTCCGTCGATGTGGTGGACTTCAAACCCTTCAAATATATCGGACCCCATTTTTTCTTTGGCAACCACCCTGTGAAGCCACTGCCACTTATCCTCTACATATACCTGGATATACCCGTTCTTTTCACAATTTGGACTTTCTTCGAGTAGTTTTTGAAGTAAAAGATGTGCAGATTTTACTGACATATTTAGAAGCCCTTTTTCTTTAGCGAGGTTCACTGTAATAAACATTTACAGTAATTAAATCTTCACTTTCCTTTTCAATTTTGAGTCTTTCTGGTTGAAGAATACTATCATCACTTAGTTCAAAGTCATAAATATTAACTTTATTGGATTTCATTTTAAGAATCGCATCATCAATACAATACTTAGTTAAGACACTTATTTTTACCAAATTCATCCATTCTAATTCATAACAAATTACTTTTTGAACTACTCCTTGTTCAATAATACCCTCTTTAATCCATCCCTCAATAAAAACTTTACCTGCTGATATAGATTGCTCTTCATAAAACTTCCTGTCTCCCTTGTGGGTAGCAATCATAGGTAAGTCTAAATGTAAATTTAATTTCAAATAGTGATTGTCGATTTGTTCTTTTATCAAAGGAAATAGTGTGTCTAAACTCTTGAATTTTAGTTTCTTCTCATGATTGTCTACCATGAAGCCCTGAATCTCCCCAATCATGGTATCTACAACATCATCATGCAATTGTTGATTTTTTTTCATCTCCTGATGCAACTTCTCAATGGTTGCATTTAACTCGGACAGTTTCTCTTGTTGTTTTTGGTTATCAGATTTTAATTGCTGAATCTGATATTCCAACTCTTTCAGTTTCCCTTCTTTCTCTACTAATTTCTTGGTGTTGAATAGGTCCATCTTTCCGTAATTGTTTATTCGCAGGCATCCGTGAGTTGATGTAAATTTCCTGCTTCTTAATTGAAGAAAACTCTATATTTATCTTCTAATATCCTTTAAATCTCTTTAAAAAGCTCGAAATTCACTTTATACCTGTAAAAACTAATGCCCTTTGTTACAGAAAGAGCTCTTCGAATACGCATATCATCCTCTAAAGCAATGATAATTCCTTTTACTTCTTGATCTTGCTCTGCAAGCTCATCTTTGATATAACCCATATATCGCTGTATTTGGCCAACTACGTTGTCACTGGCACGTCCTTTTTTTAACTCAACCACAAGAAGTGTGTTTTGATCTTTGCTTATAGCTAAAATATCTAATGGGCCTGTATCTGTAGGAAATTGCTTTCCTACGATCTCACCTTCATCTGTGTAAATCTCATACTCTTTTCCGAGAGGTGTTTGTGCCCAATTATGAACGAGAAAGTGCTCTAAATGCTCTTCCAATGCAAATACAGAGGGGTTTTCGATGGTTTCGTCAGTGGTAATGATTTTAGGTGGTTTCTTACCGCCAATAACACCTTCAATTTCCTCTGCATACTGAGATACGTCAACAATCACACCACTTGTAGTAGACTTTTGAAATTCATCACTCATAGCAGCTCGTTCAATAACAACCGGATACCATTCAACATCTCGTCTGTGAGGAAGAATTTTATCTTCCTTATAATAATAGCCTGAAGCAATTTCACCCACATAATAATTGCCATCTCCATCAGGGCATAGAACAATGTCTTTTTTTGATAAACCCTTGGCAACTGTCCACAATGCACCACAAGCTAAACCCGCAGCAATTTTACTCTTTTGGGGATGCTTTTCCAGATATACCGGTCTCATCTCCCGATTAAATTTTCTCCAGTCATCGAATAGAAAAGGAGATAAATCTAAATTCATCCCGTAATCTAAACCTATAAAGTTTTCCTCGTAGCACTGCTCCGTATACTTACTACCAGCACCTAACATCAATCGACTATATCTCTTCATACCAACCTCGTTTTCCCCGTTAACAACTCCTGCATCATCCCCTGCTTAATCTGCCCGGTCTTCTCCCGCTTTTGGCGCAGGACCTGAATCTCACGGTCCATGTCGGACAGGATTTGGGCAATGGCTTTTTGTTCTTTTATTTTGACCGGAATTTTAATTTCGTAGTTAGAAATTTGAGGTGCTGTTAACTGAGGAACACCCGTGCTTTCAATCGAAAAGTGTATAGTTTCATTTATTGATTCAGTAACAAATCGACAATCGATTTCTTTCTTTGCATCCAAAACAAGTAAACGGCCTATTGCTGAAAATTCCTCTTCTCGATAAAAAGCTTTACCAAGTGTTCCACGTGCAGTTACAGTTATCTTATTTCTATTTTGCCCATATACATCATAATAGCCATATAAACCCTTATTGGTGAGTGAATTTGCATAAACTGGGTATCTGTATTTTTCGGTCTTAGATTCTGAAAATGAGCCTTTATTTAAATCACCTCCAGCAGATATTTCAAACATTTCCTCCAAAGCCTTCACCTCCCAATCCCCATCAAACCCGGGCAGGCGTTTTTTGCCTGTCAAAAGCTGCTGCATGGTGCCTTTTTTGATGGCTTCCTTTTTTTGGATGAGCCCGTCGAGGGAGCGTATCAGCTGGTCCACATCGCCAAGGGCGGAGGCAATGGCTTGTTGTTCTTCGAGGGTTGGAGGGAAACATATTGGTAGTTTATGTAGAACACTGCCTTTTATTCCAGTCGCAGTACTACCGGAAGAATTTGTATGTAAATTTTCTTGAAATCTGTCAGACAAGAAGAAATATTTCAGATAATCATTTTCAAGAAAGCTTTCAATTGCACGATATTTTATAACCCTTTGTGCTAATGCAATGTTGGTATTATCTACAGCAGCCACATGACCTAAAGGTGCTTCCGTTGTGATAAGTACATCGCCAATTTCAGGTTTTCCCCTTGACATTATCTCATCATAATTTTCGGATTCAACGTATTCCTTAGATTCCGAATAATCTATGTATCCCTTTTTAATATTCTTTGCGGTAACTAATGTGATTCCATGATCAACCTTTTTTGGAGTAGCACCTCTATAATCAACATAATTAGTAGATTCACAAATTGGCTTAAGAATCCAATCTTCTGGGAACTCACCTAATTCTGTTTTCTTAAATCCTTTCTTTTCTTCCGTCACTAATTCCATGCAACCCCCATCGCTTCAAGGTGAGACTGAACGCGGGTTTCCAGCTCATCCACCTCCCGGTCAATTTCCACCACGGCCGACTCATACCGTCCGGCCAGTTCATTCACCCGCTGAGTGAGGCTTCGGGAAATGGCATCCACTTCACCGTCAATGTGTGATTTAATGGTGGGCAGCCACTTGTCATCCACCACCAGGGTACGTATGTCGTCTTCGGTGAGTTCTTTGTATTTGGCAATGACTTGTTTATCTAAATCTTTCTCAGCCTTCTTCACCGCTTTCTTTGCTTTGCGCTCATTGTCATAAGCGGTTTTGTAGAGATCCATCACCTCATACTCCTCTGTAAATTCATCATCGCCTTTAATCTCTTTCATCCGCTTTGTGAGCTCACCTTTGGTCACATTACCCGCATCGCTGAGGGCCTCTTCCAGCAGTCCGCCTTCCACGGCATGTTCCTGCTCCAGCTCCTCCTGAACCTGTGCGGACTCTTCCTGCTCTTGTTTCAGCTGGTCAATGGCCTGCTGCTCCACCGGGAAGTAGCGATTGATCACCAGTTCTTTGGGAATCAGCTCGCAGGTAAATTCCCCTTTCTTAATGGTCCCCTTGCTGGTACGCACCGGCTCCAGCGTGGCGGTCCAGCCATCCTCTACAATCATATACACATCATCGCGCATGGTGGCCGACCAGTAGTTCATCAGGTGCTGGTAAATATCATAGGGATCGATCAGCACCTTGTCCCGGTAGTGGTTCAGTAGGTCCTCGGCAATCTCTGCGATAAACGCCTTCGGCCGTACATCCTCATCAATAGAGTTCATCGATTCAACATGTGCCTGCTTCCATTGCTCAAACAGCTCTGCCAATTCCTTACTGTAGCTTATAAACTCCGGGTAGCTAAAGATCACCTCGTTGATGGCGTCTTTCTCAGGCTTCAGTTCCAGGTAGCCTTCACGAAGCGGTGCAAACAGTTCTTCTTTCAGTCCGGGATAGACCTCCCAGAATGTGTTCATTCCCTCCACATCACGCCGTGGAATGCCGCCTTTCAGATGCCCTTCAATATCCTGGATATCCTCCTCGGTGCTGTTGTCGATATAGCGGGGAATGTTGAGGTTGTATTCATTCTTTTGAATCTCTTCATTCGGTACAAAGCGGGAATAGCCGTCTTCGGTTTTTTGCTCCCGGAACACATCCACGATCTTATGAATATCCCGTTCCCGTAGCCGGTTCTTGTTCCCATCCTTGATGTAGCCCTCACTACAATCAATCATAAAAATACCTTCCCGTGAACCGGACTTCTCCTTATCCAACACCAGAATACAGGCCGGAATACCCGTCCCATAAAACAAGTTTGCAGGCAACCCAATAATACCTTTGATATAACCGCGCTCAATTAGATTCTTTCGAATGGTTCCTTCCGCATTTCCTCTGAATAGCACACCATGGGGTAGAATAACCGCAGCCGTACCTGTGTTTTTCAGTGATTTCACAATATGGAGCAGAAAGGCATAGTCTCCATTTTTAGTAGGTGGAATCCCAATTCCTTCAAAGCGATTGTAGGGATCATTTTCAGGTTCCAGTCCGTTGGTCCACGATTTATACGAAAACGGCGGATTGGCCACCACATAATCAAATCGTTTCAGCGATCCGGTACCATCGGTAAATTTCGGGTCGGCGAGTGTATTGCCCCGCATGATGTCGTGTACGGCCTCCGGGCGATTGTGCAGCACCATATTCATCTTGGCAAGGGCAGTGGTCGCCACATCCATTTCCTGTCCGTAGATCGTAATATCAACCGGAGCTTCATCGGCCACCTTGAGAATCAGAGATCCCGATCCGGCTGTTGGGTCATATGCGGTAAGGGAGGGGCTGTCCGCTTTCTCCACGCCAATCACCTTGGCCAGAATTCGAGAGACCTCAGCAGGTGTATAGAATTGACCCTTGCTCTTTCCCGACTCGGTAGCAAAGTTCCGCATCAGATATTCGTAAGCATCGCCCAGCAGGTCATCGTCCCCAGCCTGGTTACCCGCAAAGTTGAGGTTCGAGTCCTGAAAAATTCCGATCAAGTTGCTGAGCCGGTTCACCTTCTCCTTACCGCTACCCAGTTTTTCATCATCATTAAAATCGGTTTGGTCGATCACGCCCTGCAGACTATTTGCTTCCGCAATCGGGGCGATAATCTGCTTATTGATCTTATCACCAATCTCCGGGTTGCCCTTCAGCTCCACCAGGTCATCAAAAGAAGAGCCATCCGGAATCACCAGCAGCGCATTTGGATCACCTGCATACTTATCCGATACATATTTAAGAAAGAGCATGGTAAGCACATAATCCTTGTACTGAGAGGCATCCATTCCCCCGCGAAGTTCATCACAGGATTTCCAAATAGAGGCGTAGAGGTCTGATTTTTTTATGGGCATGGGTAAAATCTTTGAATTAGGCAATCAAATAACAGTTACGCTTTGTCGTTCAAAAGCACGTTTTCTGCAATGTTTAAAAACATATCTAAATTGTCTGACCAGGATTTTATCGGTAAAGACACATATTCATTCGCAAAGTTTTCGGGTATCGGAAGATATTCTATTTCAGTTCTAAGTTTATTGCCAAACTTCTCAGCATATTTTTTAGACTGTTCAGGTTCCTGGAGCCAGCCGAAGTTTAATCTCAGCTCTCCATCAGAGAAAATGCTAAAAATAGATTTATCGCTCACATTATAGAAACGCGGATTAAAAGACCCTCTCAAACTTCCGGTACCCCATTTTATTTCATCACTGTGCTTTCGACTCCATTCATACATTGTCCGCAAACTTGCCAGTTGATCAGCCTCTATATGATTGGATGCATCTTCAAAAAATGATGTTTCATCCCAGTTTCGGCGGTTGCTTGGCGATGATGAAGAGCCTACGGTTTTCTTAACTTCGGCCCCGAAAAGTCTCGGTATGATAATTTCGAGCTCTCCATGCTTATAGAATTCAAGCTCAACACCAAACAGATCAAATCGGCTGTTTTGGTTCATATACGTAATCAGGTCTTTCAGGCGATCATCAAGATGATCCATCAATACCACAAATCGGAAACTTCCTGCATCTACATTGCTCTTCATTGCATCCATAAACTCATCATAATCCCACTCATCAGACAAAAACTTCTCTTCGAGCTTCTCCCTTAGGCTCATGTCGAAACGTTCAGAAACAGCTTCCTGAATTCTACCGATAAATTCGTGTGAATCGCTGTATGTTTTCCAAAGTGACGCACCGTAATCCATTACCTGCGCCAGAACTAACCGTTTGTCGGGATTCTTATAGAGTTTGGTTTCGATCAGGTACACTTCACCGTCCTGATCAACTCCCAGAGCATCAATCGGCCCGCTTTTCGTCGGAAACTCGCGAGCCAGAATCAGAAGCTGAAGATCATCCTTGTACTCGTCAAGCGGCAGACTTTCCGGATTTTCATAGATGTACTCCTGCAAGTAGACCTCCGACTCCACTCCGGTTTTATCAAGCTTCTTAGCGTTCTTGCCGGATTTTGAGATGATAATGCTCATTTATCTATAGTTTTTAGGGATTAGCAACTTCGTAGATAAGTGAAGTTCCATTAATTTTGTATAGCTTCATTACCTTTTACAGTTAATTCGTAGTGAACTTTTCCCAAAAATATAATTTTATAATCGATTTGAAAGCTTTGTTGTAAAAAGTGATGCAATCGGATTTACGAAACCTGATCAAACAACATCAATTATACTCTAAACAAAGTTGATAAAATTGATTCACCCTCTCTTTTGACCCAACCGGAAGCTGTTCGATGGCTGATTCCCAACTTATCACATCCAATTTTATTTTCTTCAAAGTTGGTGTAAAACACTGGTTGTACCAGTTATCGTAATCTCCTTCACTTTCACCTTCATATTTACTTACTCTTGTTTCAACTTTATTACGGATCGATTTCTTAGAAACCAACTCCCAAAAACCACATAGCTTCTTCTTATCTGAATCATGCTCAAAGTTACGATGTGGTGCCATAACGATAAATGCAAGGCTGTCGATATCTGTAAGTTTAACCTTCTTACTCGAATAGATTGTCTCTGCCATACAAGCCACCGTTCGTGCGGCCTGATCATAATTTTCTGAGTGACTTATACCTTTTGAGAGCTTGCTATTTATCTTAGCTTCAATCACCACGAACTGCTTTGCATTTTTTGCAAGCTCTAAATCAGCCTTTCCTTTATTGCCAACTTCAATGTGACCAATCACTCCGTCAGCATTGGTTCTGCTCTCACCGAGCTTATCCTTGTAGCCAAGTTCCTTCTTGGAACGAGCTTTAAACTTTGTGGGAAGCATAGCTTCAGAGAACCATGTTGCACCCTTAAAAAACTTGAGCAGTTCTCCTGAGTAATTAGGTTTTGAGCACTCGTTCAGTAATATCCTTAACAGCCAACCCTCATTATAGATCTCCGTTGGCCGAAAGGTTGGGTTTTTGGGATCAAATTCTTTCAGCAACTCTATCAGAATATTATTCTTCATGTCATTGTTAATTTTTTATTGATGAAAGCAAATATTTCTCTATAAATTCGTCAAAATGATTCTTTAGTCTCCCGGAATTTAAACTGCTTGTAATATGCTGTAACGTCTCTTCCAGTGCAAGCAATTTCAGGTGCTGCCTTCCCCTTTCCGTAACCATCTCCTCAAATGCACACAGAGCTTGTTCATGAATCTCCGGGTTCGCTTCAGGATAAAGAAAAACTACCGTCGAGTCGTCGCCAATGTGCACAAGATTTCGCATGATCTGATAGTTTTCCAAAAACGGGACCATCGACTTAAACTCCTTGCGGATGTAGGGGTTATTTACCAGTAGCGGCAGATATGTTTTTTCAAACTTATCCCTGTAATACCGGTTGATTTTTGCATTGCCGAACTTATTTTCTGTGTATTTGAGCTCTACATAGACTTTTGATTGTTGTGCAATTTCAAAATAGAAGTCGAAGTTTGTTCTACCGCTCTCCACTTGTTCAAGATCTGCAATGAATTCAAACGCCGGGTTTTTTATCTCATCATCAGGTAGATTCAACAGCTCTGCGATCAGTCTCAATTTGTCTTCTGCAATGAGTGGATAAAAGAGGTTAATGCAGAGAGCCTGTGAGGAGTTCAGGTGATGGAAACAATCATGGGTTTCGATTTCGGCATATTTCGAGCTAAAGAAATCATCACGATACTGCTTCATGATGTTTAGTCTGCTTAATCGTTCAGGCAAAATATGCTCGTATGGGCGTTTAAACTCTTTATTTCCATTAATCCCCATTTCGTTAATGTTCAAAACATCTTTTTTATAGTGAGTCAGATGCTGTTTAATCTCTTCTCTGAAGTTATTTATAGTCATAATCTCTCTTTGCTCGTGCAACAATTTTGTGGTTTTTAAATTTTTTGTAGAATTCTGACTTTAAAAAATCCTCTCTGCTGTCTTCTATTTCAATACGGATAAAGAATTCCAGGTTTTCCATCATTTTCTCTTCAAGTCCGTACGCTTTAAGTTTCTCATAAAGCCGTAAATAAGCATCCAGAGACCATGATGCGTCACTTTGTTCCAGCTTCATCCTTTCATCAAGAAATCGCTGAGTCTCATCATCGAGTTCTACACCTTCAATTTCAGCCTCAAAAAGGCTTTTAATCTTTTCCAGTACTTCGTCGTTGGGTGTTCTTTTGTCATTTTCCATACTACCTATACGCTGTAAGTCCCGAATACTTCAAAAATTTCACAAAATTTTCCTAAACACCCTTCATAAGTAATATTTTTATACGCTTTCAATTCGAAAACTCGAATTGTCCACCAACTTCATCCGTTCGGAATATGTAGCTTCCCCAGTTCATCTCTTCCTCCATCAAATTTGAGTATCCAATCCACTCCTTATACTGCCATTCAGAAGGAGGGTGGTTCCTGAACCCCGAAAACTCCTGGTCGATTTCTGCCAGCCACATTCGATATTCGTTAAAGACCTTAGTTGTAACTTCCCGGCTCTCTTCTCCAAAAAGAATGGCAAGGATCTCTTTTCGGGTGATCATAGGGTAGATCAATTGATCCATCTGAACGGTAAACTCATATTGCGTTTTCAGAATAACAGGAAAAATTGTCTCCGGTCTGAAGCTCTGAATCTTTATTAGCTGATTCACTTGAGACGTCATCGCATCATTTGATGGCTTGGTGCCGGTAAGATTTTGGATTAAAATGTGATATGTGTTGTCGAGCGTGACTCGTATGTGACCGGAATCTTTCGAGGAGTGAACAATGGCTTCTTTATAATCAGGTAATTCTGAACCTGAGTGTCTGAAGATAAGTTTGAAAAAGTTTCTGACTATTGAGTAAAGGGCAGGTGCGGACTCTCGGTATGCTTCCGAAGCATAGGGTGAAAACCATCGTAAGAATTCTGCCTGACCTTGCTGGGTGCCGCTCCTTCTGAAATTGTTCATCAATTCTCCTTTAAAATGTTCTAAATGTCCCGTTGCTCTGTAAAATATATATTACCGGTGACAGCAATGTGTTATTGATATTCTTGCTCTGTGATTATTTTAATCTGAAAAAGAGAAGGGCTTTCACTCTTCTCTCCCAAAGCTACTATTCAGGCATGCTGTTCGTTGACGGACTCAGCATACTCTCGGGGTTAAAGTGTGTCTGGCTAAAAATTCAAATACAAAAATCTATAGCCTTATAACATTCTGTTATCTATAACGAATAATGTCACTTTGATTTGTATTGATAATGGTTAAGGATTATTATCATTTATCTGCAGAAAATATTACACTAAATTTTACATCAAGAATTAAATTTTGACCAATTCATGTCAAAGACAGAGGACGGTACAAAACCGAGTATTAGATTATTAATTGGTATAAAACTATTCAATACTGACAGAATTGGTAAAAATGAAAAAAAGGCTTTCAAAAAATATGTTGAAAAAATAAAAAGCCATTCGGATGACTTTGAAATTATCAAAAAGTGGGCTCATAAATTTTTACCTGATCCATTGAGGGAGATTAGTAATAAAATTACTCGGCTCATTCGATTGAGCTCGTTTATCTTGATAATTTCATCATTTCTTATTGGAATCACGGCGGCCAGTGTTCTCTTTTATTACGATGGCTCGGCTCCCATCAACGTACTGTCGATACTAACGGCCTTTATATTACTTCCAATCATACTTCTAATTAGCTCTTTTTTGCTCCCCCTATTTTCTAGTAATGATTCGGGCTTGCTCTCACCGCTATTTCATTTAATTGAAAGCAGGATTGATTCTTACTTATCTAATCAAGGCGGTAAGACCTCTCAATTTTTGAGTAGTGAATTGGTTGAATTTAACCTTGTTTACAGCGAGCCTCTACTGCTTTACTTCAAAATAACACTTCAAAAATGCGCCATCTTTTACGTGCTGGGCGCACTATTATGGATGCTTGTTAATGTTATTACGACTGACTTGGCTTTCTCCTGGAGCTCAACTCTTGAATTGGAGTCGGATTAAATCTACAGAATTACAAATACCATGTCGGCGCCTTGGTCCTGGTTGCTAAGTTCTGCAACGGTTGATTATGAAACAGTACAGTCAACAAGATATTTCAGGGCCGGCCAAACTGATCTCTCAGAGGTCTCATCGGGAGGTTGGTGGTCTTTCATCTTTATGAGTATCCTTTTCTACAGCTTCTTGCCCCGAATTCTTTTATATATTTTTTATGAACACCGTTTTAATCGAAAATTAACTTATGCGATCAAGGACTCAGATCAAGGGCATTATATCCTCAGACTGGCAGAGGAAACGTTAATTGTGGAGTCACCAGATAAGAATAATTCGGTTCTTTATGACGAATCTGAAGAAAGAAATGAGCCAGATCGTAAAACAAAATCTGCATCTCTTTTACTTTGGCACCTGCCCGAAGTTAATCATGGTCACCTTAAAAAAATTCTTAACAGAGAGATTCTATCAGTTAATAAAATTAATGGAATTACTCCAACAAAAAACGATAAGATCATAGCACAAAAAGTTGGCAATGAATCAATACGAAGCAATAATGCTGATGTTCTAGTATTTGTGAAATTTTGGGAATCCCCCAATATAAGATTTGAAAAAGTTTTAAAGGAAATATTAACCTACAGTTCGAATAGCATTATAAAAATTATTCCTCTGTACGAAGATAAAAAACAAGTAAATATGGTAAACAAACTAAATTGGAAAAATAGAATCCAATCACTAAATCAAAAAATCGGATCAAAAAAGATAGTCCTTCAGGATTCTGCATCTTTAAGCATAAATAGTATTTTATGAGCCATAATGTAACACCCACCTTTGTCATCACCGGAGCTCCGAATAAAGGAAAGAGTACGTTTGTAAAAGCCATGACAAATAACCCGAACGTAGTGGTTAAGAGTACGGCTGGTACGACAGTTGAAAGCAAGCCATATAGCTATTTAAAAAAGGATCAGGAGGGAAATAAAAAAAAACTTCTTACGCTTTGGGACACGCCTGGTTTTGAGAATCAGGCAGAAGTGTATGAAATAGTTACAGAATGGAAAAGAGAGAGTAAAGAGAGCGCAACAGAGATCATTAGCAGATACATAGAGACCTACAAAGATGACTCTAATCATAAATTCGAGGTGGAAATATTGAAACCCTTAAGGCAGTTTGCTTGTATTGTGTACGTGGCGGATTGCTCAAACAGTTTTAGTGAAGATGACTATCTCAGAGAAATACAGCTCCTTAAATTTACAAACTATCCGCGAATTGCAATTCTAAACCCTATTGACGGTCATGATCATATTGAATCATGGAGGGAGGGCTTGCGTGAATATTTTCACACCATAAAGGTTTTTAACCCGCATACAACTACATTTAATGAAAAATTGAGTACGCTTGGTGCTTTAAGTCATCTCCACGACGAATGGGAAAAGCCGATCAACCAAGTGATATATACTCTCAGAGAGGAACGTGAACATATCCTTGAAGAATCAGCGAGGATAATACGAAAAACAGTAATAGATATATTTGATAAAGAATTTGAGATAGTTATTGATAATACAGAAGATGAATCACATCATAAAACTGTACTGCTGGAAAAAGTTCGATCGTTCGTAAAAAGAAAAATGAACGCAAGCCAATCAAATATTAACTCTCTGTTTAATATTGACGTTGATATTGAGATTCTAGACGAGTATGCGGACAATGACTTATTCAGCGAAACTGTTAGAAAAAATAGTCTGCCACCTTACCAACGAGGTTTCATTTGGGCGCTTGCTGGGGGTACAATTGGTGCTATAATCGATGCTGCAGCAGGGGGCTTAACTTTTGGGATCTTTACCGCTATATTAGGCTCTGGTGCATACGCAGCAGGTTATTTTAGTGATTTGAAACCATCTGATTTAATCAACATAAAAAAATATTTGAGTTCAGAGAAAAGAGAAAAAATCAGAGTAAATAGTTTAAACCCTGAAATCGGTTTATTGGTAATAAATCGCCTTCGCCAAGTAGTAGCAAGCCTTTACAACAGAACAGCTGCAAATACCGAAAAAATTATTATCAAAAAAGATTTAGATAAGAAAAGTCTATTTAAAATCTCAACCCTTCTCGCCAAAATGGCAAAATCAAAAAAACAGAGATATATGGAGTCGAATAAGAGAGAATTATTGGAATTTATTTCTCAAAAATTACATGAAGATCAGAAAATATGAAAAGCATTTACAAGTAATTTAATTCACCTTTAAAAACTCTTCCTCATTTCGTAATCTAAGTAAATACATTTTCTTTTTGATCCTACTTTCAAATTTACTCGATTATTTTCTTAAAAACATCGCATCTACCTCTCCAGATAGAATATCTTTTAGTTTCCCACTGTGTCTCAGTTGTATAGTCATAGTTTTCCTCAAACTGTATGTTGCTAATTGTATCTCCACCAATATCATATGCGTTATATTCTAATAGCCAAATAACAAAGCTTTTATCCAAAAATGACTTCCGGGTGTCTATTTTTGCTATATGCTTATAGTTAGTACTCTCAGAGAGTTTATATTTATGCTCTATACTTTTTATTGCATTTTCTCTTTGATCAATACAATCTTTACACAAAATTATGTTTTTATTATACTTAGAAGATTTAATTAGAAAATCTCTTGTTTTCACTTGGTGCTCACTACAAAGTATTTTATATGGTCCACAATATGCGCAGTATTTATAAATCCCAAAAAAAGACAACAAATTGTTAGTTTCTTTATTGCAATAGTAACAACCCATAGTTTATTCTCTGATTTGTGATTCACTTTTTTTACAGACTCATTTTACGAGATTCTTTACGATCATTTATCATTTAACGAATTTATAATCAATTAGATATGTTTTATAAAATTTTATAAAAACCTAGTTATCGGAGAGAATTATTTTTAATAAAAAACATTGCTTGCAATAAATAGCAAAGAAATTTTCAAATTTCATTTAAAATTGAAATTATAAAAGAAAAAAAACACGGCCACTTTGGAAGCAGTAGGATTTTACAGAAACAAGTCATAAGGAAGAAGAAAGACCCCATATAAGTTCCAAACTGGATGATATTAGGGCTAAATTAAAAGAGTTTCGATTTGAATGATCCTTTTGATGTTTATTCAGAATATAAAATAACTGATCCCAACCTAAAAAAAGAGAAGGGCTCTTACCCTTCTCTCCCAAAGCTGCCCTCAGGCATGCTGTCCGTTGATGGACTCGGCATACTCCTGTGGCTCTTTGTATCCCTCGCGATGAATAGCGCGGGTATAATTCCCGGATGGCTCGATGCCATAGGAGTCGGGGGTTCCATTGGCACTTTTGTAGGGAAGCACTGATTCAATATTGGCATAGGTGCGCTCCTCGGTTTCATTATGGACGATGAACAGCGTGGCGCTCAAGCCAATCAGGTTCTCCAGGTCCACGCCCTGCTGTAGCTCGGCGGGTGTGTACTTGCTGCCTTTCCATTTCTCCAGAAACTTGCGCAGGCTGGCCTTCTCGTTCAGGCTGCGGGTAAAGCGCTTGCCTACGATAAAGTGGGAGCCGTCCTCATCGGTGGACGTGAGCTCAAAGATCAGCGAGACCTTCTCTTTCGGGCCCCATGGGGTTTCCAGGGTGCCTAAGTCGACCGCATCAACAAGGACTGCGCTATGCAGGCCTTCGTCGGGTACGGGGTACAGGGATGGGTCTTCTTTAATAATGATGGATGGTGTCATGATGGTTCTCCTTTGTTATTTGACGAGAAATCGCCGGGTTTGGGTTTGTTTTACGAACTTCTTGCACAGCGCTGGATAGCGCTGCTTGAGCGCTTTGGTATCGAGGCGGTTGGTGGTCTGGTTCTTCCAGGTGATCAGATCCCGTCCGGCCACAACCAGTCGCTCAGCGGTGCCGATTTCATGCTTGAGAAAGACTTCCAGAACCTCTTTCTCCATTTCCAGATCGCTGATTTTACTGCGCACCTTTACCAGCTCGCTGTGGTAGGCCTGAGCCTCTTTGGAAGCCTCGACGACAGAGCCGTTGGTGGCATCCGGGAACAACAGCATCATATCCTCATTGTTAACCGGGTCGGGGGAGATATCCCGCTGGATGTGCAGGGTCCACCACTGGATCACCTTTTCAGTGTTAAGGCGAATGAACTCCTCATCACGGGTTATCAGGATGGGCTCGTGGAAAATGCCCGTGTCTCGTTCAAATATGGCAAGGTATGCGTAGGAATATCCTGTCAGCATCAGGTAGTGCTGAATCTGATAATCCCAATCGGAGGGGTAGAGTCCCGCTTCGTTTTTGAGCCGGTAGCTGGTGGTACTTTTAATCTCCAGCACACCCGGCCCGTCATGTCTGTCCGAACTGAGAATCTGCCGGTCGATGTTGCCCCGCAGAAAGGGGTGCTCAGGGTGGCGGTAGGGCTCAGAGATATTACGGAGCTTGAAGCCGGTGGCTTGGGTGAACTTTTCAGCAATCATCGGCTCTAACAGATGGCCCAGTTCCATGATTGGAGTGGAATCTATCGGCTCGATACGGCCGGTCTTGACCAGCCAGAGTTGCAGGGGCGTCTGGTAGGAAGACTGCCCGAGGGCGGCGGCTATTTCGCTGCCTCCGATGTAGTGTTTCCGTTCATCCACCCATTGCTGTGTGGGAATGCTGTCTAATAGTTTGTGTGACATATGATTGGTTTGTTTTAAGAGTTTGTGGAAAGGCCAAAGGGCTCCATTCAGGATGCCCTTTGGTCTGGGTGGTTGGGGTGTTGGTCACCATCAGGCTCATCCGGTTTGTCGCCAAGGATGACAACCTGAAGGATCGCTTTGACCAGCTCCCCGATGGTATCAATCAGCTGTTTCATTTCTTGCCTCCTGTGATGATGACCACAATGACCTTGATGATAAGTTTGAGGGGCAGTTTCATAGGGCAAACACCTTGGAGATGTTGTCCTGATATCGCGCCCGATGACGGGGATCCAGATCATGGCTCACGTAATTGGTCAGGCGGTTCAGCAGCTGCCACTGGGTCAGTCGGCCGATTTCGTGCTCGTCGATAACCTGCTCGGCCAGCCGCTTGGAGATCTTGGTGCTGACCGTCTCTACCAGATGCTGGTCCACTCGCATGCGTTCCAGGCGGTTGATCCGCTCCTGAATGATGGGGAAGTACTCCCTGGCATCAGACAGCTTCTCCCCGAGGTTTTCAAAAGAAAATCCAGAGGTGTGCTTGGAGTAGTACTTGCTCAGGATCTGTCCGAAGACCATGCCGTTGGAGCAGATCTTGCGAATGGCCCCAAAGTAGAATCGCACGCCTTCCGACTGGTCGTAGGAGTTATGCACGAAAGCCGACAGAGCAATATCCGATTCCCCGTCACGAAACAGTAGCTCCGGAAAGGTAATCTGCAATCGCATACGGTAATTATCCACGAACGAGTGGGTGGGATCGATCCTGAAGGAGTAGCCACTTGTGGCCAGCTCCTGGAGCAGATGATTAATCAGATCGGCGTTCTTAACGATCCGATACGAATCCTTGACAATCGAGATCACCTGGTTGGTATCCTCGCGTACAATGGCCTTATAGCCGTTGGGCAGAAAGGAAGATGGATCGTCGATATCGATCAGGGGAGATGTAGCATTATCCACGGCGACCGAACGCTCGGTGACCGGGAAACAGAATGGTTGTAGGTTCATAATGAGTTGGGTTTTAAGAATGTTTATTGAGGGTGATTCCTCATGATTCTTATACCCGAAAACCCGCAGAATTGAGGCTAAAGGGGGGCAAGCTAAAAAAAGAGCGGAATTCGCTCCTTTTTAGACTTCTAAAACAGTCCTCGCATTTTCATGGAGAGATATCCTTCTGATGTGACGATAATGTGGTCATCCACGCCAATGCCCAGCACGTCTCCGGCCTGCTGCAGGCGTTTGGTGAGGTGAATATCAGCCGTGGAGGCCTTTAACACCCCACCGGGATGGTTATGAGCGAGAATGATAGAGTGGGCGGTGGTTTTCAGGGCGATCTGGAAGATCAGCTTGGGTTCCACCACCGTAGCGGTGGAGCCGCCTTTTGAGATAGTACTCCAGCCCAGACATTTTTTATGCGAGTTGAGCAGGAGAATGATAAACTGCTCCTGCAATTCAAGGGTATCGGGGTCAAAGAGCGGTCGCAGAAAGGTGGCTGCCGCCTCAGGCCCGGTAATCTGAGGGAGCTCACTAACGGGCTGGGTGGATTTGTAAGTCAGGCCGACTTCGGCCACAATGTGTTCGTTCATGGGAGTAAGAGTTAAGTGATCGTTATCACTGTTCTTATACCATGAAAGGGCGGTTTTTGGGTGGCTTGAAAGGGTAGAGGCGCGTTATCTCCTTGCCTTTTTGGCCCCATCGAAATCGCATATAGGGCAAAGAAAAAAAATGCCCAAAAATATTTCAAATCCCGTTTTTGCTTTAGCTGCAGGAGTTTGCAGGTGCAAAGTTTAACCTCGCCTTGCCGGGTCTCTTGATGGGGGGGATATGGGTCCCAAGGAACCTCTAAAGATTGAGTTTAACTCCACCTTTAAAATAAAAAAGGCCACAAGAGAAGTATCCTGCGGCCTTGATGGCTGATTCTCCACTACGGGATATTACAAATTCCCATGTAGTGCATTCAGCCTACTACGTGGTAAATACGCTCTTCATCCTCTTTTGATTTGGTTGGATCGGCTTTCACCGTATCCACCAGCTCGTGCATGGAGGTTACATTGCGGTACCTGTTTTTTCTCAGTCAGCTTTGGACCTTTTTTACGTCACTGGGAACTTCCATTTCGGCCAGCAGGCTAAAAAGGTCTTCGCTTTGTTCGTTGGGTATGCCGTTAATGGTTTTTTTTTCGTATTTCATATTATTCTCCGTTTAAGTTTAAAGTTAGTTGGACAGTTGTACTGCCCAGTGTTTTGTCGTGAAAATCATTATTTGTCTCGAAAGGTCTATCTGGCAAAACCATTCCCTCTTTCGGGGTCGAACCAGGGATTTTCATGTGTGATTTACTCATTGTCCCCTCCGTTGTTTTGGTTGCCGGGGATCTCAACATTGCTTCAGTCGAGATGAGAGAAGTTCTCAGGGTCCAGTACCCCTCGCTGCACGCCCATCACGATGTTCTGACAGGTCTCCGCCGGGCGTTTCCAGCCGTACTTGTGCGACAAGTGCCGCAGTACATACGGGGAGGCGTTCAGTCGCCGTCCCGCCTCATACATGCCGTATCGTTTTCAGGTTTCACGCACAGTTTCCAAACCATGCTGTTGAATCAATTGATAGCCCTGGGAATAGCTGACATCCCTGGGCTTTTTGTTCTTGTTCTTTTTCATATGATAATTGTATTTATATGTTAAGATTAAAGCGGATAGCCGTTCTGTTTCCGGCATCCACCGTTATTGTTTTTGATTGCATGGCTAATCATGCACAAAATTCTGTGTGATCCGAAGGGGCAGATTCGAATAAATATCGACCTTGGCATCCTCTCGCAGGGCGCGTGCCCGGCCGGCCGCCTGCAAGAGCTCACTTTCGATCAGACTCAGCTGAAGCTTCTGCAGCCTCTCGTTGTCAAAGGTGTTAAAGTTAAACCGAAACCCCCCTCACTCGACCATCTGCATGCGAAAGGCCCGATTAAAGGTGTCCACGTTGATGCCCAACACTTTCCCGATCAGCAGATACAGGGCGTTGTGTTTATGCGGGGTCCCCAGCACATTGATCGACTTGCCGGTATACTGGTTATAGCCCGAGCAGTTTCCAAACCACATGTCCGGAGCGGCGTGTTCAATTCTGTCATTGAAGCCCTTGAAGGTAATCGTCGGTCTCTGGGGGAGTCTGGCCATGGCCTGTTCCAAATGCTTGTCCAGTGAATCGCGCGAATAGGAGTATTTGGTGTGCTGGGTAATGGTCCCCCGGTGCTCCACATCCTGAAGGTCAATCACCCGCACCCGCTGGCCGTAGAGCTGCCTGTAGATCTCCACGGGAATAGTGGCGCTCATGATAATGATCTTGCGGTCAGTGGGCAGCTCATTTTGGGTGATAAAATGGATGCGGTCCCGGTCATTCTCGTCCTTATAAAAATACCGGGAGCTCAGAAAGTTGAGGATGTTGCTGTCCAGCCCCTCGGCCTGCATGATCAGCGGCCACTCGCTGGTGATATCAATCCGGTATTCATCGGGAAGCCGTAAAATCTCTCCCTCGGCCACACCCTCCAGGTACCGCTGGAGCGAGCGCAAGGGGGCCCGGTCGTAGCCGAACAATTCAGCAAACCCTCCCTTTTTGATCTTTTTCAGATCGGCCACCTTCAGCGTATCCACATCGAGGAGTAGCGGCAGGGGGTCTTCATCAAAAATGATCGTGTCGTGGTGGAACGGGGAGTGAATGGCCCGGCTGTGGGTGGTAAAAACCGGGCCCAGCGCGTTCTGAACCGCCAGGTTGGCATCGATATACCCCTGGGCAATCGCCTGATCGTCCGTGTTACAGACTTCGCCCTTGCGAAACTCCCAGAGGAGCTTGTGCACCTGCTTGACGAAGCCGGCCCGAAACAGCCGCTGGATGTTTTCATTGAGTGTGGGGTCTGTAAACTCCGGAAACTCGGGGGTCATGATAGCCCGGCCTTGCTCTTCTCTGGCCTCAAAGACCTGCTGCTTTAGCTCATTGGTGGGGAAGGCCAGGGTGACCTTGTTCAAATCCTTGGCCCGTCAGGTCTTGCCAATGCCGGTGGGCAGGCGGAAGATAAAGATGTCATCGGACAGGCTGTCCAGCGCCTGGGTAAACTTATACTCCAGCAGCTGTTCGGCCTTGTCCAGCGGAAGGCGGTTGATCGGCTCGATCTGCTCAATGCCGTCAATCAGATCCCGCTCGGCGGACATCAGGTTTCGATATTTGTGGTCTTCGGGATACGGGGAGAAGTTCTCCAGACGCTGGGGAAAGTAAGCGGTTTCAGCGCGCTTGTTGTATTTGTTCATGGTTCGGATCAGCTCAAAGCGCCCGTCTCTGGGATATGGGTTGTTGCCGCAATGAGTGTCATTAAACTCCTGCAGGCGGGTTTCGTAGATTTTCTGTCCCCCATTCATCCAAGCCATATTCTGGGCAAGCCCGAGAAGCTGGGCATAAGAGAGTCGGTCCTTACCGTTCATAAAGTCATAAAACAGGCGAACCCGGCTTTGAAGTTTATCTCAGTCAACAGATTTTCCGCGCTTATTCTTCCTAAGCTTCGCGTAGTATTCCCTTTTTTGGTCATTTGTGGCGTTTTGTAAGCCTTCTATAGTATTACTATAGGAGGCTTTAGTTTCTCCAAATTTCCGAAGAAATGCTGCTCCCTTCGAATTGGCTTTAATATTTCTTGTTCTCCCACCGTTTTTAATTTTATCAGACTCCAGAACCGAGAACAGCAGATCCAGTGAAAGCGCGGTGGGGTTGAGCACCTGCCCGGGCTTGTTGGTTCCGTAGAAGAAATGAGCCGGGTTCTTGCAGGCCGCATCGGCCTCGGGGTACATGGCAAACAGGCCATCCATCAGGTAGTTGCGGGCATGAAGATCGGTAATCAGGGTATCAAGGAAGAAGACCAGGCGAAACTTGCGCTTGTCCGGGCTGTCGCCGAAGGTGGGATACCAGGCGTTGGGTGTAAGCTCGTAGGCCTGCATGCGTTCAATGGCCTGCTGCGGGGTGAGCCCGCCGTCAAAATCAAGGGCCATCAGGCACTGTCCCACTCAGTTGCGGTTGGATCGGCGCCCGTTAAAAATGGAGGGGCTTCAGGAAATGCCCTGCTCGATGTCGTTAAGGAATCCCTGGGTACTGTCAATGGTAACGGTCTCCATGTTCTGGCTGATCGCTGCCGCGTCTGCCTTTGTCGGCTTGGAGGAAAATGTCCGGGTATTGGCTGTAAATTTGTATATCACGCTGATTGCTGTTGTAATTGATGAATGTATTTGGGCGATCTGTCTGTACAGATATCTACTTAAAATGTATTCGATGGGGGCGTATTTGTCAAATAAAATCATATAATTACCTCCGAAATTTACAATTAGATTTTAAATGTTGAGTACAAGGATGAACAAATCAGCTAAAACGGGTTGGTGGTTTCCGTTATGGTGCTAAAATAGGAGATGGCGTTAGACGGGTTAGAAACATAGAATCGGCCATTACAGACTGGAATCACCGTTTTTTTTTCTAACGGGGTATATAAGCGCGAAAAAACGAGCAGTTAGAAAACCGCTGATATTAAAAATCCCCTGCGCCAATGGTTGCATGGCACAAGGGATTGGAACCTGATTAACAACAGCAGTTGTTATGCTGCCCGGGACTCACCTCCGAAGAACCAGTCTTTAAACGTGTTCCCGTTGATCTTCAGATCCTGTGGGAAGCCGATACAGCTTTCTGTACCAGCACCGGGAATGTGCACTGATGAACGCTTTACATCTGGGTGTAGGCCTTTCAGCCAGTCCAGCATCTCTTTGCGTTCGCTGTTAAAATGGGTCAACAATCGTGAGTTATCCCACATTTTGTTCGAGACCCAGCATGTGGTGTCTTTAAGAACATGGGTGATCTCATCTCGGTTTTCACTCCACTCGCGGAGCTGATTTGCAAGAATTTTCAGACGCTCGACTTCTTCGCCCAGATCAGGAAAGAAAATGTCTTCAATCGCACTGTAAAGTTCGGTTTCAACAGATTCTTCCCCACTCTTTCTGTTTACATCCAACAGCTGGGCCATCACGACCAATGGCATGATCAGCTCCTGGTTTCGTCCGTTTATCGTCAGTCCACAGGGGAGCGAAATTTGCCTGGGAAGTCGGGACATCAGGTACTGAATGTGTTCGTGATGGTAGAGTCCAAGTGTGTACCCCCCATTTTTAATTCCATTGATACGTCTCATCGTATGGAAATCGTCCGGCAGGAAATCTTTCAAGGGGTAGTGATTCGGCTTTTTCGTCATTTTGATGGGAATTGCTCGTGAGGAGAGCGTATCGGTTTTAATCTCAGATACACTCGCGAACACTTTCGGACTATATAAGTTCAGTGCGTCTGTATTCTCACCCCGCATTTTAAAGTATTTCCCATTCCGTTTATACCCGGAGTTCAGAATCTCCGTATTTGCCTCTCCCTGACTGCCAGAATTCTTTTCGAATTCATCCAGACAGGTGGTTGTCTGACCATCACTGATCTCCTGCATAAGTCTGGCCGTTGTAATACGTGAGGCCATAATGGAGTTAAAAGCAGTAGACTCAATGAGTTCTAAAGCGGTCGTCTTCCCGGAGCCGGCAGCTGCAACGATATGAAGGTACGGGTACGCGTTGAACAAACTGTACACGTAGGTTCCCATGATCCAGAGAGAGAGTAGAGCTTCAATGTTACTGTTTTCAATGTAGATATGATCTCGGATTAGTCCTCTGAGAGCAGAGAACGTGTTTTTCGGTGTTAATTGCGGAAGAGATTCAGAAATCGTAACCACACGGTCGGTAGTCAGGTGTATGGACTCACTCAGTTTTTCCGGTTTTTTCACTCTGACCCGCATGTTCGTTTCCAGCATGTCTGCCGCAAGAATATCCAGCGGCCAGGATTGGGCGATTCTGCCACAGGCTGTGCCGTAGTAAAAGTGACCTCTGGCACAGCTCTGAGCAAAGTTTATCGGCAGGATATCATTCTGCATGACATACTGTTTATATACCTGTTTTGAAATAGGTTGGAGCATACGTCCCTTTTTTGCCTCGTCAAGCAGTCGCTCTTGATTCCGGGTTAATTTGATCCAGGCAGGAAAATTACTGCTGGAGGTTAGGGCGGTGTAGTTTACTCTGGAATACGAGTTCACAGAGTCTTTGACTAGATGCAGAAACGGGTAAAAGCTTTGCTCATACGTAAAGTTGAGCTCTCCATGCAAAATAATGAGCTCTTTATCTTTAAAAAGCGTTCTGTAATCGTAAAATTTCAAGTCTCTCTGATTTGGCCAGCAAATCGCGCTGTCGCCGTAAATGGTTGAGATACTGTGTGCCAAAACAGGGTTTTCAACAAGCCATATCCGATCCGTTAACGTTTTCGGCAGTCGAGCTACCCCTCGTAACGATCGAAGTGGTGTTTCTACAGAAAAGGATGAAACGGTTAAAGGCGTTCCTGAAGGAGACTCAGCCTCCAAATATCGAAACTGAGAAGATTTATGAGCGGAATATACTGGAATTGAGGTAACCTCAGCCTCGGTCAGACCCAGTTGAGAAGCCACGACCTTTACCTGATCTTTGTCCTTACGGAAAGAGTTCAGGTGGTCTTGTGCTTTCAGCATTTGAGAGCTTGAAACCCGGCTATCCATAGTAGAAATGGTAGCTGCACCCTGGTCCGTTATACCGGGATACAGAAGCTGCAGAAACTCTGCTACGCCTCCCTTTTTGCCTGTGGCACGACATTCAAACTGCCCGTCGGGGTTGATTTGAATGTCCCCATCACCAAACGGTGATGGGGCGGTGAATGATGGTTGTAGTTGGTTCTCTTCGTTGATATTTAATAAGTACTTAGTGTATAAAATGTGTGTTTTCATTCTTCAATAGTTTTGTTTTTTGTTTTTAATTGTTTTGTATCGTCCTTGTCGGATATGATATCGGCGGCATAATCGTGAGTTGATGGCGCATCAGAAGATGCGCTCTTGATGTCGATCATGACGGTATTCTCTCCGAAATAGGACTTTTCAGGGTCCCATCCATGAATGCGAATGGGTTTTCCGGACAGACTGAATCTCGTCTGTGACGAGTTGAATTCAGTGCCCGCTGTTAGCGGTGGCATACCCGCTGGATCTGCGGAATCCGCGTTTAACTTTTCGTAGTGCACATGGGTTGCCTCGCTGTAATTTGAGGGTGAAAGCTTAACGATATCATCGTTGTACAGCCCCAGCATTTCCATGACATCCGGCGGCAACACGATCGTGTCGTGTATGGGGATTTGAAGCCCAACATTTTTAATTCTGCCGTGCCATCGTTTTCCGCTTTTTTCGATACAGTAGGTGTGTAGGAAATTAAAATACGGGTGGAATAACCCTTTTAGTATTTCGGGCGCTACCGCGGGGGCGGTGACCCTCGGACCTGTGATTGCGTTGAGGGTGATGCTTGGATGGTTAGTTTTCATCAGTCCCTCCTTCGCTTTGCAGTTCAAAAAATCGCTCTACGACTTTGCGCTCGAAGTATTTTTTGCGCCCTCCTTTTAGTCGAACGGAGGGGATGTAACGCCGATGTGTTGGCGGAAGGTTGCTGCGGTTCAGCACCGTTTTGCTTGGCACTCCATACATCAGCTCAATTTGCTTGGCAGTGATGTACTTTGAATGCGTACTGATATCCGCTCTTTCGAGGAGTTTTGCGAGTTCTCTCACAAAGTTATTTTTTTCAGTCATTATTAGAAATTTGTGTTTACCGGCTCTTTTTTGCTAGGACCAACTTTTGGCCTCTTGATTACCGGTTGTTTATCAGAAGGAGTTGCCTCCCTCTACTATTGGAGGGGTTATGAGATTTTTGAGGGGTAAGTCTGCCAAAAAAGATGAAAAAACTTTTATTGCTCGAATAAATTGCAATATGTCCGCTTAAAGTCAGCTTATTGGAAAGTTTGTCGGGGGAAAGTCTGTTAAATAGAGAGAAGATCTATAAGAGCAATGAGAAGCTACAAATAATGAATAAACAACTATTTATTATCTTTTTGACAAGGAAAACAATTTTGCCTTGAGAGTAAAAGATGGAGAAAAGTATAGGGTATTGAGTCGGCTAGTAGGGTAGGTTTTCCGCTAATTACTGGACCTTGCGAAGGCTTTTAGTATGGAGCTACGTTTAAGGTCTTTATTGCCCACTGATCGTTTTCGATAGCGCTTGCTTATGAAATAGGCTTTCTGGTACTCGTCCATCAATTTGGCATCTTGATGATGTTGTTCAAAGTGTGTAATGGCTTGTTTTATGTTTGCCACATTGATTTTTGCATGGAGTACTCCAGTGTCAATAATTTCTTTTTCTATCTCATCGACGAAGTTGTAAATGGCGTGAGCTAAGGATTGTACCCAAAGTTGGTTGCTAATTCTTGCGAAATTAAGGTGGCCATAATCTTTTTCATGCAACTGGAGGAATGTTTTCTTACCACTATGTATAATATCAGAGTCATCACATCCGGCAAGTTTGGCAAATAGATGCTCTGTAGGTGGGAAATCACTTTTTTTAGGGTTAAAAGATATGTCAATCGTCTCTTTTTTGGATACAAACTCCTTGAGCTGATTTAAATCCTGTTGTATATCCTTGGGTGGAAGCTTCGTTTTAGGTGCGGGTAAGTTTTCAAGTGTTTTTAATCCATCGGTTCTCAACCCATTTAAATAAAGTCGGAGCTTCATATAATCCTCTTCGTATTCTACTGGTGTACTCTGAGGTTTTATAATTTTCTTTTCGTTAAACGTGTCAAAAAGCTTTCTGGTTGCTTCCCTAATATCTTCTTTATAATAAAAGAGGCTGGTAAAAATATTGAATGCGCCTTGAAAATCTTTACTTTTATAATATGGACCTTGGAAATAACATTTAAAAAATGCCTCTCTCAAATACAGGCTCCTTACTTTTGGGATTTTAACTACTTCCTCCATGTTTCTGATGACTCCATAACCAACCAGGGGTAAATCTTCAGTGATCAGACGAACTCGATCATTTTTGCGATACCTTTTTTTAGATAATACGGTTATTCGTCTGGTTTCCTGGTTCTTTTCATGGCCCTGTCCATCAAGGCCTTTTTCGTCGTAGACATCCCCTTCATAGTTCTCGTCTAGATCAAAATTATACTTGTCATAGTACCTAGCTTTGGACATTTTCCTACTATTTTGGCGCTTAAGACTTTTATGAGAGCGATTTAATAATCATAAATCAAATATGAGTCTTTAAGAATTATGATTTCAACCTCGCCAGCTCTTCTTTCAATTTATTAATCTCATCCTGCATTTTCTGCTTTTCTTTTTCTTCCTTTGTTTTGTCACCCTCAATTCTACGCATTTTGTTCGTCAGATCCTTGGAGGTTAAATGCTCGTAAATACGTGTCATCTCCAATGAACTGTGCCCCAAAATTTTTGCAACTTCATTGATGTCAAAACCATCTCGCATTAAATTAGTACCACAAGAATGTCTCAGGCCGTGGAAATTCACACTGTCACTCAGACCGGCTTTTTTAGCATAGAATTTGAAAACCCTGGTAACATTTCGCTTGCTCATTTTGATGTTATCCGTGTAAGCTTTTTTACTTGGAAATACCAGCTTACTAGGTGGGTATCCCTCTTTTCTGTGCCAGGCTCTAAGAGCATTATATAGTTTTTTGGAGATGGGTACGGTTCTCTCTTTTTTTGATTTTGATTCGGTAACAGTGATTGTCCGATCGTCAAAATTTATATGATTCCACTGGAGGTTTATAATTTCTTTACGTCTCAACCCTGCATAGTATGCAGTCATTGCCACGGGCCTGAACCATACTCTGCTTTGTGCTTCGGTTGTGATGTACCTTTTATTCTTTTTCTCAAGGATGTCTTTTCTGTAAGCTGAAAATATTTTCCCGAGCTCTGATTCTGTAATAGTCCGCTCAGAGATTTTGTCACTAATTTTGGGTGGCTTGATATTTGATGTTACGTCACTTTCTACAAATTCATTTTCCTTCAGCCATCGAAAAAATACTTTGAAGTGTTTTAAATAACTCGCTTGAGTTGCTGTCTTGAGTCTAGGCTGGAAACATAAATTTCTAATATCTTTTTCCGAAATCAGTTTAACGGGAAGTGTTTCACCCGTCTCCTTCATGAGCATATTGAGATGTGTGCGGTAATTATTTTTGGAGACCTCATTGGCTTGAGATCTTTCGCTGACAAATTTATTGGCTAGTTGTTTGAGGGTCGTCAGTTTTTTGGAAAGTTCTCTTTTTCGCGCGTTTTCTCTCTCCTGCTTTGGCGTCCATCCATTAAACGGATCTATACGTCCAAGCTCGTACTGCTTCTCAAAATCATATTTCAGATTTTTTGCTTTTTTGTAATCCGTTGTGCCAAGTGAAAACCTCTTTTGGTACAACTTGTCTCCCACCCGCTGAGAGAATATGATGTAGTATATCTTTCCTCTTTGAGTTAAACTGGCCATGACTCCTGTATTTGTACAAACATTTTGTACAAACAAGATAGGTATTTTGGGAAAATAATCTTCCTGAAAAAATGAGATGAAACAAAAAAACCCCTTCAGAAGTTATCTGAAAGGGTTTTTGTAAGTCGGGACGACAGGATTTGAACCTGCGACCCCTCGACCCCCAGCCGAGTGCTCTACCGGACTGAGCCACGTCCCGAACTTTTACAGACTTCAAAATTAGGGGTTACTCCATCAAAAAACAATGAAAATTAAGATGGGTTTACAATATCTTGCCGTCTGTACCCAACAGATACTGACTCTGAACCTTAAGAATCATCTTTGCAATGCGAAATCATTTACTATTATCCCTGCTATTTATTTCCATCACCGGTTGGTCATGTTCTCCAGAATCAGAAAAAAGTACAGACAACCCCTTCGCAGGCCAGAATCCCTGGCCAGACATACGTCAGGAACGAATACAGACTCTGCTCCCTCAGGCCATGGAACGGTCAGGAGTCGACGCCTGGGCTGTATTATGCCGTTCCAATAATAACGATCCGCTTGCAAGGCACATTGGCTGCGAAAATGCCGTCTCCCCGGCAGTGTTTCTCTTTGAACTCAGAGACGATGCGGTCTTTTCAACGGTGTTCACGCCTCCGGGTGAGGCCGCCGCACTGCAGGATATTGCCATCCACGACAGCATAGCCGTTGTAAACAGAAACCCGGGAGCGTTGGTTGAGGCTGTAAATTACATCAACCAAAACGTATCGGGAAAACTTGCTCTCAATTACAGTGAGAGTAATGAAATTGCAGACGGACTCAGCCACAGCCAGTATATTCAGTTTACGGAGATGCTTAATGAGCCGGTGAAAAATAATATCATATCTTCTGAGGAGCTGGTGTTTGAATGGTTGTCCGTAAAGCTTCCTGCAGAAATTGAAATCATGAGACAAGCTGCGGAGATAACGGCTCAGTGGCAAAGAGAAGCGTATGCACAGGTCATTCCTAACGAAACCACAGACAGAGATGTCGCTGATTTTCTGGAATCGAAAATGAGGGAATTGGGAGTGAATGATGCCTGGTCACCCGATCAAAACCCTGCTGTTAACTCAGGGCCAGACCGGGGACATGCTCATCCAACTGAAAGGGTTATTCGTCCCGGAGACGTAATACAGACAGACTTTGGGATCAAAGTGTATGACATGTGGGTCACCGATGTACAGCGATTTGCCTACGTGCTGGCGCCGGGCGAAACTGAAGCTCCGGAAGATATTCAGCGCTATTGGAATGTGGCAAGAGACGGCAGCAGAATGGTTTACGAAGTGCTGCAGCCGGGAATTACCGGTTTGGAGGTTGACAGAGTCCAGCGGGAATGGATGGCAGAAAACGGATCGCAAAACGTGATGTGGAACACGGGCCATCCGGTAGGTTACGTGGCGCATGATGTAGGACCCAGCCTGGGAGGAGCACAGGAGGGACGAGATCCCTATCCCACTGCTTTTGAAGAGCTGCGTGCTGGGAATGTTTTTGCGTATGATGGCTTCTACAAATGGGATATTGAAGGAGGTACAAAAACAATATCTGTAGAAGAGATGGTTGCCATCACCGAAAATGGAGCCGAATACTTAACGGAGCCTCAGGTAGATTTGATACTCATTCCATCAGAGTAATACCAGAATTATTTAACAAATGCCAAGACGTCTCATTTGCCTAGAAGGCCGATTATGAGAGGTAGATTACAGAACTTTGAGTACATCCTGATCGATCCAGCCATACATTCCGTTTTCCAGCCGAATATAAAGCCATCCTTCTTCTGTTTTACTCTCTTTATTGTCAACCTGCATATTATATCCTTCGTAAGCTGTGCTAATGACGGCAGAAGATTCTAACGGCTGCTGATAAACAGCTGCTTCCCGGCTTACCATAACAGCATCATCATACCGTTCTGCTCGGTAAGTGATAATAGAAATTAAAATAAACAGTAGAACTGACAGACTGAATGTAAAATAACTCGCATATCGAAAGAACCGCTTTAAATCTGCCCGAAACCACGAACCAATTAAGAGTAGAGTGCCCGAATAAAGGAAGAAAAGAGCAATATAAGACAGCATTGCTAAGCCAATGGTTTGATCAACAGCGCCCAAAAATCGAATCCATGGCAGTTCAGGGAGAACGGCAGATTGACGCGGGAAGCGCTCATTGACAATCTGCAGGGCTTCGTTAGCCCGTTGCGATGTTTCGGGAAATTCACGAGCCTTTAAAAAAGAGTATTTAGCCATTCCTAAAGAGTCGAGCTGCGTATAGCTGATTCCCATGTTTAGCCAGAGGGCTCCAGACTCATATCCATCCTGGTTAATAGATTGGTATGCCTCAATAGCGAGGGCAAATTCACCGTTTTCCAGTAGATCATTTGCTTGTTCGAATTGCGACTGCTGTGCAGTTGCGTTAACCCAAACCAGTGTGATTAATAAAAAGAAAAAGGTGATGAACAGATTTTTCATTCCAGCTCTTCTTTTATCTGCTTATAAAGGTTTTCTGATTTGATAATATCGCTCCTGAAATCTGTTGGATCACCGGTGGGAGCATAGCTAATGGTTGCGCACTTATCGAGTAGTTTGCGCAAGTCGGAAAGCGTGTTTTCTGAAATTCCGCTCTTGGATACGTGTTCAAGTATTTGCTGATCGGACAGGCCGGCTTCGGGAAGCGCCAGTTTGTCTGAAATATACCCCGTTATGGCTTTGTGAAGGATACTATAAATGGGCTTTGCATCACCGTCATCAACAAGATTGCGTGCCTCATGGAAAAGCTCTTCTGCCTTTTGATCTGCATAGTGAAGCCTTGCAAACTCTTTATCACCCTGAATACGACTGAGGAGTCGCCGATTTCGAAGGGCAAATACAAAAATCGCAACAGGCAAGACTAGCAAAAACCAAAACCAAGTTTGTTTATAGGGGTTGAAATCAGAATTATTGGATGTAGTCCAGCTGGCAAGCCCTGTAACAGGCTGCAGCTGAAAGATCGAGGTACTGCTGTTATTTGCGGCTACCTGCTCACCAGGTACAACATCGAAGGTTATGGATGAGAGCGTGACGATATCGTAGCGATTTCGATTGGGGTTGAATACTGCAACCCTTGAAGATGGAATTTGATATCTGCCCGGAGCTCTAGCAGAAATGAGCTCAGAAAATGTTTTACTCCCCCTTATTGTAAGCCCGCGCCGCTCAATATTGCTGGTTTCCTGTGGGGTGTAGCGTTCAAGCCCATCAGGAAAAGTATACTCGGGCCGTCGCACTAAAGGAATGTTTCCTGTGCCTTCAACCGTGGTTACCAGTTCAACAGTTTCACCCGTTTCAATTCTGTTTGATGAAAGCTTTCGCTCAATTTGTAAATCGCCAACAGCGTTGATACTAAGAGCATTTGGAAGGTTTGGAAGATCATTCACATTTAGTGTCAGAGGTTCTGATTCCAGGGATAACCGGCGCTGATTGGCTCCCGATCCAAAAAAACTGCCGAAGGGATCGTTACGAGAGGGCTCTTTTCGAACGCCAACATTCATACTAAACTCGGAAAGTGATAATTCTCCGCTGCGAGTCGGAAAAAGGGCGTATCTCATTAATGCTGCTTTCCGGTAACGCACCCCGTTTAAAATGGTTGATTCAGCTTGAGGCTGGCGAATATTCTCCAACTCTTCTTTCCAGAAACCATCGGTTCTCCATCCACTGGCCGGCTGAAAAGAAGAGACTTCAATTCCCTGTTTAAAATATAAAATGATACTGGCAACAATTTGTTCGCCAATAACAGGTGTCTCCGTATTCAGGTCGAGCTCCAGGAAAATATCCGGCATCTGGCGGTTACCATCCTGCGATAACTGTCCGCGTTCCAGAATTTCTATATCTATTGGCTGTGTCTGATACTCATCATCACCAATATTTACAAGCACAGGAGGAATGGTAAACGTGCCTGTAGAACGTGCCACATAAGAATAAGAATAGGTGATTGAGGTGGCTGTTCGTCCATTTATGATGGAGATACTGGTGCTTCGGGATGGCGTTGTTGAAAGCAGCCTGGATGATGGGATTTCCGGTGGCTGAGGCAGTGCCACATCTCTCATGGCAGAGCCGGTAATTTCTATTTGAAGTGTAAACTGTTCTCCGGTGAAAATCTTGTTTTCAGATACCGTAGACTGCACGGTGAAATCCTGGGCAAATACACTTTTTGGGTGCGAAATACCGGCAAACAGAAGCAGAAAAAAAAGAAATTGAAGAGACTGATTACCAATCTTTTTCATTGCCTGACTGAGATTGTGTGGATTCTTTTTTTCTGTTTTCAAGAAGTTCGCGTTCGAGCTGTTTTAGGGCATCCAAAATATTTTCGGCCTCTTGTTCTGTCATATCAATGGGAACAGGCTGTTGCTGATCTTCACCCTGTTGATCCTGTGGATTTTGTTGTTGATTTTCATTTTGAGACTGATTTTCATCCTGATTTTGCTGATCCTGGTTGTTCTGAGAATTCTGATCCTGCTCATTATCCTGGTTTTGATCCGAATCGGACTGCTCTTGCTGATTTTCCTGCTGCTGTTCTTGCTGTTTTCGCAGGGCAAGCTCGTAATTAAAGCGTGCATCTTCGTCATCAGGATTGTTTTTCAGTGCCTCTCTGAAGTAATTTAGCGCCTGGTCATACTGTTCCAGGTCCGTGAGCATTTTTCCGGTGTTGTAATCCGCCAAAGAGTTGTCTTCAGGGTTGTTGGTTAGCGATTTATACCGGCTGTAGGCTGCCTCAGCCTGTTCTGCATTTCCCATTTTTACAAGCGCGTTACCAAGATTAAAATGCAGCTTGGGGTTTTCAGGGTCTTGAGCAATAGCTGCTCGGTACAGTTCTGCTGCTTCTTGATAATTACCGTTCTCATAGGCCTGGTTTGCCTTCCGGGCATCATTTAAGGATGAACCCGAGAATACAAGAAATGCGAGTAAGAGAGCAAAAAACTTCATGTTCTCAGTTAAAAAGTTGAGTTCAATATTCAGAAAGGTAAACGTTGGTTGCGGGCATAGAGTATATCCTAATTTTCCTCATTCGCAAGTGCAAGCGTTTCATCATCCATTTTCAGATTGGTAAAAATATTGGATACGTCGTCATTATCATCGAACAGATCCATCAGCTTTAGGTTTTTTTTCGCTGTTTCGGGATCTGCAGCAACCTCGGTCATTGGAATACGGACAAGCTCGGCAGATTCTATTTCGTATCCTTGCTCTTCAAGGGCTTTCCGGATATCGATCAGGTCTTCACGCGACGTAGTGATATCAAACAACTCATCATTTGCTTCCACATCTTCTGCCCCGGCCTCAATTGCTTCAAGCATAAATTCCTCTTCATCATGATCGGCTTTTTTCACCTGTATTGATCCTTTCTGATCAAACAGGTAGCCAACAGATCCGTCGGTTCCAAGATTACCACCATGTTTTGTGAACAGATGCCGGATTTCTCCAACGGTACGATTTAAATTATTACTTGTAGCTTCAATAAAGTAGGCAATTCCACCCGGGCCATAGCCTTCATAGGTTACCTCTTCATAATTTGCTGAGCCATCGTCGAGCTCACCGGTCCCTTTTTTGATGGCGCGCTCAATATTGTCTTTTGGCAGGTTCACAGACTTGGCATTTTCTATCGCAAGGGAGAGTCTTGGGTTGGTATCGGGGTCGCCGCCGCCTTCCCTGGCTGCTACAGTGATTTCACGGATGTGCTTCGTGAAGGCCTTAGAGCGTTTTGCATCTTCTTTCGCCTTCTTATGCTTAATATTCGCCCATTTCGAATGTCCTGCCATAAAATGTAATTTAAACAGTGTAGGTTTGATTTATTACGTTACAAATATAAAAGAAATGTCAATTTTCACCTAACGCTTGCCTGTGGGTTGTGTCCTTTTCTTTCATCGTGCCTTTGCAGGATAAAAGATAACTATTAAAAGAGTGAACGAATTGTATTCTACAGAGTATAAAAATACATTGTAGCGTGATCATGTTGTTAAGGAAAGCAAGAAAATATTTATGATGATGAAAAAGAGTATAACATCGGTAGCTGTTCTGGCATTTATTCTGATAGGAATCTCCTGTACACAAAGCTGTTCTCGTCTTCAAACTATGCTCGAAAACAGTACGAGACAACAAGAGAACGGTGAATCTTCTGATAACCCGGCACAACCAGCGGATGTTATTCTTGAAGCTGGCGAGGATTTTGAGTCTCTTGTTGAGGATGTGCAAAGTATGAGGCGCAGCCGAATCGAAAACATGAGTTCCGAAAATCTGAGGAATCTTGTCGCCCCCCTCCTGCTGTTGATTGAAAACAGTCCTCTATTCAGCCAAGAGACTCTTTCTGAGCTCGAAAACAATCATCAAAAATCAGCTTCAGAAATCCGAACCATGGGTAAATCTGAGTATAGCCGCTGGAGCAACAGTGTGGTTCAAACTGTGAGATCCGGTTCGGCTGGTGAAGCATCGAGAGAATACGATGCCGAAGAACTCAGGGAAATTCTTTTACAGATAAACCAAAACGCTGATTCGAGAGAAGTGTGCAGTGCCCTGTTCAATTTTTCGGGAGATTCGGTTTACCTTTCGCCGGGAGAGAACATGAATGCAGCGAATATGGTTTGTCCGCAGGGAACCGTTTTTGTTTTACTGCCCGGTTTTTACAACCTGGCAATGGTGGAGTCATCCAAATCTAATAATAGCTGGGCAGGTGTGGGACGTACTGTTTTAGAAGGTCAGCTGACTATGGAAAGGGCCTTCAGCGGTGGTTTAAACGGCAATACTATTCGGGGGCTAGAAATTAATAACTATATGGATTTTGGAATCTACTCTGCGGGAATAGAAAATCTGGTCATTAAAGATGTGGACTTTACTGCGATTGCTGTAGATAAAAACGGGCAGTCTCGCGGTGCAGTAATGCTATTTGATGTAGAAAATGTGGAGATTACGGAATCGAATTTTTCTAATGTAGCCTCATCTGTGCGTTTTGTGAGCAGCCGCGGACCTCTTCAGGTAACCGGGAATAGTGCTGTGAACAGCGGAAGAAACTTTTTTCAGTGCGATAAATGTAACGGAGGGGGCATTCGTATAAATGGAAATTCGATGGATCACAAAGAGCAGATAGGAACACAGCCCTTAGAAGACTGGATTAATATTTATCAGTCGAACGGTCTTGAAAACGATCCTATACAGGTAAATAATAACAGGGCTCGAGGACACAGTGAATCAAAAAGCGGTTCTTTTATTATGCTGGGTGATAGTGGAGGATCGCATCAGCTTGCAAGGGGGAATATTGGCGTAAATCCAGGGCAGGTGGGTATTGGGATAGCTGGCGGCAGCGATATCAGCGTAGAAAATAACAGAATGTTTAGTGAGGCCTGGGACGGAAGCAACGTGGCTTACTATTCTGCCCTTTATTCCGAGGAGTGCGGGAATCATCTTTTTTCACTGACAGGGAATGTAGCTCACTGGAGAGACAGCAACGGTCGACTCAATCGCTCCTGGACCGATGAAAAATGTGGAGTTTCTATGGGGCAGATCCGATCCAGAGTAACAGAAGACAGAGAGATGGACGCGGAAATTTGGAATGACTGGCAGCCGTAATTTAAAGAATGTTAAATCTTCAAGGCACAAAACGAATTCAAATCTGCTGTGGTTTACCTTATGGCAATTATATGTGGCACAGTTTAGTTACATTAATGCAGATTTAATGTGTAGAAAAAATTCTAATCGGAATTACGTATGAATATCGGAATTGTTTGTTACCCAACGTTTGGCGGTAGCGGTGTAGTTGCTACAGAACTGGCAAAAGGATTAGCAAACAGGGGACATAATCTTCATATATTAAGCTATTCAAGGCCTGCACGACTCGACTCTTTTCGTACAGACATTGCCTATCATGAAGTAGACTTAAGCTCTTATCCCCTTTTCGAGTATCCTCCCTACGATCTCGCTCTGGCGAACATGATGGCAAACCTTATTCAGTTCGAAAATTTGGACATTCTTCATGTTCACTATGCAATTCCTCACGCAACAAGTGCGTATCTAGCCAAGCAGATGGTCAACCAAAAAGCGTGCAAGGTTCCCGTGATCACAACATTGCACGGTACAGATATCACTCTGATTGGAAGTGACCCAACATACAAGCAGGTCGTTGACTTTTCAATAAATCAAAGTGATGGCGTGACAGCGGTTTCTGAGTATTTAAAAAATGAAACCTACAGGTTGTTTGATATTCATAAAGAGATCGAGGTAATTCCCAACTTTATTGATCTGGACCGGTTTAAAAAGTCGGAGAAAGAGCATTTCAAAAAGGCCATTTGTCCAGAGGGAGAAAAAATTGTGACTCACGTTTCAAATTTTCGGGAAGTAAAGCGTGTACCGGATGTTGTAGAGGCATTCAGCCATGTTTTAGAAAATGGTGTAAAAGCTAAGCTGCTGATGGTAGGAGATGGACCCGATCGCTCAAAAGCCGAGCAAAAATGCCGTGAACTGGGAATGTGCAGCCACGTTCGTTTTCTTGGCAAGCAGGAGAAAGTGGAAGAAATTTTATCAATATCCGATCTTTTTATCATACCATCTGGCAGCGAAACGTTTGGCCTGGCTGCACTTGA
Organism: uncultured Rhodohalobacter sp.; assembly: GCA_964544445.1. Taxonomy (GTDB): domain Bacteria; phylum Bacteroidota; class Rhodothermia; order Balneolales; family Balneolaceae; genus Rhodohalobacter. Next base: position 48,599 of record CAZJBI010000001.1, read on the forward strand.
AGCGATGAGCTGCAGTGTACCGGTCATCAGCTCCAACATTGGTGGTTTGCCGGAAGTAAATGTGGACGGCGAAACCGGATATCTTTGTGAGCTTGGCGATGTGGAGTCGATGGGTCGATACGCCACAAAAATTTTAAAAGACGAATCTCTTCATGAGAAAATGTCCCAGGCAGCCCGGAAAAGAGCAGAAATGTTTGAAGAGGACAGAATAGTGTCTGTTTACGAAGATTATTATCTCGAAGTGAAAGATAAGATGGCTTGCGACTAAGCACATGCTTTTCTTAAATCTTGTAAAATGGATGTATTCATAGTTTTTCTTTCAGATATTAAGCCCACATCAACTCCAACAAACTACTTTTTAGTATGAAGAATCTTTTCACAGCAGTCTCCTTTACGGGAGCACTCTTATTAATGGTGCTTTCCCCTGTGTTAACGATAGCGCAGGTACAGCCCAATTTTGAACTCGCCGAGCGATTTACTGCCGATAATATGCAGAATATGACGGGCAGTACATTCCTGAGAACAAACTGGATCGAAGACGAAAATATATTTTGGTATGAATGGGAAAATGGCGACGGCAAACGCTGGGTATATGTAGATGCGGATGATGAGACCAAACGCCCTCTTTTCGATAATGAAGATATGGCGGCTCAGCTTAGCGAAACGTTTAACCGTGGTTTTGATGCCAAAGACCTCGATCTGAATGATTTTGACTATGATACTGAACGAGGATTTTTCATATTTCATGTAGACAGTATCGAGTTTAAATACCATGTAAATCGTCGTGAACTTGTGAAGGGGGATTCTCTTGAAGCCGAAGAGAGAGAATCCTGGGCTACATACTCCCCAGACAGCACATATATTGCTTTTGCAAGAGAGCATGACCTCTACCTGATGAGGACAGATGACCCCGACAGTACTGAAATTCGACTCACTGAAGATGGTGAACGGTGGTATAGTTTTCAGTCCGATCATGGAGATACAACCACAACAGAGCGGCTGAGATCCCGGGCGCAATGGTTTGAAGATTCAGAAAAGCTGTATGTAAAAAGACAGGACTGGCGCGAAGTGGATGAGCTTTGGGTAATCAACACCGTTACCGAACGTCCGGAGCTCGAAACCTATAAATACAACATGCCTGGAGAAGAGAATCACTACCAGGATGAAATATTGGTATTTGATGTGGAAAGCCAAGAGCATGTTCGACTCGATACCGACAAATGGCCCGATCAGTCTCTTGGAGGAGTGTATTTTAATGACGGTGGGATTTTTACAACCGAAAAATCGGATTATCTCTACATTCTTCGACGAAACAGAACCTGGGACGAGGTAGACGTTGTAAAAGCAAATACCACAACGGGCGAAACGGAGGTTCTATGGTCGGAAACCAGCAAGCCCTATTTCAACACTCGGTATGCTCAGCTGGGGATTATTAACGAGGGCGAAGAGTTTATTTGGTGGAGTGAACGTACAGGCTGGGGACAGCTTTATCGATACGATGCTGAGGGAAATCTGAAAAATCGCATCACAGACGGTCACTTTATGGTGGGTGATATCGCCGCAATCGACACAACAGCACAAACCATCTACTATGAGGGTTTTGGCAAAGAGGAAGGAAGAAACCCATTCTACTCCCACTATTATAAAGTACGATTTGATGGATCACGCCAGCAGCTGCTTACGCCCGAAGAAGCCAATCACTCCGTGAGCATGAGCGATACCAGAGATTTCTTTGTACAAAACTATTCACGGCCAGATATGCCAACAAAGGCCGTATTACGAAACCGGGACGGTGAAGTGATCACGGAATTGGAAGAGGTGGACATGACGCGGCTGGAAGCTGCAGGCTATAATTACCCGGAGAATTTTTCCGTAAAGGCAAAAGATGGCAAAACGGATCTTTATGGGGTAATGTGGAAACCTGCTGATTTTGATCCGGAGAAAAACTATCCCGTTATTTCATATGTGTATCCCGGTCCGCAGGTAGAGCCCTATCCCCGAAGCTTTTCGATTGGGGGATCAGCAGCGCGGGCTCATTCGCTGTCTCAGGTAGGTTTTGTTGTTGTTGCCATGGGGAATCGTGGCGGCAGTCCTCTTCGAGAGAAGTGGTACCATAATTATGGACATGGGAATCTTCGCGACTATGCCCTGGCTGATAACCGGTATGGAATTGAGCAGCTCGCAGCAAAACACTCCTATATCGATCTTGATAAAGTGGGAATCTATGGGCACTCCGGTGGTGGATTTATGAGCACTGCAGCTCTTCTGTACTACCCCGATTTTTATAAAGTTGCCGTTTCATCTGCAGGTAACCACGATAATAACGTTTATAACATCTGGTGGGGCGAAGTTCACCATGGTGTGGACGCAAAAACGGACTCTGTGACGGTGACAAATGATGCCGGAGAGGAAGTGAAGGAAGAAAAAACCACTTTTACATCAAACATTCCATCAAATGCCGAGCTTGCAGACAATCTACAGGGCCGCCTGCTTTTAGTTCACGGTGAAATGGATAACAATGTGCACCCGGCAAATACTTATAGAATGGCCGACGCCCTTCTGAAAGCCGGCAAGCGGTTCGATATGATGATATTCCCCGAAGCACGCCACGGTTTTGGCCGCTATAGTGATTACTTTCAGCGAATGATGTGGGACTATTTTGCCGAACATTTGCTGGGTTACTATCCCGAAGAGATCGACTACAATCTCCCGGATTAAGCATCCTCTGATTTTTTAGAAACCCGACACGATGGTAGATTCGTGCCGGGTTTTTTTATTCAATTACGAATCAGCTCAAAGGCGAAAGGGAAGCTAAATTACAGAAGAAATCAACTTTTCACTCAAATCCCAGAGATGCTTACAGGCTTCATCATTCCTCGCAACAGAGGATGGCTTTGCCGGTTTTGATTTTATAAAATAACGGCCACTCAATGGTTCAATTCCAGGTTCGGTACAGAGATAAATGGATGTGGCAGCACCCTTTTTCGGACTTAACATAAAGAATCGGCCAAGGTTAAAAAGGGTTGCAAAAAATGAATCACTAGATGAAGCAAAGTTCGTATCTACTACACCGGGGTGAAGGCTATAGGTTGAAACAGAGCCTTCTTGAAGTTCGTTGTGAAGCTGATTGGAAAACATAATATTGAACAACTTTGAGTTACCATACGCCTTCATGGCGCTATACCCGGTTTTGAGCTGGACATCCTCGGGATCAAACGCGCCGGATCTGTGGGCTTCAGAAGCAACATTAATAATTCTGGCGCTCTTGGCACTGGTTAAAGACGGCATCAGCTCTCTGGTTAATAAAAAATAGGCAAGATGGTTCACCGCAAAGGTCATCTCTAAACCCTCATTTGTTGTTTGTCTCTCACTTTGAGGGAGTAACCCGGCGTTGTTCACTAATAGATCAATAGTGGAGTGCGATTGACGAATCCGATTTCCCAATTCAACGATGTTAACCATCAGGCTTAAATCGCATATCTCGATGAAGATGTCAGAGTTGCCTGTTTCATCTACAATTTCCTGCCTGGCTGCTTTTGCTTTTTGAGGGTTTCTGCAGACCATTACAATCCGGTAGTTAAGCCTGGCAAGCTCTAAGGCGGTAACTTTTCCAATACCGGAATTTGCCCCGGTGATAACGGCTGTTTTCATCTTTTAAAAAAATTAGCTTATAAAACAATATGATAGGAGACGACTAAGTTACAGATAATTAGATTGTAGCCTCTGTTTATTATCTAAATATATTTAGTAACAAAAATTTATTCGTTCTACGTTTGCATAGATGATTTTTTTCATCATATTGTTAGAGATTTTTTAAATCATTTCGGGGAAAATAAAGAGAAACATAAGTTATAGTATGAGTTACCTGTTTCCTGTAAAGACGGACGTTTTTATTCCCGCTATTAGTTAGTAATTGACCTAAAATTTAGAAAAATGGGGATCAGCCCGATTAATCAATATCATAAGTTTGTTGTGCTGCTGTTTTCATTTTTTTTGATTTCGGCAGCAGCAATGGCCCAGTCCGGAAGCGAAACGTACAGGCATATTTCAACGGGAGACGGTCTCTCAAACGGGCAGATCAACGACATGCTGCAGGATCGGCACGGGTTTATTTGGGTTGGAACGAATGCGGGTCTTGATCGGTACGACGGGTACTCATTCATTAATTACAGAAATGACCCAGCAACAACATCGTCAATCATGCGGGGCCCCGTTCGCAGCCTGTTGGAAGACGAAGAGGGAAGAATTTGGTCGGGCTCAAGCGGACTGAATATCTTTGTACCGGCAACAAAGGAATTCATCACGGTGAATGTAGAGGGCAATATTCCCGAAATAAGATTGGTTAACGATCTTTTGAAAGAGGAAGATGGCGATATATGGGCTGGAACCACGGACGGGCTTTATTATCTCCCAAACCAAGAGATTACGAGCGACACACTAGAAGTCGATTTTTATCCGCTGCCAACCGAAGAGGACGTTCCGGCTGAAATTAAGGTAATTGAGTTCTCGGAAGACGGCACGATTTGGGTAGCCACATCAAATAACCTATTTAATTTTGATCCCGAAACAGAAATCTTTAGCAGTGTTCAGGATCTCGATTCGAACACTCGAGAAATAATTACCGGCAGTATTCAGGCCATGCTGCTGGATAGTAATAATACGCTTTGGATCGGTTCGTTGAACGGGCTGGCCGAGTGGGAGCCAGGGTCAGAATCACCCACCAGGATTGCCCGCCTCGGCAACAGCAGAACCAGTATGATTGGCCGAAATGTTCAGTCGATAACGCAAGATCCTTCAGGAAATGTCTGGATTGGAACGAGCAACATTGGGGCGCTTCGTTATTCACTGGATTCCGGTGACGTAAAGACATATAGAGCAGGTCCTGTTTCGGATGAAAAAAGCCTTGCAGAGGATAATATTCAAACAATTTTTACAGACCAGGATGGAAATCTTTGGTTTGGTTATCGTGATTTTGGACTTACGCTGGTCTATTCGCAATCCTGGAACTACAACTTTATGAAAGCAGCTGCCGATCAGGGGGCATCTCAGCCTGCAAATTTTGTACAGGTTTATAAAGAAGACAGTGAGGGAAATGGTTGGATGGCAACGCACAAGGGCCTCGCATTTTATCCATCAGATGGAGGGAATATAGAGAACTTTTTCCTGAACCCGTTTAATCCTCTGATGGTGAAAAAAAATGAGTTCACCGACCTGATAGTTGATGAAGATTTCGTCTATATCATTACTCTTGATCGAGACCTGATGGAGTTTAATCGGCAAACAGAGCGCTTTGACTGGATCAGGGTGCCTTTTGTGGTAAATCAGTTTGATCGAATTGCAGGCACCGAGTCGCACATTTTTGTTGGGTCGGCAACCGATGGACTGTTTGTGGTGGATAAGGAATCACGAGAGGTGCAGCACTACCCTAATACAGAAAGTAACCCTGAAAATGATGAAAGAAAGGGACTCTACCCGAATATTGATGTGGATGGAAATGTGTATGTACAGGCCGTAAACTCACTGTATCCGTACGTGGAGTGGGAGCTGTTCCGGTTCAACCCTGATAGCGGAGAATTTACACCCATTGAGATTAACTCACCTGACGGACTGACCGAGTTTAGCCCGTTACAGGCTTCGGAACTAGAACCGGGCGTGCTTTGGGGGGTGTTTGGGGATGGAATATTGAAGCAAAATGTGCTTACCGGGCAAAATTCATTCTATTTCCAAACCTACATGAGTACGATTGATGATGTACAGTCGGGAATTCTTGAAGATGGCAGCGGGTATTTGTGGCTGGGCAGCAGTACCGGAATTATGAGGATGAGTACAGAATCAGGCTCGGTAGATTTCTTCGAGGCCGATCCCGGAAATAAGCCTGATTTCTTTAAAAACCCGACTCTGTTGATGAATGGCGATATCGTATTTGCAGGAAACGGCGGGTTTACGCGCTTCAGCCCTGATGATATGGAACAGGATGATTACATACAGTCTGTGAAGATAACGGAGCTTTGGTCCGGCCCCGATCTGTTCAATACGCTATATGAAGGGCTCGAAGCCTACGAGTTCGGGCACGATGAGAATAACATATCCATTTCGTATATAGGTTTGAACTACAAAGATCCGATATTTACCCGGTACCGCTATCGGCTTCTTGGTTACGACGACCAATGGAATGAAGTGGGGGTACAAAGACGCGTGTTTTTCGCTAATCTTCCACCCGGTGAGTACACATTCGAAGTTCAGGCGGCCCGCCAGTTTGGTTCTTTTTCCAGCGATATTGCCACGCTGGAGGTATCTATCTCCCCTCCCTGGTGGCAAACATTTCCGGCATACATCGCTTTTGTTCTTTTGTTTGCAGGCGGAGTTGTGGTGGTTGACCGGGTTCAGAAAAAAAGAGTATTGAGTAAGGAGCGTGAGCGAACACGAGAAAAGGAACTGGCTCAAGCCAGAGAAATAGAAAAAGCCTATACTGAATTAAAAGCAGCACAAACGCAGCTGGTTCAGCAGGAGAAACTCGCTAGCCTGGGACAGCTCACCGCAGGTATTGCACACGAGATTAAAAACCCCCTTAATTTTGTGAACAACTTCTCTGATTTAAGTATAGAACTTGTAGAAGAGGTAAAAGAAGAGTTTGAGAAGCTAAAAATTGATCCGGCGAATAATGACGATGTAGAAGAGATAAAAGAACTGCTGGGCGATATTGAAGCAAATCAGCGTAAGATTTTTGAGCACGGGAGCCGGGCAGACGGTATTGTAAAATCTATGCTTCAGCACAGCAGAGGTGGGTCGGGCGATATGGAGCCTGAAAGCCTGAATGAGGTTGTGAAAGAGTATGTAAATCTGGCATTCCACGGGATGCGTGCCAATCCCAATCCCATTAACGTTGAAATTATTACGGAACTGAGTGACAGTATTGGAGAGATTCGAATGGTTCGAGAAGATTTTTCTCGTGTTGTTTTAAACTTATGCAACAATGCGTTTGATGCTATGAGGGATAAAAGTCTGAAGCTTCAGAATAGTCCCGACAAAAAATATTACCCCAAACTGCATGTGGCGACCGAAATAGTGGGTAATAAAATTCTATTAAAGGTGGCAGACAACGGCCCCGGGATTCCTGATGATATAAAAGACAAGATTATGCAGCCGTTTTTTACAACAAAACGCGGAACTGAGGGAACAGGATTGGGACTTTCGATTACAAATGACATTATAAGTGCACATGGTGGCACAATTGCAGTAAATTCTAACGAAACTGAGGGTGAAGGAACGGAATTTATTATTCTCTTACCCATAAAATAAGGAAGAAACGATGATGAAATTTTTGGTGGTAGACGACGAAAAGGATGTGGAAATGCTGTTTCGTCAAAAATTCAGAAAAGAGATAAAAAGAAAAGAGATTGAGATGCAGTTCGCATTTTCCGGTAAGGAGGCTCTTGAAATTCTTGAAGCAGCTAACCCGCCAGACGTTATCTACGTTTTTTCAGATATCAACATGCCGGGTATGTCTGGGCTCGATCTGTTGGATACCATCAGGGAAAAATATCCTAATATTAAAGTTTGTATGATTTCTGCCTACGGCGACAGCGAAAACTTTGAGAGAGCTATCAATTCCGGAGCCAAAGGTTTTTTCACCAAGCCAATTGATTTTAATTCTCTCAAAAAAGAGATCAAGAACATGATTGATAACCCTGAAGGAAAGAATTCTTAGAACCCAATCTTGGCTGTATTTCCCGTACTTCTAAACAGACCACTTTGACCTTAAAGTACTGTTTAGATTCACTCATAAGATGAAGTGCAGGTGGATATTATTTTTACTATTCTTATCTAGGTACAAACATTAAACATAGCTATAAGGAGAGAAAATTATGATAAAATCGATTTATTTGTTTTTAGGCTTATTATTTGTGGCGGGATGTGCGGAAAAACCGGAGAACCTGGAAGAGGATACCCTTTCAGAATATTTTTCTGAAATTTTTGTCGAGCCAGAATCCAATCTATTTGTAGATGAATGGGGTAATCTCGTAGATGGTGAATACGTGACGGAAGTCAGCGAGTCTTCAACACAGATTCGCATGGAGTTTGAGGAGGGCAGAATTATCGAGGGAGTATGGACCGGCGAAGACGGCTCAGAAGCGATGGTTTATGAGCGGCGAGATGGGATTCTGGTTCAAACGGCTTATCATGATAACGGTAATAAAGCTGTTGAATTTTTCATGGATGATGAGAGGGACATTGTCGCATCCAATTCGTGGTACATTGATGGTGGCCGTTCTACAGTTATGAACCGGGATAGCGCACTTACCTGGCACGAAAATGGTCAGCTTGCTTCCAGAGTCTACATGATTGACGGAAAGGCAGAGGGAGAGGGCAGAGGCTGGCACGCGAATGGCGAACTGGCATCCATCAGCCATTACAAAGAGGATGAGTGGCACGGTACATTCAAAAAATGGGATGAAAACGGAAATTTAATCGAAGAAAAAACCTATGATATGGGAATGCCGAAAGGCGTGCATAAATTTTGGGATGCCGAGGGTAATTTGATAGAGAAGAGGGAATACAAAGACGGAAAACCTGTATCGATGATTGCAGATAACTAACTTTACTCTTGCACTTTTGCCTTGATGCAAAAGTGCCAAAAAATCAAGGCGGTGAATTCCCGAAGCAGTTCGTTACGGCTACGCGGTACGAATCCAAGGCCCCGCCTTGATGGTTTATAAACCATAGTAAATTCATCCCCTGCGTGGCTAAGGATTCGTAAGGCGCCGCTCAGCCTTACGAACCGGGAATTCAAGGCCGGCTGAACTCAACAGATAAACAGGCTATTTTTTAGTTATACAAGAGACTCATATCCTTACGGGACGCCTTGTTATACATTTTCAAAGGCGTAATCTATTGATTATTAATACCGGAAAATTTCACTATCAAAAAGTATGGATGTCAGGTTAGCCGGTAACGCTGTTATCGGCTTTTTTTATACTATGTAAGTAGTGCCTGCTACAAGGAAATTGATCTGTAATGGAACAGAAAAGCCCTTAAATTCAATTGTATGTATGAATAAAAATCAAACGAAATTTTAAAAAAGATAGTAATGAAAAAACTGACATTTGAAAACGGTGATAAGATTGATGCAATCGGTCTGGGAACGTGGAAGTCGGCTCCCGGTGAAGTGGGAGACGCCGTTAAAGCTGCCCTGAAGGCCGGTTACCGGCATATTGATTGCGCGGCTGTGTATGGGAACGAAAAGGAAGTTGGCGCCGCGCTGCAGGAAAGCTTTTCTGAATTTGATATAAACCGCGAAGATGTATGGATTACTTCCAAGCTATGGAATACGGCTCACAAATCTGAAGACGTGATTCCGGCTCTGAAACAGACACTTTCCGATCTTCAGCTCGACTATCTCGATCTCTACCTCGTTCACTGGCCCATTGCATTTAAACCGGGCCTTGAAGGATTCCCGGAGAGCGATGATGACTATCTCTCACTTGACGAAGTACCATTGACAGAGACATGGGCGGCCATGCTCGAAGCAAAAGAGCAGGGACTGATTAAGCATGCAGGTGTTTCGAACTTCAGCATCAAAAAGCTGAAAGATCTGAGTGCTGAAAGCAACGAAGCTCCGGAGATGAACCAAATTGAACTCCATCCTTATCTGCAGCAGAATGATATGCTCGAATACTGCAGTGAGAATAATATACTGGTAACTGCATATTCACCCCTCGGAAGCAGTGATCGTCCCGACTCTATGAAAGCGGATGATGAACCCTCTCTTCTGGAGAATGAAGTAATTCATGATATTGCTGATAAGCATGATGCAACTCCAGCGCAGGTGTTGATAAAATGGGCTATAGAACGGGATACAGTCGTGATTCCAAAATCAACCAACGCCGGCAGGATTGCGGAGAATCTCAAGAGCGCAGAGATTACCCTGGATGATGAGGACATGGCAAAGATTAAGGAGCTGGATTATCATTATCGCTACCTCAACGGGAAAGTGTTTGAGACAGAGAGCGATATGTATCGCGATATTTTTGATGAACAGAGTTGACCTGCAAACGGAAAGCAGAATTGAATAAAAAAACCGAGCCCCGATTTTTGATCAGGCTCGGTTTTTTTTGTGACTCATAAACTAATATCCGGCTGCCTGTCCGTCTACGCGTGATTCTGAAGCCCCAAAATAGACTCCTTTTTCATGGTCTTTTAAAATCCCTTGATACCGGCCAAAAAAGCTGTCACCAACCTCTACATCATGGCCCCTGTCACGAAGAGCTCTCACGACTTCAAAGGGGAAGCCTGATTCAAGGCTAACTTGTCCGCTGCCATCGAGAGTATCTTCTGAGCCGTCGGTGGGCTGAGAAGATCCTGAATGGGTCCAGCGCATGGCATCACCCGCTTCCTGGATATTCATTCCAAAATCAATAATATTCGTTAGAATACTCACGTGCCCGATGGGCTGATAGGCTCCACCCATGTTTCCAAAGCTGAACATGGGTTCTCCATCTTTCATTACAAAGCCTGGAATAATAGTGTGAAAGGGGCGCTTACCGGGCTCATATACATTGGGATGGTCGGGGTCCAGCGAGAAAAGCTCTCCTCTGTTCTGAAAACTGAAACCTGTGCCAGGCACAACAAATCCGGTTCCCATTCCCCTGAAATTACTTTGAATCAGCGATACCATATTACCGTCTTTATCAGCGGTGGTGAGATAAATGGTGTCTCCATCCTCAAGTACCTCTACTCCTGTAGCGGCATCTCGCATGGCGCGCTCGCCGATTAGTTCCCGGCGCTCGGCAGCATATTCTTTGGAGAGCAGGATGTCGTAGGGCACGTCAAAAAAATCGGAATCGGCATAATTTTTAGCGCGATCCTCGTAAACAAGTTTTTTTGTTTCAACAAAAGTGTGGATCAGCTCTTCACTGCCAAAGCCCATTTCTGCGAGATCAAAGCCCTCAAGAATATTGAGCATCTGCAAAACGGCCGTTCCCTGCACATTCCCGCCAATTTGGTACACGTCATATCCACGATAATTTGTTGTAACAGGTTCCAGCCACTCTGAACGATGATTATCAAAATCTTCGTAGCGAAGGTAGCCGTTATTCTCAATCATCCAGGCATCAATTTTTTCAGCAATTTCCCCTCTGTAAAACGCATCCCGGCCCTGTTCTGCCAGCAGGCGAAATGTATTTCCAAGATCTGGATTTTTGAAGATTTCACCTTTTTCCGGCCCGCGTCCGTCAATTGTAAAGGTTTCTTCAAAAGCGCCCGGCTGGTCGCTTAGAAAAGGTGCACTGCGCTGCCATCCTGCAGAGATTGCTTCGGATACAGGGAAGCCTTCTTCAGCGTACATAATCGGATCAGACAGGATTGTGCCCATATCGAGTGATCCGAACCGATCGTGAAGTTCAAACCATCCGTCAACAGCTCCCGGTACCGAAACAGAAAGGAGATGATAGGGAGGGATATCATCCTCACCGATTTCTTCAAGCTCAGCCATTAAATCGTCGTACGAAAGGCTAAGAGGTGAGCGTCCGCTTGCATTAATAGCGTAGAGCTGCTGTGACTTCTCATGCCAAATGATGGCAAACAAATCACCGCCAATTCCATTACCGGTAGGCTCCATTAATCCGGTGGCTGCGTTTGCTGCAATGGCCGCATCAATAGCGTTCCCGCCCTGCTTCAAGATGTCGAGGCCAATCTGGGTAGCAAGTGGCTGGCTGGTTGCAACCATACCATGCTGGCCTATCACTTCAGATCGCGTGGCATGAAGCATACCCGTTTCACGATCTATTTGAGCAAAAAGCGAATCATATGTGAGGAGTAGTAGAAGAATTCCAAATAAGGTTGAGACTGTTTTTTTCATGAGAGAACAAATGTTAAGCTAAAATTTCAGTTTGATTATACGCCCTGACCCGTCAAATTCCAAAGAAATGCCTTTGAGTGGCGTTATTGAACATTTTTTAACAAATATCTTATCGATAGGATACCGATTTGAACCTTTTGCCTTCAATAATATTAGTTTCGGTGCCGGGAACAATATCGGTATTATGAGCCGACACGCACGTCCAGCCCGATCCCTGTTTATTCAAGACAAAAGTGAAAATAGTCCGGCGGACAGAAGGCTTTTGGCTTGATTTTGGGGACTGTCCTGTAAGTTTCATCTTTGCATGAACCACGGCCGCTGTGTCTGAAACGTTTTTTATTCGTGACTCTATTACCGCGAGTTTAGATTCTGGAAATATCACTTTAAAGCCATAATCGTGTGCCTTCTGGATATCGGTTCGGTTGTGCCACCAAAGACCCGTCACGTTGATAAAATCGGCGCTTTCATCAAAAACAGACGCAAGCTTCCTGGCATCTTTTTTATTCCAACTATCGACGAAGTGGGCAACAATATCTTCGGGTTGATGTAATATTGAGATCTCTGCTTTGTCCATTAGCGGATGGTTTCTATTAGCAACGAATTGGGTATGAGTGTGTTGGAACTATTACAGCCCGTTAAGACGTTCCTTTTCTTTCAACTTCTTTTTATGTTCTATTGATTAAGATTAAACAAAATCATTGTAAAAAGGCAGAGTGACCATGATTCAGGAATATCTAAATTCTGTAGAAAAATTTATCATCATTGGCGACAGAGTTCTCATCAAGCCAAGAGAGATGGAGACCCGTACCAAGAGCGGACTTGTTCTTCCATCAACCGTCAAAGAAAAAGAAGAAATCCAGAGCGGTTATATCATAAAAACCGGACCGGGCTACCCCATCCCATCCCAGGATGTAGAAGAACCGTGGAAAGAGCAGTCGAGTCCAACAAAGTATATGGGTATGCAGGCTGAAGATGGCGACCTTGCTATTTTTCTAAAGAGCCGTGCTCATGAAATTGAATTTGAAAACGAAAAATTTCTCATTGTTCCTCATGCAGCCATATTAATGCTGATTCGTGATGAACATCACCTCGAATAACCAAACCAAACCAATCCTACCATCTATGAAACGAAAAGACTTTTTACGAAATGTGGCTATGCTTTCTGCAGGTGCTGTACTTCTTCCAAAATTAAGCTACGCACAGGAATCGCCATTTACTGAACTTCGCGGAGGCGTAGGAATGTTTTCGATGCAGGGAGGCACTATCGGCTGGTACACATCACCGGAGGGAATTATCGCTATTGATTCACAGTATGCAGATCCCGCCTCACAATTTATTGACGGAGTAAGCGGATTTGGCGGCGGCCCTGAAAAAGTCTTGTTTAACACACACCATCATGGAGATCATACGGGTGGTAACGCTGTATTTGCAGAGAATAGTTACAGAATCATTGCCCATCAGAATGTACCGGAGCTGCAGCGGGCAGGAGCACGGGATGGGAATACGCCAACCGTTGCGTCCATAACCTACAGTGACGATTTTGCAATGGACCTTCCGGGAGAAACCGTCCATGCCAAGTATTATGGCAGGGCTCATACGCGTGGTGACTCTGTTATTTGGTTCGAAAATGCAAATGTAGTCCATATGGGAGACCTGGTGTTTAACCGTCTCTATCCGTTTATCGACCGGAATGGCGGTGCACTCATCGAAAACTGGATCACCCTGCTCGAAACCGTAGCCGATGAAGCTGAATCTGATACCATCTTTATCTTTGGCCATGGAAACCCGGATTTTGGCGTGTCGGGAACGCGGGAAGATCTGCTGGCTAAGCGCGATTTTCTGTCACACTTGCTTGAGTTTACGCAGAACGGAATTGATGCGGGTAAAAGTCTTGAAGAGCTACAAGAAACCACAAGCTTTGAAGAGTTTCCGGATGTAATTGCACCCAGCGACTTTCTCTCTCTTTCACGCAATATCGAAGCAGCTTATGGAGAGCTCACCGAAGGATAGTCTCAAAAAAAATGAATCAGAAATCAGACGGTGCCTGTACTGTGGGCAGCAGGCGCCCCTGGTTTGGGTTCACGGTCATGGGCAGTGTGCAGCCTGTGGTATAAATGTAGATGAATGTTGTCGGGGAGAGAACTGCTATACAGATTTCAAAAAGTAACATTTTGAGTGCGTTTCGAAATAAATCTTAGCTCTTTGGTTTCTGCGGGAGTTTCTAAAATCGGATGCACTACATTTGTATAGATTGAATAACTATTTTTGCTATTCTTAATCATCAATCTAAAGTGGATACCTATTGAATGAAACTGCTATATCTCTTTATCTGGCTTCCTGCTATACTTCTTCCCTTATCAACAGTTGTGGATGCTCAGGAAAGAGAGCGAGTACGTGAGCTGGGAATTCATCCCGGTATTTTGCCCACCGGCTCGTGGAACGCTATTACAGATGTGGAGGGTGTGATGGTCGGTCATAAAACCCTTATTGAGGGAGACAGCATCCGAACCGGAGTAACAGTGATTATCCCCCATAATGGAAATTTGTTCAGAGAAAGAGTACCCGCGGCTGTTTATGTGGGCAATGGTTTTGGCAAGGCATTGGGTTTTACTCAGGTTCAGGAGCTTGGAGAACTGGAAACACCTATCGCTCTCACAAATACGCTCAGCATTTTCGATGTGGCAAAGGGTGTTGCTGACTATGTACTGAATCAGTCCGGGAACGAGAATGTGAGATCGGTGAATCCGGTGGTGGGTGAGACCAACGACGGGTGGCTGAACAATATCAGGGCACGGGTTATAAATACGGACGATGTGTATGATGCGATTGGTGCAGTTAAAAGCGGTCCGGTTACTGAAGGAAATGTAGGTGCCGGTGCCGGAACCAGAGCACTTGGATTTAAAGGCGGCATCGGGACATCCTCCCGGCAGCTTCCCGATGATCGAGGGGGATACACGCTGGGTGTACTGGTGCAGTCGAATTTCGGCGGGATTTTAACAGTGAATGGTGCATCGGTGGGTGAAGAACTGGGGAATTACTATCTGGCCGAACAGAAAGGAAGTCGTCGCACCACTTTGAGTGGTACGACAACTGAAGCAAAAGCCGAAAATGATGAATACGATTTTGATGTGGATGGATCTGTCATGATCGTTGTGGCAACGGATGCACCCCTAACTTCCCGGAACCTTGAGCGCTTGGCAAAACGGGCATTTTTGGGAATTGCAAAGGTTGGCGGATTTGCCTCCAACGGCAGTGGCGACTACATCATTGCGTTCTCAACTCATCCCGATGTTAGAAATAACCTTGATTCGAGTGGTCCGTTGAGGAAGATAACCGAGCTTGAGAATAGTGCGCTAAGCCCTCTCTTTCTTGCTGCTGTGGAGGCGACTGAAGAGGCTATTTTGAACTCCCTTTTTATGGCAACAACTATGGAAGGTCATGAAGGCCGGGTTCAGGAAGCGTTGCCGATTAATGAGGTTATGGATATTTTGAGAAAATATGGTGCTGATCAGTAGTCCATATTACTTTAGGAAAGTAAAAAAAGAGAAAATCCATCATCAACAAACGATTACTGAATATGGGGAAAAGTATAACCATTCGAAAAGCGAACTTAGCCGATGCAAACGCCATTATTGAGTTTAATATCGATATGGCGATGGAAACTGAAAATAAAGTTCTGAAACGAAATGAGATAGAGCCGGGGGTGAAAAATCTCTTCGAAAATCCTGAGTATGGATTTTACCTGGTAGCCGAAGACCGCGGCAGAATACTTGCATCTTTAATGGTAACATATGAGTGGAGTGACTGGCGGAACGGCTTGTTTTGGTGGATCCAAAGCGTATTTGTAACGCCCGGATACCGCAGACAGGGGATTTACCGCCAGATGTACGAAGCAATTATGCAAATGGGAGATGCTGAACATGGTGTGTGCGGGTATCGTCTTTATGTTGAAAAAGAGAATTCGATTGCTCAAAAAACATACAGGAGTCTGGGCATGGAAGAGACTCATTACAGGATGTTTGAAGAGGTGAAAAAAGGTTTAATTTGAGACTCAGACAATATGATTTCTTGATAGAAAACTGAATGTAAGATGAAATGAGATTCCTTCCACTGATTTTCATATGCTGTTTTTTGTATTCACCGGGTCAAAATGATTTGAAAACGGGTGATCAAATCAACCTGAATAAGGTTAAGAAAGAAGTGATAAAGATTGCCAGGGATACAAATATCCCAACACTTCAACTGTTCATTCAGACTCCCGGCGATTCTCTGAAGCTCAATTATAATCACCCCGATGTTGAGGCGCAGTCCATCTATGGAATAGGCAGCAGCACTAAACTTATGGCCAGTGTTCTACTGTTTTATCTATCTGAGCAGGGCCAAATTAACCTGCAAGACGATCTGGGACAATATCTGGATCATGAATTTACAAAGCAGGTTCAGGGAATTGAAAGTCTCACTATAGAGAATCTATTAAATCATACCAGCGGTTTGGCAGACTATACCCAAAACCCGTCCTGGATTACTTCCGTAATTAATAATAACTCCCCACTAACTTTTGATGATAAAATTGCACTGGTAGATTCATCTTTATCGCATAGCCCCTCTTTTGCGTACAGTAACACGAATTATCTACTCCTTGAGCGTATTGTTGAAATAATAACGGGCAGAAACTATTCAGATGTGTTTAATCAGTTTTATGCAGATAATGGATTGGAAAACATACGGATACAGCACGATGACCAAAGACTGCAGGCATTTTTTGCCATGGACGACAAAGCAAGCTCCGATGTTTCGATGTGGATTGAGAATTATGGATTTGACGGGGGAGCATATTCAACGCCTGATCAGCTTAACAGCTTTTTGAAAAAGCTATTTATTGATAAAAAACTACTCTCTGAAAAGAGTCTTTCCCTGATGCAGGAATGGATTCCTATGGCTCCCATGGATATTCCGATTGGTGAGGGTAAAATTTCAAGCTATGGAAATGGAATCATGAAACTGGAATATGGTGGAAAAACCTACACAGGACATTCAGGAGGAACGCTTAAATATCAGTCATTTCTATTTTATAATGATCAAAGTGATACAACTATTGTATTATTAACAAACAGTAGTGGTCGATACTATAATAATGTATTCTTCCAGGAACTGATTCCCGCCATTCTAGACAGGCTTTGAGCGCATTGATGCTTTAAAGTGGCAGACACTTAGAAAAAGTACTAGAGAACATTCAGATATATTACCTCAGAAAGTATACGAGCAGGAAACTACATACAGAAACGGCAAGGCCCACCATAAAAATGTTATAGGCAACCCGAAGTAGCTTGAATTTTTTTGAGAGAACCATTCCAAGACTGTGTAAATCGCGAGCCATGGTATTATAGAGTCGTGTACTGTCAGACATAAGCTCTTCCAGTCCTGTTACATAATCTTCGCGATCCATGGTATAAAAATTCCCGAAAAACAGAATGTTGGAACGGTTTGAGCGCACATCTTCCAGGGTCACTTTCTCGTTACTCACTCGTGGTCGTGCAGCTAAAACCGAATAGATCAGCGATAACAAGCAAGTAATCAGTAAACACGCCGTGGGTATCAGAAGCAAAGAGTTAGATGTGAGTTGTGAGGCAACGGACGCAATCATAATGGAGATGATGATACCATTGATGCTTATCATGATGTTTGACTTGTTATCTGCAATTGCGCTGAGCTCGATATGGTTACGATAGGAGGTCCTGAACATATCTGAAACACCGCGTTTCAAAGATCCAAGGTCGTTATCAGAGGAGTTATTTTCGGTTGATGGTACCTGAGCATTTTCATCTGAACCATTTTCTGGTAATTCCAGCTCTTCATAAACCAACGAGTACAAGTTCATCGGTTTTGAGATGTTTTTTAATGACTTTTCTCCAAAAGATTCTACAAGTATACCCGAATGATTTTTAATTTCATTAAATACATTTTCAGAAATCATCACGGAACCCGCCTCCCCCAAAGACTGAATACGTGAAGCCACATTTACCGCGTCACCATATATTCCTTCGTCATCATAAACAACGTCTCCAGTGTGGATACCAATTCTGATTGGAACTTCGGGTTCCTGCATTAGCTCAAGCTGTATGTCTCGTGCGCATTTTACAGCATCCAGGGCACTTCCGAACATAATCAGTGTTCCATCGCCATAATACTGCATAATCTGTCCGTGATACTTCAATAAGTGCTTGTCAAGAACCGCACGTTTATGATCTCTTTGGGCTTTAGCGTGTGTTTCATCCTGCTGCATCATTTTCGTATACCCAACGATGTCGGCAAACATGACGGCGGCAAGAAGTCTGATATGGTTATTTTCTGAAGAAATAATCTTGTTCGGTCGTTAGTTGATTATGCGAATGAATGTATAAAAAAAGATGAACATACTGAACCAAAGGTTTACACAAATATCTTTTTTCAACAATTTGAACTACCCATCCTGCATACCGCTGATAACAACATTGCCCGTACCATAACTTTTACACGGGTAGCTAAACTCCCTTTCAAAATCTTTAGGATCGTTCAGAGTGTCATAAAAATCATCTAAGAATTCGGTAGCAAAAGAAATATATCTCTCTTCAAGAAGCGGATTTTCGGTGATAATGCTGTAAATCTGTGGTTTGAGCTCTTGAAACTGGGCTATAGTTGGGTTTAGCACACTCAGGTCTTCCATGCAGTATCCCCTGTATACCCTGTCTCTTACGGATCGAAGTTTTAGGGCGGGTTCAGGTCTCGCATATGGACTGGAAACCAATCCTACCAGATCGAAGTCGTAGGGTACAGAAACAAAAACTTTCTCATCTTTCAGAAAAAGCAATTCAACATTGTGTAAATACTGAATAGACCAATCTGTATTTCCGATCATATAGGCGAATACGCTCATACGCAGGAAATGCTCCTGCTTTACAATTTGCGGCCGTAAGTTATCCCGTTCTATCAGTGCAGCCTGGCTGCGTGCTCCCAGAACATGCTTATCCTCAATCAAAAAGCCATATTGCGGATCTGTTGCTTCATTTCTTCCAGTATCATCGAAGGTGAGCCTGACCATCCGCACGTTAAAGCTGTAGTCTGTAAATAAGTTGTAAATTTTATAGGTGAGGTATTCACGAACTACATACTCATCCCCTTTACAGGGTACTACAAGCTTGAGCTCGGGCTGCCCCGCAAACAGTGACTCTTCAGAGGCCATGTGTTTTTTAAAGTTAAACTTAAGTGGTGGGGTATCGCAGTTCTTTTTTAACCGTCTGAAATTACCTCTGACACGGACGCGCAAGTCGAGTGATTCTTCCCAGTCATTGTCTTTGGCGTGCATCGTGATGATATGGAATGATGGATCATCACCGCGATCTTCCAAAAGTGATTCTATATCTCCTTCCAGCCGAATGTCAATAATTGATTCGCTTTCAAATAATCTCTGGGGTTGATATTGTGAATTTTCAGCCTGAAAACCGAACAATGTAAGAGGTGTGAAAAATGCCACAATACAGAGAAATGTAGCTGTATATTTCAGAATATTCATGATTGTACAAAGTCGTGTGAATGGACACTTCCAGAATAATCTATTTTTAAATGACTTCAAAAAGAAGGCTTGGGCTACCATTGCTTAATCACAAGGAGTGAAGTATGAATATGTGATAAATAAATTTATTTATGTCTACAAAAAATGGAACTAATTGGATAAATATAAGTTTCTGATATTTCTATTAATTATAACTAATAACTTATTAATACATGTTAGATATGAAAACACATATTATTATTGCGTTTATAATTTTTATGATGCCTGCTTTATCTCTTGCACAATATACTGGTCCTGTTGCAGAACGCGCAGAACTAACCGTTGAAAAAGTAGGAGAAGTAAGGATTGGAACCTATGCAGTTGTAACCGGACAAATAATTAACCAATTAGGCGAAGATTACTATACTTTTCAGGATGGAACAGGAGAAATACGTGTTGAGATATCTCCAGGCTTATGGAAAAACAGAACCGTAAATTCAGAAACAACTGTTCGACTTCATGTCGAGGTTGATAGTAATATATTTGGCAGACGCTATCTTTGGGTTGAGTCACTAGAAGTTTTGGGGAGTGAATAGAGTGTTTGTGTCAAAAAAAGGTATAGTAGTACAGGGTCTTACAGTGATGGGTATGCTTGGCCTCTTTAAAGTAAACGCTTTTGTACAGCCCCTGTATTGCTTATAAGCAAATTTATTGCTGGCGTGGTCAGGCAGCCGATCCCGGCGTAACACCGCCGGCTATTAAGTAGATTCCTAATATTATCAAAACAATCGCCAGGAAGATTTGAAGTCGAACTGCACGGATCTTTTGAGCCGCTTTCCATCCGGTGATGGTACCCATTAATAAAGGAACAACCAGGAAAAGAGCCAGCCACCAGTCAACCGCGCCATGGATCATATATCCGGCTGTTGCCATCCCGGAAATAAATATAGACTGTACCTGAGCCAATGCGACGGATAGAAGCATCGGTACGCCAAGCACAACTAAAATTGGAACAGCCAAAACAGGTCCGCCTACTCCAAGCAATCCGCCCGGCAGTCCTACTGCAATACCTACTCCCCCTATATAGATTATGCCTTTGAGAGTGTCCATTTGAAGTTTCTTTTCAGGCGCCAGTTTATTTTTTTGTCGATAGAGGATCAGGAGACCGGTAAAAAAGACAAAGAGTCCAAGCAGAATAGCAAACGTTGCCGCATCCAGCAGCGTATTGATTTGTGAACCTGCAAAGGCTCCAATCACAGATGAGATGCTCAAAACAAATGCTCCTTTCTTTGCCTCTTTGCTTCCAAGCTGGCCGGATTTTAGATAACCGAGGCTTCCCACAATTCCTGTAGCGATGAACGTAGCACTTGCGGTACCGGCTACGGTACTTGGATCGAGCGGGAGTAGCGCAAAAAGAGCAATGGTCACAAAAATGCCTCCCGGCCCAATGGTGGTTATACAAAAACCCCCAACAAGGGCGATCACAAACATCAGGATCGCCATTTCGGGGCTCATTGATAAGTTACCCAAGAACAGAAGTGTACTTAGAAAAGGCATTCAGTGTATTTTAGGATAACATTCCGCCAAAGATCGCTTCCAGAACTCCCCTGCCAGAATTAATTGCAATGTAGGCCGAAAAGATAACCAGTATGACATTCACTGTATTAAGCTTCCAGTTGTTGGTATGATCTCCCATCAGCTTTTTATCGTTTACAGCCCAGAAGAGAAGTGCCGCCGTAATCGGGAGACCGAAAACACCATTAAAAGCCGGGAACAACGTAACCATTTCCACAACACTCAAACCGGTGATGTATGCAACGAGCGGTGAGAACATTCCAATTAAAATTCCACCGGCAAAAATCATTTTAAAGGCTTTACTGCTGCCGTCTTTATGATCAATATCGAGTGCTTCCAGGATCATAAATGGTACGGTCCACATAATCGGAACAATACTGTTAAATGCTGCTGCAATCACACCTATCAAAAATACGATCATCGCCCACTTTCCAAGCACAATTTCCAGCGCCTCACCTGGAGCTACAAATGAGGAAAGTTCGGTGTATCCTGCGGGACGCAGAACTGCTGCAGCTACAATGATAATCGCAAGAGTAATTACACCGCCAACGGCGTATCCCATTGCCAGATCGGTACGCATCATTTTTACGTGCTTAAACTGATCCCAACCTTTTCTCTTTACTAAAATGGATTCCAAAAAGAAATTTGGCCAGAGCGCGGTGGTTCCAAGAATTGCAGCACCCAGCAGCATCGCACCCACATCAGGAATTGAGGGAATAAAGCCTTTGGCTACTTCTACCATATCCGGCCCGCTGGCACCGGCTACAATAATATAGAGTATGAGCAACAGAAACATCATCCCAGTCATCACTTTTTCAACATAGCTGTAGTTCAGAACACCCACAATGATTGCCAGGATACCTGTTACCACAGCAAGCGGCTGCCATGATAGTGCGCCGGCAGTTAAAATTTCAAAACTTTTTCCAACTGCCGCTGTGAGTGCAAGCGTCCACGCTATACAACCGATAGATAAGAACAGAGCCAAAATTAGAGCTCCTTTTTTACCCAATTTACTTCGGATAAACGTCATTAGCGTATCACCGAAAATACCCAGGCGGGCACTCATGTCCTGAGCCATAA
The DNA here is from genome assembly GCA_964544445.1 of uncultured Rhodohalobacter sp. Classification (GTDB taxonomy): domain Bacteria; phylum Bacteroidota; class Rhodothermia; order Balneolales; family Balneolaceae; genus Rhodohalobacter. The sequence goes on from CAZJBI010000001.1 coordinate 70,639, forward strand.
AACCAAGTAAGACCGCGCCAAGCACAGCCCATATTAAAACATAGCCGTACTCAACACCGGCCTGGCTGGCAATAAATATGGAGCCCGAGCCAAAGTAGCTGGCAACCATGATAAAAGACAGTCCATACTTGTCAAAGAAGTTTGCAAAAAATTCTTTCATGAAATAGATCAATAATTTTTTAAAGGTATATGATTATTTGCCGGTTAAAACGAACTTTGAGACCGATCAATAAACACCACTAAAAGATATTAATGATGAAAAGTAGCTGGTACGTACAGAATCAGTAGGTTTTAAAGTGGCAAATATCTTTTGATTGATGTTTATGAGCCAGCTTAACATAAACAATCTGAGTGTGAAAGTTTGAATTGATATGTATTTGGTTAAATTCTGTATTAACTGGGTCTTAAAAAAAAGGCAGCTCCAAACTGAATCGAAGCTGCCTTTTATAGTGAAAATGTAAATTGTAATGGAATCTATTTGAGATCGAAACGATCCAGATTCATTACTTTAGTCCAGGCTTTTACGAAGTCTTGCAGGAATTTTTTCTCAGACCCTGCACTTCCATACACTTCTGCCAGAGCTCTGAGTTCAGAGTTGGATCCAAAAATGAGATCTGCACGAGTAGCCGTCCAGTTCACCTCACCGGTGTCTCGGTTGCGGCCTTCAAACAGGTATCCACTATCAGAAACGGATTTCCATTCATTGCTCAAATCAAGCAGATTCAGGAAGAAATCGTTCGTAAGGGTGCCGGGATTCTCGGTGAATACACCATGGGTTGAACCGTCCCAGTTTGTATTTAGAACCCGCATTCCACCAAGAAGCACGGTCATTTCAGGAGGGGATAAAGACAGAAGCTGAGCCTTATCAACAAGCATCTCTTCAGCAGTTTGATTGCGTCTTGAGTGTGGCTTGAAGTAGTTTCTAAACCCATCGGCTTCAGGTTTCATCCACTCAAAAGATTCTACTTCAGTTTGTTCAGCTGTAGCATCTGTGCGTCCGGGAGTAAAAGGAACTGTGAGTTCATGTCCGGCATCCTTCGCTGCTTTCTCAATCGCTGCGCATCCACCGAGAACAATCAGATCGGCAAGCGACACTTTTTTGTTTCCGGACTGTGAGCCGTTAAAGTCAGATTGCAGGCCCTCCAGTACATCAAGTACTTTAGATAGCTGATCGGGATTGTTAATATCCCAGTTTTTCTGTGGCTCCAGTCGAACACGTGCACCGTTGGCACCGCCACGCTTGTCAGAGTCGCGATAGGTTGATGCGGACGCCCAAGCGGCTGATACCAATTCAGACACGCTCAATCCACTTTCCAGAATTTTTTCTTTCAGCTCTGAAATATCAGATTCGTCTATCAATTCATGATCCACTTCCGGGATTGGGTCTTGCCAAATCAAATCTTCTTCAGGCACTTCAGGTCCTAAATACCTTGATTTTGGCCCCATATCACGGTGCACAAGCTTAAACCATGCACGGGCAAACGTTTCGGCAAAATATTCAGGATCGTTGTAGAATTTCTCCGAGATTTTCCTGTACTCAGGATCGGCAATCATTGCAATATCGGTCGTGAGCATCATCGGTGGGTTTTTCTTTCCTTCGATGTGCGCATCAGGTACCGTTTCGTCACCAGCTCCATCTTTAGGATGCCATTGCCATTTGCCACCTGGACCTTTCACACACTCCCATTCGTATTCAAACAGATTCTTAAAGTATCCATTGTCCCATTGAATAGGATTATTGGTCCAGGCGCCTTCGAGCCCACTTGTAATAGTATCGGGGCCTTTTCCGGTTCCATAACTATTTTCCCAGCCAAGTCCCATCGCTTCCATGGGGGCTTTTTCCGGGTCCGGTCCGTTGTGCTCCTCAGGGGCAGCACCATGAACTTTTCCAAACGTATGCCCGCCACAATTCAGTGCAACTGTTTCTTCATCGTTCATCGCCATTCTGCGAAACGACTGACGGATATATTTTGCAGACTTTACAGGATCGGGTTCACCGTTAGGACCTTCAGGGTTCACATAAATCAATCCCATGTGGTCGGCCGCAAGACGTCCTTGCAGATTTCCGTCTTCATCGTGACGCTCGTCGCCAAGCCATTCATGCTCGGGGCCCCAGTTAATATCTCTTTCCGGTTCCCAGAGATCCTCACGGCCTCCGCCAAAACCAAATGTTTCAAGCCCCATGGATTCCAAGGCAACATTTCCTGCCAGGATCATCAGATCGGCCCAGGAAAGGCTATGCCCATATTTTTGTTTAATGGGCCATAACAGTCTGCGCGCTTTGTCGAGGCTCACATTGTCGGGCCAGCTGTTGATGGGCGCAAATCGCTGGTTTCCTGTAGCTGCGCCGCCGCGTCCGTCAGCTACCCTGTAGGTTCCGGCGCTGTGCCATGCCATTCGGATAAATAGAGGTCCGTAGTGGCCCCAGTCTGCCGGCCACCAGTCCTGGGAGTCGGTCATCAGGTTGTTTAAATCTTCTTTTACCGCTGCATAATCAAGGCTTTCAAATGCTTCTGCATAGTCAAAGTCTTCGCCCATTGGGTCAGACAGGGAAGAGTGCTGTCTCAGAATATCAATATCAAGCTTGTTGGGCCACCAATCTCTGATTTTGGTGCCGCTTCCTGCTGTTCCATTAGCTGCACCGTGATGAAACGGGCATTTCCCTTCGCTGGTCGGTTGTTGGCTGTCTTTCTTATCCATCCTAGTTTTTGTATTTATTTTCTGTTTGCAAATTGAAAATACAAAAATGTCAGCCCGCTAATCACATAGATAATGATTATGATATTTATTTTACATAGCGATGATGGTGCTCAATTATTTAAGAAACTGATTTTCTATTTCGGGTAAATATCGCCACAACCGCCGAAGTAATGAGGCCCATAATCAGCGCTCCGATCATGCTTTGAACAACGTAGCCTGAAAGTGAAAAGTAGTTGGCAGCTTCTTCAGCATTCATCATGCCTTCTTGAACGGAGTAAGCCCGGATGTTTTCAAAGAAATCGGGCGTTATAATTGTATGGGTGATCCACTGGGTTAGCGGGCTCAGAAGCGTTACAACAATCGTGATAATCATACCGGCAATGAAGCCCTGTTTCCAGGTCATAACTCCATTATAATCTGTTTTTCGCTTGTCACGCAGTGCCAGTACGTAAATGGCAATCGCAAAGATTGCAAAAAAATTCGTGTACACGGCATGGTCTGCTATATGTTCGCCGTGCCAGCCCATCAAGCGCTCAAACACCATCCATAGCAACATTGTAATAATAAAAATCGCGCTCCATTTAAACTCAGTTTTATATCGGTTCATAACAATTTCCATTTGTTGATGGTTAAAAAGAGACATGGCTCTTTTATTACAGGAATATTGCTAAAAAAACCGATAGTTAAAACTGAAAATGACTGAAGCACATGTCATTACATGGCACCTAAAAGCATCACTGCGTTGATTAAAAGGCGTTCAGATCCCCTCCAGAACATTCTGTATTGCGTGTTATCAGTAAGCATTACAACATTACCCCTACCCATGGGTGCAACGGCTGCAAATACGTTTCCGGCTGCTTTTTCAAGATTTTGTTGGGATGCATACCCGGATGCAAGCAGCTCAGCAGCACTATCATTGTAATATCCAACGACCTGGTAGCTGCTCGAAGGTTTGAGCTGGTCGGTGCTGTACGTGAGGCTGTAGATTTGTTCCTTCAGGCCAAACGCCAGTGGATTGCTGATGTCTATATTTGAATGGAAAGCTGCTCCGGGGATTCTGCGCAGGCCTGAACTGTCTGTACGAGCCTCGTAGGGAGTGAATGCGGCTGGGTCTGTGGTGTTTTCAGTTGTATCTTCATCATTCTTCACCATTTCTACAGATGTAAATTCTGTTCGGTCTTTGGTGAGTGCAAAAGCAGATCCTTCGGTAGCCACCAGCGTTCCGCCGGCCTGTACCCATTCTTTAAGAATGTCCATCTCTGATTCGCCCAAAGGTGCGCTTCCTCCATAAAAACCGGGTAGAATCAGTACGTCGTATTCATTTAAGTCGAGGGAGGAGAGTCTCCATGATCTCAGGCGTGAAATGCCAAACTCAACATTTTGATCAAACTGAAACCAGATTTGTCCGGCTGTATAGGAATTGAACGGCCGGTCTACGATGAGTGCGGTCTTGGGTGGATGCAGAACATTGCTGCTGCGGGAGGCGAGATCCATACCCGAGTCCATACGGCCGGTATTAAAACCATGAATGACCACACCCGCTTCCCTCGCTATTTCTCTCATATCGTCGCTGAGCTGAGATCGCATTTCATAGTTTCTCCCGGCCAGGACAATTAACGACCCACGTGAAAATGAGAGGGCTCCTTTTGTAAACTCTTTTCCAGCAGATCGCACATTGTATCCTTTTTCCCATAGTTTTGCCAGTGCTTTTGGAGCATGGAGCTGCTCCCAATCGATTACAAATGCATATGCAGCTGATGCGTTAACAACGCCAGACCTTCTAACAGGCACTTCTTCCAAAGGAGTTGTTGATACCGATGGAACTGTGCTGGAGTAATAGGCATCAAGGTTGTAAGCCATCGGCACCGACCATACAGACATATCGTACATCACAGAATCTTCAATAGCCATTTCGGGCTCAAAAAGAGTGGTAATCAAGAGATGTTTAGGCTGGTCTTTTTTGATGATAAAATCACCGGCGCTAAGTGATCGGTTGGAGGTTGATCTTGTGCGATAGTCGGTGGCGTTTCTGAGCGTGAAATTTTCATCGGTGCGTTCGACGCTAACATCATGCTGCAGCAGAATATTGATGACGTCGTATGTATGATCGGTTTGATTATCGGGAAGAATATACACTTCTGTTTCTACTTTAGAAGCCTCTGGGTTCAGAGCATCTCTGTAGTAGGTGAGCAGTTCCTGTCGGTTCGCGACTGCAGTACGAACGGTGGAAACACTGTTTTTATAGTGATCGAAAATACGTTGCTGTAGCGTTAATATATATCCGTCTTCGGTTTCAACGGCTCTGCCGCCCCGACTGTGGCCTCCCTGCTCGGCCAGCATTCCAATGGCTCCCATCAGGCTGGGATAGGATGACCCGTACCCGGGATAGAAGAAGTCGAATGCTTCGGTGGTGGCGTAGTTAATGTTATGTTGATCAAACTCTTCAATGACTCCAAGTCCAAACCGGTTGCTCCACTCTTCATAGTCATCGGGTAGCTGCAGATTGCGGGGAGTGGTGCCCGGCATGGTAAAGTAATTATTATTAAATCCCTGCTCGTGAATGTCGAGGTGTACCTGGGGCATCCACTGGTTGTACTGGGCAATACGTCCTCTCGATTCAGGATGAACCAGCCAGGTCCAGTCACGATTCAGGTCGAACCAGTAGTGGTTGGTTCGGCCTCCGGGCCATATCTCATCGTGCTCAAGGTCGCTGGAATCGGTATTCAGAACATTTGCCTGTGACGATTTGTACCAGGTTACATACCGTTCACGCCCATCGGGATTCAGTACGGGATCAATAATTGTGACGGCTTCACTACGCATGAGTGTGGTCTCAGCATCTTCTCCGGCGGCAAGCCGATAGGCTGTTTGCAGGGCAGATTCCGCACTGGAAGCTTCGTTGCCGTGTACTCCATAGCTCAGCCATACAATTGCGGGATTATCTTCAATGATTGAGGCATGGTTGGCTTCGGGGTCAGACAGAAGACGGTTATTTTCTCTTATTTCATCAAGACGGGAATGGTTTTCTTCGCTGGTAACAATGGCGAGCCATAAATTGCGCCCCTCATATGTTTCTCCGTAAGTAATGACGGTTACGCGTTCGCTTTCTTCGGCCAGGTTTTTTAAGTAAGCACCCAGCTGGTGATGATGTGTATACTCTTCACCGAGCGGATAGCCCAGGAATTCTTGAGGTGATGTGATTTCTTCACTGTAATCGATATTCGGATCAAAGTCGAAACGTTCGTTCAGAAGCTGAGCATCTGCTGGTTTTGATATGATCAGGAGAAGAAGAATAAGAAAAAACGAATAATATCGGAGCATTACGTATTCAATTTGATTTAGTGGGTAAGCCAATAGAATAGCAAAAAATAGGACCTATATCTAAACCTGAGTATTCAAATCGTTATCTTTTTATAAAATTGTGAACGTCATAATTTCATACATTCATTTGAGGAACTTCCGGCTCAATCATGAATGAAAGAGTGTACAATCGCAATTAAAAATTTTCTGTAAATAGATTTTTCCCAATGGATAATCAAGTTGTATTAGTAGCATTTGGCGGTGCGTCTCCCGAGCACGAGGTATCAGTAATAACAGCTCAACAGGCTATCGCCGCTCTGCAGGAAGAGTCAACCCCCGTAAAACCACTCTATATTTCTAAAAGCAGCGAATGGTTTACCGGTGATGCGCTGCTCGATATTCAAAATTTTGAAAATCTGAAGTCGCTTGAGGAGAGAGCGATACCCTGTAGTTTTGCATTTAACAAAGTTGGCCAGGGAGTACTGAGGGAGGAAGGAAAAAAAATGGGTTTTCTGCCAGATGTAAAAGAGACAAATATTGGGACGGTTTTGACAGCTTTTCATGGTGCCGGTGGCGAAAACGGGTCGTTCCAGGGAGTGTGTGAGATGTTTAACCTCCCCTACACAGGCAGTGGTGTATCCGCATCTTCTATTGGAATGGACAAAGTTCTTACAAAATCTCTGTGTAAGAACGAAGGCCTCCCGACTGTTCCGGGAATAGATTTTACGGAAGAGGAGTGGGTTGAGGCTAAAGAAATTATACTTGAGAAAGCATCTTCGCTGGGGTATCCGCTAATAGTAAAACCTGTGAGACTGGGCAGCAGTATTGGCGTTGTAAGAGCCAATGATCAGCAGTTGCTCTCTAATGCAATTGAGGCATCCTTCCGTTACGACTATAGGCTGCTGGTAGAGAAAGTAGTACAACCGCTGATGGAGATAAACTGTTCTGTTCTCGGCCACGGCAACAACTTACAGGCAAGTGTTTGTGAACGCCCCGTCGGAAAAGAGGAGTTGCTCTCATTTGCCGATAAATATCTGAGCGACGACGCAAATAAAGGTATGGCTTCTGCAGACCGAATTATTCCGGCCGACATCAATGAAGGGCTTTCCGGAAAAATTCAGGAATTATCAAAAACGGTTTTTCGTACACTGGGCTGCAGTGGGTTAGCCAGGCTCGATTTTTTAGTGAATTCAGAAACAGATGATGTCTATTTCAACGAGATTAACACCATTCCCGGTTCCTTTTCGTTCTATCTCTGGAAAGAGAGCGATATTTCTTTTAGCGCTTTACTCCATAAACTAATCGACCTGGCTCAGCTCAAACATCAACAAAAAAACAGGCTCATACAGACGTACGAAACAAACTTACTGAGCACGAAAGCTGTTAAAGGCATGAAAGGACTAAAAAACAAAAACAAATGATCCGTAAATTTCTACACCATCAATTTTTATTTCTCTTTTTACTAATATTTCTGGCTTCATGTGGATCTTCTGATGAAATTATTGTTGTTGAGCAGGCGCCGGCAACTCAACCTTCCGAAACAGAAGAGCCTGTCACCGTAAATGACGAAGAAGACAACTTTAAAGAAGTCACCATTGGGTTGATTGATCCAGTTCTGAATTTTGATCCTCTCTTCGCCAGAAATTTGAGTAGTCAGCGGGTTATTTCAATGATGTACGAAACACTTCTCACTCTAGATAGAAACGGGGAACCCGTGCCCGCATTGGCTGAGGAAGTTGATATATCTGAAGATGGAACCGTCTACACGATTACGTTGAACAGAGACCGGTTTTACCATGACAGTAACGTTTTTCCGGCTGGTGTGGGTCGAAGAATTCACGCACGAGATGTAAAATGGGCCTTTGAGCGCTCTGCACGCACCGGTGTACCCGAAACGGCATCTAACTTGTTAATGAATGTAAACGGGTATGAAAATTATTTCCTTGAGCAGCGTACACTTTATGACCAAAACCGCAGAGTGCTTGAGGGTGTAAATGGAATTCAGGTAGCCGATGCTGCTACCGTGTTAATAGAGCTGAATGAGCCAGACTCACTTTTCCTTCATAAACTGGCTTCACCATTTCTCTCCATATATTCTGAAGAAAGCATCGTAAATAACTCTGAAGGCCTTGCTAACAATCCCGTAGGTACGGGTCCCTATGAAATTGCGCGCGCAGAGGATGGAACACGCATTGTGCTAACGGCTTACGAAAGTTCTAATGACCAAAGTGAACGGGAAACGGCGGATATTGACAGGGTAGAATTTGTTTACCTTGAGTCAGAAGCAGAGATGTTCCAGCAGTTTGCAAATGGCGAAATTGACTGGATACCAGAATTAAGCCCGGGGGTTCAGCGGCAGGTTCTCACAGAAAATTATGAGTTGAATTCGGCTTATGAGGAAGAATATACGGCTGTGCAAATGGATACTGAGAGAATTACGGCATTCTATTTGAACAGTCGCTCTACGGTAAACCAGGATTGGTTACAAAGCAGACTGGCTATGCTAACACCAGAGGACTTCTATTCTGAAAGGGAAATTACGTTGCGAACCGATGATTTTGTAATGAACGAGAATGCTGAGCCAGAAGAGCAGTATTATGTTATGCTAACCGATAATATGTTTGCAAAAAATGCGCTCACGGAGCTGCATAATCTTGTTTTTCAGCCTGAATCCGCATTGGTTTTTATTGATATTCGGGTTCCTACCAGGCTTACATCTATCTATACCAGGGTTAATGACTCACTTCACAATAGCTGGAACCCAATCGAAGCGGGCCATTGGTTGCGTATGAATTCGAAAATAGTGAGTTTGCACAACAAGAGGGTGTCGGGTGTTGAACCCACGGCCGTACCCTGGCTTTTACATCTGGATGATGTGGATGTTACCGAAAATGAATAATCCCAATAGCGGATGAAATTTTGCATTATTGCAAATCCTGAGAAATACACCATACAAAAACCTTTAGTTCAGGTGGTGGAGTGGTGTGAAAAGCATAATAAACAAATTCTTGTTGCCGAAGAACTTTACAGGCACTACTCAGATCATATAAATGGAAGAGTGCTTAAAGTCAAAGAAACTGAAGAGGAGGCCATCGCCGAAACGGATGTGGTTATTGCTTTGGGTGGGGATGGAACTATGCTCTACGCCGCTCATCTTGTGAAAGGAACAAATACACCTATGCTTGGGATTAATTCCGGTAAACTGGGGTTTATGGCCAATGTGCAGCCTAAACAAATTGAGCGGGCCCTGACCGGGATTCTTAAAAACGATTATACGGTTGATAAACGCTATATGCTGCAGGCCAGATCGTCGGATGGAAACGCACATTTCGCTCTCAATGAATTCCTTTTTTCTAAAAAAGATACCTCATCTATGATTCGCCTGGAAGCCGAATACGACGGACAGTATCTCAATCATTACTGGGCAGATGGCCTGATTATCTCCTCACCCACAGGATCAACAGCTTACAATTTATCGGCAGGCGGCCCTATCGTCATGCCAGGCACGGAGGTAATGGTTTTAACGCCCATTAATCCACACACGTTAACGACCCGTCCAATGATTCTTCCAAGCGACAAATCACTGAAAATTAAAGCTTCAGACTCTGAAGGGCACATCCTTTTTTCATACGACGGAAGAATGATTCCGTACCATCAAAAACTTGACATCGATATCAGACAGAGCGATTTTACTATAAGCTTGATACAATTTCCGGAATACACATATTTCGAAACATTGAGAAACAAATTAATGTGGGGTCTGGACAAGAGAAAAGTGTAATTAAGATGAAATTTACTGCTGTGAAAATCCACAGCCATTATTCATATAAATCAAAAATAAAACATAAATAATCATGAAGATAACAGTTGTAGGAGCAGGCGGAAACGTAGGGTCGACCGTAGCGTTTGCCGTAGCTCAAAGAGATTTTGCCAAAGAAGTTGTAATGGTAGATATTGAAAAAAAAGATGGAGATAAAACCTTTTACCCTTCAAAAGGCCGGGCGCTTGATCAGTGGGAGACAGCTCCGATAGCCGGCTTTGACACCAAACTGAACGGAACTGTAGATTACGCCGACACAAAAGGATCTGACGTTTGTGTGATTACGGCAGGTGTTCCGCGAAAACCCGGTATGAGCCGCGACGATCTGCTCGAAATTAACAGCAATATTGTTGAAGAGGTGAGTAAAAAACTGGTTGAATATTCGCCTGATACAATCATCATTGTGGTTTCAAACCCGCTTGATGTAATGACCTATGTTGCTCATGCAGCGAGCAATCTCGATTCAAAAAAAGTAATGGGTATGGCCGGTATCCTGGACACAGCCCGCTACCGAGCTTTCCTTGCTGAAGAACTTGAAGTATCGCCGAAAGACATCCAGGCACTGCTAATGGGAGGTCATGGAGATACCATGGTTCCATTGCCCCGCTACACAACCGTAGCCGGAATTCCGGTAACGCAGCTTATCGACGAAGATAAACTGAACGCTATTGTAGATCGCACCAAAAAAGGCGGTGGTGAAATTGTAGGACTGATGGGAACCTCGGCATGGTATGCCCCAGGCGCTGCAGCTGCTCAAATGGTGGAAGCTATTATGCTTGATCAAAATCGCATATTTCCATGTGCCGTCCAGCTAAATGGCGAATATGGAATCAAAGACCTGTTTTTAGGTGTTCCTGTGAAGCTGGGTCATGGTGGAATCAAGGAGATAATTGAGGTTGATTTAAACGATGAAGAACAAGAACTTTTAGATGCCTCAGAGAAAGCAGTCCGTTCTACAATGGATGCTTTTAAAGAACTGATGGCAAATAAATAAACCGCAAAAAAACGAAGACATAAGGCTCTTCACTACTTGCACTTTAAACCCCGTTTCGGTTTCCGATTCGGGGTTTTTTATTTTTATGGCTTTATTAAGAGTCCAGCCAAGACTTAAAATCAGCAGAGCGGGAAGTACTGACAAGTGTATCGGCTCCTTTCCGGACTCTTGGCTTCAACTCAAGCTTAACACGGCTTCTCGACCAAGCCGTCATTTCGTCAATAGAATCTAAATTCACAATTAAACTACGGTTAATTCTAAAAAACTGATCCGGATTTAACTGCTGTTCAAGTGAATCAAGTGAATCATCGACGGGAAGCTTCTTGTCATCAAATGAAACCAGGTATACTGCTTTATCCTTTGCAAAAAAGTAAGCACAGTTTTCAGCTTCTACTTTTTTTAATACATCACCGATTCGAATCAAAAATCGCTCCTTATAGGCTGGCGACTCGTGCGAAAATGCTTCCATGAGTTTATCGATATCAACGGTAAAGGCAGATCTTAAATCTCTAAATTTATTCAGACATTTTTCAAGATCGGATGATTTTATCGGTTTTAACAGATAGCCAATACTATTTACCTTAAACGCCTCGATGGCATATTGATCGTATGCCGTTGTGAAAATTATCGGGGAGCTGACACGGATTCGGTCGAAAATGGAGAAACAGAGCCCGTCGGAAAGCTGAATATCCATGAAAATCAAATCGGGCTGATGCTTTGAAAGCCATCGCACGGTTTCTTTTACTGATCTGGTTACGGAAAGAATATGGATCTCCGGGCTGATTTTTTTGAGCTGTGTGATTAACCGGTTTGAGGCCAGTTCTTCATCTTCAACGATTAGAATGTTCAGCATAATCCTCCCTGATTAACGGTAGCGAAACCACATAGCGGTCTGTTTCAAGTATAAATTCCGGTTCGGTATTTGTAACCATAGAATACCGTTTTTTTAGGTTTGTTTGACCCACACCGGTCGACTTTTTAAATGAGATTTTTGGTTTTAACGGGTTTATAACTATGAGCTGACCATCATGAACGTCAATAGTGATGTGAAACGGATTGCCGTTTTCAATTTTATTGTGTTTGATGGCGTTCTCGAGCACAAACTGCAATGAGAGGGGTGGAAGATAGCTCTGGAGCCAATCTGATGGAATTTCAACGCTCCACGTTAATTCTTGACCGTGGCGTATTTGCTGCAGAAACATATAAGATCGCGCAAACTCCAATTCCCTTTCCAGCGTTACCACATGTTTTTCTATCGTTTCGAGCACGTACCGATAGATGCTGGAAAATTCTTCAATAAATCGCTGAGATTTCTCCGTGTCCTCTTCAATAAGGCTGCTCAAAACATTCAGGCTGTTAAACATAAAGTGCGGATTCATCTGATTCTTTAACACCTCAAAACGGATACTGCTTAACTCCCGGGATAACTCAAGATTACGTTTTTCTGATTCAGACTGTCGATAGAAAAAGATCCACGCTTCGAATATCGTCATCAAAACGATATTACAGACTGCAACAACGATCATATTGAAGACATATATCCTGATGAGATCCTCAGAATAGGGGTTTAAAAAGTGAGAGAAAGATGTAATTAGAAAGCCAATAATGAGCCCGACCATGACAGTAAAAAGAGCCTGAAGAATAACGCGCTGTACGGTTGTTCCCTCCCAGGGGAAACGCTCATTCAAGAACCTGATGATATATAGGTTCGGATATGCGAGAAAAAAAGCAGCTATAAAGCTCAACAGAGTGCCCCAGAAGAATCGCCCTGCGAGCTCAGGTGCCGTCTGAACGGTGTAAAAACCCGTGAAATGGTTATACGATATGAGTACAACCTGAATGGAAACTGAAATAGTTAAAAGAATCCATAGGATGGATTTGAGTGGAATGACGCTATGTAGTGATCGATTTTTCATTGTAGCTCCGTTCAGTAATACTCCGAAAATTCAAGGCGAAATAAAAAGATTGTTTAAAAAAAGAGGGATGATTTGCGAAGTGATGAATATTCACAAAGCATCCCTTTTAAAAGTAAAGTGAGTTAGAACGTTTTGAAGAAACCTACCTGGAGCGCCAGATAATTGAGGTTGGCAGAAAACGTTTCGGTATCGGTTTCAAAATTGCGGTTCAGGGAGCTGTACTTAAATGTTGGTGTAAGATTCCAGTCTCTCCATAGAGGTATTTCGACTCCGGCAGAAGCTTGCCAGCCTGCGCCATGCCCCGTATCGTATGTAATATCTCCGCTGGTATTTTCGAGTTCCAGGTGATTATATGTACCGCCTGCTCTCAAAATATAGGAGAGTCCGGATTTACCAAAGGGGTGTTTAAACTGGATGCCGTAGATATAACCGGTCTCTTCAAAATCAATGTCCTCGCCGGCAAATGATGATTCTGAAGGAAAATGTTTCCAGCCCCACCCAAGATAAATACCTGTATGTTCTAAAACCCGGTAGTGAAATACACCCTCAAATCCTACACCGGTACCAAGATCGGTGTCTCCAATTGAGGTAGTGGCATGAGGGGTGCTTACATTAAATTCAAACCCAAATCGATCGGCTGAATTCTGGCTTTGAGCATTAGAAATGGTTAAAATTACTGTTAAGAAAGTGGCGATAAGTGCTATTCGTGATTTCATTGTCTTTGGATTTAGTTGTTGGTGGTTGTTCACTAAGAGCAATGTAGAAGGATGCAGAAGCGGCAACAACGAAACCCTGACCAGTGCGTAATTAAGGCTGATGAACCCGCAAAAAATCGAGATGAATATTTTTGATAAACAGAATACATGGCCAATCACACTTTCATTTCTGATTTTCACTGGAGAATGCATAGCTTTCAGCCATGTCGAAAATCTATGTTGATATTGCATTTCCAACGGCCGTAAGACAGCTCTTTACCTACCATACAAAAGAGAGCCAAATTTCACCCGGAATGAGGGTATGGGTGCCGCTTAGAAAAGAGTTTGCCATCGGGATGGTGGTTCAGGTTCACTACCGAAAACCGGAATTTGAAACCAGGCCGGTAGAGAGAGTATTGGATAGTTCGCCTATAATGGATGAAACTATGCTGAAGCTAACCGAGTGGATACATCGATTTTATTACTGTAGCTGGGGAGAGGCAATACAGGCAGCACTGCCGGTAGGCCTCAACTTTGCATCGGAGAAAAGAGTTCGTACGAAACATGGTTTTACAGGCAGTCTTACCGACACGGAAAGAGAAATTTTCGAGGAGTTAAAGGAAAATGATTACACGCTGCAGGATGCTCAAAAACGTTGGCGCGATGGAAAAGAGAAATCTGCGCTAAAGCGGGGAATATCAACTGGATGGCTGCAGATTTGGGAAGAACCACGACAAAAAGTGAATTATAAAACAGCCAAACACTGGCAGTTGAGTCCCGGGGTAGATGCAAAAAATGTAAACGATACCTTACGGGAAAAAGAAAAAATCAACAAATGGGAAGAAGCGTTTCTGAACCTGATGGATTTTGAGCTTCCGGTAACCCATCATTCACTGCTGAAAAAGAGCGATCTTTTTACACCTTACACATTAAAACGAATTGAGGAAGAGGGGTGGATTGAGTCTGTGGATTTACCGGTGGAGGGTGATCCGGATCATGCTCGGACCTTTGAACCCGAAAAAATTAAAACACTTTCTGAAACCCAGGAAGAGGTTTTTCAAAGTATAGGTGAACCCCTTTCAAAAAAGGAGTTTGCCAGTTTTTTGCTATATGGCGTAACCGGATCGGGAAAAACAGAAGTCTATATTCATGCTCTGAAACAAGCTATGGAGCAGGGACGAGGAGGACTTGTGCTGGTGCCGGAAATTGCGCTCACTCCTCAAACCGTGCAGCGCTTTTACCAGATTTTTGGGGATCAGATTGCGGTTCTGCACAGTAGAATGAGCGACAGGGAGAGGTTTGAAGCGTGGCAGCAGCTAAAATCAGGTGATAAAAGAATTGCTATTGGGCCGCGTTCTGCCGTGTTTGCTCCCGTTCAAAATCCCGGCCTTATTGTTGTGGATGAAGAGCACGATTCGTCGTACAAACAGTATGATCCCTCACCTCGCTATCACGCAAGAGATGTAGCCGTTATGCGGGCTCATATGGAAAACGCAGTTGTTATTTTGGGCTCAGCGACACCGGGAATGGTATCGGTTAAAGCCGTAATGGAGGAAAAGCATATACTCCTTCAGCTCCCGGATCGTCCCACGGGCACGATGCCTTTAGTCGAAATTTTAAGCCTCAAAGAGTACAAGGGAGCTATGCGAGGCTCACTTACTGTTCAGCTATACGAAGAGATTGAAAAAGCCCTTCAGAGAAAAGAACAGGTTATTTTACTCTATAACCGTCGTGGTTATGCATCATTTTTACAGTGTGAGGAGTGCGGGCATATACCTCAAAGCCCGGATAGCTCCACGAGTCTCACATATCATAAAAAGAAGAATATACTATTGGACCACTATAGTGGCTATTCAAGACGCGCTGATAAAACATGTGAGCAGTGCGGATCATCCAATTTAACATCTCAAGGCAGTGGTACCCAGCAGGTGGAGGAGGAGATGGGAGAACTATTTCCCGATGCACGGCTTCTTCGAATGGATCGCGATACAACGTCGGGGAAGTTTGGGCACAGAAAGATATATGAACAATTTTTGCATGGGCAGGCTGATATTTTGATCGGTACACAGCTTGTGGCAAAAGGTCTCGATTTTCCGAATGTAACAGTGGTGGGGGTTATTAATGCTGATACTGAACTTGCATTCCCGTCATTCAGGGCGGGTGAGCGTATGTTCCAGCTGCTTAGCCAGGTTGCAGGACGTGCAGGCAGGGCAGAAAAACCCGGGGTTGTGTATGTACAGACTTGGAAACCGGAACACCCTGCAATTAAACACGCGAAAACACACGATTTTAAGGCATTTGCCAGGCAAGAGCTTGCAAACCGCGAAATGCTGATATTCCCACCCTATTCCAGAATGGTTGTTTTTCATTTTAAATCGGCTTCGTGGAGTAAGGTGCAGATGGTCGCAGATCGCTTTTGTGATGCGATGCGAATAGTGACCGGAGAGAACGTAGTGATGGGGCCCTCGCCCTCCGTTATTGAGTGGATGAACGGACAATACCAGTGGGAGGCGCACATAAAACTAAAACGCAGCCATAATGCCTTTGCGATTGAAAAATTATTGGATTCAATATTTAAGAAATATGACTCCATCAAGCCGAAAGGGGCATCAGCTGTTCGTATAAATGTAGATGTGGACGCGATAGAATAGTTTTTTGAATGTGAGTCAGAGTCTCACCCGGGAGTGTTGTCCGTTTATCAAATGCACCGAAATAAACGATGATTTATGGGTTGATGTTTATGTCCAAACTTCAACTCAATAACATCATATGTGGAAATATACAGGTACCAAAAGACCTCCATTTGCCAAAGAACCCCGGAAGAATCAGGAATCGGTGTGGGACTATCCCCGCCCGCCGATCACAGATGCAGATACCAGACACGTACTGGTGAAAGCGTTTGGGGTAAAAATTGCAGAAACAGACTGTGCGGTACGGGTTCTCGAAACGGCAAGTCCACCTACGTTTTATATTTCGCCGGATAATGTGAACACAGATCTGCTCGAGAAAGCACCCGGCACATCTTTTTGTGAATGGAAAGGACGCGCAACATACTGGAACATTGTGGTGGAAGGACAAAAAGTTTCAAAAGCTGCGTGGTCATACAATAATCCATCAAAAGCATTTAGGCTGATTGAAGGCTATTTTTCTTTCTATCCAGCGCTTGTCGACTGCTATGTAGACGGAGAAAAAGTGATTCCGCAGCCCGGTGGTTTTTATGGCGGATGGGTCACATCAGAAATTGTAGGTCCTATGAAAGGAGAACCGGGCACGGGTGGATGGTAAAGCCCCGGCATGAGAGTGTTGCCAGCCGGAGCTACATTGTTACTTTATTTGAGATGCTCCTCGAAAAATTCGAATATTCTGCGATATTCATCATACCAGGAATCGGGATCTGAAAACCCATGGTTTTCGGTAGGATAAATCATCATTTCAAACTCCTCATTGCCGCTTTGTATCAGTTCTTCAGCATATTGAAAGGCATCCTGAACGCCTACATTATCATCCACAAGTCCGTGAAGAAGCAGGGCAGGTCTTTTGAGTTCAGATGCATATGTGAGAGGAGAGCTTCGATCGTAGTGTTCCGGGACTATTTCGGGATCACCCAATCTTGGAAGCGTGTACCAGGGATTAGCGTAATAGTAGTTTCTCCAGTTTGTTACTTTTCTGAGGGCAGCACCGGCGTGAAAACGATCGGGCTCTGCCGTGAGTGCATAAAGCGCCATAAAACCACCATAGCTGCCGCCGTAAATACCGACGTTCTCGAGATCGAGCGCGCCGCCGGTATGATCCTGAAGCCAGTCGAGGCCATCTACAATATCCTCGGTTTCATACTTACCCATCCAGTTGGTAACGTCTTCTCGAAATTTGCGGCCGTACCCAAGGCTGTGTCGGTAATCGACTTCAACTACAACATACCCATTCAGGTTTAAATACTGGTTAAACATATATTCGCGCCAGTAGTTGTTCGACCACCCTTTGTACACGTTTTGCAGTGATCCGGCGCCATGTACAAATACCACAACCGGGTAGGTTTGAGATTCATCGTAATCTTTGGGATAGAGTACTGACATTGACAGTTCGGTCTCACCATCTCTGCCGGTGAACCGTACGTACTCCTCTTGCTGCCAGTTGTAGGTATAGAATGAATCAGGAACCGAATTTGTGAGCTGAATTTCTTCATCAGGATTGCTGATGTTGAGGCGATACAGATCATAGGGTTCATTAAAAAAGGATTTTGCATAGATCAAATTTGACCGATCGGGTGAGAGCTCAAACTGATAGCGATAGGCCTCCTCCTCAGTCAGTTTTTCTTCGGTTTGATCAGACAGGTTAAGTACGTAAACATGTCGCTCACCATAGTCTTCCCTGTTGCTGGCATATATGACAGATTCATTGTTAAGCCAGCTCACGTAATCCACTTCCCAGTTCCCGCTGGTGTGTTGTGCCAGATTGGAGCCGTCGGGTGCTACTGTGTAAATGTGGTTCCAGCCATCTTTCTCCGATAAGAAAAGAAGTGTTTCACCGTCCGGGGAAAACTCCATTTCACGTCCGCTTAGCCATCCCGATGTAGAATCTTCGAACGCCATAACATTACTGTCTTCATCGAGATTGTGAACGATTATCTGGCGATGTTTCAGGGCGGCGTCTGCATAATCTATAGCTACAAAAGAACCCGATGAGGACGCATTAACGGATGAGCGATGGAGACCGGTGAGAAGCGTATCGGTAATGGAAGAATCGAGCGAAGCTACAAAAATAGAAGTCTCCGGAATTCCCCGGCTGGTTTCTCCGGGTGTAACAAATTCACCAGCGTATTCGGGAAAATAGATCGTACGAGAGCCTGAATAGTCGCTTTGCGTGAGTATTAGTTTATTTTCACCAGCCCAGCTGCTTATGGAGTAATTGGGTTCCGAATCGTCCTTTTGAGTGATCTGAACGGTTAGCGGGCTGGTTACATGACTGACCCAAACATCCCCGTTGCGAACATAGGCAATTTGGCTGTTATCAGGTGCCCAAACCATGTTGTATTCGCTCTCCATAGTGCGAACAATTTGCCTTTCTTCTGATCCGTCTGCATTTGCTACCACGATCCCACCATCTTCAATAAACGCAATTTTTGAGCCGTCGGGTGAATGTAAAGGGCGGGGTGTTTCATCATCGGTTTTTTGGATGCCGTTCCCGCTTAAGTCCATAATATACAGGCCATCTTCGAAATAGGAGGAATCATTCCAGGAGAAATAGATACTGTCCTGATCTCCCGAAAAAAATTCAAATTCGGGCCGGATACCAGGAAGTACAGGTTCCATAAAGATCTCCTTAAGGGTGAGGTCTTCCGGAACTTGCTGAGCGTTTGATATGTCTACCCTGAAGAAGAGCAATGTAAGCGTTAGAATCAGTAGTCGTGTCATCGGGAATGGGTTCATTTTATTATCGGGAAATGGAGAAAATACAAAAATACTGGAAGGCAAATGAGCGGAACTGAGTAGATATAAAAAAGGGATTCTATGCTTTTTACAACAAAGAATCCCTGTGGTTTTAAATAGTGTTTGCGTGCTTAGGCAGTAGCTTCAGCAGTTACATCTTTAAAAACAATCGGTTTAATGGCTTCAAATGCGTCCAGAGTTTTCTCTATATGTTCGTCAGTGTGGGTAGCCATTGGTATCAGGCGAATTAATACCATCCCTTTGGGAACCACGGGATAAGCAACACCGCTAACAAATACACCGTGTTCTTCGCGTAGTTCTCTCATAATGGTGGTACAAAGTTCAGTACTGCCCTCGGTAAGAACAGGCGTCACCGGACTTTCGGATGGCAGAACGTTATATCCGATTTTTCGTAAGCCATTTCGCAGTTTGAGAGTGTTTTCCCACAATTTTTCACGCCATTGAGGATTTTGTCGGATGAGTTTTATTCTCTCTCTGGCGGTGGCTACAATGGGTAACGGAAGGCTTTTGGCAAAGATTTGGCTGCGGGCGTTTGCTTTTAAAAATTCTCGTACCCGGGGTTCTGTTGCAACAAAGGCTCCGATCAATGCAACAGATTTTGCAAATGTCCCAAAATAGATATCAATACCATCCTGGCATCCAAGGTGTGTTCCTGTGCCAGAACCATCTTCACCCAGCGTGCCAAACCCGTGAGCGTCGTCGACCAATAGTCTGAATGGATATTTCTCTTTGAGAGCAATTATCTCTTTCAGCTTGCCGAGATCGCCCGTCATACCAAAAACACCCTCAGTTACAACGAGGATAGACGAGTTTGGCTTCAGTTTGGCAGTGGCACGTTTGAGTTGTTTTTCAAGACTTTCAAGATCGTTGTGTTTAAACACGGATGTTTCACTCATGGCGAGCTGTTTCCCGTCTACAATACAGGCATGGCTCAGCTCATCATAAATCAAATGATCGTTACGGTCCACAAGACAGTGAATGACGCTCATAATTCCCTGATAGCCGTAATTAAGCAGCAGTGCATCGGGTTTGTGCACAAAATCGGCCAATTCCTTTTCAAGATCTTCATGCTCGGTAGAGTTACCGGTCATCAGACGAGCGCCCATGGGAGCACTTAGGGAGTATTTTTCGGTTGCGCGGGTGTCGAATTCCCGAACTTTTTCATTATTGCCGATTCCCAGGTAGTCGTTAATGCTCCAGACAATCACGTCCTTGTCATTAAATTTCATTTCAGGGCCTAAGGGGCCTTCAAGTTTTGGGAATGTGTAGTAGCCATACCCGTTAGAAGTGAACTCGCCTAGTGGTCCGGGTCGGTTCTGTAACTTTTCAAAAAGATCCATAAATGTATATTCTAAAAAATGTAATAGCCCTAGAAAGTTTGAGCAGATTTTAAATAAGTCTCAAAATTAAGCAAATTGCATTCTATCTCAAAAATGAGGCCGGGCTTTGTTGGTTTATTGCGAATTAAGGAACAGGATGACCGTTGGATGCTTCAAGAAGCCTGAACCAGTCTTGTCTGTCAATTTGGAGTGAAATTGCCCCTGAAGCTTCTTCTACCCTCTCAGTTTTACCCGTTCCCAATACGGGTTGGGGCTTGCAGGGCAGCATCATAAGCCATGCCAGAGAAATTTGACCAGGTGTAGCCTCATATTTTTTTGCCAGATCATTAAGGACTGAGCGTACACGATTTGCACGTTCATCTTCATCAGTAAAAAGACGGCCGCCCGCATATGGAGACCATATCATAGGGGATGAATTCCACTGCTGAGCCTGATCAAAAACACCATCATAAATAGGATTTGTGTGAAGTAGTGAGCATTCAACTTGATTTGTTGCGAGTGGTACGTCTAATTTTGATTGAAACATTGCCGCCTGACTTCTGCTGAAGTTCGATACTCCAACATGCCTGACCTTCTCCTCATCAATCAGCTTCATAAAGATTTCAGCCATTTCAGATCCATTCATAAGCGGGTCTGGGCGATGAATTAAGACGAGGTCAATATATTCGGTATTTAAGTTTCTCAAAGAGCGTTCAACAGATTTACGAATATGGTCTGCAGTTGTATTGTAGTGCTGAATTTGGTGATTTGGGCGGTTTTCCGTGTTCAGACAGATACCACATTTTGTTACCAGTTCCATTTTTTTACGCAAATCTGGTCGTTCTTTTAGAGCTTGGCCAAAAATTTCTTCATTGCCGTAACTGCCATAAATATCGGCGTGATCGAACGTGGTAATACCCTGCTCTAAAGCGTTTTCTATAAACTGGATGACATCCTTAGTATTAAAATCCCATTCGTGAAGTCGCCAGAATCCTACGGCAATCTGAGAAAATTCCGGCCCATTTGGAGTCATTGATAATCTCATAAAAAAGTAAGGTTAATCAGAGATTTATGTTAGTGACTTGAAGCATTCAAGGAGAATAAATATAAGAATAAAAGACCTTAAAATTGATGATTATATGATCGTTGGGAATCTTTAGATCATGTTAAATAGTAGCAGCTTTATTATATGTTACTTTACCTCGAAATTTGTGAATCTGAGAGTTTGGCATCGGTGGCGCGATTGGTAAGCCAGAGGAAATTCGGGATCATTCAGTCGAAAGTTCGAGCTGCTCTATTATTGGGCCAAAAAAAACAATAACCATTTGAAACAGATATCGATAGCGAAACAAAACCGTCGTTTTTTTCGTTAGAAAGGGTATGTTGTTTGTATAAATACGTTGCCTGTATGAAAAGTTCTTGCTTAATTAATACAAGACGTAATAATTGTTAAATAAATTTGTAGCTATGTCTGATAAGGAAAAGTACGAAGAGATGCTTGAGGATCCCACAAAACATCAAATGAAAGCCATACGACATGCCCGTGAAAGGGCTTGTATAGATGCCATGAAATCGTCTACTTCTAAGAATCCACACAACAAAGGGTCAGATTTAGCGGGTCTTTGGAATTATGTGTATGAGCAGTATTATCAGTTTCAATAAGGTTCCGGTACAATAACTTCCAGAAATTTTTCAGATACGAATAGCTGCAGGTCTTTTATTTGAGTCCCCAATTCTTCTCCGTCGCAATGAACGGCAACCGCTTTGTTCGATGAGTACCTCAGATAATTACACGATGTAAGTGAAACCCCCTTCATATGGGCAGAAGGTCCCCATCGAAATCTTGGAAGATAAGCTAATATTTGTGCCAGAGGCATTGTCGAGATTTTTAAGACATCCATCTTTCCATCAGTAACACTTGCGTGCGGGGCAACAAGAAAGTTTCCCCCTTCCCACATGCCGTTACATGCCGTCACCATTAAGTAATTTGCCTGTTGAACCTCCCCATCTTGTTCTAAAATTACTCTCGACCCTTTAAACCTAAAGGCCGCTTTAAGAGCTCCATAAACGTAAAGCATGCCCCCTTTTAATTTGTGATTTTGATGAGCGAAATGATTAGCCCACCCATCGAGCCCAAACCCAATGGTATTTGCACACCATCCGGATGCGTCTCCCTCAAAACGAATGAGATCGATGTGCTTTCGGTATCCGCAATCAATTATATGTAGGCACTCTGCAGGGGTTTTCTTCAAGCGAAGGGTTTTAGCAAAGTCATTTCCCGATCCAATAGGCAGAACCCCAAGCGCAGTATCGGTACCTGCAATACCATTAATCACTTTATGAATGGTGCCATCTCCGCCACAGGCCACAACCACATCATAGCTGTGGCTTTTGTGATGAGCCGTTTCTGCAATATCCTGATTTTTACCTACAATATGAATCTCAGGGTCATTCCAGCGTTCATGAGATGCCCGGTTTAGCCATTTTATGTGCTGGTGTGAGCGACTTCGGTCGGCGGCTGGATTAAAAATGAAGCAGATGCGGGTACTGTTTTTAAGCATAGCGCATACTAGCTGAATCAACTAAAAGAGTAAAGTCCGTTTTTTAAGATAACGTAAGGTTGAGATAAGATCACAGAACAAAGACCAGACATCGTTAATCGTACATCCCCTGTGTTGATCTGAGATTCACGATCTTTGGTGTGCGATGTTTAAGCATACCTCAATAGTTTGTGCCGTATCTTCTCCTCTGGAGAGGAGACAGGCTGAAGAGCGTTCAGCGATGCAGTCAGAGGTGTGTACGGTGACTCGTAGCGGTTGCCCAGCACAACGCGTTTTCAAAGGCACACTGCTCAGTATCACAGACACACCCCTCGACTGAATAAAGCACGCTGCGCGTTTTCTTTCTTCCTTTTCCCCTCTCGGAGAAGATATGTCTTTACCTGCCAGATCACACATCAAAGACCGCACATCGTGAATCGTACATCACCGCGCGCTGATCTGGGATTCACGACGTTAAGACGATATCCTAGAGGAAGTATCGAACTCCAATTCCACCATTTACACCAAAATCCGTGGCGGGAATTAAATCGAAGGTAGGAGCCACTTCAAAAAACAGGCTGAGCCGACTGGCTTCAATGTTATACTGCAATCCTACTGGTATCCGGGCGCCAAACCGTGGATCATCTGCAAAAAGGGCTCGAGCTCCAAGGCCATAATAGAGATAAAGGCTTCCTTCTTCTACATCGAGTGGGCTATGCTTCAAGTAACTGGCATGCAGGTGCAGCGACTCTTCTTTTCCGAACGACCAGGCTGCTGCTGCATCGACCGCAGTGGTGCCAGACTGCCAGAACTTTGCGCTAATTCCTGTGGGCTCGCCCAATATTATGCCAAGTTCTGTGCTTCCGGGCCGGTTTTGAGCCTGAAGCGACGTAGAGATAAAGAGAAAGGATAGAAATAGTAGTGATAGCCGAAGAATGTTCATTCCTGAATAATACTTGAATGTTAATTATTTATTTAAAAGAGTAAAAGTACGCACAATTCTACGAAACTGTTACAGTTTAAAACAGATAATGTTTCATATTACCGGTACTATTAAATGTAATTAAAGAACTTGCTGAACTATCAAAAAAAGGAGTCAGTCTTAACCATGTGTGAAGTGCATAAAAAGCAGTTACTACTCATTTTTATTAAAAATCCGGAGCCTGGAAAAGTTAAAACCAGGCTCGCCGCCGATATCGGAAAAGAAAAAGCGTTTAAGATATACAGGAAACTTCTTTCCCACACTATAAAGGTTGCGCAAAAAGTTGATGTGAAACGTCAAGTTTGGTATTCATCCTTTATTAATCGCAATGATTTTATTGAGGGTGAATACTTCGATAAAAAGATGCAGAGTGGTAAAAATCTTGGCGAGCGAATGTACCAGGCGTTTAAAAATGGTTTTGATGAGGAGTACAGAAAAATCGTAATTATTGGAAGCGATTGTCCGGACATAACGCCGGCTCTGCTTCAGCAGGCCTATGAAGAACTGGATAACCATGATCTCATTATTGGCCCGTCCGCAGATGGCGGATATTACCTGATGGGCATGAATAGTCTTTATGCTGATCTGTTTCGGAATATTGAATGGAGTACAGAACAGGTTTTAGCACAAACCATTGAAAAGAGTAAAAACCTATCACTTCATTTATTCCTTTTGCCTGAACTTAATGATATCGACACGATTGAAGATTTAAACAACGCGGGTATGAATGATGCAGCCGCAAATTAGCGTAATTATCCCTGTTCTTAATGAAGAACAAACAATTGGAAAGCTACTTTCAGAACTAAAGCGGCGCTCCGGAAGTGATGTTTGTGAAATAATTGTTGTGGATGGGGGCAGCACAGATTTAACGAAAGAAATAGCAGAGAGTGAAGGAGCGACCGTTATTGAGTCGGAGAAAAAGGGGAGGGCCGCGCAGATGAATGCCGGAGCAAAATACTCGTCTGCGAAAATCCTTTATTTTTTACACGCCGATACAATTCCACCCGTAAACTTTGATAGATATATATCGAAAGCGGTAATGAATGGCTATAAAGCAGGCTGTTTTTATTTACAGTTTGATGATCCACATCCGGGATTGAGATTCTACTCATGGTTTACAAAAATAAAGTCTACACTGGTTCGGTTTGGAGATCAAAGTCTTTTTGTGACAAAACCTGTATTTTGTGATGTAAATGGGTTTGACGAGTCGCTTATTGTCATGGAAGACCAGCAAATTGTGAGAAAAATTAAGAGAGTTACTCCATTTAAAGTAGTGGATAAACCGGTTGTTACGTCGGCTCGAAAATATCAAGTAAACGGGGTTTACAGGCTTCAGTTCGTGTTTTTTCTAATATGGGCCGGTTATTATCTGGGCCTGAGCCAACAGGCTCTCACTAGCATATATCGAAAGTATATTAAATAACCCAATTTGATAATGAATTAATACTAATTTAATTCAAATAGCCCATAAAAATTCGTAGTTTTAGGGCTGTAATCAGTTCGAACACTCCGTAATTGACAGCTGGTTATTACAAATCACAATCTAACTCATTGTTATATGAAACGTTACTTACTATACTTTTTTCTACTAATGGCAGTACCGGCGACGGTATTGGCCCAGGGTACAACGACGGGCTCCATTGAGGGCACGATCTTTGATACCGAAGGCGATGTTTTGCCCGGGGCAAATATTGTTGCTGTACATATGCCTACAGGAACACAATACGGTACGTCGAGCCGTGCAGATGGCCGATACACAATCAGAAACGTGCGCGTTGGCGGTCCTTACGAAGTACGTGTGACTTTTATCGGGTTCAACTCTCAGATTAAAGAGTTGACCAATATTGAGCTTGGCGAGCGTGCCACGGTTGATTTCATACTTGAGGAAGGATCTCTCGAGCTTGGCGAAATTTCTGTTGTGGCTACAGCCGACCAGGTGTTTAACAGAGACCGAACGGGTGCCCGAACAAACATTTCTACCGAAGATATTGAGAGAACGCCTTCCGTTTTCCGTTCTTTGGGAGACTTTACCCGTTTAACTCCACAGGTAACCAGCGGAAACAGCTTTGGTGGTGCCAACGACCGCTACAACAACATTCTTGTTGACGGTGCAACACTCAACGACGTGTTTGGACTTGGTGACGCAACTCCGGGTTCTCAGGCAGGTGTTGGTTCTCCGCTGAGTATCGACGCCATTGCTGAATTCAACGTAGACATTGCTCCTTTTGACGTGACCAACAACGGTTTTACCGGCGGTCAGGTTAATGCGGTAACCAAGAGTGGTACAAACAATTACACAGGTTCTGTCTACTTCCAGACAAGAAATGAAAATTTTGTGGGTAACTACGATATCGATGGAGAAACCTCAAACGATTTCCCTGAGTTTTCTGAGCGTTATGTCGGACTGAACATCGGTGGCCCGATAGTAAAAGATAAACTCTTCTTCTTTGTGAACGCTGAATTTAAGCGTGAAACAAGCCCTATTACAGGCGGTATTCTTGGAAGTGGTGCTCCAAATATATTTGATGTCGAAGCGTCAAGATTTGAGGAGATTAGCAGCATTTTGCAAAATCAATATGGATATGATCCCGGATCTATTACATCACCATTGGATACAGACACCAATAATGATAAGATACTTGCCAAGCTCGACTGGAACATCAATCAAAATAATAAATTGAGCTTCCGATATAACTTCGTAGATGCTATTGCAAATCGAGGTATTAGTCGTGGAACGGGTGGTTACACATTTAGCAACAGACAGTATAACTTTAACAGTACACAAAATTCTGTTGTTGCAGAACTCACAACCCGAATCAGCGATAACGCTTTTAATGAAGCGCGTGTGGTTTATACAACGATTCGTGACTCACGCGACGTACCTGCCTCAGGCCGATTCCCCAGCGTAACGGTAAGCCTTCCATTTGATACGGACAGAAGTGGTTTTGGTGGAATTAATGCGGGTGTAGAGCGTTTTTCTCAAGCTAATGGATTGGATCAGGATCTGATCGAGATCACCAACAACTTTACATATATAACAGGCGATCACGAACTTACATTTGGTACTAACAACCAGATTTTCACATTCGATAACCTGTTTGTTCAGGATGCATTCGGTTCTTACACTTTTTTCAGCATCGATGCTCTTCGAAATGGAAGTCCCCAGGAGTATACTCATAGTTATTTACTTCCCGGTGGAAATGAGACAGCAAACTTCACCGGTATGCAGTTTGGATTGTACGCCCAGGATAAGTGGTCAGCCACAAGAAATCTGACTCTTACTTACGGCTTACGTGTAGATATTCCTGTTCTTCCAGACAGCCCAACATTTAATCCAATTGTTCCGGATGCATTCCCGGGTTACTCTACTGATAACATTGCCAGTGGCCAGATTCTTTGGTCTCCTCGTTTAGGATTTAACTGGGACGTTTCAGGAGGTATGAGATCCACACAGGTTCGTGGTGGTGTTGGAATCTTTTCAGGAACTCCTCCATTTGTATGGATTTCTAACCAGTACAGCAACACCGGTGCTGACTATGGCCGTGTAGATGCGCCAACTAATTTCGGTGGATACACAGACCTGTTTTCTCCAGATCCGGATAACCAGCCGATTCCGGGACAAGGTAATACACTGGATCCAATTGAAACATCAGAGATCAACCTGATTGAAGACGATTTCAAATATCCACAGTCACTGAAAGTGAACCTTGCTGTTGACCAGGAGCTTCCCTGGGGAGTTCGTGGTACTCTTGAAGGTGTCTATTCCAGCGCCATCAACGATGTTGTATTTGAGAATATCAACGCCGTGCAGCAGGGAACATCAGCTTATGGCCGGCCAATCTACGGTGATATTTTCTTTAATTCGCGATTTGGCAATGCATCGGGTAATCTTTCTAGAAGAGATCCTCGATTCACAAACGCATTGTTGCTTAAAAACAGCAATGAAGGTTACCAATACAGCATTACCGGTGAACTTGAGAAAAACTTCGACAGCGGATTTTATGCAAGAGTTGCCTATACCTACAACCGTGCAGAGAACGTGAATAATGGTACATCAAGCCGTGCGATCTCGAACTGGCAGTTTAATGAAAACGTAGATGTGAACAACGCTGAGCTCGGAACTGCCGACTTTGAACGTCGACACCGATTTCTCGCCATTGCATCTTACAGACTGAATTGGTCAGACAGACTGGCAACCAACTTCTCATTGGTGTATGATGGCCGTTCAGGCTCACCTTACAGCTGGATTTATAACGGAGATGCCAACGGTGACGGACGTTTCGATAACGACCTGATTTACGTGCCAGCGAATGAGAGCGAAGTAGTGTTAACCAGTAACAACTGGGGTGAATTCAACGAGTGGATTGACAGTGAAAGTTCAGTAAGCGACTTCCGCGGAGATTTTGTTGACAGAAACTCAGCCCGTGAAAACTGGGTGAACTTCCTTGACTTTAAAGTTACACAGGAAGTACAAACATTCAGTGGTCAGACACTTGAGTTTGGAATCAGCATGATTAATGTGCTCAATTTCCTCAACTCAGAGTGGGGCGTTAGAGAAGGCGTTAGCTTTAACAACTATCGTGCTTACGACTTCTGGCAGTATGTTGATCAAGACTTCATTGCAGAGAATCCAGACCTGGGCCTCAGCAGTGGAGACATTGGCAAGCCTGTTGTGAACTTTGATCCGGCAAACGTTGAGGAAGACAGACTCTACGACGTAAGTGATTTCGGTTCAAGATGGCAAATGCAGTTTACCGTTCGTTACAGATTCTAATATCTGAATGAATGAAAGTTTTAAAAGAGGAGGCTGTTTTCAGTCTCCTCTTTTTTTTTACCTTATAAATATGATCCGTTTTTCAGGTTTACCAATTTATGCCTTGTTTTTAGGTGCACTATTTATCGGCTGTTCAGCCAATGAAGAAAAAAAGCCTAATAAACTTCTGCTTATCTCTATTGATGGGTTCCGTGCTGATTATTCAGATCTCCATCATACCCCTTTTCTGGATGAACTCGCCGAAAACGGCGTGAAAGCCGAGTACATGATCCCGGTTTTCCCCACAAAAACATTTCCGAATCATTTTTCCATAGCCACCGGTCGATTTGTAGAGAATACCGGTTTGATATCCAATAACATGTATGATGAAGAGTTTGATGAGTATTACAGCCTCGCAAATCGAGACGCCGTACAAAGTGCAAAATGGTACGAGGGTGAACCGATCTGGGTGACTGCTGAGCGCCAGGGGATTCGAACTGCACCACTATTTTGGCCTGGGTCTGAAGCTCCGATTGGCGGACAGTATCCTTCCAGATGGGCTCCATATGATGACAATTTACCATATAAGGCCCGCGTGGACTCAGTGCTATACTGGCTTCAGCTTGAAGATGAATCTGCTCCCGGCTTTATGACGCTCTATTTTAGCAAGGTGGATACATACGGCCATCGATATGGACCGGAGTCTGATTCAACAGCTGCAGCCGTAAAAGAAGTGGACGAAATGATCGGCTACCTGATCGAGGAACTGGAATACAGAAACTTACAGCATCACTTGAATATCATCATTGTTTCAGATCACGGCATGATTTCCGTTTCAAAAGAGAAGGTAATAGATCTTAATAATTTGATACCTTTAGGTGATGTTGAAATTATTGACCTGGCGCCCGTGGCGGCTATTCGAACAACTGAACAGAACAGGATGATGATCTATGAACAGCTAAAGAGATCGGAAGATCATTATAAAGTATATCTGAAAGATGAGATTCCTGAAAAATGGGGCTATAAAAACCACAAACGCGTTCCTGATATGATTCTGGTTGCAGATCCCGGCTATACCATACGAACGTCAGCGGTGGCTGATTCAGATGACTTTCCCGGCGGGAATCACGGTTATGCACCTGAAACAAAGGAGATGAGGAGTTTATTTATAGCCAGCGGCCCTGATATTAAAAAGGGTGTGACTGCAAATCCATTTCAAAATATTCACCTATATGAGCTAATGGCCAACTTGTTGGATATTGAACCCGCGCCCAACGATGGTTCACTCGACTCTCTTAAAACGATATTAACACCTTAAAACACACATTCATGAGCGCTAAACAGTTTTTTGTTCTATTTATCACGACCATCCTGATCATAGTAGCAGGTTGTTCACCGAAACAGCAAGAATCATCAAAAGTTCTTCTGATCTCCATTGATGGCTTTATAAATGAGTATGCGGAACGGAATAATACCCCAAATCTCGACCGAATCATGAGTGAGGGCGTAGTTGCGGAGTATATGGTTCCTGTGTTCCCAACAAAAACGTTTCCCAATCACTGGACTTTGGTTACAGGCCTCTATGTTGAAAACCACGGAATTATCACCAATAATTTTTACGATTACGATCTCGAAGCTCGCTTTAGCTACGGGCCGCAGGGAACACCAAATGACGAAAGATGGTGGGGTGGCGAACCAATATGGAATACAGCGGAGAAGCAGGGACTGACGGCAGCTACCTTTTTCTGGCCGGGATCAGATGCAACCATTAATGGTGTTCAGCCTACAAAATGGATGGAGTACGACGGTGAAGTACCCTATAGTACCCGAATAGATAGCGTGATATCCTGGATGGATCCGGACGGTGAGGTACAGGCAGATTTTGGTACCCTATACTTTAGTTCTGTAGACAGCAGGGGACATGGCTTTGGTAAAAATTCGGACGAGGTTGATGAAGCCGTTCTTGAAATTGACCGTCTCATGGGATATCTGCTGGAGAAAATGGACCAGACTGGTTTAAGTGAATCAACAAACTTAATTATTTTATCAGACCATGGTATGGCTGATCTGTCGGAAGAGAGAGTGATATTTTTAGAAGAATTGATAAATCTGAACGATGTAGACGTGATGGACTGGACTCCAGTGGCAATGCTCAGGCCAAAAGAAGGAAAGAAAGAGGAAGTCTACAGGGCTTTGAAAGAGAATGAACAGAACTATTCAGTATACCTTAAAGAAGAAATGCCGGAACGATATCATTTTAAGAACCACTATCGGATACCGGAAATTATTATGATTGCTGATCCGGGGTATACAATAACAAATCGTTCTTTCTTTGAAACAAGAGGAATATTGGCAGCAACCCATGGTTTTGATAACAGATCGGACGAGATGAAAACATTTTTTGCAGCAAAAGGTCCGGCTTTTAAGCAAGGGGAGATGGTAGATCCGTTCGAGTCAGTGCATGTGTATGAATTGATGAGTCATTTACTGATGCTTGAGCCCGCTCCGAATGATGGTGCTTTAGACTCAATTAAACATGTGCTTGCAGAACCTGTGGGAGACGAATAAACAATGTTTCTGTTTGAATGAACGTAACCGGTTGATCTGTTTTCACCTTTGTGAGGAATAGAAGATCCAGACTCGGGTATAAAAAATGCAATTAATTGAGGCATTATTAAGATTGCATCTTAATATTTTTTCGGATAAGCTTACACTTTCTTAGAACTACTAACGGTAAAAATAAATAAATGGCATACGTAGTAACTGAACCCTGTATAAATTGTAAATACACAAACTGTGCAGCTGTTTGTCCTGTTGATGCATTTCGCGAAGGTCCGAACTTTTTAACAATTGATCCTCTTGAGTGTATCGATTGTGATGCATGCGTTTCTGAATGTCCTGTTGAAGCGATTTATCCGGATGATGAAGTGCCCGAAAAATGGGAGCACTATATCGAACTGAACGAACGTCTTGCCGAGCAGTGGGAAGATTATGTAATTAATGAAACTCAGGATGCTCTGCCCGATGCGGATGAATGGGCGGAAAAAGAGGATAAGCTCGACGCTCTGCAGGAAAACTGGGATTAATTTTTTTGGTCCAGCACTTGAGAACCGGTTTAACCGGGAAAATATGAAAGCGCTTTTATGGCGCTTTTGTTATATATAGCCGTAACAATTACATAGAATCAAGATCTCCTAAATGAAGAATGTGCTTCAAATACGCGGAAAAGAGCTGAACCTTTCCCGTCCTGTGGTAATGGGTATTTTAAATACAACTCCCGACTCCTTTTCAGATGGCGGTCGCTTTGATACCGTAAGCAAAGCAATCAGCCGTACAGAAAAAATGATTGCCGAAGGAGCAAAAATTATTGACGTTGGCGGGGAGTCAACGCGCCCCGGAGCAGAGCCTGTGCCCGAAGAGACTGAAGCCGAAAGAGTAATTCCTGTTTTGGAAAAAGTTATACCACGGTTTCCAAACACACTATTTTCTGTTGACACAACAAAATATTTGGTAGCAAAACAGGCGCTCGCGGCGGGAGCGCACCTCATAAACGACGTAAGCGGGCTCAGAAAAGAACCCCGGATGGCAAATTTATGTGCAGAATACGATGCCGGCTATATTTTGATGCACTCGCTAAAAGATCCGAAAACCATGCAAAATGATCCCAGTTACGAAAGCGTGGTGAACGATATTTTAGAATTTTTAAAAAATCAAACCGATAGACTGAAAAAGCAGGGGGTTTCCTCAATTATTGTGGATCCGGGAATTGGTTTTGGAAAAACTACAGAACACAATCTCAGGATTATAAAAGGGCTCAAAAAATTCACTACATTAGGGTACCCCGTATTGCTTGGAGCATCAAGAAAATCGATGATTGGTAACGTGTTGGGCAACCGTCCTGTTGACGATCGCCTTGCCGGGACCATAGCAGCACATTATCATGGATTAATGAATGGTGCAAGTATTCTGCGGGTGCACGATGTAATTGAAGCCAGCGACTCAATTGAGATGTTTTGCAGACTAACAGATCTCAAATAATGTTGGCTGCGATCGAATAGAAAAAGTAAAATGATTCCCATAGGATTTATAGAATTCGGCATTAAAGACCTGCTCGAGACGCTGGTTATTGCCCTTGTCTTGTACTATTTGTACAGATGGATTCGTGGAACGTTTGCGATTCAGGCAGCTTTAGGCCTGCTTTTTATTGTACTGCTGAATATTGGGGTGAGTGTACTCGGCTTTACAACACTAAATTTTATGCTCCGAAGCGTTCTCGATGTGGGTGTTTTAGCCGTTTTTATCATTTTCCAGCCTGAAATACGAAAACTCCTCTATAATCTTGGGCAGAATACCTCTTTTGATCGCTTTGTAGGAAGAGCCGGCAGCGATCAGATGATTAACGAGGTAATCGACGCTGTTAGAAATATGGCACAGACCAAAACAGGTGCGCTTATTGTATTTGCCCGCTCTTCCTCTATGCAGGATCTTGTGGATGTAGGCGTGCGGCTGGATGCTCGCGTGAATGCTGAACTTTTACAGACGATCTTTCAAAAAGACACACCCCTTCATGATGGAGCCGTAATTATTCGCAATAACAAAATCGTTGCAGCGAGCTGTTATCTTCCCATTTCTCAAAACCCTAACATTTCTACGGTATTTGGAACACGACACCGTGCAGCCGTTGGTATCAGTGAAACCAATAATGTATTTGTGGTTATCGTATCAGAGGAAACAGGCAGAATTTCCGTCGCCCAGAATGGGGCACTCTCAAGCGGAATGTCTATCCAAAAGCTCAGAAGCGAAATGGAAAAAGCTCTGGGTGAAGCAAAGAGCGAAGAGATAGGATTTAGCGCAGAAAAAGCTGATTTGGAGATGAATTAACATCGGTGATGCATCACTCTTCCCGACCTGCAACTCCAAAATCAGCTGCCTGCTATCAACTCAATTGAATATAGTTTTTAAGCTTTGACGGGTTACCTTAGAGAATCTCCCACCGAGATCTCCATTTCCAGCTGTTGATATTCAGAGTCAATTCTTTCAAGGTTTACGCTTTTATGCTTCACGTACTTGTCGAAGAATGATATCACCAGTTTGTTTGTAATTTCAAACGCCAGATCCGGGTTGATATCGCCGGCCAAATTCAATGCCTGTAGCGGAATCATATATGGGATATCCATAAAATTACTGTGACCCGATTGAAGAAGAATTCCCTCATAAAAGATGGCTGTACTTTTGTTAGCGTAAGCGTGCTGGCTTAAATCTTCATGGTCCTCAGGCCAGTCTGATGAGAGAAACAGGAATGGTTTTTGAAACTGAGTGTTTACTATTTGTCCCCATTGAATACCATCTAAATTCGCACCTGCTTGAATCCGGCTATCTATCAGCAAAGATTCACCGGCAGCTCCTCCGCCTCTCGAGTGCCCGAAAACTCCCACATTGGTCGCGTCCAGTCTGTCTTTAAAAAGTCCGGATTGATTCCACCTATCAATTTCGTCAACAACGTTAACAATATCGTCTGCCCAACGCTTAATAATGTCTTTTGCGAAATAAGAAACTAACGCCTTCTGTACAATGGGATGTCGCTCCTCGTAATCCAGCCCCTCTCTGAAAGCATCTACAACAGGGTTAATAGTTTCCCAGGTGTTTTCTTCAATTTTTCTGGCATATTCATTATTAAAATAGACTTCTGAGCCGTCAGGAAATGTTGTTCCGGTACTTTCGAATGTATGATTTACCGAAAATATGACGTATCCCTGGCTTGCCACTTCTGATAAAAGCGCGTAGTAGCCATTAGCCTTTGAGTGGTACCCGTGCGAAAAGATAAGTACAGGAAATTGATCATTCGCAAGTTCTGCATCTTTGTAAATATGCGTCTCAATCTTGTCCAGGTAGTGAAGCATAGAGGGATGAAGGCCGTATTTTTGTGCAAAACCATTGCGGCCGCCCTTGTCAATATACGGGTCATGTTCACCCTCTGAAGCGTTGGTGGGGTACCATGCTTTAATCATCAATCGTCTTGTGTCGCTCACATCTGGGGTTATCACTTCATCCCTGTCGGTTTCAAGGAGGATATCGGTTGTGCCCACAGCATAGGGTCCGGTGGTTTTTGGAAGTTCAAAAATGGGAAATATTGAAGGAAGCGCATAAGCCAAACCAAACAAGAGTGCAATGCCTAGTATTTTTGATGTTTTTATGAACTTTGATGAAGCTTTTTCGGTAGGCCAGATAGCTGCGATCATGGCAAACAGCCACATCAAGTAGGATGGTATCATTTGCCATCGGTAGCCATCAATAATGAAATGTAAAATGAGAAGAGTGGCGAGCAGGCCAATGATAGTCTTCTGATCCAGCTTTGCATGAACTTTTTGATTGAATAAAAGAAAGAGAGCTGTTGTGATTAGAAGAGAAACTTCGAATACGAGCATAAGGCATTTTTTGGTTGATCGTTCACCTTAAAACTCGCCAGTAAGTGGCGAATGTACAATGTCGTATCCGACTTAAAACCTGTAGTTGATCGATAAAACGTGGATATTGAGACATTAGAGAGGGTTAGATGTCTCTTATGTGGAAAAAAGTGCTCCTTCAATAAAATGCTATTCTATTCAAACAGACCGTAACAAAGGGAGTATTATTTTACACGGTTGCGCGCAGCTCTGAGCTGATCAGTCTACTTTTTTGGCAACATAGAAACCATAGCTGTAATACTTTTTATAAGTATGATAAAGATCAATCTCAGTTCGGGTTTCTTCCGCTACATTTACCGCCATATCTGATTTGTGATGCCTGTTCAGAAAGGATTCAAGCTTCTTTTCCAGAGGCTGGTAATAGTTTTCGATCCAGCTCTCTTCCGCCAGTTTAAAATAACCTTCGAGGACAAATCCGTGCTTTTCAAGAAGGTTGATTTTGGCCCCGGCTGTGTCGATTTCCGGGTATTCACGATCCCAAAAGTCTTGAATCTCTTTGGGACGTTTCAGATCTGTCCACGTAATTTCACTCACGGCGAGGTAGCCATCTTTTTTTAAAAAAGGTTTCCACAACCCCAGTCCGTTTTCAAAACCGAAATTATAGATGCCCCCTTCCGACCAAATGATATCGAATTCTTCATCACCAAAAGGGAGCTGATCCATCGACTTTTCGAGCGTTGATATTTTGCTCGAAAGCCCCTGTTTCTCCGCTCTTATGTCCAATTCATGCAAAAAGTCAGAGAAGATATCTACAGCTGTGATATGGGAATGGGTGTTTTGCGCGAGCGTTATTGTGGATGCGCCGGTGCCGCATCCAATATCTGCGATCTTTAAAAGCTCATCTGCTGGCAAGGTTATCAAATCGAGCGCTTTTAGGGTTTCACTTTCACTACCGGGTCCCTGTCTCTCAGAGTCTTTGTGCAGATCAATGATGTAATCCAGTTCAGTCAATGATGGCAGAATTGATTTTTTGTACGTAGTTCATTTTTGAAACAGGCCATAATTTTGAATCGCAAGTAATTATTCGGTTGAAAAAAAGACCTTGTTTTTTATCTCTGCTGAGGTGCACGAACCGGAGCAGTTAGCGTAATTTCTCCGGCTGTTGCAAATTCGAGGGTAAGATCTACAGTGTCGCCCTCTTTTAATTCACGGTTCAGCTGCATAAGCATAATATGTTTTCCGCCGGGCACCATCTGTACGGCGTCGTTTGCCGGAAATGTGGGGTCTTCTGCTTCGCGCATTCCCATCATTCCGTCACCGCGATCGTACGTTTCGTGAAGCTCTACCAGGCCTGATGCTGTAGATGATAGCGCCAGAAGTGTATCAGATTGATCCGTGCCGTTTAGAACATTCAGATAAACTGCCGTAACACCATTTTCTCTGGCGGGTCGGGCCCAGGCATCCGAAATCTCAAAACTATTATCAGGAAGAGCGATGTCTTCTTGAGTACTGCTTTCCGTGGTTTCCATATCTGGCTGTTCCTGAGAACAGGCCGTCAATAGAAGTAGAAATGTAAGAAGGGATATTGTGAATAAGAGATTTTTCATAATTTTTCCAGGTCTTCGATGATGATGGAGGGCGGAGTCATGCTGCCTCCAAAATCAAAAATGAGTTGTGATTTTTCGTTAATTAATAAAATTTTATCGCTGTGGTTAATAAAATAGAGACGTTCGCCATTCTCAAGATCTTTTGAATATGATTCCTGAGTACGCACACCAAACCGCGTCATGAGATCGTTAATGACCTGTTCATCTCCCGTTAAAAAATGGAATGGCTCTTTGTTCATATCAAACGCGGTAGCATATTCGCTGAGAACCTTTGGAGTATCGCGATAGGGATCGAACGTTATGAGAACAAACTGGGTGTCGCCGGGATTTTCAATTTCGTCATGCACCTTTTTTACGTTGGCAGTAATGAAGGAACAAATATCGGGACAATGGGTGTAGATAAACCCAAGGATCATCGGAGATCCCTGGAAATCATCGGGAAAAGTGACGTTTTCACCATTCTGATTTACAAGTTCGTAGCTTACATCACTGTATTCGTCTAAAGCAGGCTCAGAGCAGCTGTTGAACAGCAGTGCACTTCCAATGAGTAATAAAATAAAATAACAGAAATGATTGTTGTTAAATAACATAGAATAGCATTATTGAAAATAAACTGTAAGCTATCTTAAATATATGAACATCCTGTGAATAAGAAACGGCGCTCGTAAATACCTTCTTATTTTATTGTCGAAATCTACTACGTTGAGACCTTAAAATATCAGAAAATCATTTAATATCGACGCAAATTGGCCTATTTTATACCTGAGCTTGAGCGAAGACAAATTTATCTGTGTAGAAAAACTGTGTTGAACCAAACAATCCTATTTTCAGCGTTCACGCTGTGTTTGATTTTTTTAAACATCCAAACGGCTTTTCCACAAGAAGATTCCGGTTATGTCTGGAGTGTATCTTTTGAGGGAAATGAAGAATATAGTGGTATTGTATTGTCGGAAATCATCTCGACGGATAAGCCGAATTTTTTTCAAAAGCTATTTAAAAAGCTGGATGACTATGAATTTAACGAGATGGAGCTCAGGCGAGACCGTATACGAATTGTCCGATTCTATGAACGCCGGGGGTATCACAATGTAGAAGTGAATTATCGTACAGTAGAGAGAAGTAAAAGCTGGAAAAAAGATGTGATTTTTACAATTCTCGAGAGAACCCCTATTCGGATAACCTCGTCGAATATTACTCTGCAGGCGCCTCAGGAAGATATTGACAGGATTCAACAAAAAGATGAATATGTACGAACGGTAAATAGGCATCAGTTTCGGGAAGGTAGGCGTTTGGAGATGATTCGTCAACCTGATGTAGAGGGTGCATTTTTGCTTGCAATGGAAAATTGTGGCTACGCCTGGCCCGAGGTGGATATTTCGGTAGATGTGGATTCTGTAGCAAATCAGGCAAGCGTCAATATCATAGTGAAACCCAATAGCCGAACTTATTTTACAAGTTTTGAGGTTGAGGGCGATATTTCAGTGCCCGAACGCGTTGTAACCCGCCAGACAGACATTAAGACGGGTGAAATTTACAGCCGGGATATTATGCAGTCTGCACAGCGTTCTCTCTTTAATCATCACCTTTTTCGGTTTGCCACAATTACCCTGCCGGAACAACCCCAAGATAGCTCGCTCTCGGCACTCATCCGTATAAGAGAATATGAACCCAGAACTGTAGAAGCCTCTGTAGGTGTGGGGCGGGAAGAAATCGTGCGAGGACAGTTATCATGGCAGCATCGGAATATCAACGGAAAAGGGCATCGTTTTGGGGCCGACAGCCGCGCATCGTTTATTGAACAGCGCCTCAGTGCCAACTATTTAATTCCTTACACTATTAACGCGAAGAGCTCAAATGTGTCTACCATCTTTGGCGTTCACAGGCTGGAACCATCTTTTGAGCTGTTTCAGGCAGGTTTTAATACTAGTTTGATCTATCGATTTCAGCGCAATAAAACAGCCTCAATATCATACGAATATTCGTTTAACGAAGAGCTTTCAAGAGACCAGGGAATTGAACTTCCTTCATTCTTTTCGAATTATAATGTGTCGTCAATCACCCTTAGCGGATATTACAG
This sequence comes from uncultured Rhodohalobacter sp., assembly GCA_964544445.1. GTDB lineage: Bacteria > Bacteroidota > Rhodothermia > Balneolales > Balneolaceae > Rhodohalobacter. The sequence goes on from CAZJBI010000001.1 coordinate 109,193, forward strand.
TGAAGGCTTTTCACGAAGGCAGCAGGGGTGGGTGGTTCAGCCCTCCATCGAGCTGTCGGGAACATTTACAGAAGGTACATTTACGTTTCAAAAATTTAATATTGATGTCCGCCGGTATACGCCACTTAGTCCAACAACAACTTTTGCGGCACGGATAAACACGGGTACGATTTTTTACGAAGAGACAGAATCATTGCCCTCCAATATCCGGTTTTTTACTGGGGGTACGAACTCAGTTAGAGGGTGGAGCAGGCAGTCTTTAGGCCCAAGTTTGCCAATTTTTGACGATGATGGAAATTTTCTGGAGTACGTATCGGTAGGAGGGCGTACAGCATTTTCGTTCAATGCTGAAATTCGGCAGGATCTGGATGCAATCATTCCCAACCTCGGGATTGCAGCGTTTCTGGATGGTGGCCAGGTATGGAGAAATATCCAGAGCCTTGATGAGCGTGCTATTCAGTATGGTGCGGGTGGTGGTTTCCGGTATCAGTCGCCCATTGGTCCCGTTCGGATCGATATCGCCTATAAACTAAACCCGACCAACATCGATTTGAACATTTATGAAGGCCAGGACTTTGGCTCTCCTACAGACCGAATTGGAATTCATTTTAGTATTGGCCAGGCATTTTAGATATGGATGAATCAGCAAAAAACAAGTACAGCAAACTAAAAAAGTGGACGGCCATTGTGCTGGTACCGGTTCTGCTTGCTGTGGGTGTGCGTTTACTTCTGAAAAGTGACTGGCTCTTTTCTCATCTTAAAACAATAGCTGAAGAACAGGCTGCGGAACGGATCAACGGTTCTATACAAATTGAAAAAATGAGCGGAGATCTACTTTCAGGGTTCTCTATAGACGGGTTTGTACTCTCAGATATGGATGGAAATCCTGTGGCAAGTGCAGATTCTGTCTCTGTGTCCTACACTTTGAGGTCGCTCCTAACGCAACCGTATTCATTAAATCGGCTATCGGTTGTCAACAGCCGGGTGATCGCCATTCAGGGTGAAGATTCGTTGTGGAATCTACAGAAACTGCTGCCGGAAACCGATGACACAACCGAGGCCGCTCCCATCGAGTGGGCCATTAATTCGATCCATATTGAGAATTCGAATATTACAATAGAGTCGGCACAGCTCTTGCCCGATCAATTTCTCCACATTGATTCGCTAAATACAGATGTTTCGGCTGGCGTGAATTCAAGTGGTTTTTTTGGAGAAATCAGCGCTCTAAATTTCTCACTTCGCGAAAACCGTTTGCCGGAACCTATTTCAGTCTTTTTGGCTGCAAGCGGGGAAGCTCAATCCTATACTCTGGAGTCACTTGTCATTAATACAGGCCGCACGATGCTGCAGGGCAAAGCAGATATTTCAGATGAAAATCAACTGGGGGCAGAACTTGATTTCATGCCGCTCTCAACCCGAGATTTAAATGCCTATTTGGATTCCTTAAATCTTGCAGAGCAGGATGTAAAGGTGAGACTTGGGGTAGAAGGCACGTTAGAACAGTTTACACTCCAGCTCAACGCCACTGCCGGGGGGCTTGAACGCTTTGAATTCGTTTCAGATATCAATCTGTCTGAAGGAGTATCCATTACGGCTATGAAGGTGGAGGCCGATTCATTTGATGCAGGTTTACTTTTAGGCGATGAAAATCTTCCTTCATTTCGGTCACTTAAATATGAGGGTACTGGCGAACTACGTCCTGGGAATGTTGAAAGTTCAATATGGAGCTCCACTTTGAGCCTGAACGGTTTAAATGCGTACGGGTATAACCTTGATCGGATAGAATCACCTTTAAGCTTTAAAAACGGAGTGCTTGAGCTGAATGCCGATCTATATCTCAGAAACGAAACTATTGAGGCGAGGTTCATTGGTTCAGAACTGTTTGGTAATGAACCCCGGTGGGATATACGAATTGATGGCAGCCGCATCAATCTGGCAAACTGGCTGCAGGATGAGGAGCTTGACAGCGATTTTAATATCGATATGTCGGCTACAGGTTCAGGATATAGCCCCGAAAGAGTTGCAGCTGATGTAAATCTTATCCTAAGTGGGAATCACTTTCAGGGACAGCCATTTGATGAAGCAGCATTTAATGGCCAAATAAATGCAGGTACAATAAGCGGTTCAACAGTTTTGAAAGTAAATCGAAGCAGTGTAGACGCCTCGATCGAGGCAACCGACTGGTTAAGTGAGCGTCCCCGGTTTATGTTCGAAGCTTCATTGAGTTCGTTTAATATGGCGGATTTAAATGGTCTAGAGACGTTTCCTACCTTTTTAAATGGAAAATTGGATGTAAAAGGATCGGGAAATTCAATTGAAAATTTGGAGCTTTTGGCAAATGCCGAGCTGGATTCCAGCGTAGTGAATGGGGAGCAAATTGAAACTCTTCAGGCTTCATTTGAGATTGCAGATCAATTCATAACTGTTAACAATGGAGAGCTGGAAAGCCCAATTGCTTCTGCTTCTTTTTCGCTGTATCAGCATCTTACTGAATTTGCAAACCCCGATAACAGCGCTCAATTCCGGGCAACAATGAAGAATTTAAAACCCCTTGCCCCCCTCTTTGGACTCGAAACGATTGAAGCAACCGGCACGGTGGAGGGAAATATTTCCCGCGGTGCATCTAACCTTCTGCAGCTCGACGGCAACGCAGATTTGCAACATGTTGTAGTGGACACACTTTTTTCATCTGAAGCGGTTACGGGACAGTTTTCATCAGAAATTTCAGACATCCCCGATGTGGAGTTTACGGTACGTTTTGAAAATTCAAATATTACAGATGTAAATATTCAGGATGTAAATATCTCGGGTTCGGCTCGGATCAGTGAAGAAGAAACGACAGGTTCACTGGCACTACTATTCTCCGATGGATCGGGCAGTCACCTGAGCCAGAATGGGAGATACACGGTCAGTGCTGATTCGGCCTCCTTGCTTACGGAAGAGATGGAATTTAAAACAGATCTAAGAACCCTCAGGCTCAGGCAGCCATTTGCTCTCAACTATGCGGCAGAAACGGTGCAAATGGATACGTTGCACCTGGCTCACAGCGAAGACGAATCCTATATCCGCATGTGGATCACCCGGCTCGATAGCTCCCGGCAAGTAGCCGGTATGGATTTGGAAAACCTGGATCTGGGGCAGCTTCAAAGAACACTGATGGATGAGAGTTACATGGACGGGCACCTTTCAGGGCGTTTTGATCTCGATAATTCTCCCAATGAACTTTGGCTGAAGGGGGAAGGGCAGCTGGTAAGTTTGCAGTATCAAGATGGAAGAATGGATTCTGTGAATGTTTCTGCGTCTATCAACAACGAATGGCTTGAGGCTGATTTTGGTGCGTGGCATCAAGGGGAGTTGATTGCTGAATCGGATTTGAAAGTCCCGTTTTTACCCGGCGATCCATTAACTTTTGAGGAGCAGTTTTTTGAACGCGAAGTGGCCGGATCATTCAATCTCTATTCAACTGAGCTTGCGTATTGGTTCTCGTTTTTACCGGATGGAGGTCCGGCCGAAACGAATGGCGTAATTACCATCCAGGGCAATCTTGAAGGTGTTGCGGGCCACCCCGAGATATCCGGTGATATATCGGTTTTTGCAGGTGTTTTTTCGGGAATCAACACCGACTACGTGGGTGTGGGTTTTAACTATATTCACGATGACCAGGCGGTAGATGTGAAAGGATCCGTAATAAAGAATGCCAGCTCAATTCTCAGTTTCGATTCATCTCTGCCATTCCTGGCGGATTTAAAAAGAGCGGAAATTCTATTGCCGGAGGGCGACGACAGCCTGCAGATAAATGTAAATACCGAAAATTTTAATTTAGCCCTGTTTAACAGTTATGTTGATGAACAGATTATAACGAATATTTCGGGCGTGGTGGAAGGAAACGTATCAGTGTTTGGTACAATCGATAATCTGAAAACTGAGGGAGAGCTGGAAATACTAAGAGGTTCATTTCGGGCAGTTGAGCCAGCCGTAACGTTCGATCAGCTGAATTCATCGGTAACATTTAAGCCCGAAAAAATTACCGTTAATCAGTTTTCAGTCCGCAGTGGACCCGGGCGGCTCAGAGGAACCGGATCGGTTATGATTGAGGATTTAAAACCCGGAAAACTGGACTTTAACCTGAACGCACAACAGTTCAGAATTGTGAACAACAGAGATATGAATGCGCTTGTGAATCTCAATGGAACCTTAAAAGGAACCTCAGAAAAGCCCGAAATAGCAGGCCGGCTGGAATTTGTTAATGGATTGGTTAATCTTCAGAATTTTGGCGAAAGAGCGGTTGAAAATGTATCGCTGGATGAAGAGCCCGAATTGCCGGAAATTGATTTCTATGAACGCCTTTCTATGGATGTAAATATTAAATTTGGCAATCAGTTCTTAGTGAGAAATAGTGAATATCTTGATATGGAGTTTGCCCTTGGTGGTGAGGTAAATCTGCTAAAAGAATATGATAAAGAACTTCAGATGTTTGGCACGCTTGAGGGCCTTCGTGGATATGCGCGTCCGCTGGGTAAAAACTTTGAACTGGATGAAGCCCAGGTATCATTCTATGGGCCGGTTGAAAATCCGGATTTGAATATTCGAACCCAATACGAACCTCCACAAGCGGCCGGAATTACGATTTTCTATATCATCGAAGGATCTTTGGAGGAGCCTGAATTCCGTTTTGATAGTGAACCGGTGCTGGAACTGCAGGATATGATAGGGTATACACTTTTTGGAAAGCCATTTTACGAACTTGAATCGTGGGAACAGGTGGTTGCGGGAAGCGGAAGCAGTCCTTCGGCATCAGATTATGCCGTGGATGTACTCCTTGACAGAGTTGAACTGTTGGCGTCTCAGCGGCTGGGTATCGACGTGGTTCAAATCGATAATACTCGATCGGGCTCAAGCAACAGCACGGCAATAAAAACAGGTTGGTACCTAAATCAGCGTACTTTTTTTGCTATTTTAAACGAAGTGGGAGGGGCACGTCCCAATACACTCTTTATTTTGGAATATATGCTGCGTAACAACCTTGAACTGATTGTTACACAGGGCGATGATTCCAGAGAAGGTGTAGATTTAAAATGGCAACTCGATTATTAATGGGTTGAACCGGGAATATTATTGCCCATCATGAAGACAACAACCATCTTAACGAGCATGCTTATATTTTCGGCGATAATACTGAGCTACGTTCTCTTTTTCCAGGCAGGCGATTCAGACCCCGGTTCTGCAGTTCCATGCTCTGATCCCCTTGAACTTCGCGTAGGGTCACTGGATGATCGGTTTCAAATAGATCGGGGTACACTAGAGGGAGCGTTACGAGAGGTGGCTGATCTATGGTCATCAGCGCTGGGGAGGCCTGTGGTTGTTTATAGCGAGGAAGCAGAACTTGTAGTTGACCTTGTGTATGCAGAAGAACAGCAGTTAACCGATAGTGAACGTCAGTTCAGAGACCGGCTGCAGAGTGAAAGTATAAGTATTGAAGTGATGGAGAGAAGGTTCAATGAGCGGGAAAATGATTACGAGAGAAAGGCGCGCCGTTACGAAGAAGAGATGAAAGAGCTGCAGACGAGTATTGACAGGCTCAATCAATGGGTAAATATTCACAACCGAAACGGGGGCTTTAATGAGGATGAGTTAAGGCAATATGAATATCGAAAAGCTTCGGTAGATAAAAAATCGGAGGAGCTTGAAAAATTACAGCTTGAGCTGATGAGGGATGCAGAAACCCTGAACCGTATGATAAGTGATTTAAACCGACGAATAGAAGATAAAAATGAGCTGGTGGATGAATATAACCGCACATTTACGGGTGAAAGGAAATTTACCCAGGGTGCATACGAGTGGAATCATTCGGGAGAATCGATCCAGGTTTTTCAGTTTAGTTCGCTTGATGAGCTTAAACTGGTTCTTGCACATGAAGTGGGGCACGCCCTCGGACTTCCGCATGTGGAGAACCCATCATCGGTAATGTATTATTTGATGGGGAATCAAAAAGTAAATGGCCTTGCGTTAACGAGTGAGGATATTCTGGCGTTGAAAGCTGTCTGCAGTGAACCGGGTACCGTTCCAGAGTAGAAGCTGACATTTAGCCGGGATTTCCGGGGAGATATGAGATAATGTTCTCATTCTTCAAAAATTCAATAAAATTCAAAAAGACTCTGGAAATAATTTTATCCTTTTTATAAAGCACGTGCCAATGGGTTTGTATTGGGTATCCCTTAACGTCAATCATTGAGATCATCCCGGCGCGAAGTTCAGACTTCATGCTCAAATCCGAAATCAATGATATTCCGATACCCGCCATTACTGCTTGTTTTACGGCTTCATTTGTAGAAAGCTCCATGGTTTTTTCAGGAAAAATGCCCGCTGCACTCAGCTCTTTTTCCATGACCATTCTTGTTCCAGAGCCGCTTTCCCGGTATATAAATGGCTCGTCTTTCAGATCTTTAAGAGTTAGGTTTTTTCTATTTGATAAAGGGTGATCCGGAGGGCAAGCCATCACGAGCGGGTTGGATAAAAACGGTTCGGCCGTTATAGAGTTATCTGCGGGCAGCTGGGTCAATATGGCAAGCTGATATTTGTTTTCGTAAAGATGACTTAATACCTCGTCTCGATTGGTTACTTTCAAACTGATTTTTATCCCGGGGTATTTCTTTTGAAATGCTCCCAGCAGGTAGGGTAAAAAATATTTAGCTGTTGATGCAGCTGAAACAGAGAGTGTTCCTTTCAGGCCTCCCTTTAGTTCAGAAACATAGGCTTCAAATGCGTCTGCCTGGGTTTTGATGGTTTGCTGAACCCGAAGCAGCTCCTCTCCCGCTTCCGTGAGATACAGAGTTTTTCCGGCATATTTGATAAGAGGCGTTCCAACAGAATTCTGGAGCTGTTTAATCTGAATGGAAACGGCTGGCTGGGTCATATGTAGCGATTCGGCAGCCTTTGTGATACTTTTTTTACGTGCAACTGCTTCAAATATCTGAAGCTGATGAAGAGTGTAGTTCATAAATGAAAACTTATAATAATTATAACAAATATTAATTAAGATTTATCAAAAAAACCTGATAGTTTTTGGCGTTCTGATCGGCTGTTGTAACATATACGGCATACCGGAAAAATAAGCGTCAGCTGCTATTTAGAGCCGCTGGTGAAAATTCTAACAATCCTAAATTCAGATTTTAATAATGGCTAAAGAGATATCTGCAATTACCCTGGCATATGGCGATGGAATCGGACCCGAAATCATGACTTCAACCGTTCGCATATTAGAGGCGGCGGGTGCGAACCTTCAATTTGAGGAGATTGAAGTTGGAGAAAAAATTTATAAAAAGGGAATTAAGGCAGGTATAGAACCCGGAGCCTGGGACGTAATCAGGAAGAATAAGATCTTTTTGAAAGCTCCCATAACCACACCTCAGGGTGGCGGTGTGAAAAGCCTGAACGTGACGCTGCGAAAAACTCTTGGGCTGTATGCCAATGTGCGGCCCTGTAAGTCCTATCATCCATATGTTCATACCAAACACCCCGAAATGGATGTGGTTGTTGTTCGGGAAAATGAAGAGGATACCTATGGCGGAATTGAGCATCGTCAGACTTTCGAAGTTTACCAGTGCCTGAAGTTGATCACTCTTCCGGGTACAGAAAGAATTGTACGCTATGCATTTGAATACGCCAAAGCAAATAACCGGAAACGGGTTACCTGTTTTACCAAAGATAATATCATGAAAATGACGGATGGTCTGTTTCACGATGTATTTAAAACCGTTGCGGCCGAATATCCCGAAATTGAGTCTGATAACATGATTGTTGATATTGGAACCGCCAGGCTTGCTGATGAACCGGAAAAATTTGATGTTATTGTAATGCCGAACCTGTATGGTGATATCGTATCTGATGTTGCGGCACAGATATCAGGATCGGTAGGGCTTGTTGGATCTGCCAACATAGGAAAGGAGTGCGCAATGTTTGAAGCTATTCATGGATCTGCACCCGATATTGCCGGTCAAAACATAGCAAACCCGTCAGGTTTACTGCAGGCTGCGGTGATGATGCTTATTCATATTGGAAAGCCAGGTATTGCAGCAACGATTCAAAATGCATGGTTGCGTACGCTTGAAGACGGTATCCACACTCCGGATGTGTATAGTGACTCACAATCAGTTCAAAAAGTATCGACGGAAGGATTTACGGATGCAGTTATAGACCGCTTGGGAATGATGCCGCAGAAATTACAGAGTGTAGAATATCCCGAAATGCATCATAGAATAGAAACCGAGCTAAAGCTAAGCAGGGGCGAGTCCAAACCCTCAAATAGTGTAAAGCGTGAACTACGGGGTGTAGATGTTTTTGTGTATTGGGAACCTGAAGATCCCGAAACATTAGCTTCGCAACTTAAAAGCGGAGAACTACCTGAGCTGGAGCTTACGATGTTCACCAACAGGGGAACCAAAGTTTGGCCTGATGGAATTGATGAGACTTTTTGCACCGATCACTGGAGATGCCGTTTTTACTCGAAAGGTGGGGTTATTTCGCAAAATCAGCTCATAAAACTGCTCCAAAAACTCAGTGATAATGGCATAGACATTATTAAAACCGAAAATCTGTATGAATTTGATAACCAGAAAGCCTTTTCGCTCGGGCAGGGAGAATAATGAAGCGTTTCGGTGAGCTAATAGCTGCTCGTCTGGTGATTTATGGCATGATAAAATGACTTATACCGGTTTGGATAAGAAAGGTAGGGCGTTTCGAAACTCCCATGGCTTATATATCAATTACTGCATTGCGTTATTAGTAGAGTTATAAGTCACTCTAATAGAGTTTATTCTACTTATAATTAATCAGTGATTTCTATTCGTGCTGTCCTTCCCTTCATAGATGAATACACTTCCTACAAGTGTTGCTCCAAGAAAAATTCCTGGGAAGTATTCAGAAAAGTCAGAGCCGGTGAATGCTAAGTATATCCCCGAAATGAGACTCAATATTCCGATAGTTACTATGAGGCGTTTTACTGATTTTGTCATCCGTTAAATTTTAAACGTTCATCATGGATATGATTTTATATACGCAATTTTTTTTGCAGCTAGTTTTATTATCTGATGATTTGAATAATTCCGTGATTTTGATTGGATGCTTTGGTTAATTGATTCCCTTAGCTATTGATGAAGAGATGTGTCTTTATCAGCCGATATATCCAAATCCTTTATCACACCTGTTTTTAAATCGTACATCCAGCCGTGTACAAATAGCTCTCTACCTGCAGCCCATTCATTTTGTACAAATGGATTGTCGCAAACATGATGTACCTGCTGCATCACATTGAGTTCGGCCAGTAAGTTCGCTTTTTCGTGCTGTGTATTCGCAGTCTCAAGCTCATTGTGATGCAGCTGAGCCAATTCACGGATATTGTTGAGCCAGTTGTCGAGAAGTCCGAGCCTGTCGTGGGTAAGTGCAGCATTGATGCCACCGCATCCATAATGTCCGCAAACAATAATATGCTTAACTTTTAGGATCTCAACTGCATATTGCAAAACAGACTGGCAGTTTAAATCGGAGTGAAGTACCAGGTTTGCAATATTTCTGTGAACGAAGATATCGCCCGGATTCTGCCTCACAACCATGGTCTCGGGTACCCGGCTGTCGGAACATCCTATCCACAAATAGTCGGGATGCTGATCGCGGGAAAGTTCATTGAAAAAAGTGGGTTCCTCAGTCTTGACTCTCTTGGCCCACGATTTGTTGAAGTTTAATAATAGATCTGGCTTTTGTATGGACATAACAGTACCGCTCTGCTATTGTAAGCTGTGTTAAATATATTTTTCTCCCCGTACAACATTTACGGTTTGTGTGTAAGCAATAACAGCATAGTTTTCGAAATAATGATCAGATATTGCCTGGATAATACTCTCGGCCGCCGTAGAACTCACAACCGTCTCAATCTTTACGTTTTTTCCTTCCCACTCACTCGCCCGAATCCCTCTTGAACCTTCCCCGGAAACATCCGTGAGAGTATACCCCTTTGCTTTATTCTTTTTAATGATTTCTATGATGTCATCTTTTAAAAAACGCTCTGAGATGATCGTGACATTTTGAAGCTCTACAAGTTCCATAATTACCCCGTGATGAGTACGGTTAAGTAGTAGTATAGCGGTATTCCCAGCGTAATATTAAATGGGAATGTAATACCGAGTGAAGCTGTAAGATAAATAGAAGGGCTTGCTTTTGGAAGCGCAATTCGCACAGCAGCGGGCGCGGCAATATATGATGCGCTTGAAGTCATCGTGGCCAACACAGTGATACCTGCTGTGCTTAAACCTGCCCAATACCCCAAAAAGATGGCAAAAAAGGCGTGCAGAATAGGCACGAAAATGCCAAAAAAGATGATGAATGCGCCAACTTTTTTTAAATCCCTGAAACGGCTGGCCGTGGTCATGCCAAGCTCGAGAAGGAACAAAAAGAGGGCTCCCTGGAAACCACTTACAAAGAAAGGTTCAACAGGGCTAAACTTTTCAGGTCCGGCGATAAACCCAATAATCACCCCTCCAATAAGCAGAAAGATGCTGCTTCCGGTTACAACTTCATGGAGGGCTTTACCCAGTGAAGAGACATTCTTGCTTACGGCAATGGGTATCATCAGCGCAACGATAATTCCCGGTATTTCGAGCAGGGCAAGAAGTGTAGGCATATATCCCTCGGGCTGCATGCCTTTATCTTCCATAAAACTTATGGCTACCAGAAATGTAACCATGGAAACAGAGCCATAGTGTGCTGCAAGTCCAGCGGAGTTACTCAAATCGAGTTTTCGGATATACCGGATAATTGCAAATGCTGTAAGTGGGGTAATAATCCCTAGTACAAGCGTTGCGGAAGCAGGAAAAAAGAATGCAGAAAAAGTTGTTTTGCTGAGCTCTACCCCTCCCTTTAAACCGATGGCGAGCAACAGGTAAATAGATATTGACTGGTAAAGGGGCCTTGGAAATTCCAGATCACTTTTAACAAACTTCGACATTATACCCAGTACAAATGCCAGTACAACGGGAGAGGAAAAATTTGAGAGTATAGATTCCATAATATGATATCAAAGCAAAACTCACCCGGGTCATCCGGACAATGACGGTAATAATATGAGTTTTGCCGACACTTGATTTATTTGGTTAAATAAAGATTCTTAAACTCGTAGGGCTTTTTGAAATGCTCATCGTTAAAATCTTCCATAAAATAGATACTCTCACCCGTCGATTTCATTTCGGGCCCAAGCTCTTTTTTCACTTCGGGAAATTTATCAAATGGAAAAACAGGTTCTTTAATTGCCCAGCAGGTGAGTTTCGACTCCAGATCGAAATCCTTTAGTTTTGCGCCCAGCATCACTTTTACGCCAATTTTTGCCTCCGGACGCTGTGTTGCCTTTGCTAAAAACGGAATTGTACGCGTTGTTCGCGGATTGGCTTCCAGCACATACACTTTTTCATTTTTAACAGCATATTGAACGTTGAGGAATCCCAAAATATCCATGTTTGATGCGATTTTTTCCTGATACTCCTCTATGGTTTTAATCACTTTCTCACTTAGGCTGTACGGAGGCAGAACGGCTGTTGAGTCGCCGGAGTGTACACCGGCCGGTTCAATGTGCTGCATAATACCTGCGATATGGAGCTGATCACCATCATATACTGAATCTACATCCACCTCAATTGCCTTATCCAAATATTTATCGATAAGAAAATCGTTTTCGGGGTGTGTTTCAAGGATTTTTTCTACAAACGATTTTAGTTCGTCACGCTTTATCGCAATTCTCATGCCTTGCCCGCCCAGTACATAGCTTGGCCTGATGAGAACCGGGTAGCCAATTTTGTCAGCAATTTCTAATGCGTCGTCCACATTTCGGGCTGTTCCATAGGCAGGAAACGGAATATCCAACCTTTTTAAAAACTTTGAGAACTCACCACGATCTTCCGCAAAATCTATCATCTCAAAGTCGGTTCCAAAAATATTGATGCCGGCTTCCACAAATCGCTTTCCTAGTTTGAGCGCAGTTTGGCCACCCACCTGTAGAATCACTCCTTCCGGTTTTTCGTGTTCGTATATGTCGAGAACTCTTTCCCAAAATACCGGTTCGAAGTAGAGTTTATCGGCAATATCAAAATCTGTAGAAACCGTTTCTGGATTGCAGTTTACCATAATCGCTTCGTACCCCATTTCCTGAACAGCCAGAACCGCGTGTACACAGGAGTAATCGAATTCAATGCCCTGGCCAATTCTGTTCGGTCCGCTTCCAAGTATCATGATACTTTTGCGGTCTGTTACCTCGCTTTCGTTTTCATTTTCGTATGAAGAGTAGTAGTAAGGTGTTTCTGCAGGAAATTCCGCTGCGCAAGTATCTACAAGTTTAAAACTCGGTTTGAGCCCCATTTCCAGTCTTTTATTTCTGACCTGATCTTCTGTGACTTTGTCTCCGCTCTTGCTAAGTAACCAGGCAACCTGCACATCGGAAAACCCGGCACGTTTTATTTCGTAAAGATGCTCTTTGGTTAGTGAATCAAGTGATTCTCCTTCCGTGCGATTTTCGAGGCTTACCATATACCGTATTTGCTGCAAAAACCAGGGGTCTACTTTTGTGATATCAGCAATTTCCTCAACAGAGGCCCCCAATTTAAACGCATTTCGAATATGCAGTGTACGATCCCAGTAGGGTTTAATGAGTCGCTGACGAACGGTTTTACGATCGGGGTCTGCATAGCCATCAGCTCCAAGTCCGGAACGGCCAATTTCAAGAGATTGCCAGGCTTTATTTAACGCCTCAGGAAATGTTCTGCCTATCGACATCACCTCGCCAACGGCTTTCATCTGCGTGGTGAGCTCTTCATCAACGTTTGTAAACTTATCGAAATTAAATCGGGGAATTTTTACAACTACGTAATCAATGGAGGGCTCAAAACAAGCTGATGATACCTGCGTAATTGGATTCGGAAGTTCATCGAGCGTGTAGCCAACCGCAAGCTTTGTGGCAATTTTTGCGATGGGATATCCCGTAGCTTTCGACGCAAGTGCGGATGAACGGCTTACCCTCGGGTTAATTTCGATGGCTACCAGCCTGTCGCTCCCCGGCTCAATGGCAAACTGTACGTTACACCCGCCGGCAAATTCACCGATGGAGCGCATCATTTTTATGGCCGCATCACGCATCATCTGGTACTGCTTGTCGGTTAGCGTTTGTGTTGGGGCCACCGTTACAGAATCGCCCGTGTGCACTCCCATTGGGTCAAGATTTTCGATGGGGCAAACGATCACAACATTGTCGTTATCATCGCGAAGCAGCTCCAGCTCAAATTCTTTCCAGCCAAAAATGCTCTCCTCGATAAGTACCTGGTGTACGGGGCTCAATTCAAGCCCACGCATAACTTTGCGTTCAAATTCATCTTCGTTCCAGACAATGCCTCCACCAGTACCACCCAGGGTAAACGACGGACGAATGACAATTGGCAGTCCGCCCAGTTCTTCCGTAATCTCCTTGGCATCGAGCATGGAGTTGGCCGTTCGGCTGCGACACTGTTCTATTCCTATTTTTTCCATCAGGTCGCGAAAGAGCTGGCGGTCTTCCGTGATGTCGACCGCATCCATATTTACGCCAATAATTTTAATACCGTTTTCTTGAAAAAACCCTTCATGCTGGAGGTCTCTTGCCAAATTGAGCGCCGTTTGCCCACCCATTGTAGGAAGAACAGCATCAGGTTTTTCTTTTTCTACAATCTCCTTAATCGATTCGGTCGTTAACGGCTTCAGGTAGATGGCATCGGCCATCATGGGGTCTGTCATGATGGTTGCCGGGTTTGAGTTAATCAACACAACTTCATACCCCTCTTCCTTCAAAGACCGGCAGGCCTGGGTGCCGGAATAATCGAATTCGCAGGCCTGGCCAATAACAATCGGGCCCGAACCAATAATTAAAATCTTATGAATATCGTCGCGACGTGGCATTTGGTATCTGTTTTAGTTGAATTATAAAATGTGTATGTGCTGAGTGATGGCTAAACGGTGGGTTCTTTTTGCTGCTTCATCATATCTACAAACTGATCAAAAAGATAGGATGAATCGTGTGGACCGGGAGACGCCTCGGGATGATACTGCACCGACATGCCCGGAAAAGATTTAAACTTCAGACCTTCAATCGTGTCATCGTTGAGGTTGATATGAGTGACTGTAATTTTCGACTCATCGATTTTCTTTTCATCAACGGCGAACCCGTGGTTTTGAGTGGTGATTTCTACAAGGCCGGTTTCGGTATTCTTTACCGGTTGATTTGCACCGCGATGGCCAACAAACATTTTGCGTACCGGTATTCCTTCTGATAGTGCCATAAGCTGGTGCCCCAGGCAAATGCCAAAGAGTGGCTTGCCCGTTTGTTTGGCATAGTTTACCATGGGTAGTCCATATGAGGAGGAAGCGTTGGGATCACCGGGGCCATTGCTAAAAAAGAAACCATCAGCATCCCATGCTTTAACATCTTCAAGATCCGTTTCGGCAGGGAAAATCCGAAGCGTACAGCCTCTTTTCACAAAGTTATTGATGATATTTTGTTTAATGCCGTAGTCGAACGCAGCGACTTTATAATCTCCTTCAGAGGGAATGGTCTGTGCTTCCGAACGGGTTACTTTTGTGGCGAGTTCAAGGCCCTCCATCGAGTCCCAGTTTTTTGCCATACGAACCAATTCTTCTTCGTCAAGAATTTCTGAGCTAATGACGGCATTCATGACGCCTTTAGTACGAATGTGGCGAACAAGCATTCGTGTATCCACACCACTGATCCCAACGATACTGTTTCTCTCGAGGTACTCCTGCAGCCCCGCATCGGCAATCGGATTGCTGAATTCGGTTGAAAATGATCGGACAATAATCCCCGATACCATCACTTTACGAGCCTCGTCATCACGATCCATGGTTCCGTAATTTCCAATGTGGGGGTAGGTCATCATCATCAATTGACCATAGTAACTTGGATCAGTGAAAATCTCCTGGTAGCCCGTCATACTTGTATTAAAGCAGAGTTCGCCGCCGGTAGTGCCGATTACGCCAGCCGATGTTCCTTTAACAATTGTGCCATCGGATAGTGCAAGTACAGCGGGGGTGGATTCTTTTTTATTGGGAATCATACAGTTGAGTCGTTTCCGATTGTGTGGTTTAAAAGATAAAGATCAAAAAAAATCCGACTACGGGAACCGGGTCGGATCGGTGGGCAAGAAATATTCAGTAAAAAAGTTTTTATCTGAAGGATCTTCATCGTGTATTTTTGAAGGTTTCGATAAGGTAAGAAGATCCCCATTTTATTGAAAACTAATTTGGGTAAAAAATAAGCTACTCCAAAACTTCAAAACGAATGCGCCTCTCCTTCATCTGTTCTGTTTGAGTGTCGGTAATATTCAAAATCAACTCATACAGTCCCGGCCCCAAATCAGCCGTTTCAATTTCAAGATCTTCTATTACGTTCGTTTCTTCATTTGTAAAGTTGAGTGTGAGTATAAACTCTGTTTGATCGGACAGTAAATTTCCCTCCTCATCAATTGGGAAGATTCGATAGGTGAGCTCAAACTGAGTAAACCCACTGCTCATTTTGGCAAGATTGTACACTTCGAAATGAAGAATAAGAGTTTGACCAAAGGGGATAATTTGGTCGTTGGCCACCATAAACGAGAATGGTGGAGTTGGGGTATCCTCTGATTGGAATCCCAGAACAAGATCAGCCAGTTCAAGTGAATCCTCGTGTTGAATAAGAGGTGCTGGCTGGCGGAACTGCATTTTATTTCGTCCCCGAAGTGTTGAAGAAAACAGGGTGCTGTTGATGGATTTTGAGTCTGGGTCCAGGTTTATAAGTTCAACGGATGCCGATTGATTATTCTGGCGGGTGTGTTTGGATATCACAAAAGAGCGGGATACAGGACCGTTGGCATTTCTTTCTATGACAACCGGTGGACTCTGCTCGTAAGACTCATCCACTGTCCAGTCCTGGTTGTATGTAAGTAAATGGTGATTAAACTCGTAGTATGGCAGCTGATCCAAAATATTTGATCCAAGACGAAGTGAGTCTTCTGTGGAAACGGGTTCGCGGTTTCGATAGTAATCAATTAGAAGAGCTTCCTGCGGAGAACTCTCGATATAGGTCAAAATGGAAGGGCCTGCTTCAGGATCTATGAACCGATAGTGGTGTACCTGGAAAGGGATTTGAGGCAGGTCGTCTTCGTAGGAAGATTTTTCCAGCGGTGCTTCCGTAATTTTTTGATTAACAAGATCGCGGCTTTCAGATCGAAATTGCAGATCCATACCCTGGTAGGCCTGTAGCCCCTGTTCCAGTACATTATCTTTCAAATCGTTGATGCGGGATTCAAAAAAGGGATCTGCCTGGGCAAGTTGCTCATAATAGATGAGCTGAAGCATCAACGCCGGTGTGATACCTGCACGGGTAAAATCAAACTCATCGTCTTCACGGCGTTCACGCTCAGGATTGTAGGCGCGTTCAGGAATAAAGTCTTCCAGACTGGTTTGAAGGGAAAACCGGTTTGTATTTACATCGGTTCCAAAAAGAAAGATGATGGGCTCTTGCTGTGTAGGATAAAGATTTTCGTAAAACCAGATTTCATATTCGGGGTATTGATGGTATCGATACATGGCATCAAGTAGGCGGTTGGTCAATTCGGCATCCTGCAGCTCCATATCTTTGGGTGCAGACTCCATTTCGGAGGCAGATGCCGGCTGTCGCAGCTGATTTTCGAGCCAGGGACGAATGTTTGAGCTCTGTAGTGTTAAAATGCCATTCCGAACTCTGTCGGGCTCACCATACCGGATATAAATAAGAGCTCGCTCGTCGCTGCCGTAAATCGTTGTTCTGTTTTTTGTAAATTGGGTTGTAGCGTTTGTAATGCGTTTCCAGTGCTCAATTAATCGCTCGTTGGTGATTTTTGATGGGGTCGGATCCTGCTGAACCCAGTAACCGCGCATATCTGTACCGAGTATTTCCGACTGATTTTGCCACCATTGATTCCATTGCCGCGAAATACCGGCGCCTACAACGGGTTCAAGCCGATCGATTTCCTGTTTTATCGCCACACGGCTCTGTTGTCCGGTTCCATCTGTTAAAGCTTTGTAGTAAAGTGAGGTCGCTGTTTCGTAGTAAGACTGTAAATCGTGTGTTGCAACAGTGCGAATAAACTCAAATCCTATTCGGCTGTCAACTCTACTGCTGTTTTGGTACGCGCTGTACCAAATATCCAGAGCTTCGGAGATATTGCCGCGCTGCAGTTCTTCCGTACCGCGATCGAACGCTGCCTGCGGCTGGGCAATGACCATTTTAGAGGGTAAAAAGGCGATCCCCAGTAAAAAAAATATTGCTGCTGTAAGGTGAATACGAATCATAGGTTCCAAAATTAATGCTTTATTGAGAAAATACAACGCGTCTTTTAAACCGCTACAACCTTTTACAGTGATTAAATTTATCATAAGAGTTCAAAAAGGAGGATCAAATTTTGTACATTAAACGTTTGATTACGACAACCAAACGATGCCATTTGTTTCCATTAAGGTCGATTGGTAACGATTTCTTATAAATATTCTTCTATGGCTAATTACAGAGCTCTAACCCGTACATACAGACCCAGCTCATTTGATGATGTTGTATCGCAGGAGCACGTAAGCAATACGCTGAAAAACGCCATTGCTCAGAACAGACTGGCGCATGCTTATATGTTTTGCGGCCCCAGAGGAGTTGGTAAAACTACGATGGCCAGGGTTTTGGCCCGTGCTATTAACCACATAGATCAAAATGTAGACGGTGAAGCGCTGAGCCAAACCATGAACGTTGTAGAGATTGACGCCGCTTCGAATAATAAAGTGGACGACGTGCATCACTTGAGAGAAATTGTGAGAGTTCCGCCTCAAACCGGAAGTTACAAGGTTTTTATTATCGATGAGGTGCATATGCTTTCGAAACAGGCGTTTAACGCACTGCTCAAAACGCTTGAAGAGCCACCGCCGCACGCGATATTTATTTTTGCAACCACCGAGCCTCATAAAGTGCTGCCAACCATTCTCTCCCGGGTGCAGCGTTTTGATTTTAAGCGGATTAGTGTGGATGAAATTGTTACACGTCTGCGAAGTATATCTGAAAAGGAGAGTATTAAGATTGATGATGAATCTCTGCATACTATTGCAAAAAAAGCAGACGGTGCCCTGCGTGATGCGCTTGGGCTGATGGATCAGGCCATTGCGTTTTGCGGGACAGATATTCGCTATGATGAGCTGGTAAAAGCACTGAACGTAATTGGCAATGATGACCTTTTCGAATTTACAGAGGCTGTGGCGGCTCAGGATCCACAGGCCGGGCTTCTTTTTATCGACAGGATTTTAAAAGATGGTGCTGATATTCAGGAATTCCTGGTTTCGCTGACTAATCATCTGCGGAATCTTTATGTGGCTCGCCAAAAGGAAGGAATGCATCTCATTGAGGCAACGGAAGAAACAAAAGACCGTTACATTGCTCAGGCCAAAACATTTAATGACTCCGACCTGATGCGTATGATGCACCTTGTGAGCGAAGCACAGATAAAAATGAAAGATGTACAGCAGCCGAGGGTTCATTTCGAGATCCTGGCGCTCAAGCTGGTGCATATGACCCGAAACGCTGAGCTAAAAAAGCTTTTGCAATCAATAGACGGGTTAAAAAAAAACGGCAGTAGCCTCGTAGAAGATAAAAATCATTCGATAAAAGAGGATCTGTCCACACCATTGACTGACCCAGTGGCGTCTGGCCCAAAAGCTATTGGAAAGGACGAGACATCAAGCTCTCAGTACCCAAATAATGATGGAGCTCGTTTAGCTGAAGTCAATGAACAAGCAGACAAAAACAGTAAGGCTGAATATCAAAGGACAGAAAATCGCGAGGAAAGTGAGAGTCCGGTAAAAGAGATGCCACAAGCTGGTGTCCCCTCGAATTCTTCAGGTGAAGTACAAGGGGATGATGCCGAGGAAGACCATTATGAATTATTAATGGGCAAGCCAAGTCTTCAATCATCAAGCAAACAGGCTGGGAACCGTTCAGGTACGGCTTCCGCAATTGAAACTGAAGAGCAGGTTCCTTCAAACGGCACCAAGACATTGCAGCAATTGAGTGATGTAGAAGAGTGTTGGAAAGATGTTTTGGATATGGTTCAAAATAAAGCATCTAAAACCCTCTATTTGCAGCTGGCGGATGTTCAGTTAAAAGAGTTGAAGGGAACAGAGCTGGTTCTTTCGGTAAATAATCCGTTTGCCGTGAATATCCTGGAGTCAAATAAAAAGAAAATAGGCAGGTTTTGTAAAGAGATTACCGGAGTTCACCTTCGTATTAAGTGTGTGGTAGATCGTAACGGACAGGATAAGGATGTGTATCTAAGTCCGTTCGAACGATTCTGTGAGCTTCAGAAAAAAGACAAAAACTTAAAAACGATTGTAGACCTTTTTGGAGCGGAAATTGAACATATTTGATTTTGCTTTGGAACATGCAACGGTAGTCTGTTCTAAATTTGTTACAAGAATGAATCCTAAAATAAAGATAGAATAATGAGTGATTTTAACATGGCCGATATGTTCGGTAAAATTTCCAATATGCAGGCAAAAATGAAAGAAGCGCAGGATCAGTTGGCCGATGTGGTCGTTGATGCCGAGGCCGGCGGAGGAATGGTGAAAGTGAAGGCAAATGGTAAACGTCAGGTCATTAGTATAGATCTGGATAAAGATGTCATCGATCCTGAAGATAAAGAGATGCTTGAAGATCTTGTGGTTGCCGGTGTGAATAAAGCTCTTGAAAAAGCTGAAGAAGCAGGGAAAAAGAAAATGCAGGATATCTATAAAGACATTCTTCCAGGTGGCGGAATCCCCGGCATGGACATGAGTAAGCTGGGTTTATAAGAGTTCACGACCGCCTGAATTTGTCAACTATCGATCTATTTAGACTATTATAATACATGCAAATAACCTCCGAAGCTCTGGAAAGGGCGATTGAAGAACTTGCCAGGCTCCCGGGAACGGGACGGAAATCGGCACGAAGAATTGCAATATATCTGCTTAAACAATCTGATGAGCGAGTGGTAACGCTCGCTGATGCATTAATTCAGCTTAAAAAATCGGTCAGCCGTTGCTCAATTTGTGGCACGATAACCGATGATGATCCATGCTCAATCTGCAGAAACATCAAACGTAAAAACGGAGTTATCTGCGTGGTTGAAGAGTTTCAGGATGTGGATATTATTGAAAGAACAAATGAATTCAGGGGTCGCTATCATGTTTTAGGCGGAACCATCTCTCCTCTGGAAAATATTGGCCCAGATGATATCCGCGTAAAAGAGTTACTCGATCGCCTTGCTGATGAGGATGAACCTATCGATGAAGTAATCCTCGCGCTCAACCCCGACTCCGAGGGGGAAGCCACTGCATATTACGTGAATAAATTGCTCTTAAACTATGATGTGAACGTAACGCGTATTGCTTACGGAATACCCATGGGAACTGAACTTGAATTTATTGATGAAGCCACACTGAGCCGTGCTTTTGCAAGCCGCACTTCTTTTTAGCAAATAGCTTATTACCTATAAAATCAAATAAAACCGTTAAGAATGCTTTCGATTTTTAAAACTCCACTCTTTTACGCTCTATTGACATCACTTTTATGGTCGTCATTTTTTATTGATAGTAGCGACGCACAGCGAAAAGGGTATTGGCAGCAATCAGTTGAATATACAATGGATATTGACATGGATGCCCAGAACAATCAGTTTGAGGGTCATCAGATATTACGATATACAAATAATTCGAACGATACGCTGGATCGTGTATTCTATCATCTCTTTTTTAATGCCTTTCAACCCAATAGCATGATGGATAAGCGATCCAGAACCATTGCTGACCCCGATCGAAGAGTTGGTGACAGAATCGTGTCGTACGATGAAACAGAGATTGGCTATCAAAATATACACTGGATAACCCACAATGGAGACGAGGTAGATTTTACGGTTGAAGGAACCATTATGGAAGTTCGGTTAAATGAGCCGATTAAGCCCGGCGAAACCGCTGAGTTTGAAATGGCGTTTGATGCACAGGTGCCTCTGCAAACCCGGCGCTCGGGCAGGGATAACCGCGAGGGAGTACGATTTTCCATGTCGCAGTGGTACCCGAAGATAGCGGCTTATGATGACGATGGCTGGTATGCAAATCCATATATCGGAAGAGAGTTTTATGCCCCCTTTGGTACGTTTGATATTACCATTCATATCGACAGCAGTTATGTGGTTGCAGCGGGTGCCATTCTCGAAAATCCCGAAGATGTAGGGTTTGGTTACGAAACAGAAGGCATGGAAGTGAATCGACCTGACAGCGAAAAACTCACCTGGAATTTTACTGCAGAAAATGTACATGATGTGATGTGGGCAGCAGATCCCGATTTTGTACAAAAAACCAAACAGGTGCCCAACGGGCCGCTTCTCAGATTTTTTCATCAGGCAGATACTGTTGCAGTGAATGCGGATGAAGAACGTCAGGCTGAGCTCTTGCAAAACTGGGAGCAGCTTCCCGGATATACATCTGACGCATTTGAGTACATGGCTGAGAATTACGGTGAATATCCGCATGAAGAGTACATAGTGATCCAGGGAGGTGACGGCGGTATGGAATATTCAATGGGTACTTTGATTACCGGAAACCGGTCGCTGAGCAGCCTGGTGGGCGTTACTGTTCACGAGTTTGTACACGCCTGGTACGAAGGTGCGATAGGTAATAATGAAGTGTACGATCAATGGATTGATGAAGGATTTACCTCATATATATCGGCGTTTATCATGGATCATCTATTTGGTGACGGTGAAGGCGACCCGATGAGCCGCCGCTATGGAGGATATTTTCGCGTAGTTGAGGCCGGCCTTGAGGAACCCATGCATATCCACTCTGATCACTATGTTACAAACACGGCCTATGGTATGGCGGCATACACAAAAGGAGCAATATTTTTGCATCAGCTTGGATATGTGATTGGCAAAGAGGCTCTTGACAGAACTATGAACCGGTTTTACGAGGAGTGGAAGTTCAAACACCCAACCGGGTACGATTTTATAAAAGTCGCAGAAGATGAAAGCGGCATTATTCTTGACTGGTACTATGAATACTGGGTTACAACTATTAAAACCATCGATTATGGAGTTTCTTCTGTTGAGGATCGTGAAAATGGTGCGGTGGTAAATCTGAACAGAGTTGGGCTGATGCCAATGCCTCTGGATGTTGAAGTGAAATATAAAGATGGGACTATTGTTCATTACTATATACCGTTGCGAATAATGTGGGGCGAAAAAGAGAATGAATTTGCCGATACAGACCGTATTGTTGAAGAAGACTGGCCGTGGGTTTTTCCGGAGTACGAACTCAACCTGAGCGTTCCCATTTCAGACATACAGCGAATAGAAATTGACCCGTCCGGCAGAATGGCGGATGTAAACCGCGACAATAATATCTGGATGGACTCGCCAGAGACAGAAGAGTAGGCTGATACCGGATGAGGTTATCTCTGCAGGAGCAGGAATTGTGGCATTCGGGCGCTCAGATTTACTAAACCAGGTAAATAATGGCCTTGTATTTCCGGTATTTTCAGAGGGCTGCTTGATGCGAGCGCAGTATAGACTACGAATGAATTGTACATTGCTGCACTGGTCCAAGATTGCAGATTGTATGGAGGAGTAAACAGCCAAGAAATTATCTTGAGTGTTTTTGTGCATCCGTTGGCCCTGTAGCGGTTAGGGCCGTCTTCCACCAAAATTAAATTTGTTAAAAAATGAATTGTATCAGTTTTTCAACAATCATTTTCCTGTTATTTGCAAGCTGTACCAACAATAATATTGATACTGATGATGATATAATGCCAGAGGAAGTAGAAAAAATTAAATCATTAAGTCAACATTCACCGGATTACCTCAATTTGGGTATTGAGATTACAAACTTAGAAACAGACAGCTTACTTATTAGCACATATATTGTTAATTCCAGTAATACAAATGATACTCTCTACCATTCATCAAGCTTTCCTCTTCTTATTGCATATGATAATGAAGGTGAAATAACACCCTCAATCGAAGATCAGATCTTTTTTGATGATTTAAATACCACTGTTGTGAAGCCAGGTATAAAATATTATTTTCAAAAGAATATCAGAATAAAGAGCCTGTCAAATACACCATATAGCATTAGAGTTCTGTTTAGATACAATGAACATTCATATATGGATGGCTCAAAAAAATATTGGTTAGTGAGTGAACCGACCCAGTTAAACTGATCTTCTGTTATAGTAACATTAAAAATAGACGGGATAAATCCGCACTTATTATCAGTTGTCTGCCCTTCAAAAACAAAACATTTCGGGTTTCTTAACCAGGCTATTTCTTGAACATCGTGCTTAGCACAAACCAGATATTCTCTTTTCTTTCCATCAGACGGCGCTTAAAGTAAGGGAACCACATGGTTCCGTAGGGGACATAAATTCTCGCTTTATATCCTTCAGAGACAAGCTCCTCCATGGTTTCCTCTCGTAATCCATAGAGCATTTGAAATTCAAATCGGTCTTTGGGAATATCACTAATCTTGATGAACTCTTTCACCCAGTTGATCAGCTCATCATCATGGGTGGCGATGCGGGGAGAGGATGTTTTTGTGATCAATGTTTCGGCATATCGTTTAAATGCCTCCCTGATGTCGCTCATTTTCTGGAGTGCGATTAGGTCGGGTTCTTTATATGCACCTTTGCATAAGCGAATATCGGCATCTAGTTCTGCGAGATCAGCAATATCGTCTTTGGTTCTGTGAAGATAAGCCTGAATAACGATGCCCACTACTTCAGACGAATATTTTTGATGTGCTTCCTTAAAAATATCTATGGTCTGTTGCGTATAGTCGGAGCCCTCCATATCAATTCGTACAAAGGATTGTAGCTTTTTTGCCTCATCAAGAAGTTTAAAAAGGTTTTCTTTGCAGTAATCCGGGTCGATATCGAGTCCCATCATGGTAAGTTTAACTGAAATGGTACTCTTCAGGCCGGCATCGTTTATTCTGTTTAGAAGTCCAATGTACGTGCTTACGGTCTCATCTGCGGTAGACTGGTTAGTGACATTTTCTCCCAATAAATCGAGCGTTACCTTAATCCCTTTTTGGTTGATGATTTTAATCTTGGGAACAGTCTCTTTAAATGTTTCGGCTGCAACGAAGCGTTTAGCAAATACAAAAGGTAATTTCATAATTCAATAGTAGATGATGTATGAGCAGTGGCAGACTCAGGGCTGGCCACAATCTCTTTGAAACTATCTGATAAATCTCGAAACTCAATAAAACGTTCTCCGTAGATGATTAATACGAAAACGAAGGAATTCCGTAACGGACATATTTTAACTTTAATTGGGATACAATTCAATGAAAGAACAAACCAAATTAATATTCATATTAGCCATTATTATAACTACAGTAATGGCGCTTTCGTCGGTAACGGTAGCTCAGAATAGTGCCGATGCGTATCGTGTAGATGAATTTAGCACAACAGACAGCCCGCTCGTAGATGTGGCTACTTCTGGTGGATTTGTAGAAATTATCGGGACGGATGAAAATGTGGTAGTTTCGGAAATGTATGTAAGACAGGGAAGGCGCTATCTGAGCGCGTCGGATACTGATCTTTCAGATTTTGAAATAACCATCGAAAAAGATGGTGACAATGTGACGATTCGTGCTGAGCAGGAAGGCAATCGATTTTTCTCCATGTCGCGGCGCCCGTCCATTTCATTTAAAGTATATGTTCCTCATAATGCGATTGCCAGCGGGAGAACCAGTGGTGGATACGTTGCTGCGTACGATTTAACCAATGGTATTGATTTACGTACCAGCGGGGGTAGTGTAACAGCTGAGAATATAACCGGTGAGATATCATTACGCACATCAGGCGGGCGAATCAGCGTTGAGAATTTGTCGGGGGATGTAGATGCGAGAACCAGCGGAGGGTCTATCAATGCAAATCAGGTTACCGGAACTGCAGAACTTAGAACTTCCGGAGGCAGTATTGACATCGATAACATGGCAGCCAAAATTTCGGCACGAACCAGCGGTGGGAGTATCAGTGCATCGTTGAAAGCCTTCGATGAAGATGTAGATCTGCGCACCAGCGGTGGGAATATCAGGATTGATATCCCAGAAAAAGAAAATTTCGACCTTGAACTACGCGGTCAGCGAGTGAATATCGAGCTCAGAAACTTTTCAGGTGAAGCAGAAAGAAATAACATTCGGGGATACGTAGGCAATGGCGGCCCAATGCTTAATGCCCGAACATCGGGTGGATCAGTCTCGGTAAATTATCGGAGAAATTAATCGATATAAAACAATAGTATTGCTCATAAAATAAATTTATAAATAAGACGAGGTACTCTTTTTACTTTGTAGGTTCATTTACTATAAATTCCCCCTGTCAATTCAAACAATAAATAACGAGGTTGTATGGGAAATAGTGAACCTGGACACGAAGCTGAAGAGTTTCGGCCAAGAGGTGCTGTAGCATTCTTCATTATCATGATCGTCATGTTTGCCGTGATGTGGTTTTCCCTTTATTTTGAACTTTTAGGGAGGGGATAAGGATGGATCAATCAGAAAAATTAGCATTGGGATTAAGTGGCGCACTGCTCATCTTGTTTTTTGGAGCAATTATGTACGCCGGGATTGCAAAAGATATAGAGGTGCCGACATGCATAACGGATATGGAGCCGTTTGCAACAGACACTCTATTTCAGACCGGGCCGGATACCTATGAATTACAAATGGTTGCCCGAATGTGGGCATTTCAACCGTCTGTAATCCGTCTACCTGTGGGAACCACAGTAGATTTGTACCTGACATCTCAGGACATTACCCATGGGTTTAAGGTTAATGACCACAATATAAATTTGATGGCTGTACCCGGCGCAATTAACTACATGCAGGTTACTTTCGACGAGCCGGGTGAATATCTCTTTGCGTGTCACGAATTTTGTGGTGCAGCACACCATACTATGGCCGGACGATTTATTATCGAGGAAGCAAGCGAACCGTTGTCAGATAATATGACGGAGGTGAAATAAGATGGATAGTGCAGGTACTTTTCGATTTTCGAAGTCTGTAAAAAATCTTAACTCCGTACTCATCATTATCCCCATGGTTCTTCTTTTTATTGGGGTTTATGGTGGTTTGATGCAGACCTTGTTCAGGGCCGGGATTATTCAGAGCGACCCATTTATGGGAGGAGACTACTATAAAGGTCTTACCATACACGGAGTATTGAATGCAATTGTCTTTACCACGTTTTTTGCCGTGGCACTGGGTAATGCGCTTATTCCATACTCACTGAAAATGAGTCTCAACTCAAAAGTGGCGTGGGCCTCAGGCATTCTAATGCTTGTTGGATCTGTGATGGCAGGAGTGGTAATGCTTATGGGAGAGGCAACGGTTCTCTATACGTTTTATCCTCCTTTAAAAGCGCATCCCCTGTTTTACATCGGGCTAACCCTCCTTGTCGTAGGTTCATGGGTAGCATTCTTCAACTGGATACCGATGTATCTGAACTGGCGCAAGGAAAATAAAGGAGAGAAAACCCCGCTGGCCGTTGTGGGTATGTTTACTACGTTTATTGTTTGGTTAATTGCAACTGCGTCAGTAGCGGTGGAAATTCTCTTCATGCTTCTTCCGTGGTCGCTTGGCCTTGTTGATGAAGTGAACGTGATGCTGGCAAGAACGCTATTCTGGTTCTTTGGGCACCCGCTGGTATACTTTTGGTTACTACCGGCCTACGTAATGTATTATTCTTTCCTGTCAAAACTGGCCGATGGGCGCCTGTATTCTGATATGGCTGCCAGGCTGGTGTTTATGCTGTTTGTGGTATTTTCCGTTCCTGTAGGAACGCACCACCAGTATATGGATCCCGCTATCGGATCGCAGTGGAAACTGATACATGGAATTTTCACTTTTGCAGTTGCACTGCCTAGTTTAATTACGGCGTTTACTATTGCAGCATCACTCGAGTATTCCGGTCGAAAACGGGGTGGTAAAGGGTTGTTTGGATGGATTTTTAAACTTCCCTACTTCGAAAAAGACAAATGGTTTTTCTCATACCTGATTGCAGGTTTGGTGATATTTATATTTGGTGGAATCAGCGGTATCGTAAATGCATCCTATCAAATGAATACGGTTGTGCATAACACAGCGTGGATTCCGGGGCACTTTCACCTCACCGTTGCCGGACCTGTGCTACTGGCGTTTTTAGGCGGAAGTATGTACCTGGTTAGCCAGTTCATGGGTAAATCCGTGAAAATGAAAGGATGGACACTATCGGTTCCCTATATTTACACAATCGGTGTATCGATTTTTTCCTGGGGTATGATGCGCGGAGGACTGCTAGGTATGCCTCGAAGAACAAATACCGGGGCTTCTTATGCAAATCCCGAAAGTGTTCTCTACCAGCCCGACTGGATGCCATACATTGATATCAGTGTAATTGGTGGTTCAATCATGTTTATTGCAATTGTGATCTATATTGTAACGTTTTTTGCAACTGTATTTTCAAAAAGCACGGTGGAAGAACCTGAAGCAGAAGTTGAGTTTCCAATATCAGAACCAATTCATAATGAACCAGCCCTCTGGCTCAGAAACTTTAAACCTTACATTATAATTGCCTTGATCTTAATTGCACTTTCATATACACCTGTTATATATGATGTGTTACAGTCAACGTATGACGGCTCTTTGCCTTACTCACCGAATAGTCCGGTTCCACTACGTTGATCGAATAGTTAGAGATACAGGTTAAATGTATGTTTAAAAGAAGTTTTTTTAACATATCCTTTGGCAGTGTTGTCGCAGCGTTAGCGTTCTTTGTTTTGATCGCTGGCTGCGACAGACTTGCCGTTGAGGATACACTTACCGAAGATTACACGCTCACAAATCAATTTGGAGAGCAGGTATCATTGCCCGATGATTACAGCGGCAAAGTTCTTGTAGTTGGATATGTTTACACCAACTGCCCCGATATTTGCCCTATGATCACCTACAATATGCGCGATCTTCAGAGGGAGTTTCCCGGTGAGCAGGACTTTCACCTGATTAGCATTTCTTTTGATCCTGAAAGAGATTCACCAGAAGTACTTCATTCATATGCCGAAAGTTATAATATCGATCAGTCGAACTGGTCGATGCTTACCGGTGAAAAGAGTGAAGTAGACGAAGTACTCGATAAATTGGGGATTGCTACAGTCAAGACTCCGACCCGGTTCACCGAAGATAATAAAGCGGTCTACTTTATCGATCATACGGATAAAGTATCTTTAATTGATAAAAAAGGTCAGGTGAGAAATCATTATCTTGGTAGCGAATTAGATACCGAAACCGTAATTGAAGATATCAAAACTCTTTTAACAGAATAATCTGTTTCTATCATGAATGGTTAGCTTTTATCAACTGTTTATATATAGGAACCGAATCAAAAAAAACAAAAAAGAAAAATGAAAAAGTACTTATTTACATCACTATTATTTGCACTCGCTATTGGCCTCATTGCTTGTGGCGGCGAGCAGGAATCATCAGAACAAACAATGGAGTCCGATACTTCTGAAGAAGAAGCTATGGCTGCTGATGATGGCGTTAGAACCATCAATCTGATTGGTACTGACGATATGAAGTTTGTTATTGAGGAAGAAACTGAAGGGGTTGTTACAGCAGGTCCATCAGGGCAAAACTTTCTTGTAGAATCCATTGAAGCCGCTCCGGGTGAAGAAATCAGAGTAACGCTTACAACTGTAAGTAATCTGCCTCCAACAGCAATGTCGCATAATTTCGCTCTCTTAGAAATGGGAGCTGATGCCGACGCATTTGCCAGAGCTTCAATCACTGCTCGGGATAATGAGTATATCTCTCCCGATTTTGAGGATCAGGTAATTATACACACAGCTATGCTAGGTGCCGATGAAACTGACTCAATCACGTTTACCGTACCAGAAGAGCCCGGAGAGTATACGTTCTTATGTACATTCCCAGGTCACTATGCTGGCGGAATGGTTGGAACTTTGATTGTGCAATAATCAATCCGAGTCAGACAACTTTACAAAATGAAAAAGGCTGTGTAAATATTTACACAGCCTTTTTTTTGGCCATCACTTCTCCCTTAATGCTATTTAAAAGAAACGAATACCGCTTTTTCCTTACTTGCTGACAGCTCTGCAGCTGTGTTGAATGTATTAATTACATCTTCATCCGGAGAGTTTTTTGCAAGTTCAAGAACTTCATCCGTCCCGTAATTATCCGCACTTGCAGATGCACAAGTAACAGTAATTTCCATTGGGGAGTATAAACTAAATGTGACCATTTGAGCCACCATATTCAGGAAACTGTGACGGGTTTCTACTTTCGCAACTCCATTCGTGCATTTTTGTTCAGCATTTACAATGTCGGGCGGAACAAGACCGGCAATGAAGGATGTGGCCCAAGCCTCCTGGTATACTTCATTTGAAGCTTCCAGGCCGGTAGTAATTTGTGCATGATAGCAGCCAGATAAAGCTAATGAGGTAAATAAGAAAATAAGTAGGATGTATTTTTTCATGAGTTGATGTATTGGTTTCGGTTCAAGTTTATAAGCGAATTTTATGTTAAAAAAATATCATTTCAGGATAAAACTATTTTTCAGCTATCTTTCTGTTTATGCTCATTGAAATGATTAATACTTAGAAAAGCATAAATAAAGACATTTTCTACGGCTATTATGGATAAAATGAAAATTGTAGAAGTAAATCTGAATGCCCCTCAACACGCAAGCGCAGTGCTGGAGATCATAAATAAATATTCACAACATCCAATGGGGGATGGAAAACCACTTCCTGAACGTGTTCAGGACAGTTTGATTGGTAAGCTACGCAATTTTGATACGTACTTTGGATTTTTGGCTTTTGTTGATGACGAAGCAGCGGGGCTAGTCAATTGTTTTTATGGCTTTTCTACGTTTAAAGCTGCTAAATTGGTCAACATTCATGATATAGCCGTATTGTCAACTTATAGGGGTATGGGAGTTGGCAAGGCTTTGATCGGCTCAGTGATTAAAAAAGCTACGGAAGAGAACTGCTGTAAAGTTACGCTTGAAGTAAGGGAGGATAATCGAGCCCGTAATCTTTACGAGAGGGAGGGGTTCAGCTACGGAGAGCCTGCGATGTATTTTATGACTAAAGAGCTCGTCTGACAGATAGATTATCTTTGAGTGAGAATGGATTCAAGATTCCTGTCAAAGTTTTGAATGACATCGATAATAGTCTCTACGGAATGAATGAAAAATTCCTCATTTATACTTTCATACACGTCTGTTGGCTGGTGATAGTGTTCATGATCTTCCACTCCAAAATAGATAAAAGGCACACCCTTTAGGTGAAACGGGCCATGGTCTGACGCTAAGGTCCAGTTTTGGCTCCATTCATCAGAATCATATCCAAATAGTACATCAATAGCAGCCTCTGCTGTAGCCTCTTCTATGAGTGGTTTTAAATACGGATAATGATAGGTTCCAACCGCATAAAGCTCATTTTGAAAATTGGTGCTGATCATATCAAGGTTGACATTTAAGGCAATCTGATTTAATGAAATTGTTGGTGTTTCTACAAAATGGTAAGCACCGGCAAGACCCTGTTCTTCAGCATCAAAGGCGATAAAAAGAAGATTGTTTTGCGGTTTTTGATTTGAAAAATACTCCGCAATAGCAAGAATGCCCGCGGTTCCGGAAGCATTATCATCTGCACCATTATAGATGTCATCTCCGCGTACTCCAAGATGATCGTAGTGTGCTGTAATCACAATGTACTCCTCACTTTCGGAGGTTCCCTCAATCAGCCCTATAAGATTGACAGCATTTTCAAAAACCTCACCTGAGCGATTGTTCCGATGTTCAAAAACTTGTTCGTATGTCCCGTCTACAGGCTGTAAACCAATGGATGAAAAGCGATCTTTTATAAAGTCTTGAGCCAATAGGTTGCCTTGGGTTCCGGTTTTTCGCCCTTCAAGTTCATCAGATGATAAATATTTGATATCTGATAACAGCTGCTGCGTATTGACTGACTCTAAAACCGGCTGTGATGAAAGGTTGGAGTCGGTGCAGGCAATGATAAATGGAATTATGAACCCAATAAACAGAAAAGCTGAAGGGGGTTTTCGAAGCATGATGTTGGAAAAGTCTAGAATGAAAATTTTACGTGACAAATTTACATCAAAAAATGGTGACTTTAAATTATCCGGCGGTGTTAACTACTATTCAGGCAAATTGAAAATAAAAAAGCCGTTTGATCTGGCAGACCAAACGGCTCGTAATTGATAGCATATCTTATGCTTCTAACTAGCTAAGTGCAGCCTGTGCTGCAGCAAGTCTTGCTACCGGCACTCTGAATGGTGAGCAAGAAACATAGTTAAGTCCTTGTTCATAACAGAATGATACACTATGCGGCTCTCCACCGTGTTCACCACAAATACCGATTTTTAAATCAGGTTTTTGTTTTCTGCCTTTTTGAGTCGCAAGCTCAACCAGCTGGCCAACTCCTTCAATATCTAAGACCTGGAAAGGATCTTCTTGCAGAATTCCATCCCGTAAGTATTCACCCAAGAATTTTCCGGCATCATCACGGCTGTATCCGAAGGTCATTTGGGTAAGGTCGTTGGTACCAAAAGAGAAGAATTCTGCATCTTTCGCAATCTGATCGGCTACAAGAGCGGCTCTTGGAATTTCAATCATTGTACCAACCAAATACTCTACAGAATCATCGGTTTCTTCGAATACGGTAGCTGCCGTTTCATCAATAACCCATTTTTGAGCACGGAACTCCTGAGGCGTACCAACCAGCGGAATCATGATTTCAGGGACCACAGAGACCCCTTCATGCTTCAGTTCTATTGCTGCTTCAAGGATAGCTCTGGTTTGCATTGCCGTAATTTCCGGGTAGGTAATTCCAAGCCGGCATCCGCGATGACCCAGCATAGGGTTAAATTCGCGAAGAGCCCGAACGGTTTGAGCAAAAATGAGAGGTTTGATCCCGAGATCATTGGCAACCTGCTCAATTTCTTCACTGTCTTCAGGTAAAAACTCATGCAGCGGAGGATCCAGCAGACGGATCGTTACCGGAAATCCTTCCATAGCTTTGAAGATCTCTTTGAAGTCGTTTTTCTGGTAGGGTAACAGAGCAGCGAGTGCGTCTTTACGGTCCTCAATTGTGTTTGAAACGATCATTTTTCGAATGGCGCGAATTCGCTCTTCTCCAAAAAACATATGTTCTGTTCGGCAAAGCCCGATACCCTGTGCTCCGAATTCGCGTGCACGCGCGGCATCAGCCGGTGAATCGGCGTTGGTTCGTACCTGCATATCCCGAAATTGATCAACCCAGGTCATAAATTTTTGGTAGTCATCGTCCAGTTCGGGTTTAACCACCTCTTTTTGACCGTTGATTACTGTGCCACGGGCACCATCAATAGAGATCCAGTCGCCTTCGTGTATGGTAACTTTACCATTCGTAAAAGAACGGTCTTCATAATCAATAATAATATCACCACAGCCGGCTACGCATGGTTTACCCCATCCACGTGCGACAACAGCAGCGTGACTGGTCATGCCGCCCCTTGATGTTAAAATACCTTCAGCTGCCGACATTCCACCCACATCTTCAGGGCTTGTTTCGATCCGAACTAAAATAACAGGGTCTCCGGATGCATTTGCTTCCTCAGCATCCTCAGAGAAAAATACAACTTTACCGACCGCCGCACCGGGTGATGCCGGTAAACCTACACCGAGTATTGATTTTGGATCCACAGAGTTGTTATCAATCTGAGGGTGAAGCAGCTGATCCAAGTGAGTGGGTTCAACATGATTTTTCACAGCCTGTTTTGGAGAAATCAAACCTTCTTCGACCATATCCGTGGCAATTTTAATCGCGGCGTGCCCCGTACGTTTACCATTACGGGTTTGAAGAATGTAGAGAGTTCCTTTTTGGATAGTGAACTCAATATCCTGCATATTGCCGTAGTGCTTCTCAAGGGTTAGCCCCCAGTCGCTGAGCTCTTTATAATCCTCCGGCATCACATCTTTCAGCTCAATGATGTCTTTGGGAGTTCGGATTCCCGCAACGACATCCTCGCCCTGGGCATTTATAAGAAATTCACCATAAAGTTTATTTTCACCGGTAGAAGGATTGCGCGTAAAACAGACTCCCGTTGCGGAATCATCACCCATATTGCCGTAAACCATGGCCTGAACATTAACTGCGGTGCCAAGGAGTCCTGTTATATGATTGATTCTTCGGTATTTTTCTGCCCTGTCGCTATTCCACGATTCAAAAACAGCATTAATTGCCCATTCAAGCTGCTCGTAGGGATCTTTGGGAAACATAAACCCCGTACCTTTTCGATAAACAGCTTTATAGCGGTTTACAAGTTCTTTTAAGTCTTTGGTAGTGAGTTCGGTATCTTCTTCAACACCTTTGTCATTCTTGAGATTTTCAAGGGCATCTTCAAACTCCTCGTGGGGAATACCCATCACAACATTTCCAAACATATCGATAAACCGGCGATAGCTGTCGTAAGCAAAACGCTCGTTATTGGTATGATTTGCAAGTGCCTCAACGGTATCGTCGCTGATACCCAAGTTAAGAACGGTGTCCATCATCCCGGGCATCGAAACAGCAGCGCCGGATCGAACCGAAAGCAGCAGCGGATGTTCTGTATCCCCGAGTTTGGTTCCCATTATTTTCTCGATGTGTTCGACGCCCTCTTTCATCTGTTTTTTGAGGGTGTGCGGCCACTCCTTATTATTAGTTGAGTAGTAGTGACAGGCTTCTGTGGATATTGTAAATCCGGCTGGAACCGGGAGTCCAATAGTTGACATTTCTGCCAGGTTTGCTCCCTTTCCGCCCAGTAGTTGTTTCATGGAACGGTCTCCATCAGCAGTTCCTCCGCCGAATGTATAAACTTGCTTTCTTCTCATTCTATAGCTCCTTTTTTATTAAACAAGATAATTTTGTCTTTATATCTCTTTTAATATAATGAACGGATTTATGAAACGGAATAGCAATTCAAAATTGTAAAATCCTATTAGAAAAGAGCTGTTTACGCTAATAAAATCTGGATATTATAGCCACTACCGGCCAATAGACAGAAATCCATGGCCGATAACAAGTAAGAAAGACAAGATATCACTTTAGTGAATATTGCCCATGAATTTCTTGATTGGCTTACTGAAAAAGAGCAGCAATAGTCCCCCGCCCACAGTTGTCATAACGATAACCCAGAAAAGATCGGGGAGCAGTGATGGATCGGCTTGTATGGCCTGATCGTCGAACTGCCCCGCGATTCGGCCGGCAATTAGGTTTCCAAAGGCAATACTCATAAACCAAATACCCATCATTTGTCCGACCAGCTTTTTGGGTGAAAGTTTGGTTACGGCACTCAGTCCAACAGGGCTCAGGCAGAGCTCACCGGTAGTGTGGAACAAATATGTCATTATCAGCCAGGTGGGCAGTACCTGATTTCCATCCACAACGTAGTATGAAGCGAACATCATTACAAGAAAGCCAATCCCGAGGAAAATGAGTCCAAGTGCGAATTTTAAGGGTGTGGATGGTTCTAAATTTTTCTTAGCCAGCCAAACCCATAGCCAGCCAAAAAACGGAGCCAGTGTAATAATGAAGATTGGGTTGATGGATTGCAGCCAACTTGCAGGCATTTCCCATCCAAAAAGAACGCGATCGGTGTAGCGCTCAGCGAAAAGATTAAGGGAAGACCCTGCTTGTTCAAACCCAGACCAAAAGATGGCAGAAAACACAAAAAAAGCGGCGATTACCCCAATCTTTCTCTTTTCATCATCAGTGAGGTTTTCAACTGCATAGACATAAACAAAATACGCTACTACCAGAAAGAATATTACAATCCCGGATGCGTCGGCAATGGCTATGGGATCAATTTGTATCAATCCATAGCTTACGGCTGCAAATAGCGCGATGAGAAGTGCAGCTGTTGTCCAAAGGCCAATACGAATTTTTGAAAAGAGAGCTTCCTGCTTTTCCGGGTTATCAGGTTTTTCAGGCGCAGCCCCGACATCTCCCAAATATTTTTCTGTCATCTTGTACTGGATGAGTCCAAGAAGCATACCTACACCCGCGGCTCCGAATCCATAGTGCCAGTCTATTCCCTCTCCAAGATATCCCGTCACCAGTGGTGCGATAAATGCGCCAATATTAATCCCCATATAGAAAATGGAGAATCCTGCGTCTCGCCTCGCTTGTTCGTCGTCGCCGTAAAGCCCTCCTACTATACTGCTGATGTTGGGTTTTAACAGGCCGGTACCGATAACAATGAGTATGAGTCCCAGGTAAAAAGTGGTGTTACCGGGAATTGCCATGCTGAAGTGGCCTAGTGTAATAATGATGGCTCCATACCAAATAGCATTTCTAAGGCCAAAAAATTTATCGGCTAACCAACCTCCAGGTAAAGCAAGCAGGTAAACAAACATCGTGTATAACCCATAAATAGCGGTAGCGGTTTTGTCATCAAGTCCGAGGCCGCCGCGGTTTATGGCATCAACCATAAAAAGGACCAAAATGGCGCGCATGCCATAATAGCTGAAACGCTCCCACATTTCTGTAAAAAAGAGAGTGGCCAGGCCTCTCGGATGTCCAAAAAAGGAGTGGCTGTATTGTTCGGTACCGTTGAGCTTATCGGATTGCTTCATTCATATATCACTTTTGAGGTAGGTTAAACTGTACGGATAATAATAATTGGTAACACTGCAAGCAACCGCACATCAGAAAGAAACATAGCGCGTAATAGGTAGATTCTTATCAACTATGATAATTTGCTGATGGTAACGCGCACTCCTTTCTCTTCGAGTTGTTTCACGGTGTCGTCCGAAACACCTTCATCTGTTATGATATGCTGTACGTCATCAAATGTGCATATCCGGCTGAACCCTCTTTTCCCAAATTTAGAACTGTCTGCAAGAATAACGGTATACTGTGCAACATCAATAAATTTTTGGTTAAGGCTGGCCTCCATTAAATTGGTTGTTGTAAAACCATAATCCAGATCAATTCCATCAACTCCCAGAAAGAGCACGCCGCAAGTAATATCTTTAAGAAATTGCTCGGCATATGGCCCAACCACAGAATTTGAGCTTGCCCTAAGCTGCCCACCAAGTTGTGATACTTCTACAAAATCCCGTCCCGATAACTCTAAAGACACATTAATAGCAGACGTAATGATATTTAATCGTTTATTCGGTGTTATTACCTGTGCTAGCGCCAATATCGTTGTACCGGATGCGAGTATGATTGAATCATTATCCCCAATGAGCTTCACAGCTTCTTTTGCTATAGCTTCTTTCTCTTCTGCTTTGATTTTAACTTTTACCTCAACGTGTCGGTCGCTGGTATACGGGTTTGATCGTGTTGCTCCGCCATGAGTGCGAAAAAGCAGGTTTTTATCTTCCAGTGCCCGTAAATCTTTTCTGATGGTCACTTCCGAGACAGATAGCTCAGTGCTTAATTCCTGAACAGTAACTTTGCCTGTCTCTTTCAGTTTATTAATTATTCTTTCGTGTCGTTCTGAAATATTCATGAATCGATGCATTTGGTTTCAAAAAAGATATATCCTTGTTTTGAAGAACGCAAAACTTCACTATTCGAAATAAATCAAAAATTAAGACAAAATCATCCTGTTTTTATTTGAAAGATTAATTTACAGGTAAATCGAATAATTTCTATTTGGAAGGGTTTCCAAATAATTCTTTGACTTTCGGTATTAATTATTTATAATATTAATGAAACATATCAAAACATAATCGAAACTTATCTTCCTGAAATATGAAAAGAAAAGAGACATTAAAAAAGATCTCCAATGGCGGCAGCAGCGAGTGGGATTTAATCATCATTGGGGGAGGAGCTACCGGTCTAGGCGTGGCACTAGATGCGGTAAGTCGTGGCTATAAAGCTCTTGTTCTTGAGCAATCGGATTTTTCTAAAGGAACATCAAGCAGAAGTACCAAGCTGGTGCATGGTGGAGTGAGATACCTTGCACAGGGAAATATTGATCTCGTGCGGGAAGCTTTGAGAGAAAGGGGTTTATTACAAAAAAATGCTCCTCATCTGGTTCAAAATGAGATATTTGTTATACCAAACTACTCTTGGTGGGATAAATTTTTCTATACGGTAGGGTTAACCGTTTATGATCTGCTTTCAGGAAAACTAAGTTTGGGGAGATCGAAAGGTATTTCCAAGAAAGAGGCTGTATCAAGAATCCCTACCATCAAACAGGACGGTCTTAAAGGTGGCGTTATTTATCATGATGGTCAGTTTGATGATTCCAGGCTTGCTGTGAATGTAGCACAAACAATTTCTGAGCGAGGTGGTGGCGTATTGAACTACTTTGAGGTGACCGGACTCATTAAAAACAACGGAAAAGTAACCGGAGTGAAAGCTATTGATAATGAAAATGGTGAAGAGTATTCTATAAATGCGAAGGCTGTTATAAATGCGACAGGTGTATTTGTTGATGAAATTTTATCGATGGATCAACCCGGGCATAAAAATATTGTGCGTCCCAGCCAGGGTGTTCATATTGTACTGGAACGTGAGTTCTTGCCCGGTAACGACGCGATTATGATCCCAAAAACGGATGACGGGCGAGTACTATTTGCCGTACCATGGCACAATAAAGTAGTGGTTGGCACAACCGATACCCCGCTGGATGAGCATAGTCTTGAGCCAACTGCGCTAGAAGAGGAGATTGAATTTATTTTAAAAACATCTGACAAATACCTTACGAAAAAGCCTACGCGTGCGGATGTTAAAAGCGTGTTTGCCGGGCTGCGCCCTCTAGCTGCGCCGCAGGGTGATTCACAAAAAACAAAAGAAATTTCGAGAAGCCATAAAGTAATGGTCTCAAATTCCGGTCTTATAACCATTACAGGTGGTAAATGGACCACGTTTAGAAAAATGGGCGAAGATACTGTTGACAAGGCGATCTCAGTTGCTAAATTACCGAAGGTAAAAAGCGCTTCCGAAACACTGCCAGTGCACGGAGCCGCAGAAGGCATCGATTTTAATGATCCCCTTTATTTTTATGGGTCTGATCTGGATGAAATTAAACATCTTATGAATGAAGAACCTGAACTCCAGGAGAAACTACACGAGGACTACTGGCATGTAAAAGCAGAAGTTGTGTGGGCAGTTAG
Organism: uncultured Rhodohalobacter sp.; assembly: GCA_964544445.1. GTDB lineage: Bacteria > Bacteroidota > Rhodothermia > Balneolales > Balneolaceae > Rhodohalobacter. Next base: position 147,474 of record CAZJBI010000001.1, read on the forward strand.
AAATGAAATGGCTCGTACAGTTGAAGATTTTCTTGCAAGAAGAATACGAATGCTTTTTCTGGACGCCAGGGCCGCCATTGATATGGCACCTGAGGTTGCAGAATTGATGAGAAAAGAACTTGAAGAAGATTCTCAATGGGCAGAAGATCAGGTAGAAGTATTTACTGAGCTTGCAAACCAATATCTGCTTGAAAAGTATGAACCGCAAAATGCATAACCACTACAAAAACCGTTAATCAAAACATATCATACCCATGGAAAAATATATTTTAGCACTAGATCAGGGAACTACGAGTTCACGCGCAATGCTGTTCGACAAGAACGGCTCGATTGTTTCGGTAGCTCAAAAGGAATTTCGGCAAATCTATCCCAAAGCAGGTTGGGTTGAGCACGACGCACAAGAAATATGGTCAACACAGGCTGGGGTATCTGCAGAGGCTGTGGCGTCGGCCGGCGTAAATGGAACGGCAATTGCAGGAATTGGGATCACCAATCAACGGGAAACTACAGTTATTTGGGACAGAAAAACCGGAAAACCTGTTTATAATGCGATTGTGTGGCAGGACAGACGTACATCAGACTACTGCGACAAGTTAAAAGCCGATGGCCATGCTGAAATGATTCAGGACAAGACAGGTCTTGTTTTAGATGCTTACTTCTCCGGAACCAAAGTGAAATGGATTTTAGATAATGTTGATGGCGTAAGAGAGAGAGCAGAAAAGGGTGAGCTGGCTTTTGGGACAATTGACTCTTGGTTGATTTGGAACTTTACACAGGGAGAAACACACGTAACCGACGTAACAAACGCATCCAGAACCCTTCTTTTTAATATCAATGACATGGACTGGGATGATGAAATTCTGGAGCTTATGAACATCCCCAAAAGCTTGTTACCCGAGGTAAAGCAGTCCAGCGAAATTTATGCACATACCAAAACAACGCTGTTTGCGAGTAAAATACCGATTGCCGGAATTGCCGGTGACCAGCAAGCAGCACTCTTTGGACAAATGTGTACAGAAAAGGGTATGGTTAAAAATACGTACGGAACAGGTTGCTTTATGCTGATGAATATTGGGGACAAACCCATTAAATCGGAAAATAACCTGCTTACAACTGTTGCCTGGAAAGTTGACGGAAAAACTCAATATGCGCTTGAAGGCTCTGTGTTTATTGCCGGTGCTGTAGTACAATGGCTGAGAGATGAGATGAGTATTATTCAGGAGTCGAAAGACATTGAATATTTTGCCAATAAAGTTGATGATTCTGACGGTGTTTATCTTGTGCCGGCATTTGCAGGTTTGGGCGCTCCTCACTGGAATCAGCACGCGAGAGGTACACTGGTGGGTATTACAAGAGGAACCAACAGAGCTCACCTTGCAAGAGCAGCGCAGGAATCCATTGCTTACCAGGTTACGGACCTGTTAACAGCGATGAATGCCGACTCAGGTATTGATATAAAAGAGCTGCGTGTTGATGGTGGAGCAACCGTAAATGATACGTTGATGCAGTTCCAGAGTGACCTTCTCGAGGTGCCTGTCATAAGACCAAAAATAACGGAGACTACAGCTCTCGGCGCTGCATACCTTGCAGGCCTTGCAGTAGGATATTGGAAAAATATCGATGAGATTAGAAAACAGTGGCAAGTAGAGAATAAATTTGAACCTCAAATGGATCAGGCAAAGGTTAAGGAGCTCACGAAAGGCTGGCAGAGAGCGGTAAGAGCAGCCATTGCATGGGCAGATGACAAATAAATAATAAACTAAAATATGGGTGATGAGAGTAAAATCACCCATTTAAAATATAAAACCCGGAATATTGATCCGGGTACAAAATAAAATAAAGAGGATTAAGAACATGGGTCCATTATTAGGTGAATTTATTGGTACTGCCATTCTGTTGCTGTTGGGTAATGGAGTGGTGGCAAACGTCGTTTTAAACAAAACAAAAGGAAACGACAGCGGCTGGATTGTGATCACTTTTGGCTGGGGTATGGCTGTATTTACGGCGGTATTTGTTGTGGGACAGTTTAGCGGGGCGCATATTAACCCGGCTGTTACTGTAGGTCTTGCCGCGGCAGGATTATTTGATTGGGCTTTGGTATTTCCATACATAGCTATGCAAATGCTGGGAGCTGCATTTGGAGCTTTTTTGGTATGGCTGGCTTATAAAAATCACTTTGACGCTACAGAAGATGGAGGCGCAAAACTTGCTGTGCACTGTACTGCACCGGAGATTCGCAGCTATGGATGGAACTTTACTACAGAGGCCATAGGTACACTGATGCTGGTTTTTGGAGTATTCTACCTTGCAAATCCGGGATTTACGGATGGAAATGGCCAAATGCTGGATGCGATTGTAATTAACGGGCAGCAGGTTGGATTTGGACTTGGGGCACTTGCAGCACTTCCTGTTGGTCTGCTTGTTTTGGCTATAGGCCTGTCTCTAGGTGGCCCTACCGGTTATGCCATTAATCCTGCACGTGACCTTGGCCCAAGGGTTATGCATGCTATCCTGCCAATCCCCAATAAAGGAAGTAATGACTGGGCTTATTCATGGGTTCCTGTCTTTGGCCCTATTGCGGGGGCAATTATTGCAGCAGGAGTATATATGCTTCTGTAGAATTAAGGGCAGATAAAAATAAAGATGATGGGTGTGCAGACCCATCATCTTTTAAAAATCAATCTGCTAATGCGTTCGCTCTACTTCTTAAACTCAAGTACATGATTAAACAAGAGTACTCATTAATAGAAACAAAACACATAAAACAGATGACCTGACATGAAAGTTAATAAAAAAATTTCGACGCTACTACTTTCTCTATTTCTACTATTCATATATGCCGGAGAGACATACCAAGCCCAAGCTCAGGGAGTAAATTTCGAGACTGATGAAGGCTGGGGACTTAACATAACCGGAAAACTTCCCGTATTTCTGGTTGCATCGAACCACAGCAGCTATAGCACGGATAATAGCGATCAATTTGCTACTCGCGTAATGACAGGTTTTAACCCGCCGGATATTACGTTTAGAATAAGTGCACCCGAATATGATGGTATTAAGATTACCGGAATTTTTCAGATTAATCACCACCTTCATGGGCCAAGCGTGCAGAACGCCGGGCTTTTTGAAGGAAGGGTTGCTGATATTCAGATAGAGGGAAATTTTGGTACACTTAACATGGGGAAAGGATTTGGTATATATAACAGCAATAGTATTGCTGATGTTGGAAGCGCTATGGGCGTTGGCAGGTTCGCAGGCCCCGACGCAGCTGATGCAACGCTTGGGCGTATTGGATCCGGTTATACATTTGCAAATTTTAATCCCCGCATAACATACACCACGCCCAATCTGAGTGGCTTTTATCTGAAGGTAGGTCTTATCAATCCAGAAAAACCGGATGGTCTTTCACAAGAGATTGAAACAAGCACACCCCGTGTTGAAGGCCAGGCCGATTACGTGACTGAATTTGAGTCGGGTAATATTCGATTTTGGGCTGGTGGAATGGTTCAAAGCGTTAACGTTGTAAGCGAAAATTTTGAATACAATATCACAGGATGGGACGTAGGTCTGAGATTGTCTGCGGGAGGGCTTGGCGTTACAGGCTCGTACTCCGAAACAAGCGGTGTGGGAGCCGATGGCTTAATCGGATTGAGTCTCACAGGCAGTGGCCTCGAACAGGCAGAAGTTGCAGCATCACAGTGGTATACTGAGGCAACATATACGGCAGGTAAATTAACGCTTGGAGCCAGTTATGGTGAAGGTGAACAGGATGAAAACAGTACAGTATTGGGCAGTTCTCCGGATATCAAAAATGAACTGTTGATGATATTCACGAGATATAATGTCACGGATTCATTAGCTATGATAGGAGAATTACAGGACTTTGCCTCCGACGCACAGTCTGATTATAAAGCACTTGTTGTGGGAATGCAGTTTACATTCTGATACTGAATCCAAAACTTTTTAATTGGAGTTTTTAAACATTCCTCAGCCGGAAAGATGATTTTCGACTGGGGAATTTTTTTTGACAAAGAAAAATACATTAGAAATCAGAGAAGATCTGTCAAAGATCTGTTTGCAGCTTAGATCGCAACTCTTATATTTCTGATTCGTATATGTTTTTGTTTTTTATCCTAAAAGATTAATTCCAATTCTATGATTCCCACTATTGTAATTCTGGTAGTAATTCTGATTTTGATCGGATGGTCGGTTGGCATTTATAACAAATTGGTTTCGTTTCGTAATCGCTTCAAAAATGCATTCTCGCAAATCGATGTACAGCTAAAAAGGAGGTACGATCTGATTCCAAATCTTGTTGAGGTGGCAAAAAATTATATGAAACACGAGCGAGAAACTCTTGAAGCAGTTATACAGGCAAGAAATCAAGCTCTGCAGGCGGAGAAAAATGTAGCAGGGCAACCCGAAAATGCAGAGGCCATGAATAATCTTGCTGGTGCGGAATCGCAATTATCAGGCGCTTTGGGACGGTTATTTGCTCTTTCTGAAAATTACCCCGATCTAAAGGCAAACCAAAATATGATGCAGCTTTCAGAGGAACTCACATCAACAGAAAACAAAGTAGCCTTTGCAAGGCAAGCTTTTAATGATGCCGTAATGAATTACAATATTTACCGTGAAAAATTTCCTAATATGATATTTGCCAATGCATTTGGTTTTTCTGAAGCCCGGCAGTTCACTGTCGACTCGCCAGATCAAAGGGAAGCACCCAAAGTTTCATTTTAACGGTTATTTGATGCAATTAAGGCATTTGGATTTATTACAATTCCATGCCCGGCTTTCCACCTCCATAACAATATACCGAGTGTTTCACTATGGATTTTTTTGAAGCACAAGACCGTGCAAAAAGGAATACAAAAAAACTGGTTTTTTACTACGTTCTCGCGGTTATGGGGATCATTTTGTCGATTTATATCGTCACGCTCATCTTTTTTAATTCCCAGTTCTCCACCGAGGGATCGGTAACGTCGTTTTGGTATCCCGGTTGGCTGCTAACAGTTTCTGTAATCGTTGGCTTCATCATTGCTTCGGGTACACTGTATCGTGTATCACAGCTTCGGAAGGGTGGCCCGGCCGTCGCTGAAATGCTTGGTGGGAGAAAAATAAATCCATCAACAACCGATACGAACGAACAGCGATTAATGAATGTGGTGGAGGAGATGGCCATCGCATCGGGAATTTCGGTGCCAGATGTGTATGTGCTCGATAAGGAGAAGAACATCAATGCATTTGCTGCAGGTTTTTCACCTAATGATGCTGCAATAGGTGTTACAAGGGGGACTCTTGAGCAGTTGACCCGCGATGAGCTGCAGGGTGTGATAGCTCATGAATTCAGTCACATTTTTAACGGTGATATGCGGTTCAATATTCGCTTGATTGGAGTGCTAAACGGAATACTAATCATTCATATTCTCGGTATGCTAATCACGCGAAGCGTAGCATTTTCAGGTGCCGGAAGAGTTAGCAGCAACCGAAATGGAAAAGGGGGCAATGGGGCTATTGCTATTATACTTTTTGGTATTTCACTGATTGTAATTGGTTATATCGGAATGCTTTTTGGCAGGATGATTCAGTCTGCAATTTCACGACAGCGTGAATTTCTGGCTGATGCTGCTGCGGTTCAGTTTACCAGGAACCCTGATGGGCTGGCGGGAGCTTTAAACAAAATAGGGCTTCGGTCGGAAGGCGGTGAAATCAATGACGGGCATGCAATGGAGATGAGCCATCTATTTTTTGCAAGTAGTTTTCAGTCGGCGCTGAACAGACTCTTTGCCACACATCCGCCACTTGAAGATCGAATTAAAGCGATTAATCCCTCACTTGCGGGTGAAAAGCCGCGTAGGAAACATGTGAGAAATCAAAATGAAAAGAAATCCCGCAGCAGTTCAGATGTAGCGGGAAGCGGAATCTTGGCGGATCATGAGGCCATTACTCCGGAGGTTATTCTTGGCGCAATCGGAACGATTGGGGTAAAGCAGGTTAAGGCTGCGAGCCATATCATGAGTGAAATCCCGGATTCAATAAAAAAAGCTGCACATGAACCCTTATCGGCGCAGGCTCTCATGTTTGCAGTAATGTTTAAATCTATTGGAAAAAAATCAGACGCACTGCCTACATGGTTTTATGAAAATATCGATAAAGCTGTGGTGAAAGAGACCACCCGCTTGATGGAGCACATGAAAAAGGCTGATCGGTCGTGGTATATTCCGCTTGTGGAAATTTCAATGCCGTCTTTGAAAAATATGAGTGAGGTTCAGTACAGGCAATTCAGAGAGGGAATGACCGAGCTGGCCAGGAATACAAATAGCGATCATCTATTTCTATTTGCGCTCGATAAAATGGTTTCCAATCATCTTGATACATTCTATTCAGAAAAAAGAAAACCAAAAATACGTCATCATCACCTGAAAACCATTGGGCATGAACTTTCTGTTTTGCTCTCTGCACTTGCCTATGCATCAGGTAACGATAACGATGCGAAGAGAGCATTTAAATACGGTTTGAAACCCATAAAAACATTTATTCCCGATGGAGTTACGCTGTTGCCAAAAAGTGAATGTGGTTTGGCGGCTCTTGATAAGGCCATGAATGAACTTTCTGCATCTGCAAATCCTGTTAAGAAGTACATCGTCAGTTCTGTTATTCACTGTATAACAGCTGATAAAGTTGTGACTTTGGATGAAGCAGAACTAACCAGGGCAATTACAGAAATGCTTGGTGCACCGATACCCATGGGAGTTATTCGACAGGGCACTTAATTGTCAGAAGAAATTTTTTCGGGCGGTGCTGTATCCATTCTGGGAACAATGGGGACTTCATATTCTTCAAAAAAACCAAGCCCAAGAAACGGGATAATACGGGCAAGCTTCCCTAAAAATTCGTTTTGATCCTTAAACGTTTCTTCAAGAACCATCAGCAGTTGGGTATTAATCTCAATTTGCCAGTCAATACCGTAAGGGTCATAAGCAGGATTTTCACGAAACATGAAATCCTCCAGGGTATGATACCTCAGACGCTTATGAAACGTATAGATATCGTCACTGCCGTCGAGATTATAAATCTCCAGCTGTTCATTTGAAATGTCGCTTTGGTACGGAGTTCGAAACGGCTCGCTGGATCGTTCTTGCTGTTGCTGTAGTGTTTGCTCATTGGACGTTGAATCCTGTTCCGCCTGACCAAAAACCGTTGCAGGCGTCATCAAAAAAAAGAGTCCCAGAGACACCCAAAGAAGCGTTATAACCATCGATGGATGGCACAACCAATCTAAAGAGGTGTCTTGTTTAGTAATTTTTTGAGATAATGCTTTCAACAGGGATTTTAAAAATCAGTTTTGAAATGAGCTACGGGCTGATAACGCAATAATATAAACTTTATTCCAGCAGTAGTTTGTGGCGTTTTAGAATAATTTGGGTGTCTACTCACCAAGGTACTCATCAACCAGATTGTTCCATTCGTCACTCTTGATGTAGTTAAGTATGATACGATTCATTTCATTTCGATAGGTACTTTGTAGTGGGAGTGCAATCCCGTAGTATTGATCGTTAAAAGTGTTTGGCAAAACTCGGACCCGGTTTTTATAATCACGATTTGTGTAGTAACTGACTATGGGTGCATCATGGACAAATGCGTCTATAGCACCGTTTTCAACCGCCTGTAGCCCGGCATCAATACTGTTAAAAGGAGTTGCGCTGATATTCTCAATTTCAAGAAACGTTAGTGTAGCTGAATTTTGGAGTGCCCCTACCCTCACATTGGGTAAATCTTCTGGGCCGCTTACCCGGCTGTCTAGCTGAGTAACCGTAAGGCTGGATGCAATGGATGCGGTAAAGAAAGAGATTAGAATAATGGCTGCAAACATCCATATAAAACCTACAATACGTCCGCCGACTGTTCGTGGTGATTTATCGCCGTAGCCAACCGTAGTCATTGTTACGGCAGCCCACCAAAATCCACTGCCAATTCCTTCTGCTGCAGAACCACCAAACTCTTCTGTGTTTTCATGCCGTTCAAATATCCAAACAAGGAGTCCCCAAAAGAGAAGGAGCCCAATAAGTAATGTTACGACCCATAAAAAATCTCCCGAGAAAATAGCCTTGAATGCCTGCAATACGCCGGCAGGTTTATAAGAAACGGCAATTCCAAGACCTGTCACAATGTAGGGGTGAGTAAAATCTACCAGTTGCTCTCTATCTGCCGTGATGGTTAGTGCAGATGCCGATGCGAAGTATGTGCTATCCGCGGCGCCCTCTATCATGTTCTGAATACTGGTCTGCTCAAATCGATAGTTCAAATCCATTTCGGATGCAATATGCTCCCACAAATGAACAGTAAGGCCAGTGTATTCACCGTTTTCTTCAATAACAAAGGGAGGTACTACTCGAGTGCCTATAATGAGCTCATCTTCTGAGGAAGATGTAGATTGTGAAAACCCGTTTGAATATAATAGCGATGAGTTTAGAAGCAGAATTATACAAAAGGTTTTACCAAAAATGGAAAGTAGATTCATAGTGGGATATTGATTTTAATACGATTAAAAGAATAATCAGATATGTGAAGAACATCAACGCGGGTTCATATAAAGTAACGGTCTTTAAAAAAGCGGATGCATCTTAAAGTGAATCCAATCGTCAAAAGTTTCGTAATATTGAAAGCTGTATAATGATTGTAGAATAAGAATTTGATGAACCATCCAGACCTATGGAAACTATTTTTATTGTAATTGGGGCTTTATTTATTGCAGCGGGTATATTTGGTGCCTTTTTACCGGTCATACCCGGGCCACCATTAAGCTATATTGGAATTCTTATCCTGCACTTTGCCAAAGGTGATGTTTTTGGATGGCTATTTCTGGGGGCATGGGGGGTTGTGGTTGTTTTGGTTGCTACACTTGACGGGTTCATGCCTGCCGAGGGAGCGCGACGCATGGGAGGCAGTAAACTTGGGATTTACGGAGCACTGATCGGGGCTCTTCTTGGGCTATTCTTTTTCCCGCCTGCCGGTATTTTAATTGGGCCAATTGTAGGTGCATTTGTTGGTGAATTGGTGGCGGGCAAACGCTCAGGATCAGCACTCAAAGCCGCTATGGGGTCGTTTGTGGGCTACCTGGTTGCTACGGGAATGAAAGTAGGCGTAGCTGTAATCCTGGCCTATTATTTTGCGGTAAATATGTAAGTGCTGGCTATGATAATCGTGTATTCAATCCTACTTTTTTAGACGTAGCGTTGAATTTATCCCGCACAGACTGTTCAAGGTCAATATTTTCGTGCATCGCAATTAAATCGACACAAATAATTATATCTGCCAGTTCTTCGGCAAGTTGCTCTTTTGTAGCCCGGCTTCCTTTTATACCGAGACGCTCTCTTTCAATCTTTTTTATGATATTACAGGCCTCACCTGTTTCGCCGGCAAGTTCGTTGCCCCTGTAAGAGAGGGATATCTGGTTGTCGCTATCCCATTCATTTTGTCTTTCAATGTTTGAATGCCGCAGTTTAGAAAAGGAGAGAGGGTTTGTTTTTGTCTTGTCTTCTTTATTCATATAGAGAAAAATGCTTATAAAATAAAAAAGCCGGTCGACATACATAACTGTCGAACCGGCTTCAATGAATATTACATGTTTTTTATTGCGAAATCTGGCTGGCCATAATAAAGAGAGGCTGGCCATCAAACACATTATAAAATGGACGGTAACGCTCGGTGTTGTAGTATTTATCTACATCTACCACTTTACTGGTGCTTGTTACAACTTCAATACCCATAGATCCGTATTTTCCATTGTTAAGTACCACCAGCTTGCCAAACTCACCTTTCATTACATGGTCGAGTGCAATATTACCGAATGCCATGGGTGCAATACTGTCAATCGCGTCGGGGTTACCGCCACGAATAGTATATCCCAGCTTCTGGTTAATAGTGCCAATTTCCCGGCCGTTGTTGAATTTTGCAGATCGTTTTTTGATTTCGGCTGATACAACATCACCTATACCGCCTAGTTTCTTATGCCCAAAAGCATCTGCTTCATCACCTTCAAAAATCATGTCGCGTCCTTCAATCATCGCACCCTCAGAAATCATTACGCTGGAGTAGTTGCTAGAATTTCTTCGGCGATCTTCGACCATAATTTCGGTTAGTTGATCGAGATCAAATTTGTGCTCAGGAATCAGGCATCGATGAGATGCGCCGGCAAGTGTGGGCAGCATGGCCGTAAATCCTGCATAGCGTCCAAACACTTCCATAACCAGGAAACGCTCGTGAGAGCCGGTTGGCGTTCTCAGGTCGTTAGCCAGCTGGATTGTACGGGAAATACAGGTGCTGAACCCGATACAGTAGTCAGTGCCCGGCACGTCATTATCCATTGTTTTTGGGATAGCGACTACATTAAAACCCTCTTCATGGAGACGAACTCCATAGCTTAGTGTATCATCACCACCGATAGGAATCATGGTATCAATGCCCATAAAGTCTAAATTTTTGAGCACCTCTTCCGTAAGGTCGTTTATATCATCAGTATATTTATCTTTATACTGATCGGGCATATCTGCTTTCGATACCTTGCTTGGATTTGTTCTTGAGGTGTGCAAAAATGTACCACCTGTTCGGGCAGCTTTTGTCACAACTTCCTCGGTGAGTTCAAAATAGTTTTTGCTGTTGTCAGCATTTTCGTCGCGAACTACATCAATCAAACCACCCCAGCCGCGACGTATACCAATTACTTTATATCCTTCGCGGATGGCTCGTACTGTTACTCCCCGTATTGCAGGATTTAATCCGGGCACATCACCACCACCCGTTAATATTCCTATTACACCTTTTATCTTGTTTATGTTAGCCATAGTTAAGCTCTGTGCTGTTTGTTTAGAATTATCATAAAATAGTAATACCCCTTAATATAAAATTATCTAATGAATGATGAGTAAATAGTCTGTTAAAAATAAATGATATCTTCTGGAAGCGGTTTTAACCCAATTTATGGCCAGATTGAGTGTTTTTTTATATAGTTGAATGTCTTTTTAATCCCGCTGCGATGTGAATATTTTGCTAAAGAACAGGCTAATGCAAATATGGATAAACTTTCTTCAATGAATACCTCAACCCAAAATTTTGAGATAACCATAAATGATCTCTACAACCGCCTCGAAAAGAGTATTACAGCATTATCGAAGAATAAGCAGCGTGTTATAAATGCAAGGGATACTGTAGAACAGGCGCTCAAAAAAGGGACTCCTCATTATGGTATCAACACAGGTTTTGGCGCACTGGCAACGAAGCAGGTTTCAGATGAACAGCTTACTCAATTACAGCGAAATCTTATTTTGTCGCATGCTGTTGGGGTTGGCAATCCGGTTCCGAAAGAGATATCAAAACTTATTTTGCAGTTAAAAGTCCACTCTTTGGGTTTGGGTTATTCGGGTGTTTCGTGTGAGACGTTTGATAGATTATTACTTTTTCTTCGGGAGGATCTGATTCCAGTCATTCCAGAAAAAGGCAGCGTAGGTGCATCAGGCGATTTAGCACCCTTGGCCCATATGTCTCTGCCAATACTGGGGTATGGAGAGTTCTGGAACAAAGAGGGAACGGATACTTTGGATGCAGCTAAGGAATTGAAGAAAAGGAAAATCTCACCAATAGAGCTACAGCCGAAAGATGGATTGTCACTGATAAACGGTACTCAGCTTATGTGTGCATATGGGGCGTTTGTTCTGGAGAAATCAGTTCAATTGTTAAAGGTTGCTGATATCACGGCGGCAATGAGCCTGGAGGCACTTCAAGGCAGCATAACGCCGTTTGACGAACGAATTCATCAAATACGCCCTCATCGGGGACAGAGTACTACTGCAAGGAATATTCGCTATCTGCTTGAGGGCAGCGAAATTCTTGAGTCGCACAGAAATTGTGGAAAAGTCCAGGATCCATACTGTTTAAGATGCGTTCCCCAAGTACATGGAGCCAGCAGAGATGCCATATCGCATGCAGTTGATATTGTAGAAACCGAGATGAATTCCGTAACCGATAATCCGCTTGTATTTGAAAATGGGGATATTCTAAGTGGAGGTAATTTTCATGGGCAGCCCCTGGCTCTTGCAATGGATTATGCGAAAATAGCCCTCGCAGAGCTTGCAAGTATTTCAGAACGGCGTACATATTTGCTTCTGGGCGGACATGATGGCCTGCCCAAGTTATTAATGGAGCAGACCGGAATTAATTCCGGGTTCATGATTCCGCAGTACACCGCAGCAGCACTCGTTTCAGAAAATAAGGTACTTTGCCATCCTTCATCCGTAGATTCAATTCCTACGAGCCTAGGCCAGGAAGACCACGTGAGTATGGGCAGCATCAGCGCGTTGCACCTTCTGAAAGTCTTCGAAAATGTAGAAAGAGTCCTGAGTATTGAAGTTTTTACAGCAGCTCAGGCTCTTGACTTCCGTCGTCCATTAAAGCCGGGACGAGGTGTAGAATCTGCACATGCAAAGATCAGAAGAGAAATTACCCATGCAAGTGAAGATCATTACTTTAAACAGGATTTGGAGAGAATTTTAGATTTAATTCGCAAGAAAGAGTTCGTAAGCAGCCTTGACAGCCCGGGGTATTGCCTTCATTAGAATTGGAATGGTATAGAAATTGTGAACCTAACATGACAAAAGTGAATAAGAAGCGCCGGTGGATGATTGCAGGTCCTACAGCATCGGGAAAATCTTCGCTGGCCATTGAGCTTGCAAAAAAAACAGGCGGAGAAATCATATCAGTTGACTCTCGCCAATGTTACAAAAGGCTCGATATCGGAACGGCTAAGCCTGGAAAAGAGGAGATGAACCGGGTGCGGCATCATAACATATCGGTTCTTGAACTTACCGAAAACGATTCTGCGGCGGCCTTTATGGATCGGGTTAAAAAGTACGAGATGGAAATTGAAATCCGAGGAAATTCAATTATTTATTGCGGAGGGAGTACGCTGCATCTGCAATCCATACTACGCCCGCTTGATGAGATGCCAACCGCCAATTCTGAGAATGTTCAGCAGTTGAATGATGAAGTGAATTCTCGGGGTATCAATCAGCTGTATGAACAACTTCTAGAGGTGGATCCCGAATATGCGGAAAAAATGGACGGTATGAATCCTCAGAGAATCATTCGGGCCCTCGATGTTTGGATGCAGACCGGTAAGCCATTTAGCAGTTTTCATCAAAACAAAAAAATTACACCCCCGGAAAACCTTGAAGTTTTTATTCTGCACCACCCAAGAGCAAAGCTTCATAAGAGAATATCTGACCGTACGGATCAAATGATTAAAAGGGGGCTGATTGATGAAACGGTAGAAATTTTGTCTGATGGTTATAGTCCGGAATTGCAGTCGTTTAATACGGTAGGGTACAAAGAAGTGATCGCCTGTCTAAAAGGCGATATCAGTCAACGGCAAATGGCAGAAGATATTAAAACATCAACCCGTAGGTATGCAAAACGCCAGATCACATGGTTTCGAAAATGGGAGTTTGCTTATATTTTGGAGGCCGAAGGTAAAAATTCTGATGAGCTGGCGGAGGAAGTTCTGGAACAGGTAGCGGCTGAGCCTGATAAAGGTTAACTTTACCCTGAAATTTAATCAATCATCCACATGTATAAAGCAAAAGTTAATATTACACTCAGAAAATCAATCCTGGATCCGAAAGGGAAAGCAGCTCACCACGCGCTGCAAAATCTGGGAATGGATGCGGTTCAGAATGTTCGAATTGGAAAATTTATTGAGCTAGATATTGATGCATCCTCAAAAGAAGAGGCCTATGAGCAAGCAGAAAAGTCTTGTACAAAACTGTTGGCTAACGAAGTAATGGAAGATTATCACATTCATATTGAATAATTTTCGGTTTATGATTCCACCTGAAAGGTTAGAAGTAGTGCAAATAACAGCGCAGATGAAACCAAAAAGTACGCCAGGTGTAGAAACCGAAGAGCAGATAGAAGAGGAAGAGTCTATTGATACTCCGTGGAGGCTCATACTATTTGATGATGATATACATACATTTGATGAGGTGATCCATCAATTAATAAAAGCACTTGGCTGTAGTGTGGAAAAAGCCAGGGAAATGACTTTTAAAGTACATAATAATGGAAAAGCTCTTGTTTACGAAGGATCGTTTGAAGAGTGTTTGAAAATCAATTCTGTACTACAGGAAATTCAATTAATTACTGAAATAAAAGGATAGAATAGCGTGTCGAAAAAAATTGGAGTACTCGTATTTCCGGGATCAAATTGTGATCATGATGCTTACCACGCCATGAAGCACGTAATGAATGCAGAAACAACCTTTTTATGGCATAAAGAAAAAGAGGTGAAAGATTGCGATTTGCTCCTGGTGCCCGGCGGATTTTCCTACGGTGATTATCTCCGCTCAGGTGCGATTGCCCGATTTTCACCAATTATGAATGCCGTGAAAAAGTTTGCTGCCGACGGTGGCCCCGTTTTAGGTATCTGTAATGGGTTCCAGATTTTACTGGAATCCGGAATGCTTCCCGGCGCTATGCTTCATAATGAAAAGCTTCGTTTTATCTGTAAGAATGTACATATACGGGTGGAAAGCAATCATTCAGTTTTTACAAGCGGGCTCCAAAATGGAGAGGTGCTTGAAGTACCCGTATCACATGGAGAAGGAAACTATTTTATTGATGAGGAAGGGTTGGAATTGCTGGAAGAGAATAATCAAATTGCATTTCGGTATTGCAATGCAGATGGCAAGTTAACAAAAGAGTCAAACGTAAACGGTTCTGTATCAGCTATTGCGGGAATTACCAATACTAAAGGAAATGTGCTGGGTATGATGCCCCACCCCGAACGGGCCATGGAACCTCTGCTTGGCTCAACAGACGGCGTTGCCTTTTTTAACTCTGTTTTCAAAGAGCTGAATGTTGCATAAATGTCTACTGCATTTCTTAGAGCCAACAGAAGTTATACCAATTGATTTAGACGGCAAACTTTTTTCTAAATGAGTCAACCCTCATGAAAACGCATGATGATCAACAACTGAAGCTTCACAGCAAAGACCTGGTTAAGCGCTACAGGAAGCGTGTTGTTGTTAACGAAGTATCGATAAATGTAAACCAGGGGGAAATTGTTGGTCTGCTTGGCCCGAATGGTGCCGGAAAAACAACAACATTTTATATGTTTACCGGGATTATAAGGCCAAATAAGGGTAAGGTATTTCTGAATGATACAGACATCACCAAAAAACCGATGTACCTGCGCGCGAGAATGGGAATTGGCTATCTTTCGCAGGAGCCCAGTGTTTTTCGCAATCTAACAGTTCGCCAAAATCTGGAGTCGGTTCTTGAGTTTCTCTCTTTGAAAAAAGCAGAAATTAAACGCAGAACCGATTCTCTTATTGAAGAATTTGGTCTCGAAAAAGTGGTGAATAATAAAGGATACAGTCTTTCCGGTGGAGAAAGAAGGCGGACAGAAATAGCAAGAGCTCTCGTAACCAACCCAAAATTTATACTACTTGATGAACCCTTCGCAGGAGTTGATCCAATCGCGGTTGAGGATATCCAGGAGATTGTTGCAGATCTTAAAAAGAGAAACATCGGTATTTTTATTACCGATCATAATGTACACGAGACATTGGCAATTACGGACAGAGCCTACCTGATGTTTGAGGGGAAAATACTACGTGAAGGTACAGCCGAAGAGCTTGCAGTTGATGAAGAAGCAAAGAAATTATATTTAGGCAGACAATTTAAACTAGACAGATACGGTCAGGAATAATAAAAGTAGCTATGGAACTGATTACCGCAGAAGAACTTCAGGCAAAGATAAAAAATGGGGATAAATTTATACTGCTCGATGTTCGGGAACCTTTTGAGGCAAATATTTCAAACTTTAAGCTAGAAACAACATCTGTACCCTATAACCAGCTTCGTGATGAAGTTTCAAACATGGGAAAAGAAGAGGAATATATTGTTTATTGCAGAAGTGGGGCTACAAGTAAGGACGCATGTTCGATACTGATCGACGAAGGTTTTGAAAACGTAAAGTCATTGAAGGGCGGTATCAATAGCTGGGCAAAAAAAATTGACCCCTCTCTTCCACAGTATTAACAAATAGTGGATATCACGATGGCTACGTTGTTGCGGCAATTTGTGCAAATAGCTCCTCATTGCTTTCAGTGCGTTTTATTACCTGCAACAACATTTGGATCGATTCTTTTGGATTTTTCTTTAGTAAAAATCGCCGCACCATGTTTCGTTCTTCGAGCGAGTCTGTAATGAACTTATCCTCATTTCGTGTTCCTGATGCTGCGATGTTTATGGCCGGATAAATTCGATCGTTAGCAATATCGCGGTCGAGTACAAGCTCCATATTTCCTGTACCTTTAAACTCTTCAAAAATCAGGTCATCCATCCGAGAATTAGTCTCAATGAGGCAGGTTGCGATGATGGTTAATGAGCCACCCCCCTCAATTTTTCTGGCAGAGCCGAATATTTTCTTAGGTATTTCAAGAGCGCGTATGTCCAGTCCGCCAGAAAGTGTTCTACCGCTGTTCGACTGGGCTGCGTTGTAAGCTCTGCCAAGCCTTGTGAGAGAGTCGATAAGCAGCACAGCATGCCCACCATACTCTGCCATTCTTTTAACGTATCCTAGCGCCATTTCAGAAATTCTGATATGGCTCTCTGTGGGTTTGTCGTTCGATGAGGCAAACACTTCAGCATTTGTCGTTCTGAGAAAATCCGTTACCTCTTCAGGCCGTTCATCAACTAATAAAATTCCGGTATGAATATCGGGATAATGATCGCTGAGACTTTTGGCAATTTTTTTAAGAAGTACCGTTTTTCCTGTTCTTGGTGGGGCAACAATAAGAGCTCGCTGTCCCCTGCCGATGGGCGCAATAAGGTCCATCACGCGTAACTCAATATCATCAGGCTGCTTGCCCAGCTCGATATATTCATTTGGCATAATGGGTGTCTGAAGCTCAAATCGATTGATTTTTTGCCACTCCTCCGGAGATTTTCCATTAATTTGGTCAATAGAATGAACGTGCCGATTTCCACTTTGATCTTGTTCAAATTCGCCTTCCATTACAAGTCCAGAGCGCAAATCGTGAAGTTTTACTTCATCGGGCTTTAGGAATGGATCTTTTGGATTGTAGCTAAATTCAAAATCGATTTTTCTTATAAATCCATATCCCTTTTCATTGATTTCAAGAACACCGTTATAGCGACCACCAATTTTTATCTGTTGATTTTGGTGAAACTGTGGGACAAATACGTTTTTATTCTTCCCTTTCTTTTTCCCCGAATGTTTATTGTTACGCCCTTTGTTTTTGCGTGATCGTCCCATGCAAGTTGCTTTATTTAATTATTTAAGTATGTAGAATATCTTGTTAGTTGATGACGGCTTTTAGAAACTTTCTACAGAAGCCGGAAATTGTATTCCAAAGGAATGAGCAGAATTAAAGAGGTGAGTGTGAGGGGATAAAGCCTCACACTCAGTAAAATAAGTAAAGGAGGGGATAGATTAAATTAAACGAACTTTAATCTCAATTAACGTACTGTCGTTGATTCATTAATCCAGGCGTAACAATCAGAAATATTACTTCCGATTTGGAATGAGTCGCCTGATTCCCACCCACTGAAAAATTTATCTTCCGCTGACGGAAGCACAGGTTCGTATGTATTTCGCTGACGGTTTACTGTTGATGATATTGACGGATCAACAGATGCAGCTCGATCGAGATAGTCCATTACAAGCCAGTATACCGTACGGTCCTGACGCTCAATTTGTCGGCCAGAAGTACACTGCGAAATCGCTGACGCATAAATACTGGCAATTTGCAGGTAGGGACGTCCCCAGCTGCTATCCAAATTACTGGCTTGTCTCGCATATCTTCTTGCCTGTTGTAATTCACTTTCATTTTGGTAAAGTTCAGAAATTTCAAGAGTCACATTTTTCTTCACTTCAGTATCCTCAACCAGTTCAAGGCCTTCGAGCAAATATTCAATTGCATCGTCATTTTCGCCATCCTCTTTTGCATAATCAGCCAGCAGACGGATATTTTCGTATGATTTGTTTATTTCATAAAGCCGTTCGGCATACTCAATCGCTTTTTCTCTGTTGCCGGTATCATGGTAAAGTTCAGAAAGTTCAGAAAGAAGTTCTTCGTCCTCCGGGTTATCAGCAAGTCTGGACTCCAAAAATTCAATTCTTTCTTCCGGATTTGTGAAAAGGCCGTCCCGAAGTTCATCGATAGCGCTTAATAGCTCTGGGCTTGCCATAGGTTCTACGGCGTCCATCGTTTCCAGGGCCTTATCTCTTGCACCGTCTGAGATGTAGTCATTCAGCAGAATACGAATATAATATCCATCCCCGGCCTGTACAAATCGCTCTGCGTCCAGCTCGTAAGCTCTTTCGTAATCTGCAAAAGCAGAATCCAGCCCGCCGCTTAATTGACTTTGGTTTTCCTGATAGAATCGACCGCGATTGAAATACCACTCATAGTGGTCGATCTGATTTTCATCAAATGTTTCGAAGGCATCTTCATAAATAACAAGTGCTGTATCGAGGTAGGCTGAACGCATAGAGGGATCAGACTGCTCTTTGGAGAGCTCTGAATACACATTTATCATTCGCTCATACTGACGGGGTAGGCTAAATCGATTTACACCCTGTATCGACTCCGGTTTTTTTTCCAGCATCCACTTACCAAACTGCAGAGCCATGTTATAATCGCCAGTGCGATAATTTTCATAGAAAATGGAATAGGCCTGAATTTCACTCATTCCATAAGGGGGTTCGCTTTGCGAGAATGCCTGAGAAGCGGCAGTAAAAAGAAGCGCAATTGCTAAGATATACTTTTTCATGGTTCTGCTATTAGGTTCTGGTAATAAACAATCAATGGGTTATTGAAATCTCTGTCTTACAAACATAAACTCTGCAAGATTCAGGGAGATTTTAAATCCCCATATATTCTCTTTAACTAAATTTGAGGATTCTGTTCCCCGAATGCCATACTGAAGACTTACATCAATAGACGAAGCAGATCTGTTAGAGATAATTCCCAAACCTGCACTTAACATAATAGTTTCTATATCTTCGTTTTGAATTGTTAAGTGTCCTGTATCGTAAGAAACACCTGTACTGTATTTAAAGTTAGAGAAAAAACCGTTTCTTCGGTCTGCTCTATATGGGTGATACTGAAAACCAAGCCCTGTTTTTACTCTGTTACTAAAGTAACTTTGCTGGGTGTTATTAAAGGAAAACTCCGCATCACTCCAGTTTTGAATAAGAACTTCAGAAGTAATGTTAGTAAACCTGCTAAAATTATACGTAAGTCCTGTATTAATTTCCAATGGCAACTCTACATTACCAGAGTTATTAAGAGAGTTTTCTGTCAGGTTTAATTGCGTTCGTCTGTTATCCACGATTTGAAAAGCCGTAACATATCGGTCGGCAGAAATAGAAATCGGGAGTTGAAGGCTGATTCCGAATGAGAGCTGATCTTCTTCTCTAAACAAATTCCCTTTGAAGGCATAAAGACCAAAACGGTGCCCAATGTCGTATCCTTCAATATTTCTCTCAAATTCTGTGGGTAAAAACTGAAGGTCAGAAAAAGCAGGGCTTACGTCTTCGTTCAGCGATAGTACATTCGCTGAAAAGCCATAGCCAAGCGAAATATTGTTGTTTAGCTTATACCCCAAACCAATTTCAAAACGGTTTACGCCGCCCGAACCGGTCGTATTAATCAGGTATTCAATCGATTCATCAGGAACGCCAGGAGTTGGAAAAAATCCACGCTGCTGTTGCCTGAAATCTGAACGTATAAGCGGAGTTATCGATAGTGAACCACCTAGTTTTCCGCGCAAAATAGGAAATGCAAAATGAAAGGATTCAATGCCATAAATCGAATTCTTGGCTGTGGAGTTTGCATCGGAAGCACTGATCTGATCAACCTTTACAGAAATAGTACCCTGAGAAAAGTTTAACAAGCCCCATTGACCCGGATTCGAGATATTAGAAATATATCCGCTAAAATTTGATACCCCGGAAAGTCCCATTCCCATTGAGTATGGAGACTGTACATCGGCTGGAGAACCAAATCCAATACCGGAATAGAATGATCCACTATTCGCTTCATCATTTTGCTGAGCGAAAACAGTGCTTCCAGAGATTAGAAACAGCGCAATTATAAGTGACAGAATTTTATTATGTGTCATATTATTCAACAGTGGTAATGACAATTTTTGGATTCAAGGTATCATCCGAAGTGTCAAAGAAGTGTGTGGAATAAAGGATTCCATTTACCGCTTGTATAGTTATGTAGAGCTCCCGGTTTTCCTGGCTGCCATAAACTTCATCAAGCACAAATTGTGTTATGTTCATGTTAAAAAGCTCATCTTCATCTTCTTCACTATTTGTAAAGAAATCTGCATTTGAGGTAAAAATGTCTGCCATAACATCGTTTGGAAGTTCATCAAAAATGTGAGCCCTTACCTGCGTTAGCGGGGGTCTGCTGATTGTTGATGTTAAGTCCTCAGGTGCACTGTTTTTATAAAGAAAAAGCTGTGCGTTCACAATGTTTCTACCGTTCAACTGCTCTTCCGGAAGCTGAAGTTTTACTTTTAAAACATTATTTGTGTTGTGGACAATAAAAGAATTTTCTGATGAGGGCTCATTTGTACGGTTAAATACAGATGCCCAGTCTCTTGCATCCAGTACATTATCTTCAGTTTCTTCTTCACCATCTTCATTTACAACGGTAGAACGCACTAGGAAACTCGTAATTTCATCTTCTTCCTCTTCAGCAGAGTGTTTCAAAAATCGAACAACCTCATTATTCCCAGATGGTACAATGGCGAGGCCGGTAAAGTTTTGCCGATAGGTTGAATCTCTGTCTGCTGAAATACTGTTAAAATATTCTGCGAAACTCTCTTTCCATTGATTACTTAGCTCAACCGTTGCAGTATCTTCATCTGCAGTTAGTAGAAATTCACCGACTTTGTTTTGTCTGTTTATTGCAACATCGTCGCCATATCGTAGCTGAGTGCCTCTCCATATTTCATCGACCTCGAAAATCTCAAACTCAGACACAGAATTCTCATTTCCATAAACAGCAGGGTTAAAAATCAACTTCAAAAGCATGCTGTTACTTTCGGTGATTGTATCAACCTGGGCTTTTGAAATTACCGGTTTGATGATGGCAGATGATTGTAATGTGCCGTAAGCAGGATCCTCAATTCTACCAATTGATGTGTGCGGCAAACGCCCTGAGAATGTTGGAGTATCCAGCAGGGTTATGTCATCTACATCAACGGTAATCGTGTTGGCGCCTCCATCACCCCCCACAACCTCATTTCCAACAGAGCCAGAAGTGTTGCAGCCGGTAATTGTTGTAAGTGTAAAAATAAGAATGATGACGGTTGTTACGAAGTTCCCGCCTATAAAACTGCGTTTTGTGCCATGTAAATAATTTGTAGCATTGGCACAGTCGTGAGAGCTATTCGTCATTATCGGCAATTTCTCGATAATATTTTGCAAATTTATCTGATACATCTTCGGGCGAACCCTGAATTTTGGAAGGTTTAATTTCTAATGCTTTAAACAAGTCATCGAACTGATCAGTAAGATGGTTACCCGTTACCACATGATCGCTATACTGGAGCCCGAGTTTCAAAATATCAACTTTATCGTCTTCAGTAAGGGAATCGATGTCGACATCTTCGGGGAGCCCGAGTAATTCAAGGATTTTAGGGTTGTCAAAAAGACCCTTGTTCTCACCGTGGTGGAGATTATAAACGATTTGAGTGTTCTTGAAAATATCCTCATCCTTGTACTTGGTTTTAACGAGGAGTGGTATCAAGCCTGCCGGCCAGTCGTGGCAATGAATGATATCCGGTTCCCAGCCAAGGTTAATAACTGTTTCCAGTACACCTTTATTGTAAAAGACGAGTCTTTCATCGTTATCCTCATAAAATGTTTTAGCCTTTGGTTTTTCAAACATTCCTTTTCTTTTGAAATATTTGTCATTATCCAGGAAGTATACCTGCAGTTTTGCATTGGGAATACTGGCCACTTTGATCTTCATTGTGTCGATGTTATCACCAACCTCAACTTCAATTCCTGACAGGCGAATAACTTCGTGCAGTCGGTTTCTTCGATCATTTATGGTTCCATACTTGGGTAGTAGAATCCGAATTTCAAACCCTTTATCCTGTAAAGATGCAGGTAAAAACCGAAGTAAATCAGCCGTATATGTCATTCTTGCAAAGGGTGCAATCTCAGCAGCTGCGTATAGTATTTTCATAAGAAAAAGTTATTTGAGGTGTGGTTAAGAGCGTTCTTTTGAGGAGTTAGATTCGTTACTTCCGGTCAGGCTATTAAAATTGTTATCGTCGAGAGTGTAAAACTCAAAAAGAGTATCACTCCGGAGGCCTAAACGCAGCGTTTCGAGAGGTATTACTTCAGAGGGTTCAATATTGCCCAGATTTACATTACTGCCAAATTTTTTAATAAACCAAACTTGCTGTTGTTTTTGGGGAGCTTCGAAAAGCAAATGTTCAACAGAAATTTGATCAGCAATTTCATCAATCAATCCGGAACGAATTTCACCATTAGGACGAAATACTCCAACGTTTCCGGATTCTCTTGCCTCACAAATCACTTTCCACGATCCGGCCTCTAGTTCAGCTTCAATCATTCGTACCCATTTGTAGGGAGGGATAATTGCATCCGGGTTTTTACTGCCAACTTCAGAAAGGACGGTAAATTCTTTGCTAAGCTCTTTGATAATATCAATTTTGCGATCATCCGAAAGCCAAATGGTGCCATTAGAGACCTCAACGTAGTCGATATCAAAACGCTTTAAAAGGTCTACATAGTCATCAAGTTGATCACGTAGTACATAAGCTTCAAAAAGAGTACCCCCAAAATAGACAGGGATATCAAACTTTTTATAAATAGAAAGTTTCTCTTCAAGATTTTGAGTTACGAACGAAGTGCCCCACCCAAGTTTAACAATATCAGTGAAATTTGAGGTGGACTCGCAAAAATCTTCGGCTTGCCTAACACTGTATCCTTTATCAAGTGCTAAAGTGATTCCTTTATTTCGGGGTTTTTCGGTTCTCTCTGGCAGATGATTTAATGTGTATGACATGTACCAAGTTTGAATTATTGTTTAAGCTGTTAAAGATACAAAAGGATACTTTTATTAGAAAGCGAATACAGAATTAGCTTATGTATCCTTCTTTTCAGCACTATTCAACCTGTTAGAGAGTTCTGTAAGATGGCGTATTCTACGGCTGTCAGTTTGTTGCAGCATTTCAGCTGAATACCTCCACTGCCAGTTATTTTTTACTGTGCCAGGGGTATTGGTCCGGTGCTCAGACCCCAGGTTCATGTAATCCTGAAGGGGAAAAATTGCCTGATCTGCGACCGACAACATTCCAAGCCTGATGAGCTCCCAGTGAATTTCTGAACCATCGCTTCGGGTATATTCTCTGGCACGATGCTTCTCCACTTCCGGTGCCGTTTGGTACCAGCCCAGCGAGGTGTCATTGTCATGTGTGCCCGTGTAAACCACGCAGTTTCGACTATAATTATGAGGCAGGAATGCATTTGTGGAGTCAGAATCAAATGCAAACTGCAGAATTTTCATACCAGGAAAGTTGAATGAATCTCGTAAATCCTCAACGGTAGGCGTCATAACGCCCAGGTCTTCGGCGATAATTGGAAGCTCGCCAAGCTCTTTTTTTATCGTTTTAAATAATTTTTTCCCCGGTCCTTTCACCCATTGTCCATTTACGGCCGTTTTTTCTTTGGCCGACACTTCCCAATATTCATCAAATCCTCGAAAGTGATCTACGCGAATGGCGTCGTAGAGATCAAACATTTGGCGAAAGCGATCAATCCACCAGGAGAAATTATCTTTTTCAATTTCACTCCACTTGTATAGCGGGTTTCCCCAAAGCTGACCGGTTTCGCTAAAATAGTCTGGGGGTACACCCGCAACAAGCTTGCGATTGCCTTGTTTGTCAACTTCAAAGTAGGATGGGTTCCCCCATACATCAGCACTATTGTGGTCCACAAAAATTGGGATATCTCCTACTACACGAATTCCTTTATTGTTTGCGTATGACTTTAGTGCATACCACTGGTTAAAGAACTCGAACTGCAACCAGGTTTGATATTTTATCTCTCCGGCATGTTCTTTTTTAAAAGCTTTTATGGCTTTCGCTTTTCTTTGAGCTAGATCTGCAGGCCATGCATTCCATGGTTTCCGGTCATTCGCTTTGGAACAGGCGATAAAGAGCGTATAGTCGTCAATCCAGGTGCTATTATCGTTTACAAATTTTTCTAGCTCAGCCTCTTGGCTAGCATCCATTGAGCTGTAGAATCTTTCTGAGGCAATTTTTAATAGATCCCCTTTCAACCGATAGGAATTCTCATAGTCAACCCGATCTGTGAATGGGAGGTATGCTTTCTCGGCTTCTTTGCGGGTTAATAAACCCTTTTCAACCAATCTGTCGAGGCTAATAAGGAAGTGATTACCGGCAAAGGCTGAGTAGCTTGCATAGGGAGAATTTCCAAACCCGGTAGGCCCTAGTGGAAGTACCTGCCAGATCGATTGACCTGTCTGCTGCAAAAAATCTATAAACTGTTCTGCTTCATGGCCAAAATCACCTATGCCATATTTGGATGGAAAAGATGTGGGATGAACCAGAATTCCACATGATCTTGGAAATCTCATAATGATATATTTGTGCTAAAATTATTTAATAGGTTTCAGGATCATTCCCGCTAATGGCGGAATGGGAATGTTGATGTGGCAAGATTGATTGTGCCAGGGTCCTGCTTCACTCTTTAGTTTAGAGATGCCCGCATTACTGCCACCATAATGATCCGAGTCACTGTTAAAAATCACCTCATACTCAGTTTCTTCAGGTACTCCAAATCGATAAACATCATGATATTTTGGAGTGAAATTAAGGATGAATATCAGGTAATCATCACTGTTTTTTGCTTTCCTGATAAATGAAAGCAGGCTGTTGTCGGCATCACTGATGTCAATCCATTCAAAGCCTTCCCACTTTGAGTCAACTTCATAAAAAGCAGGTTCACTTTGATAGAGTGCATTCAAGTCTTTAACCAAATCTTTAATACCGGTATGATTATCCCACTCTAAAAGATGCCAGTCGATCGATTTCGACTCCGTCCATTCATTCCACTGCCCGATTTCATTTCCCATGAATAGCAGTTTTTTGCCAGGGTGGCCAAACATGTAGGTGTATAGGAGCCTCAGGTTTGCGAATTTTTGCCAGTCATCTCCCGGCATTTTCGACAGCAGAGATCGCTTCATATGCACTACTTCGTCGTGAGAAAGAGGAAGTATGAACTGCTCAGAAAATGCATAGATCAGAGAAAATGAGAGCTGATCCTGATGGTATTTCCGGTAAATTGGATCTTTCTCGAAGTAAGAAAGAGTATCATTCATCCATCCCATATTCCATTTGAAATCAAAGCCAAGTCCGCCCGATGATGTAGGCTTGGAAACACCACCCCACGAAGTTGATTCTTCAGCAAAAGTCAGGATTCCGGGAAAATATTCATGCGTAACTTCATTGAACCTTCGCAAGAAGTTGATGGCTTCTAAGTTTTCTCTGCCGCCATATTGATTTGGAATCCATTCGCCTTCTTCACGGGAATAATCGAGATATAGCATGGATGCAACAGCATCAACCCTGAGGCCGTCAATGTGAAATTCTTCAATCCAGTAGATGGCATTGGAGATCAGAAAATTCATGACCTCAATTCGCCCAAAATTAAAGATGTTGGTACCCCAGTCTTTATGCTCGCCCTGCCGGGGATCTTCGTGCTCATAAAGCGCTGTTCCATCAAATTTGCGCAAGCCATGTTCGTCTTTGGTAAAGTGTGCGGGTACCCAGTCGACGATGATCCCAATATTTTCTTCGTGGCACTTGTCTATGAAGTAGCGAAGATCATCGGGATTGCCAAAGCGGCTTGTGGGAGCAAAATATCCGGTTATCTGGTAGCCCCACGATGGGTCGTATGGGTGCTCAGCGATTGGCATGAGCTCTACATGGGTGAACCCCATTTCCTTCAAATAGGGAACCAGATCGTCGGCGAGATCGCGATAACTCAAAAAGCTATTCTGCTCGTCAACCTTTCGTTTCCACGATCCGGGATGGATTTCATATACAGATATGGGGACTTCCTGATACTGCTTATTTGGGCGCTCTTCTAACCATTCAGAGTCTTGCCACTCGTAGCTGCTGTTCCATACTTTTGAGGCCGTTCCGGGTCTTAATTCACTAAACCGTGCATACGGATCGGCTTTTTTAAGCAGACCGGGCTCACCATAAGTTTTAATTTCATATTTATACAGATCTCCTTCGGTAACATGGGGAATAAATGTTTCCCAAATTCCCTGGTCGTGGTATTTTCGCATGCCGTGTATGCGGCCGTCCCAGTTATTAAACGAGCCAATTACGCTCACTCTTCTCGCACTGGGCGCCGAAACGACAAAATGTGTTCCCTTTACGCCGTCAACGGTTTTGGTGTGTGAACCCATCCAGCGATAAGTGTGGTGATGGTTCCCTTCTCCCCATAGCTGCAGATCGTAGCTGTTTAAGAGCGTGCCAAATCGGTAAGCGTCTTCCAGTATATACTCATCACCCACATAAGGATGAATTTTCAGTTTATAAGAAAACCGATTTTTCCTTCGGGGAAATACATATTCAAACAGGCCCTCATCCGAAGCTCGATCCATCTCCACAGCTTTTCCATTCTCCGGCAAAATGGTAACATCTTTGGCATCGGGTCGAAAACAGCGAAGCACTAATTTTTCTTTTTCGTCTATCACGATATTGTGAAGTCCGAGTACTGCAAAAAGATCTCCGTGTTCTCCGTTGGATATTGCGCGTATTTCTTCGATTTTAAGTGTCACGTTCTCCTCATCAATTTAAATTTGTCAGCCATTTAAGATATAAATTTTATGTCGAAATTTATTGTTTTAATGCGATTTCTGTACAGAATTGCCTGAAACCCGAAAAAATGAATGTTACTCAATTTATATCGAAGCGCTACCTTTTTTCAAGAAAGCATATATCGTTGATCTCGATACTTACCTCAATTAGTGTAATTGGGATTACAATCGGTACGGCACTTCTCATTATTATTCTTTCGGTTTTTAATGGTTTTTATGATGTGATTCGCAGCTATCTTCTCACATTCGATCCGGATATTCGGATTGAAGCAGTCGGCGACCAGGATATACTATTTAGTACAGATATAACGAAACAGATTAGTTCGCATCCCGAGGTAGTAACGGTAGTTCCCTATGTGCAGGGAAAAGCCATGCTGGTATTTGAGTCAGGGAATAACGAGGTGCTTCAGATTCGTGGTGTTGATGCAGCAAAAGATCCCTTCATTCTCAATCTTCAGGAAGATGGTGCCGATAGTATCAACCTTGCGATTAACAATGGAAAACTGGGAGCTTTACTTAGTGAAGCATTAATTAACCGTTACAGACTTTCTCCGGGCAACGAGCTCACGATGCTTAGTCCGTCCGGTATGCGCAGATCCCTTACTCAATTTTCGGCTCCAAGAGCCAGCAGATTTAGCGTTAGAGGAGCATATAATATGCATCAAATTGTTGATACAGATGTTGTATACGTAGATATTGCGGCTGCTCAAAGATTGTTCAATATGCCAAATACCGTTACAGGTTTTGACGTGACGCTCACGGATACCGATATCGCCGATGCTGTGAAGCAAGATCTGGCAGCGTCCCTTGGAGAGAATTACAAACTTTCTACCTGGTACGATCTTCAAAAACCTCTCTATGATGTGATGTATCTCGAAAAATGGGGGTCCTATTTTATTTTAATGATCATTGTTCTGGTAGCGGCATTAAATATCGTAGGCTCACTTACAATGATCGTACTGCAAAAAAAACAGGATATTGGTGTGCTCATGTCCATGGGAATGACCAGGAAGCGGATCAAAAAAATATTCAGAAATCAAGGCCTTTATATTGGATTGATCGGGAGTGGTATTGGCGGTTTTATCGGCCTGATGGTTACGCTGGCTCAAAAAGAGTTTAGCCTTGTAAAGCTCTCTTCTTCATTTATCATCGATGCTTATCCGGTTTCGATTCAAATTTCGGATATTGTTTTGGTTCTTATTGGAACAATGACGCTCTGCCTGTTGGCCAGCTGGTATCCGGCACTCCGTGCATCAAATGTTCAGCCGGCAGATGCGGTAAGGGGGGAATAAGCAAATGCAATTATGGATCCAATAACACAGGGACTGGTAGGAGCGGCTGCATCGGGGCTGGCAAGTACCAAACAAGAAACTCATAAAATTGCTCTTTTATCTGGATTTGTTTCAGCTACACTGGCAGACCTGGACGTGCTCATAAGAAGTGCGTCAGACCCGCTGCTAGCCGTTGAAATGCACCGGCAATTTACGCACTCACTTTTATTTATTCCTGCAGGGGCAATGATTGGAGCATTATTGCTTTGGCCGTTCTTGCGCAAAAAACTACCATTTACAAGCTTATACTTATTCTCTCTGCTTGGGTACTCAACAGCAGGTTTTCTGGATGCCTGTACAAGTTACGGAACGCAGCTATTTTGGCCTTTTCTGGATACAAGAGTTGCATGGAACATCATCTCTGTCGTAGACCCGATGGTTTCGCTTGGACTGCTTTTTTTTATGGGATTTTCATTTTTCAGAAAACAGAGATCATGGGTCGTTGGCGCATGGGGCTGGCTCATACTGTTTTTAGTCGCAGGTTATGTGCAGCAGCAGCGTGTGGTTGAGGCAGGATTACAGTTTGTCGAATCAAAAAACAGAATTTTAGACGACTATACCGCAAAGCCAACGATAGGGAACAGGCTACTTTGGCGATTTACCTATTTAAGTGGTGATAAGGTTTATACAGATGGTATTCGGGCTGGCTTTTCTGGCATTGCTTACTATGAAGGAGAGTCTGCTATACTCGTTGATCCCGATAGCGATTTTCCAGAGTTAGCCGGAACATCAATGTGGACGGATATTCAAAGGTTTGAAAAACTATCAGATGGGTACCTTGCGTGGCATCCTGATCAAAAAGATGTACTGGGTGATGCAAGATATGCCATGCTTCCCACTAGGATTGAGCCGCTTTGGGGTATTGAAATCGATCGATCCGCTGCTTATTCGCCAACTCCGTTTGTTAATATCAGGGACGCAGGGCCGGAGGTCCGAGAACAGTTTATCGATATGCTTCTGGGAAGAAGTCTCTCCGAATAGTAAAAATTTCAGGGCTAATCTGTTTCGTCGTCTGAAGAGTTTTTTGTGGATTTTTGATCCTGAAGATGAAGTCCTGACCGGAAATGCAGATCTCGCTGAGGGAATGGAATTTCAATATCATACTCATCAAACTTACGAACAATAGCCTGGTTGAGCTCATTTCTTAATTCATAACGATCCTTCACGTTGGGCATCCAAACCCGGAGCTGCATATCCCAGGCAGAATCGCCAAACTCTGTTAGATGAACCTGGTGTTTTGGATTTCTCATCACTTTGGGATGTTCTTCGGCAACTTCATTGAGAGCTTTTAGAACCGTATCAAGGTTTGAGGAGTAAGAAACACCGACATTTACATCGAGCCTGAATGTTGGATTACCGTGAGAATAGTTTACCACATTATTCTCCACAAACTGCGTGTTTGGAACAATAATGGAGATGTTATTGAGCGTATGAATTTTTGTTGATCGAATGTTGATTTCTGTGACGTCTCCTTCCACGCCGGCTACATCCACACGGTCTCCAACGCTTATGGGCCGCTCAAACATGATGATGAGACCCGATATGAAGTTTGCAGTAATATTTTGAAGGCCAAAACCAATACCTACCGAAAGCAGCCCGAAGATAACGGCCAAACTGGATAGATCGATTCCCACAAACTGAAAGGAGATGAGAAACCCTATTACAACAATGATATACTGCGATACTCGGGCAAGCGTATATTGCAGCCCGGGATCAATATCAAATCGGTCTAGGAATCCGCCGCGAAGAATTTTACGGGTAAAAATACCCAGGAACAGAAATAGTGATATAAAGAACAGGAAGATGATCAGTGACATAATTGTCACGGGATCATCCTGAAGCGTAAAAAGCCTGAGATTTAAAAATTGTCTCAGTTGTTCAATGTATTCACTTAATTCCATGTTGAATCTGTAAAATTCAATTATCTGAGAAGAATCTCATCAAAATTAACTGGTTTTCAAAAGCATAGTGGCAGGTCCGTTTTCCCGGCAGCTAAAGAGTGCCATAAACGGGCCTGTAAAAATCACTACTGCTTTACCTCCACATTCCAAATCTCATCGGCGTAATCGCGAATGGTACGGTCGGATGAAAATTTTCCAACTCTTGCCGTATTTAAAATGGCTTTTTTAAACCATTCATCACGATTCTTGTAGAGTTTGTCTACCTCGGCCTGTTTGTTAACATAGGCTTCGTAATCGGAAAGGACCAGGAAGTAGTCGCCTTTATGGAGCAGTGCATCAATGATGGGTTGGAAAATTTCTTTATCATCATTGAAAAACCCGTCTTTTATCTGATCCAGCGCGTGCTTTAACTCTTTATTGGAGTTGTAGTGATCCCAGGGATCATAGCCTTCGTGGCGAATTTTCTCAACATCATCTACGGTATTTCCAAAGATAAAGATGTTTTCATCACCCACTTCCTCTTTAATTTCAACATTTGCTCCGTCCAGAGTGCCAATTGTGAGAGCACCATTTAGAGCAAATTTCATGTTACCTGTACCAGACGCTTCAAATCCGGCAGTAGAAATTTGCTCGGACAGATCGGCGGCAGGAATCATTTTTTCTGCCAGAGTAACGCTATAATTTTCGAGGAAAAGAAACTTCAGCTTGCCATTTACATCTGGATCGCTGTTGATCTTCTTGCCAACGTCATTCATCAGCTTAATAAAAAGTTTTGCCATAGTATATCCGGGTGCTGCTTTTCCGGCCACTATTATTGTGCGCGGAACCACATCGATATCTGGGTTAGATTTGATGCGATTATACTGGGTAATGGCGTAGAGCGTAAGCATCAGCTGACGCTTATATTCGTGAATTCTCTTTATCTGGATGTCAAACAGTGATTTTGTGTCAACATCAATATCCTGCTTCTCTTTAATGTAATCGGCAAGACGCTGTTTATTCTCCTGCTTAATGGAGATAAACTGCTCTACAAATTCTTTATCATCAACGAATTTCTCGATTTTCTTGAGTTCATCGAGATGCGTTACCCAGTTTTCGCCAATTTTTTCAATAAGAAGTTCAGACAAACTTCTGTTACACTGCCGCAGCCATCTTCGTGGTGTAATTCCATTGGTTTTGTTGGTAAAACGTTCCGGGAATATTTCGTAGAAATCCCTGAAGAGCGTTTTTTTGAGAAGACTGCTATGAAGCGCTGCTACTCCGTTCACTTTATGCGAGCCGACGATACCCAGTGAGGCCATATGCACCACAGGATTTTCACCTTCTCCTACAATAGATACACGGCTTATTTTTCCGCGATCATCGCCAACTTCTGCCTGTACTTTCTGGAGAAAACGGC
The DNA here is from genome assembly GCA_964544445.1 of uncultured Rhodohalobacter sp. Taxonomy (GTDB): domain Bacteria; phylum Bacteroidota; class Rhodothermia; order Balneolales; family Balneolaceae; genus Rhodohalobacter. The sequence continues at coordinate 179,101 of CAZJBI010000001.1, forward strand.
GATTTATTTCATAGATAATCTGCAGATGACGCGGGAGCAAGTTTCTAAGCAAAGAAACCGGCCATTTTTCCAGTGCCTCTGGCAACAGGGTATGGTTGGTATAAGCCATGGTTTTAACCGTAATATCCCAGGCAAGATCCCATTCAAGGCCTTCCTCGTCTACTAAAACACGCATCAATTCGGGTATGGCAAGATTTGGGTGCGTATCGTTGCACTGAATGGCTACTTTTTCCGGCAGTTTTCTCCAGTCGTCATTTGTTTTTTTGAACCGTCTAAGAATATCCTGCATGGAGGCTCTCACCAGGAAAAATTCCTGCTTAAGCCGAAGTTCCTGGCCTACAAACACTTTATCGTTGGGGTAGAGTACACGCGAAATATTCTCATTGAGCTGTGTGTCGCGAACTGCATCAATATACTGTCCCTGGTTAAAGCTTTTCAGGTCTATGGACGATGAAGAAGATGCTCTCCATAATCTCAGATTATTAACTATTTCGTTTTTATAACCGGGAATAGGTGTATCATAGGCTACGGCAAGTACGTTGTGGGTTTCTTTCCAGTTAAATCTCAAATCGCCGTTTTCGTCGTGATAGGCGTGTGAGTTCCCATAAAACGGGACTTGATATTTGATTTTTGGCCGCACCACATCCCATGGGTTTCCATAACGAAGCCAAAGATCAGGTTTTTCCACCTGGAACCCATCTTCTATTGACTGATAAAAAATCCCGTAGTCGTAACGGATACCGTACCCAATGGCGGGTATGCCGAGCGTCGCCATTGAATCAAGAAAACAGGCTGCAAGCCGGCCTAAACCTCCGTTTCCAAGTCCCGCATCCCACTCTGCGCTGCGAACTTCATCATAGTCGAGACCAAGATCTTCCATTGCTTCTGCTGCAACATCCTGGAGACCAAGATTCACCAGCATGTTATCGAGGAGACGCCCGATGAGGTACTCCATAGATATATAGTAAACCCGTTTCGTGTCTTTTGTATAGTATTGCTGCTGGGTATTTAACCACCGGTCGTGAAGGCGGTCCATTACAGAAAGCACAACGCTTTTGTAGTTATCCCAACGGGTATTTGAAAATTCATCTTTTGCGAGGGTATAGCGCAGGTGTTGTTTTATGTCCTCTCTGAAAGAGTCTGCGTCCATTCCGCTTCGTGGGTTCATTGCGTTATCTGCCATAATATTGTTTTGTTAAAAAATATAGTTGAAGGCTCTCAGTAAATGATTCACTCAAATTTGGGCCTTTAAAATATAGATAATCTTAGTCTTTTCGATAAATACCGTGATCCGGTTTAAAACCTGGCCTGGTTATGTTTGTTTTAAAACCAAGTTCATGAAACGATTCGTACGCATTAATAGCAACAAAATCTTGCTCAAATATACCAAAAACCGTAGAACCGCTACCACTCATTGCGGCGTAGGATGCTCCAAACTCATAAATTTGATCTTTAATATTTCCAATCAGTTCATTATTGGCAATAACGGGTGGTTCAAGATCGTTTGATAAAAGATATCGCCATTCGTCAAGCTCTTCTTCAACCAATACGTTCCGGAGTGAAAATTCCGGTTCGGGGTTTGGGATGCAGTTTTGATAAGCAAGAGCTGTAGATGATTCAAATCCCGGCCAAATTGCCACAATCCATGCGTTTGGCTGAATGTCGAGCGGCTCAATATCCTGACCTAAGCCGGTTCCGAGCCCCGGGGTACCCTTAACAAAAAACGGAACATCTGCGCCAATGTCCCGGCTGAGATCGGTAAGCTCTTCATCCGAGAGGCCGGTTTCCTCCAGCTTATTAAGAATACGAAGAGTAAGAGCCGCATTACTACTGCCACCCCCCAGCCCAGCGCCGGCGGGAATATTCTTAGTCACGGAAAATGAGTATTGTTTTCTAAGCCCAATGTATTGTTGATAGGCCTTATATGCTTTTGTGATAAGATTGCGATCATCTGCAGGAATCGATTGCTCAGTTAATGAGAGATTATACTTTTCTGACTGTACGACCTCAAAACGGTCACTCCATTCCAAAAAGCAAAACCCCGTTTCGATACGGTGGTATCCTGTAGGCAGGCGCTCGAGTACGTGTAAACCCAGGTTTATTTTCGCATAAGAATTTGCAATCCACATAAATTTAATCTTTAAAACTGAGTTTAAAATAAAGAATGCTAAACGCCAGCAGCATAGTAACAGCGTTGGTTATGATAATCGGAATATCGCCAATCATTATGCCGTAGGTAAGCCAAAGAACAACGCCGGTACAAAAGATGGAGTACATTCCCAGGGAGAGATCTTTTGCTGATTTTGTTTTCCAGGTTTTAATAGCCTGGGGTAAAAAGGCAGCCGTTGTGCAAAAACCGGCAGCAAGGCCGATGAGTGTAAATCCGTCCATAGATATCAGAATAGCTATTTATAATTGTCTTTTATTGAAAGAAGATATTGATAAGCTTCCTCGTGATCGTTTGCAATTTCACCATCCATAATGGCATCTTTGATCCGATCTTTCACCTGCCCAATCACGGGGCCGGGCTTGGTGTTCAGAACATCCATAATCTCATCACCGCTAATCGGGTTTTTCCAGTTTCTGATTTTATCCTTCTCTTCAACTTCAATAATTTTCTTTTCAACACGATCAAAATTTCGCAGATATTGTTTTACCCGCCGTTCATTTTTACTGGTGATATCGGCCCGGCAGAGCGTCATCAAGTCATCAATCTCATTTCCGGCTTCGTACATGAAGCGGCGAATGGCACTGTCGGACACCTCGTCCGAGACCAGTGCTATAGGTCGGAGGTGAAGCCTAACCAGCTTTTGTACATACTTCATTCTGTCATCGAGCGGAAGCCCAAGCCTGCGAAAAATCCTGGGAACCCATTTTCCTCCAAGTGCATCATGTCCGTGAAATGTCCAGCCAACACCATGCACAAACTTTTTTGTGGGGGGTTTGGCAATATCGTGCATAATGGCGGCCCAGCGAAGCCACAGGTCGTCGCTAACTTCAGCAACATTATCCAAAACCTCGAGTGTATGCCAAAAATTGTCTTTATGACGCTGTCCCTTCCGTTCGTCGACTCCCCTAAGACGAACCATTTCCGGAAAAAACTGTTCCAAAAGTCCGCTGGCCAACAGATGTGTAAAGCCAGTAGATGGCTTGGGTGAAAGCACAATTTTGTTGAGCTCTTCGGCGATCCGTTCTTTAGAAATGATGGAAAGTCTGGGTGCCATCTCTTTAATTCCCTCCATGGTTTCCGGGGCAATGTCAAACTGAAGCTGAGTGGCAAACCGCACGGCTCGCATCATACGCAAGGGATCATCATCAAAGGTTTGATGTGGGTCAATGGGCGTTCTAACAATTTCTTTTCTCAGATCCTGTATACCGTTAAAAGGATCATAAAGCACTCCAAATTCATCCGGGTTCAAACACCATGAGAGCGCGTTTATGGTTAAATCTCTTCGAAGCTGATCGTCCTTTAGTGTTCCATCTTCTACAATAGGTTTTCGTGAATCTCGGCGATAACTCTCTTTTCGGGCACCAACAAATTCAAGATCGATATTTTTGTATTTAACCTGTGCTGTACCAAATTTTTTAAAAACCGTGAGATTATCGGTCCCAAGCTCCCTGGCTACAGACTGCGCTAGTTTAATTCCCGAACCAACGGTCACAAAATCGATATCGGTTTCCTCCCCCGATGTTCTGTTGAGGTAGTAGTCTCTGACATATCCACCAACTACATAAACTTTTTGGCCGATGGATTCTGCCAGTTTTCCAATAATTTTGAAAAGCTCTTTATGCGACTGAGGTATTTCTGTCAAAATTTTGCCTGTTTTTGTTTAGCTTTTGAAAATAAGAACAAATGAGCAAGCAGTCATCTTAAGATTCAATAAAAACCGAAATGCCGGTGATTAGTCAATGAAAACCAATCAAAAAAGAGTAAAAATGGCTTTGGGTATAAGTTTTTTTATATCCTTTCTTTCCCTGGCGGTAAAAGGGACGGCATTCGTCCTTACAGACTCCATGGCTGCAATGTCGGATGCTCTTGAGTCGATTGTTCACGTAATTGCCGTTGGTTTTGTACTCTATGGATTTATGCTGAGCCAGAAGCCTGCTGACGATGATCATCTTTACGGACATGAGCGGATTGAGTTTTTATCGGTTGGCGTGGAAGGGGTTGTGATCATATTGGCGGGTATCACCATCATGTTTATGGCCATTCAAAACCTAATTACAGGGTTTGAGCTTCAAAACCTTGCCGATGGTGTTGTTTTGGTTGCTGCGGCAGGCGGCATCAACTTAGTGCTGGGCCTGTATGTTAAAAAAGTAGGCAGAGAGGAGAACAGCGTTATTGCCATAAGCAACGGTAAACATGTGCTTACAGATGTATATACCAGTGTAGGAGTTCTTGCCACTTTGGGCTTAATCTATCTGACAGACTGGGTTTATCTCGATATCATTATCAGTTTCGCAATTGGAGTGTATATCATCAAAGAGGGGTTTGTATTGATCCGTTATTCAGTGAAAGGAATTATGGATACTCGAAATCCTGAAGTTCACGATGCTATTTACAATGTGTTGACGAATGATCTGCCTGAGGGTGTAAGGGCATGGCACCAACTGCGGCACCGCAGCTCAGGTCAAACTACCTGGATTGAGCTTCATCTGATTTTCGACAGTGAAATAACGCTTCAGAACGCGCACGATCTCGCCACCACAACTGAACGGAAATTAATTGACGCGCTGAAGGGAGACGCTATTGTCACCATTCACCTTGAGCCAGAAGAGCCCCATGATGAAATACACAGCGTGTTGAAAGGGGCGAATAAAAATCGCCCACTTGATGATTTTATTTAGAAATTAATCAATTATTTCTGTTGATGAACCACAGAGTGGTCGCCAATATGAATTTCACCGTTAACGCCATCTGCTTCAGCGTCATTACCGATTGTTGAGCGTTCCAGTGAGCTGTTTTTGATCGTTGCATTCCTTTGTATGATCGACTTTTTAATCGAACTGTTCTCGATCACAGTATCGCTTTCGATACTGGCAAAAGGCCCGATTTCGCTATTTTTAATCTTTACGCCTTTGCCAATAAATACCGGTTCGTGAATGGTGGTATTTTCAAACTTTTCATATGCATGCTGCTCTTTTTCCAGAATTTCTGCCGTGGTATCGAGCCATGCAGGAAGCGTGCCGCAGTCGAGCCACTCATCGACCGTAGCTTTTTTGAATACTTTGTCGTCTTTTAGAAGTCGGTCCAGGGCATCCGTTAGCTGATACTCATTTCCGTGCCCGGTCACATCATTGTCGAGTAAGTATTGGATTTCTTTATTCAGGTCTTCACCTTTTTTGAAATAGTATACCCCGATAATAGCAAGGTTTGATATCGGTTCGCTGGGTTTCTCAACAAAATCAGTGATGGTATCTCCGTCGTGAACCGCTACTCCAAATCTGGATGGGTCTTCCACTTCTTTGAGCCATATAACGCTGTCGGCATCCTCAACTGAAACGGTCTCTTTTGAATCAAAAATGGTGTCTGCAAACACTATAATCACTTCACCGTTCAGGTCGTCGCCAGCACAGGAAACAGCATGCGCTGTGCCAAGGGCTTTATCCTGCACGCGAAACGTTGCCTTGGCATTATGGCGTTCACTCATCTCCTTCAGGGTATCCTTTATATTTTGGCCAAAATCAGGCCCGAGGATGTAAACAATTTCTGTGATGGTACGATCGAGGGTGCGTGCGAATGTTTCAACGATACGCTCCACAATCATGGTTCCTGCTACAGGAAGAAGTGGTTTAGGAGTAGTGTGTGAATGGGGACGAACCCGCGTACCGCGACCCGCCATTGGAATAATCAGCTTCATATAAAATTATTTACGGTTTTCATTCAATGGAAAATTTATGATCACGTGCAGCCTGTATTTAAGCTAATAGATGTTCAGTTCATCTCTTTTTCGTGAATCTTTACTATTTTATTTCGCTATAAAAGAATCTGCAGATGCTAAGTATCTTTGTTGACAACTTGATGGTTACAATGTCATTGTTGCACATGATGCTCAATAAGATAACAGATTAGCGCTATATATTCGAAAAACTCTGATCATTAACTTTAAGATACCCGATCATTTGGATCCATATACCCTCATCACAAACGGCCTCGTATTCTTATTTATCGCTGTACTCTTGCGCCATTCACTCTACAGGCTCAGATATTTTCTACATATGTTTCAGTTGGTGGGGTATAAAACCGGTGAATTCCGCTCGTTTCTGGCAGATCGCTTTTTTAGCCATGTTATTACTTCCGAGCATATCTTTATCAGTATTCTTATCACTGTTCTGGTAACTTTTTTTGCTGAAGATATAACGCTAACCGCTGCAGCTATTCTACTTGGCGTGTTTGTGCTTTTTTGGTTTATCGGAATTTCGGATTATAAAGCAGAACGCGAAAAGAAACCATTGGTATTTACAGCCCGGATGAAACGGGTTTCTGGATTTATTTTGATACTTCTGATTGGTATTTGGTACAGTCTGATTGAGATTGGATTTATATCTCTGCTGATACGTGATTTTGCCGCACCGTTTATTAAAACGGATCCCTACTTTATGGCATTTTCGCTCGTTTTTGTGGATATCTGCGTCCCTTTCCTCGTTTGGCTTGGCGGATGGGTACTAAAACCCGTAGAGTGGAAAATTCAAAACGGGTTCAAAAAACAGGCCCGGAAAAAACTGGCTTCACTGCCCAATCTTAAGGTAATTGCAATTACGGGAAGCTATGGCAAAACAAGTACGAAGTTTGCTATAGATGCTTTTCTCAAAGAGCGCTACAGCGTATGTGTAACTCCCGGCAGCTTTAATACGCCCATGGGTATTTGCAAGGTTATTAATAACGATCTGAAAGCAAGCCACAACGTGCTGATTCTTGAAATGGGAGCGAGATATAAGGGAAATATTGGCGAGCTTTGCGATATAGCGCAACCCAGCCTCAGCGTGGTAACCAATGTAGGGCTGGCGCATCTCGAAACGTTTGGTTCGCAAGATGTAATTGCCAGGGAGAAATCGACCATAGTGAGACGTTTAACACCCAACGGTACGGCTATCCTAAATGGCGATGATCCAAGAGTAGAAGCAATGGGAAAGCTTCGTAATGATGTACGGGTAGTGTATACCGGGAATGAGGGCTCCATTACTGCAGCTGATTTTACGGTGAATTCAAATGGAACTTCCTTCACCATGATCTGGAAAAACCAAGATGGGTCTGAACAAAGCCGGACTCGCGTGCAAACCAAGCTGCTGGGAGAGCATAACGTTCAGAATATTCTGCTTGCCGCCGCCGTAGCCAGGGAGTTTGAAATCCGAATAGAGACTGCTGCTCTTGCGGCATCAAAAATGGAACCTGTTGAGCATCGTCTCGAGCTCAAACACCGTAACGGACTCACCATCATCGATGATGCATTTAATTCAAATCCGATTGGGGCTAAAAACGCACTGGATGTTCTCAGTTCTTTTGAGTCCGGGAAGAAAATCGTAATTACGCCCGGTATGATTGAGCTTGGAGAGCGCGAAGATGAGATGAATGAGGAGTTTGGCAGACAAATAGCCCGTTCAAGGGTGGATGTGGCGATTCTTGTAGGTGCCGAACAAACCAAGGCAATTCAAATGGGAATAGAGTCTGAAAATGCTGAAAGACACACGGAAGTTCATGTGGTTAAATCGCTGTTTGAAGCGAATGATCTGCTGAACAGTGTCGCGGTTGATGGGGATGTAGTTCTTTATGAAAACGACCTTCCTGACAATTATGGGTAGATTTTCAGCAGAATAATTACTGTTGCATCGTTATTCTTTGAATGGAATTTCGAGCTGTCTGCCGATTACTCCGCCCTCTTTTAAATTCAGGGCAGAGACGGAGATTCCCAAAAGACGCACTTCACGTGGTCCTGCCTCGGTATCAGACAGTAAATTTTGTGCAACTTCGGCAATTTCGGATGCACTGTTTGTGAAATGGTGCAGAGATTGACTGCGAGTAACCGTTTCGAAATTCTTGTAACGAACTTTCAGCGTTATCGTTTTACCCAATGCGTTCAGTGAGCTCATCGCCTCTGCAATTTTCCCGGCCAGCTCTGCAAGAAATGTATGAATCCACTCGAGATCGGACACATCTTCTGAGAACGTTCGCTCTTTTCCTATCGACTTACGAATGCGGTTTGGCTTAACCACTCGACCATCCAAACCCCTTACAATTCTGTAATAGTGATGGCCCGCCTTACCAAACTGTTTTACAAGATCAATTTCATCCCACTGTTTCAAATCAGCCCCGCTGCGAATTCCAAGGGTTTCCATCTTTTTTTGAGTGGCTTTTCCAACGCCATAAAAATCGCCAATCGGTAATTTTTCTATAAAACCGGGAGCCTCATCGGGCGTGATCACAAAAAGCCCATTGGGTTTATTGACATCTGAAGCAATTTTAGCTAAAAATTTATTGTGAGCCACTCCTGCAGACGCATTCAATTCGGTTTCGAGCTTAATTTTTTTTCGAATTTCTTTGGCAATGATGGTCGCAGACGGCATATTGATGTGATTTTCTGTTACATCGAGGTAGGCTTCATCCAGGCTTAGCGGCTCAACAAGATCGGTATACTGGAAAAAGATGGCGCGAATTTGCTTCGATACCTCTTTGTAAACATCAAATCTTGGCTTGATGAAAATAGTTCTGGGACACAGCTTTATAGCACGTGAAGCCGGCATAGCCGAATGGATCCCAAACTTGCGGGCCTCGTAACTTGCTGCCGCCACAACTCCTCGCCCCTGGGGCGATCCCCCCACAACAACCGGCTTATTTCGGTATTCTGGAAAATCTCTCTGTTCAACAGACGCATAAAACGCGTCCATATCCACATGAATAATTTTTCGGATGTCTTGGTTGAGGGTCATGATAAAAATCTACGAACAAACGGGTAAAAAAAAGGAAATTTTGTATCTTTGCTACCGCATTTAAAATTAAACAATATTCGAGGTATGGAAGAATTAAACGGAGTAACCATTTACTGGCTCATTTCAATTGGATTACTGGTTGGTTTTGTTATCGACGTGGTGATGTATAAACGTGGAATTGGAATGTTTGGAAACGTACTTTGGGGTGCAGCAGGTTCCGTGGTTATTGGCGTGTCTGGTATTCTTTTAGGGCTGTACGCTCCGCTTGTTTATGCAGCTTTGGGAACCATAGCTCTGCTTTTCCTCATTAACGTTTTTAGCTTTCATGTATTGGATAACCCGGAAGCAAAAGCAAGCTAACTATCTCTTCAAAAAATAATAAATACGCTGATCTTCCTGAGCTATCGGGAACAGTGTTATGGCTGATCCCTGAAAAGGGGCGGGTTTCTATTTTTGATAAAGCCATTCGAAATCTGTCTGCTACTTTCAGCGCCCCTATTTTCACTCCACATATAACGTTGGGGCGTATCCCCGCAGGAAAAGAGGCTGAGTCAGAGCTGATCATACAGGAGCTTGCTGATACCTTTCGACCGTTTTCGTTTGTAGTCAAGAGTCTTGAGTGCAGAGAAAATCCTTATCAAAAATTGGTGATCACGCTTGAGCACGGGAATATTTTTCAATCGATGTGCGATAATGTAGATCGTTATTTTAAAGGAGCCTATAGTAAGCCCAACGATCCGCATATTTCACTTCTTTACAGTCGGGTAAATTGTGGTCGAATGGCTGATAAAATGAAAGAGCTAGAACAAAATTTCCCCAAAAAGATAGCTGTATCCGGTGTTGCCGGGGTGGAGTTAAATGGGCGCCCTGACTCGTGGAATATGTTGGCGCAGAGAAATTTTAAGGATTCTTAGTAAGATTCATTTGTAGTTCTTCATCATATTTCCGACAATATCACACGCATCTACCATAATAATGATAACAGATTGATATGAGTGACTATAAATTTTTCGACCAGGTAAACAGAGCCTTTGATAAAGCTGCAAAATACACTCCATTTGAAGAGGGATTACTTGCACAGATGAAGTGTTGTAATGATGTTCTTCATATACAGTTTCCTTTGGAGAGAGATGACGGCAGCATTGAAGTTATTCATGGTTACAGGGTCGAGCACAGTCATCATAAATTGCCAACGAAAGGCGGTATTCGGTATAGCCTCACCGTAAACGAAGACGAGACGATGGCCCTCGCGGCTCTCATGACTTACAAATGTGCTGTAGTGGATGTGCCATTCGGCGGGGCAAAAGGTGGGATTAAAATTGATAAATCGAAATACTCCCAGGCCGAACTCGAGCGAATAACCCGGCGATATACTTTTCAGCTTTACAAAAAGAATTTTATCGGCCCGGGCTCTGATGTACCCGCACCCGATTATGGAACAGGAGCCCAGGAGATGGGCTGGATACTGGATACGTTTCGCCAGATAAGTTCAGACATTAATGCTGAGGGATGCGTTACGGGGAAACCCATTGGACAGGGGGGAATTCGCGGACGTACGGAAGCCACGGGCCGCGGTGTATTTTTTGGTATTCATGAAGCATGCGACAATGCCGAAGACATGAAAGCACTGGGGCTTAGCCGCGGTATTGAAGGAAAGACTTTTGTTGTTCAGGGGCTTGGTAATGTAGGCTATCACGCCGCAAGGAATATGGTAGAGGCCGGCGCGATATTGGTTGGCGTTGCTGAAATTGATGGTTCTATATATAATAAAAGTGGGATCGATCTTGACAAATTGATGCAGTACAAAGATGAGACGGGAGGAATAACAGGGTTTGAAGGTGCCGAGGTACTCGAAAACAGTCGTTCGGTGCTGGAGGCCGAATGCGATATTTTAATTCCTGCAGCGCTTGAAAATCAACTTCGTGAAGAAAATGCTCCCCGCATAAAAGCGAAAATTGTGGGCGAAGCTGCAAATGGTCCCACAACAACCGAGGCTCACGACATTTTGAAGGAAAAAGGATGCCTAATTATTCCCGACAACTATCTGAATGCCGGTGGTGTAACGGTTTCATATTTCGAGTGGCTCAAAAATATTCAGCACGTCCGATTTGGACGGATGGGTAAGCGGTTTGAGGAAGATAGTTACAAACGCATTCTTAATGTGATAGAAACCGTTTCGGATCGAAAATTTACAGAAAAAGAGCTGAAGTACCTGGCAAAAGGTGCCGGTGAAGCAGAGCTGGTAGATTCTGGCCTCAAGGATACGATGGTGAATAGCTATAACGAAATAAATGAAATTCGTAAAAAACACGATTTGGATCTGCGTACGGGCGCGTTTGTCAGCGCTATTACAAAGGTTGGCCGTATTTACGAACAGATGGGAATATTCCCCTGATAAAAAAAGAACCCTGCACTTTTCAGGGAGCAGGGTTTCGAGTTACATTTTTAACCAAAACATCTATACACTTTATTACGCAAGGAGTGATAATAAGTTTCACTTCGCTTTCGATTATTTTTAAGCCTATTTTGTTGACCTGCTATGCAATAAGATTTTTGAAGTAAAAGAATAGGTAAAACAGCGTGTTCAGCACTTTATTGTGGTTCATCATCGGGCTTGTTGCGCTTATAGGCGGGGCAGAACTTTTAGTACGTTCTGTTTCTCGGCTGGCCGTTACAGCGGGTATCTCAAAGCTGGTGATAGGTTTAACAGTCGTCGCCTTTGGAACGAGTGCACCCGAGCTTGCCGTAAGTATACAGGCGGGCGTTAGCGGACAAACCGATATTATGATTGGGAATATTGTGGGTAGTAATCTCACAAATATTCTGCTTATCCTGGGACTCTCGGCACTTATTATTCCCCTAAAGGTTCACAAGACACTTATAAAAATTGATCTGCCTTTCCTTATCGTAGTTACGATACTGGTTTATATACTGGGGTTAAATGGATTTTTTACCGTGTGGGAGTGCCTTCTACTCACCGTAATATTAATTATCTACCTGTTTTACTTGTTCAGGCAAAAAGGAGATGTGGATATTCCACTGGCAGATGATGATGCAAAAAAACATTCGGTGCCAAAAGATCTGTTTCTACTGGTAATTGGATTTGCAGGTTTAATTTTAGGGGCTCGTTGGATCGTATCCAGCGCTATTATTTTTGCAGAAATGGCAGGTGTGAGTGAGTTGGTGATTGGTTTGACGGTTGTAGCTATCGGAACGTCTCTGCCGGAAATTGTTATTTCGCTGCTTGCTGCATTTAAGGGTGAAAAAGATATTGCGGTTGGTAATATCGTGGGAAGTAATATTCTCAACTTTCTTGCCGTGCTTGGAGTTTCCGGCATGTTCATACCGGAAGCTATCCCCATTCAGCAGTCACTACTTGATGTTGATCTCATACTTTTGATAGGAGCCACAATTCTCTGTTTCCCAATATTTTTTACAGGCAGACGTATAGTGCGCTGGGAAGGTGCAGTGTTTCTCGTACTCTATATTGCCTACCTGCTCTATCAGTTTCTCATCGCCTCGGAACACGAAGTGCTGGAGGTATTTATTGCATTGATGCTTTACTTCGTAATCCCGATGATTTTGCTATTGGTAACCACGGCCTTTATTGCCGAAACAAAAAAACGCTACCGGTATCGAAACTTCCATCATATAAATCACAGATAGCCAGGAACCGGTTCATAGCGCATTACTAAGTCGTTTTATCACTACTTTTCGATGAGCACCCAGCCGTCTTCATCAACCATCTTCTTGGCGTATTTCCACTTCACCTTCTTGGTTTGATTGGTACTCAGATTTTGAACCTTCACATAATCGTTACGCCCGGGTTCTTCTTCTACGGTTACAGGCTGACGTTTTTCGCCCGGCGCTGAAGCTTTGTTCTCACCATTTTGCTGCTGGTTATTGCCTTTAAAGCCCATGTTTGTAGAGTCGGCATGCTGCGTTTCGGCTTTAGACATATCGTATTTACCCTGCTGTTTCTGAGCTTTTTGCACTTTGTCTGAGCCGCCCGACATCTCGGGAACAGCTTTCCAGATAAGTGAAACAGTTTCCCTGTTTATCTCATCAATAAGGGATTTAAACATTTCAAACGCTTCTTTTTTGTATTCAAGAAGGGGATCTTTCTGGCCAAAGGATCGCAGACCAATACCCTCTTTCACAGAGTCGAGCTCCCGAAGATGTTCCATCCATTTATTATCGATGGTGGAGAGAATTGAAGATCTTTCAAGTGATCGGGTGACCTCTTTTCCTTTATTCTTTTCTGCTTTATCAACATCTACAATAATGCGCATACGGCGAATACCATCTGTGAAAATAACCTGAATCTTCTTGGGCTGATTTTCCTCATCAGACTGTTTAATGCGTTTGATGATATTGTAAAGAGGTTCTGCGATCAGTGACTCTTTTCGTCTGTATACTTCGTAAGCGCGCTCAATGATGTGGTCAATCAGGCCGTCTTCTGCCATAATTGCCCAATTGTCGCGGTCGAGCTCTATTTCAACGGCGAGAAGACGTAAAATTTCGTCGCGCAGTTTTTCGAAATCGCCGGTTGGGAAATATTCATACACTACATTTTCGACCAGGTCTTCGAGCATGTCAAAAATATCGCTCTGGAGCTGATCTCCACGAAGTGCATTTTTTCGTCTCGTATAGATGACTTTTCTCTGATTATTCAGTACATCATCGTATTCGAGCTGTCTTTTTCGAATGCTAAAGTTATTCTGTTCCACTTTTTTCTGTGCCCTCTCCAGTGATTTTGTAACCCACGGGTGCTGAATAACTTCACCTTCATCAAAGTTTAGTTTATCCATGATGTTGGCAATTCTGTCAGTGCCGCCAAACAGAGTCATTAGATCATCCTCCAGAGAAACAAAAAATTGAGTTTCTCCCGGGTCTCCCTGTCGTCCGGCCCGTCCTCTTAGCTGAAGGTCAATACGACGAGATTCGTGACGTTCGGTTCCGAGAATTGCCAGTCCGCCTCGTTCTTTTACATCCTCAGTTAGCTTAATATCGGTTCCACGGCCTGCCATGTTGGTGGCCACGGTTACTGCACCGGGTTTACCAGCCTGGGCAACAATTTCACTTTCATGAGCGTGCTGTTTTGCGTTCAGAACACTGTGCGGAATTTTTTCTCGTTTCAGCATGCGGCTCAGGGTTTCAGATACATCCACGCTGGTTGTACCCACAAGAACGGGCTGTCCTTTCTCGTGATACTCGCGGATTCTTTGCAGCGCTGCCTTATATTTTTCGCGTTTAGTCCGGAAGATAAGGTCTTCTTTGTCATCCCGAATGATAGGGCGGTTAGTAGGAATGACCGTTACATCGAGCTCGTAAATTTCATTAAACTCGCCCTCTTCCGTTGCGGCTGTACCCGTCATACCGCTCAGCTTATGGTACATCCTGAAGAAATTCTGCAGCGTGATTGTAGCATAGGTCTGCGTTGCCGCTTCAACTTTTACATTCTCCTTGGCTTCAATAGCCTGATGAAGACCATCAGAGTAGCGGCGTCCTGAGAGAACCCGACCCGTATGCTCGTCTACAATATTTACTTTTCCATCCTGAACGATATACTCTTCCTCGCGTTCAAAAAGCGTATATGCTTTTAGCAGCTGATTTACGGTGTGGATACGATCGCCGCGTTCCGCAAATAATCGGTGAAGTTCATTAAAGCGTTTCTCTCGCTCATTATTGATCTCCTGTTTGGTCTCCTCAATTTTCTTCGACTTATAATCGTCGCTGAACTCGTCGTTCTGCTCAATTTTTTCAATTTCCTTCTTCTTGAGCTGCTCTATTTCCTCTTCAATGACGGAGGTTTCGGTGCCGAGGTCAGGAATTACAAAGAATTGATCGCCCTCCTCATCTTTCGTGATGAAATTTCGCCCTTTTTCAGTCATTTCAATCACTTTCTGCTTCATATCAACAGAGTAGTAGAGATGCTCATCAACAATGTGAAGGTTTTTTGCATTGTCAGCTAAATAGAAAGACTCCGTCTGCTGAACCAGTCGCTGGTAGTGAGCTTCCTGCATTAGCTTACGGAACTTGCTGTTTTTTGGAAATCCTCGCTCGGCACGATAAAGAGCCAAACCGGCTTCTTCTTCATTTCCCTCTTCATATAATTTTTCGGCATCACCTACCAGCTTTGCCACCAATTTTTTCTGTGCATTAACCAGTGCTTCAACACGCGGCTTCATCTCTTCATATTTTTGCTGTCCGCTTGATTGAGGTACTGGTCCGGAAATGATAAGCGGGGTTCTGGCTTCATCAATTAAAATAGAATCCACCTCATCAATAATAGCGTAGTGATGATCTCTCTGCACAAGTCTCTCCTCTTCGGCCACCATATTGTCGCGCAGATAATCAAATCCAAACTCATTATTTGTACCGTAGGTGATATCTGCCCGGTAGGCTTTTCTTCGAAGTTCCGTGTTGGGGTCGAAAAGATCGACGCAATCAACCGTAAGCCCGTGGAAATTATAGATTGGTTCATTCCATTCGGCATCACGGCGGGCAAGGTACGTGTTTACGGTAACGATGTGAACACCACGACCGGCCAGAGCATTTAAATAAGCGGGAAATATAGCTGCCAAGGTTTTACCCTCTCCTGTCTTCATCTCTGCTATACTGCTGTAGTGCATGGAAACGGCGCCAATAAGCTGAACATCATAGGGAATCATGTTCCATTCAATCTCAGACCCTGCAACTTTCCATTTTTTACCAACAAATCGCCGGCAAGTATCCTTTAACACGGCATAGGCTTCAGGAAGAATTTCATCAAGAGTGTCTTCCAGAATAGTAAGCCATTCTTCTTCAAGTTCTTTTAATTGATCAGAAAACTCCCGACGGTCTTCGAGAGTGATGGACTCATCATTCGAATCCATTTTTTCTTTGATCTTGGCTATTTGAGATGATACATCTGCCGTTCTGTCTTTGATGAGCTGTTTAAAGTCAGCAGTTTTTTGTTTCAGCTCCTCATCAGAAAGCGCTTTAACTTCTTCTTCAAAGCTTTTTATTTCATCAACAATGGGCCAGAGTTTTTTCAAATCCCTGGAACTTTTGGTACCGAAAATTTTTGTAAGAACCTTGGAAATTTTGTCTAACATGTGGGTAAAAATCGTTTTTTAATTCAATTAAGTAAGGTACAGCTAATCAGGGCTGTGTTCAACATCTTTGATGATGAGAGAATTATGTATGTAATATTGCAGATTTCAGTGCGACGTTCCTGAGTTAAAATCAACAATAACCGTGCCACGATAATAAAACCGGCAATTTGTAAGTATATGCTTTATCACACAGGTTATTTAACGAATAGAACAGGGATGAATTTTATGGTTCGATTTTATCAATATTCTTCTTACTTTTAAAGTCTATCAAAAAATCAGACAAACAATTTTTTATAAGATTTAAACGGTTATGAAACGTACATACCAGCCAAGTAAACGTAAGAGAGCTAACAAACACGGTTTCAGAGCAAGAATGAAAACCAAGGAAGGCCGAAAAGTATTAAGCCGTAGACGAGCCAAAGGTCGGCACAAGCTCACGGTAAGTGATGAAAAAGGATCAAAGTAGGACACATTTAAACACTAGATGTACTTCGTTGCCCCGCAGTAAGATTTTGCGGGGTAAACGAAATTTTGAACGGCTTTTTAAACAATCATCTGTGCTTCACTCACCATCTCTCCAGTTTCGCTATCATGTGCTCGAAGATTCTGAAAATGAAATAGGAATAGGATTTATAGCTCCCAAGCGAGTCATGAAAAAAGCGGTTAGCCGAAATAAGACAAAGCGCAGGCTTAGAGAATCTTACCGAACTCAACAGCATATTCTTACTGACTTCTTTTCTGATCTTCCCGGTGGCATTCATGGGGTTTTTATAGCCAAAAAGGAAGACACTTCATTCAGAGAAATTGATTCAGAAGTCGCTCAGCTTCTTTTAAACCTGACTGAAAGGTTGAGTACAAGGAGAGAAAAAAGATCAATAACGAATCACCAATCAGCCATAAAATAGATTAGTTTTGGATAGAAATACTGTAATCGGACTTCTTTTAATATTTGCCCTTACTATTGGATGGGCGTTTTACACGATGCCATCGCAGGAAGAGATCGATCAAAGAAGAGCCGAACAAGCCTTGCAGGATAGTTTAGCCGCAGCACAAGCACAACAGCAAGAAGATTTTGACGGTCAACGGGACACTTTGCAAGCGGGTGATGGGGATCAGGCTAATAATCGTGGAGAGAACTTTGCCGGGGTGGGATCGGAAAGTTCAAGTGAGATCACGGAATCTGTACGAAACCTGGGGGTATTTTCGGCAAATTCTGCTGAGGATACGGTAAAAACCGTGATTCAAACACCTCTGTACGAAATAGTGCTCTCAAATTTAGGGGGCGGGCCTGTAAAATATACGCTAACCGATTACCAAACCTGGGATCAGCAGCAAGTACAAATGATTCGGGACACAACACGTTCCGCCTATTCCCTGGGTTTTTTATCCAGCCAAAATTATAATATTGAAACAAATAATCTTCTGTTTGAGCCGCTTCAGGATCAAGAAGTGATTTCTTTAGAGGGGAGCGACAGCACAAGAGTTTCTTACTCCTACCGTATTGACGATTCGTCGGAAATAATTATCAGCTATATTTTTCATGCCGATCACTATTCCTATACGATGAATATCGATTTTGTGAATATGGATCAGTATATCAGCGGCGCCATCGTGGATCTTGGATGGATGTCGGGCCTCAGGCTTACTGAAAAAGACCGTACACTTGACGTGGCAAGCACTGCTGCCTATGTATTTTCAGGCGGAGAGCTGGAAAAGCTTCAGCTTGAAGAGGAAGGCGATGCTGAACAGCAGATAAAC
Organism: uncultured Rhodohalobacter sp.; assembly: GCA_964544445.1. Lineage (GTDB taxonomy): Bacteria > Bacteroidota > Rhodothermia > Balneolales > Balneolaceae > Rhodohalobacter. Next base: position 196,884 of record CAZJBI010000001.1, read on the forward strand.
GGAACCATAGGCTGGGTGAGTACCCGAACCAAATTTTTCGGGCAGTATATAATGCCGCTTACCAATTCCACAGGTGCCCTTTTGATGGGGCAGGTAGATGGGGTTTTGGGTGAAGCTGGCACCGAACATACATATCGATCCGTAGTGCAGTCGAACATCGCAGAGTCCAGTGAGCTTTCGTTTGAGATGTTTTTAGGGCCCTTGGAATATTACAAGCTACGTGATTATGATGAACACGCATACGACGTTGTAGAAATTGGTTATTCACTTATTCGATGGTTTGCGGATCCCTTGGTTCGATACCTTGTTATCCCGTTTTTCACCTTTGGGAGTATGTTTATTTCGAATTACGGGGTGTTGATTATCCTTTTTGGCGTAATTGTAAAACTGATTCTGTTCCCGCTTACTCAGAAGAGCTTTAAGAGCATGGCGGCTATGAAAGATCTGCAGCCACAAATGAAAGAGATTCAGGAGAAGTATAAAGACGACCCCCAGAAACAGCAGAAAGAGACAATTGCACTCTATAAACGTGCAAAGGTAAATCCGCTGGGTGGTTGTTTACCTATGTTTTTACAGTTTCCGATTCTCATTACGCTGTTCTTCTTTTTCCAGAATGCAATGGTGATACGGCAAAAATCTTTCTTGTGGGCTAATGACCTGTCTGCACCCGATTATATTCTGGATCTGCCATTTACAATTCCCCTTTTAGGAGATCAGCTTGCCGGTTTTGTTCTATTCATGTCTGCAGCTATGTTTTTGCAGACAAAAGTATCGGGCGGAATGAGCGGCGGCGGTGCTCCTAGCGGTGGCCCCAACATGAAAGCATTTCAATATGTGATTCCATTTGTTTTGCTGTTTGTATTCAATAATTTCGCTGCAGGATTGAGTCTCTACTATCTTGTGTACAACGTGCTTTCTGTGGCTCAGCAGTGGGTTATCAACAAGCAGTCTTCTTCGAATAAGGATGAAGCTGTTGAGGTTCAAACCAGCAACAACAGGAAAGGCCGTAAGAAGAAAAAATAAAACTCTTTAGAAGTTAGAGTCAGTCAAAAGTAAAAGTTACATGCCAATAGCTTTTGGCTGCTGAATGGGATTTAAGCGTTGCCTCTATGAAGAGTGCTTCACAATATCATTTTCCGGAAGTTTTTCTCGGGGATGGCCGTAAGTGGCTGTTCAATCCTGTATTAAAAAAACGCTTTAAAAATCGTCCTGAGGAAAGAGTTCGTCTGCAGTGGGTTGACTTTCTGCTCCATCAAACCGACTGGAGTAAAAACCGAATTGGGTTTGAAACGCCTGTACAATTGCGGCGTGAAGATCGAGCTCTTCGTGCTGATCTACTTCTATACAGCAACGATGTGGCTCCACATGTACTCATTGAGTGTAAGTCGGATCAAGTTAAACTAACCGATTCTACAGCGGTTCAGGCTGCACGCTATAATAGCCTTCTGCATGCTCCATATGTAATTCTCACTAACGGAAAAGAGGATTTGATTTACAAAGTGGAGGGAGGAAAAGCAGCTTCGGCTGACTATCCATTCAACGTGTTTCAGGAGCCAAAATACCGAGACCTGGGTTATTGGCAAAAGAGAGGGTGTTGTTCTGAAGTGATACAACCCGAGCTCAAAAAATGTATGGAGTGGCTGCAGTCGGTATTTTGGAGAGAAACTGATGCAGCTTCGTTTACCTACCTCTCTTTTAAGGATTCATTTTTGCCTATTCCAATGGATCATTTTTACCAGATATTTGCGCGCGGTGATGCGAAGAAGCTCGCGATAACGTTGATTGGATATGGGGAGTCTTCCAACTACTTGCTTGCGGTGCTCAACCAGAAGAGTGTGAATCGGGGGGTATGCGTCGTAAACCTTGACGAGCTTTTTGCAGAAAAAAGAAGCAGCATAAAACTATTCTCACAAAAAAAGGAAAGAAATATTGAATCGAGAGAGTTCAAAGAGCTGATTACAAAAAAGGATAGAAAAGATTTCCAAAAAACATTGGTAAAAACAGTGCTCTCGTTTTTTGATTGATACACTCTTTACTACATTTACGAGTACAATTATTTCAACAATTTATAAAGTAATCCTGAGTCTATGTCTGCAAAACTGCACCGAGATAAGCTTCTATCTCTGTTTGATGATGATCAAGACGGAGTGATTTACCTCAAAGGCGCTGAAACCATGTATCGCTACGGGACAGATTTTGAATTTCCGTTTCGTCAGGAGAGTAATTTTTGGTACCTCACGGACGTGAATGAAGCCGATTATCATGCACTGCTTGATATCAAATCTGGTGAATATCATCTTTTTGCCCCAAAAAGAGATTCTCAGTATGCGGTATGGCACGGGCGGATCAAACCAAAAGATGAAATTAATAGTCTTTATGAGCCCGATCATCTGCACTTCGATAATCAATTGCTTTCTGTACTTAATGATCGTAAGCCATCAGCCATTTACTGTCTGAATGAAGAACAAGCAGAATTTATCGAAGATTTGAACCGTGAATTTCAACTGGAAACGGAGACTCTGGCAGATGCTATAACGTTTTGCAGATGTATCAAATCGGAAGGGGAGCTTGAGAAAATGAGAGAGGCAGCAAGAGTCAATAATCTCGCCCATGTAGAGGTAATGAAAGCCTTAAAGCCGGGCATGAACGAATACGAGGCTAAAGCCATATTTGATTATCATCAGCAGAAACATGGATTGCTGCAGCCGGCATATTCCGGCATTCATGCGGGGGGTGTGAATAGTGCTATTTTGCACTACACCGAAAATAATCAGCAGATAAAGGATGGAGATCTTTATTTAATTGATGCAGGCTTTGAATATGAGGGATATGCATCAGACGTAACTCGCACCTATCCCGCAAACGGGCGATTTTCCAGTGATCAGGCGGCAATTTATCAAGTAGTGCTGGATGCGCTGAATCAAACGATTGAGATGGCCGAACCCGGCATTAAAATGGAAGAGCTGCACCTTGCCGCTTGTCGAATTATTTTAACAGGACTCAAACGTCTGGGAATTGTAAAAGGGGATGTTGATGAGCTGATGGAAAAAGATATTTTTGCTCTCTTTTTTCCGCATGGACTGGGCCATTTTCTTGGGCTCGACACCCACGATGTGGGAGGATATCCTAAAGGCGTTGAGCGTATAGACCGGCCAGGGATTCGTTTTCTGCGTGTTCGGCGAGAGCTGATGCCCGGGATGGTCATTACTATCGAGCCCGGTATCTATTTTATTCCGGCACTTTTAAAACCGGCACTGGAAGATGAAGAAAAATCGAAATACCTGGTGAAGGAAAAAGTAGAAAGCCTGATGAATTTTGGGGGTATTCGAATCGAAGATAACTTAGTGATTACAGAGAACGGATACGAAAACCTGACTAACGTGCCCAAAGAAATCAGAGAAATTGAGGCCGTCATGAACGGATAAAATTGTTGGGCAACTGGTGGCACGACTTGGAGTCGTGCCACCAGTACTAAACAACGTTAACATGGAAAAAGAGAGCCTGTACCATATATATAATCAGGGAAATAATAGAGATCATATCTTCTATTTAGAAAAAAATTACTTCTACTTTCTTAAAAAAGTTCGCAAACATTTACTGCCACATTTGGATCTATTGGCATACTGTTTGATGCCCAATCATTTTCATTTTCTAGCATATACTAAACCGGATTTCAATCATGAAAAGTATTTAAATGACCTTCGTATTATGTTAAGCTCATATACAAGGGCTATAAATAAACAAGAAAGCAGAACAGGGTCTCTTTTTAGGCAGAATACAAAAACAAAGAATATATCCCATTCAAGTAATGAACAGGCTTATGGTCTTTACTGCTACCTCTACATACACCAAAATCCATTACGTGCGATGTTAGTTGAAAGGTCAGAAGATTGGCTTTTCTCATCTTATCGTGATTATGTAGGAATGAGAAACGGAACACTATGTAACATTAAGTTTGCAGTTGATATGCTAAATCTTCCAACGAATGCGGAAGAACTAATTGAATTAACAAATCAATCAATTCCTGAGCATATCAATAATAAAATAATTTAATTGAACAACGATTACCGGTGGCACGACTTGGAGTCGTGCCACCGGTGAACACAACGGACAAAAATATGTTTTCAACTTTTGAAGTCAAGGTACAGTACAGAACAAAAGAGCGCCGCATATTAAATACCATCCTGGCAATTATTTCTGGTGTTCTTACGCTTATTTACCCGGATTTTCTCTACCTGATCGCTGCAGGATATCTCATTGCGCTTGGGATTATGATGCTGGTGTTCAAGATGCCGGCTATTATTGCCGCGTTTCCGCTTACTGCGGGTCTTTTAATTTTTATTTTTCCCGAACTTATTCCATATACTTTTGCCGCGTTTCTGGGCTTTTTTGGACTGATATTGCTTATGGCATTTCAGTTCTCAATTCTTGGTTTTCTAACCTTGATACTGGCAGTGCTCATTATCATGAATCCTGATTCAGTAGCTTATTTCATCGCTGCATTTATCCTGCTTTACGGAATCGCGGATCTAATCAGGCTATACCGAGAAAAAGGATCTAACCCGCGGGTTATACGTTAATCTGCTCCGGATAGATTTAATGATCGTCATTCATTTCCACCCAGAATCCATCCGGATCTTTAAAATAAATCTGGCTCACACCATCCGGACGCAGTGTAATCTTGTTCGGATCTCCGGCCCAGTTCCTGAATTCAATGCCGTTGCTTCGGAGTGTTTCCACAAATGAGTCCAGATCAGCGGTGCTAAAGCAGAGATGATTACTAATATCTCGTTCACGGCGCTCCTCAGCAGACTCAATAATATGCAGTTGTGTAGCTCCTATATCAAACCATGCGTGAAGGCCATCTTTAAATGGTTCATCAATCTGCTGAAGACCGATGATGTCTCTATAAAACTCTTCGCTTTCCTCAAGATTTGTAACTGATAGAGCGATGTGATTTATTTTAGTGTGAAGCTGTGTTTGTTGTGCCTGAAGAATCGAAGCTGGCAGAATAATCAGGGACAGAAGAAAGGATGCAACAATAGATTTCATTTCGGATCTGTACTTTGTTAAAAATTACAGATCAATGTACGAGCACGAAATCAGCAATCAAATTGTGAAGACAAAAGAATCAGGATTTCAAATTATTTAACAATACTCTGGCTTCACCCAAGTGTCGTTTTCCGTCTTTTAGTTTGGGCTCCATTGTTAATAGTTCATCAAGAACCGGGATTGCTTTATCTTCCTGGTCTGAACGAACATAGTGCTTGGCCAAATCAAACCGAATGAGCACGTTGTCAGGGGCCAGTTTTACAGCTCTGTTTAAATACTCTTCAGCTTTATCATTGGATGCATCCGGAATCCCCTCGGAAATAAAATTTGCTGCAAACCGCTCGGCTCTACCTACATTGGCAACTTCCGATTGCCAGACTCCGTAAAGATGCCACGAAAGGGCGTGTTCCGGAAGCATGTCAACGGCTTTTGAAATGTAATTTTGAACTTCATGAGACAGACGGATCTTCTCACGGGTTCCCTGAAGTTCAGCGATTCGTCCTTTCGCCACGGCCATCGCATAGTACGAGAGTCCTTTGTCGGGATGGAGCTCAAGTGCTTTTTCAGCATAGTTCAGCGCTTCATTATAATATGTTTCTTGTAACTCCTCTTTTTCCTGCCGGTATCCAACGGTAGAGTGGAGAACACTAATATTCCAGAGAGCCTCGAAATTGTCCGGGTCATTGCTTAGAACTTCTTTATATGTTTCAATGGCTCCTTTCTCATCAAAAGCGGCAATCTGTTCTTCGGCTTTTGAGAGCAGTGAATCAGCCGGCGCTTCACGCTGAGCCTCCGCAGACAAAGGAAAGAGTGAAAGAAGGAAAAAAAGCGTGGTAAAAATGCGCAGTTGACGGTTAATGTCCATAATCAAGTGATTCTTAGCTCCAGATTCATTTAAGAAAACAAGAACTACCCCGAAAACACTCCGGCACAATGTTTTATCAGGTCAAACACAACTTAAACAGTTTTTGAATATGTTGTTTTATGATTTGGCCGTGTTAGATACTCGTCAAAAACCATAGCAATATTTCTTAGGAAAAGTCTGCCAAGCTGAGTTATGAAAAATCCATCCTTACTTTGAATAAGTAATCCATCAGACTCGAGTGCATGAAGTCCGTCGAGTTGCTCTGAGTAGGTGTTTTTGATGTCAATACCGGTTTCTTTGAAAAACTCTTTATAGCTAACTTCCCCCCTACACATAATCTGCATGATGATTTTTCGTCTGATCAGATCTTCATCGGTTAGCTTTAGAATTTTTTTGATCGGCAATTGGCCACTATCAAGCAGGGAGTAGTAGTTGTCCAGATCTTTATCATTTTGAGTGTAAAGTCGATTTCCCTGCGAAATGCCAGACATTCCGAGTGCGATCATCTCCAGCTCGGCGTGCGTGCTGTAGCCCTGAAAATTTCGCTGCAGAGTTCCCTCGTCTAAGGCGATACTCAGATCGTCATTTTCGCGTGCAAAATGGTCCATTCCAATGTAGCGATAACCAAGCTTTGGAAGTTCTTCGATTGCGTGTATCAGCATCGAAAGTTTTTCATCGGTAGATGGAAAATCAGCCTCATTCAGAAGCTTTTGAGCCGGCATAACGGAGGGGAGGTGGGCATAGCTGTAAATCGCGAAACGATCGGGGTCTAGGCTTACCGCATCTTTAATTGTTTTCTGAAAAGTAGATGGTGTTTGAAGCGGTAAGCCATAAATTAAATCGAGGTTTACGTCTTCAATTCCGCAACTCCGAAGCCAGCCTGCCACATTCCGGGTTTGTTCGAACGGCTGAACCCTGTGAATCGCTTTTTGTACATCAGCATTGGTATCCTGTACTCCTAGTGATGCCCGGTTACAACCGATTTCTGCAAGTGCTTTTACGTGATCTTTCTCTACTCTGCGAGGGTCAATTTCAACGCTAAACTCTACATCATCAGCCACTTTGAAGTTTGAATGGATCAGCTTTCCAAGTCGCCGAAGCTGTTCAGGAGACAAAAAAGTGGGTGTTCCACCGCCAAAATGGATCTGTTTGAGTGAAGAGTCTTTGTGAAAAGATCTTTTTGTGAGCACCATTTCTTTTTCAAGGTAGTCGAGGTAAACATCACCCCGATCCTGATTTTTTGTGATCACTTTTGTGCATCCGCAATACCAACAGAGTGAAAAGCAGAACGGAATATGTATATAAAGAGAGTATTTGGCTGGTTTTGACAAACGGTTCTCTTGCATACGTCTGATTAAACCATCGTCAAAGTTCTCTGAAAACTGTACGGCCGTTGGATACGATGTGTACCTCGGGCCGGGCACATTATATTTTTTAATAAGCCGGGTAAGCTTTTGATGCGAAATATTCACAGCTATCATTTTTAATCTTGAAACAGGATATCAAATCCGCCTTCCGTAGTGAGGCGTAAATTCTCTGCCTTTCCTTTTTTAACCAACTCAGTGAGGGATGTTTCTTCAAGCATGGCTCGAATGGAATCCCTTGTTTCGGCCCATTTATCATGAAGGGGACATGGATTTTTTGTGCCGCAGCCCGGAAGCCCAAGTGCGCATTCCGTTAGCAGTTGCGGCCCATCAATCGACATCACGATATCCATTAAATATACATCGTTACCATTTTTATTGAGCCGAATTCCACCATTTGGCCCTTTAAAGGATTCCATAATTCCCTCAGCTGTAAGCTGCTGGAGTATTTTTGTTAAAAAGTGGAAGGAGATTTCAAGTTTGTCACTCATTTTCTTGATAGGTACGTACTCCCCATCGGTTCGTGAAGCCAGGTACAGTGAGGCGCGAAGGCCGTAGACACAGGATTTTGATAGTAGCATATCTTTTGATTTATATTATTGAGAGTCTTTTATCTTAATATAGAAAATTTCAATCACTTATTCATTAAAAATCTGAAAGTTATCCGTACGGAATATTGGTTTAAAAAGGAGAAGAAGAAGGGGTATCAATGGTAATAGAGCGATCAGAAATGTCCAGAAAAACACGTTTGGAACCGTAAGCGAGGCGGGCCAGAATCCGCTGATAGCAATGAGGGAGAGCAGTAAAAGCCACACTGACATTACAAAAAGAGATGATAGAACTGGCGAAGGCTTTTTGCTAAATGGAAGAATATGGATGAAGGTAATAGTGATAAAGCCAAGCATGACCAGATGAAGATAAAGAATGTGCAAGCCGTGTACTCCGATCCAAAAATTGGTTGGAAAAACAGATAGGGTCTGGACTGTAATTTTAAGGGCCAGCAGAACCAAAATGGAGTAGAAGAGAAAACGGTTTTTCAGAGATGTGGCTTGGCTGAAATAGAATAAATTTATGAAGAGAGATAGTGCGATCATGGCGAGCCCGATTCTGGCAGTAATCAACATCTCTGGCGTAATCATTGATTTTGAAAAACCAAGTGGAAACAGCAGCATGGAGCCGAATAGAACGGGCAGATAGAACCACCCCGAGGTAATTTTTGGTTTAGGAAGCTCAACGGTACTCTAAATTATTCCAATGGCTGCTAAAACCGCCCAGCCCTCAGTGAATACGTTCAGGAAAAAGTATGTAAGTGCTGATGGAATGAGTGCGTTCAGTCCATCAAAAAATTGAGTCGCAGAAACACCCCAGGCCCCCATCGAACTTACAAGAAGAGCAATCAAGGCACCATCAAAAATATCAAAAGCCAGACTCGTTTTTGTCTTTTTACGATATAGGAAATAAAGTGCTGCATACCAGTACCATGTAAACATAATGAGTCCGGAAATGATCGCTGACAACGGAAGAGTGGTAAATCCTAGCTCAACTGGGCCGTAACCAAAAAAGAGAAAAAACGGGTAGGAGAGAAAGCCAAGAAATAGCATACTGTATAGACAGTTGCGAATAGATGAAACCGGTAGGTTGGCCCCCGAACCTTTAAGCCGAGTAGCCATCCAGGCCATGGCAGGTGGCGAAATCCAGTTAAAGAACATGAGATGCGTGTGTGCATGACGAATATTATCGAGTGCGAGAACCTCCGGGAGAGGGTAGATTAATCCATATCTGAATAACGCACCGGTTGCTGCTGCCAGAATAAAGCTGAGCAACGAGAATCGGTATACGTTATAAAAGAGGGGATCACGATCCGGCATTTCTAATATTCGACATATTCTTTAATCGGTTGTAAAAAGCAATAAGTACTGCCAGTAGTATGGCCGCCAACCCCTGATGCAGTACACCCAGCCAGACGGGGACGTGTAATACCAGTGTAAAAACACCGATAGCATATTGTGTTAAAACTGTTGTAAACAGAGCTAAACTCCACATTTTAATCTGGAAATTCATCTGCAACATATAGGTGCGTATCCACATTACGATAACGATGATTCCCAGTATGGTTCCTAAAACCCTGTGCATCCATTGAACTGTAACGATATTCTCGACAAAGTTGAGCATGAACGGCTCAATAATCCAAAGTTCGGGTGGTGCCCAGTATTGATACATTTTAGGGAACGTGTTGTAAACGTGTCCAGCGTTCATACCGGCAACAAAGGCGCCCCAGGTTATCTGCAGAACCAGGAAGAAGAGAAAAATTCCCAGCCAAACCTTCATCTCTTTTAAAGAGTAGAGAGCTTCTCTTTTTTGATCATACAGATCCATGGCAAACCAAACGCAGCTTCCCAGAATTGTAAATGCGAGCAATAGGTGAGCGGCGAGCCTGTAGTGGCTAACTGACGGAATATCAATCAAGCCACTCTGAACCATAAACCACCCCATAAGACCCTGACCCGTTCCAAGCACCATCAGAAAAACGCTTCGTCTTATCTGTTGGGCGTCGAATTTCTTTTTAATGAGAAACCAAAAAAATGGAATGATGAATACCAGGCCCAAAACTCTGCCGATAAGCCGGTGAAAATACTCCCAAAAGAAAATTGCTTTAAACTCCCCGAGCGACATTCCCCGGTTTACTTGTTGATACTCGGGATACTGTTTGTATTGTTCAAACGCATCGATCCATTCAGCATTATTCATTGGAGGGATTGCTCCCATAATCGGTTCCCAATCCGTCATTGAAAGTCCGGAGCCGGTGAGTCGCGTAATACCGCCAATAACTACCATCAAAAATACAAGTACGGCACCACTCCAGTACCATCTGCGAATAAGCTTTTTATCTGATGAATTCATGCCTTGATCTATTATATATTTTCCCGATTTGGTATGTATCAAATTTTAGACAGAATATTCATTACAGATGAAGGAATGATGTAAGGGGGTTAAAAATCTTTCTTTTTGAAAATGCGAAGCCCCGTCCAGGCAGGTATTGCTAGCCAGAGGCTCAGCATTCCGAAAGACACAATGGTGCCGAGATATGTACCAAAAAACTGATTGAAGACGGCACCTGTATACCCCATAAGCGCAGAGATGTCGAACTCCATCAAGATTAAGATTCGTGCCAGATCCATGGGGTTGAGCATGGTTACGGCAATAACACCCGTTTCGATAGGGTAATCGCCAAACAAAAAGATGATGACCATAATCAGCCCGTCGTAAATGATGGCTAAAAAGAGCCAGATAACAATGGAAAAGCCAAATCCCTTTATCTTGTCATCATAAAAACGAAGTCCCATTACAAAGCCAAGTCCTACAAAGATAAAGGTAAGTATAGACCCAAGCGCTAAAACCAATAAAAGCTGAGATCCTGATCCCTCCGATAAGCCCCCGTGCCAGCTTAACGGCAGTGCTGCGCCAATTATAAAGGCCACCGTAAGTGGAGCAGAAATACCGGTGTATAGACCCCAGAAAAGTGTTGGCCGGTTTACGGGCTGAGTTAGGAGCAGTTCCAGGTAATCGCGTGACTGATAGATATAAAGGATTCCATAAATAAGGCTGATAATGGGAATAAGCAGCAGCATGATGTTGCTTACGCTGATCCATACCTCTGTACCTCCACCCGCAAACCGAAAAAGCGTATCTGTGAGCAGAAGAAAGATAAGGCCATAACCAAGAACCCATTTGGCACGCAACAATGTTTTAAACTCGTTTTTCAGTATCTGAGTAAAAATCTTCATCATAGTACCGGCTCTTCCATCAGTTTGGCAATGGCTCCTTCGAGACGCTCCTGCCTGTTCTCTTTAAGTAGATCATCTATCCTGCCGTAATATTTTATTTCACCCTCGAGTATGAAAATCACGTGATCAACAAGCTGCTCCAGTTCGCTCATGATGTGAGAGGTAATGAGTACGGTTTTTCCAGTCTCTTTCTCCCGTTGGATTCGTTTTTTGAAGATAAAGCTGGAGCGTGGGTCGAGGCCGGCTGTGGGCTCATCGAAAAAGAGAATAGCAGGATTAAACATCATTGCAAGAGTCGCTCCCACTTTCTGTTTATTGCCACCCGAAAGTATTCGTAAATGTTTAGAAAGCTCCGGTTGAAGATAAAACTCGTTGATGAGATCCTGTTTATAAATGGCTGATTCACCACGCAAATCTTCAATGAAATGGAGAAGCTCCGATACGATCATCTGTTCGGGATAGTGAGCCTGCTGGGGCATATATCCAATATCGCGACGATAGTTGTAATTTCCGTTGAGGTGAATATCATTAATTGTAATCTCACCGGAGTCGGATTTTACAAGACCTAGCATCGTTTTTATAAGCGTGGTTTTTCCTGCTCCGTTTGGTCCCACAATACCGGTTGCCTGACCAGCAGGAATAGTAAGATCTAAACCTCTTAATACCTGATGCGGACCAAAAGCTTTTTTTAAATTATTTATGCGAATCATTGAATAGGCTCCATTGCGGGTTTTGGGTCAACAAGATTTTTTGGGGTGAGCAAAGGAAATACGCGCTCGGCGGTATCTAAAAGCCCGGCCATCATGCTTCTCAGCATAATCAGAGACATTGGATTGCGCTCTGCGAAAAGTGAAAACAGGCGTACCGGCCGGTGCTCCACATCGCCCACACCATCGCGATCCAGGTCGTACCCCTCGTACTGGCTCCAGTAATTGCCTTCGTAATGATTGGGATTCGACCGACTGTTTGTAGATACTTCAAAAACGTTACCTATAAAATTGTTTTTGGTGATGAGGTTGTCGAGTCCATTGGCCATCATGCGGATTGCAGTTCCGTTGTTATAGAATTCGTTCTGCTCAATTTCCACGCGGTTCGAAGCTTCACTGTAAATGCCTACGGAGTTGGTATCAAACCTGTTAAACTGTACAACGCTGTCGTTAATCTCTTTGAGGAGGAGCCCGTAGCGGTTGGCGCCCCAGTTTTGAACAAAGCGATTGTGCTGCATAATGACGTTTTTGGTGTACATCACGGCAACCCCGGAAATATTATCGCGAAATTCATTGCCTATGTAGCTGCAGTCATCCGAATACATGAAATGCAGCCCATAGCGAATGTTGCTGTACACGTTGTTACCCGTAATCGCGCTCCCTTCAACAAATTCCAGGTAGATGCCGTCGCGATGCCCGGTAATTTCGTTTTGATGCACTTCTACATCTTTGCTGTACCACATGTGCACGCCGTTACCCGATGTTGTCTGGCGTTTGGCATTGGAAATGATCCTGTTATTCGAAACCTCCACCGATTCACTATTGGCGACAAAAATTCCAAAAAAGTTGTTTGTGAGCACCAGGTTTTCAATGAGAATATTGTTGCTTTTTTCTACAAGAATAGCTGCATAATCATCCATAAAGCCAAAGCCGGAGTCTTTGATTTCAAAATTCCGCAGAGTAATATTTTCTCCCGTCAGAATAAGCCCGTAACCCTCGCTCCCGATGTCGAGAACTGCGCTATTTTGGCCGTCTATGGTCACTGATTTTTCAATGAGCAGATTATTGACGGAATAGGATCCGGGCTCCAGGAAAATAGTGGCACCGGAGTCTGCTTGATCTACGGCAAAGGCCAGTTCAGATAATTCCAGGCTATCCGTTGCAGACAAACTGTTTTGAGCGAATGCCCCAACCGATGTGAAGAGCAGACACGTTATGGACAGTAGAGAATTAAGACATTGTGTCCGAAATAGACGAAAAAAAAGGGGTCTGTTCATCGTTTTACGTTCCATCGGTCCACTACGAATTTGATGGTTTCATTCCAGCTCATTTTTTCTGCATTTTTGATATCTGTCGGGATATTTTCCATGTGCGGGAGTGCAAACAGTGACAGCCCCATTGGGCTGGGTACGCTTTCTGCATGATAAATTGAGGCCTCATCAAGCAGCAGCCACTCACCGCGTTGGGTGTAATTGGGTGCATAGATTTTTGCATTTTCAGCTACATCCGGTGTTTGGTAGGTGTAAGCCGCCATGCACTCGATACTGTCGAACGGATACGATTTTCCTTTATCGGAAACGAGCTGTGAGGCAAACTGACGGTCAGAAATTACCATTTTGCAGTAGGCGCACTCATCTGTGTGCAGATTTATCTCCTTTGGCTCCTGGCTGATGCATGCACTCAGCAGCAGTAAAACAAGGGTTGAGAAGGCCAGACATTTTTTCATAAGAGCTCTCCGGATTATTTGTTTATGACGATGGTTTGCTTGACCAAAAAGCGTAGGATGCCAGCCCCATGCTGATGAGCGAGATGTAGAACCCAATTCCCGGCCAGGATGAAGCCGTGATATTCAACAGCTGTTTTGTCCCGATGAGAGGAGGTTGGTAGGTCATACCCGGTACTTTTATAGCGGCATCATCACTGAGGTTATGCCCGTAGTCGTAGCCCCAAATGTAGAAATCGACCAGCCCTGCGATTGCAAATAGAACAAAGAGAATAATCCATACAAGCAAAGCGGTTCTGTTTCCCCAAATAGCTACCCCAACTCCCGATATAATCAGAAAAATAAAGATCCAGGGCATGATTTTTAGCTCGGGAATGGAGTCGGGATTAATTTCCTGCATTCCGATGTAGTGATTGAGCCCGTTGATATTCTGCAGGTCATTTTTATTTTGCCCTTCGATTTTATTGATGGAGATTTTCATGCCGATGCCTTCGGGATATTGTGGGGCGTCCATGTCAATAGTCCAGATGGGAACGGTAAACACCAGGCCGAGCAGCAGTGCAGCGACAGCCATCATGATTCTTTCTTTTGCATTCATAACAACCTCTTATTGAGTGAAATTTTGATAAAGAAGAAAGGGCCGGTCAAAACCCTTTCCACATATATTTCTTCTGAATATTATTCTCCGGTTCCGAAGGAAATAGGTGTATCGGAGCCGGCCGGAGATACTCGTGCATATCCCTGCATCTCCTGGTGGAGTGCTGAACAGAAGTCGGTGCAGTAGAATGGGAAAACACCCGGCTTTTGGGGTTCCCATAGCATTGTACGGGTCTCACCCGGCATTACCAGTAACTCAGAAGTACGTGCGCCAAGTACAGCAAATCCATGAGGTACATCCCAATCCTGCTCGAGGTTGGTTACGTGGAAATACACTTTGTCACCAACGCGCAATCCTTCAATGTTATCGGGTGCAAAGTGGCTTCTGATGGTCGTCATGTAAACATGAACTTCATCGCCAATACGCTCAACCCTTGTTTCGGCTTCGCTTTTCACAGCATCCGGGTGATTGTTATCTTCAAGCGCATAGAACTTAATCTGGCGTTCTTTCACAATATCCGCTGCAATTCCTTGTGCATAGTGCGGCTCACCATCCGTTGGGAAGTCGAGCAGGAGCTCCATTTTGTCGCCGGATATGTCGATCAGCTGAGCTGAGTGGAATAGTTCGGGTCCGGTAGGCAGATAGCGGTCTTTGGTGATTTTGTTCAGAGCGACCAGGTATTTGCCTTCGGGCTGCATGCTGTCTCCACCTGGAATCATGAGGTGTCCGGGTGAATAGTAGGTGTCGATCCGGTCCACAACCTCAAACGTTTCAAGGCTCCACTTTACGATCTCTGAAGAAATAAAGGCTGTGGTATAGGCATAGCCGTTCCCGTCGAATTCGGTATGGAGGGTGCCGATACCCGCATTTTCCACCTCTGCATGAATAACGGAGTCGTAGTTAAGAACCGGAATTCCATCCACTTCTCCTTCGAAGTCTTCGTTCTCAATGGCTTCAATCATTTTTTCGAATGAGTGTACCGGCAGTACAGACGAAAGTTTACCGCCGCCAATGATGTACTGGCCACTTGGATCCACATCTACGCCGTGGGGCGATTTGGGTGTTGGCAAATAGTAAATAATGCCGGGATTTTCTATGGGATCGATCACTTTTACGGTTTCAATCAGCTCCGATTTCGCGCGCTGCTCACTGTGATCCATGTAATTGCGGTAATGAGGTGCATCAATTTCCCGTCCGGCACCTTCTGCTACAAGCTCTGCTGCTTTCTTCCAGTTTACGGCAGCAATAAAGTCTTTGTCATTACGCGAAGCGTTTCTCTCGAGTAGTGTATGCGCCTCTTCGGTGTTGTAGCTGGTAAAGAATGACCAGTCTGCAGACGGGCCTTTGCCTGCGTGAGAAAGATCGTAGTTAAACCCGGGTACCAGAATTTGAAAATCAATATTCATTTCGCCTTCATCACCGATTTTTATAAAAGAGAGCGTTCCCTTAAAGTTTTCTGCGTAGGATGATATCGCTACATCCTGATTTTCCAGACTCTCTTCATCTAATGGAATACTGAAACGGGTCGCGGCCGAGATGTACTCGGTGTTAGTGGTTACAAATGGAGATGCATGGTTTCCTGCAGAATTGGGGATTTCAATGATTTCTGCCGTCTGAAAGTTTGAGAAGTCAATGCGTGCCACCCTGGGGGTGTTATTGGCATTGATAAAAATCCATCGCCCGTCAGGGACACCGTCGGTTTGCGACATTTCAGGATGGTGAGCATCGTCCCAGGGAATAAATCCATGTGTTGTTTGAAGCATCGGCTTGGTCTCTTCAGAATAACCATAACCGCTAACCGGTGCCTGGGAGAACACAGGGATGGTATAGAGATGGCGGCCTGATGGTAATCCATATACGGTCATTTGTCCGCTGTAACCACCAGAAAACATACCGTAAAACTCATCATGTTCACCGGGTGCTACATATACTTTTTCTGCGGCATTGCCTGTGCTGGATAAATTCTGTTGTGCGGGGCAACCATACAGGGTAAAAGCAAGTACGGCGATTAGCGGTACAGACCACCATATAAGCTTCGATTTCTTTTTTTTGGGTTCCATAATGTATTTATTTAAATGTTATTGATTGGTTTCGTCTTCGTTGGGCATTTCAATAGTTCTGAAATATTCTACGATGGCCCGTGCCTGGTCAATGGTTACGTTTTGATAGGGCATAGGCGACATATATTCCTGCATCATCTTCTTTCCTTCCGGGTGCTTTTTCGTCATCTCATCGGGATTCATAATCATATTCATGATGTATGTAGGTGTGCGGCGATCAAGAATTTCACCAGAGGCGGGACCGATATAGCGCTCAGTAGGCCTGTGGCAGGCGGTACATTTGGCATCAAAAACTTCTTTGCCGGCGGCTGCTAATTCAGGGTCAAATTCACCGAGTTCAACCACTTCAGTTACCGGGCCTATGCCGTGTTTAAGCTCAAAATCGGAGAGTCCGGATTCATTTGAGCTCTGCTGTCCGGTGCTCTGGGATGGTTGGTTAGACTCGCCACTACCTCCGCAAGACTGCGCAAACAGAAAGAGGGCAAAGCCGGCGATGATGGTGATAATTGGGATTCGGTTTTTCAACATAGTATTCATATTTAAGGGTATTTTATCTTAATTATGTTTAAAAAAAGGGTTTATCAATTTGTTTGTTGTGGTCAGTTTTAAGCTGAAAAAGTTTATTTCTTTTTGCGAGATCGGCCAGTGATTGACCGGCAATCATTGATTCGAACTCAGTTTTTAGTCCAGACCAATGTTCGTGTAGCGGGCAAGGGATAAGTTCGCCGCAGCCGGGAAGCCCCAGGGCACATTCTGTGATAGCATGTTCGTCATCGATTGATCGTACAATGTCCAGTAATGTGATGTCTTCAGCATTTTTTGCAAGCTTTACTCCACCGTTGGGACCTTGATATGATTTTAATATTTCCTGTTTTGTAAGCTGCTGAAGCACCTTTGTTAAAAAATGAAATGAGATGTTTAACTCATCACTTAGTTCTTTAATTGTTACATAGCAATCTACATCCTGTTTTGCCAGGTAGACAGAAGACCGAAGCGCATATAAGCAGGATTTTGAAAGCAGCATCGCAAGAATTAAAGTATTAAGAGTACTTTATATTAATATAACGGTGTCCGAATCTTTTTGTCAATTAAAATTTGAATTCTTTTCAATCTATTATTTCAGTGAGACAGTTTGTGTTTATAGTAGCTTATAACACGTTTCCACAATTAAGCAGCAAACAAAGTTCTTGTGAATAGAAGAAGTTCTCTTCCTGTGGGTGCGAGATCGATAGAGCATATATCCAAATGTAGACACCCATAATAACCTGGATAACCCAGCCAATGATCAGCAAATGCCAAATACCGGCAGAAGCAGCGCACTTGTCGATAATACAGGTGCTCTGCTAAAAAACAGTATCATTCCGGTAATGAACCAGAGTATTCCTGGTTTAATAAGCCAGAGGGTGATAGGAGGCGTCGAATAAGGTTATTATTAAAAACCGAGAGAACACCTGTGAGGGTACCCCATCGGTTTTTAGTTCGGTATTAAGTTAGAACAGCTTCTGCTTTCTTAAACAGTATATTGTTTTCGAGATGCACGTGTTTATGTAGATTCTGCTCAAATCCTTCCAGGTTTTGATAAAGAATTCGATATGTGGTGCAGGCATCGGCAGGTGGCGTAAAGTGATTACTGAGATCACTGATTTGTGCCATCATCTCTCCGGCCTCTTCATGATCCTCTACAAGTTTTTGCAGAGCAGCTTTGTACGTTGCACTGTCAACAGATTTTTCACCGTCGTTAACGTAAGATTTTATCAAAGGAAACACATTCTCTTCCTCATCTTCAAGGTGCTCAAGAAGCTCTTTTGAAAGCTGAGAAAACAGTCGATAGATTTCCAGATTTTCGGGATGCCGCTCTCCATGTACTTTTGCCACTTTTGCGGCATAGGCTAAAATCTGTGGTATTTTTTCACGGACAAACTGGTGGTGAGTATTTTCGATGTAGTCTATCAAAAAACCGGGAGACCAGCTGTTATAATTTTCTGAACCCGATGATGATGCATTCAATACACTAATCAATTTTAGAGCAACTTCATCAGACGAAATGCCCTTTTTTGATGTAACAAATTCGAGTGTTTTATGTCCGCCGCAGCAAAAATCGATACCATATTTGCGAAACACATCGGCTGTATGATAGTTTTTCGCGACAATGTCGCCTACGGGTACTGTTTTCAATAGTTCAGTGTTCATAGTGAGATAATTTTTATCTTTTTTATTTGTTATTAAAAGATAAAGTACTCTTAAATCTTTCAAAGTAACAGTTAAACATATGAAACCCTGATGTCCACATAAGCTATTGAAAGAGAGTAGATTATGGGATTTAAAATAAATTAAGATTTTTGAAAAGTGATTTTATTGTATATTTTCAATCTGTTCTCAAACGGGTATCGGTACAACATAGTTTAATTTCATTTCACAACCAGAAGTCGATAACATTGTGTCTACTATTACTTACCTGTTATCCGTTTTACTGCTCACTCTGTCTTCTAATGACATTGCAATACAACTAGAAAATCGTGCTCAGGAAGAAACGATATCGGTTCAGCAGGGAACCACTGATGTAAATAATTTAGAGCAAGTTCCACGGACCATCGCCTCTGCAGATAGTCTTCAGGCCCTGGCAGATACCGAACGAAATGAAAATCCACAATCAGCTATTTACGCGGCCCGGGAATCGCTCGAAATTTCAGAAATAATTGGCTACGAACAGGGCATTGCCACTGCCAATAAGATACTTGGAAGCATTTACCTGCTCTTAGGTGATTACGAAATTGCGCTTGAATATCTTCTTACCTCACTTGAGCTCAATAATCAGCTGGAAAATCAGCCCGAAATTGGCAGCGTCATGAATATGATCGCCAGCCTTCACGTACTTCAGGAAAACTATGAACGTGCAATCGAATACTATACCGAAACCCGCACGATGATGCAGGAGCTTGGTCAGGCAGAAACCGTGGGGTCCCTGACAATGAACATTGGTGTAGCACATTATTACATGGGAGATTATCAGAATGCCCTGGAGTTTTACGAAGAAGCAAAGGCGATAGGAGAGAGCGATGAGGTAGAAGATCCACGGCTATACATGATTGCCATTACCAATATCGGTAACGTTCAAATTGAACTGGAGGAGTACGAACAGGCCGAAGAGCATCTGATGGAAGCGATCGAATATTTTCGGGAAAACAGTTTGAACGTAAACCTCACCGGTGCCTATCTCTACCTATCAAAACTATATCACAGAAAGGGTGAATACGAGAGAGCTCTTGAACAGGCGATGAACGGAAGGGATCTGTCAGTGGAAATCGATCAAAGTCAGTATAAACTCGAATCATACCAAAGGCTGGCACAAATTTATGAGGATATGGGTAACGACGAGCAGGCCTATGAAAACTTTAAAATTTTTCACGAAGAGCAGCAGAAAGTATTTAATGACGAGCGATCGAAGCAGATCAACAGGTTGCAAACACAGTATGAAGTAGAACAAAAAAACCAGGAGATTGATCTTTTAAACAAAGAAATTGCGCTACGCGAAGCTGAAGTAAGTCGTCAAAAACTATGGAGAAACTTTTTAATAGGTGGATTGGTGATGCTTGCCCTGGTTATGATTCTTCTCTTTCGGTATAGTTCTTTGCGGAAGAGAGCCAACAAACTGTTAAACAAGCGCAAGAAAGAAATTGAAGAGCAAAACCAGCAGCTGGTTCGTTTAAACGAAGAAAAAAATGAGTTTTTGAATATCGCCGCTCATGATTTACGCGGACCCCTATCCGCCCTGGTAGGCGTTACAGAGCTTTTGGAACATACCGATGAATCGGATGCTGCATCGAAAAAGGAATATATTAATATCATTAAGGACACAACGAACCGAATGCTGAAAATGATTAATCAGCTACTGGACGTGAATAGTATTGAAAGTAATGGCAGCAGTGTAAACACATCATTAATTAATGTTATACCTCTTGCAGAAAGGCTGGTTAAAATATATCAGCGACAGGCGGCGGAAAAACAAATTTCTGTGGTTTCAGATTTTAAGGTCAAAACAATGAATATTATGGCCGACGAGAGCCATCTTCGAAGCATTATTGAAAATTTGTTATCGAACGCTGTAAAATTTTCTGAACACGAGAGCGAGGTGACGCTGCAACTGGAGAAAGTTGATGATTTAGCGAAAATAATTGTGGCTGATAATGGGCCGGGCATTTCAGAGGCCGATCAAAAGAAGTTATTTGATCGTTATGCAAGGCTGTCAAATAAACCTACGGGCGATGAATCTTCTGTGGGACTTGGCCTTTATATTGTAAAAAATCTCACCGAATCGATGAATGGCAATATCCGTTGTGAAAGTGAGCCTGGCAAAGGCAGCCGGTTCATCGTTACCTTTCCGCTGATAGAAGGGTAGTCAAAAATCTGTCGGCAAAGCTTCAATAAGTTAGCCATTCAGCCGAATTACATTTACCGGGCAAATGTCTGCAGCCTGTTCATTCATTTCTCGTTCGTGTTCACCAATATCAGCCCGGAATACTTTCCCTTTTTTCTTGCCGCCAATAAGCACGCACTTTCCATCTCGTTTTGACATTTGCCATCGCTCGGGCCAGACTTCTACACAGTAGTTGCATCCGATACATTTATTTCGGTAAAAGGTGATCTGCATCAGCTGCGATCCTCCCACACATAGATCTTATCGCCCTCGTGAACTTGTGAGTCAATTTTCACTGTACAGTCGCAGCCCTTTTGTACTACCTGTGCAGGCTTTTCATCTAACCAAAGTGATTCAATCTTGGGCTCTGCAACTCCCGTCTTTTTACCAATAAAAAGCAGGTGATCTTCTAAAGTAATTTTTCCTGATTTTATTCGCACGTGAGCCACCTTGGCCTTAGGATAAAAGTGAAGTACATTTCCTACGAATACCTTTTTCTTGGTAGCAGCCGATCCGTGCACAGGACTCCATTCACCCAGGCGACGCCCCAGGTAGTACCCGTCCCAAAACCCACGATTATATACCTTTCCAAGGTCTCTTTTCCAGCCGTTAATCTTTTCAGGTGTATACGTTCCGTTCAGCACAGCAGCTGAAGCTTCTTTATAGCAGCGCGTTACTGTTTTCACATATTCGGGCGAGCGACCCCGGCCTTCCAGCTTTAATACCTTGACGCCCGCGTCTAGAATCTGGTCCAGAAAATCGATGGTGCATAAATCTTTAGGCGACATAATATATTCGTTATCTAGGGTAAGTTCGATTCCCTCATCGTTTGTAACGTTATAGGAGTGTCGGCAATTCTGTTTACAGGCCCCGCGATTGGCGGACGAATTATAGGTGTGCAGGCTCATGTAGCACTTGCCCGATACAGCCATGCAGAGTGCACCGTGGGCAAAGATTTCAATCTGAACAAGTTTTCCTGACGGTCCTGTGATATTTCGCTCTCTGATACCATCAACTATTCTCTTTACCTGGCCCAGACTCAGCTCCCTGGCGAGAACCATCACATCTGCAAATTGGCTATAAAATTCAACCATCTCGATATTCGAAATATTTGTTTGTGTAGAAATATGGACCTCCACACCCTTTTTGAAAGCGTAGGAGATGGCTGCCTGATCTGTGGCAATAATCGCGGTGATGCCGTTTTTATGTACGGCATCAATAATTCGCTTTATGAGAGGAAGATCGTGATCGTACAGAACCGTATTGAGGGTGAGATATGTTTTTACCCCTTTTTCATTTGCCAGCATAGCGATTTCGGGCAGATCATCCATTCTGAAGTTGTTTGTTGCCCGTGCCCGCATATTCAGCTGTTCAATGCCAAAATAAATTGAATCTGCTCCAGACTGTATTGCTGCCGAGAATGATGCCCAGTCCCCAGCGGGCGCCATAATTTCTACATCTTGATTTAATGTTTTGGTTAATCTTTCGGTATTTGTCCGCGGCTGTATCTGCATCGTCTTGATAGCGTTTTAATCGTTTGTAATAAGTATGATTAAAGTTAAATGTTTTAAGACTATTTTATACGATAATATTAAAAAGCAGCCCTGGATTCTTGGAAATTAAATACTGTTTAGAATTGCTTAGATTAAACTTTCACTTTTAAAAATCAAAGTTTACAGAGCAATTTAAACATCTTAGTCGAATGGATTATACAGAATCAACAAAGATAGAAGAGCCAATTTATATTGATATCTGGTCAGACATTGTTTGTCCGTTTTGCTACATCGGCAAGCGACATTTTGAAGAGGCCGTTGAAAGAACAGGGTTAAAAGAGAATATAAAAGTGGTTTGGCACAGTTTTGAGCTGGCTCCGGACGCAGAAACCAAACCAGGATCATCTATCTATGAAGAGCTTGCCAAACGAAAAGGGTGGAGTTTAGAGCAGTCGAAACAGATTCATCAGCAGATGGAACAGAGAGCAAAAGAGTCTGGTCTGGAGTATAACTTTGGCAAAACCATCCCAGCAAACAGTTTTAAAGCACACAGGCTGCTGCATCTTGCCAATAAACAACGGGTTCAAAATGAAGTGAAAGAGCTTTTGTTACAAGGATATTTCACGAATGGAAAAAATATCGATGATGAAGAAACATTGATAAAAATAGGAGAAGATGCCGGGCTGCATGAAGGGGATATCAGAGAGGCAATGAACAGCAACTCTATTGAAAAAGAAGTTCGTGAAGACATAGAAAATGCCCGTAAACTCGGTATCCAGGGAGTCCCGTTTTTTGTGCTGAATCAGAAATATGCCATCTCAGGAGCACAGCCGGTTGAAACATTTATAGAGGGATTGGAAAAGGTAAAGAGTGAGATTGGATTTCAATCTGAAAATAAGGATTAAGCCGCCAGATGTAATCTGCACATGTGCTGCTGAAAAAAGCTGCGCTAAATCTTAATCTGAAGTGTGCTGTAAACAGTACGCGGAGGGGAAGGAATAATTCCCGGTCCCGGATAACCCGTAGCGCGCCGTGTGAAATAGCTCGTGTTCAAAACATTATTGATGCCCGCCTCGATGGTGAAATATCGATACGACCATGAAAGCGACAGGTCCATAATGTCGTAGGCAGGAATTTCACCTTTGATGCCGCTCTGGTTATCGTTCATGTTTTGTTGAGCATTCGAAGCGTCCGTGAACTGACTGGAAATAAATGTATACTGTAGTGACCCGAGCAGATTTCTGTAACCAAAAGATATTCCCGTTTTAAGGTTTAGAAGTGGCACAAATTCTACACTGTTGCCTTCCACTCCGGGGATTTCTGATTCCAAATATTCTGACTGTGTAACTGCGGTATTCGCAAATATATTTAGCCTGGAACTTGGCGAATTCCTTCCAAAAAGTGAAAGTACGTTGAGCTCGGCAGTACTTTCGAGCCCAAACATGAACGCGCGGCCAATATTGCCTCTGAACCGAACTACCCGGCCTGTTTCAACACGTTCACCACTTGCGTCTATCCTGGTTTCGGCTCGTAATACCTCCCCAAGTCGGTCGTCATACATCAGTCCAAATATATTTACGTCGTAAGAAAATAGTTCGCTGTACTCTCCACGCAATCCAATGTCGGCGGTAAAACCACTTTCATCACTGATGTCGGGGTCAACCTGGAACGTTGGATTTACAATTCGAATATCGTTAAACGTAACAGATCTGTAGTTTTGTGAGAAATTACCGTAGAGCTCTAGGTTCGATTCAGTAAAATAGCTGACACCAGTGCCGAGGAGTAAAAAATTTCTGTCAAAGCTCCGGTTATCGGCAAATGTTTCATTTAAGATAGGGTTGCCGGCCAGGTCGAAGTTTACCCGTTTATATGTTCCTTCGCTCTCTGTTTTAATGTACTCAAACCGAAAACCGGGCGTAATTGAAAAATTTTCGTTTACATAGAAAATATGTTCACCAAAGAAAGCAAGGTTCTTATTTGGGAAGTCAAAATCCGATTGATTCGGATAGTTGGGAAATTCGGAATTGGCAAGATTAAAATCGGCATTCGAAGTGGCTGAGCCGGGTCCCTGTACAGAGCTGTTATTTGATGTGTAAAACTTACTTCCTAGTAGCAGAACATTGTCCTTTCCTCCGGTAGAGTATCGATGTAGAAAACGGGCCTCGGTTCCCCAATTACTAAAGTTTCCGATAATTAAATCTCTCGGAGCACTTAGGTCATCCTGCTGTGAAACTCTGTTGGTTCGAAAACCAACGGATTTCCTGGATGCATCAAGCCCGTAGGCTATCAGAGAGAATCTTGTTTGGTAGGTAAAACGATGCTCAACTTTGGCAGATGCAAGTTTCCAGTCTACTTCAAACCAATTTCGGGTGCGGTTACTGAATGATGGATCACTATAAAATTGTGCATCGGTCAAACCACCGGGCTGCTGAGCCAGATAGTAGAGGTAGGTAAAGTCTGCAGAAATAGTGGTTTTATCGCTCAATTCATAATCGCTGTAGAGATATATATTATCGGACTTAAAACCGGAGTTGGGTCGAAAGCTGTCGCCCTCTTTGCGATTATAATACCCGTAATAGCCAACATTTCCAGTTGTACCGCTTACGCTGTTATGTGTTGTAAAGAGGCTGTTTGAACCCGCAGAATTTCGCGTTATGAACTCAATGGGTTTATTTCGGTTGGGTTTTTTCATTTTGAAATTGACAAGCCCGCCAAACTGAGTTCCGTATTGTAAAGATGCAGCTCCCCGGATGACCTGAATCTCACTGAGGGCTTCAGCCGGTGGCGTATAATAGCTTTCGGGATATCCTAGAACGTCTGCGCTGATGTCGTACCCGTTTTGGCGAATATTGAAATTAGATGAACGGCTGGGATCAAGGCCCCGTCCACCAATATTTAGCTGAAGTCCGGCATCATTGGAGTCAAAAATATTCAGGCCGGATATCTGGCTGTAAATTTGTCTGGCGTTATTCGAGGATGTATTCACCGTCATTTGAGCCAGTGAGATAACCTCGTTTTTTTTGCCCGCAAAAATGGATGTTCCTTCTACTTGCCGCAGTCGCTGCATCGAAAACAGTTTATCACGCTGGGCAATAACGGCCACTTCCGTCATTTCCCGGTTAAGAGGCTCCATTACAATATCAGCGGTAATACTGCTGTCTTTAATCGTATAGGAGCGGGTCACAATTTCATAGCCGAGCGCATAGAAAAATAGATTGTAGGTTCCGTTTGGGAGATTTTTAATCATGAACTCTCCCTGCTTATTTGTTAGAAACGATTTGCCCGCTTCGTTATCATAAATTTGAACATCTACGATCGGTGATCCGGTTTTTTGATCGGTTATAATCCCGGAAATCCTGTGCTGAGCCAGGCTGGGCAGAGCAAAAGACAAGAAAACGATAAGTAAACTACAGGCCTTTAATTTCATCATTAAATGGATATAACCAGTTTCGATGTTTAAATGATTGTTCTATAGTGGTAAGGTCAACATCAGATCTCACATAGGGCTGACTTCCCCTGCCATTGAGAGCAACGTAACTTTCCACATAAATTTCGGGGTCTTTGATACCCTCTTTTTGATAGTGTTCTTCCAGGTGATGGGCATATTCCAGGATAAAATCGGGCTGTGTAGACATCTGTTTCTCCTGAAATGGAGTTAAAAACTGAGTGTTGTCCACATAAAAACGTTGATCGTTTTCCGGATTTACAATTTTGAAATTGGCATAGCCAGTCTTTTCCATCAGCATTACTCTCCATGAAAACCGGTACCCTTGCTCTGTCCAGAATAGTTCACCTGGATAAAGCATGTAGCGAAATGGAACAAGAAGCTGTAGCAAAAAGAAGCAGGCTAAGAGAATCAGGGTGCTTTTTTTAATCCAGTTGCTGGAAAGGGAGTAAGCTTTGGAGTTATCAAAATAAGATTTTTGAATATTGAACCACCGGCTCATTTTCTGAAGGATGGTGTTGTGCAGTTTCGCATCAAAAAAGATGAGTGCACTCACAATCATGATGTATGGAAACATCCCGATTGGAAACAGAACCCGGGTCAGAACATGGAAGATAACAACCAGTGCGAATGCAAACAGACGCGTGCGCTTCATCAGCAGCAAAAATGGAATGGTGAGATCGTAAATGGCACCCGCCCAGGAGAAAGCATAGTGTGTCCACGACTGCTGGAACAGATCTCCAAGAATAGGCAGGGAATATTTTGATGGCAGCCATATTTCCAGCGGCATGGCACGGAACAGCCAGTCGGAATTGAGCTTGGCCAGGCCAGCATAAAAATAGACAATTCCGAGAAGTAATTTTATAGAGTCGATTGTCCAGGATGGCACACGACCCGACCGAAGCGATTCGTTTCTGTGTGCATCTACCGAATAGTAGGCGTGGGCCGGCAGAAAGATCATCAGAAAGCTCAGAATGCTGATGAAATAGTAGTGATTGAGGTAGGTTGTTTTATCCATGAGCTCGATGTAGGTGAAGCTCAGGAAAAACGTAATGATGGCAATCCTGTAATGATACCCCAGCGATACAAAGATCGCTGAGGCTCCACAAATAATAAAGATAAGATAGGTCCATCCGCCAAGTGGCTGAACCCATTCAAATCCATAATAGCTAAAGAAAAATGTCGGTTCGATATAAAGTTTCTCAATCCAGCCGTTGGCTGCAAAACGTATCATGCTTATCAGCATCAAAAGGCCGAAAAAAATTCGGAAAACGGCCAGGGGTGCAGCGTCCGTGGTTTTGTTTAGGTGACTCTGGATTGAGATTCGGTTCAACTGAATACCAGAACTTGATTTTTACTATGATTTAATCGCCATCTGCATCAACATAGTCTACGCTTATGTTCAACGCCTGAAGCATGTCTACTTTTAGAAAAACCACATTTTGCTGAAGCTGATCATATGTTGTTAACATCTGCGTGTTATCGCCATTGACCTGCTCTGCAAGATTGTTATTTAAGTCATGAGCCTCGATACGTGCATTTTCGAACTGATTGTTGATTAAAGCTGCCAGACTTTCTCCGTTCTTGGTCGTTTCCAGAAACTCAAGATATGAGCGCATACTCTCACCACGCTGCTCTGAGCCAAAACGAGTTCCGTTAAAAAAGTTTTGAGCGGCATCCAACGCCTCCATAAACAGTTCTTTTGAATATTCCCCGCCATAGTAAGCTTCCACCCGGTTGCTTAATGGGGAACCCGAAAATACACCTGCAGGAATACCAATTTTACCGGCGCGGAGTGCTTTTTCATAATAAAAAATATAGTCGTTCACCATCATATCCAGCGACGAATTGGCTCCGTTTCCGGTATTGCTGACAAACTCATCACGATAGCCGTTCTGCCAGTGCCCCAGAACTTCGTCCGTTAATGTGTCGATGCGGGCCGTGAGGTCCGTGATGTAGGTGAGGTAGGCTTCCGCGTTCTCGTGAGTGGTATAAAATTCGAGGATAGACGCGTCATCAGCTCCAAGCCCGTAAAGCATATAGTCGAGTGTCGAAAGACCTTGTGCATCATTCTGAGACGGGAGCTCAAAGTTGTATGAGCCGGTTTCAATATTTTCCAGAATCTCATCGGTATTTACCGGGTACAAGTTCATGTTGTCGCGATAGCGTATATCCATGGCACGCCCCATTTCGAACATGGAGACATGCTGCCACGATTTGTAGCTCATGAGCCATTGATCGCGTAAATCATTTAACGTTTGTTGATTGGGCTGTTCAGCAAATGCATCAGAAGCGGATTTTAAAGCCTCTGTTTGAATGGCAAACGCTTCAAATGAAGGTAAAATGATATTATCGGCCCAGTTTACAAGGATAGCCTGTCTGTCGAAATCATCTGTTTCAGTCCCAGATGGTCCGCTGTCGGAGCAGCCCCAAAAAATTACTGTACCTAAAAGGATGAGAACAATTTTTTTCATGGTGATAATGTGGTTTAAAACAGAAACACCGGCCACAGGGAGGTCTGCGGACGGTGCTGAATATTTATTTTTGAGTTAATTTGCAGTTTCTTCGACTGTGAAATCAAATTTTGAAGCAATATCGTTTGACATATTATCAAGTGCTTCCAGAGACACGTCCCACAATCCATTTCCCTCGGTCAGCTGAGCAAGAAACCCATCAACTTCAGCTTTTGTAAGGTATGGCTGATTGGTATTGGGAACCCTGGTAAACTGCAGGCTGTAAATGAAGCCGTACCCTTCGGAGAGGTCATGAAATGCGCCGCCATAATCCGGACTTTCCTGGTCAAGAAGGTTTTTGGCAGACTGGAGATAGTATACGGCGCGAATTGCAATCATCTCAGAAATTTTCTCGCGAATAATTTGGGCTTGTTCATCACGCAAATCATAGTCGCCTGCTACAATGGCGGCTCGTCCGAGAGCAAATGCGTCAAAGATTTCCTGAGGCATCGATTCGAAATCGGGATCTCCAAGAAGACGACCGAGGTATTTGTTCAGGAAGTCATCTGCTTCACCCAGGTTGGGAAGCGGATTTGCTGTATTCGCTGCATTTCCAAAAACGTATCCGTAGGCTTCATCCCATTTGTGTTCCATGGTTGTGTAGTTGGTTCCGTCTACCAATACGTTGTTGTCATTATCTTCTCGGTTGGTTCCGGCGTCCAGCACAGACGTGCTCAGGTAGTTGTTGAGCATTTGATCGGCCATTAATGCTCCGTTCAGTCCTTTTGCTACGAGCTGATCGTACTCCAAACCTTTCGCGTTCACATATCTGGCGGTTGATCCGTCTGCCAGCTGTCCGGCAACACCCGGCTCGGCCAGTACATTTTCATTGGGAAAGACCTCATTGACCTGTCCTGAAATCCATAGCTCAAAATCGTTCTTGATTTCAGCACTTACTGCCGTGTTCGACGAGAAATAATCCTGAGAGGCGGCTACTTTCTCTTTCACACTTTTCGTCTCTTCATTCAGTGAAGACTCAGAAAATGGATCGGCATCATTGCCGTCGGCTGTTTGATTGCGATACATCTGAAGGAGAAGAGCTTCCGTTGAATTATCGAAATCCATCATGGCGTCATTGAGCTCCATGGCCATTTTAATGCGGGCCGTCTGGCCGGTAAAAGAAACCGAAGACTCACCATTTCTGGTAAATTCGTAAGTAGTGGGTGTCTCAATTGTGTTTCCTGTGTCGGGATCACTGTCTGAAACGTCGCAGGAAATGATTGTTGCAAATAAAAGAATGGGCAGTAGTAACTTTTTTAACTGCATTTTAAATACTTAAGAAGAGATTGTGGTTATTGTTCTTATTTAGATCAATTCTAAGGTAAGGGTGTTTTGATAAAAACAAAAGGTTATATAGAATAAATCTAAATAAAAATAAGCGGCGGTTAAGATCGACCAGCCAGAGCTAGGCAGACTGATGCGGCTTCTGATAAAACAGGCTGTATCGCAATTGGATAGGAAAATTTGCACGCTTTTCTGCTAAGCCACTGCACCATTCTATTCAGTATTTAATACTGATAAACACCAATGATGGTGATGCTGAAGATACATCAGAATCGCTTTCAGTAACCCGCTATGAAATGTGATGGAATAGCTTCAGGGTAACTGAAAAGAGGGAAGCTGGATTTACGGGTTTTTCATGACCATACTGACAAGAAAGTCAGGAATAAATGCTTCCCGAACGGCAATAAACTGCGAAAAAGCTTCTTCATCCATATCAAAAACGACCTGAAGTACCGGACGCCCGAGAAACGGGAAGACCAGCATCGCCATAATATTGACAAAGATCTGTTCCGGCGGAAGATTAACCGTATTCCCTTTTTCTCTCTCTTCTTTTATCTGATCTAAAAATGGCTGCACTCGTTTTCCAATCTCTTTAGCAATAAATTTTTTCAGCCGGTTTGGGTTTTTGTTCATTTCATGTATCACAAAAAGCGGAATGTCGGGATTGGCCTTGATGAGCTCAAGATATTTGGCTGAAAACTTTCTGAGCTTTATATCCAGCGGCATATCCTCGTTCAGTAGCGATGCAACCTGGGGCATCAGCTTGATGATAGAGAGCTCATAAACTTTTTCAAAAAGCAGTTCTTTGGACCTGTAATAGTAGTGGAGCATCGATTTGTTAATGTCTGCTTTATCCGCTATTTCCTGCATCCTGGCCCCTTCAAGCCCTTTGTTCTGGAAAACATCTTTAGCGGCTTCAAAAATTTTCTGTTCGGTGGATGACGACTCCATGTCTTTGCTTGTGCCCATAAAATAGTTTTGTTGTTACGTTTTTAAATAAAATAGAAAAGTTATGAACAATAATTAACCATTTGGTTAAAAATATTTTCAAACCCGATTGATTGAATCAAATTTAATGAAGACTTAAAAGCATTTAACATACTAATAATATTGCGGTAATAGGTTATAAAATGTCTGATACATAAAACTAACCATATGGTTGAACTACATGATTAATGTTCGTAAACTAATGAATGACAGTTAACAACTCGATTCACGATTTATGAACAAATATCTCTTCCTGACAACAGCAATCATATTGATAGGGATTGCTGTTGCCTGCACATACAACCCATCAGAACGAACTGCAACGAATAAAAAAGAGATCGCTGTTGAAGAGATAGATGCTCCACAAATTGAATATTTCTCAGTCACTACTGAAATGATAGATGATCATATTCGTTTGAGTGGCCGTTTGCGTGCAGAGCATCGGGTTCAGCTATTTTCTGAGGTACAGGGAGTGGTTTTGGGGTATACGAAGCCGTTTCGGGAAGGTATACCGTTCCAAAAGGGAGAAATTTTACTCCGGCTGGATGACTCAGAAGCCAATTTTCACGTGCAGTCGTTGAGGAGTTCATTTAAAAAAAGAGTGTCGTCTTTAATGGCTGATATCCATTTGGATTATCCGGATGCAGCACCAGCGTACCAGGAGTGGTTTGCTTCATTGAATACAGATAAATCCCTTCCGGCTATTCCAGATTTTGGGGAACGGACACATCGGTTTTTAGAGTCGAAAGGGATATTTGAGTTCTATTACCAAATTAAAAGTGCCGAGGTACGTTTGGAGAAATTTACAATTCGAGCACCATTTTCTGGCATCTTATCAGCAGCAAATGCGGAGGTGGGCCAGGTTGTGAGTCCGCAGTTTCATCTTGGCACATTTATCGACCCATCGAACTACATTTTAACGGCATCGGTAAATAAGGCCAGGACAGCCGGCCTGGAAGAAGGCATTGCGGTATCTGTAATGAACGAGGGTGAGGGGGGAGCCAATGTCCGCTCTGCTATGGTCAGCCGCATTCATCCGGGTATTGATCCGGCTTCTCAGCAGGTAGAGGTATATGTAAACGTAACGGGTGAAGGGTTGCGGGATGGGATGTTTTTGGAGGCAGAAATTGATCATAAAGAGCCCATAGAGATGGCACGTGTGCCAAAAACAGCTTTGCTTAGAACGGGGAGTGTGCTTGTAAAACGAGATGGGAGAATCGAAGAAATTGTTGTGAATATTAGAGAAATCGGCAGAGACATGATCTGGGTAAAGGGATTAAAAAATGGAGACGAAATAGTTGCTGACGTTTCTGAACCCGTTGCCGGAAGAATCATCAATTAAAAATTCGTATGAAGAAACTGATCAACTTTTTTGTACGATACCCCGCCATGGTTACTCTTGGGCTCGTGGTTACGGTATTAATGGGTGTTCTTAGCTTTAATCAAACACGATATACCCTGAACCCGCCTGAAAAACCCACCGAAATCTATATCAATATTACCTATAGAGGTGCATCCCCAGTTGAAATTGAGGAGCGGGCAATTACACGAATTGAAGAGAATTTGAGCGGTATTCATGGGTTGGACAGGCACACCTCTGTAGCACGGGAAAACGGCGGTCGAATTACTGTTGAGATTTTCGAGTGGGCTGACATCAATGAAGTGATGGTAGACGTGGAAAATGCGGTGAACAAAGTAGCCAATTTCCCACCCGAGATGGACAGGCCGATTATATTCAAGCAGGAGAAGCTCAATCCAACAATTTCTCTCGCGCTTACCGGTGACGTGTCGCTACAGCAGAAAAGGGATTATGCTGAAAGAATCCGGGATGAATTTATGATAGGAAAAGGAATTTCTAATGTAATGCTCCATGGATTTCCAAATGAAGAGATTGCAATTGAGCTGGACGATGAGCAGATGAATCGGTATGGAATCACACCCGTGTTAGTCGCTGAAGCGGTTCGAAAAAATAATATCGATATCACCGGTGGCGAGTTGAAAATGGATGACTCAAATTGGCAGATACGGGCAGAAAATAAAACTGTCACATCTGTAGAAATTGCTGAAACGGTAGTAAGATCGGGTCCGAATGGAGAGCGGGTACTTCTTAAAGACATCGCTGAGGTTCAGGATCAATTTAGCGATCAACCTATTGAAAGATATCTGAATGGAGAGCAATCCGTTTTAATACAGGTGGTAACTACAAATGATGAAAATTTGGTAGCCATTGCGGAAGAGGTGAAGCAGTACGCCGACTATTTTAATACTCTGCATAGTGGTGTTCAGCTAACTGTAGTGGAAGATTTTTCGGAGTTTGTATACGAGCGTGTCGAATCACTGCGCAGTAATGCACTGTTTGGACTGCTTCTTGTTCTGCTCATACTCACTCTTTTTCTGGATAAGCGAATCGCCATTTGGGTGTCTCTGACGATTCCTCTTTCGATATTGGGTACATTTGCGGCTGCTTTGATGGGGTATGATCTCACAGTAAATGTGGTGTCGATATTTGGGATCATTCTGGTTTTGGGGATGCTGGTAGATACCGGAGTGGTCGTAGCAGAAAATATATACCGAAGATACAATGAGTTCGGTGAATCACCCGTGGAGGCTGCAAGAAACGGAGCAGCAGAGGTTGCATCCCCGATGATCATTTCGCTGCTGACGACAGCTACGGCCTTCAGTCTGTTTTTCTTTCTGCCGGGAAAACCGGGTGCATTTTTTACGGAGGTTTCATTCGTGGTTGTGAGTGCTTTGATGGCTGCGCTTGTTGTTACATTTCTTTTTCTTCCTCAAAAGCTAACGCTGTCCAAAGTTCTTTCGGACAAAAACAGGCAAACACGCTTTGAGGCATTTATGGCCGGCGTGCTCACCCGGTTTCGGGATCAATATTTTATGCCATTTACCGAGGTTGTGTCTCATAGATGGCGCTGGTTGAACGTTGCCGCATTTATCCTGCTCTTGATGGGGTCCATACTTCTGATTCGAACCGGATTTCTACCCGTAACTTTTTTCCCCTATCTGGATGATGACGTTCAGCTTGTTCGAATAGAAATGGAGCCCGGTATTCCCGTAGATTCTACGCGTGCAAAGCTTATCAAGATTGAAGAAGCAGTGAAAACAGTAGGGAACCGTCTAACCGATGACAGGGGAGATGGCAAAACTGTTGTGAAGAACATAGAGCGAATTCTGGGGCCGGGAAGCCATCAGGGAGAACTGCGAATTGTGATGCTTGGAGGGGAAGAGAGGGGCATCCCTGCATATGAAATAAATCATATGTTCCGGGATGAAGTGGGGGAGGTACATGGGGTAAACTATATCCGGTTTATTTCCGCGCTGGCAGAACATCGCTTTGGGGGACTTCCGGTTGATATCTCCGTTTCCGGGAGGAAGATGGATGAGATACAATTAGCGGCAGAGAAGCTAAAAAATAACCTTCAAAAAAGGGAGGATTTGGCTGATGTGGCGGATACAGATCAGCGCGGAAATCCCGAACTAAACCTGGAATTAACCAGAGCGGGGCAACAGCTGGGACTGACTCTGCATGAGGTAATGATGCAGGTAAGAACGGCCATATTTGGAATGGAAGTACAGACTCTGCAGCGAGATGGTGAAGATGTTCGCGTCTGGCTCAGATTTCCGGAGAACAGACGCAGAAGCTATCGGGACCTGGAGGATATAAACATCAGAACAAAAACCGGAGTGTTCCCGCTATCAGAAGTTGCACATATTTTCCCCACCGATGCATCACTGACTGTTAACCACATTAACGGCCGTCGAACAATTCGTGTTGATGCTGATCTTGCCGAACCCTCACTGTCTGCTCCGGCCATTTTGGCGGATATCC
The DNA here is from genome assembly GCA_964544445.1 of uncultured Rhodohalobacter sp. Lineage (GTDB taxonomy): Bacteria > Bacteroidota > Rhodothermia > Balneolales > Balneolaceae > Rhodohalobacter. The sequence goes on from CAZJBI010000001.1 coordinate 231,018, forward strand.
GTGAAAACACAATATCGAAGCTGGAGAATGAATTTCCTGGAGTGAGATTCGTAATTGAGGGGCAAAACCGGGAGTCGGCAAAAGTAACGGAAGCTATGCAGTCGGTAGCGCCGATCATCATGCTCATAATTCTTGCCCTCATTGTGATCAACTTCCAATCATTTAGTCAAACCCTGATGGTTCTTCTGTCACTTCCGTTTGCCTTCACGGGCGTGGTAATTGGCCACTGGGTGCATGGGGCAACAATGAATATATTCTCCCTGATAGGGATGATTGCTTTAATAGGAATTCTGATCAACAACCTGCTTGTACTTATCACTGCTTTTAACGACAACCTGAGGGCTGAAATGGAGTTCGAAGAAGCGCTGAAGGATGCTGTAAGATCTCGTTTTCGTCCCATTTTACTCACAACGCTGAGTACTGTGGCAGGGCTCATTCCCATGATTTTTACCGGCGGGCTGGCATCCGCCTTTCTGAAACCACCGGCAATATCCATTGCGTATGGACTTACTTTTGGGTTGCTAATTTCCCTGACGCTGGCGCCGGCATTTCTGGTCATATTCAATAATTCCAAATTCAAAATTTTAGAGATGATCGGAAAAAAACCGGCAACAAAAGAGAGTATTGAGCCGGCCGTCATTCTTCATAAACATCATAAACAGAGTGAATTATGAGAGCTTTCATGACATTTATATTGATCGTCGTTACGGCTACGTCAGTAAACGCTCAGGATGCATTTACGCTTGATGAAGCCATCAGGGCTGCGCTCATTCATAATCATGGACTGTTGGTGAGTGATATTGAAGCAGAAGTTGCTGAAAATAGTGTTTCGCGCGGTAACTCGGGACAGCTGCCAAATCTAGCAATTACCGGAGGTGTGAGCACATCCTACACCAATCTAGATATTACTCCTGGGTCATTTTTTCAAAACCTTTTAGATCCGCAGGGGAGTGCCCAACAGGCAGATCGTCCCACCATTTCATATGATGGTGTTACAACAACCCAAATTCATTCGCAGGTTGGCTCGCAATTAATCATTTATGATGGGCTGAAAGGTCGTTTGCGCTACAAAGTGCTTAAGAACAATAATAGGCTGGCAGATCTTCAATATCGTTCTGAAGTTGAAAACACGATTTTAGAGATTACAAATCAATTTATCCGCCTTGCCTCTGTCCAAACTGCCATAAATGTAAAAAAGACCTCACTTGAACAAAGCAAAGATCGATACCGTACGGTTCAAACACGAAGGGAGTATGGACAGGTAAATGAACAGCAGTTGCTCCAGGCATTGGCCGATTTAAAAAGTGATAGTACCGATTTCAGGAATCTGGAGCTACGCTTTAAAAACGCATATCGAGATTTACACACCAAAATCGGTTGGAATAATCGTGAAATACGCCCGATAGATACAGACATGGTTGTTGTAAATATCCCCTCATATAAGGATTTGGTAGAACAGCTGAAACAGAATAATACGGTGATGAGCATCCGGGAAAAAAGGGTAGAGCAGGCAAAACTGAATGAACAAATTTCACAGGCCGGTTTTTTACCCACATTAACGGCTTCAATTGGATATGGGTATAATTATCTGAGCGCTACAGAGGGTCAGTTCGAAACGCAGGAGCAGCTTGGTTTCAATGGCGGGCTGTCACTGAAGGTTCCTATTTTCAGCGGTGGGAGAAACCGAATAGAGACAGAGAATTCAGCTATGCGCATCAAACGGGAAGAGCTTAGAAAAGAAGAGTCGATAATGTTTTTGAGGACCCGATTCGAAAATAGCTGGCAGCAGTATCTTCACTTTCAAAATCAGTTTGAAATAGAAACATCAAACCTCTCAGTTTATGAACGAAATTACGAACGAGCACAGGAGATGTTTAGTCGCTCTGAAATCAGTGGAGTTGAACTGCGGGCAGCTCAATTATCACTGGAAAATGCAGAGATGAGGGTTGCAGAAGCCGGTTTTCAGCTAAAACAAATGGAGACGATGCTGCTCTATCTCAGTGGTGTTTTAATCGCGGATTATTCATATTGAAGGATAGTCAAGAAGAACTTAAATAATAACAGAAACAAAAAGTAAAAGAACCATGAGTGAATTAAATAAGATTGGTCTCGACAGTACCAAGACAAAAAAACTGGCTGAAAAACTGAATTACCTGCTGGCGAACTATTCCGTTTTCTATCAGAACACAAGAGGTTACCACTGGAACATCAAAGGAGAGAACTTCTTTGAGCTCCATGTAAAATTCGAAGAGCTTTACGACGACCTGGTAATTAAGATTGATGAAGTTGCCGAGAGAATATTAACATTGGGATACACACCAGAGCATCAATACACCGAATATGTGAAGATTTCTGAGATACCTGAAAGTGCCAAGGTAAGTGACGGGATAGCGGCAGTGCACCAGATATTAGATGCATTTGAAGTAACTTTAAAGATTCAGCGAGAGATTCTTGATCTTTCTGATGATGCAGATGATGAAGGCACCAACGCGTTAATGAGTGATTATATCAGCGAGCAGGAAAAACTGGTGTGGATGTACTCCTCATACGCTGGCAAGTAAAATAGCTGTAGAAACTATTTGGTTTCGTTTCAAAGCCGGTGCGGGGTTTCCCCATCGGCTTTTTTTTATGAACTGAAATAAGCAACATGTTGAATAATAGAGCCGAAATCTGTGAACCATTCCTACGGCATTTTCAAATGGTTGAATCGTTTCTAACCCCACATTGAAATGTGAGGCTACCATGTTCTGTTATGCCTGACGGCATTTTTTTGGAGATTGGACTATTGGTTTGTGCTTTGAATCAACCCCCAAAGCCACCTCAATTCGTAATGATACCTTAAACCAAATTGAAACTACGTCTTTATGTGCTTGATCGTATGCTTCAGGCAAATTGCTGAATGGTTTTTCAAAAAAGTGCCGTTAGGCACGCCAGACACAATAGCCCCGGTTTTTCCCGTAAGGGACGCCTATGGCGTAAACCGGGTAATAAAGGAAGGTGGACGAAATTAGGTGAGTGCCGTAGGCACGAAAGACGAGGCAAACGTGGCCCTGAGATCTACTGTATCAGGCTCAACCCAGTCATGGCCGATTCGTCACCGGGTTTGACGAGCAGTACCTTTTCAAAAAGAACCTTTGCTTCCCTGGTTCGCTGCATCATCAATTTGTTCCAGGCGAACAGAAGCAGAGAATCGTAGTCAAAGGGGTAGAGATTTACCGTTTTTTCGATGTAAAAATCTGCCCGTTCATACTCCCCGCGATTGTAATAGATCAAACCAAGCCGGTAGTTGACAAGGCTATTCTGTGGGTCTGTTTCTAAAATTTCATTGTACAATTCAATGATATCATCCCACCTAGCCATGGCAGAATATGGATAGGCCAGGCCCAACTTCGGCTCAATGGCATACGGCTTAAGGTTCACAGCCCGCTGATAAAAATGAATCGACTGTTCCATTTCGCCGTGTTGATAGTGCAGCCAGCCGAGCCTCAAATTGAGTTCATACGAGTCGGAATCATAAACAGCATCAAGAGCCTCTATTGCCTGATCAAGGTTTCCGGTATTTTCAGATTCATAGCTTGCTTTAAATGCATCACTCAGACTCTGCTGAGCTAATGCGGGAAACGAAAACAAAGTACAAAGAAGGAACAGAAAAAGGGTTTGTTTTACATAGTCCATAGGATCGTCATGGTTAAATTATGGGTGTTATAGGAGACCGGATCCGGGAGATCTGTTACGGAACCGTCAGGGGTAAACCGACTCTCCATCTCAGTCTGATTATAGTTCAGGATCAGGTTCAGTCTGTTTGTAATCAGAGCGTGAAGCCGTATTCCAAAACGTGATGTAATGATATCCGTATCGTTAAAAACAGTTTGTCCGTTGTCAGTTACAATATTCAGCTGGTCACCGATGCTGAAGAAGGCCTCAGTCCAGACTCTATTTATCATCTGTGCTCCCGCTCTCTGCGTAAAAATGGCGTTGCTTCTCCAGTTCTGACTGCCGGCTTTATCTGACTGATAGTGCAGTATCGATGTGGTATAAAATTTTAGATTTCCGAAAGGGAACAGAGACAGATACGCGTTCTGCTGGAGCTGAGTGGCACTGTTCAGATTCGAAATGGATGATGAAAAACCGGTTTCAGCATAGCTGAATCGGCGATTTATGGCCGCGTAACCAACAAAATCGCTGTTTGTTACGGAGGTGCGTACCGTGCGAGGGCGTGGCGGTGGAGATACGGTTGTTACATATTGCAGAAGGTTGATATAGTGAATTCCCAGCCGCAGGTCCAGTCCCGGTTTTAGCAGAGTGGTGGACCCGATATAGTATTGATTGAGATAAACGGTCTCATCAGGATCGATGACCGGTAAACCGTCGATGTTTGAAAACAGGAAATACGACTTTTGAAGATGGGTATATGAGTGGCTGACCCAGGTTCGACTGCCGGCGCGGTGTTCAGCCCCAATCTGAAAAAGATTGAATCCGGTTGAGACTGTTTGGTATCCCTCACTTCCAATGGAGGAGTTAAATGCATCCGTGACCGATGAAGAGGCTCCCTGCTGTCTGCCCCAAGTAACAGATACATTTTTAAGAGGTCTGTCGGCTCCAAGATTCAGTTTCCGCCGGGTTCTGTTTGAAAATAACTGTTCAGTGTAGTAAGCATCATGCCTTCTGCCCGCTAGCAGGTATGAATAGTACAGATATTCTTTAAGCAGATCATCATCCCCGTTCATATCAAACGCTTTTTGAAAATGCCTTGCTGCACGGTGATAGTTTTTGTGTTCGTAGTAAGCTACGCCAAGCCTGTACCGCAGATAATAGAAATCAATACCGTTGTCGAGGGCTTCATTGCCCGTTTCAATCAGCGCATCCCAGTCCTGCTGCACCCAGAGCTGATATGTGGCTGCATCAACGGAGGTTGTGGTCGGCTGTGTCTGACCAAAAGCAGCATCAGAGAAGAGAAAAACCATGAGAACAAGAACTATCCTACGCATATTGCCACCCATTTTTGGTTCTTGTCAGCAAAGTGAAATTCCTGAAGTCCTTTTTCATCTATCCGAAAATGAAAATTCATCTTCCCGATCGTTTTTCTAAACCGCCGTTTTTCTATTGAACCATGAAGTTCCAGTTCTGATGATTGAAGTCCGGTATTTTGTTTGGGGTAGATGAGTGTATACACCACATTCAGATATCGGTAGAACGGTGCGAGAAAGTCCTGGATAAAGATTTTGTCTGGATTAAATACCAGGTGTACAGGGTAGGTGTCGTGCAGAACAAGGCCGCTTTCAAACCCGAGGCTCACCTTATATGCAGACAGATAGAACTTATAGAGAAGGGATGAGCGATCCCCGTCAAAATAGAGGAAGTGGAGCATGGCTGGCTCATTTTTAAAATAGGCTTTAGACCCAGATTGCCGGCATTCTATATAGTGGTTAAGGAAGCTGTCGACCTTAACCTCCCAAATAACAGTTCCTGCGTCACTGTTTTTCATTTTAAATTCAATTGTTCGGCCGGGAACCATGTCGAACGCTCTCTTCAGTGAGGGGTGCGTTTTAATGTTTGACACAATTTCTCCTTCCTCAGGGATACCGCTGTTTACCAGTTTTTTACCTGCCGAGCCTGTGGATGCATAGTAATTGGCAAGTGGGTGCTTCAGTGTTTTAGACCCGATAAATGGCGTACTCTGAATTTGAAAATGGAGATGAGGGTAGGGTGAATTCCCTGAATTTCCGCAAACTCCCAGCCTGTCTCCGGTACGAACTTTATCCCCATACTTCACTTCTATTGATCCTTTTTTAAGGTGACTGAGCTTAGAGTAGAAAAAGTCGCCGTGTTTAATAACAATCGTATTGCCCCAGTTTTCAGCCAGGTTTTTCTGCCCAATCACATTGTCCTCAATATCATCTAATACCTCTTCCACTGTACCGTCAGCTGGCGCAAGAACAGACTTATTGTAGCAGTAATAATCCTCAGGATAGTCGCCGCTGCCTTTATATGTTTTACCATTCTCATCTTCAATTTCAAAATCCCATGCGTGCTGCCAGTCACCTTTGTGGGTATAGCTGCCGTTATGTCCCTGGGTCACTTTCCATTCACCAAAAAATGGCAGTTTAATAGCGCCGCGGGAGTAGCTGTGAAAACGGTCCTTGTAGTTAAGAAATGAGTAGAGGTTTTTTTCAGGTGAATTTCTCTGTACAAACAAGGTGAACAGGCCTTTCTCTTCTCCGGTTCTGAATTTGAGAACGTATAAAAACACGAGAACTATAATGTTGAACGGTAATGCGTACACGGGAAGCTGAAAAACGGAAAGCACGGTGCTGATGCTAATGGCAATGATGGCAACCAGAGGTACCAAAATCACGGCCCAGATATAGGAATAGATATTTGGGATAATGAAAAAACCACCGACTGCGATAGCTGTGAGAATGAAGTTAAAGCCAACGTAGCTGTATCCAACTTCAGAAATTTCTGCACCAATAAGGCCGTAAAAAGTCCAGGCTGAGAAAAAGCCGATCAATGAGAGCGTAAATGCAATTCTTGAATAGATGAGAAGCCCGATGGATAGTAATACGCCAGAAAATACGCTGTACTGAAAAAGAATCGCTCCCAGCGACAAAAAATAGGATTTTATGGGTGAAGGAAACGCAAGTTGATTCCACCATTCATAGACAGATACCAATGACGAGCCACCAACAATATATAGATCGTTGAGGGTGTAAATCCAGCGCTCATTCAGGTTCAGTGCATCAAACTCCCGGGTTGAAAGAACCATCATCCAGAGTGTAAACACAAATGGTAAACTTAAATGAGGCAGGTAATATTTCCCGATAACGCCTTCAAGAGTCACAGATATAAAAAGTGTGAGTACGGATGCCAGCAGAACAATAAACAGAAGAATGAAGGCCGGCTCAAACTGAATCCCAAGTCCGAAACCTACCAGCAATGAGTTAAAACCGTAGTATCCTTTTTGGATTTTATTTGAGTCGAGACCGAATATAAAAGCAATAGTGTTGGTAAAAAGCACGGATATCAACCCAAAAAGTCCGGCATAACCATCAATAAACGAAACAGGAATCAGGATGGCGGCAAAGAGCTTGTTCTCAGAAAAGAATATCTGAGTGTAGCTGTTCAGCAGCCCTTTCCAAAACCAGACTTGTGCTTTCATTTCTTTGGATTAATAATTTAGAACATAATTAATGCATTGAGTCCCCTTTTTATAAGGAGGGAAAGGGAATGGTTGAAATTGTGATAAGCCTCAATTCTAACAACTAAGTCTGTTATCCCTAAGCCTCCTTACTCAGGAAAAGATATTTACGTACTCCCGTTCGGAGTGGAATTTAGTTTTAAAAGATGCTCAGGAATCTCTTCCTGGTGATTCAGCGTTTCCAGGGTTTCCTGTTTTCGAATGATGTGGGTGTCTCCCTGTTCATCGATCAAGACAACATTTGGCCGGGTCGTGATAAATTGCAGCCACTGTGTGTTGTTGTAGGCACCCACTCTGCGTATTACATAAGGATCTCCTTTTTTGAGCAGTGGGAACACCATATTTTTTCTGATGACGTCAATATTCATACAAAGCGGACCAAAAATGGCGGTCTCTTCAGTTTGATCGGATACGGATTTTGCCGGTCGAATATCGTGATCGTACCAAAAGGATGTAAAAAGGAGGTTTACTCCCGCGTCGATGATGGTTGCGCGCTGTCCGTCGGCCAGGCGTTTATTGGCAATTACGGTTCCGGCCAGGGTTCCCGCATCATCAATCATAGCCCGCCCGGTTTCCAGTATCAGTGTTGGAAGATTGTCGGGTTTAAAATCCGCCTTCATCAACACAGAAACGATTACCTCGGCATAGTCGTCAAACGAGGGGGAGGTATCGCTGCCGGGGTAGTACCCGCCCTTCAGCGTATTATTCGAAGCAAATCCGCCTCCCATATCGATATACTTTACGGTATGGCCAAATTTTCGCTCAAGCCCAAGTGCAAGATCAGTCATTTTCCGGGCTGCCACAGTATAGGGCTCCGTACTCATCATGTACGTGCCGATGTGGGTGTGAAGTCCCGTAAGCTCAATAGTCGGGCAGTGCATAATGCGATTCAGGGCATCCCACGCCTCACCGTTCTCGTAATTAAAACCAAAACGGTCCCACGCCGGATAAATACCAACGTCCATATTTATCCGGATCGCCACTTTTGGTGTTTTGCCGGATGTGGCACTGATCGTTATGATGTCGTAAAGCTCATCAAAGTGGTCGATGTGGATGAGGGATTCGTTTTCTATGGCAAGCTCGAGGTCGTCGATGCTTTTATACGGACCGTTAAAAATGATCTGATTCCCCGGTACCCCGTTGGCGATCGCTTTCTGATACTCAAATCCTGAAACAACTTCCGCCCAGGCACCCTCCTGATGAAAAACGTTGCAGACAGCGTTCAGATAATTGGTTTTATATGACCACGCAAAGATCACAGAAGGATATCTCGAAGAAAATGCCCGTAATGCGTTTTTATAGGTTCTTCGAATGGTTTTCTCGGAGTAGACAAACACAGGCGATCCATATTTCTCCATCAATGTCTGAACCGGTACACCATCGATTTCTGTGACGGGCTCGTGGCGAACCTGCATGCCGAATTTGGAAGGCATTCCGGCATTAATTTTTTTGATAATAGGCCGTTCAAACGGTTTTTTTGAGGTGTTGGATTCGGTGCTGTTCATGATAGCTCTCCGGTTGTTGATAATTGTTGAAATTCATCCAGGCTGCAGATCATATCAAAAGAGTACCTGATAAACATTTTTCCAATGGCGTAATCGGTGAAGGGTTCAACCGTTTCACCCATCGCCATCTGAACCATCGCTTCGGGCAGGTTTTGTCCGGCAGCTACGGCCAGATAGACCCATGCGGGCAGTCTCGGGTTTATCTCAATCAGGTACAGTTCATTTTCGGCGGTTCGGATAAGCTCAAGCTCCATGCCGCCCCGCCACTTTGTGGATGAAATCAGGTTATGTGTGTAGTCAATCATGCCGGGATCATCGAGTGTAATACCTCCCCATGCTTTCCCCTTGTCGGTGATGTACTGCTTACGCATTGGAACGGCTCCGATGGTGTTGCCCCTGCCATCGCCCAGGGCCACCACGTTCACCTCTGTGCCTTTTACAAACTCCTGAACGACGACCGGAAGTCCCCATTTTGCGCTGATTTTATTAAAATAGATAGCGGCCTGCTCTGAGTTGCCTGCTATAAACGCATCATAAAACTTGCCTTTTATAACCAGCGGATAATCCACTTTCTGCTCTTTTTTCAGGTCAAATATTTCTGAAGCGGATGTTACCGGATAGCTGTCGGGTACTTTAATGGCATATTTTTTACCAAAGGCCGGCAGATTGCTCTTATGCCTCTCTTCAAACTGCTGCAGCGTTGGTAAAAACATGGAAATTCCCATCTCTTGCAAGCGTTCTGCCAGTTTAATGAAGACAAAAATCTCGGAATCGAAATTGGGGATGAGCACGTCGATCTGTTCGCGATCATGAATGTAGCGGATTCGCTCCATCAGGGACTCCACACCCTCCGACGGGTAGGGCACCTTATAGGTTTTGTCCACAAATTCGTGCATATACGGGCCTGGCTCCAGGTTTTCGTATGCCAGCCCGACAATTCTGGATTGAAACCGGTTTGATTCCCGAATTCCGCGAATCACAGGGATTCCGGGCCCGGGGCTATCCACATTATTCAGTCCCGAAATGGCAATATTGAGCTTGTTACTCTTCATCGGGTGCCACCAGCTGCATTTGCTTTAGCATTCCGGCAAAATCATAGAAATACCGTTCGAATGTGTTTTCATCAACATCATATTTTTGCGTGATGGTTTGTGAAATCTGATCGGGTGTATGCCCTTCCTTCAAAAGCTGAATAATTTCGAGTGCGGTAGGGTTCAGGGTGTATGAGTCACCGGTGGAGGGATCAAAAATAAATCCGGTATCACTGATGGCCAGGCTTTTTTTGATTTTCATAAGACTGGAATTAAGTGTGTATCGTACTGTACATTAATGCCTTACCTATATTTAGACATTATACTCTAAAATACAAAAATCAAGGATTAATCCACAGGAATAAATTTGTTTGAAAGGGGAAATAAAAATCTATTTACTGTGTGTAAAATGGCAGAGGGGCAGCCCTTAAAAAGATAATGAGGAGTATTAATTTTTAGAACTCAAACTCTGCAGAATTGACTCAGATATTTGAAATAACATTTATTTTTTCTTCTCGTATATCTGTTCATGAATGGTAATCTGATCAGAATTAAGATGCTTAAAATAATACTTACCAAGGCTTTACTATTTTTTCTACTACTCTATTCTTCAGAATTTGTTTGGGCTCAATCATCTGCTGACGCTGATGATGATCTTCTTTACAGAAAATTTCGCGTTACCCTTGTACCGGGGCTTAGTACAAACGGCATGGATGCGCCTCAATACAATGCAAAATATTCGCTGAATATCTTAGCGGGCTACCACGGTGGTCTGGAAGGGTATGAAATAGGACTCGTAAATATAAACAGATATTTTTCTAGAGGCATGCAGGCCGGTCTTTTGAATATATCCGGTGGTGAAATGAGTGGTGTTCAGTTGTCCGGGTTTGGGAACCTCTCATCGGGAGAATTGTCCGGCCTTCAGTTTTCCGGTATGGGAAATATTTCAGGCGGCAGTTTGCAGGGACTTCAGTTTGCGGGATTGGGAAACCTCGCAGCGGCAGAGATGAGCGGCATTCAGATGGCCGGACTGGTGAATATATCCGGAGATCAAATGGAGGGGTTGCAGTTTTCAGGCATTGGTAACCTGTCAGGTGGAGATCTCAGTGGTTTGCAGTTTGCCGGTATCTTTAATTTGCCGGGTGGACATACACAGGGGCTGCAGTTTGCCGGGATCACCAATATAACCGGAGGATCGGCTGAGGGGATCACGATGAGCGGCATCACAAATATATCGCAACACATTGTGGGAATTGCCGGTGCAGGAATCATAAATATTAGCGGTTCTTTTGAAGGAATTCAGGCAGCCGGGGTAGCGAATATTGCGGGGGATGGGCAGGGCCTTCAAATAGGTTTGATAAACTATGCCCGTCATTTTGAGGGTGTGCCTTTTGGACTGATTAGTTACTATGAAAACGGCCGAAAGAATCTGGATCTGTGGTTTACAGATGGCGGATTTACTCATCTGGGCCTCACACTGGGTACAAGCGACGTATATAATAAGATATCCATTGGATATAATCCGCTTATTTCCGATCGGGACGTGTGGGCACTCAGCTGGTCTGTCGGTACCTATCAGACACTGGATAAGGCATGGAACAGGCCCAAACTGGGAGAGTATTTTTCAACAAGGGATTTCACATTTCAAAGAATAGTTGACGGGAAGTGGTCTGATGCGTCGAATGCCATTTTAAGTTTTAAATATCTGCTGGGTAAAAACACGTCTCCTAATACTGCACTCTACCTGGGGCCCAGCCTGAATCTTCAGATATCCAAAGAAGAGAAAAGCAGTGATTACTCCTGGTATACCATTTCTGAGGCAAAGCGGGCGGGCCGTGATGTTCGATTCTGGATTGGGTTTACGGGAGGAATCCGGCTTTTTGGGCAGTAGCATGGACAGATTGCAGGTGTCTGTCGGGTAGTTTTTCCACCTTATAACTTTACATATTAGAGATTCATCGCTTTTTCCAACAAGGAACTAACAAGCTGGAGATCTTTGAATAACGGATCAAAATCGGAGAGCGCCATCAAAACAATTGGGCTGTTCAAAAATTTGAGTACATTGCAACAATTAAGCAAACCTTAAATACCGTGCTGTTATACTTATCGCTTGAACCAAAGCGTTTGTTAAGTTTATATGTACTATAAACTGGTTTTAAAATTCGAATATGAGCAAGAGTGAGAGGCAGAATTTCAAAAATTATCTTTTCAGTAATTACTTTAAAGCACTATACCCATTATTTTTTTACTGTTCCGTCTATATATTCAATTAATCGTTAGTTTTACTGCGTGATAGTTACTTAGTAAGGATTTTCACATGAGGCGTATTTCTCTACATATACTAATTTATCTCTGTTTTGGTACAACCTGCGTTTTGGCCCAAACTAACTTCCAGGTGAATAATTACCTGGATTCAGAGCAGGGAGTTGGTAATCAAAACTGGGATATAGCGGGCGATGGGTCGCAAAGAATATTTGTGGCAAATAATAACGGGTTACTGGTAATAGGGGATGAAGGAGTCCGCCGGTACAATTTGCCGGAAGAAACTGTTTTCCGTTCAGTTGCATATATAAACGATCGTATCTTTACAGGTGCGTTCGAAGAATTTGGGTTCTGGATAGAGGGTGATTCAGGATGGCTTCAGTATCATTCACTGTCATCACAGCTGGAAAACCCCGACATGAATAATGATGAAATATGGAAGATTGTTGAGTACAATGATGTCATCTATTTTCACAGCTTTGGCTCTGTTTATGCCTACAACGGTGATGATGTGTATCGAATAGAAACACCCGGTTCAATTATGTTTCTACACCACGTCGGAGACCAATTATATACTCAGTTAATACAGGGGGAGCTTTACAGATTGGTTAAAAATGTATTCGTGGCTGTTCCTGAAAGTGATTTTTTAGTAGATGAAGAGGTGAAATCGATCATTGAACTGCCCGGCAGTAACATTTTAATCGGTACTTCAAGCGGATTGTATACCTACAATGGCCAAATATTTAAGGACTGGGAGGCGGATCGAACGGATGAGGTTATTCAGAATCAGATAAATAAAATGGTTCGCACTGAAGACAAAATTGTGGTGGGTACTATTCTGAATGGTCTCTATATCTATGATCTGAATTTCAATCTTTTAAAAAACATCAATACCCAGAATCAATTGCAAAACAATACAATATTATCGATTGAAGCCGATTCAATTGATAATCTTTGGGTAGGAATGGACAGGGGGCTCGATTACATCGATTTCAATACACCTGTACACGTTTACAGTTACGAAATGAATGATATTGGCAGCGTGTACTCTGCAGAGCTTTTTAATGATGAGCTATATATTGGCACCAACCAGGGAATTTACTGGCTGAAGAGCGACAACAGTGGAAGCTTTAATGAAATTACGCTGATACCTGAGTCCCAGGGGCAGGTTTGGTTTATCAAAGAGATTGACGGAGTACTTTACGCAGGCCTGAATGACGGAACGTTCGTTATAGAGAATAAGACCCTCAGAAAAGTTGGTTATGAAAACGGGGGGTATAATTTAAAGCCATACCCCGGAGAGTCGCGCAATATTTTATTGCAGAGCACATATAACAACCTGGTGGTCTATGAAAAAAATGATTCTGTCTGGGAACAGTCTAATACGCTTTCGGGTTTCCAGGCGCCGGCTCGGTTTCTGGAGTTTGACCACCTTGGAAATATCTGGCTGGGGCATACGGTACGGGGGATTTTTCAGCTTCAGCCCAATATTCAGTTCGATAATGTTGCCAATGTAAAAAATGTCAGCCAGGCTGAGGGCCTGCCTCTGAATAATAACAGGGTTTTTAAACTTGGAAACAGAATCATGACGTCGGTTGCAGACACTCTTTACCAGTGGGACGCCATTAATGAGCAGTTTATACATTTTGATGAATTGAATACGTTTTTTACAGATCACGGTGTCGTAAAAAATATAGTACCTGCAGGGGATCAAAGGTATTGGGTAATGAAAGACTCCGAAATTCTGTTGCTTGAAGTCCATTTTAATTCTATTCGGTTACTCTACAGATTGCTGCCCGATATGTACAATTTCGACTTTGTTGAGGGGTATGAAAATGTAGTTCAGTTAACCGAAGATCTTCACCTTTTTTGTCTTGATGATGGATTTGCCATATTGAATATGGAATTAGTTCGTCAGTCAAATATTCCAGCTTCTCAGGTACAGGTCCAGTCAGTGCGGGCAACGGACTATCAGGAGAATGAAACGATTCTTGATCCTGAAGAAGAACCTGCTCTCGAGCTGGCGAATCAGAATAATACAGTAGCCTTTAACTGGTCAACAACACAGCTTACGGGTATTCCGGCATTTTTCCAGTACAAGCTTGATGGTTTAGATAGCGGCTGGAGCAGCTGGACAGAAGAAAGACATACGGAGTATCTCAGGTTACCCGCAGGTTCATACACTTTTTCTGTGCGTGCAATTGACCTGAATGGTTCATTAACAGGAACGTCGGAAGTTGAATTAATTATTCAAAAACCATGGTACCAATCTCCGGGGGCATACATATTATATCTGCTTATGTTTGCTTCCCTGGGCATAACCGTCCGATTGTATTTGTCAAGAAAAAGGTGGAAAGAGCACGGCAGGTTTATGGAGGAGAGACATTCTGAAATGAGACGGGATCGTGAAAAGGCTGAAAAGGAGATCATTAAGCTTAAAAATGAAAAGCTTCAGTCAGAAATAGAGCATAAATCATCCCAGCTGGCGTCCAATACAATGGCGATAATGAGAAAGAATAATTTGTTAAGCACGATTAAAGATGAACTTCAGCTTCAGAAAGAGAAGCTTGGTGACTCATTTTCGGATAAAAGCTACAACAAATTGATGAAGCTTATTGAAGACGGCGTGGAAGATGAGCACGAATGGGAAATTTTTGAACAGTTGTACAATGAAGCCCACGGCAATTTTTTTAAACGTCTGAAGGAAACCTATCCGCAGTTAACACCCAGCGATTTGAGGCTTTGTGCTTATTTGCGAATGAATCTGTCCTCAAAAGAGATCGCGCCACTGCTGAATATTTCAGTTCGGGGTGTTGAAGAGCGCAGATACCGGTTGCGAAAACGCCTCGATATTTCTACGGAAACCAATCTTACCGAACTGATTATGACGTTTTGATCCATTCAGTGATTATTCCTGCAGCTTGAATTCGGCAGTCTGCGTATTGCGCGAATTACCGCCGATGAAGATCATAAATTCACCCGGTTCAGAACCGTAGCTCATGTCTTTCCTGTAATACTCCAGGTCGGTATTGGTTATGGTAAATGTAACCTCTTTGGTTTCTCCGGACTCAAGATGAATTTTACTGAATCCCTTGAGCTGCTTAACCGGCGGTGCCACTGACGCTACCTTATCGTGAAGATAGAACTGCACCACTTCTTCGCCTGAACGATCACCAGTGTTGGTTACGGTAACAGATGCATCAATACTCCCGTCAGTATTCATTGATTTTGATGTAAGCGAAATCGGGCTATAATCAAACGTTGTGTAGCTAAGACCGTGACCAAATACGTAGAGTGGCTCATTGGCAACATCGAGGTATTTGGATGTGTATTTACTGTCGGCATCGAACGGGCGCCCAGTATTTCGCATATTATAGTGAATGGGAATTTGCCCGACGTTTCTCGGGAACGTCATGGGGAGTTTGCCAGATGGATTATATCTGCCAAAAAGTACATCCGCAACGGCATCGCCTGCCATGGTCCCCAAAAACCAGGTTTCAAGTATTGATGGAATATTTTCATCTAACCAGGTGATGGCCAGCGGACGCCCGTTCATTAAAACTGCAATAATTGGTTTGCCGGTAGCGTGAATTTCCCTGGCAAGATCTTCCTGTGCACCAGGAAGAGTGATATCAGAACGGCTGGCGGCTTCCCCCGACATTTCGAAGCTCTCACCCAGGGCAAGGATAACCAGGTCGGCGCGCTGGGAAACAGCAACCGCCTCAGAAAATCCCGTACGGCTGCCATCATTAATACCGGTTCCTTCAGCATATATATATTCGATTTCAGGTTTTTGGTTCTGCAAACCCTGAAGCAACGAAACAGATTTTGTCCAGTCACCTGCTGCAGACCAGCTTCCGATCATATCCCGCTGATTATTTCCCAGAGGTCCTATTACGGCAATGGTTTGGACATGATCACCTATTGGAAGCAGCTTATCTTCATTCTTCAGGAGCACAATCGAACGTTTAGCCATCTCTCTTGCTATTTCAATATTTTCGGGCTTCATGATTTCCTCTTCTTCCCGCTCCGTTGAGCTGTAACGGTACGGATCGTCAAAAAGGCCCAGCTGAAATTTTACACGCAGCACATTTGCAGCAGCACGATCCACCTGGCTTTCGCTAATGCGTCCGTCATCTACAAGATCTGCCAGTGTTTGATGGTAAAAACCGTCCTGCATACTCATATCAACTCCTGCGTCCAGAGCGAGTTTACTTGCATGATGTTCATCCTCAGCTACACCGTGAAAAAGCAGTTCCATAATTGCGGTGTAATCGGTAACAACAAATCCTTCGAAGCCCCACTCATCGCGTAAAATGTCCTGAAACAGGTAGGAGTTGGCTGTTGCGGGGATTCCATTCAGATCGTTAAACGCCGTCATCACAGAAACAGCACCGGCATCAATAGCGGCCTTAAACGGGGGAAGATAAACTTCACGAAGTTCTCTGTCAGACATATCCACACTGTGGTAGTCACGCCCTGCCTGTGCGGCTCCGTAGGCGGCAAAATGTTTTACGGTTGCAGCGAGCGTATTCAAAGCATTCAGATTTTCTCCCTGAAATCCCTTTATCTTAGCTTCGGCAATTTTTGATCCGAGATAGTGGTCTTCTCCGGCGCCTTCAATAACCCGCCCCCATCGCGGATCTTTTGAAATGTCGACCATTGGGGCAAATGTCCAGTGCAGGCCCTCTGCAGCCGCTTCCCTGGCAGCAACCTCTGCTGTTTTTTTCATCATATCTAAATCCCAGCTTGATGCTTCGGCAAGGGGAACGGGAAAAATGGTGCGATGGCCATGAACCACATCATAGCCGAACAGCAACGGTATCCCCAGTCGGGTTTCATTCACAGCAATTTCCTGTAATTCTCTAGTATACTCGGCACCGTACGCATTAAAAATAGCCCCTACATCTCCACTTTGTATGTCTTCGAGATACTCGGGACGAAGAAATGCTCCGGTTTGATCCATGTCGCTCGTATAGAGTGTGAGCTGGCCAATCTTCTCTTCAAGAGTCATAATCGAGAGCAGTGAATCTACTTTTTGATCGATACTGCTCTGCGAATTTCTCTCAATACCGGGGCTACTGCAGCCAGTAATAGTAATCAATACCGCAACTATGATAAACAGGTTTAATTTTCTCATAATAAACTCTTTATAATTATTTGGTTCCGGTTTCGAAGTCAAGGGAATCCAAAGCCTCCTGCACTTCCGGTGCCTGCATAAACAGATCCCAAAGCAATCCGGTACGGTGGTTTTCTATCATGATGATGATGGGACCCTGGTCGATAGCCAGATACGAATCTGCCCACCAACCTTCTGTGGGGTTAAAAGCATCGTGGAATCCGTATTCTCCCCAGAGTTTATCTCCCAGCACGTAATAAAAATGGCGGATGGCATCCATTGACTCTTCGGGTGTATAAGGGATGGAAGAAATGGCTGCAGTAGGTGTAATTGTTCCGTTATCCCTGGTTGGTTCGTGGGCAAGATAGCCTTCGAAATTGTCGCTGGCTGTTAACCCCCAGCTTTCGGAGCTGTAGCCAATGAAATTGTTTGGGTTTACAATGGAGTGCTCGCGGTTAATAAGCGTATGGTTTATGTTCTGTTCCCAGTAACTGGCATATCTGTCTGACAGGTTTCTTGGGTCGAGTCCCAGAAACGAGTAGTGGGCGAAGAACAGGGGGCCTCCGTAGTCGTACCCAACAGGGAGGGGGATCCCATAGAATGACTGTCCATTGATAATATTTCCGGAGCGGGCCCATCCCTGATGATAAACATCCGGTTCAATTGCATGGTTTTTTGAAGAGGCCGCCAGCAGATACACAATTAATGCTTCGTTGTATCCCCGAATCGGCATATTCATTCGCCACTCATGATTTTCTGACCAGTGCCAGTACAAAACATCCTGCCCGTCCCGCGTGTACCAGTCCCATTCTATAGTATCCAGCAAGCCGTTTATCTTGTTGATTAATTCAGCCTCCTGCTGAACTCCATCATTTAGAAATTCTCTCACCGTGATTAAGCCCTGAGCCATGAATGCGGTTTCCACAAGGTCCCCACCGTCATCAAATTCACTAAAGGGAATGGTTCTGCCTGTGGCTCCGTGCATCCAGTGAGGCCAAACCCCGTGAAAACGGTCAGCAGAGGCAAGAAAGTCCACAATGGTGTGCAGACGTTCAATGCCCTGGCTTTTTGATATAAATCCCCGATGAATACCAACCAAAATAGCCTTCAAGCCAAAGCCGCTTCCACCGATAGTTACTGTATCGCCGGATGTGTTTCGTTCTCTTGCCAACCCGCTTACAGGGTGCGCGAAATCCCAGAAATAGTTGAATGTGGCTTCCTGAATGTTATCAAGTAGTTGGTCATCTGAAATTTCCGGGAACTTATGCTCAGGGTTTAATCCGGTTTGAAATCGTCGGTTAAACGATTCGAATTCAAAATCGTTTTCAAAGGCGAGGTCACTGCTGATATTGATATAATAGTGGCGATAGTAGTCCAGCTCTTCCTTTGATTTGATTGTTACTGTTTTGGAGTCGCTGGAAACGGAGTATTCTGCATCAAGTACGGGTGTGATTCTGATAATATTTTCAGTGTTTTGACTCCGGATCGCTTCAGAAAAAGTCAGCTCCAGAGATATTGTGTTGTAAGTTACACCTCGTAAAATTCTTTGTGACTCCAGCTCTCTGCTGTTTAAAACTGCTGAAACGACTTCCCCTGTTCCATTCATCGTTTCAAAAGTAAATTCGGCTCCGGGGAAAATAGTGCCTTGTGAAGATTTTAATTCATCCGAAATAATAAGTTGGTAAACAGTATTGTACTCTAAATCTTCCTGAGGTTTAACCGTAATCACTCTCTGTCCGCCGGTCAATTCAGTTTCAATCGGCACATCGGCTTCTTGTTCTGCTTGCTGAAGGCTTACAGCACTGGTAATAGTTTGTGAGTCAACAGGAGAGGAAAATTCAATCAGAAATTCAGTTTTCGGAGAAATTCCTGTTGTTGTTTGGTTATTGGAAAAAGTTGTTTCGCTTGATGAAATTTTTATAAGCTGAAGTACATCTGAATTCTGTTCGGTTCCTTTATCACTGCAGCCCAGAACAAACAGAAAGAGAAATACCTGAACCAAAGAGATAATGCGAATATGTTTCATAAATTGGGAGGCGTACAGGGTTTGTTTGGTAGTCATAGGTTCACCTATAAATCAGTTGTTACTCAGAACCCCGGGGCATACCAGATAAAAAAAAGGTAGAGTTATTTAAAAAAAGTGGTCCACACTTCCATATGGACCACAAAAGGGGTTTTAATTTTCAGACTCGTACATCAACTGAATTTCAGTTTCTGAAAGAACTTTATGATAGATTTTCACATCATCAAGCTGTCCTTTGAAATGCTGAGCTGTTGGGAAGTCATATCCGCCCCAGGGCTCGTTATCCCACATGGTTCCGGCACGCGATTGCACAAAACCAAACGCAAGCTCGTTTACCACGTCGGGTTCTTGTCCCGCATATGTTAAGCCGGTTACACCACGTTTTGCATCTCCTTCTGGCCACAGGTCAAAATCAAAGCTTTTCATCATTTCGCTATCGTAATAGAGAGTGGCTTTTCGTTCAGCACTGTCGTAGGTCAATGTAACATGGAGCCAGTTATCTTTTAAAAGACCGATCATTTGGTCGCGTGTTAAGCTCCGGGCAAAATCCCATCCCTGCCAACCACCGTTGTTCGCATCGGTTGCTTCAGCTGGGAACCACATATCTTCGGCTCCGGATGTACCATCACCAAAGTCGTATTGGTTGGCAAATTTTGCACCGTCATATCCGCCAAAAATTTCAAATTGGAAGCCGAAAAACGCGCCAAGCCCCATCACAAAATGGCCTGTTGGGTCTCCGGTTTCATTTACATGGCCTTCAGATTCTGTTTTAACCCAAAAACTAATGGTGAAATCTTCGGTTTCGATAAGCTGGTCGGCGTTCGGTATTTCAATAATGCTGGAGTTACCGTTGAAGGTAGCCGCCAGGCCAGCATCGCTATTTCTACTTGCAGCATAGGTCATATCAATCTCGCCTGATGCAGGCCAGTCGCCGGTAATATCATCAGGGGTATCCTCAAACGTCCAGTGTGCAATAATTCCGGAAGGGCTGAATGTACCCGCTGTAGTAAATGAGCGCGATGTAGTAGCCAGAGGTTCTCCGTCCTCGCTAAGTAAACCGGCGCCAAGATTTAGCTGGTAAAGTGCACCGGAACCCAACTCTTGTTCAGGCACTATGCTGACCGTTTGTCCGCTTGCAGAAATCTGCAGCGGGATATCTTCACTGTTATAATCCTGAATCAAAGTAATATTGGTAGTGGTTGCTGTTGCGGCATCCACATTGACGTTAAAAGTTATTTCAATCGTTGCATTAACGGGTACGCCATCGGGTGACTGGGCAGAGTTAAGATCGATTCCGCCTGCTGTCATCGATTCAATATTTAAATCCACAGGATCGCTGTCCGTTCCGCATGCTTGAAGAATAACGGCCATCAGAGTGATAACCGAAATTATCAGTAGGGATGTATTTTTTATTTTCATAATGGTATGATTTTGTTTGGGTTGGTGATTTGAAAATTATTTACCAGTTTTCGTTTTGAGTGAGTATGCCCTGAGACAGGTCGATTTCACTTTGAGGAATTGGAAGTAACTCGTGTTTGCCGTTTTCGAAGCCGTAGGGCCCCAAAACTTCTTCAGCCTTTCCGGTTCGTACAAGGTCCCAGAAGCGGTGTCCTTCAAGGGCGAGTTCTACTCTTCGTTCTTCAATAATCAGATCTCTGAGGACACTTTTGTTTGTTTCATTGATGTCGGGGAGTATCGAATTGTCACCGTGTCTGGCCCTTTCCCGAACCATGTTCAGATAGGTGAGTGCTTCACCAGCCTGATCATTTTCATTTAGGGCTTCAGCAGCCATCAAAAGTACATCTGAGTAGCGTAAGAGGCGGCGGTTGTGACCAAACTGTGTGTCAGTCGACGTGCCCGGAATCCACACTTTACGATTGTAGCTTTCAATTTGCAGAATACCGTTATCGTCAACGAATTCATCCGGAGTGGTTCCGTCGCCGGCAATCTCAATACCGTCAATAACGTCACCCAATTCGATGATCGTTGCTTCTCTGCGAGGATCGCTATTGCCGAAAGCATCACGCAAGTCTACAGATGGGCGGTTAAAACCCCACCCGCGGTTAGGTGTGCCCCGAACGCCCTGTGTATTGGCATACTGATTGCCTCCGAGGCCGGCCGTGGAAACGGCACCTATTTCAAATACTGATTCAACTCCATGCTCTCCACCGGGTCCGTTTGCATCATTAAAGTTTGATTCAAGTCCATATTCACCTGAATTGATCACTTGCAGGGCATAATCTTCAGCAGAGGTAAAATCCTGCTGGAAAAGATATACCTTGGCAAGTAATGCTTTTGCTGCGCCTGATGTGACGCGTCCAAGGTCATTGGCTCCGTAATCGCTTTTAGGCGGCAGATTGTCAATGGCAAATAACAGATCCTGTTCTATCAGACTGTAAATTTCATTTGCAGAAGATCTGGGCAGCTCAATCTCCGGTTCAATTACGGTGACCAGCGGAACACCACCAAAGGCGCGAACCAGATCGAAGTAGTAAAGTGCGCGTAAAAAACTTGCTTCACCGAGGTATCTGTTCTTGAGCTGCTGATTCATTTCAATCGGTTCCACCCTGTCGAGCACAAGATTTGCTCTCCGAATTCCCTGGTAGAGCGTATTCCACCACCTGTCGAGACCATCCTGGGTTGGGGAGTGTGAAAAATCATCATAGGGCCCCACAGTATTTGCCCCGTCGTTAGGATTACTGCCTTTATGGGCATCGTCCGACATAATATCGAGAATTGGGAAGCCACCACTGTGGTAGTGCCACTCACGCAAAGTTGAATAAACGGCGTTTGTGGCCTGCAGGGCGTCTTCTTCTGTTGTTGGGAATACTTCCTGTGTGAGCTCACTTTGAGGGCTTACACCCAGGAAATCCTCGCAGCCTGTAAAGGAAACAAGTACAGTTGTGATGATTAAAAGTCGAATGGTTTTCATAATGTTGACCTCAAAATGTTGTGTTTATTCCAATAGAAATGACTCTGGGAATAGGGTAAATACCGGTGTCTATTCCGTTCGACAGCACATTTCCGCTGCCAATTTCCGGTGTGTAGCCTGAGTAACCTGTCCAGGTAAATAAGTTGGTCGCCTTCACGTAAATTCTTGCCTGCGACATTTGAACTTTATTTGCGATGGTGGATGGCAGGCTATAACCGAGGTTAAGGCTTCGTAATCTTACATAAGAGCCATCGCTGATGAACCGGTCTGATGGAAGAAAGTTGTATCCTCCGAAAGAAGGGCGTGGTTCTGTATTGCTGGTGCCTTCTCCGGTCCATCTGTTCCAGACGTGCTGCTCAAAGTTGTATGGGTCGGGGCGAACAACATTTTTACCGTTAAAAATTTTATTCCCGTACTGACCCTGGAAGCCGACTGAGAAATCCCAGTTTTTATAGTCCAGATCTACTGAAAACCCATATACAAATTCTGGAATGGGAGAACCCAGAAACGTTCTGTCGTCACCATTAATTTGTCCGTCTCCGTTTGTATCTACAAAGCGCAAATCGCCTACACCAGCCTGAGACATGCTTGGATAGCTGTCGAGTTCGCCCTGGTTTTGAAAAATCCCATCTGTTTTATATCCAAAAAATGAGCCTATTGGCCGGCCAACTACAGATCTTGTGACCGACTGGCCGTTTGCCAAGAATCCGCCGATTAACTCGTCGTCTACACCGCTATTGCCGCCAATGGTCTGAACCTCATTCTGAACCGTATTTCCTAAGACGGTTAAACCATAAGAGAAATCACCAGCGTAATCTTGCCAGTTAATTCTGAATTCAACCCCCCTGTTTAGGATGGAGGCCGCATTAAAGCGTATACGTTGACCCTGCCCGTTTCCAAGGTGGCCGGGAGTTGAGAGTTGAACAAGAATGTCGTCGGTTACACGGTTATAGAAATCAAATTCACCGGATAGCCGACCTTCAAACATGCCAACTTCCAGTCCGATATCTGTTTGGGTTGTGGTTTCCCATTTTAAATCAGGGTTACCGGACTGACCGAAAGTGGCCGCTGTATAGGTGGCATCAGGATTGCCAAATACGGCGACTAAATTCGCATTTACCCGCGCAAAGCGGTCGTAATAGCTAATTTTTTCGTTCCCGATCATCCCCCAGCTTGCTCGCAATTTCAGGTTGTCAATTAATGACACATCCTGCATGAATGATTCTCTGTCCACATTCCATCCAAATGCTACCGACGGAAATGTTCCCCAGCGGTTTTCTTCAGAGAATTTTGAGGATCCGTCTCTTCTCAGGGTTATTGTGGCTGTGTACGTGTCATCATAGGAGTAGACAACCCGTCCAAGATATGAAACCATGTTATAAAACTGGTTTGGATCCACCCCGTTGAAGATGGAGGAGAGCATATTGATATTGTTGGCCTCGTCGATAACGTAGGAGGGCTGTATATACCAGAACTCTTCACCGTCGCGGATTACATTTTGCCCTGAAAGCTGCAGAATTTCTGATTTAGTTTGCTGAACGGTAAGGCCTGCAACCGCATTTACCTGATGCTTCTCATTAATCTCCTTGATATAGTTTGCGGTATTTTCCCAAAGCAGATTATAATTAATGCCCTCACTTTTAAAGAGATCGCTGAATTCATTGTTCTGTTGAGACTCGGACCCATCGGGGTTGAACACCGTAAATGAGGGTGTGAAATTCTCACCTCTGTTCAGAGCGGCATCGGTTCCGAAACTGCTCCGAATCATCAGTCCGTCAGCTACGGTAAATTCACCGAAAACGTTTCCAACGATCCTGACTCCTCTGTTATAATTGTTGGAGTTAGCGAGGTCTGCAAGGGGATTGCCTACGTTGAACACAACGCCAAAACTGCCATCATCATAAAAGGGTTCGAGAAGGGGTTGTGCGCGGTAAGCTGCGAACGTAACGTTTGGCGCAATCCGCTGTCTGTAGGGCGAAATGGTAATGTTATTTCCAAGTTTAACGGATTCACTAAGCGTGTAGTTATTGTTAATTTTAAGATTAAGCCGTTCGAAGTTGGACTTTTCAATAATCCCGCCCTGTTGAAAATATCCGAGGCTTACGTAGTAGTCGGAGTTCTCGGAAGCGCCGCTGACGGCTATCTGGTGATTCTGAACCGGAGCCACATCAAAAATTAAATCCTGCCAGTTTATATTGGGAACAGCATCTACATTATTGTAAGATCCGGTTCTGATTTCGTTTGAAATAATGGCAAACTCCCGCCCGTTCAAAAGGTCTATTTGATTTTCGAGCTGCTGAATGCCGCTTTCAATAGAAACCGAAACCAGGGTTTCGCCTTCAAGTCCGGCACCGGTTTTGGTTTGAATCAGAATAACGCCATTTGCTCCGCGGGATCCATAAATAGCTGTGGCTGATGCATCTTTCAGAACGTCCATCGACTGAATGTCTGCAGGATTCAGAAATGAGATGTCGTCAATAATTACGCCGTCTACTACATAAATGGGTGATGAGTTATTAAAAGTACCCACACCACGAATACGAACGGCTGCACCGGCTCCCGGCGCACCGGATGTTGTGGTTATCTGTACACCGCTAACTTTTCCCTGAAGCGATTGTTCGGCATTTAAACTGGTTATCTTGCCAATATCTTCGGCAGAAACCTGTCCGATGGCCCCGGTAACGTCACGCTTTCGAACGGAACCGTAGCCGATAACGACAAGTTCGTCCAGTTCACCCACGCTGCGCTGCAGCTCTACAAAAAGTTCTTCGCGTCCATCAATGCTGACTTCCTGTGCGGTATAACCCACATAAGAGAAAACAAGAATCTCTTCATCGGGTTCAAGAGTCAGGGTAAAATTCCCGTCAAAATCAGTTACTGTGCCGCGGGTATCACTGTTTTTTACCCGAATATTTACCCCCGGCAGTGTTTCACCGGTTTCTGCATCAACCACGGTACCTGTTACTGTTTGCTGAGCAAACGCAATTTCTGTTTGAAACAAAAACGTCATTATGAGAGCAACCATCAAATAGATGCCCTTTTGGGCTATTTCACTCATGGTTCTCCACAGGTCAAAGTCTGTATTGTGTTTGATCATTTTCTCAGTGTTTAGTATTCATTTTTTTATTGATCCAACCGCCCTTAAAACCGGCCTTTTTTAATCCATTAATGATGTATTTATTCTCCTGAAGAGTATTCCAAATCAATTCTGACTGATAATTTTCGAGCTGAAGAATGATCGGTCCCTGGTCAATTCCAATGTAATCGGGGTTAAACCAGCCATTCTCCTGGTAGGTGAGGTTAAAAGCATCTAAGAAACCGTACTCCGCATACAGCTTATCGCCGAAGGTCTCTTTCATGGTGTAAAGGGCGTTCAGTGTTTCTTCGGGAGCAAACGGAATAGACCCGCCGGCGGCTGTCGGCACGATGGTCCCGTCATCTACGATGTAGCCGGATGCTGCGCCGCGGGCTGTGTACGTGTGAAACGTTACAGTTTTCCCGTTTATATTTTTAGTTACGTTTGCCGGCCCGTCGCTTGCCGTTAATCCCCAGATATGTTCATTATATCCTGTAAATTCACCGGGATTAGCCATGCAATAAGCACGGTTTGATAGTGTGGCACGGCGTGAGTTTTCAAAGTAATCAATCCCTTTTTCGCGCATGTAATCATCCTGTATCTCTCTGAAATCAATAAACATATGAGAGTACTGATGGCCAAACAAAGGCCCAAAATTTACATGCTCATAACCGTAGAAATCGGTCCATGTATTGGTTGATGTCCACACGTCCCAGGACTCATCAGGTATAGGGTGAGTAGGTGAACCCAGCCCCAGTACCATTAATATCATCGACTCATCATATCCTTTCCATTGCGATTCGATAAAACCGCTTTCGGGATGCCATCCCATCGACATGGTTGAATTACCGTTCATTGCCCAGTTCCATTCCACACGCTGATAGAGCGAGTCGGCGAGTTCACGTATTTCTGTCTCAGTTGAGTTATTTTTATCAAAGTAGCTCTGAGCCGTCAGAATGCCGGCCATCAGCAGGGCCGTATCAATGGTGGAAAGCTCTACCTGCTGATATCGTGTACCGTTTTCGTAGTTCAGAAAGTGGTAGAAGAACCCACGGTACCCCGTCATGCCCTCCGGGTCATCGCCCTGGGGTGCATTCCAGAGCCACCCCAGCACATTATGTATCCGCTCTGCCCCCTGTTCCCTGGTTATGTAATTATTGTGGATTCCGATAATGTAGGCAGGAATTGCAAACCCGGTTGCAGCTACGCTGGCAAATGATCTGCTGGGATACCTGTCGTCGGTTTGCCAGGTTTTGGTATCTACAACCTCCCAAAAGTAATTGAAGGTTCTTTCTTTAAGATCCTCTGCAAAATCTGAGGGGACTCCATATAGTGAGTCAGATGTAATTACTGATGAGTAGGGCGGGGATAATGTTTCTTGGAATTGGGTATGTATTCCATTCACCGGATGATAAAATCCGCAAAATAAAATCAGGAGAACAGTAATTCTGAAGATTTTGGAATTTGATTTTCGACTGGAAAAGACCATATAAATAAAATTTATAGTGAAAAAATTTGACCGGTCTCCACTTCTCTTTTTTGAAGGAATTTTTATCCTTCTTTCAATATGAATTCAAAAAAAACTGTAACCAAACGATTGGAACCCAATAAGATTACTACAGTTTAAAAAAAGCGCTTTTTTAGACTACCACATTACTACGTCACCTTTAATTTTGGTGGCTCACAGGTCGTTTAAACAGGTGTTTTCCGCAAAGCAGGATCGTAGTATGGTTTATAAGATTTTATCAAAAAAGAGAGGAATTTTAAGGAAACAGCAGTGGAAGACCTGGAATCCGGGCTGTATATTGGGCGGAAAGAATCTGCAGATTCGTCAGCTACATCAAAAAAATATGGATAAAAGCCAACACCGCCTTCTTTTTTCGGCTGCCTGCCTGGGGTTAACACTTTTTGGGATTACCGTGACGATGATCGGCTCCATTATGCCGGAGATTATACCGCGCTATGGCATTACGAGGTCGGAGGCGGGCACTCTGTTTATGTTTCTGAACTTTGGAATCCTGATCGGGTCGTTCATCTTTGGGCCGGTGGCCGATCGGTACGGCTACAAAGTTCTTCTGGTGGCCTGTTCGGTGATGATTCTGGCCGGACTTGAAGGCGTCGCTTTTGCACCCACGTTTTCTGCTCTTTCTCTCTTCATTTTATTGTTTGGCGTAGGAGGCGGGATCATGAACGGGGCGACGAATGCGCTGGTCTCCGACATCAGCGGGGATGATCGCAGCGCCGGACTCACATTCCTCGCCGCCTTTTTTGGCCTTGGTGCTTTTGGTGTGCCACTCATTCTCGGCCTGCTTCTCCATCTCTTTTCCTACACGGCCATTGTGGCTTCGCTGGGGCTGATTGTCGTTGCGGCTATTGTCTTTTTCCTGTTTCTTGATTTTCCGGAGGCCAAGTTCAAGGAGAAATTTCCCGTAAAGGAAGCCCTGCAGATGCTCAAAGAGCCGACTCTTCTTTTGCTGGCCGTTATTCTGTTCCTGCAAAGCGGTATGGAGAACGTGATGGGAGGGTGGTCGGCGTCCTATTTGAATGAAATTTTGGGTGTGGAATCATCCCGTTCGGTTCTTCTGCTCTCTTTCTTCTGGCTGGGGATGATGGTGTCCAGGTTATTAATCAGCAAGCTGCTCCAGAAGATGACCTCGTCGTTTGTTTTGAAAATGAGTGTAGGCGTGTCGCTTTTGGGAATCATTTCACTGCTATTCAGCAGCAGTGTTGTCCTTTCTACGGCAAGCCTGTTTGTAATCGGGATGGGATTTGGCTCCTGCTTTCCCCTTGTTCTGGGCTTTATCGGCGGACTCTACCCCGGGATGTCGGGCACCGCTTTCAGTATTGCGTTCAGTATCGCCCTGTTAGGTGGGATGTCGATGCCGACCGTTACAGGGGTTTTCAGCGATCTGTTCGGGATTCAGAATGCCTTTCTCATCATACCCGTATCGCTCATCCTCTTTTTTGGGTTGATCTCTTTGGTTCTGAGGAGATTGTCATCACAGCATGCTAATGTTTGATCGGTGATGAATTGCCACTGAGACTCAGAGAATCACTGAATATTTTTCTTTGCAATTCAGTATTTCTGTGGCAATTCGACCTTTAAAATAGAGCCCGATTAGGGGGTGGAACTCAGAGTATTAAGTTTAAGATTTTTTAACAATTACTTTTGTTTCTTTTAGGCGAGTGGTAAATTTATAAATGAGCAGATAAGAATAGCATACGATAAATCATTGATTGAGAGCTTCCCTAAGTATATTGAACATAGAAATATTTACATCAAGAGGCTTTCCAAATGAATAAGAAAGTTTGTAAATCAATCAGGATATAATGTGGATTAAAACAACTCTTTCGGGAATACTACTCTTTATCGTTTTTATTTTTGGTTTTAGATTCAACGCCAGACCGGGCATAACTGAATGGTCAGAACCCCGCCAGATTTATACATATCCGGAGGAAGCCGCTACAAGGGAGTTCCAGGTGGACGTGGAAGATGGGACTATTTATCTTGCAGGCGGGTACCGGGTCTTGCGAGAGCAGCGTTTTCTGGAGGATTCGAAGCTTTTCTTTTTGCAGAAAAAAAAAGACAGAGAACCAGATGTTTATTGGCTGCCTACGGCGAATATTCCTGTCGAAAACCCGGCGTTAATACTCGACTCTTCTGGAATCGTACATCTTCTTTGGGGTGCCCGACAACAAGACCCTGATTTTGACAAGTGGAATACAGAGCGGCCCCAGTGGTTAGGGTTTTCAACCGATGTGATCTATTCCAGCAATGACGGAAATGGATTTACACCTCCCAAGTTAATATATGAAGGCCACTTACGGGAACAAGTTGGAGGGATTGGCGATATTTTATTACCTGCAAAATGGGTTGAGGATAAATATGGACAACTCCATACCGTTTTTGCAGCCGACTCTGTTCGCACTATTATTAATCACAACGGAGAGGAACACGTTCGTTTTACATTAGGAACAGTTTTTATGACCAAAAATACTGTGGGAGAATGGAGCACGCATCGTTTCCTTGAGCCAACTGCACTATCTGATATTATCATATTGCCTCAAGGCACATTCGTAGTACCTTATTTGGGTTCATTGGGTCCAGGAAGCATAAATGATGTACTTGTCATCACATCTGATGACGGAGGCAATTCATGGAGTGACCCTAACACAATTTTTATTTCAGGCCAGCAGCCGGGACGCATGCTCCGTCTGGAGGCAGGACCAATGGGAAGAGTGCATTTAATTTGGGGACGCCAGACCCGCGGGCTTCCCATTCCGAATGAGCTTTGGCACAGTTATTCTGAAGATGGTGCGCAGACCTGGTCGGAGCCGGAGCGTTTCTTTATGCCGGAACAATCGGCTCAGGTCGAAAATATGATCGATAGTTTTGATCTTGTTATCGACTCTTCCGGCAGGGTTCACTGGGCAGCGGTTCAGTTGCTTCTACAAGACCTACAGGGCACGCTTTATTATAGTAATTGGAACCCGCAGACAAGAACCTGGGGTGCCACAGAGTCATTCGACTTACCCGAACAGAAACCTCGTTCTATCGATTTGGCTTTAGATGAGGCCTCCAACAAACTCAACATGTTCTGGAATGAATTGAATGGGGATGCCATCTTCTATTCCACAATGAATCTGAGCGCGCCAAATTTGTCTCCGGTTGTAGCTACATCTGGCCCGTTGCAGCTGCACGCCAATTTTCCAAACCCGTTTAATCCATCCACAAACATTTCGTTTACCCTTGAAGATCCAGCGGAGGTTGGTTTAAGGGTGTATGATATTTCCGGCCGTCAGATCTTACAGCGGAATCTCGGGACAAAATTGGCTGGTTTGCATACCGAAGACGTGAATTTGGAAGGATTGACAAGCGGTACATATATCTATGAAATTGAGGTAAACGGCACCTGGCGTCAGCAGAGTACCATGATGCTGGTTAAGTAGGCAAGATGTGAGGCTTTACGGACTCTAACATCACAGCACATAAAAAGTTATTACGAGTTGCCACTGAGGCACAGAGGAACACTGAGGAATCTTCCGTGTAGTTCAGTGTTTCTGTGGCGGTTCAGCCCACTTTATCACTGATTTCAACGATATTTTCACCACTTTCTATCAACTTTTTTGCTTTAGGCAGTGCTGATGATAGAATTTCTCTCATTATGGCATTTGACGTATTGCCGCAAGTAACCCAGAGTAGTTTAGGCGGTGAACCTTTTTGTTCAATAAGCTGGATGAAGTCATCATCCTTACTCATGAGTACCACATCTGCTATCTTTGCCGCTTTGAAAATTTCAAGATCGGTAGCATTTATAAGTCCTAAAGATCGAACTGATTTCGCTTCAATATCGTCAAAAGTGCGGTTGAGCCATGCTGCAATTGCCGGTGAGAGCTGTGCGTCAATCCAAAGTTTCATGCCGCTACAACAGGGTGATCAATTTTTCCACGTGCATATTTGATAGAAGCTTCAATGTCTGATCTTTCTAAATCCGGTAGCTCTTCCAAAATTTGTTCGTAACTAAGACCGGCCGCAAGTAGGTCAAGTACATCAACAACACGGATTCTCATGCCTCTGATACAAGGTCTGCCGCTGCATTGATCAGGGTTAATAGTAATGCGTTTTCTCCAGTCTTCCATAGTTGTAGAATTTTTTCAACTCAACTATAAATCTAATGAATACAGGATAGATTTCATAAACGAAGGAAAAGTTGAAAGATTAAATTTTGGAGGATTTTTTGCCACTGAGGCACAGAGGAACACTGAGGAATCTTCTGTGCAGTTCAGTGTTTCTGTGGCAATTGCGTCTGAATCAGGCAAAGGCCTCTACATCAAGCTGATAGGCGTGAATTGGATTATCGCGGTCTCCCTCAAACTCTTTATTGTACTCCTTGACTTCACCGAGAATTTTTTTCACGGTCTCCTCACTCTGAAAAGAGAAAAACAGGGTGGAATAGATTCCCTGGTCGCCCTGCGAAAACCAGGTGCGGATGTCCGGCTTGTGCTTCTCCGTTCGGAAGCCGTACATCTCTGTTTCGCTGTAAACCGGAACGTTGTTTTTGGTCATCATCGACCGAACTTCATTGGCAAATTCTGCGACGCTGAGTATGATTAGTAATTTCATGACTGGAAATTTGTTTTAATTATGATTGATGTACTATTAAAAATACCTTTCGCGGCAGATAATTGCCGCGAAAGGTGAGACAGAGACCACACATACTTAGTCTCTGAAAAGACCTGTCAGGTTTTTGAAACCTGACAGGTCTCGTAATGATTAATTCCTCATGATATCTTCGGGTTTCATATGCTTTTTGGCCATAAAGTAGATCAGCGGAACGGTAATCAACGTAAGTGCCGTGGAGGCAATCGCCCCGCCCATCAGCGAAATTGCGAGTCCCTGGAAAATTGGATCAAACAGAATCACAATCGCACCGATCACTACCGTGCCGGCCGTCAGGAGAATCGGCATGGTTCGAACGGCTCCCGCCTCTACAACGGCGTCTTCGAGTGAGTTTCCTTCGCTGAGGCTGATCTGAATAAAGTCGATCAGCAGTACGGAGTTTCTCACCATAATACCGGCCAGGGCAATCAGCCCGATCATAGAGGTGGCCGTAAAGAACGCTCCTGTAAACCAGTGCCCGAGCAAAATCCCAATCAGCGACAGAGGTATGGCGATCATCATAATGATGGGCACACCAAAATCCTGGAACCAGCCCACAATCAGGATGTAGATGATCACAAGAACCACGGCAAAGGCAATTCCAAGATCACGGAATACTTCCAGGGTAATCTGCCATTCGCCGTCCCACTTCACCGTCATATTTTCGCTGGTGAATGGCTGACCGGCATACTGCTGCTCCATACTGTAACCTGCGGGTAAAGGCAGCTCATCAATTTTGCCCTGGGCATCCAGAATCGCATAGACCGGACTTTCAATTTCACCGGCAACCTCAGCGGTGACGTACACCACCCGGCGCTGATTTTTGCGGTGGATACTTTTCTCAAGTGTGGTCTCTTCAATCTCAATGAGATCGGTTACGGGAACCATGGCGCCCGTTTGTGACTGAACGTGAAGTCCGCCAAGCTCATCCACGCCGGAACGGCCGGCTTCACTCAGCTTCATCTGAATCGGCACCAGTGAGGCCTCATCTTCATCATAGAGGGAAGTTACGGGATGCTGACCCAGGATCATGCCGAGTGCCTCGGAAATATGATTCGGCATCACGCCGGTAACGGCGGCTTTATCACGGAGAACTTCGAACCGGTATTCGGTCTGTTCATCCTCCACCATCCAGTCGGTGTCTACAATGCCGGGCGTTTCAGAAAAAATCTGCTTGATCTGCTGCCCCAGGTCGCGCTGCATCTCCAGATCGGGTCCATAGACTTCCGCAACCAGTGTTGATAGAACGGGCGGCCCGGGAGGAACCTCTACAACTTTTACATTCGCCCCGTATTTTTCGCCTACTTTCTGTACAATCGGCCGCATCCGCTTGGCAATATCGTGGCTTTGATCGGATCGCAGGCTCTTATCCACAAGATTCACCTGGATATCGGCTACGTTCGACATCTGCCGCATATCGTAGCTTCGCACCAGCCCGTTGAAGTTGATGGGCGCGTTGGTTCCGGAGTAGGTCTGATAGTCGTACACCTCCGGAATTTCGAGCAGGGCAAGTCCCACTTCCTGCGCTACGGCTTCGGTACGCTCAAGGGTTGTCCCTTCCGGCATGTCGATAATCAGCTGAACTTCATTTTTATTATCAAAGGGAAGCATTTTTACCTCCACCGAGCGGGTATAGAACAGAACCAGCGTGGCAAGGAGAAAGACAAAGGTGCCCAGCAGAAACGCCCATCGTTTCCAGGTGCTCTGCATCAGCGGACGCATCGTTTTATCGTACACCCTGAAGATGAATGTGTCTTCAAGCTTGTAGCTCTTTCCTGATTTTCCGCCGGATTGTACTCTTGCCGCGGCCAGCAGGCGATATCCAAGCCAGGGAGTGGCAATCAGTGAAATAATCAGTGACAGGATCATCGCCACGGTAGCGCCAATGGCAATCGGGCTCATGTAGGGTCCCATCAAACCGGAAACAAACGCCATGGGAATGACGGCCGCGATAACCGTGAAGGTTGCCAGAATAGCCGGGTTCCCAACCTCATTGATGGAGTAGATGGCCGCCTGCTTAAGAGGCAGTTTTCGCATCTTAAAGTGCCTGTGCATGTTTTCGGCCACAATAATGGAGTTATCCACCACGATACCGGTCACAAATACAAGTGCAAAAAGCGTAATCCGGTTTAGCGTATAGTCGTACATGTAGTAGAAGAAGAGCGTAAGCGCAAAAGTGATAGGCACGGAAATAAAGACAACCAGTGCGCCTCTCCAGCCCATCGCCAGGAATACCACAAACGATACCGAAAGTACAGCTACAACCAGATGGATTAGCAGGGTATTTACCTTTTCGGTGGCCGTTTCGCCATAGTTTCTTGTGGTTTCGACGTTCACCTGGTCGGTGATGACGGAACCGGTAAGCTCATTCACCATGCGGTCAATATCTTCGGCAATGGCCATGGCGTCTGCACCCTGACGTTTTGCCACGGAGATGGTTACCGCCGGGAAAGATGATCCGGCCTCCAGTCCTTTTTCACGGGCCGATACCGGTCCGGGGGAGTAGGATACGTAGTTGGCAGGTTCACCGGGTCCGTCGACTACGTCCGCTACGTCGCGAAGCAGGATGGGATCGCCCTGACGAACATCCAGCACCAGATTACCTACATCTTCCGCTGTTTCGAGGAAATTTCCGGTCTGAACCAGGAACTCCTCATCATTTTGGGTAAAACTGCCAGATTTAAACTCGCTGTTTGCCGCCTGTATGATCTGAGCGGTGCGCAGGGGGTCAATCGAAAGGGCTGCCATCTTACTTTTGTCAAGAACGATCTCAACGGTTCGTGAACGTCCGCCATGGATTTTGGTTTCGGCCACGTCGGTGATCGACTTGATTTCGTTGTCGAGCTCCTGGGCTACCCGTCTGAGTTCGTAGTCGCCAAACGTTTCGCTCCACATGGTGAGGGTAACAATGGGCACGTCGTTAATAGACCGCGTTTTAATCAGCGGCAAGGTAACCGGCGCGGGTTTCGTGTCCATAAATTTCATCACCTCGTTATAGAGCCGTACGAGACTCTCTTCCACATCCTGGCCTACATAAAAACGGGCCGAAACCATCGCCTGCTGCGGCATGGATGTTGAATAGACATACTCCACGCCCGAGATATTCGATAGTATCTTCTCGAGTGGAATGGCGATTCTGTTTTCTACTTCCTGGGGGGATGCTCCCGGGTATCCGATAAAAATATCGGCCATGGGGACATCAATTTGTGGTTCTTCTTCGCTCGGTGTAAGCCAAACGCCGTACACACCGATCGCGACAAAGGCGATCATCAAAAGCAGCGTGAGCTTCGAGTCGATAAACGCCTGTGCAATTTTACCTGCTAATCCGGTTTTCATTTTTTCTGTTTTCCTTTCAAATTCTTGTTAGTTCAGTGCAATCAGTCGTTTACTGTATATTTACCAGCTGACCTTGTCTCAAAGGCTGGTTCATGGAGGCGATGTACTGCTCGCCCGGGGTAAGGCCCGTCAAAACTTCAACAGATTCACCGGATGTTCTTCCGGTTCGGATCCATCGAAGAACGGTGCGGTTATTGTCTGAAATGGTATAGACGCCGGTCAGCTGTCCCCGCTGAACCAATGCTGATGTCGGGATATAGAGTGCTTCTGAGCCCGCAACCTGAATACCAATTTCAGCAAACATTCCGGTTTTAAGCTGGGAAGCAGCTTCTGGGTCTGTGATTTGTGCTTCAATAGCATACTGGCGGCTCATTGGGTCACCGGCATTGCTGACGGCGGTAAGAACAGCATCCGCTGCATCAATTCCCGCGGCCGAAACCGAAACGGTAACGCTGTCGCCTTCACTGATTTCAGAAATCCAATTAGCGGGGACGTTTGCCGTAATTTTCAGTGTTCCGGGATCCGAAACGGCAACCAGTGGATGTCCCGGAGCGGCCATATCGCCTGCAGATACAAATTTGCGGCTTACAATGCCGTCAAAAGGGGCTCTTATCACGGTGTACGCAAGCATTTCATTTACTTCGCGCATGCTGGCTTCCAGTGCTTCCACATTGGCCTTGGCAATATCATACATGGTGGAGATATCGTCCAGCTCTTTGGATGTGGCGCTCTCCTCTTCATATAAATTCTGGATACGGTTCAGGTTTTTCTCTGTATTTTCGAGATTGGCTTTTGCCTGCACCATATTCGCTTCGAGCTGCATTTTCTTTGCCCGGATCTGGTCATCTTTGATTCGTGCCAGTACATCTCCTTTTCTTACATTTTGGCCAACAGAAACGGGAACGTCTGTAACAGTGCCCATAACGATGGTGCTGAGACTGGCCTGATTATTACTCTCCACATTTCCGGGGAAAACCTGCGTGCTGCCGCCTGTTTGTGCCTCTGCTGTGGCAACCTGTACATTTACCGCTGTTTCGTTGAGTGCAGCAGGCTCTTCAGAACTGCAAGAGCTTAATAGCAGCGCAGAAAAGATGATTGCGGTGAATCCGGAAAAGGTTCTGAACCGTGATAGGTTTAAAATATTCATGATCGTTATTGTTGAATGTTTAGTTGTTAAGATCTTTTTCGAGAAGCATCTCAAGCGTTGCGATGCTCATATTGTATTTATAGAGGGCAGCTACGTTTTTGAGCCGTGCCTCTGCAAGTTTGGTTTCGGCTTCCAGCAGGTCGGTTGTTCGCTCCATTCCCTGCTCATACCGGTTGGTTCTGATTTTTACATCCTCTTCAGACTGGGCAATAGACTCGTCCGTAAGCTCCAGCTCCTGCTGTGCATGCTCGAGAGCCCTGTACGCCTGTCGCACCTGATTCTCCTGCTCCATGCGGTGGTTTTCCTGCATGGTCTGAGCTTTCCGGTAATCAGCTTTCGCTTCCATCACCTTGCCAATTTTGCTGTACCCTGAAAACAGGTTCCAGGTAAGGTTGGCTCCTATCATGTAGGATGACGCATCAAAGCCGGCAAAATCCGCATCGTTAAATTCATAGCTTCCAAAAAGGTTGATCTTGGGAAGAAAGCTGAAGTTGGACGATTTTACCATGTTTTCAGCGGCTTTTACGCGGTATTCGATAGCCCGTGTCTGAGCGTTATTAATCGGGGCGGTGATCAGATCTTCAGGTAAAACAGCAAGGTTCATTCGTTCGAGATCTTCCGTTGGCGTAATTTTAACCGAGCCATCCATTCCCAGCAAAAGCGCCATCTGTTCCTCAACTTTGGCGAGCTGATTTTCTGTATTCAGCTTTCGGCTCTCCATTTCAAGCTCATACACTCTGGCCGCCAGAAAATCCTCTTTACTAATGAGTCCCTCCTCGAAAAAGTTCTGGGCCTGTCTGCGATGTTCAGCGGCTGTTTGAAGGGCTGTTTCCAAGACTCCAAGCTGCCTGTGGTGCAGTATGAGGCTGTAATACTGGTTCCGAACCTGAAACTCTACATAGTTGCGTGTTCCGGCAACCTGTTCATCTGCCGAATTCAGCTGATTTTTTACAGCGCTTCGCTGCAGAAACATGTCCGGGTTCAGAAGCGGCTGCTGTACTTTGAACGCTGCGCTGTAGTTTTGAGTGACTTCAGGGTCGTTTAGCAGCATGGGATTAAAGTCCGCCTGTTCAACGATCTCCTGTTTCAGTTTAAATCCAAAGACATTCAGAGGATCGTTCGTGGATATGGCATTGTATTCGAATGAGACCTGTGGCAGAAATACCGCGTTTGTCTGGCGATACTGTGCCCTGGATTTATCACGGTCACTTTCGGCGATATCAATTGAGAAATTTTGATCGAGAGCTATTCTCGTAGCTTCTTCAAGGCTCAAAGACATTGCGTTATCACTATCCGCCTGTTGTGCCGTCGCAATATTTGCGGACAGAAAAAGAAGCAGTGTCATGATCGCCGCCAAAAACCTGTTTTGTAGTACGGATTTCATCATTTTGTTCTTCATTTTATTTATATAAGTCATTCTTAAAGCCTGATTCGACATCAGCTGCTCTTTTTAAATCCGATATTTAATTTTTTGATGATGGTCTCTGCCAGGCACCATTTTGTAAGTGATGACTGAAACAGGTTCAGCCCTACAAAAAGAGTTAAGAGAAACCAGTATGGGCTTACAAAGTAGCCAAGGGTAACGCTAAGAGTTACCAGTGTTCCTGCAAGTAGTCGTATGGTTCGTTCTGTTGCTAACATGTTATGTGATGATTGTTTTGTTTTTGTTTGTTTAAATGGTTTCAAAAGTTCCAGAAGGAGGCGCCATTGCTTCCATGGGAGGTGTGCCTTCAACGGGTAATCCCATTGCAACCCAGTCGGGAAAACCTTTTTCCAGGCGCGCGGCATCGTAGCCTTTCTGTTTCAGCATTTCAATGACGTCATCCGCCATCACACAGAGCGGGCCGCGACAGTACGCCACAATCTTTTTGTCTTTGGGTATTTTATCGAGTTCCTTTTGCAGATCACTCTTCGGGAGTGATTTGGCATTTTTTATGTGCGAAACCTCATACTCATGTAGCGGGCGCACGTCGACAACAACGACCTCGTCTCCGTCCATTTTACTCATTAGTTCTTCTGTAGTGATGATTTCCAGGCTCTCCCTGTTCTCCCTGTAGTCGTTTACCAAGCGGGAAAGCTCAGCGTTTTGCGAAAATCCGAGTCGCCGTAAAGCACACCACACCTGGAATACCTGGTTGCCGGCAAGACTGTAGTAGATATATTTGCCCTGCCGGTCGGTTGTTACCAATTTTGAATTTTTTAGAACCTGCAGATGCTGTGAGGCATTGGCTGTCGAGAGTTTCGTGTTCTCCGATATATACTCAACAGAGGCAGGGCCCTGCGCAAGAAGGTCAATAATTTCGAGCCTGTTTGGATTTCCGAGGGCTTTTGTGATGTCGGCCATTTCCCGGTAAACAGAATTCTTAAATGTTTCTATATCCATTGTCGTGTATTGGTTTTGTATCCCTGTTAAGTTAGGAATTATTTTTTAATCATTCAATAAATCAATTGAATGATAGTTTAATGAATATGCTTCCACTGCTCCGAGTCTGTTTTGAAATCTTAAAGTGTTGATATTTAACATCAAATGAACTACAAACAAAAACGCCCCGGCGACATTCATCACCAGGGCGTTTGCACCATTTCTGTAAAATGGATGTTTTAGAACTCAACATTCAGTTCTAAGAATACTCTTCGCCCCGGTTCGAGCAACGATCTTTCGGTCGATTCGAATGCAGGATTAAATTGCCGGTTCAGATGCTCATAATAGGCTTCATCAAAAATATTGCGAACTCCGCCGGTCAGTCTCACGCCATCAAACAGCCGGGCGTTCACGTGCGCATCAGCCAGCCAAAAACCCGGGGTTTCGGTCTCGCCAAAAGACTCATCTATACGGTTCTGCTCAAAAACTTTCCGCACGCTGAATTCCGGCATCAAGGTACCCGAAAATAGGGCTCCGCCAATCGTAGCTTTGGTTTCCAGGGGCGGAATTTCTGCTACAGGGGTATTGTCGTCCGTATATTCTGCACGGGTGTAGGATCCCGAAACGTTAATAAACCACGATGATGGTAGCTGGTAATTCGCTGAAAGCTCAAACCCGGTAGAAACGACGTCTCCCCGGTTCTGAAATTCTCGAACGCCCGGGGCAGACATTCCCACCGGCTGCAGATCAGGTGTTACAACTGCAGAGATGTAGTTGGTCATAAGCGATCCGAAAACCGTGGTTTCAAGTCCAAATCGGCCAAAATCGGATGAAAGGACAAGATCGAGTTGGTTATTGGCTTCGGGATCGAGCTGCGGATTACCGGCGTATTCATAGCTGTCACGCCCTATGGTCAGAAAGTTGATGAATCGCTCGGTAATATCCGGACTCCGAACGCCCCGCCCGATGTAAACACCTGCGGTTGTGGTAGCTGAAACCGGACGTGTTATGCCGGCACTGATACTGAAATTCAAGTGATCGGAATTTACGTCGGCGTTTACAAACCGTGGTGCGGGATCATTAGAGTTCGCACTGTTCAGGTCCAGCCTTGAGCCCAGAGTCAACGTATATTCTCCGGCAAAATGTTCTAACCCGCCATAGAGGCCAATATTTGTGATTGCGGCATCCTGCCAGAGGTTTACTTCCATGCTGTTTCCGGCACGCGGACCCATTTTAAAGTCTACAAAACGGGTTCCGGAAACATCCTGTTGGTCTAGTCCGGCTGTAAACGTGTATGAGCCGCTATTATACAGACCTTTCATTTTGGCGTGCAGTCCATAGGTTTCCGTTTCCGCCAGGGCTACGGCATCCATCATCGAAAACGCCGGGCGATTGCGGTTATTCATCTCGTGATCAACAAGACTCCAATATCCATTCACTTTAACAGAAGCCAATTTATCATTCTGTGATGGCGTCCAGTTGTATCCGGCTTTAAATTTATAGGTGTCATCGATGGCCATATCCATTCCAAGGGCTGGAAAATCGGCATCACGAATAAACGACTGCGACCATCCGGCCGTAAGTTGCTGGTTTTCTGTGATAGAGTAACCACCCTCAATGCCATAGTCGTACGATCGAAACCCCGCTGGTACAGATGAGCCACTGCCGGTAGTATAGTTCTCTGTCTCAGAGAGCCCGCCACTCAGCAGAAAATTCCATTTTTCTGAACCGCCCTGAAGGCGCATGTCCGATTTTTTATGACCGGTATTACTTTCAAAACCGGTTCGGAGATCTCCGTTCACATCAAAAGATCCGTAATCGGGTGTGGCATGAGTTACAAAATTCACGGTTCCACCAAATGATGGCCCATACTCGAGGGCGTGCGGCCCGCGATGGATCTCAACGCTCTGGATATCGCTGAGGCGAATGTGAGACGTGGGCGGATCCATGCGGTTGGGGCAGGCAGCAGCAGTGGTTGTGAGTCCGTCGAGACGCACATTTAAACGACTGCCGCTCAAGCCGCGTAAAACCGGATCAATGCCAAAACCACCTTTTCTGATACCGGATGCGTTACCAGCATTACGCAAAAAAGCTCCCGAATCGATCGGAAGAAGGGCACTATTGGAGGGGTCCATATTTTGTAGTGGAGAGTTCAATTCTCTGTGGGCTAGAACCGTAACGGGGCTCAGTGATTCTGAGGCTGGTTCAAGCAAAAAAGTAAGCGAGCTGTTTGTATGTAGCTCGGATACATTTATGATTTCGTTAGCCGGCCTGAACCCGATGTGAGTGATTCTTAGCCTCAGTTCTGAGTCAGCTGAGGGTATTTCAAGAGTGAATATCCCCTCATCGTTTGTCACAGCGACATCGTTCGTGTTAAGTAATCGTACGTGAGCTCCGGCAACAGGACTATTTGAATCAGAAGCGAGTACGGTGCCGGTTAGGCTGGTGATTTCGGTTGAACCAATGTCAGGCGCTTGACCTGAAAGAGACAGTGGATTTAAAATAATTATCATGAGTGCACACATCCATATCATCGTGGATGCAGCGAAAGTGGTTTTCAACATTGTAATATTCTTTTGAAATTGATGATTCGCATGAACAATGAGTCCACAGAGTTCCATGGGATTTCACGTTCATCAAGTAGAAATGAACGTAGAACTATTCTCCTAAGATGCAGATAGTTCTGTCATTAAATCCGCAGGTGGGAAGCAGCATTGTACATGCAGTTTTAGTAGTAAGCGCGAACTAAAATTTCGCGGATATAAGAATATTACACGCGTTTTGGTGGATGGAACACATCTTTAGAAAGAGAATTTTCATCTCTGTCCCGGTATGGAAGAAGAACTCTCTCTTTTTCTGATGGATGAATTGTCTTCATGGTAGCCAAGAGCGCTACTTTGTCGAGTGAATTGTAAAGTACAGGTAATTCTTTTTCGGGGGAAGTATTGCAGGCACATACAGCAGCTTTGCCGGTATCTGAGGTGTTCATTGAGCAATGGGAAGGCTGATTTTTCTCCTGATGCTTATGTTGATCCATACCGTGCGAGCTCATATCATCGGCTTCGTTGCTGGGCATTTTATCGTGAGAGTGTGAGCAACCGGTACACGTGCAAAAGTGAGCAGCCTTATCACTGTCTGCAAGCACCGTAAACCCGAGCATAGTTACTTTATAGATCTCCGTCATAGAGAACAATAAAGAGAGGCTCAAAATAACTACGAGTGCCGGGTTTTTATTCATGCGCAAAAAATAAGATGCAAATGTCCGATAACAAATTATCGTTTGAGTAATATATATGACAACTATAAAGCAATTATGAACAAATGATTAATCGCCAAGAAAGGCTAATGAAATGTTTTTTAAAGGCAAAGGAGTGGGGTGTTTGAATTCAACTAATAAAAGAGTATTTTATCTGTTTATACACTATTAATAAAGCGAAATATCATGATCAATCGGGAACACCACTTTCACATTCCGGTGATGGGAACCGGCCATTCTATCGACAGCCCAATACGCGTAGCCCATTTGGGCATCGATTCTGTAATTTCCGTAGTGGATGACATGCTCTGCGAAAAAATCCGTAAGCATTATTGCAATGAGTTTAATTTCACCTATAAAAATATACTCCGCTTAGAAGAGGATGGACGGGCAAAACGAATAACAGCCTATTTGGATATGGTTGGTGATATTGTATCGCAGAAATTTGAAGATATGAAAACGCTGTCCTTATTCACTGAAGGTGAGAAGGACCGCTATTTCAAGCTTCTGCCATCAGAAAATCCGCTAAAAAAACAGTATGAGTATCTCGCATCACTTTCTGAAGGTGTGGAAAAAAGCCGGCTGATGCAGAAGCTCAGCAATTTGATGATATGTGGATCGATTGACGTAAATATTATGGCTAAAGTTGATGCACTTGGTCTGGATGGTGAGGGTAAGCCCTTAAGCTCAGAATATTCGGATGCAAGCGCAGCTTTACGAGGATTTGCTAACAGCAAAATCAGATCAGGTCTGGTTTTATCAGCTGGTTTTAACCCGCGCCTCTACAGCTATCTATCCGAGTTCAAAGATTTTTACAGAGATGCTGCCGGCGACATTAAAAAGAAAATTATTTTAAAAGTGAGTGATTTTCGCTCAGCCATGATTCAGGGTAAATTTCTGGCTAAAAAAGGACTTGAAGTCGCGGAATTTCGAATTGAGTCGGGACTTAACTGCGGCGGACACGCCTTCGCGTCGGACGGTCAGTTGATGCCGGTGCTTCTTCAGGAATTCAGAGAAAAAAGGGATCAGCTAGTGGAAACATTTCAGCCTATGGTAAAAGCGTTTTATGAGTCGCAGGGCTGGGACTACCCCGAGCTAAAAGAGGATCAGATCAAACCAATCGTGACGGTACAGGGCGGAATTGGGACAAACGGTGAAATGAGACGGCTTCTTGAAGATTTTGACATGGACGGAACCGGCTGGGGAACCCCGTTTTTATTGGTTCCTGAAGCTACCTGTGTGGATAGTGAAACATCGAAGCTTTTGGCAGATGCCGGTGAAAATGATCTCTATCTAAGTAATGTATCGCCGCTCGGCGTGCCGTTTAATAATATACGCGGTTCGGGTTCTGAAATATATACGAAGGAGATGGTAGAGAGAGGGAAGCCGGGATCTAAATGTCCGAAAAAGTTTTTGGTAACAAATACCGAGTTTACAG
Organism: uncultured Rhodohalobacter sp.; assembly: GCA_964544445.1. Classification (GTDB taxonomy): domain Bacteria; phylum Bacteroidota; class Rhodothermia; order Balneolales; family Balneolaceae; genus Rhodohalobacter. Next base: position 273,863 of record CAZJBI010000001.1, read on the forward strand.
AGAATCCTATATGTACCGCTTCAGCACAGTATCAGCTGCTGAAGATTAACCAGATTGAAAGTAGTGAGCTTTCAGACGAAGAGAAGTCATCCCAAAAAGAAAAGGTGGTGCAAAAAACATGTCTATGTACCAATTTGGGAGCTGGCTCACTCATACGACTGGGTATTATGAATCCATCCTACGCCCGACAGTCAATTTGTCCCGGGCCGAATATGGCTTGGTTCACCCGCGAGTACTCGATTGAAGAGATGGCGGATCATATTTATGGTCGGCGGGAATCGATTGTGTCTGAGGATCGCCCCCATATGTTTGCCAAGGAGCTTGCGATGTATGTTGATTATATTGAAGAGCTGGCAGCGCTGGAAGACAACAGGGAAAGCGGAGCGTGGAAAAAACTGGTTCGGATGAAGAAAAACCTTGAAAAAGGGATAGAATTCTGCGAAGAAATCGCTGCGAGATCACCTTATAAAAACGAAAACCTCGCATCGTTAAAAGAAACTGCAGCAACTCAGCGAAGAAGGCTGCTTGGAATATTTAACGAGGAAAATGTGCTGGCATAGCTTTTTTCGGCCTCATTGATCATCTGAAAAACGATTTCCGGATATGCACTCATGTATCGTGAGTGCAGCTCAGGAAAGCGGGTAATAAAATTTTCAAGGTTCTCGAGGGTGGCTGGCTCATCAAAAAGCAGATGAGCTTCGATTAAAAGAAGGTACCAGATGCGCGGTGTATCGGTTTCATCGAATTTCCTGGTGAAGTTGGCAGGATTCCTTCGTCCAACTCGGTCGATAAGAACCGAATACGCATCTTGAAGACTGCCACTGAACAGATAATCCGGTTCCGTTATGTCCATCCCGTTTTCTCTGGCGATTCGTGCAAGTCTCAGTAAACCATATAAATTGTAAATGCTGTAGTGTTCCGGACGGGTTCTTGAGGTTTCAAATCTTTGTTTGCCGGAAAATAGTATCTGTTCTGATACCCGTTCGCGGGTAACGCTATCGAGATAGCCGTTTACGAACTGATCCCAGCCAAGATACCTGGCAAAAGTTACAATCTGAACATCGTACCAGGTGCCGTGGTTATTGCTTCGGGCTTTCTCTTCCTGTCCAAAAGGGCTGTTGATCAGCCAGTTTACATAGTGGGTGAACCATGCTTTCAATGCTTGGTCAGTTTCTGCGGACCAATAGGATGACCGGTTCAGGAGCGATATTGAATCAGCCACACGAACCAGCCACCAACCATCAATGACGCCATACGAACGGCCACTGTTTATTCCGCGTACAAGCTGGGCATGTTCAAGGTGGGGAAGCATGGCTGTTGAGCTATCAATAAACCAGACTCTTAGCTGCCCAATGGCACGTTTTGCGTAAATTTCATTGCCGGTAAAGTGGTACGAAGTGCTGAGAGTTTCAATTCGGCGGACCATTCTGATGAGCTGAAAGAGATTTGATCCACTGGTCATTGTTTCAGGATTTACCTGGCCGTCTTTTCTGATGTAGGGCAGGCCGTTTTCTGTTTCTGGATCAGGCCACCAATATGTGGCAAGGCTCACATACACCTGTGAACTCAGGGTATCACCGCTATTAAGCGCGATAAGCCTCGAATGCGGTTGGGTGAGCTCATAATTTGCCTTCCCGATAACGGAATAAACGGCTGACTGAACAATTTCGGGATCAAAGGGGGAGGTCTGGGTGTATTTTCCCGAATCAATACAGCCACTGAAGAACAGGCTGGTGAGTATCAGGACTATTGGGGAAACCATGCAGCTCAGGATGTTACCTGCTAAAGGATAATGATTGATTTTTGATATGTAGTGTGTTGCGGTCAAATCAAATAAAAGATAAAAAAGTCCACTTCTACATGCATTTAAAAATAAGGAATGATACAGTGTGCAGTTTTGATTGGTGTAACGTATTTTTGCTACTAAATCATCAACATTACTTCAAATACTGCAGGCATGAGAAAGAAAATATTCCTGAATGAAACAGACATCCCAACACACTGGTACAACATCGTGGCGGATATGCCGAATAAGCCACTTCCGCCGTTAAATCCAAAAACCAGAAAACCTGCCGGCCCCGATGATCTAAGCCCAATATTTCCCATGGGCCTGATTGAGCAGGAAGTTTCATCAGAGCGGTATATCGAGATACCGGATGAAGTGAGAGATATTTATCGCATCTGGCGGCCTTCTCCGCTTTATCGCGCCACCGGGCTCGAAAAAGCACTGGATACCCCTGCAAAAATCTATTATAAGTATGAGGGAGTTAGCCCGAGTGGCTCACACAAACCGAATACCGCCGTGCCCCAGGCCTATTACAATAAGCAGGAGGGTGTTAAAAGTATTACGACAGAAACGGGTGCAGGTCAGTGGGGTACCGCGCTTGCATTTGCTTGTTCGCAGTTCGATATGAGCTGCGAAGTATATATGGTAAGAATAAGTTATGAGCAAAAACCATATAGAAAAGTGATGATGAACACATTTGGCGCCGATGTGTATGCCTCTCCCAGTAACAGGACTGAGGCGGGAAGAAAAATATTGGAAAAAGATCCCGACACCAGCGGCAGCCTGGGCATTGCTATATCAGAAGCGATTGAACGGGCCGTGATGGACGATCAAACGAAGTATGCGCTGGGTTCTGTTCTCAATCATGTACTACTCCATCAAACCATTATTGGCCAGGAAACCATCAAACAGATGGAGTATGCAGGAGATTACCCCGATATTGTCGTGGCTCCCCTGGGTGGCGGCTCAAACTTTGCGGGCATATCATTTCCATTTTTGAAAAACAATCTTACAGCGGATGCAAAAACCCGATTTGTTGCTGTGGAACCCGCGTCATGTCCTAAGTTAACAAAGGGCAAGTTTATGTATGACCACGGCGACTCTGCAGGGTACACACCCCTTCTTCCGATGTACACGCTGGGGCACAACTTTACTCCGGCAGCCATACATGCCGGTGGCCTCCGATACCACGGAGCCAGTGTGCTCTGTAGTCAGCTTCTGAAAGATGATCTGATTGAAGCGGTTGCCCTGCAGCAGCTCGAATGTTTTGAAGCGGGTGTTACGTTTGCAAAGACAGAGGGAATTATCGCCGCTCCAGAGGCAACCCACGCCGTGGCACAGGTAATTCGGGAAGCAAACCGTGCGAAAGAGGAAGGAACCGAAAAAACGATCCTGTTTAATCTTTGCGGCCACGGTTTTGTAGATATGCAGGCCTATGAAGACTATTTTGCCGGTAAATTGAGCGATCATGAAATTTCGGATGATCTTCTGGAAGAGAGTATGAGTGAAATTACCGGACTGCAGCCGGAGTAGTTTTATCAAGACTTCCGAAGTATTTCAAATCAAAATCAATGTTTCTCTGCTCGTAACGAAGAGATTGGATTTAACAAAGTTGTAGCAGACTTCGGAAGTCTGTGATTCGTTATCATTGCAGTGTCAATAAAACACTACTTTAAATCTTTATTCCGGGTAGATACATCTATCCGGATCATTTTTGATATAGTAGGTTTTGTAGTTTGATGCATCCGGGTCCATACAGCCTTTAAGGTTTAGAATTCGCACAGCTCTGAAATCGGTGGGATGACTTTCTGACTGAAGGGCAATATATCCTCGCTCCAGCAGCGTTCCATCGTCGAGTTGGGGTTCGGTGTACTCCATCACAACTTCACCATTTAGTTTATGCTGTATCAATGAGTCACCGTAAGCCACCAATTCTGCGGTAACCCATTGATCTCCATGATGAGTAGGGCCGTTTGATGAAGTGCAGTGCTGTGTGATAAGAGCCCCATCAATCACGATATGGGTTCCGGGAGTACAAACGTTACCGTTAGAACGATCATTATCACCATCTCCACCTAAAAGCTGGAATTCAATAGAATTGGGGAAATCCTGATCACGCTGCATGGTTTGGGCAGGCTGTGAGTGAAACATAATTCCGTTATTTCGCCATGCCCAGGCAGGTCCGCCCTCTATTTGTGATCCCGTAAACCGATATTCAACCTGCAGGCGGTAGTATGAGTAAGGCTTTTCGTAAAATATGTGGCCGAATACCTCATCATACTCTTCATAGTTATCGTAACGAACCTGAAGGAGACCATCTTCAACCCGGAATGTTTGGCGAGGGTCCACGTTAAGTTCACTTCCCCTTATTTTGACATTCCAGCCGTCAAGATTATCACCATTAAATAGTTCTGTCCACTCCTCCTCGTCGCTTGAAACACGAACCTTCTCTTCGGGCTGGCTGCAGCTGGTAATACTTATTGTGATCAATAGAAGTGTAGCAAAGAAGAATCGGGAGCTTGCCATAAGGAGCTAAATTGATGTTGCAGAATACGTTTATTCTGAAATGTAACAGCCCCGGCGAAAAGAACCAATCCTGATTTATGACTTACTCGCGGGGTGAAGATTCATTGTCCTGGCGATCGAGATTTTTTACTTCCTCCACCTGGTCGAGTTTGAGGTAGTTTGTCAGTTCTTCCTGCAGGTCTTCAACAATCGAATCGGGGTGAGTTATTTTGGTGTAAAATATCGTGAAATAGATCACTTTTACAGAAGTAACAAGCCGTTCAAAAAAACCCGAAAAAAGTTTTCCAATGAAGATGGCGGCTACAAGCGGAATCCATGAAAATTGCAGGGCCTGTATGGGAAAATCAGGATTATTGAAATTGAATTCCTGAGAGGGTAGATAACCGCTGAAAAGAACACCACCACCCAGAGCAAGCAGTATCAAGATGAAATAAACGGGCCCCACTACTTTTTTGATCACTTTTCCGAGGAAATCAATTCCAAAAACACCAATAAGAGTTTCCGGTACCTGATCTTTAAGTTTTTTCATTTTCTCGATAGATGGCTTGATATCGAGCCTGTCTACAGCAACAGATGGGATGAGATAGTGGTTGATCAGGTCCCACACTTCGCCCAGTCCCGAAATAACCAGATTGATGAGGCCAGCCATAAATCCTTTTCCGTCAGATTTGCTTTTTCGCGCTACTGCCATTCCAATATCCATCCAGGCGATTTTTCTCACTTGAGACTTCAGGTATTTAGAAACAGAAATGGATTCTTTATATCCAGGATCATTTCCAGTTATAGCTTCGTTTACAATCCAGCTCATTCGAAGTTCTTGCTTGTTGTAATAAAAATATTTGTATAGAAAGAGCAGGAATGCAGTAAAAAAGCTCAGAAACTGGAACGGCAAATCATACCAAAAACCAAATACTCCGTAAAAAAACAGGACAACCATCACTGTTACATAAATCATCATTCTATAAAAGGGTTTCAGAATATCCTCGTCCCGACCAATTACGGCGAAGGTATTTTTAAAGAGATGAAATACAGAAGCCATTCGATTTTTGAACGATAACTGATCGAACGACTGCGCAGTTTTTTTAAAATCAAAGCTCATGGTGCAGAATAATTTACGTTTGGTTTCTTAGCGATTGGGTAATAGCAGGATTGTATTTATCCGCCCCCTACTAAACAATGCGAAGGAATTGCATAAATTTGTCATTCGTAATTTCACATCTACACCAAACCCTCTGAATTATCAGACGTCTAACATGTAGCACGACGTATTTAATTTAAAAACGAGGAAAAAATGAAATCAATAATTAGCACACTGGTAATTTTTTTAACGGTTGCTGCAATGTCACTTCAGGCACAAACGCGACCCGGAAATGGAATTCAGCCGTTCTTGTCTCAGTATGCAGAAGAACTGAACCTGACAAACGACCAGATGAAGGAGCTTGCAGAACTGAATATGGAGTACAGGCAGGAACTTCGGGGAAATATTCAGGGTAGACGCGGAAATCGCGGACAGCGAGGCACGGCCAGAGGAACGCGAAGAGCAAACTGGAATGATGAATGGGTTGAGGCTCGATCAGAATATCATACAAAGGTCATGGATATTTTAAATGAGGATCAAGTAAGTACTCTGAAAGGCATTGTTCAGGATCGGGCAGAAAACGCACATCAGTTTCGAATGGCACAGCACGAAGTTTACGCCGATGCAGCGGGGCTTGAAGGTGAAAAACGACAAGATGTTATCAACCTGATGAATGATCACAGCCGTGTAGTAATGGAAACTCGAATAAATAATATTGAGACTCCTGGTTTTGGACTGAACAGAGCCGATAGATTCGAAAGCAGGCTAGAGCTTCAAAATGATCTGAAAGAGTTGTTAACCGTGTCCGAATATCAGAAATTACAGGACGTGATGGGAACCCGGCGATTTGACAATAATGGAAGACCGGGCAGACGGGGAAATTCCCGTTTTAACTGATATAATATGAGTGTGAACGAAAGGTGATGCCTGCATGGGATATATGTCCAGAAAAGCATTTGAGAAGAAGATACCGGAGTTATATCCCAGGCTTCATCGTTCTATGACGGTTTATGCAGCAGGCTCAAACATAGACGTAGACGATATTTTGCAGGAAACGTTTTTAAAAGCTCATAAAAAGCTGGATCAATTCGATGGAGACTCATCATTATATACCTGGCTTTATTCCATTGCAAGGAATAAAGTAATAGACGAGTTCAGGAGTCAAAAAAGAAAGCCAGACAGGAGCCAAACACCTTCAGATGAAATTGACATTGCTGATGATGACCCCGAACCGGTAAGTAGCCAAGATCTACAGGTTAAGAGGTTGCGAAGAGCTGTAGAAGAACTGCCTGAAATTCTTAAAGATGTGGTAGTGATGAAAACGCTGGAGGGTTTAAGCTACGATGAAATAAGTGAGATAACAGGTGTGAACACAGAAACGCTGAAAAACAGAATGTACAGAGCAAAAAAACAGCTTGCTGAACAATTAAAATAGTATGGAATTTGAAATGAACAGAGAAACAATTGAACAAAAAATTGCTGAAGCATCGGATGGCCTGCTATCCTCGGTAGAGCTCGAAGCACTTGAGGAGGAATTGAAAAGTTGGCCCGAGTTACAGCAGGATTACTACGATATTGTTAATCTGCCCGAGATTGAAACTGTTTTCCCAGCAGGGACTGTAGAACAGCATTCTGATCAGATTAATCATCTTCTTGGTATGCTCGAAAAACAGAATCACAATAATGAACATTTTACTGAGCTAAGCCTCCACATTTTTAAAAAATATGCGTTGGCTGCTTCGATATTGATTATAGCTGGTTCCTCAGCGCTTTTTATGAGTAATGATTCTGTTGAGCTGCAGAATAGTGCATCAGCGGAACAGTTATTTACCTATCAGGCAGAAGGTGAAGCGATTGATAACTACATGGTGCAGATGGATAATTTATTATTAGACGGGAATAGTGATGAATAATAAAACAAAAGCAATTATTGCGTATTTGATTGTTCTGCTTGCAGGATTTGCTGCGGGTTACACAGTACATTTTCTTCAGAGTCCTGCAACTGGAAATCAGTGGGAACAACCCGAATGGCAGGGACAGTGGGAGCATGACAGGGGCAGAATGGGCCAGGAAATGGGTGTTGGCCGAAGGGCAAATCAACGGTTATCAAGACAACTTGCGCTTGAGCAGGAACAGAAAGAGCCGTTTTTCAGAGAGATATGGGAATTTCACAGAGGTGTGCGAAATGAGATTCGCAGCAGAAGGGAAAATGAAAGGGAATTAATCAGAGAGCGATACAACGTTTTCAGAGAAGAAGTTTCGGAATTTCTGACCGAAGAGCAGCTCGTAGAGTTAGACAGGATCGCTCACCCCGATTCGGTTGAAAGCAGAAGACCTTTTAGAGGACCCAGGCGATAGTTTAAAGCGTCTCAGGAAGCAGATTCAAGCGCGTTGTACGCTTTAGATTCTGTTAACTCGTCAACTTTTCTTAAAAGTGAGTCTTTAAATACCGGTTTTACAAGCATAGCCGATGGTGAATACGAAGCTGCTTTTTTGAGTACTTCTTCACTATTAGAGGCCGATACAAATATGATTGGGATTTCTGTAGTTTGTCGAAGAGCTGTAGCGGTTTCAAAACCATTCAAGTCACCTTTTAAATTAATATCCATGATGTAGATATCGGGCTTCTCGCTTTCGAATTGCTGCAGAGCATCCTCGCCACTCTTAAACATACCAATGACGTTGTATCCTTCGCTTTCAAAAATTTTCTTCATCACAGTAGATTGAATAAAACAATCCTCCACGATGGCTATTCGTGCACTGTTTTTCATCCTGTTACCTTTATGTTGTACTTCCCTTACTTGATAAATGTTGTACTGCTAAATCTAGCTATACTTACAGTCTTTGGCCTTAGTTTTATACTTAGTAAATACCTAAAAATGGTGCGTTAATCAAGCTGGACCTTTAAATTTTTGATGGTAAAGTGTTTTTCTCTTTTACATATATAAAATTTGCTCAGCGCTACATTGATTACAGTGGGCAAGTAAAATATTTACCAAAACTGAGATATATCAGACAATTTTAGAACAAACCTTTAACAATATTAAGTAAATCCTGGAAATAGCTAAAAAATTGATAAAACGTTCGCGATCTGGAAGCGATTTTACTTAATAATTTAAGCAAGCGATACTTATTTTTTTATTCCAAATATGATCTTTTCATTACAAAATATGGAAGTGAAAAAATTCACTCAGAAGTTGAAACCTTCCGTATCTTTGTATCGTTATAACCACCGAATTTAGAGGCCGGATAAATAGTTTTTAACACCTGTCAAAAAACCCGGCATAAAAAAATAGATCAGGATAATCTTAGACGTTTAAAAAAGAAAAATGAAGACAACAATTACATTAATCATTGCTCTTCTATTTTCGAATCCGTTTGTAAACGAAGTTGAAATAGAAGACAAATCAAATATAGAAATCACCCTGGCGGCAGATCTGTTCGAATCAATTCGCAACATTGATATCGTCAGCCTAAACATTCACCTTGCAGAAGGCGCGAATGTTGATACGGTAGATAATGAAGGTAATACACCGTTGATGCTGGCAGCAAAAGTCGGTAACCCACGAATGGCCCGAATACTGCTTGCCCATCAGCCAAATCTCAATGCAAAAAACTTAAAAGGCGAAACCGCATTGATGATTGCAGCTGAAAACGGCCAATATTACATTGCACGTCAGCTTATTGTTCGGGGAGCCAATACCCTCGAGCGAAACAGCAACGGTTTGACTGCTGAAGAAATTGCAGTTCGAAACGGACAACCACAGATTGTAGACCTCCTAAAAGAGACTCGCGGAGAATTCTACTCGCGATAAACTTTGTGATGTCATAGAAGTATCAAAGCCTCTTGTTATAGATATAGCAAGAGGCTTTTTTTTATCCTTTCTTTACTGTTTTTATATATCGTCGATACAGTCTATATAGCCCGGGGAAAGCGTAAACCAGTTTCCACCTCGATTTTTGAAGTGAAAAATCAATTTCTTCAAGAATGATGTCAACGATTTCGGGGGATTCGTTTTTAAGTCGATGTTCGTACATAAAAGCAAGCGTAAGATGGTCGAAGTATTTCCTAAAATCGGCATCTCGGACTCTCTCCTTTTTAAATTTATTTATATAGTAGAAAAATCGTTGATCAATTGGCTTTGTTTTGCTAAGAACATTGTTTTCAGCATCAGTGCGGTAGTAGGCAACATTTTTATTATAGAAAGCCGGCTGAAATTCGAATAATATCCGGTACAAAATGTCAAGATCTTCACCAAAATGAATTCGTTCATCCAGCAGCCCAACCTTATTGAAAACATCTTTATGAATGACAGTGCCTGATGGGCGGAAGAGCATGCCTCTTTTTTCCATGGTGAAATAGTTTTTAATTAAGCCACGATATCCTGCCGGCACCCCGTGGTAAAACGGAAATTTTACATTGTCTCTCAGAATGCCCAAACCACAACCCCATAACCCGGCCTCTGGATAGTCCTGTATCAGCTCTTTTTGAGTTTCTAAATATTCCGGTTCCCAAAGATCATCTCCATCCAAAAATGCTAAATAAGGGTAGGATGCGGCCTTAATTCCTCTGTTCCTGGCGGCCGAAACTCCCATATTTTCCTGGTCAATTATTTGAATTCTGGAATCTGAAAAACATCCCGCTCTTTCCCGGCTTGCGTCGGTTGAACCGTCATTTATAATGATTAGCTCAAAGCTTTTGAAGTTTTGAGAAAGAACAGACTCTATTGCAGAAGAAATGGATTTTTCCTTGTTATGAAGGGGAATAACTACGCTAAACATTGTCTACCAATACTTTCATTTTTCACTTAAAGGCATTTCCTAAGAAAATTCTAATCTCTGATGAATAGATTTCATATATGAAAAGTAAGAATTAATCTTGTAATGTGTAATTCTAAATCAAACACAAATAAATAGTTGGGAATATAAGATGTAAGGATTTATGTTGGTTTAAAAAAGAATTGTAAAAATCTTGAATAACTAGTCGTATTCATGTAAAATTATGTACAATTTTACAGTTTTCATCAGATTCTTTTGGGGCATATGAATCTTAAAGAAGCGTTTATAATCTGTTTGTCGGGGAAGCAGAAATTTGCCGAGTGTCGTTATATCATAGACTACGCGCATACAATTGCGCTGGCATATTTGCGAATGAAGATTTCTTCAGGGCATCTCTACACACATAGTGGTGAACCACTGGAGGATTTAGCCTGGGATTTTATCGCTGAGCTTTTTGAGAGAGATGACAATCATTCATTCGTTGTACTTAACGAAATTTTCTCTGCCCAGGATTTAAAAGTGGCGCATGTGGAAGAAGTTGAGCATCAGTTTCGGAGAGTGATTATCACAAAAGTTGATGATAATATTTTTCGTTCGAATGGAGAAAAAGATCTATCCTTAAAGAAGATCATACGAAATCTGAAAAATGCCGTAAATAATACCGGCGCTACCAGGCAGATTGAGGTTCATCATGGCTACCTCCTCATTAATAATTGCCTGAATGGGAATTCCCAGCCTCTATTAAGCCCAACAGATATTCTTGAAATTGAGCTATGCCACAGATTACGGGATACCATGCAAATGCCTGAGGTTTTAGCTGAGGTTGTTGATATTTTAGAGACGTTCCGCCTTCATCAAAACAAAATATCTTTGGTGGCGGTAGCCATTTGTATCAGAAAAGCCTTTGTTCACGTAAATGATGAGGTGAAAAAAACACATGCCGGAAAAGATCCGGAGGAAGCTCTGCATCAAAAGTCACTACTAAAAAGAATTGAAAAGTCTGCTGACCAAGTTAAAAAAACAGTTGGCCGGAAGTATGTAAAGAAAGGTGTTCTGAATGCCGAGGAGTTACATCATTTTATGCTGGCGGTGAAGCAAATCCTTAAACTCGAATTTGTTGAGAAGCACGATGAAGCAAATCATTTTGATTGCCTGGCCTCCATCATTCCGAGTTTGGATTACGAAGAATATCGCAAAAATAGCCGGCAGGTTTTGGAGTACCTCGTGAAAAAGACAAGGAGTGAAATACTTCGTTTTTATGAAAAAGAGTGGAGTTAATCTTTTTCTGCAAATAGGACGATTTGGAAGGATAAAAGAAAAAATGCATTACTGATTTGAAGAAGTTGACGAAAGAACATATCGAGTCCTATATATTTACGCCGAATCTTTTATCAAAAGAGAAAAAGCTTGAAATTGAACATTTGCTGAAGGAGAGTGATGAACTGCGAGCTGTGGCCAGCTGGTATAGATCACTAAAAAATGAGATTCGGTATGTGGAAAAAAGTAAATCCAAAAAAAGGCCGGAATCATCGCGTATTAAACTTATTCCATCAAAAGTAATAAAAAAGAAAAAGCACTCTTTTACATTAGCGGCCAAGACTGTTTCTGCACATAAACGAAAGCCGTCTCTTCTGACACTGCGCACCTTTATTTCTGAGGAGAATAAAGCTCTTGTTCGCGTGATGAGAAACTCTGATGAAAGCCAAATTCAGGTACATGCCATCTCTGAAAATATCGATACGGATGATATTGCTATGATTCGGATACCTGGTGTTTCTGATTTAATGATCAGCAAGCCCGGTGGCGTCTTTCTGCTAAAAAAAGGACAGTATTCCGATGAAGCCGTGAAAAATTGGGAAAGCTGCACGCTGTATATACCGATGGACAGGGCAGATTTACTGCTGCAACCCCAAACGGGCAACGTATTTTTGGACACACACCGAACAGACAAAGAGCAGCTTTCATTATCCATTTTGGAAGAAGCCGACCAGGTTAAAATTGATGTAGAATGTTTTAAAGACTTTCAGGTGGATAAAGTGATCGTCAGTAATGGACAAAAAGGATATCTCCTGCTCGTGAATGAAGGGCAGATAAATCTCCCGAAAACACTGATAAACAATAGAGTAACGAGCCTCTTCTTTTTTAATTAACCTCTTTTGTCTATGCCTGATCCCATTCGCATTGAAGAGGCTTTTCATGAAGCGGTTGAGGCGATTGAATCGGCGGGCTCATTCAGATATATATACTCCTGTTTTTTTTCATTCACATTTCAGCTTGAAGGAGAATATTTAAAGTATCAGTCCTACCTGCATCAGCTTATGGATCTTTTGCCGCTCTATACACTGCCGGTTACCTGGAGCGGACTGGATCCTGAACAATTACAGAGTGATGCAGAAAAGCTGCAAAATATATCAGAAGGAATTCAAACGGACGTTTGTGAGGATGTTATCCAGAGATTGAGAGAGGTATCCTTTCTGCAATATATCTGCATTTCTGAGCCTGAAAAGGCAGACTATCTGTTCGATTTGCTGACGGGTTACCGCCTTTTTGGAAAAAACTACGAGCATGTAAAGGGTAGCACACATTCAAATATTAGTTATGTAAAGGATAGAATACGTGATCTCGCCTCGCGTCCCCAATTATCCACCACTGCTGGGAAAAGTATTGAACGACTTCAAAACGATATCGATCTCACACTCGCCAGGAGTAGACATACGATGCTTATTCCGGTTGTTGAAGATGGAATCCCGCATGCAAATTCCGATCATCCGGCACGGTATGGACGGCTGCGGAGAGTACGCCTATTGGGAGCTGACAAAAACACGGATCACGATTCAATTATTCGGCACTATCCGGTGACGGGGGCAGAGCCGGTATCGATCCTGGAGCGTTCTGCAATTACATCCTGGGGGCGGAAAAAAGTTGAGAAGGAAAGTAGCCGCATCAGGAACACCTATTTTGCTGCAAGCCTGCACTACGATATAAACGACGCAAGTCATCAGGGAGAGTCGGGGAGTATGGCGGTGAGTGCGATGTGGTATACATTTCTACAGGAGAAAGCGGACCTTAGGCAGCGATATACTCTTGCAGGGGATGCGGCGATGACCGGAGATGTGGATAAAAACGGATTGGTTTTGCCCGTTGATGCCGAGGGGATTGCGCCTAAAACGGAAGCCGTCTTTTTTTCGTGGGTAAACCTGCTGGCGGTCCCGGCTCAGCAGCTAAGAGAGTTTGAGGAGTGCCTGAAAAAATTGAAGAAGAGGTATCCGGATCGTACCCTAACGCTCATTGGAATTGAAAACCTGGACGGTATTTTTTACGACCGCCGGCTAAGCCAGTATAGAATTGATAGTCGATTTCGACACGCTCTCAAAAAACTGAAAAAAGAAAAATTTAAAACCGCTGGCCTCCCATTAATTGTCGTGCTTTTGCTGGTAATTGCCCGGCTGGTCTATGGGCCTGTGGATAAAAATCCGGTTATTGTTGATTATGAAGGGAGTTTGTTAATCTTAAAAAACGCATCAGGATCAAGGATTTCAGAGATCGATGTGGGAAGAAGAAGTGTGGAATACTTTTTGAACAACCCAAGTCATCAGAGGTATCCAAAGTTTCAGTTGATAGATATTACAAATGACGGAATAAATGAGCTTTTTTATACAAGTTATGTGGACAGGCATATGAACTCTGAATCTTTTGTAAAAGCTTGGTCAGTTTCTGGTGACTCATTAATATGGGAACACGAAGTAACATTTGAATACGACTACCCTGAACAGAATGCTTTTTTAAATTCGAGTATGCGTGTGAGAGAAGTGTATATTTTGAACACCCAATCCGGAAAAAAACTCGTTTTTACTGCGAATCCAAGTCAATACTTTCAAACATTACTTAATGTATTTGATCTGGCTACGGGGGTTACGGAGCAAGAGTTTGTACATCCCGGAAGAATATTTGATATGCTTGTAGTAGACTTGAATGAGGATGGAAATGATGAAATGGTGCTCGCAGGTGTTAGTAATGCGTATTGGAAAGCCGCAATTGCGGTCTTGGAGTATCGGGAGAATGAAATAGGGTATGCACCGGCAACAAAATCATATATACCAGAAGGTCTGAAACCAGTTCATCCAAGCAGATACCTTTTAATACCGAAATCAATTATAGCAGACTATTTTGAACCTCTCCAAAAGTATAATTTTAGTACTAATGTGAACTACGATCCGGGCACAAAAAATCTTTTTTTTGAAGTTGTAGAAGGCAATCGTGTTCTACATGAATACGATAGGGATGCTCAGGCATATTTCTATTTTGACAGAAACTTGATGCCTTTAGGTATAGGCACAAGTGATACATACGATGTAGCAGCAAGAGATTTCTATCTTGAAGGTAAAATCCCGTTTGAACCCGACTACGAATACTTCGAAGCCCTCCAGGATTCCATTCAGTACTGGGACGGAGAGAAATTTGTGTATACAAAAGAGTATTTTAAAGAATAAACTAAGCAGATGTATGGGGATATTTAGCCTAAGAAACCCGTAAAGTCATGCCAAACCCGATAGAGATAGAAGAGGCGTTTCAGCAGACAATTGGAGATATGGATGGAGCGCAGTCGTTCCGATTTATATATTCCCGGTTTTTTGACTTTACAGAACGGCTTGATGAAGATTTTTTGAAGTATCAGTCGTACCTGGTGCAGCTCCTGGACTTACTTCCTGTTTTTACTTTGCCTATTACGTGGAGCGGCATGAATCCGAATGAGCTTTCCGGATACGCCGATTCTATAGAAGATATTTCGAGGTTGATTGGGAGTGAGCCCCCTGCAGAAGCTGTAAAAAGACTCAGGCAAGCTGCTTTTTTGCAGTATATTTGTGTGTCAGATCCCGAACGAGCCATTTTAGAGCTAAAAAAGGTGACGGGATCTAATCCTTTGGGAGAGTTTTTGCCAACCCAGCCGGGGGAAACAACACGTGAAAATCTGCTTCAGATAAAAAGCTGGCTGCAAGAACTTCTTTCTGGTAAACAGGTGTCCAAAAAAACATCGAAGGTTCTCAATCAGTGCGTTCGGGATATCACCCAGATAACCGAAGAAAGAGAATTTTCTGTTTCAATACCGGTTGTAGAACGAAATAGCAGGGGTGAAGGGGGTGAGCAGCCGTATCTATCCGGGCGTTTGAGGATTTTGACACTGCATGATTCCGGAGAGTCAATCAAGGAAGATCAAATTGTACGCTCATTTCCCATCACGGGAGCAGAACCGGTTTCAAGCCTGAAAAAAACTGCTGTATCGGCAATTCCAAGAAAACTGGCTGAAGAGAGATACCCATTTCTGAAAGGGAAATACTACAGAGCGCATCTTCATTACGAGGTAAATGGTGCAAATCATGAAGGGGAGTCATCGGATGTCGCAATTAGTGCGCTTTGGTACTCTCTCCTGATTGAAAAAACGGAAACGCGGGAGCATGTTCGCATAAGCTCGCAGGCTGCGATCACCGGCATGCTAAACGATGAAGGACAAATCGCTGAAGTAGACAGAGATGGAGTAGAGTGGAAGACTCAAGCCGCATTTTTTTCGTGGATGGAAACTCTGGTTGTTCCCATGTCTCAGTACACCCTCTTTGATCGTTGTTTAAGCCAGTGGAAAAAGAAATACCCTAACAAAAAATGTACGCTGATTGGTATTGAAAGCGTGGAGGATATATTTTTCGACCGGCGCCTTACACAATTTGAAGTGGAAGGCCGCATCAGGTATGGACTCAATAAGATCAAAAAAGAAAAGTTTAAATCGGTAGGTCTTCCGCTTATTGTTTTGCTTATGCTGATTATTGCACGGTTGATGTATGGACCTGTTGATCAACGTCCGGCATCGATATCTTTCGTGGATAATTTCATAGAGATAAAAAATAGTGATGGATTTACGCTTCATGTGCTGCTACATAGAGATGTAGAGGATACATATATATCAGGCCAGGCTGAACTACTGGATGTGAATAGCGATTCTTATAAGGATCTGATCTACGATTACACGAGTGAAGATATCAATAATGGGAACCCTCTGCTCAGAGCGTGGAGTACCCGGGGAGATTCACTGTTATGGCAGTCCGCGATAAATCTCAACTATAGCTATCCGCGTCAGCTCATTCCTGAATTTACGAATTTAAGGGTTATTGAAATTGATATTGGTCAATCGGTAAGTGGCCCGAGGGTAGTGGTGAGTGCGCGATCAACGCAATATTTTCAGGGAGTGATTTTAATTTACGATGCAGAAAATGGAGAACTGCTGAGCGAGTATGTAAATGCAGGAATTATCACTGACATGCTAATCACCGACAGAAATGGAGATGATATATCTGAGGTAGTTTTTGTTGGTATCAACAACGCGTATTGGAATTCATTTATAGCGGAAATTGATATTGATGAGGGGCATGGATATTCACCATCTACGGCTGACTATATTCCTGAAGGTATACAAAAAGCGAATGAGAGGATGTATGCACTGCTGCCTAAAAGCCTCGTTGGGGAATATTTAACACCGATTGACAAGTACAATTTTGCAAGGGATGTCCGCTACGATCAGCAAAGGCTGGAGTATCTGGCTATTGTTCAAGAGGGGCGGCGATATTTCGATGGTGATTTGTTTGGTGTAGACGTACTGTACCATTTTGACCACTCATTTAAACCTACAGGCATTGGAACATCTGACGCGTACGATGTAGCCGCAAGAGATTTTTACCGGGAGGGTAAAATACCCATCGAGCCCAATTTCGACTATTTCGAAGCCCTGCAGGATTCCATTCTTTATTGGAATGGTGACGAGTTTGTAACCACGCAGAAGTATTTTTCAGACGAAAAAGAATAAATCTCATCTTTTTTTCTGCAGATCATTTTCTTTGTCATGATATGTATGTGACTATCTCATCAAGAGGGGTTAATAGATAAGACCAAACTATCCGTTATTGCTTTATAGCAAAGCGGATAGTTTTTTTCTTTTTTTACACTCCTTCCTTCTGCATATCCCTTCTAAATTCCGTTTCTTCTCTTATCTATCAATAAAAAATCATATATCTGATATGTATTTACAGACCCGCCATGTTGTTGCTTCTCTTGTTTTGCTATGCTCAATTCTCTTAATTCAAACGGCTTTTGGGCAGACTATCAGCGAAAAAACCTCTAGCATGGAGAAGTATGAAGGATTTTTCGATTTCTGGTGGGATGATGCCGAGGGTAAAATCTGGCTCGAAATTGATAAGCTTAATCAGGAGTTTATCTACGTAAATTCGTTAGCTGCGGGAATAGGGTCCAACGATATTGGGCTGGATCGCAGTCAGCTGGGTAATACACGGGTCGTAAAGTTTGAACGCATTGGGCCAAAAGTTCTGCTGGTCCAGCCCAACTACGATTACCGGGCAACCTCGGGCGTACAGCTTGAAGAGAAATCGGTAAACGAGGCATTTGCGCAGTCCGTATTGTTTGGGTTTGAAGTTGCCGCAGAAGAGAACGGTGCGGTATTGGTGGATGTGACCGAATTTTTAATGCAAGACGCCCATGGCGTGGCAGAACGGCTACAGCGGGCAAATCAGGGGAATTATTCTGTGGATAAATCCAGGTCGGCCATTTACCTTCCCGGAACGTTTAACTTTCCCAGGAACAGTGAGTTTGAAACTACGCTGACGTTCACGGGTTCAGGGGCCGGAGGATGGCTGCGATCTGTTGCACCTTCAACCAATGCGGTTACCGTACGTCAGCATCACTCGTTTGTTGATTTGCCTGATGATGGTTACGAACCGCGTGAACTTGACTACCGCTCCGGTTTTTTTGGTATCTCATACCAGGACTACAGCGCTCCAATAGGTGATAAACTGGTAAAGCAGTACGCTGTACGCCATCGCCTTGAGAAAAAAGATCCGTCTGCCGAGTTAAGTGAACCTGTTGAGCCGATTATTTACTACCTTGACAACGGCACACCTGAACCCGTCAGGACGGCCCTGCTCGAGGGAGGTGCCTGGTGGAACGAGGCCTTTGAAGCTGCAGGGTACAAAGACGCTTTTGAAATACGAATGTTGCCAGATGATGCCCATCCCCTGGATGTTCGCTACAACGTAATCAACTGGGTTCATCGCTCTACTCGGGGCTGGTCTTACGGCTCATCCGTGAGTGATCCGCGCACGGGCGAAATCATCAAAGGGAATGTGCTGCTCGGATCTCTTCGTGTTCGACAGGACTACCTGATTGCCGAGGGGCTGCTTGCACCCTATGAAGAGGGTGTGGATCCTGATCCGGAGATGCTGGATATGGCTCTGGCAAGAATTCGACAGCTTTCTGCACACGAAATCGGCCACACACTGGGAATTGCTCATAATTTTGCAGCCAGTACAAATAACCTTGCTTCCGTGATGGATTATCCGCACCCGCGGGTGGAGCTAAATAGTGACGGCTCACTCAGTCTGGCCAATGCCTATCAGGACGGAATCGGCGAGTGGGATAAACGGGCTGTGATTTGGGGGTACCAGGATTTCCCGGAGGGTACAGACGAAGAACAGGCGCTGGACGAAATTATACAGGAAACAATCGATATGGGGCTGCTCTATATTTCTGACGAGGCAGCGCGTCCTCAAAGCGGTGTTCATCCAAAAGCCCATCTCTGGGAATATGGCAGTGATGCTATTGATCAGCTTTACCACATACTTGACGTTCGCGAAGCAGCTCTGAACCGCTTTGGCGAGAAAAATATTCGTGAAGGACGCTCCATGGCATCCCTCGAAGATGTACTGGTGCCGATCTATCTCTTCCACAGGTACCAGACCGAGGCAACAGTAAAACTGGTAGGCGGCGTAGATTTTACCTACAACTTAAGAGGTGACGGCCAGCCTGGGCCCTCTGTTGTTGACGGGATGACACAGAATAACGCACTCATGGCTCTCCTGGAAACGCTGAAACCCGAAACGCTGGCGTTGCCGGAGCAGATTTTTGGCATAATACCTCCAAGGCCGGGCGGACTATCTTCGGGCAGGGAGCAGTTTCGCGGTTATACAGACCCTATGCTCGATCCGGTTGCCATGGCAGAAACAGCAGCGGAGCTCACATCATCCCTGATTTTTAACCCGCAGCGGGCTGCCAGGCTAATGAATCAGTCAGCTATGAATTCGAACCTGTTTGGTTTGGCTGATGTGATGGAAACGGTTATCAATGGAACAATTTTGGGTGATACACCATCTGGATACCTTGGAGCTATCCAGCGTGCGGTAAATACTGCCGTGTTCAGAAATGCAGTACAGCTTGCCGCAGCTGAAAATACTTCACCGGATGTAAAAGCCGTTTCTCATTTAGCAATGATGGAGCTAAGAGATTCACTTGCTGCCTTGATCAAAGATACAGTTGAGCCGGTTTGGATTGCACACTACACCTACTTGCATAAGATGGCAGACGATTATCTTGCAAATCCAGCCAACTTTACATCACCACCGGCGCCCTATACTCCTCCGGGATCGCCTATTGGCAGTGGATCTTACATGTTTTGCTTTTAATTAAAATAAATAGAGCTTGATTGCCAGACAGTGCTATGGTGTATTTTACCTTTTTTCTTCGCATTAAAGGTACAATCAACCAACTAATAGCACCATTATGGAAAAATCAAAGAGAATTGTACTCGCAATATTCATACTAGCAATCATTCCAAACCTTGCATGGGCTCAATACGAGAGAAATATTGACTTTCAAATAGTCTTTAATAAATCTGCCTTTTCTGATGCTCAATTACGGATGGAAGGTGAAAGTTCTTCCTTTAATCCGCTCACCTGGATTGCGTATAATTCGGTTTTGAGCTCAGCCTACGGAGGGGAAGAATTTATTGAGAGTGCCGGTGGTGCGTATCCTCCACAGCTTGAGAAATATTTTGATGAAGTCGACAGACGCGGGTTGCTTACAGTCATTATGTTTGATTCAAGAGGAAATGTTGTCGATGAAAATCAAATTTCAGTAGATTTTAACGGACATCGTACCCGGATGAGCAGAGTGGTAAATCCGAATGAATTTGGATCTATTACTGAGTCAGTAAGTGAAAGAAATGATGAGGAAATGATCAGAGAAGAGAAAAGCGAAATGATGTTTACAGTTGAAAGCTCCGGAGGAATGGAATATCTATTTTCTTCTCTGGAAGAAGCAAAAAGAGAAGCCACTGAAATTGGCAGAAGGAAGGCTACGGAAACCCGTTTTGCTGGAAATGCAGGAAATGCAGGTAATGCCTCCGTGATGGTTATCATGTTTACTCCCGATAGTAGAGATTTTGGAGCTCGTGTATCCCCATCAATTATCACAATATATCCGTCTCAAAGGATGTAGTTAATATTTGCACGAACTGATATTCGATTTTTGTTTTTTATATAGATATTGCTGCAACGGGAAAATTATTCATTAAATCGTTTACACATATAATTCTGCAAACTCCCGTCTCCCGTCTCACTTCTACTGTCTGCCCCTTTCCCTTTTGCCGTTACTTACATAAATTCAGGCACCAAAAAGCCGTGATTGGGAATTAGTGGACGAACATAACATCTGCAGATGATTAAAGGATTCAGATTTCAAAAAAATGACAGGGGATACTCAGATTTTGCATTTCGGTTCTTAAGAAACTCGCTGATTCCGGCTACCCGCTATGTTTACAACCCACGGGTTACCAATCCGCACAATATGCCCCAAACCGGCCCCTGTTTTCTCTTCGGAAATCACTCCAACTACTTTGATCCCTTTATGATGAACGTGCCGCTCACACAAGAGCCCACGGCCGGTGTGATGACCAGGGATCAGTTTCATAAAGTATTGCCCCGCATTTTTATGGACGGCATTGGGATTGTGCCCACAAGTAAGTATGTGCCGGAGCCGGGCATCATCAGAAGCGTAATGAGAATGATTGACCAGCGCCGAATGATCGTCATATTTCCGGAAGGCGGGCGCCGCTGGGATGGCCGGCCTAAACCCCTGATTGAAACGACACTTAAGCTCTTCTGGAAGATGAAAATTCCTGTACATCCTGTACAGCTTCACGGCTCCTACCTGGGATGGCCGCGCTGGGCCGATCATCATCGAAAAAGTAGTGTTGAAATGCGGTTTTTAGACCCTCTGAACGCGTCCGATTTTGATGACTATGAAACTTTTGCGGATAGGTGCAGGCAAGCCATGGAATTTGATGAGTATAATCCCCCCGAACACGCGAAACCCATTTCCGGGAAAAAACCTGCATCAGGGATAGAGCGTTTTCTGTATCGTTGTCCGAAAACGGGCGTCAGCAGAGCCGTTTTTACGCCAGATGGTGAACACGTCTACTGCAGAACATCCGATATGCACTACACAATGAATTTAAATTCAAGGCTGATAGACCGACACGGTGAGCCTGTCTCCATTCTGGATTTGTACGATGCCATTCGAAATATTCCAATGGTGTTTGAGAAACCGGATGACCGAATTCTTCTGGAAAAACCGGGAAGCACCATCTACAGAGTTGATGAGGAGCATCAATTACAGACTCTTGGCAGAGGATTTGCTGAACTGACGAACGAACAAATTCGTGTGGCTGTGAATGCAGATAAGTTTGAATTCACGATGGATGAAATAAACTATATCTCCATTGAACAGAATCACAAACTAACGGTAACAACGTCGAATCATACCCTGCAAATTGATCTGGAGGGGTATAACGCCCTACAGTGGCAGCACTACATAAATCGATTAAAAACAGGCGAGAAACCTGTTCATTCACTATAATGGCATCTTGGACTCTCGACATATCTGCAGGGCGTTTTTTCCTTGATTTTGCATGGATGGGTGTATTGCTTGTTCTGGCCACCTATTTAAGAAGCAAAGTAATTGTGCTGCAAAACTATCTGATTCCTGCAAATCTTATTGCTGGAATTCTGGGTCTTATTTTTGGGGCCAATCTTATTGGCTGGATAGATATCACGTCAGACCGGCTTGGAACCTATGTTTACCATTTATTGGCTTTGCTGTTTATCGCGCTCAGTCTTCGGGCGCCCAGAAACAAAGTTGGGCTCTCCTCTATTAAATTTGGCATTATTTTTATCTGTGTTTATCTGGTTCAGGCACTGTTAGGCTTAGCGATTGCGTTTGGCCTTCTTTATACAATACTTCCCGATCTTTTTGTAGGTATCGGCCTTCTACCCCCACTCTCTTTTGGCATGAACCCGGGTATCGCCTACTCCATAGGTCAAAATTGGGAGCAATACGGTTTTCAAAACGGAGGTGTTGTCGGGCTGACATTTTCAGCCGCCGGGTTTTTGGTTGCTTATACCGTTGGCATTTGGCTGATCCGTTCCGGAATTAAAAAAGGAAAAGCGGCGTATATCGAAGCGAAAGACGGAATCTCTGAGGATGTGAAGAGAGGCATAATCAAAGAGCCTAAGGCAAACAAGGCAGAAAAAATTACCACCTCTTCCGAAAATATTGAGTCATTTTCATTTCATATCGGGCTTATTGGATTCACGTTTGTGCTTACCTACTTGGTTGTTTATGGCATGGAGTTAGGTTTGATAAGAATTGGAGCCGAAAACGAAGTAACCACGCTTTGGTCATTTCATTTCATTTTTGCGGCAATCGTTGCCCTGCTCGTTCGAAAAGTGATGGATGCAGTGGGAGCCAGCCGGGTTATTGATGATGTTACCATGACGCGCTGTTCCAATCTATTCATGGATTTTATGATTGTAGCATCAGTGGCGGCGATAAGCCTGGTGGTAGTCGTAGAATACTGGCAGCCTCTGCTCTTCATTTCTATTGCGGTTACACTCGCAACATGGGGTGTGGTAACGATGATGGTAAATCAGGCTTTTCGGGAGTATCGGCTTGAACGTTTTGCCGCTGTTTTTGGAAATATGACTGGCACGCTTCAGTCGGCACTTGTTCTGCTGCGCATGGTCGATTCGGGCATGAAATCGCCGGCAAGCTACAACCTAGTGTACGGAAGTGGAATATCTTTAATGATTGGTTTTCCGCTTTTGATTTTAATTAATGCCCCTGTACACTACTTTGAGAACGTAACCCAGGGGTTTTGGATTGTTGCATTTGCCCTTTTTGCATACCTCTTGATACTGGTTGTAGTATGGCAATATCTGAACCGCAATGGTTCCTGATCTGTAGTAAATCAAACCTCTTTAAGGCAAA
Source organism: uncultured Rhodohalobacter sp. (assembly GCA_964544445.1). GTDB lineage: Bacteria > Bacteroidota > Rhodothermia > Balneolales > Balneolaceae > Rhodohalobacter. The sequence goes on from CAZJBI010000001.1 coordinate 297,190, forward strand.
CTTTTTTCTGAGATATTTTTTTTGAACTGTTATTTCTGATAGAGAAACTACCTATCTTATGGATATAGAATAGGTGAGAGTTATGGCAGTTTTATCTGATAAATATCTTCAATTCTCTCTCTTGCCTCTCGAACAAAGAGGTTATCGGAATAATACAAACCGGTCTTCTTTCCCATCAAGCTGCAATATACATTGTCCCGCCTCCAACCTTGTGTGTATCCATCAATTTCTGTTGTTACATACGGTTTCAACTACCGTTCTGAGAAAAGGTTTACACAAAATAATCGGTAAGATTTACCGGAAAAGAAAAAAGCGGAGGCTTTATGAAAAACGGAATGCAGTTTCTATACAGCATTGTTTCACGCACAGTTTTGATAGGGCTGCTGCCGGTGATGATGGTCGCAGCAAGCTGTGGGCTTCTTGAAAGTGATGATGACGCTGAACCACAGGCAGAGCTATTCAATGGTACAGCTTTTTCCACAACAGGAAATACGCTTGTTCCCTCTATAGCCGTACACAGCAGCGGCCAATCGATGGGCATCATTAGTGAAACAAATGGGGTTCAGCCCACGGGAGCCATTTTCAGCGATACGAATGGAAGATCTCTTGTCGTATATACAGATCAGAACGGGTTTCCAAAGCGTGTTACAAGCAATAATACAATTTATGTATTTGATACCTTCGAACAGAATAAGGTAGACGTTGGCGTTATAAGTCCCGCCGGAGACATTAGCATTTTGCGGGAAATTGAGTTTGATAACAGTCCATATCAAAGCCTTACTACGTCCATCACTCAAGTCGGGTCTGTTTCCGCATGGAAGTTTGTAGCTGTTGCGCTGAACACAGCGGCAACGGTTACCTCTCTTGCCGGATCTGATAGCTTTGCGAATACCGTGCGCGGTTCATCCATGCTGGGTACATGCCTCACAATGACTGAAAGTGATCAGCAAAAAGTAACATCAAGTGCCGATAGGCTGCCAGAGGTTGCTGGATCTTTTGGCTGTAGCGGCGACCTGAATGCATGTAGCAGCAAAATGGCCAGCCTTAACACGACACTTTTTAATACATCCAAAACAGAAATCGAGAATAAAAGTGATGCAATTTCAGTAACGGAAGGTGCACTTGATACAGGTTTTGGGGATGTACAGGTTACCCTAACCTGGGATACAGCAACAGACCAGGATTTATGGGTTACAGACCCGGAAGGAGAGGTGATCTACTTTGGAAACAGCACGTCTGCATCGGGTGGAGAGCTCGACAGGGATGATGTTGACGGTTATGGGCCGGAAAATATTTTCTGGGAGAGCGGAACCGCACCTACTGGAGAATATAAAGTTGAGGTGGATTACTTTGACGGAACTCCGGTTACCAATTATACGGTGCTGGTACAGGCATTTGGCCGGGTTCGAACTTTTACAGGGCAAATAAGTCCGGATCAAACAAAACTGATTACTACGTTTTCAGAATCCGGATTCTCAAAGGATTTGCCTTCAATTGTTGAAAAATCAGTTCACACTCCGGAAAGTAAATTATATAAATGATGTACTGACCTGTAGAGTGGCAGTGCAGTCGTTTAGGGGGGAGTAGCAGGGTTGTGGTTGCTCCTCTTTCCGGGGCGATAAATAGTGATTAAAAATCGAATTATACAGTGGATGTAGAGTTTTTAAAAGGTAATTTTGATGATAATGTTAACAAATAAATTCAATAAAGAGAGTTTTCGTATGACCAAGAGAACCAATGGATATCTTGAAATTCCTCTTTTACCGAACAGGTTCAGGTACATCGGGTATGTGTCCCTTCCAATAAGCCTAGCAGCAGGCTGGCTTTATATGGTTGGAGGTCGGCCCGCTATGTTTGATGTACCGGTATTTGCGGTAGTAACCTCATATATCGAAACTCGGTGGTTTGTTTTGGCACAGACAAATGCTCTGGATGAAATCGCGGTTATCACCTTGCTTTTAGGCTTAATATGCCTGCTGTTTTCAAAAGAGATGAATGAAACGGAAACAGTTTCACATTTGAGAGTTAAATCAATGTTTTATTCGATTTATCTCACTGCCGGAATTTGTACCGCAGCTTATTTGACTGTTTTTGGATGGCCTGCCATTGCTCTTCTTGCCGTTTCTTTTTGCCTGTTTTTACTGCTCCATTTTGTCCTTTTTCGGCTTTTTCTACTAAAAAATCGTGTTGAGGTACAACATCAACAAAATAGAAACCCTTTAAAAAAAGGAGTGGTATGAAATCACAAATATTGGTCAACATAATACTTGCAGCAGCGATGCTTTTTGGATTGTCCTCTTGCGACATTTTAGGAGGCTCAGATGCATCCGGCACCGACCCAATTGGCGGAGATCCCTCTCCAATCGGTATGGTTGGAAATACATTTAGCACAAACATAAGCGGTGTGCAGGATATAGGAATTCAGGTAGCCGAGCAGTCTGGCGCCGTGTCAACTATCAGTTATACGGCATCTTTTCAAGACGCAACACTACTGCCAATGGCTAGCGCCGTGATGGGTAGTTCTGGTACAATGCAGGTGAGTGGTAGTACGATTTCCGGCACGCGTAAATTCCGCATGACAACCAAGGGTGTACAGGATGTATTTGATGATGGCTCGGTATTTACAATCGTTGATTACAAGGCAAAAAAAGGTGATACCTACAAGAAAAAAATAGATGGAAAAGAGGTTGTAAGAACCGTGACGAAAGTCTCTTCTGATGATGATTTTCCCTATGCATTTTTTCTGATCAAGGTGGTCAAAGTTGAGGAGACCGGTTTGGGGGTTCCAGGTATATCCAAAGTCATTTACTACGGAAACCACCGATTCGGTATGGTTGGAATGGATATAGTATTTGAGGATGGTTCAGAGAAAAAGTGGAATTTTATTAGTCAAAACGATAATGAACCTGAATCGTAAATATAGGTAGACCGGATACCAACTTATCAATTAAAATGGAGGGAGTGAGGAGCTCCCTCTTTTACATCACTATGAGTGCTGTAAATTAATCCTGCTTATACTTGAACAGATTTTCTGCACCTACTTTTTCTTCTGCCTGGTTCAGAGCGTATGCGCTTTCAAAGAGAACAATGGGATTCCCTTCCATATCCTTTGTGATATGTGTAGAGTAGCTTTTTTCAAGTTTTTTGATGATCTCTTCGCTGTCGTTAGGGAGCCATCGGGCAGAATTATAGGTAACCGGCTGTTGATGGAGCTCAACGCCGTACTCAGCGAGCATCCGGTGGGTGACTACATCAAACTGAAGTACACCGACTGTTCCCAGTAAAAGTTCATTTCCAACGCCGTGCGGAACTTCAAATACGTGCACTACACCTTCTTCTGAGAGCTGTTTCAGCCCTTCCCGAAGCTGTTTTCGTTTGAAGGGGTCTTTGGTCGATACCTTCATAAAATGTTCGGGTGTAAAGAGTGGGATGACGTTGAAATTGGTCTCTTTTTCGGAATAGAGAGTAGAACCAATTCTGAAAAAGCCGGGGCTAAACAGAGAGACGATATCGCCAGGGTATGCTTCTTCCATAATATTACGCTCGTCGCCCATGAGAGTGTGTGGAGTGCTCATACGAACTTTCTTGCCGGTTCCCGCATGTGTGGCTTCCAAACCGCGTTCAAACTTACCCGATGTTACCCGTACGAATGCAGCGCAGTCGCGGTGATCAGGATTCATGTTGGCCTGTAGCTTGAAAATGAAGCCGCTAAATGGTTCATTCAGAGATACGCTATCACCGTTTACGTTTTGATAGGGCTGGGGAGTCGGTGCCAGGTTTTGGAAATAATTCAAAAAGACATCGAGTCCAAAATTGTTGAGTGCTGATCCAAAGAATACGGGGGATACTTCACCTTTTGCAAAAGCATCGGAGTCCATGTTTCCGAACATATCCTCAATCAGCATTACCTCCTCGGTTAGCTGCTCTTTTTCAGCTTCAGAAAGGGTGCTTTTTTCAAGGCCTTCATCGAGGGGGTAGATTTCGGTTTCTGCTTTCTGCGCGCCGTGCTTCGACTTTAAATAGAGATGCAGCTCTTTGCCAATCAGGTCGTAAATGCCCTGAAATTTTTGCCCGTAACCCACCGGCCAGTTTGCCGGAATGGCCTCAATTCCCAGGCGGCTTTCAATATTGCTGAGAATTTCGAGTGGTTCCATCCCGGGGCGATCGCATTTATTTACAAATGTAATAACCGGAACCTGCCTCATTTTACAAACTTCAAATAGTTTTTCGGTCTGATCCTCAACGCCTTTCGCAACGTCAATCACCATCAAACCGCAATCGGCTGCGACAAGAGTTCGCAGCGTATCCTCAGAAAAATCTTTGTGTCCCGGGGTATCGAGCAGGTTATATTTGATGCCATCTTTTTCAAAACGGAGCACAGATGAGGTTACTGAAATCCCCCTCTCTTTTTCAATTGCCATCCAGTCGGAGGCAGCGTGTCGGCTCGCTTTTCGGGCGCGGATGGATCCGGCTTCGTGAAGGGCTCCGCCGTACAGAAGAAGTTTTTCAGTGAGCGTAGTTTTCCCTGCGTCGGGATGCGAAATAATCGCAAACGTTCGTCGCTTTCGTGCTTCTTTTATGATAGGGTCGTCGGTTTTTACGGTATCTGTGGATGACATGAACTGCAATTGATTCAACTAAAAATAGAGCTGAAAATACGGGTTTTTGAATACTTAATCACTCTTTGAATTAAATTTAAACTGCAGAAGATGTAAGAGAGATATTTTTATAATTATGATTCAAACAGTCACTGCATCTTATTACTTTGCATGGGTAAACACGATTCAAAATCAGTAGGTTAAAATATGAGTATACCAAGATTTCACCTTGCCTTTCCGGTTAAAGAACTGGAAAACATTCGTTCATTTTATGTAGACTTGTTGGGTTGTAAAACCGGGCGAAGCTCCGACAAATGGATCGATTTCGATTTTTGGGGCCACCAGGTTGTGGCTCATGTAAGCCCCGAAGATGCAGGAAAATCTGCATCCAATGAGGTAGACGGACACAGTGTTCCGGCAAAGCATTTTGGTGTCATTCTCGAATGGGATGAATTTCACGAATTGGCTGATAAGCTAAAAAATCACGGCCAGGAATTTGTGATTGAACCGTACGTGCGATTTGAAGGTAAGCCCGGTGAGCAGGCAACCATGTTTTTGCTGGATCCAAGCGGGAATGCCCTTGAGTTTAAGGCATTCCGCGATGAATCACAGATTTTTGCAAAATAAATATTTGATTGGGTTTACGAATCCATGACGAGCACCGTTCTGAATCGGGCTTCATTATTGATCATGCGATCGTAGGCTTCTGCGGCTTTTTCAAGCGGGAAAGTTTCAATCATTGGAACGGAGTCGGACAGTGCACTAAAGTTCAGGGTATCTTCCGAGTCCATTGCCGTTCCGCTTGCGTGACCTGTTAATGATTTTTTGCCGGCAATAAGCTGCATGGCCGACACTTCGATGGGCTGCATGTCGGCTCCCACTGCTACCACGCTGCCGTTGGGTCCGAGACCATCAAAGATTTCGGTGATGGCTTTGCTGCTGGGTGCCGTTGCCAGAATCACTTTTGCTCCGCCCATGCTTTGAAGTTCTTCAACAACGTTATTGTCCGAGGCGCTTAGAAAGTGATCAGCACCCAGTTCCATTGCGAGTTCTTTTTTACTGTTTGAGCCGGATATGGCTACGGTTCGAAATCCCATTTTTTTGGCATACTGAATACCGAGATGTCCGAGGCCGCCTATTCCCTGTACAGCTACTAGATCTCCCGGTTTGGCGTCGGTGTTTCTCAGTGCATTAAATACAGTTACGCCGGCACAAAGCAGGGGAGCTGCGTCGGCCGAAGAGAGGTCGTCTGGAACCAGTGCAAGTGTTTCTTTGGGTGCGGCCATATATTCCTGATATCCGCCATCAAAAGAGATGCCTGTAATTTTTGCGTTTTGGCAGTTTATAAAATCTCCGCGTCTGCAGGGTTCGCATTCAAAACAGTGACCTCCGTGCCATCCGACTCCCACTCGTTGGCCTGTTTTCCAGGATGTAACATTTGTCCCGGTTTTTTCAATGGTTCCAACAACTTCATGCCCTGGCACGCGTGGGTATTCAATGCCGGGAAACATACCTTCTTTTACGAACTGATCACTGTGGCAAACTCCGCATGCTTCAATTTTTATCAAAACTTCGTCATCTGAAATTTGAGGAATGTCTCTTTCCACAATCTCGAAATCTCCGCCTTTACTACCTATTTGAACTGCTTTCATAATCACCTGTTTGTTTATTCGCTTGTTGTATTTGATGTTACAACAGACGGATATTGGGTAATCGTTCAACTTTGAGAAGTACAGGGAAGGCGAAAAACGAAATCTGTATCAAAGGGAATTGTCAGTTTCGATATAGGGTACTAACGTATTTTCAACAAAATTAAAGAATCGATCCTGGTACCTTCTTGAACCGTTGCTCCGTCCAAGATCAGATGTTACGGAAACAACGGTCTCCAATTCCGGGAAGATGAGGATGTACTGTCCGCCGTTGCCCCAGGCAAAAAAGAGCTGATAGTCACCAACCGGTTTTCGCCACCACATGTACCCATAGTTGTAGGGGTTGTACCTGCTTCGGGTGTAAACCTGCACAGATTCCAAAATCCACTCTTTTGATACAATAACCTTACCGTTGTAGGTACCAACATTCATAACCATGGTCCCGATTTTTAAAAGTGCTTCAGGCGAAAGCGCCATGTTATTTCCCCCCATATAATAACCCTGGGGATCTCTGTCCCAGCCTCCAACATCAATGTCCATCGGATTAAATAGATATTCGTTTGCGAATGCGCGGGTACTCATTCCGGAAGCCTTTGTCAATATTACAGAGAGCAGGTGTGAGGTTCCGGTACTGTAAAGCATTTCTCCGCCGGGTTCATCTGAAAATGGCATGTCGAGTGCAAAGTGTACCCAGTTCGAACTCAGTACCCAGCGTCCGTAATTTCTAAAGCTGGTGGTTTCGAGTCCGCTCTGCATCGTGAGAAGATGGCCAATGGTTATATTTTCTTTAGCTGAATCAGGATGTTCATTAAAATAGTCTTCAAAAAATGGACCGATAGGTTGATCAGTCCCATCGAGATACCCTTTGTCGATTGCAATGCCAATGAGCAGAGAAAGCACGCTCTTGGAGGCAGATTTAATGTTGGTTGGCTGGTTCGCGTCCATGCCATACCGGAAATCTTCGTAAATCAATTCTCCCTCTTTCTGTATCATCAGGCTTTGGATGGTGCCGATGTCAAAAATATTCTCCAATTCTGATCTGGTTTGGGCTAAAACAGAACCTACAGAGAGCAGAAAGAAAACTGTCAGAAATATATATGAGGATTTCATCAACGGTTATTTGTTACAAACACACAAAAAACGACAATTTTAGGTAAAACGTTTGCCTGATTTTATTTTTGGGAAGTTCACGTTTTGAGTGCCATGATCAAGTTGTATATTTCAGAAAATAAAATCACGATATGAAAGATTCTATTCTTCTCTCAGTTATAGTTACAACACATGCAAAAGCAGAGCACTTTAATGAACTGCTGGAAAAAATTTTAGGTTTTAAAAGCTCACGATTTGAACTCATCGTCATCAACGATGGGGCTGACGTGGTTACTCAGCAGTTTATTGAACGTGCTGCAAAAAAGAGTGATAATGATCGTGTGTACATTTTTGATCATGAAGAGCCTGCAGGCCGGGGATCATCGTTAAATGAAGCCCTCGTTCATGCGTCTGGATCGCTGATATGGGCCCCGCTACGCGCCGATCGTTTAAATGAGTCTCTGCTTAACGAGGCCCTTCGAAGATTTAAGGCAGACCCGGCGGCATTTTGGGTTCTCGATTACACGTTACCAACGAACACACAGGACTGGATAACGGCAGCTGAAGAAGGTGACCTTCCTGATGACAGCTGTATTGTATGGAATAAAAATGTGATACAGCAGGAGCAGTTTTTCTTCAACCCATTTCTCGACCGTCTGCACGGAGCCGAGCTTGCTTACAGGCTTCGTGAAAGCAATGTTTGGTATAAGACAGATTCTTTCTTTGTGGTTGCCGACGACCAATCTCCGCGTGCGTCACAATACGATATTCAGGAGTTGCTATTTACCTCATTTCGGTTTCAAAAAGATGAAGAAACCAAAAAGTGGGCGCTGGATGAACTTAGTGACCTTGGATCGCGGGAACAGCGGCAAATATCTGATGATGAATTTTTGTTGCAGGCGCGCCAGCTTCTTCGCCAGGGTGATGCAAAACGCTCGCTGGAGATGATTGAAAAATTTCTGAAGAGAAACCCGGATCATCATGAGGGATTGAGAATAAAAGTAACGGTATTGGAAAAGCTCCGCAGGCATGTGGAAGCGGCTGAACTCAAATACAATTTGCAGAAGAAACCAAAACCAGCCGAAGAGCAGGTAGAACTGGAGCTGATCCCGGAGCAGAAAAACGAGGAACCGGTTCCGGATGAAGATGTTGATATTGAAGTCTCAGTAGTGATCCCAACAACAGGACATGGGAAAAGTCTGCTTGAAAGAGCGCTGATTCATCTCGAAAAAGCCGCCGATCCCCTCCGAACAGAGCTGATCGTGATTGACAACGCCAGCATCGACGACACATTCGATTATCTAGAGCAGCTGAAGGAAAATGGGTTTTTAAATATTCGGATCATTACGAATCCGACCAATAAAGGTTTTGCGGCATCGGTAAACCAGGGACTTGATGCAGCAGAAGGTGAAGCCGTACTGGTGATGCACAATGATGTGACTCTGAAACCCGACACGATTCGTTTATTAAGAAAGGCGTTATCACACTCAGATCGGGTAGCTGTTTCGGCTCCTCTGCTTTCAGAGACAAGTGTTAAAGCCCAGTCAAAACGGCTTGAAACGGAAGAATCCATACTCAAATCAGACCGAATTGATAGCTGTTGCTTTATGCTCAAATGCGATGTAAATCTCCGATTCGATGAAGATTACAGGCTTTGTTTCTTTGAAATCGAAGATTTTTGCAGGCAAATTAAAAAAGGCGGAAAAGAGTTGGTTGTTGTTCGTGATACACATGTTGACCATAAACCGGGTTCTACTCTTTCCATGCTGGGGCTTCAGCTCAGTCCGGATTTGAAATGGAGAAACAGAGCATTATTCTATCAAAAATGGGGAAATAAGAAAACCTTTGAAGTACCCGGTGGAAATTCTCATCCCGAACGGTTTCTTAAACTTGGTGCCCCCGATAATCCGATCGACCCCGACCAGGCCTGGGTAGATACCGTGAAAGAGTATCTCACCAACGAGGTGAAAACAGAAATTACCAGAGGTTCATGGAGTGAAGATGAACTGCTAACAATTGTTCTAACCCTGCTGATTGCTGATGAGAGAGAACTTCTCAGAACTATGGAAGACAGGCTGGAAAATGTGAACCCCGACCGTTCGCTGCTGATGCTTTTCGTCTATTTTTACTTTCAAAAAAATATATTTTCGCGATGCAGGCACTACATAGAAATGGACGAATCAGGGGATCCGATTTTCGATCTGTTTCGCCTCAAAATGCTGGTTGCAGATAAAGAGTTTGAGGAAGCCGTTCCGCTCCTAAACAAGCTCCTTGATCAATTTCCAACCAACCCGGAGTTATTTCATCTGGCAGCGGAAATGTATGATAAGTCGGGAGAAACGGGAGAAGCCAAATCATTCTTTGCTATGGCAAACCAGCTCGACCCATATCGGTTTCCATCAAAAAATGAAGCCTTCGATATTCGTCTGTAAAAGGTCGGCAAATTATACGTCACCGACTGCTCTAAATAATCTGTCGGAAAGTTCGTCTATAAACGAGATGTGCTCTTCCTTCATTAAAACACTTCGAAGAATTACAGCCTCAGTTGCGTCCGCAGCATAGTTTGGGAAGAGTTGGGTAAACTCATCTGCATTCAGTTTAAAAAGACTGAGGTGAAATCCATCTTCATGGTTTTCCATGCCGAGCTGAAACAGCTTTTTGTTCATTCGGTTCAGTTCGCTGATTTTCTTCTCATTTGGTTCAGCAAAGTACCCAAGAATATCGAGTTGAGGTTCAGAAACAATCTGCCAGCCCGGTCTGTTTTTAATCCTCTTGGCAAAACGGAGCGTGGCGTTTCGGGTAGCAGTAAGTATACTGCCCAGCCCACTCTCTGACAGTGGCAAAAGCTGGAGGGTGGTCCACAAAGCAGCGGCAGCGGCTCCGGCGCGTGAACATTCTATACTGATTTCTCCTAGATGCAGGTCATCGGATGTAAAATAGGTGTATGGAGAGTTGTGTTTAAAAAAGGTGCCAACGGAAGCGTCTTTGTAAAGCACACTGCCGCAACCATATGGCTGTAGTCCATGTTTATGGGGATCTATTACAACACTGTCGCACTCGCCAAGACGAGCCCAATGCTTTGAAGATGGGAGTTTATCGGCAATCAGTTTAAAAAATCCACCATAGGCAGCATCAGCATGAACACGAATTCCGAAATCCTGCGCCAAGTCAATAATCTCTGACAGAGGCTCCACCACCCCCATCCCGGTCGTACCCATGGTAACAACAATGGTCCCGATTTTTGCTGCGTTTTCCCTGATAAAATTCAGGTCCGGATTTCCATTCGAATCAACAGGAATTTCAATAAAGTCGCAGTTGAGAACACGGCTCATACGTTGGTGTGTGTAATGCGCATTGGTGGTTGCCGATATTGCTTTTTCGGGGTGAATTTCCCGGGCAATAAAGAGGGCTTCAAGATTTGCAATGGTTCCTCCCGAGGTCAAATGCCCGAGGTGCTGTTCGTCATAACCAATCATATCGGCTAGTTTTTTCACAACCTCTTTTTCCATCTCTGATGTGGGAGGACCGCCGTCAAGAGCATGATTGTTTGGATTGATGGTCATGGTTAATGCATAAGCCAGCCATGCCGCCGGGTGAGGAGGCTTTAACATCTGCCCTGCGTACTGCGGATGATGGAAAGGATAGTTCCCCCGGAGCCTACGCGCCAAATCTTTTGCAGTTTCTGTGATCCTGGCCGGGTCGAGATGGGCCGGTGCAGGATCTAAGTCTGAGCCAAATCCTTCTCTCCAGTGGTCGAGCTGCGTCACCAACTCTTCAAGCAGTGGTAAATATGGTGTGTAAGAATTCAATTCTTATCTGATCAATTAATTATCGCAGTGTAAATGAAACACCAAGTGAAAGAACCTGGGCAACCTGGATCTCTTCTGAAAAGTCGTCATCATAAATAAAATCGAGATTCAGCGATGCATTCATAAAACTGTTGATGTGACCGGTAATTTTATTGGAGAAATAGAAATCTGTGCTGCTCAGCGATTTATTGAAACTACTAAATGAGTTTATGCTTGTAGAAAACGTTAGATTCTCAGCTATTGCAGAATTCAGGCTTGATGCGAGTGTAAGACCGGCTTCCGATCGGAATTGGTCACCGGCATCAAGTCCGTATATTTCTGAGAGGGATTCGTCACTGATGTAGGTTTGCTGGAGACCAAGACCGGCTTCAAAAGAAAAATGGTTGGTGGGAACATAGGCAATACCAATATCCTCAGTAAAAAATGCCGGTGCCATGAATTTTGAAATCAATTCATCTTCTTCTGCATCGCCGGCAGCGTAATTAAAGCCTTTATCGAACTGAGTTCGTATTCTGATTTGTCCAAAAGCTTTAAAATCAGAATCCTCCTGCCCAAGGTCGTATAAAAATTTGTTTAATATTAACAGGCGATCATCAATTTTTCGGGTCCCTTCGTCCTCAATTTTAGTTTTTCCGTACCTGAAGTTTGCTAAAAAACCGTATGAGAACCGTCCTTTTTTGTACATAGCCGTGTACAATGATGATCCCGTTGCGGCGATATTATTCACGCCGCCCTGCGACCAGTTTGAGTAGGAGGCCTGGGAGCCATTGATTCCTATTTCCCAGGAGTTATGCCAGCCGCTAAGTGTGTCTGGGATGGAGACGGAATCTTGTGCAAAAAGATTGGGAGATAGCGCCATGAATAGGGTAAAGATGTATGCAAAAAATTTCATTCTATATTGTGTGAAATGGATTAAAGATTGTTATTGATTTGTAAGAATAACCTGTTTGGGTTCGTTTTGTTCAGTCTGAAGTTCAACGTGTTCATTAAGTTTTGTGGGGGCGTGAAAACCAACAATACTGGCCATTACCGGGTATTTACGATGTCCGCGATCCACAAGCACGGCCGTTAATATTTTGTCATATTGGTCTAAATCAGGTACGTTTCGAATAGCACGAAACATGGTGCCCCCGCTAAAAATAACGTCATCCACCACTACCAAAATTGCAGAATCGGTGGGGGTGGGGATTGAATCAGAGCTCATGTTGACCTCATCATATAGCCTGAACAATTCAGCACGTTGATTCTTTATTTTATTAAGTTCGTTAAACAGAAAATTAGCCAGAATAAATCCTCTCTTATTTAAACCGGCCAGGACAATCTCTTTGCTCTTTGCTTCTTCTTCTATTTGATAGGCCATTCGCTTAAGTGTGCGCAAAATACGTTGTTCATTCAGAAGAATCATCGGGCAATAATATTTAGAATTAGCTTTAAAATTATTTAAAATTAAAAGTATATAAAACAGATAAACTGTTTATACGTTACGAAAATGAACAGTCACTAAAAAAACTATCAGGATGAATAATCGAAAAAAAGAGCTGGGATTGGTTGGCGGTAGTTTTATCGCCGGAGTTGCTTTTGGAGTCGCTACCAGTGAATATGTAAAAAATATTTGCCGGGAATCATTCAACTCTGACAGAGCAGACGCCATTCGCGAGTTAAAGAATCAGCAAAAGGAGTTTATGGCTGAGATCAATCACAAGTTTTCGGATTTTAGAATTCGTGTAAGAAAAGAGCTGAATGAACCGATACCGGATTTATACAAAGCCACAGAAGGGCTTTCCCTGAATGAAGAGGATCTAGAATTAGAACATTAAGCCTTTCTTATGGCTTACAAAGAGAGTTTATTGCAGTGGATATGGCAGGATCTTCAATTTTCTTGCCATGATTTGCGCACAACCTGCGGTAAAAAAATTGATATCAGAGATAACGGCACGTTAAACCACGGAGCAGGGCCCGATTTTTTATGCGCACACCTTAGTATTGACGGGCTGGAGTGGCACGGTAGTGTAGAAATTCACAATAGTGCAAAAGAATGGCAACAACACGGCCATCAGTTCGATAAAAACTATAATAGTGTTGTGCTGCACGTTGTAGGAACAGTTTCAGAATCAAGAGTGGCTGAAACAAAAGAGGGCTCAAAACCCTTCACTCTTTGCCTTAAGCCTTACCTTCAAAAAGGGCTTTATGAACTCCTGCAAAACAGTAAGAAAGGTGCTATACCTTGCGCCGGCAATGTCGAATTTATTCATCAAAAGGCATTTGAGCAGCAGGTTGAAATGGCTCATAAAGAGTATTTCGATTTTAAGGTAAATGAAATCATTCAATTTTACCCAGCAGGTGTACCGGTTATTCAAGCATGGAAACAGGCTTTGATACATCAGGTATATCGAACCCTTGGCATTTCTGCCAATAAAGATTCGATGAACGATCTTGCTTTGCGCGTATCTGCGGAAGATTGCACATCGTTTAACCTGGTTGAGTGGCAGCAAGAGGTTTGTGGTATCGCATTTAATGTTCAAAACCCATCAGAACAAATTGACTGGGTGGCAACGGGTATTCGACCATCGGGCAAACCGGAGAAGAGGGTAAAGCAGGCCGCTGCCATACAGCATGTGATTGCTCATCAACACCCTAAACTGTTTTTATCGGGCCCCAAAACTGCCTGGAATGAGATAATGGAGGAGATTTCCCATGAATCGAAGCCGGGACAGATGATGATCAGACTTGTTTATTATACAGCGTTTGTTCCGGGCCTTTACCTGCTTGGAAAAGTACTTCATGATACATCTTTGATGAATGCCTGCTATGAGTGCTGGTCTGAACAGGGGTCATTTCTGCCCAAAAAAATTCAGGCCCAGTTTAAAGAGGCTGGTTTTAACATAAACAGAACGGTAAAAAAGCTGGGATTGGCTCATCACTACAAGAGATACTGTTCACAGAAGAATTGTACGAGCTGCAAAGTATTTAAAAATGCAATTCGTGCTTGATTGATTTATGATCTCTATCTATCTTTGGTGTCTGTCAATAAAATGATTGCCCGGTCGTCTAATGGCAGGACAGCTGGTTTTGGTCCAGTCAGTGGGGGTTCGAATCCTCCCCGGGCAACACTACAATGAAGGGATGCCATAAAGGTTGTCCTTTTTCTATTTCTAAACCCGGATACTGAACAGTTCGTTGGATACGCCACTAGCTATATTTGCAGGGAGAAGTAATCTCGCGCTTTCGCGTGCTATTGCTGAAAGCTATGGGGCTGAATTGGGTGAGGTAACCATCAAATCTTTTTCTGATGGTGAGCTCTACGTAAAGTATGAACAGAGCATTCGTGGCGAAGATATTTTTGTGATTCAGTCCACACCTCCTCCGGGAGATAACATTATTGAACTGCTGCTTCTGCTGGATGCGGCAAAGCGGGCTTCTGTGAAAAGAGTTACCGCTGTAATACCATATTTTGGATATGCGCGGCAAGACCGCAAAGATCAACCCAGGGTTTCCATCGCCTCAAAACTGATGGCGAATGTTCTTGTTGAAGCAGGGGCTGATAGAATTTTGACGATGGATTTACACGCATCGCAAATACAGGGTTTCTTCGATATCCCGCTGGACCATCTGTATGCGAGCAGAGTATTTATCGATCATTACAAGAATCAGGCCATTGAGAATCTGGTGGTTGTTGCTCCTGACGTAGGTAGCTTAAAAATGGCACGATCTTATTCCAAAAAACTTGGAGCAGGACTTGCGTTTATTGACAAGCGCCGGCCAAAGCAGAATGTGGCAGAAGTGATGAACATTATTGGTGAAGTGGCTGGAAAGAATGTATTAATTGTGGATGATTTGATTGATACCGCCGGTACGATTACAAATGCAGCGTCTGCTTTAAAAGAGCGCGGCGCACTAAGCGTAGCGGCAACATGTACACACCCGATATTGTCGGGACCGGCTTATCAGAGGATTGAAGATTCTCCGATTGATGAACTTTTAGTTACAGATACAGTTCCCCTGCGAAAGCCATCCGATAAAATAAAAGTTCTGAGTGTAGCGGGTATATTCGCAGAGGCTATACAACGAATTCATACAAATGACACCATCAGCGAATTATTTGATGATTAAATAGACAAAACAAAAACAATGAAGCAAGCAAACTTATACGATCTTAAAGGTGAAAAAAGAGAGGTTGGCAGAAAATCTGTTGCCGTTCTGCGGGATGAATTAAAAGTACCCGCAGTACTTTATGGACCTGAAATGGAAGAGAATATTCACTTTTCTATTGAAGAAACAGACCTTGAAAAAATTCTATCTGTCAGTGAAACCAAGCTCCAAAACTTAACAGTTGACGGTAAGGAGTATAAAACTCTTCTCAAAAATGTTGAGTTTGATCCTGTAACTGACCGTCCCCTGCACGCTGATTTTTATGTACTGGACCCAAAACGACCGGTAAAACTGAAGGTGCCTGTTCGATTGAACGGTGTTGCCAAGGGCGTTCGCGATGGTGGTGGTCGAGTATTTCAGCCGCTTAGAATTGTTCGCGTTAAAGTGCTTCCGGAGAAAATTCCTGCCCAATTTGTGCTCGACATTACCGAACTTGGCATTGGTGATTCTTTGCACGTAAGCGAGCTCGATCTTGAGGGTATTGATCCGCTGGACGATCCACGCAGAACGATTGTGACCATTGCACCTCCCAAATCAGAATCTCTGTTCGAATCCTCAATTGTGGATGAAGATGAAGAGGATCTTGAAGTGGATGCTGAAGTTGAAGGCGATGAGGAGCTGGCCGAAGGCGAAGAAGCTGAAGAAACGGCAGAAGAAGAAACAAAAGAATAATATCTTGTTCTTAGCATTATGGCACTAATTATAGGCCTGGGAAATCCCGGACTTGAGTATGAAGGTACACGCCATAATGTTGGTTTCGAACTCATTGATATATTATCAAAAAAACTGACCATTGCCCTGGAAAAGGGTGATGGTCTTTTTTTTATGGGTAAAGGTCATTTTAAAAGCCGATCGGTTACTCTCTTAAAACCAATAACATATATGAATAGGAGCGGAAAGGCCGTATCGAAGGCACTTTCTTTGATCGGTGAATCGGTTTCCGACTGTATGGTTTGCTACGATGATATTCATCTAGAGCCTGGGCGAATCAGAATTCGACCTTCCGGGAGTGCGGGAGGCCATAACGGGCTTGGAGACATTATTCATCAGTTGCGCACAAATGAAATACCCCGGCTTCGGATTGGCATTGGAAATGACTTTGCCAGAGGACAGCAGGCCAACTATGTACTTGAACCTTTTTCATCATCCCAAAGAAAACATGTTGATGAGGCCCTGGAGGTTGCATCCGAGGCAATTTTAACGTTTATTCGTGGTGATATTGAAAAAGCTATGAATCAATTTAACTAACTAAGCATTATTGCTAAACTTAAATTCAAACATCTATTATGGCTAATACAATCCAATATTTAATTCCGGTGGCCGGAGTGATTGCACTCTTATACACCATTTTTAAAACTTCCTGGGTAACAAAACAGGAAATAGGGACGGAGAAAATGGAACGCATCAGCAAGCACATTGCGGCAGGTGCTATGGCTTTTCTTAAAGCAGAGTATCGGGTTCTCTCCATATTTGTAGTTGTTGTAGCAATTTTACTTGCTGTTAGTGCTGATCCGGTCGTTTCGAGCTGGATGGTATCCATTTCATTTGTGGTTGGTGCATTATGCTCCGGCCTGGCAGGTTTTATTGGAATGAAAGTAGCCACCAAAGCCAATGTGCGCACTACGAATGCTGCACGAACGAGCCTTGGCAAAGGTCTTGAAGTTGCTTTTGCCGGAGGATCTGTAATGGGCCTCGGTGTTGTTGGCCTTGGTGTATTGGGGCTTTCTCTACTTTTTCTGGGATTCGGTGCATTTTTCGGTCTCGAAGGCGCTGCTGCTGTAAATAAAGTATTAGCCATTGTAACCGGTTTTTCTTTTGGTGCATCTTCTATTGCGCTTTTTGCACGTGTTGGCGGCGGTATTTATACAAAAGCGGCAGACGTTGGAGCCGACCTGGTTGGTAAAGTAGAAGCCGGTATCCCTGAAGATCATCCGCTAAACCCCGCTACGATCGCTGATAACGTAGGTGATAACGTAGGTGATGTTGCCGGTATGGGAGCCGACCTTTTTGAGTCTTATGTAGGATCTATTATTGGTACAATGGTGCTGGGTGCCGCATTTATGTCAATCCCTGAGTGGAGCGACAATTTTAACGGATTATCTGCTGTACTGCTTCCGCTGGTTCTCGCTGCGACAGGCATCATAACATCAATCATGGGTACCTTTTTTGTTCGTGTAAAAGAGGGTGGAAATCCGCAAACCGCTCTCAATGTTGGTGAATTTGCGGCAGCAGCAGTTATGCTTGTTGCGTCCTTTTTCATTATTCAGTGGATGCTCCCTGCCGAATGGACGTTTAACGGACAAACTATCACCTCACTCGGTGTATTTTGGGCAACCATTTTTGGTCTTGCTGCCGGCCTGCTCATTGGTCTCATTACTGAGCACTATACAGGCACGGGAACCAAACCGGTCTGGTCGATTGTAAAACAGTCGGTAACAGGCTCTGCTACAAATATTATTGCGGGTGTGGGTGTTGGTATGATCTCAACCGCTATCCCGATTCTTATTATTGCAGCCGCCATTATTGGTGCTTATCACTTTGCAGGTCTCTACGGAATCGCCATTGCAGCTGTAGGAATGCTGGCCAATACCGGAATTCAGCTTGCTGTTGATGCTTACGGACCCATTTCTGATAACGCAGGAGGTATTGCTGAGATGTCTGAGCTTCCGGCAGAAGTGCGTGAGCGTACCGATAAACTCGATGCCGTTGGTAACACAACCGCTGCAATCGGTAAAGGATTTGCGATTGGTTCTGCTGCCCTTACCGCGCTTGCACTTTTTGCAGCTTTCATTACAGCATACGAAACCGTTAACCCGGGGGTAACAATCTCCATTAACGTGACGAATCCAACCGTGATGGCGTCCCTTTTTGTGGGAGCGATGCTACCGTTTCTCTTTTCTGCACTTTCGATGCAGGCGGTTGGCCGCGCAGCTATGAGTATGATTGAGGAAGTTCGGCGACAGTTCAAAGACATACCGGAATTGACGAAAGCTCTTGCAGCTATGAACCGCAATGAAGGAAAAAAACTTGCCGACTGGACGGATGAAGACCGTAAGATTTTTGATGCAGCTGATGGAAAAGCAGAGTATGAGAAATGTGTTGAAATATCCACAACGGCTTCGATTCGCGAGATGGTAGCTCCCGGTCTGCTTGCCGTTATTGTGCCGGTTGCTTTCGGGTTTATAGGTGGCCCTGAGATGCTTGGAGGGCTGCTCGCCGGTGTAACATCAGCCGGTGTTTTAATGGCTCTTTTTCAGTCTAACTCAGGTGGAGCCTGGGACAACGCCAAAAAAATGATTGAAGAGGGCGTTACGATCGACGGAGTTGAGTATGGTAAAGGATCTGAGCCGCACAAAGCAAGCGTTGTTGGTGATACGGTTGGAGATCCGTTTAAAGATACTTCAGGCCCATCACTGAACATTTTGCTTAAGCTGATGTCTGTGGTTGCACTCGTTATCGCCACAATGATTTAAACAGAAAGCTTGGAATAGATTTTAAACCCCGGTGAGCGATTGCCGGGGTTTTTTTGTTTTAACTAACCTTATAAGAGAATAATATTAAAGGCTTTCAGTATGGACATATTCAAACTTATTTATGAACACGATCTTCGGCTTGATGCGCTCAAAGAGAGGCACCTTAATCGATCGGAGCAGGAAACATCATCATCCCTGGAAGATTTTTTAAAACCAGATCCCACCTACTCAAAATTCTACATCACCGGTACAGACCTAACCAACAAAAAGTTTGGGCTGAACTGCCTGAAGAAGTACGAGGAAGTCATAAATGCAATACAAATAGCCTTTACCGGCAGGCAATTTTTCCTGGGTCCAAATATGCTGCCGTTTCAGGAGTTTCTTACTGATGCAGCCGTGGGTAAGCCCTTAATTATTTCTGATCGATCCCAGAATACCTGGAACACAGACAGACTTAGAATTACCGATGATAACAATGTGGGACACATCAAAACAGAAATAGCAGAAGTGCTAACGTCTGATGATTACATCCTTTACAAAGAGAAAGCCCATCAAGGATTTGACCTTCACCTATTTTCAAAAAGTAATATCTACAAATCCCTGTTTTATCCATTGCAAAAGCTTGTAGCAGAAGATTTTCGGTTTTTTAGTATAAACGGAAAGCGAATTCGCTCCGAACGTAAGTTCTATTTCGAAACATGGACGCTAAACAGGCCGCCTCACGGGGCAGAAGAGGTGTTCAGCGAAACGGTTCTTTAAGCACCAGAAATGGGTTTTCCAAACATGATGCATCTCGGGCTCTCTTCCCTATGAAAAGGATCTCCCGAATAGTTGCCCATTACACTTGTAATGTGTAGTCCACATTTCTGCATATTTGATTGAAACCAGGCTAAATCGTAGAGTTTTACGCGTTCCGTATGCTCCACCGGCTTTCCGGTTTCCGGGTGATTGAGCGATATGGTTTTGAAAACCATGTTGTTGTCGATGTTCCGTTTAATATCAAATGTGATACCATCAACTGTCTTCTTTTCGGCTCTGATTAGTGTTTTCTTTACATATTGTGGGTTAAGATAATCCATCAAAAACAAGCCGTGATCTTTTAGCATTTCCCAAATGTTCTCAAGTGCGCGAATATTTTCTTCATCATCAAGGAAATAGCCAAAGGATGTAAAAAGACTAACAACAGCATCAAACGTGAGGCCTGAATTTTCGCGCATATCTCCTATACGAAACTGCACGTTTTCAATTTTTTCTCTTTGGGCCTCTGCTTTCGCTTTTTGTATGGCTGTCTCAGAGAGATCGATTCCGGTTACCATGTACCCTCTTTTTGCCAGCAGCAGAGAATGTCTGCCACGACCGCAGGCCAGATCCAACAACTCCGGGTACTTATCGGCAGGTATTAAATTCTCGATAATTGTTGCCAAACGGGCCGCATCATCCATATTTCTATGAGAATATAACTTTTCGTACAGCGGACTGTTGAACCATTCCTCAAACCAGCTCATATTTTATCCTTAACTATAAATCTGTGAAATTTCTGTTCATCAAAGTGAAACGTCTTATCTTAGGACTTTAAAATATATCTTGCAAAGACAGAAGCATACTATCTATGAATTTCACCCAAAAGTTACAGCATGCGGTAGACACCAGTCAATCACTGCTATGTGTTGGGCTCGATCCAGACCCATTGATGATCGCATCACCGCTTAAAAAAGAGATTACGGATGATGCTAAACTAACTGTGGAATTTTGTCTTCGCATTATTGAAGCCACCAAAACTTCGGCATGCGCATTTAAGCCCAATATGGCTTTCTTTGAAGCGCTGGGCAGTAAAGGTTGGGAGGCTTTAGAGCAAATTGTAGACGCTATACCCTCAGGTAAAGTGATTATTGCAGATGCTAAGCGAGGAGACATTGGCAATACGGCTGCAAGATACAGTGATGCGATCTTGAATCAATTGGGAGCCGATGCTATAACGCTGAACCCATTAATGGGGCTCGATACGCTGGACCCCTTTTTAAGCAATGAGGAAAAAGCAATTTTTGTTCTGGTGATGACATCGAATAGGGGAGCCGCTGATTTTCTGCAGCGACGATTTGAAGGGAGGTTGTCTTTAGGTGAATATATAGCCGAAGAGCTCAGCAAAAAACAGAGTCGGAGCCGAACCCATATTGGAATGGTGGCTGGAGCTACTCAGCCGGGTTGGCTCGAGCCGGTATTGAAAGCTCATCCCAATGCACATTTGCTAATTCCCGGGATTGGCAAGCAGGGGGGATCGATAGATGATATGGTGGACGTACTTCGTGATCATAAGGGAATTCCTATTTTTAACTCCTCCCGATCAATAATATATGCGGGTGATAACCTGGACGCGTGGGAACTGAAAGTAGGTGAAGCAGCAGCAGCTTTAAAACAGAATTTAGAACCGATCACAAACAGGTATGTCTCGAAATAAACCCGAAGTTATTTTATATACAGATGGTGCGTGCAGCGGAAATCCAGGCCCGGGTGGGTGGGGAGCTCTTCTGAAATATAATGATCGGGAGAAAACCCTTTCCGGTGGTGAAACGCACACAACGAATAACCGCATGGAGATGAAAGCCGTTATCGAAGGATTGAAAGCATTAAATAAGCCTTGTCACGTTAAGATTCATAGCGATAGTGCACTAATAATCAACGCATTTACGAAAGGGTGGATCGATAGCTGGAAAAAAAGAGGGTGGAAGAAATCGAATAAAAAGCCAGTTGAAAATCGTGAGCTCTGGGAGGCCATTATTGCGGCAGGTGATCCTCATACGCTCGAATGGATCAAGGTAAAGGGCCACTCTGATAATGTGTTAAATAATAGAGTGGATGCGCTGGCTGTAGAAGCATCACAGAGATATAAATAAAAAACCCGGTTGTGTGAACCGGGCTTTATTGGGAAAACATTTAAGTAGAAATACTAACCAAAAATTGATTTAAGGATTTTGCTGTATTTCTCCTTGTTTTTGAGAATAAGAAGCGGCACGCCAAAAGCATAGTTAGCCATCCTTTCGGTAAAATCGTGCCGTAGCAGCGCTGATAATTTTTTCGATTTTGAACCAATGACGATCAGATCAGCGTGCTTATTTATGGTCTCTTCATAAACATAGTCTGCGGCCCGTCCTTCACTAAGTTTGCTCATTACGAATTCAACACTTTCGGGTATGGAAAAGGTACTGATGAATTCATTTTTCTTCTTTTCTACCTCCTTATTGATTTTATTTTTTTCGTCTTCCGATAAAACATAGGGAAAAAATTGCGCCCGGTATTCAAAGATGTGTTGAGCAAAAACACGTCCACTTTCACCTGTAAGCTCCAGGCCGGCCTTTACACCACTGGCGGACTGTTCAGAAAAATCAACAGGGGCAAGTACATTATTTAGCTGGTACCGTGCATTTTCGGGTACAAATAGGATAGATGTGGGCACATATTTGAGAATACGTTTGGGAATAACGCCTTCGCCAATATACCCGACCTTCTTACCCATAATGAGCAGGTCTGGTTCAAGGCTTTTATCAATTTCGATAATTTTATTCGTTGGCCTTCCCTCTTTTACTAAAAGACGGATTTCGGCACCTTTATTGTCGAAATGATTGTAAATCCGTTCATTAAGCTCACCTCTTATAATCTCATCAAACTCTTCTTTGCTGCTAATTTCAGGAAACTGATCGATGATCTCTCTCGATGTTGGTCCTGAATCAACAATATGCAGAAAAGTGATGGTTTCCGGCGAAATCTTATCAGCCAAAAATTTGGTGTACCCAATGAGTACATCGTCCATTTTAGAGAGGTCGAGGCAGACAAGCCAGTGTTTTGAATTTTTCATAGTTAGTCTCCTAATTTCTAATTTTTCTTCTGTTTTTTGATCGCGTTTGCAACAATATCCCTGTACGATTCGCGCTCTTTTTCTTTGTCTTTATTCACAAGGTCGCGATGTTCTTTGGCAAGTCCCTGCTGCAGGCTGTAGCACATAAATAACAATATAAGAACAAATGGCAGACCTGTACTAATTGCACCGGCCTGAAGTGCACCCAAACCGCCTCCCAGAAGCAGAACAGCCGCAACAAGGCCCTCGGTCGTGGCCCAAAATATTCTTTGGCCAACAGGAGCCTCAATTTTACCGCCGCTTGTAAGTCCGTCAATAACCAATGAGCCGGAGTCAGACGAAGTAACAAAGAAGCTCAGAACTAAAATAATTGCCAAAAATGACGTTATAGACGAAAGTGGAAACTGATCGAGCAGAACAAAAAGTGATGTTGTTTGATCTGCTTCTACAGCACTTGCGATTTCTGCAATGCCGCCTGTTTCAAGAAAGAGTGCACTGCCGCCAAAACCACTCATCCATAAGAATGTAACCATGGTTGGTACAATTAAGACCCCGAGTACAAACTGTTTAATTGTTCGCCCTTTGGAAATTCTTGCGATAAACATCCCCACATACGGCGACCAGGATATCCACCAGGCCCAATAAAATACGGTCCATGTAGTCATAAAGTCACCCTCTTCAAATGTCTGCGTCCAGGTGGCATACGATGCAAAGTTCTGTAGATAATGACCTGTACTCTGCACAAAAGTACCTAAAATGAAAAAAGTGGGTCCTACAATCAGAATGAAGAGCAGAAACAGAGCAGCGATACGAATATTAAATTCACTGAGCACTTTTACGCCTTTATCAATTCCCAGTACAACAGAAATTGTAGCTACGCCCGTAACTGCCGCAATGATTATTACCTGCAGGTTCACGGTGTTTGTAAGTCCAAATACATATTCCATTCCGGCTCCGGCCTGAGCGGCTCCAAGACCCAGCGAAGTGGCCAGGCCAAAGAGTGTTGCCAGAACAGCAAGGGTGTCAATAACATCCCCCATCCAGCCGTTAATACGGTCTCCCAAAAGTGGATAAAATACTGATCGAAAAGAAAGAGGGAGTTTTCTGTTGAAGGCAAAAAATGCCAGTGCAAGTGCTACAATCGCGTAAACGGCCCACGCATGGAGTCCCCAATGGAGGAACGTAATACCCATCGCATCACGCGTTGCCCCAATACTGCCCGTCTCGGAATGAGGTGGATAGAGGAGGTGCCACATCGGTTCAGCAACAGCAAAAAACATGAGCCCGATTCCCATCCCGGCGCTAAATAGCATCGCAAACCAAGCTGCCGTGCTGAATTCAGGCTTCGCATTTTCACCGCCAAGCCGGATGGATCCATACTTGCTGAATGCGAAGTAGAGAGAAAAGCCAATAAATATATTTACAGCCGCAACAAAGAGCCATTTCGCCCAGTCTGTGATACTTATGCGGGCAGCGCTGAAAGCTTCCTCTGCAGCATCACCGGCAATTAGTGTTCCAATGATGAGCGCGGCAATTAAAATTACTGAGGGCCAAAATACCGGCCCGTGAATGTCGAAATACTTTTTTAAACCGGTTTTTTCGGATGCCGGTGTTTCATCTTGTCCTCGTAAAGCCATATTGATTTACGTTGGTTTAAGTTAGTTGTCTTGTTTCTCCTTGTACTATTTAGAAATAAAATCCCACATTGATATTGAAACGAATATTGTATTCCGATTCGCCAATTCCCAGATCTTCATGGCCGGGGCCCACCCCAACACCAAAGTTGTCAGTTAGCCAGGGTTGGTTCACACCTTGAGCAATGTCGAAATAAGTGAATACGGGTCCGGCTGAAACCAAAAATCCGGTTATATTTTGTATGGTGGGCTGAAAGTGATCATCCAGGGTTAGCTGGTCTCCCGTTGCACGCATAGTTGTGCCCTCACCAACAGCATTTTGCATATAGCTGAAATCGTTGTAAAAATTTAGATTTGTAATCGGTCCCCAATCCACATCATAGGAGTAAGAAATACCAAGCGTAGCGATCCAGGCTTCGGTTGATACTTCATAGGGAATACCATATGCACCCATAAAAGCGGTGCTCAGATCATTTCCGCTGTCATCAATGGCATCCATGCTGTAATAAAGAAATTGCGGCATGATATTGAAGTTGCCGGAGTTCAGATCGGCATGTATGGCTGCTGCGAACTGTCCGTTAAATTCATCGGTGGCTGTATTATAAAGCTGCCCATATTGAAGAGATCCTCCAAACTCACCACTACCGAACTGGTAGGCGCCTCTGATATTAAACTGGTTTCTTTCAGTTAAGGATGCATCTCCTCCGGGAATTACGTCATATGAATATCGCCCTGAACCACCGACACCAAAATTCGATTCGCCACCATTTACAGGCCCCTCAGGCTCGGCCTGAAAGAAATAGGCAATATCCCACTGAAAATTTTCCGTCTGTTTTGTGAATTTTATTCCCATATCGTGGTCGTCTTCAAGCCCAACATAGTATGGAAGACTGAACCACCAGTTATGTGAGTTATATTGAATGTTACCAAAAGGAACCTGTGTAACACCAAGCTGTACTTCTGTCTCGTCAGAGATCTGGTAGTCAAGCCATCCCTGTTTTATAAAATGAGAGCCAAAAGTTGGGTAAAATCGATATTCGAAGTTAAGTCCGATTCCACCGGGATTATCATATAGTACGTTAATTCTCCATGTATCAAATGTAAATTGTGAGCTGCTGGCATCAATTTCACTTTCGTAGCTTGTGAGAATCATATTATAGCGAACTGCCCCACCTACGTGAAGTGATGATTGTTCATCTTCATCAGCCTGGGCCAACAAGATATAAGGGAATACAGAAAAACCCACTATAAAAATGGTTGCAAAAATACATTTAAACGTAGATTTAAAAATCATAATTAATTTTTAAAGTTAGTTAGATTTTAATGAGAAAAATTTTACTTCGTCCCTTCAATAAGTTTAAAGACAGTATCATTCCAATAAATCAGTGATAAAAGAACATAATGTGATTTAAGTCATTCTACAAAAAGAACTTTTGAGATAAATAATTGGTAATTATCAGGATAAAATTCAGAGGAAAAATCAACTAATTTTATATGATAATATTTTTCTTTTGATGAAATTCTTCTATGAAATACAAACCTTTCTCTGTAACTAATGATCCAGTCTGGATGAACGATATTTTGTGGATTTCTGATATGGAAGATAAAAGCAGAAGATTATGAATATTGTTTGGTACAGAAACGATTTACGAATTAGCGACCATCAGCCGTTATCAGAAAGCTTGGCTCGCGGAAAAACAGTAGGTTTGTACTGTTTTGATCCCCGACAATTCCGGGACACGAGGTACGGATTCAAAAAAACAGGATCGCTCAGAGCTTCCTTCCTGATTGAATCGGTTCAAAACTTAAAAGACAAGCTGAATGGCAATTTGATCGTAAAAATTGGGCACCCGGAAACCATCATCCCGGAAGTCGTAAAAAATGTTGGAGCAGAAGCGGTTTACTGTAGTGTGGAGAGCACATCTGAAGAGCTTGATGTTGAAAGGTCATTGCGAAAGAATCTTGGGAACATCCCGGTTCACTCCTTCCACACACATACCATGTACCATCCTGAAGATGTTCCTTTTGATCTTCAGAATATTCCGGATGTTTTTACACAATTTAGAAAAAAGGCCGAAAAAAAGTCCCGCGTAAGAGATCCATTGCCCACCCCTGAAGCGCCACCTGAACCCCACTCTGAGATTGATTATGGCAATATACCAACGATAGTAGATCTTGGGCTTGATAATCCATCGGTTGATGACCGCTCGGTGCTTTCTTTTAAAGGCGGTGAAACGGAAGCATGGAAACGACTGGAGCACTATTTCTTTGAGTCTGATGAACTTCGCAATTATAAATTTACCCGCAATGGACTACTGGGTAAAAACTACTCAAGCAAATTCTCTCCCTGGCTGGCTCATGGATGTATTTCTGCGAGGTCTATTCATCAAAAAGTTGAAGAATATGAGAAGAGTGTTCATAAAAATGTTTCGACCTACTGGATGAAGTTTGAGCTCATTTGGCGAGACTATTTCCGTTTCTCTGCAATGAAGCACGGAAGCAGCATTTTTCATTTGGGCGGGATTCAGGGAAAAGATTTACAGAAAAATCAGGATAAAGATTTATTCCAAAAGTGGGCGAATGGAGTCACAGGTATCCCATTTATTGATGCCAATATGAGAGAGCTCAACAATACCGGTTACATGAGCAATCGCGGCCGGCAAAATGTTGCGAGTTTTTTAGCACAGAATCTCAACTTCGACTGGCGATGGGGAGCGGCCTGGTTCGAATCAAAACTGATTGATTATGACGTATGCAGCAACTGGGGGAACTGGGCCTACAACGCAACGGTGGGATACGATCCCCGAAACCGTTATTTCAATATCGTCGGGCAGGCCCGCAAATACGACAAGAAGGGGGAATATGTACGCCATTGGCTACCCGAGCTAAAAGAACTTCCGTCAGAGTTTGTGCACAAACCTCATAAGATGACGATTGATCAGCAGAAGCTCTATAGTGTTGAGTTGGGCAGGGACTATCCTGAGCCGATTATCGACCTCGATGAGAGTTATGAAGAGATTAAACAGAGAGGATAAAAATAATTACTCAGGCAGTTTTTCGAGGATATAGCGGTCTGCCAGTTCTCCGGTGACTCGGTTTCCATCCATATCCAGTTTGGCAAGATAGTTTTCGCCAACAAAAAACTGGTTAGGTTTTTCAGCATTGTTCAGGGTGATGGTGCTGCCAGATTCATTCCAGCTAAAAGTACCTGACGAAATAACTGCATCCGATTCTCCACCATTCTGATATACATTGGTTTGCTGATAGGTCCCGTCTCTGTTCAAAACGATTTCCATTTTTATGGAACTGCAAGAAGCACAAGGGAGCGTTCCTTTATAGATTCCCACCCAATCAAGGGAGTTCATGCTGTTATGAATAGGATCCGGAGCGGACTCATTAACCGTTTCTGATGACGATTCTCTGTCGGAATTGCAGAATGTGACAAACAGGGGAAACAGAGCCAGCATAAGAAAACCGGTAAATACTCTGAACATGGTGAGTTTGGTATTGGTCTTAGCGATTTATAATGTATAGTATGCAGACTTGATATTGTTTCAATGCAATTCTGGAGATTTTGTCAAATAAAAAACCCCTCTTCCGGCATAAAACAGGCAAGAGGGGTTGCGAAATATTTTTCAGGAGTTTTGACAGCTGTTGGCTGTTTTATTCTTCCCGCATGTAAGGATATCGCCAGTCTTTTGGAGCAACGGTCACTTCTTTAATCGCTCGTGCCGACATCCATCGAAGCATGTTAATGACGCTTCCGGCTTTGTCGTTAGTGCCCGATTTGCGCGAACCTCCAAAAGGCTGCTGATTCACAATGGCGCCTGTCGGTTTTTCATTGATGTAGAAGTTGCCCGCAGTCTGGCGGAATCGGTCCGACATCATTTTGATTACGTGCCTGTCTTTTGCAAAGATGGCACCTGTTAAAGCGAAAGGTGATGTACTGTCGCAAAGATCCAGGGTCTCTTCAAAATCTTTATCTTTGTAGACATAAATCGTGAGTACCGGCCCAAAAATCTCTTCCTGCATGGTTTTGAATTTCGGATTGGAGGTAAGGATCACGGTGGGTTCAACAAAAAATCCCTGTGAATCATCATAGCCGCCGCCGGCAATGATTTCTGCATCATCGGCCTCCTTGGCATAGTCGATGTAGCCTGCAATTTTATCAAATGCCTTTCGACTGATAACAGCTCCCATAAAGTTTGAGAAATCTTCTACATCACCAACTTTAATCTCAGATACCTGGGCCAGGAATTTCTCTTTGAACTCACCCCAGATCGATTCGGGGAAATACATTCTTGACGCGGCTGAACACTTCTGCCCCTGGTATTCAAAAGCAGCTCGTAACGCTGCAACAACAAGATCATTCACATTTGCACTGTTGTGGGCAAAAATAAAGTCTTTACCTCCCGTTTCACCAACCACACGCGGGTAGGTGTTATAGAGATCGATGTTTTCGCCGATGGTTTTCCAAAGATGGTTAAACGTACCCACAGAGCCGGTGAAGTGGAGTCCGCTAAGGTGCTCGTTGTTTAATACGGGGTCTCCGACATCTGCACCTTCACCCGGCAGAAAGTTGATCACGCCATCGGGCATTCCGGCCTCTTTCAAAAGCTTCATAAAGAAGTAGTTGGAATAGACCGACTCGGTTGATGGTTTCCATAGTGCAACGTTACCACACATGGCGGGAGCACTTGGAAGATTTCCGGCAATGGCCGTAAAATTGAACGGGCTCACTGCAAAGATGAATCCCTCTAGCGGACGATATTCCACGCGGTTCCAGACACCATCGGGTGAAAAGGGCTGCTCGGTCATGATTTTTGTGAGATACCATGCGCCAAATCTCAGGAAGTCAGCCAGCTCTCCGGCCGCTTCGATTTCCGCCTGCTGTGGAGTTTTTGACTGACCCAGCATGGTGGCGGCGTTCATGGTGTCGCGCCAGGGTCCGGTTACCAGATCGGCTGCTTTTTGGAAAACAGCGACACGCTCTTCCCAGGGCAGATTGGCCCACTTTTTCTGAGCTTCGAGCGCGGCATCGACAGCCATGTCGACCTCTTTCTGGCCGCAGAGATGGACGGTTGCGAGTTTATGTCCGTGGTTATGAGGCATCACCACATCGGCGGTACGGCCTGTTTTTACTTCTTTGCCGTTAATAATCGCGGGAATTTCAATTACCTCAGATTTTAGTTCCTTCAGGCGTTTTTTCAGAGTTTCCCGTTCGGGTGTGCCGGGAGCAAACGAGTTGTAGGGTTCGTTTTTTGGTTCCTGAACATTGAAATAAGCGTTAGACATAGTGTTGAAATTAAATTGGGTTACTTTTTTCTTTTTATGAATGTAAGATAATGGATTTCGGCCGGAAAATAAGGGTGGTTCTCATTCCGTAGAATCAATCACCCATTATATAGCAATATGAATTTTTGGGTGATTTTCAGGTCGGCGGCAATCAAGGACATAAAAAAAGAGACTCTCCATTCAGAAGAGTCTCCCTAACCTTAACTAATACGATTTGCCAGATGAAGGCGAAATCCTATCAGATTCGTACCAAAAATTAAATGTGCCAAATATGTTTATGCATTTCGCTGAGCAGACACAGAATACGAGCCGATTTTGTATACTTTCTGAAGTTCAGTGTCGATACTTCTATTATCATCATCATAACCCTATGAAATTATTAGCCATATCATTTTTAATTATTATCATTACAGCTCTGAATAGCCATCACACCCCGACAGAAAGATTTTTAAAACTGCTTGATGATCACTGGGAGCATTCTCTCCAGAAGAACCCGCTCTTTGCAACCGGTCAGGGAGACCATCGGTTTAATGACCGCCTTCCGGAGACCGGCCTTGACGCCATGGAGTCTGCTTATGAGTCCAATAAAGAATTTTTAGCCAGGTTAAGTACCATTCCCCGGGATTCTGTTAGTATTGAACATCAGGTGAACTACGACATCTTTCGCATTCAGCTCGAGAACGCCATTCAGGATTACGAAAATAACGGACATCTCCTGCCTCTGAATGGCTGGTGGGATTACCACGCATCGTTTGCTGACCTTGCTAACAGGGTCCCTTTGAATAATCTTGAGGATTACAGGAATTATCTGAGCCGTCTCAAAGCTTTCCCGGACTATAATGGCGGCTATATTGAACGACTCAGAAGAGGTGCGGAAATTGGCTTTGTTCGGCCTCAGATAGTATTTGACGACTATCTGGAGTCTGTCCGTGCGCTCATTACTGAACGGCCCGAGGAGAGCAGGCTCTTTGAGCCGTTCAACAATTTTCCCGATCAGATTGATGAAGAAGAGAGAAACTTGCTAAGGCAGGAAGCTTCTCGGGTGATCCGGGAGAGCGTGATTGCTGAATTTCAGAAGCTGCACGATTTTTTATCCGATGAGTATGTGCCTGAAGCATCGGCATCCATTGGAATTACGGATGTGCCCGGAGGTGAAGCCTACTACGATTACCTGGTAAAAATGTACACCACAATAGATATCACGGCGGATGAAATCCACCAAACAGGCCTGGATGAGGTAGCCCGAATTCGTGCAGAAATGATGGAGATTGTGGAAAGTGAAGGATTTGAGTATGATTTTGACAGGTTTACGGAATACCTGAGAACGGATGACCGATTCTATGCAGAAACCCCTGAAGAGCTGATGAAGGAGACAGCTCTTATTCTGAAGAGGATGGATGGTAAACTGCCGGAGTTATTTAAAACCTTACCGCGGCTGCCATACGGGATTATTGAGGTGCCCAATTATCTTGCACCGCGCACAGCAACAGCCTACTACAGCCGGGGAGCTGCTGACGGTACCCGGGCGGGCAACTATGCTGTGAACACCTATAATCTGCCTGCACGTCCGCTGTACGAAGTAACGGCTCTAAGCCTGCATGAAGCCGTACCGGGCCATCATCTGCAGATTGCCCTTCAGCAGGAGTTGGAGAATCTTCCGAAATTTAGAACAACAGCCAGCTTTACGGCCTACACGGAGGGGTGGGCACTCTATTCCGAAAGACTGGGCCTGGAAGTCGGCTTTTACGAAGACCCGTATCAAAACTTTGGGCGGCTGAGCTACGAAATGTGGAGGGCGCTGCGTCTGGTAGTAGATACCGGCATGCACGCAAAAGGGTGGACACGCGATCAGGCCGTTGAGTATATGGCATCCAATTCAGCGCTATCTCTTCATAACATTCGGTCGGAGGTAAACCGATATATTTTCTGGCCGGGTCAGGCGCTGTCCTACAAAATGGGCGAAATCAAAATACGTGAGCTTCGGGAAATGGCTGAGGATAAACTTAGCAGCGATTTTGAGCTGAGAGAGTTTCACGATGTGGTTTTACTAAGCGGAGCGGTACCATTAAGTGTGCTGGAGCAGAACGTGGGGAATTGGGTGGATTCTCTAAATGAATATCAGGAACAGATGTAATCGGTTGCGGGCAGTAATTTATGCTAATATTTAAATTCAGAAATAACGCGCGTTTATTTTCCTTTTCAATGCGTATTAAGTATTTTAGAGTAAACATGGAGGTACTATGGCTAAGAAATCACTAAACCTAACAGTTGAAGAACCGATAAAGGAGCGGGCGAAGTACATTGCAAAAAAGAGGGGAATAAGCGTATCTCAGCTTTTTGAAGAGGCTATTATACGCGAAGAGGAGCAGGAAGAGTTTATTCCAAGGTCCGGAAGTGCTGTAGAAAAAATTATGAATGCGATTCCCCAGTCTAAAAGAGTAGACAATTACGATTATAAAAAATTGAAAATGGAAGCTTTGGAAGAAAAGTATGGGCTTCGATAGAGTTTTACTTGATACTAATGTTTGTATTGATGCAATTCATCGAAGAAAGCCACATGATGCGTATGCACAGAGAATTTTGGATATGTCTGAGCGCAAAATCTTTAAGGGCTACGTAGCAGCACACACATTTGATACTATTTTTTACATTTTGATAAAAAACAATACAGTTGAACACGTTTACCAAGCTATCGAAGGACTGCGGAAAACAGTAAACATTGCAACTGTTTCAAGAGGGGTAATTGATAAAGCACTAGAATTGAAATGGCCCGACTTTGAAGATGCCATTCATTATCAGTCGGCTCTTGATTCTAAATGTGATGCTATTATATCCAGAAATCCTCAGGATTTTATATATGCGGAAATTCCTGTACTGTTGCCGCTCCAATTTTTAGAATTCATTCAGTCAGATCAAGAATAAAAAACCCCGCTGTGACGGACAGCAGGGTTCAAAAAATGCATTTATAAATCAGCGGTCAGCTATGGCTGATTTTCGTCCCCAGCACGTCCAGAAATTCGGCCAGCCATTTTTGATGTCCAGGCCACGCCGGCGAGGTTACGAGATTGCCATCGCGCACGGCTTCGGTTGGCTGAACATCTTTGTAGTTGGCACCGGCCAATTTCATCTCGGGACCGCATGCAGGGTAGGCTGTCAGTGTTTTACCCTCAATGCCGCCCGCTGCAGCCATGATCTGCAGTCCGTGACAAATCGCCGCAATAGGTTTGTCATGTTCAATAAAATGGCTAACCATATCAACGACGTCACTGTTTAGCCTGAGGTATTCCGGTGCGCGGCCTCCGGGAAGCACCAGCCCATCATACGATTCAACATCAACATCTTCAAAAGAGTAGTTTAGCGTAAAGTTGTGACCGTTTAGTTCTTTATAGGTTTGATCTCCCACAAAATCATGAACGGCCGTCGGGCACTGGTCTCCCTTGCTCTTGTCAGGGCATACCGCATGTACCGTATGTCCTACCATCTGCAGCGCCTGAAACGGCACCATTATTTCCAGGTCCTCACCGTAGTCTCCTACAATCATTAATAATTTTTTTCCTTCCATTGTCGTATTCTCCTTTTTGAGTTAGAATTCTTACTATCAAAACGGATATGAATTACCAAGCATTCAAAGCTCCTGTTTTGAATGTGATAAACAAATATGAGGATCAGGTGAAGCGACTAACAGAAAAAACGGCAATCATAACCGGATCAACAAAGGGGATCGGACGTGGAATTGCTGAATATTTTGCTGATGAGGGGGCAACCGTTGTTGTGAGCGGACGGGATGAAGAGAAAGGAGAAAAGGCAGTTCAGACGATAAAGGAACGAGGCGGACATGCTCTGTTTATTGCTGCCGATGTATCGAATCAGAAGGAGAATGAGTTGCTATATGAAGCTGCAAAAGAACAGATTGGTATACCGGATATCATTGTGGCGAATGCGGGAATGCTGGGGCTGGGTTCCCTGATGGAATTATCCCCACAGGATTGGCACACGACGTTTGATGTGAACATCCATTCGCTGTTTTACCTGTTGAGGATTGCTGTACCCGACATGAGAAAAGAGGGGAGAGGGTCGGTGATAGTAATGGGCTCACTCGCCTCACGAAAAGGATTTCCAAACCATGCTGCATATTGTGCCACAAAAGGAGCTGTAGAATCATTGGTGCGGCAGCTTGCAGTAGATGCTGCTCCGGCTATTCGCGTGAACATGATAGCGCCCGGCGCGATTGATACAAAACTCTATCGCTCGTCGGCCGTAGCGTTTCCCAATCCAGATACGATTCTGGATGAAGTACCCGAAACAATTCCTATGAAGCGAACGGGTACGCCTCTCGATATTGCCAAAGCAGCACTCTTTCTTGCATCTGATGAGTCGGAGTGGATTACGGGCACAGTACTTACAGTTGATGGCGGAGCAAGCGCTGCCGGATGAGATTAGAGGTGTTTTGTTCCTTTTTGAAAGTTTACCGAAAATCATCATCAGAAACCCCTATATTTGGCACCATTCCGTTATTTGATTTAAAGATTGTAGATGCCAAAGCTCGCTTTTAAAGATAAATTTATTGATCTGTCGGATTACGGCCGACCCATGGCCGTTACCATTGTTCGGCTGCTAAAGAATACAAATGTCACTGCTATTCATCTCACACTGATGTTTGGACTGTGTGGTTTATCTGCGATTGTGGCTATTCTAAACGAACACTATATCGCTGCAGGGATTCTTCTTATTCTCAAATCCATTCTTGATGCCGCGGATGGGGAAATGGCAAGGCAGAAAAACAATCCTTCTTATGTGGGGCGCTATCTCGATTCCGTGTTCGATATTATTTTAAATTTCCTGATAATACTTACCGTCTGGTTTGTAACAGGACAGAGTATTTGGCTCGCTTTTGCTGCTTTTGCATCTATCCAGCTACAGGGAACCCTCTATAATTTTTATTACGTCATTCTGCGGCACAATTCAGATTCGGGAGACAGAACGAGCAAAATTTTTGAAACTGAAACGCCTGATGCGTACCCCGGTGAAAGTCAGAAAAATGTAAATCTCCTGTTTGGAATCTACACTCTGTTTTACTCCATTTTTGACAAAATTATTTATAAACTGGACCGGAATGCACCTCTTAAAAAAACATTTCCTAAATGGTTTATGACGTTTTTGTCTATGTACGGGCTTGGGTTTCAACTGCTCATCATTTCTGTGATGTTAGCCACGGATTTGATAACCTATATTTTACCCTTCTTTGTGATTTACTCCTCATTGATTCTATTCTTTATTGCATACAGGCGAATCGTATTGCCCGCAAATAAAGCGTACGATTGACCTTGAAGACCATTATTTCAATCTGATTTATTCCCAAATACAAACAAAACGAGTAGATGCCAATGCCGCAATTTTCATTCAGATATTTAAAAATTGTACTCACCATATGTTCTATTGCCGTATTTGGGATTTTAGCATGTTCCGAAAGTGAGTTATCCGAAGAATCGGATGATGGAACCTTTATTAAGGGTGTGTACGGTAATCCCGGTACTCTGCTTGACGCAGGCTATGCGTTTGATGAGCTTGGAATGAACGCCATTTTTGTCCGGAGTATCTCACTGAATGACGAGCTTTTTGATACGGCAAAAGATCAGAACGTAAAGGTTTTTGTGGAGTTTCCCACGCTGCTTGGGCGTAATTATGTGGAAGAGCACCCAGAGGCATGGCCGATTGACGAAACGGGAAATCCATCGCCGCCTGCAGACTGGTTTATGGGTGTATGCCCAACCGATCCTGATTTTAAGGAGTATCGATCAGAACAGCTCAGAAATATTCTTGAAACGTACGACGTCGGAGGTATTTTCCTGGATTATGTTCACTGGCATGCACAGTTTGAATCTGCAGATCCCATTTTACCTGAGACCTGTTTTTGTGATCGGTGCACTTCGATATTTTCTGAATACAGCGGACTAGATATTCCCGGCACGGAAATCGCTGCAAAAGCAGAGTGGATTCTGGAGAATGCTGAGCCGCAGTGGAGGGATTGGCGAAACGGTGTATTAAATAATTGGATGATAGACATGAAAACAATCGTAAAGGAAAATCAACCGGAGGCGAAGGTTGGTATCTTTTACTGCTCGTGGTATCCCGAAGACCATGACGGAGCCCTGTACAGAACCCTTGGAATTGATGTGGAAGCTTTTGCTGAAATTGCGGACGTGCTATCTCCCATGCTGTTTCATAAAATGAAAGAAAGAGAACCCGAATGGGTAAGCGAATACACCTCCTGGCTTGGGGATCTGATTGAGGGATCCGTTGAAAATAAGCCCCTGGTCTGGCCGATTGTGCAGGCACACGACAGCCCGGTTGAAGTGTCGCCGGAAGAATTTCTGCAGGTGATGGTTGAGGGTTCAAAACCACCCTCCACGGGAATTATGATGTTTTCGGACCGGTCGTTGCTCGATAACCCTGAGAAAATTGATGTGATGAGGCAGTTCTACATTGAAAAGAAATAGAACACCGGTCGATTTAAAAAGAAGGCGGTCTGTTTCCAGCGATGATGATGAATCAGTAGATGAGTTAATAACCGGCTTCCTTTTTTTACCAAATACTGCACTGAGCCTTGCAGCAATGAAGTTCCTTGGGATTGAATAGTGCACACTAAAAAGCACATTCGAATCGGCGAAACTTTGCGCTATCATCTGCGAAAATCAGCGAGAAAGCATGTAAGAATTCATTTGAGTCTTTGTTCCAGATAGAACTTTAAAACTTTTTTGGGGTGAAAAGAGCCGGATCCTGAAAATCACATTCGAAAGCAGAGTTTAAGTTTACCCGCTATCTAATGCTCATAAATCATTTTGCGGGTCATGCCGCCGTCAATGATCAGGTTTTCGCCAGTTATGAAATTATTGGCTTCATCGGTAAGAAACAGGCACGCTCGGGCTATATCTTCCGGTTTACCCACGCGGTTTGAAGGATGTTGATCGTGATCAATATCGCGAAGGTCATCCATATTGCCGGTATGAATCCAGCCGGGACTAATACAGTTGACAGTGATGTTGTGATCGGAATAGGAGAGAGCCATAGCATGTGTAAGAGCAAGGAGCCCGCCCTTGGAAGCAGCGTACGCCTCGGAGTTTTTTTCTGACATAAGAGCACGGGTTGATGCGATATTCACAACAGAGCCACCACCGCCCTTTTTCATTTTTTTGGCGGCACCACGGGTTAAAAGAAAAGCAGCCCGAAGGTTCGTATTCAGGATGAGATTCCACTTATCAACGTTTAGGTCATCGGGCGAAATAAATTCCGATATACCGGCATTATTGATGAGAATATCGATCCCGCCAAATTGTTGAAAAGTCTCGTCCAATAGTTTCTCAGTTGCGGAGGGATCAGACACATCACATTCTATAAACATCGAGGTATATCCTTGTTTAAGTAACTGATCCTCCAGTTCTTGTCCATTCTTATGGTCAATATCGGCTAAAACAACATTATAGTATGCCGCCGCGTACGCTTTGGCAATTGCTTTGCCGATTCCGTTGGACGCTCCTGTAACGATGACGGTTTTGTTCATGAGAAATGTATTGATTGATGATTAATTACCGGTTTATGGTAGGTAAAAATTCTTACATGTGAGAAATATCATTTAAAATTATGCAAATGTGTGCTGTTAAATTGCACATAGGATGTAATGATTACGGTATGGGTTGAAAAACGTTCGATACAGTTTATAATAATACTGTGATTTAATGAGACTTTTTCAAGAGGGGAAACTATATTGATGACTGGTAATTCAGATTTAAGAACAATCAACCCGGTTATTTGGGAAGGTGAAAATCCTGAAAAGATAAAAAGTACTGCATCTATAAATCCATTGATCAATCGACTTGGGATTGTAAGCCGCCAACATGTTTTAAGCATTTATGACTGCCAATAAAGAAAAGAAACGGGTACTGATTTTTACAGGGCACTTGATTGATGCCGCCGGACGCCAGGAGAAAAGGTTTCCGTTAGAGATGATGGAGGATGCTCGCCGTTTGATTCGAACCTATATTGATGAAGAGATTCGACATGATGCCCCGGATATTGCCATAACCAGCCTGGGTGCAGGTGGGGACATGATATTTGCTGATGAAGTTTTAAAATCAGGGATTCCGCTGATTGTTTTTTTGCCATTTGAAAAGGAGCGCTTTCTTGAAGAATCGGTATCATATAAAAAAGCGGAAAAGGATAAGGAGAGCAGCAGGTGGCCTCAGGAGTTTGAGCGAATCCTTAAGAAGGCAGAACGAGTGATCTACAGCAATGAGGGCACGGCGGGAAACAGTCCCTTCGAAGCATGCAACAGTGCAATGCGGGATTTTGCCCTTTCAGAAGCAGGCGGAGAGAAAGACATGGTGTCGGCAATAGCCCTGATGCGCCCGCAAGAGACGATGAAAACAGGTGGAACGTCTCACTTTGTAGAAGATCTTAAAAAAAGGCAGATCGGTGTTCATATCATCTGGCCTGTAAAAAAAGAGAAGCCCAATGAAGTGGATATGCTGGGGTCAATCATTCCGGTCTTCAGGAAACTGGACATGTCTGCAGCCTATCATCAAAAAAAATGGGAGCAGAGGCTTATTGCGGGACTTATCATTCTGGGCGTGATTGTTTTTTTTGATGAATTTGGCAACATACCCGACTATATGTTTGGTGGATTTGCACCTTTTATCCGGATATTTGCAGTGATTATATCAATGGTAGGGGTTTTCGTGACGTTACAGCTGCGCATTTCCGATAAAGCCAGCTTTGGCAAGTGGACCCAGGATCGCGCAAAAGCGGAGCAAATCCGCAGTGAAATCTGGTTTTATCTGTTCAATATACGATCTGAAAACAATGAATCTGCTTGCTACTCAGAGAGTGAGTTTGAGCAGTATATTGATCACCTGAAACCGTTTGTATGGCATGGCTATAAAATAAATTTGAGCAGGCTAATTGAGCTGAAGCAGCGAGCACTCACATTCACACTGCCACAAAAGAAAGAGTACTATAACAGGTACCGCCTTGCAGACCAGCTGTCTTATTTTCATAAAAAGGGTGCAGACTTGCGAAAAAAGTTATTTTTCTATAAATCCGTGATCTATATTTTGCTCGCTGTATCGCTGATATGGGGATCGCTTAACATTATCGGTGAATTTCACCCGCTTCCTTCGATTATCGTAGACATCAGCTTGATTGGAATGCTGGTTGGATTTATTGCGCTGATATCCACTTATTCGGAAGCCAACAACACCAAGGAGATGGAGTTTAAGTATCAGCAGATGGCAGAGGGTCTGACTACATTAATTGATAAATGTAAAACCATCGGTGACGAAGCGCATTTTGGAGCATTTGTTTTGGAGAGCGAAACCTATCTGAGATCCCAAAATAAGGAGTGGAGTCTGAAACGGCTGAAGGAGTGATTTACGGGGTGCAGGGTGCAGGGTGCAGGGAGCAGGGTGCAAGGTTCAAACTGCAGGCTCCATAGCCATGTTTATACATCACATCGAACAGATACTCTATCGGAAAACAAAATCAATAATCGAACGTGTCTGTATGCTTGTCAATAAACGTCTCATACTCCTCCTGGAAACGTTCATGCTGGTAGCGTCCGTTTTCCGGATCTTCTTCTCCGCTTTCGGCCCTGTTTACGAGTTCAAAATATGCCCTTGGGTATTCATCACTGTAGACAGCCGGAATCAGGTTTACTTTATTCAGCCCAATATACAGGCTGAACAACATAAAGATGGAGAGCAGCATAACTGCACGCGGTTCTGCCCGCGTGGCAATCTTCAGCGCATTTACGCTTTCACCTCTGTAGAGCACATCATTTTTTGAAAATGATACAGCAGTAAAGATGAGAATTAGCGCGAAGGCAGCCATCCCGGCTGGTTCGGCAAGCCAGGGGAAAAAGGGTGTGATCGTGAGTGAGAGTACAAAGAGACTCAGGCTGCCAAAAAACAGGAGCACCATCCACGAAAGAAACCGGTTCTCTTTTCGAATTTGCGGAAAAATGGTAACCAGTTTTATTGCGTACACCAAAAACAGGCTTAAACCTGCCAGACCATACAGCGTTTCGGCGTATGGAAAATGGATATAGAAAACACGTAAACTGATAATCCCGGACAGTAATGTAAGGCATACCAACTCAATGAGGGGAAGTGGTTTCGTTAACCCCTGTTGAACATTTTCAACCGCCTGCACAAGAAAAAGCAGGCAAAATGTTGCTGCCACGAACCCCATGAGCTTGATGCCGTAAACGTTCTGAGCCATAGACGCAAACGCACCTGTAATGAGCAGGAGGATAAGGAGATAGTAAAGCGTATTATATCGGGTCATCGTTAATTGGGCAGATAGAAAATATAGTTATTATTAAAAGTGAAAAAGTCATCCATGGGCTTCCAGCGGGCGGCTTCTTCTTCCGTTTGCTTCTCAATAGCTGCCTGCCAGAGGATAAACGATTGTAAAATAAGATCCTGTCCTTCTGTGAGAGTTGAAGGCAAAGCCGTTAGCGCACGATAAAAATTTCCTTCCTCGGCTACGCCATATACCCTGCTAATAATCCCGGAGAATTTGGCCCCTTCTACCATCTCACGAAGCAGATCGTTTGAAATGTCATTGAGTTCTCTGCCGCCGATTCTGGAGAGAAGCAGAATTAAATTCTGGCGGATGTCAATCTGTCTATTTATACCAAAATCGAACTGGGAGAAATCGACCCGGCTTGCCTTGGTAAGGGCAGAATCGAGGTATACAAAAGATTCAGGTGACTGTGATTCCAGGTATACATCTTCTGCCATAGCGATGTATGCAAAGGCCTTCTCATGCTCAGCTTCAAAACGTTCAGCCATTACCAGCGCTTCATCTCTGTATCCGGCTGTTGCCAGATTTACAGCGATATCTTTCATTTGATTCATGAAAAATGTTGTTTCGAGATACTCATACCGGTCACGGGATGCCTGGAAATTCTCTTCATCAAATCGCGCATAGTGTGCCAGTGCCTCTTCTTTGTTGCCCTTCTCAAATTCCCGGTTGGCCATAATCAGGCTCAGCAGATTCAGATCGAACGAGGCCCCGTTTGGGTGCTCTTCAATAGCTGAGAGTATGCGCGCATGAACTTCATCAGAAAGTGGGTAGTCGTTATCAAATTGTAAATATTGATTAATTGGTTTCACTTCGTAAGCTTTGGCCAGCCAGAAATGAACCATGTCGAGCTCCTCAGGTGTTCTGTAAAACTCATCCATCAGATCATTATCATAAATATAGTTGAAGAACAGATCTGTATGATAGGTCTCGCTGAACCAGCCCTCCATATAATCAGGATAGATAAACAGGTCGCGTCGTTTAATCTCTATGCTGCGCACCCCTTCTCCGTAGTAAGGTATGGTAATAGGTATCTCCTCATTCAGGAAAGACTCGTCTACCATCCTAAAATAGGTGACAGCTTCATCCAGCTGTTCCGTAAGCTCACTCATGTTCGGAGTGAGGCCCCTGTCGAAGGCGTATTTGTGAGTGAACATGGCCCTTCTTTTTTTGTTGATGGCGAGAGAATAGTTTCGCTCGTTTGCATCAGGGATCGCACGGATCATGGATTCATATCTCTCATTCAGTGATTCAAATAGTGAACGGTTCGCCAGGGTCAGATTCGGAAAGAAATAGCCACCAAATGCGCGGAAAATATTACGATCAATATTTGTACGATAAAACGGACTCATATACCCGGCGCGGATCACAGAGTTACGATAGATGGTAAGCGGTACATTCGATTCGTAATTTTCACCCAGCCATAATACGACCGAGGCAGCCTGTGGTTCATGGCCATACTGATAGAAAATGGCTAGAATGTGATTATAATTATTAAAAAGGCTTCCAATAAAATAGTCATCCTGACCCGAATCCATTATCTGTTCAAAACTCTCAATCACCCTATCTGAGTCACCTTCAGCTGCATAGAGTGATGCCAATGTGTGATAACCGCCATTAAAATTGTTGGGCACACGGCCATTTACTTCATAGCTGCCTCGCGGATAGTAGATCCGGAACATAGCATCGGCATCCGTGTTTTCAAAAGGTGATATCAGATTTAGGATGGCCGTGGTTTTTTCCGGCGTAACGCTGCCAAAAGTGAGCCACTGCTGAAGTGCATAGTTCAGTTCAATCGGAATTGTGGCCCGGAAGAGTGTGGAATCGCTGAAAAAAGAAATCGCAAGGTTGTACCCCTCGTCAGTGTACCTTTGAAGGATCCCCTGCGTTCGCTGGGTTGGGTTATAGTAGTTGTCATAGGCCAGCATGCTGGTGAACTGGTTCAGTTCGTCCAGCAGAAAAGACGGGTCTTCCCGGGCCGCCAGCATCGCGTCCATTCGATCCTGTGCTTGCTGCATCAGCTCACGTTTCAGATCGCTTTTCTCATATTTGTTGAATAGCAATAGCTGCCTGTAAAGATCGACCGACAGCGTAAGCGCGTCACGCGAATTAAACCCGGAAATTTTAGTTGATATAGATCCGGGTTCATAGCGCTCACCAATGAGCAGATTGATGGTTTTTGTCCCTGAACCCACTTCATTGCTCTGAAGCAGTTCGGCAGTGCGCTCCTGAACGGTTGCAATAACCGCGTCATTTTGCTTCTGCTCTGCATCAATCCAGTAAAAAATCGAGAGCAGTGTCATCACGGTGATGGCGAAGCCGGTTGCTATTCGTTTTGCACCATATTTCATGAAAGCGCGGGGAATAGCCACTTTCCGTGCGCTGCGATTCAGGAACTCGCGAATATCTTCAAGCTGCATTTTAGCTTTCTCAAGTTCTGCCTCTTTATCGTCTTCGATTTCTGAGTATCGGCGAATCCAGCTCGGGTTGGGCCGGCAGTTGTCATACCAGTTCTCAAAAAAGGAGAGAGGCCCGATAGGTAACAGGAAATTGTTGCTCTTTCCACTGTTTTTCCATCGATCGAGCTGCTTCCTGAAATCCTGGTAGATCGAGTAAAATTCATATTCTCGGTTAGCCCAGTCCCGTAAGCGCGACCAGTTACGGATCAGGCTTTCGTGGGTAATGTCCAGAACGGCATCGTCCGGAAGCTCACATGAATCTGTATCCTCTGTACAAAACGGCCGCACAAAGGAGTTCCCCTCTTCTCTGAAGGGTTTCAGTACATTGCCAACAATCTGGGTTGTTATACCCTGCGAGTGAATAATATCGGTGATCTCCTTCAGACTCATCCTGTTTCGGACGGCGCGGCTGTTGTCGATCTTTGTGAGACAGCTAAAGGCCGATGTGATAATCTGTTCGGCTTTGGTTTTTGATATGGGATGATCTGGAAAATTTTCGGTATAACTGTTCCACGCTTTTTTAAAGAGCAAATCGGCATGGATTTCGATTACCCGCTTCAGTCCCGTCTCTTTATAATAGCTTCTTTGAAATTCGGGAAGGCTTTTATACCAGGAAAGAAAGGTTTTTTGGTCTTCTTCGGGAAGCTCATTTGCTGGCATTCCCCCAACTTTTGCGTAATGAATCAGATCCATTTCTTCACTTCCATCCCTTGCTGCCTGCCAAATCTGTTTGAGGGCATGCTGAAGAATAGGAAGCTGATCAACACCTTCGGAAAGATCATACACGAGTCTTTCGACGAGACGCTGAGAAATCCGGTTCCCACTTAATTCGGCAGGCTCCAGAATAACCTGTTTTAAATCTTTACGTTTCAGCCGAGGTACAAAAAATTGAGAAAATCCGATATAGTCTGGCAGACCTCTGAATGCAGAACACTGGCCGATGTAGTCAGATCGCATTGTGCAGACTACGTAGACAGGAATATTTTTTTCAAGTGCAATTCTGGCGGTTTCGAGCAACAGATTAACGACTACCTGCGAGTCTTGCGATGGAACTTCGTTATAGTAGTTTTCAGGATTCGTAAAAAACTCCTCAAACTGATCGGCAATGATGAGCAGGTTGGCAGAAGACCTCTGCATTGCTATTTTCTCCTCATCAGATGCCTGTTCCCACTCCTCTCCATTTTTATCGACATAAAACTTAGAGCTGGTGTACAGGTCAATCAGGGAAGAGTAACCGCGGCGCAGTTCGGTTTCAGCCGTATCCGAATTGATGACAAACTTATCGGAAATAGCTTCCGCCATATTCCTGACCGGGCTTCGCTCCGGCCGGAAGTCGGCAACCACCCAATTGCTGTATTGGGCCTTGAAGAACCCCGCCCGGGCGTTGGGAATCAGCCCCGCATAAATCAACGATGATTTGCCTTCCCCGGACGCGCCGGTTAGCATCAGGAATTTATTCTTTTCAAGCAGGGAGGTAATCTGGTCGATCTGCTGGTCTCTTCCCTTGAAATAGAGGCTCTCCTCTTCGGTAAACGACCGGAGACCGGTATATGGACATATGGCTTGTTGATCAAACATCTATGAACCCTCCGGGATATAGGGCAGGAAACGTCGTATGAATATGAACTGATTGTTGTAGTAGGTTTCCCATTCCGGATTTATACCCCCGTTAATATTGTAACCGTGCAGAATCTGATAATAGAAGCCAAGCCTGTCGGTACTCGATACCAGATCGGGAATGAGATTTACGCCCTCATAAAACTCCTCCCTGAAGCCATGCGACTCAGAAAAAAAGAACATGGCATTAAATTTATTAAACGAATTTTTGATCACCTGATAGGCTTCTTCCCGATTGTTTTCAGGGTCCTGATACATCAGGGCGGAGGCAAAAATAAGCCTGTTGGGCTGAAACCCGGATGGGTTATCGCGACGCAACATTTCTGTTCTGGCAGAATTGATAAGCTGTATAGCGGTATCTTCTGCACGGTACTGAAGCGACAGGTGCTTGCTGGCATACCCGTACAGAGATGATCGGTTTACCTCCT
The DNA here is from genome assembly GCA_964544445.1 of uncultured Rhodohalobacter sp. Taxonomy (GTDB): domain Bacteria; phylum Bacteroidota; class Rhodothermia; order Balneolales; family Balneolaceae; genus Rhodohalobacter. The sequence continues at coordinate 341,599 of CAZJBI010000001.1, forward strand.
CCTGAAAAACACTAACCAGGCTATAAGCAAGGTCAATATCGTCATACAATGTGGCATGAGCAACGGCATAAGCCACCATTTCGAAAGAGTAGGTGTTTATAAAGCCCGGAAGTGAATACTGAAACGAGTTGAGGAGCCTGTCGGTTTCGACGCTCTGCAGAGCCTTAAGACCGATTTCAGGATTATCACTGTTGAAAGCAGCATCTGCAAGATGGATATAGAGCAGGTTTATGTCGGCTGTTTCACCTGCATTGAGCTGCTCCAGATGACCGGCCAGCGATTCCATCGTGGCTAATGCAATGGGATTCCTGAAAAACCAGTCTCGTGAACTCATCGTTGCGTGATAATCCTGCATCCAGGTTTCAAAATAGCGGTGAGTATCAGCTTCATTGTACATTTCTTCAAATATGCCTGAATTGATCATATATGCCGGAAAGGCGGCAGATGTATAAGAAAACGTTCTGGCCCTGGGCTCTCCATAATAGAATGGCATCCTCATATCCGGGTAGAGGAAAAGATGCTTTTGAGGAAATGTGCCGATATCGAGGCTGGACGTCAAGGGGATGGTGATCGATTGGTTCAGATAACTGTCTGATACACGCCGGTAATGGGTAATCGCTTCATCAAACAAAGGGCTGAGGGATGTATTATCATCAGTTTTCATTCTGATCTCATTCCGAAATGCTTTCAGTAAGCCCTCGTTTTTATAAGACAGGGCCAGCCCATAGTTTCTTTCATCCGCATTGCTTAGCTGCTCAAGATCTTCTCTCATTTGATTGAAAAAGAATGTGAGCATGTCATCCGAAGAAAACTTCAGATGCGGATTACCGTAATATTGGTTTGATCCGGCGTAGTAGTTGAAATGTTCAGACAAATAGATGTCCAGAGGTAACTGGGATAGCAGGCGGTTATAATAATCTGCGGGCGACCAGTTAACCCGTGATGCGTACTCCTCCACGAATGTATCGAGAGCATCCAGGTGATCGTATGTATAGAACACAGCGGCAACATGTGTTGCGTTTTCACTATTGGCATCATAGTCGTTTTCAAAAAATGTGCTCTGATTTACCAGGATAGAGTCAATACTCTGAATAGCGAGCTCGGGCTCATCAGCTGCTGCATAGAGGTAAGCCATTAGCTGATAAAGACCGTTGTGACGGTTTCCGTATATGGGCTGTGCTCCGCGAATCAAGATTCTGTCGGGTGGGTAGCTGTTGATCACCCAGCTGCTTCGTTCACTGTTTTCAAATGGGGAGAGCACAGATAACATCTCACCGATCTCATTTGAGCTGAAAGTCCGGTTGTTCAAACCGTTTTCAATGGCGAGGTGAAGATGCTGTATGGCTGAAAAGCCTTCCGGCTGTTCCGAGAGTATATGAAGTGCCCACTTAGCAGAGCGCTCCGAGTTCGATTGAACAAGGGCAGCAGAACGTTCGCTCTGCATATAATAATCGCTCATTTCGGCTGCAATGCTAAAATCATAAAGCAGCATGAGCGTCGAGGTAAGTTCATCCATGGTCTGCTGCTCAGGGCTGTAGCTTTCAAGCAGGCCGTCTGCCGTTTCAAGGGCCTGAAGAATAAGGTCGGTAGGTTGATTTCTCCCCTGAAGTATGAGGTTGGATGCGATGCCATTTGCAATCTTCACTTTTTGGTCGGTTTCACGAATTCCCTCCATAATTTCAGGGATGGTGGTAGCGTCCATCACAATCATCTCGACAAGCGTAGGTATGATCGCCTGCATGGAAAGATTGGAACGATTTGCCATTGTAATCGTGTCTTCCCGCATGAAATCGAGTACAGAGCTGTTCTGTTTTTGATATGCGTTCCAGGCACCGAAAGCCCCGAGGCCAAGAAGAAGCAGAACCCCAACAACTACACCAATTTTTTTGGCGCCGTATTTCATAAATGTACGGGTAATGGTATGCCGTTTTGCGCTTTTTTGCAGAAATTCCCGGGTGTTGGCCAGGGTCTGTTCAGCTTTTCTGAGTTTCTTCTCCTGTTCCAGTTCATCAGGCAGATAGCGTGAAATCCAGTATTTGTTGGGCTGAACTCGCTCATACCATTTTTCAAAAAAGACGAGCGGCCCGATTGAGAGCAGATATCCGTTTGATTTGTCATTGCTGACCCAGCGAATCAGCTGTTTTTCAAAATCAAGGTAAACCGTATAGTCTTCGAACTCTTCAAGCGCCCACTCCTCCAGATAGTGCCAGTTCCGGATCAGGCTTTCGTGTGTAATGTCGAGCACATCTCCGGGTATAAGCTTCTTATCCCCAGTCTCCTCATTAATAAAAGGCCGGATAAACGTGTTACCGGGCTCCCTGAATATGTTAAGTACAGCTCCTACCTGTTCCGTGTTTAGCCCGGGGCGGTTTAGAATATCGGTGATCTCCTGAAGCGTCATTCGGTTACGGACGGCACGGCTCTGGTCAATTTTTGTAAGACAGGTAAAGGCTGTTTTGATGATTGCCTGCACATCCTCAATAGAAATTTCTTTACCGGTTTCACGCCTGTAGTATTCTGCAGCCTCCAGGTAGAGCTTATTGGTGTGTGTATCAAGAACGTTTTGAAGGCCCGGTTCATGGTAGCAGTTCCTGATCTCATCCGTAAGATTACTAAACCAATCCCGGAACTTCTCCTTTTGCTCTCCGGGCAGTTCATCGGCCGGCATACCACCGACCATCGCGTAGTGAATCAGATCCATCTCCTCTTTACCATGATCGGCAGCGTGCCAGATCTGATTGAGAGCGTGCTGTAGAATAGGCAGCTGATCCACCCCCTCGGTGAGATCGTAGATCAGGCGTTCAGTAAGCCGACGAGTAATTCTGTTGCCGCTGAGAACAGCGGGCTCCTCAATAACCTGCTGAAGTTGAGTGCGGTTCAAACGGGGTACAAAAAACTGAGAAAAGCCGATATACTCAGGTAACCCTCGAAATGCAGAGCACTGACCAATAAAATCAGACCGCATGGTAAATACGACATAGATAGGAAGATCTTCTTCAAGGGCTATTCTCGATGTTTCAAGAAGAATATTAAGAACGAGGTTCGATTCTCTGGAGGGTGCTCCCTGCTGATAGTTCTCCGGATTGGTAAAAAACTCCTCGAACTGGTCTACCAGGATCATCAGGTTGGCCGATTTTCGCTTGAGAACAGCTTTGCCAGCATCGTCTGATTCTTTCCATTCAACAGATTGAGTGTCCAGGTGGCGGGGAGAGTTTTTGTACAGATCGATGAGTGCGGAAAAACCGTGTTTTAGCTCAGATTCTACGGTATCGGTACTATTAATCTGAAGCTGTTCAGCCAGGCTTTTGCAAAGGTTTTTGAATGGAGTTCGTTCGGGGCGAAAGTCAGCTACGACCCAGTCTGTATATTTCGACCGTAAAAACCCCGCACGCGCATTCGGAATGATCCCGGCATAGACAAGTGAGGACTTTCCGTCGCCGGAGGCACCCGTAACCATGATGAATTTATTGCGCTGCAGCTGCTCAATGGCCTGTTCAATGTTCTCTTCACGTCCCTTGAAATAGATCGACTCTTCTTCAGTAAAAGAGCGTAGTCCGGTATAAGGGCAGATCTGAAAATCATCAAACATAGGGCCGGCCTAACTCATTTCACTAACGGTTATGTATACTTTTTTTACTTCTCCGGGAACATCTTCCTTGGGTACGATGGATGAGACCACTTTTGGAGCTTTGAAATTCCTGGCTCTGTTGCTGCTTGGGTCATCTTCTCCCACCAGGAAGAGAGGCGTGGGGGAAGAGGCGCCGCCCACCGTTTTCCACACCTGTTTAGTAAAGGGAAGCGCCCATTCGGCAGCATACTTGAAGTACACAACAGCAAGCTTGCTTTTTGGAATTTGCTGAGTGCTGATTTCCCGATACTTATCTTCGCCATCGGGCAGGATATTCATGATCTCAACCGGGTATTCCATACTTAAATGATCCGTAATAACCTTAGCTTCGGCCTCATCCTGCTGGTTATAGATAAAGAAGATCTCCGTATCTTTGGAATCGTACACTTCCTCTTCTTCTTTATGCATTACAACCCGCATATCATCTACAAGCTGCATTGGCCCCATGCTGTTAGAAAACATCATGTTTTGGGTGATGTTGTTACGGATGAAGTTGATGAAACTGCGCTGATCGGGCTTGATATTTGTCGAAGCTTCAGGCAGCATCCAAACAAAACAGTTAAAGTCAGAATCTCCCGCTTCAATCATCTTTTTGGCTTCCAGAAACTGATATTGCGGAAATGATACTTCGCTGTCAAATTCAAACCGCCTTCCAAATTCACCACCCAGCATGTGCAGCGAGCACGAACAGCGGCTCATATTTTCCTTTACTCTCTCTTTAAAGGATTCATCATCGGCCGGACAATCGGTTGAAGGCAAAACGTTAAATCCTGCTTTTTTCAGCGTTATAGCCATCTCTTCTCGATCATCTTTCAGATCACTGGAGGTCCACGCCAGGTATACGCTGGGCCCTCCCGGGTCAATCACCTTCACTTTTGAGGCGGAAGGGTGCGATGATGAAAAGCTTCCCTTTTGAGGCTCGGGTGTGGTGAGAGTGGATGGACTTGAGGCGGGTGCAAGATGCTGATCAATCTCTTTAAGCCCCTGTACAATTTCTTTTATAGCGTAGGCAAGCTTATTGATCTGATTTCGGTAAAGAGTTTTTGCCTGACCTGATATGGCCGGAATTTCGTCATCCACTGGCCTCAACGGGCGATTGACGCCAGCCTCCCGGTAAATAAAATCGATAGAGCGGAGAGTTCCTGACAGCTCCGTTTCCAGAAGCCGGAGATCAGCCATATCGATTTCATGAATTTTTATAGGCAAAATACGGGAGGTGAAATTACCGTTCGCCAGCCGGATAGTGCGAGTAAAACGATCAGAATCTGCAACTTCTTTGAATACCTTAAATTCCTGGCTCCATGCAAATGATGAAGTGTCGCAATAGGTTTGGGAAACAATAGGAATAAATATGAGGGTATTGATCTTATTTCGAATGGATTGATCCACCACATGATTGTCACTCAACCCGCTTTCAGGGTTTTTATCGAAATAGATCGTGAGCTTATCTTTAAGGGTCGCATTCAGTTCCTGCTGAAGTCTTTCAACAAATTCTGTAACCCACCCGTCATATTTGTTATCGTGATGTCGATAACTGACGAAAATATCATAATCGTAGCCAGGTAGTATAGAACCCATTATAAGGAGGAGATATTAGTTTGGTTGCAGATCGAGATTAATAAAAAAACTCTTTAACTCAAAAATTTTAAACAAATAAAACATTATTAATTAAATATTAAAAACAATTAATCTATGGCGTGTATAGAGTTAAAATTATTAGAATTTAAACTTAGTCGTAGTGCATCAGTGTAGTGTTCCTGTTCATTTGGGGATTTACATCTTTTTTGTGAAAAATTAAGGGGCAGCTCAAGAGTCGCAATTTGTTTTGGTCTGAGTTTTGAACGTCGTGAAGGATAATATGCAAAACCAGATCAACATTTCTTTCAGAAGCCAAAAACGTAGAAAAAGTCCTAACATTTGGGTGAAAAGTCCAAAACTAGACCGGCTATCTCTCCATGATGTACGGGATACTTTTGTTACAGGGCAAAAATCCTGAATCACTCTTTTTGAATCTGAAACAGCTTTTTGGCCACTATTTGCTGGTCGGGCGTGCTGTGGCTTACGAGGATGCTGTTTCACACTTAATGAGATGGGCGGCTGAAAACATGTTTTTCCATGAAAGTAACCCCGCCCAGACTAATATAATGGTTTTGCCTGACACAAAATAACTCAAAAAAACCATTTTATTTGCTTTAAAAAGCACTTTTGAATTATAGTGAATCATGGTACATTTAAAAAAATCATCAAATACCTGTACCAATAGCTGTACTAAGTACAGGTTAAATTAGCTCAAAAAATGCCAACAATTAAAGCTGTTCTTCGTCCACCAAAAGGTAAAGATGGAAAAAAACCAATCTATATTCGCATTTCTGATGCTGGTAAATCGCGCTACGTCTCAACCGGCATCAAGGTTAAACCAAAGTATTGGAATAAAAATAAACGGGTTGTTAGAGAAAACGATGAGTTTGATGCACTTTACGTAAATAAAATTTTATCGGATAAGCTGAAGGCTTTAAGAGATGAGGCTTACCAACTGCAAGCGGAAAACCAAAACGTAAATGCAGACATTTTAAAAAATAAAGCGAAGGCCAACGAATATCGGGGAGACTTCTTGGAATATGCTAACAAGTTCGCAAAGCGCAAGAGGAGAATTAATGTGCGTACCGGGAAAAAGTACGAGTCGATTATTAATAAAGTTGAAGAGTATTCGGCAAAAAAACTGTCTTTTAAAGACATTACTATTACATGGTTAAAAGATTACACTGATTGGCTGGCAGAAAAGAAAAAGAATTCGCCAAATACGATACACAGTAATCTGAAAAGCATTCGCACAATTTTGTATGAAGCGATGGATGAAGGGTTATTTCCGCAGGAAAAGAACCCGTTTTTTAAATTCAAACTCAAGCAACCCAAAGTCCATCGTGATAAGCTGACCATTGAAGAACTAAAGGCTCTCATAGATACAAAGACCAATGAAAACCCGGTTCAGGAAATAGCCAGAGACATGTTCCTTTTCAGCTTTTTCAGTTATGGAATGCGATTTAGTGATGTAGCTACTTTAAAAATCAAAAATATTGAAGAGGGTTATGTAAGGTATCGGATGGGAAAAACAGAAAGGGCGCATTCGGTAAAAATCTTTCCGCCGTTGCAATCAATTATCGATAAATATGCTGTTGATTTGAATCCTGATGATTATTTGTTTCCGCTCTTAAATACAAATAAAGATTTAAAAGACCCTGAAGTAATTGATCAAGAACTTTCCAGTAAGAATGCCTACGTAAATAAAGAATTGAACATTTTGCGCAAAGAGGCTAAAATAAACAAAAGAGTAAGCTTTCATGTAGCTCGGCATAGTTATGCCGATATTGCGCGTAAAAAAGGAACCGACCTGCATTCTATCTCAAATAGTTTAGGCCATACTTCCCTTAAAACAACGGAGAGCTACCTTAAAGGTCTTGATAATGAGACAACTGATAAAGCAGTTCAGAGCGTTTATGAGGCTTTTTAAATTAATCCAAATTCAAATCAATAGAAGACGTATCGCATGCGTATAATAGAAGTACTTGAAAGTGTTAAAAGGGGAGAGTTAACAAAGCTTGAAAAGCTTGATTTTATAAAAGATATCACAGAGGAGTATGATCAAGATAGAATTGATCTGTTAAGAGCAGAGGTTAAAACTGCAATATTTAGAATTAAAAAAGAACACGAAACGGATCCTGAGATCTTGTTTAAGGGTGCATTTCCAGTTATACAAAAGCTATACAATGATAAATCCATCGAAGAGCTTAAAGTTATAATAATTGACTTTTTGAAAAATTTACCTGAAGACAGTCGACCAAAGGGGGTAAATATTGAATCCATTTTTAACTCATGGAGGAGTAAAGGAATTAATTTTTCAGAAAAAGAAGAAGTCCAGAGTCTTCAATTTATGCTGTTGCTTTGCTTCGTTTGGAAAGAGCATGGGGAAAATGTAATGAACTCTTTATTAGATATTTTTGAGCTCAAGCAGTTTGATGAATTGATTGCACAAAAATCAAATAAGAAGCGAAAAGTTAAGAACAGCAACAACGCTAAGTTACCTGACGCTGATGAGTGGATTGTGCCCATAATTAAAGAAATTATGTCATTGGAAATACCAACTCACAATGAAGTTCTAAGTATTTTCGAAGATTCTTATCCGGGCTTTGTATTGGAATTTGGCAGAAAAAGATTTAATCAACTTAGATTGGCGAAAGGTATGGTTATAAATAGAACATCGATAGCCAAAGTTATAAAGTTTATTTTTGAACGGAAGAATCCGGGTGTAACTATAGGTGTTCGTTCAATTACCAGCCGGTACAGAAAAGAAGGGCATTGGTAATTGAAAAGTTAAAGTCATTCCTTTCTTGCCAATACGCTTTCAGTTTAAATGGGGGCGTATTAAATGCGTTTTTCTGAAAAGTAGCCAACTTTACAATTCCAACTTTCTTCTGGTTAGCTCATCCAGGCTTAGATTGCATCAAAATCAATCGCAACAAAGCCAAATAACAATGGATGAACTAATCATTACCAAACGTCAAGAGCTAACCAAGCTCATTGAATCGGCCGTTCGGAAAGAACTCAATACGTGCCTTTCTTCAAATTCTGGCTCAAAATCGTCTGATGATGAAGTATTTACTAATAAGCAGGCGATGTCGTACCTGCATGTGAGCCGATCCACGTTACAGCGTTGGAGAAAGAGCGGACAATTGCCTTATCGAAAAGTAGAAGGCAAGATTCTTTACACCAAAAGTGACCTGAAACAACTGTTAAAAAGTGCAGCGAAATGAGGAAGTCACATCAGAACAATCATATCGTAGAAATTCCTCAAAACACGGATTTGAATAATCCATCAAATGAGCAACAAGGACAGTCAATTCCTTTGAGCAGTGTAGATCCAAAACCCATAGAGTGGCTGCAAAAAGGCAGAATTCCTCTCGGTAAGGTTACCGTTATTGCAGGAGATCCGGATGTGGGTAAAACCTTTTTAACATTGGATATTGCTTCAAAAGTATCTACCGGAGCTGATTGGCCTGACGGTTCTTCCAATACAAAAGGTAAAGTGGTGATTATGTCTGCCGAAGATGATCTTGCAGATACAATTGTCCCACGCTTAATATCTGCGGGAGCCAATTTAGACAATATTTTTTCACTTTCTTCTATTCCAAAAGTTGATAAAAAATCCAAGAAAATAGTAGATGTGATTCCAACACTGACCTCAGATTTTGAAGCCATTAAGCAGGAAATATCTATTCGAAATCCAAGACTTTTAATTATCGACCCGATCAATGCCTATTTGCCGGGAGTTGACACTAATGGAGATGCAGAACTACGAACGAAAGTATATGGCCCACTAAAAAAACTGGCAGAGGAGCATGAAGTGGCTATTATATGTGTGAAACACTTAAATAAAGGCGGCTCACAGAATGCCAAGCACCGTATAAGTGGGAGTATTGCTAATGTTGGTGCGAGCAGGGCAACTTGGTTAGTTGTATCAGATAAAGATGATGCAGAACGAAAATTAATGTTACCAGTAAAGTTCAATATTGGTCCGAATCCAACCGGATTGGCCTATAGAATCGTAGAGTATAATAAGGGTGAGCCGATCATCGAATGGGAGAAGGAGCCAATAGATATGAAAGCAGATGATGCATTAATGCCTGAATCTACACCATCATTTGAAAGAGATATTGCTAAGGAATTTATATTGGATTTGTTGAAAGATGGTGCAGTACCCTCAAAAGAAATTTTTAAACAAGCAAAAGAGATGTCAATCTCAGAGCGAACCCTTAATCGTGCAAAACAAGCATTAAAAGTAAAAGCATTTCGAAAAGGCATAGAGGGAGTACAAGGCGGCGGTAATTGGTATTGGGAACTACCTAAATAGTTTAAGATGGCCACTCTTAGAGTGTGGCTATGTTAAGAAATGTAGACGGATTATTTGCCAAATTATATCTGTATAAGACCTCTCAGGGCCTTCTTGTTAACCCTGCCAGTATTAAGGTAGCCACGTGGCAAGCAAAACAATGGCAGACTAAACATTACCTATGATTTCACCATTAGATATTCATGTTTCTTGCTTCAAAAATTACAAGACGTCGGATAATCCAAGGCCGGTACACCTGATGAAATGGTTAAAATCTACGAAATACGCAGATACAGTGAACCAAATTCGCGAGATTTCGGACAAGAAAAAGCGTGACCGATTAAAGTCCACCTTGCCAGCAATTACTCCATCCGGACAATTTTCGTACCGGTCAAAAAGTAACCTCATAAAACATTCGGGCTTGATTCAGTTTGATATAGATTGGAAAGACAATCAACATATTGCCAACTATGAAGCCTTGAAAACAGAAATTTGTAAGATTGTAAACGTGGCTTATGTTGGTTTATCGGTTTCTGGGCGGGGATATTGGGGTTTAATTCCAATAAAATATCCTGATAAGCATAAAAGCCATTTTAGAGCCATGAAAAAGGCATTTAAAAATTTTGGTCTTCAACTGGACGATAAACCATCGAACGTCGCATCCCTTCGTGGATACAGTTACGACCCAAACGGGTATATTAATCATTATGCAAAGGTGTTTGAGTCGCTGGATGATCGAAAGCAGGATTCACCAAGATCTTTCAACTTTAAAACGAACAGTAAAAATAGCGTTGAACAAATAATCGCTGCTATTCAAGAAAGCCGAATTGATATTACCGATGGATACGATAATTGGCTCAATATAGGGTTTGCCCTTGCGGACGAGTTTGGTGAAGGTGGCCGTTCTCACTTTCATGCTGTATCTCAATTTCATCCAGAGTATAACGCTCGAAAAACAGATCAGCAGTTTACTCATTGCTTGCGATCGGGGGGTACAGGTATAACCATCGCTTCGTTTTTTCATCTCTGCAAACAATATGGTATTACTTTGAAAGAAGCCAATAGTGATGCCTTACACAAAAAAGATAGGGCCTTACAATGCAAATTTGAATGCCGCCAAACAACAAGTCGAAGTGATGGTATTCAAAAATTGAAAAAAAGGGCTGAATATGATGAAGCGCTTAAGCGAGATCCAATACTTAGACAAATTGATGAACTTTTTGAACCGGAACTTATCGACGAATGATGAAAAGAGTGTTAACAATCATTTTGTAGTTTTTTGGATTTTAAATTGTGAAAATATTTATCATTTAATTGCAGACACGCTAATAGAAGTACAGTTTTTCCTTTCCACTCTTCCGTTCATTCCCTATAATCCACTGATATTGCAACAGATAAAAATGAAAAAATTGTAGATGCCTACACTGCACTGGATTGGTAAAGAAAAAGTTGTAAATCATCATCAGGACGTTCCATTTCGGGTACTCGAACATCAATTTGGTTTTGATGCTGATAAAGGTAAATCAGAGCAGCAGACTGATAGCGGAAACAAGATTATTCACGGAGATAACCTTGAAGCTCTGAAAAGCTTACTTCCAGAATACGAAGGGAAAATAGATTGTATTTATATAGATCCTCCTTATAACACCGGAAACGAGGAATGGATATATAATGATAATGTGAACCACCCAAAGATCAAGAAATGGCTGGGAGATGTAGTTGGCAGGGAAGGTGACGACCTTACACGCCACGATAAGTGGCTTTGTATGATGTATCCAAGATTGGTTTTATTAAATCACCTTCTTAAAAAAGAAGGTAAAATCGTGATTAGTATAGGTCACCATGAGATTCACAATTTATTGCTTATTTGCAGAGAGATTTTTGGCACTAAACAAATAGTTCCTATTACGCTTCAAACTTCTGGTGGTAAGCCCTCAGGTGGTTTTAATTACCAGCACGAGTATATGGTTTTTATAGTCCCAAGGGATTTCTCTGCAAATAAATCAAAGTATTCCGGTGGCAAAGCAAGATCGCCTTTTGAAGGATTAACTTTAGCAACTTTTGATCAAACACAAAGGCCTAATCAGACATATCCAATCTTCGTAAATAAAACAGATGGTACACTTCATGGTACGGGATTGTCTTTGCAAGAAAGAATTGATAACGGAGATTATAAGGGCAACTTGGAAGAATTTGAATTTGATTTTGATGAAGCTCCTGAAGGCACTGTCGCATTATGGCCAATTACGAGCAAGGGAGATAAATGTGTCTGGAGATTAATAGCAGATAGATTAGAAGAAGACTGGAAGGAAGGTCACATAAAAATTGGAAAAAACAGATATAAAAAAAATCCCAATAAGTTTAGTGTTCAATACCTACCAAGCGGAGTGATAGATAAGCTAAAAAACGGTGAGTTAAAAGTTATAGGTACCGAAAAAAATGCACCAACACTGATATTTGGTGACAACAAAACAGTAGGCGGCCAAGTGCCAACTATTTGGTCAGAAAAAGATTTTTTTACTGTAAAAGGAACAAGTAAAATGAATGAAATATTTGGGAAAAAAGTATTCAACTACCCTAAGCCAATCGAACTTATAAATGAGGTTTTAAGAGCTATTACCACGAAAAATGACGTAGTTTTAGATTCCTTTTCTGGCTCTGGCACTACTGCACATGCTGTTCAAAATCTCAATCTTGAAGACAATGGTGAACGCAAGTTTATTCTAATTGAAATGGAAGATTACGCAAGCACAGTTACCGCAGAGCGAATGAAGCGGGTTATGACAGGGTATGGCAAAGGGAGCAAGAAAATTGATGGTACAGGCGGTCAATTTGATTACTACAATTTAGGGAGTGCTTTATTTAATGATAGTAATCTACTTAATGAAGATGTTAAGGAAGATCGTATTCGGGAATATGTGTGGTATAGCGAGACTAAAGCAGCCTTTCCAAAAGAGCGAGCTGAAGATGCCCACAAACATGTACTGGGCACCAAAGATGAAACCGATTATTACTTCTTTTATGAGAAGGACGCTATCACTACGCTAAATCATAATTTTTTAGCAACCATTAAAAAAAAGGCCGATCAGTATGTGATTTATGCAGATAATTGTCTGCTGAGCAAAGAATTTTTACAGAGCCGAAACATCATCTTTAAGAAAATCCCACGAGATATTTCGAGGTTTTAGAAATGAAGTATTGTACAAGAACTTGTTCAACTTGTAAGAATTACTTACAAGTTCAAATTCACCAAAAGTGAATGCATTATGGCAGAAAAACGAGATAACCAATCAGATTTTATTCTTTACACTTCTCCGGGTGGAGATATCAATGTAGAAGTTACTATTGATGATGAAACCGTATGGCTAACTCAGAAAGCCATGGGGCATTTATTTGGCACTACACCGCAAAATATTACCCTTCATCTTAAAAAGATATATGACGAGGGAGAGCTGCAAAAAGAGGCAACTGTTCGGAAGTTCCGAACAGTAAAAACGGAAGGTGAAAGAGACGTCACCCGGAATCTGGAGTATTATAACCTGGATGCCATTATATCGGTTGGCTATCGGGTGAATTCTTCAGAAGCCACACAGTTTCGTATCTGGGCCACCCGGGTTCTTCGGGAATATATAATCAAAGGTTTTGCACTGGACGATGAGCGACTGAAGCAAGGCAACCGAATTTTCGGTAAAGACTATTTTGATGAATTACTGGAACGCATTCGGGAGATCCGCGCATCTGAACGCCGGTTCTATCAAAAGATCACAGATATATATGCAGAAGCCAGTATTGATTACGATCCCAAAGCGAAAATAACCCAGACTTTTTTTAAGAAGGTGCAGAATAAATTGCATTGGGCTATTACAGGACAAACCGCAGCCGAGCTGATTAAGGAGCGAGCGGACGCTAAAAAGAAGAACATGGGTTTGAAAACATGGAAAAATGCGCCGGATGGGAAAGTCCTGAAATCGGATACAGAAATAGCCAAAAACTATTTAGATAAAGATGAAATCAGCGAGTTGAACCGAATTGTATCTATGTATCTGGATTATGCAGAAAACCAAGCCAAACGACAGATTCCCATGAAAATGAGGGATTGGGTGGAACGCCTGGATGCTTTTCTAAAATTCAACGATTATCAAGTATTGGACAATCCGGGCAGGGTTTCTTCTAAAGTGGCAAAGAAATTAGCAGCAAAAGAATACTCAAAATTCCGTGTAGTTCAGGATCAGGAATTTGAATCTGACTTCGATAAAGAAGTGAAGAAGATGCTTAAAAAGGGAAAAGATAAGGATGAATAATGGAGCTTAAACCCTACCAACAAGATGTGCTGGATGACCTGGAATTGTACTTAGAATACGTTCAGGAAGATCATGATTATGCCAAAGCGTTCGATCGGTTTTGGGAGGATAAGATTGGAGCGTACAATCCTGTTACCGGTGATGGCATGCGTCCATATAAAAATAATGTGCCCGGCGCGGTTCATGCCTGTATCAAAGTCCCTACAGCCGGTGGTAAAACTTTCATTGCCGTAAATGCCCTTCGCACTATTTTCAATGCTTTCGATACCAGTAAGCCTAAAGCGGTGGTGTGGCTGGTACCCTGGAGGAATTTATTAGATCAAGCCTACGAAGCACTTTCAGATCCGGATCATCCCTACCGACAAAAATTGAATTCATTGTTCAATCATCGGGTTGGCGTTTATAAAAAAAACGATCTTCTACAGGGAGCCAATTTCAACCCAACGGTAGTTGAAGAGCAGCTCAGTATTTTCGTGATGAGCTTTGCCAGTTTACGGGCCAGAAGAAAAGAAGACCGCAAAGTATTCGAGGAAAACGGTCAGCTTGCAAGCTTTGCGGATGCTTTTGGAACAAGCGATCATGTGCTGGAAGACACCGATGAGACTGCTCTTATCAATGTGATAAGAAAGCTAAACCCCGTGGTTGTGTTGGATGAAAGTCACAATGCAGAAACGAAGCTTAGTGTAGAAATGCTTCAGGATTTACGACCCAGTTTCATTCTTGATCTCACAGCAACTCCGAAAAGCAACAGCAATATCATTTCTACCGCTTCGGCTATGGCGCTTAAAAGAGAGCACATGGTTAAGTTACCGGTCATCGTGTATAACCATCATGATAAAACAGAGGTTGTAAACAGTGCCCTTCACTTGCAGAGTAAATTAGAGCGGTTGGCTAAAAAGGAACATGAAGAAGGCGGAAAATACATTCGTCCAATTGTACTATTCCAAGCCCAGGCAGACCGGGACGATGATTCAACCACCTTCAAGAAAATCAGAGAACAGCTTTTAGAGCTTCAGATTCCCGAGGAACAGATTGCCATCAAAACGGCCAACATCAACGATTTGGACGGTGTGGATTTGATGTCTAAAGAATGTCCGATTCGGTATATCATTACCATTAACGCACTGAAAGAAGGTTGGGACTGTCCGTTTGCCTACATCTTAGCTTCATTGGCCAACCGTTCATCGGCAGTGGATGTAGAGCAGATTTTAGGAAGGGTTTTAAGGCAACCTTACGTTGTTAAACATGATTCACCGCTACTGAATCTCTCTTATGTCCTTACGGCTTCCAATCAATTTGCAGAGACACTCGATAACATCGTTGACGCATTGCAGGAATCTGGCTTTAGTAAGCGAGACTATCGACAAAAAGATCGAAAGGAGGAATCAGAGAAAGAATCAACCGATCCACTGCGGCAATTGGTTTTAGGCGAAGAAGAACAACAACCAGCAGAGGAGCAAGATGAACCCATAGAAGCGGAAAGAATTCGTTTTAAATCGGAAGACTTTGATGACGAAGAGGTCGAAGATGAGATTGTTTCAGATATTGAGGAAACAGCGGTAAAAGAGAGCGAAGAATTTGAGCGGAAAATTCAGGATACAGGAGATTCGGAAGCCGAAAAGTACAACGACCTCAAACATGCAAAGGTGACTATGTATAGAATGAAAGACCACTTTAAGGAAGAAGCTCTGAATCTTGAGCTTCCCCAGTTTTTTATTGAGATCAAGGGAGCCGGTAATGAATTATTTGGAACCGAATCTGAATTAGTGCAACTGGATCAAAATTATTTGTTAGAAGATTTTCGGCTCAGCAACCAAAATACTGAAATCAATTTTTCGGAGTTGGAAACAGAGCTTTATAAAGTAGATCTGGAGGAAAGTGGAAAAGGACAATCTACACCTTCATTTGCAAGAATTGAAGATGACAGTGTTCGGGAGCCATTGGTGGAATACATCCGGTCTCAGCCTAAAGAGAAGCAGGTAAAGAATGTCGTTCACTCATTAATTGAACTTATTGGTAAAATTTATCCAATACCTGAAGAGGACATTAAAGTATACGTCAGTAGAATTTTGAATGGTATGAATACTGAGCAGCTCATCCATTGCTTTCAGAATAAGTACACTTACAAAGATATCATAAAACGAAAAATTAAATCCTTAGTAGACCAGCATGCTGAGAAAGAGTTCCAAAAGAAAGTAGATACGAATAAGATAAAAGCTAACCCAAGTTTTAATCTAAGAGAACAGCTAACACCGGGTAATTTAGCCCCCAATATTAGCAAATCCCTTTACGAAAGAGAGGCTTCAATTAACAAGTTTGAAGAAGAAATCCTGCTAAAAATCCACAACCTTGATAACGTGAAATTCTGGCATAGAAACCTTGAAAGAGGAAGGGGGTTTGCCATTAATGGCTTTAAAGGTAATCACTATCCGGATTTTTTGATTTACACAGAAAAGGGGAATGTTATAATCATAGAGACTAAAGGAGATGACCGTGATAATTCGGATAGTATTGCAAAACTAAAATTAGGTAAGCAATGGGCCGAATTAGCAGGGAAAAGCTATCGTTATCTCATGGTATTTAAACATAATGCAATTGAGGGTGCATACAATGCTAACGACATCAGGGGTATAATATCTGAGCTGTAGCTATAAATTTCTTGATTAAAAAAGTTACAACTCTGTGGAATTGGGGAATTCCCGGTCTATTTATAAAAACCATCAAAAGAAATAATAGTAAACCCTTACAAAAAAAAGATCGGCGCTTAGAATCGAAATTTGGGAAAAACCGGCATATAAAGCGTTATGAGTTGGTTTTTTAACCTAATTCACTCTAATTCGGATAAATAGTTACTTACTTAATAACATCGTTGGATGGGGCGACATATTTTGAATATGAGATAACACAAAAAATACTATTTTATAATAGGGAAATTACAATATTCAAAAATTCATCAAGCTTTATCATAATATGATGCTACTCAAGTCTTTATTGCAAGTTCTTATATTAGGTACATTCACATTCTTATTAACCAATACCATCTTGAAGGCACAGGTATCACCTGGCGATCCTGGAAATTTTATCACCACCTGGAAAACGGATAACCCTGGTGCATCCGATAATAATCAAATTACTATACCAACAACCGGTTCAGGATACAATTATGATGTTTATTGGGAAAATTTGAATAATTCCAGCCAAAATGGGTCTGTAAACGATAACAATGGTAATCTCACTATTACATTTCCAACTTCAGGAACTTATCGGATTGAAATTAGCGGTGAATTTCCACAGATTTTTTTTGCGGATGACATAGACAACGAAAAGATATTGACTATCGAGCAGTGGGGAGATATTCAGTGGCGTTCAATGAATAGAGCCTTCGAGGGCGCATTGAACCTTACTTATAATGCAACAGATGCCCCAAACCTATCCAGTGTCAGTGCAATAAACCGAATGTTTGTAAATGCAAAGTCATTTAATGGAGATTTAAGTAACTGGGATGTTAGTAAAGTGACTGATATGAATAGAATGTTCTATGGAGCCACTTCTTTCAATCAAGATTTAAACTCTTGGAATGTCGGTCAAGTGGGAAGTATGTCAGAGATGTTTCGAGAAGCAACCTCATTTAATGGAGATATAAGTAGCTGGAATGTTAGTAGAGTAATTGATATGGAATTCATGTTTGTTGATGCGAGCAATTTTAACCAGCCTTTGAATGATTGGGATGTAAGTAATTTAACAACCATGGAGAGAATGTTTCAAGGCGCATCCTCTTTTAACAAAGATCTAAATAATTGGGATGTAAGCAATGTGACAAACATGGAAAGAATGTTTGAATTCGCAGGTAATTTTAATGGTGAAATAAGTGACTGGAATGTCAGTAGTGTGAACAACATGAGTTTTATGTTTCGAGATGCAAGAAAGTTCAATAAGGATTTAAACAACTGGGATGTCAGTAAAGTTACTAATATGGTAGGCATGTTTAGCGATGCCAGAAATTTTAACGGGAATGTAGAAGGTTGGGATGTTAGTAATGTGACTAATATGAATAATCTTTTTCGTTGGGCGGAAGTTTTCACTGGAAATCTAAGTAATTGGGATGTCAGCAATGTGACCAACATGTCAGGTATGTTCACATCTGCGAAAGCATTTAATGGTGATCTGAGTAATTGGGACGTAAGCAGTGTAACTACATTGGCCAGTATGTTTTTAGGAGCTTCAAAATTTAATGGAGACTTAAGCAAATGGGATGTCGGTAATGTCACCAGTATATTTCAGATTTTTGCGAATGCTATTTCTTTCAATGGAGACTTGAGCAACTGGGATGTGAGCAAAGTAACTAACATGAGGGGGGCCTTCTTGCGTGCCACATCATTTGATAAAGATGTGAGTAATTGGGATGTGAGTAGCGCAAATAATATGAATGACTTATTTGCAAATGCCACTTTATTTAATAATGACCTAAGTAACTGGGATGTAACTAATGTTGCTACAATGGATAACATGTTAGATTATTCAGGTCTCTCAACAGAAAATTACGATGCAACATTAATTGGTTGGGCCGCTTTGAACCTGCAAAAGAATGTGACACTTGGTGCAGATGGATTGGTCTATTGCAACGCAAAGACCGAACGCAATACGCTCATAGAAAATTTTAGTTGGACAATTACGGATGATACATTTTACTGTCCAGGTGTCTTTCCATTCGCACCTGATAATAATAACATCCTTTATGTTGACCAATCTGTTACAAGTAGTGACGGAAGTGGAAGTTCTTGGGATAATGCTATATCGGAGCTACGTGATGCATTAAATTGGGCAGAAAACGGATGGGAAGATTCTCTGGAACCCTTGCAGATCTGGGTGGCAACCGGAACATATTTTCCCACTAATGATGAATCCGATAGAAGTGCATCTTTTCGGATGGTTGATGCTGTAGAACTTTATGGTGGGTTTATCGGTAGTGAGACCTCCCTTATGGATAGGAACTTAGCTGATAACAGAACAATCTTAAGCGGTGATATTGATCAAAATGATAACTCTATCGATGGATTAGTTGCTCAAAGTAAAGATATTGTGGGCAATAATAGCTTTAGTGTGGTCCGAAGTATAGGCAATAAAAGCACAGCCGTATTAGATGGCTTTACTATTACGGCAGGAAATGCTGTGGGCTCCTCGATAACAAATTCTTTATTAACCGTTTATGGTGGAGGAATGTATATTGGGTCTAATTCAACACCAGCTCTTACTAACCTATCATTTATAGGTAATCATGCATTCGCTGGTGGGGGCATGGGCAGCTTCAATAGCAACCCAACGTTGACAAATGCAATATTTACAGGTAATAGCGCGGACAGATACTGCGGTGCATTACTTAACGGAAACAGCGGCGCAACTCTTACAAATATCAGCTTTACTGAGAACAGTGCCGGTGATGACGGGGGCGCTATATGTGATAACCCATCCCAAATTGACGCGCCTAATCTTACATTGACCAATGTAATTATCTGGAATAATGAAGCTAACGGTAATACTAACACTTCATCAGCTTCCTTTTTTAATTTTAGTGATGCTAATTCCAAATTTGCTCACAGCTTAGTTGCCAACTCAGGAGGTAGCGGTACCGACTGGAGTGAAGCCATTGGTATCGATGGTGGAGACAATATTGATGAAGATCCATTATTTGTCGACCCACTTAATAGGGATTACAAGCTTAGCGAGAATAGCCCAGTTATAAACATGGGTGATCCAAATACCGACTTGTCACTTTTTTCTGGTGGGCCAGGCAATCCCTTGGACTTAGCGGGTAATTCAAGAGTATTTGGTGGGGAATCTGGTATCATTGACATGGGTGCATATGAATTCCAAGGTGTCGAAACTAATTCTATTCAGCTATCAGGGTCGGAAGGTTGGCGATTCATGGCCAGTCCGTCCGAAGGTGATTCCTATAGAGATTTATTTTCTGACATAACTGTTGACTTGGACTTCCCCGTTCGGCAAACCCTGTTTGAACTGGATCAACCAAATTACGAATGGGACCCTGTGGGGTCTTTAAATGATGAGCCAGGTGTAGGTACCCCGTTTATAGTGTATGTAGAGAAGGTTGACTTACCGTTTACAGTTACATCCGGGACCAACTTCATACCATCGGATGGTAGCTTTACCTACAGTGGGTTAGATTTTAGTGACCAGGCTCCCAATCCCGACAGCTTCTTTTTGCTGGGTAACCCCCATCCTTTCGCTATGGATTTTTGCGAGTTTTCAAGTAATAATATTGCCACATCGGTTTCCTTTTGGGATCCGGCTGCCAATGCAGGTAACGGTGACTATATAAGTCTGAGTTGCGCTATAGATGAACAAGTACCGATTGCCCCGTTTCAGGCGTTTTGGGTGCGCACTACGGAGGCCAATCCTTCATTGGGGATTCCTGATGCAGCCTATCTTGGCACCGAGGAGAGTGGGTATTTTAAAGATGCGGAGAACGAAACGGCAACCTCTTCTGATGAGTCTGCTCCTGTGATTACTTTGAAGGTCAATGGACCTGATGAAGGATTTACCACTGCTACACAGATTTTATTTACCAGCGGGGCTTTGAGCGGCTTGGACGAGGATGATGCTCCTAAACTCAGCTCCATAGGACTTGCCTCCCGGTGGCTGTCCCTCTATTCGGTAGATCAACAGGACAGAACCTACGCAATACAGGCACTACCAAAACCAGCAGCCAAATCG
Source organism: uncultured Rhodohalobacter sp. (assembly GCA_964544445.1). Lineage (GTDB taxonomy): Bacteria > Bacteroidota > Rhodothermia > Balneolales > Balneolaceae > Rhodohalobacter. The sequence continues at coordinate 362,144 of CAZJBI010000001.1, forward strand.
GTTCGAATTCCTTTAGCTGTAGAAACGACCGAATCTGGTGTTTTTGTCTTGGAGTGGAGCTTACCTGAGTCCAAACTATTCAATGCAGGCTTTTTCTTGCGGGACAATACTACTGGCCATGTTATCGAGTTGCTCGATGGCAACAGCCACAGCTTTATAGTAGAAGAGAATCAGATAGAAAAAACAATAGCAACGGAGAATAGTAAATCGATCGATCCGGGTACTACCTTGCAGGCAGAAACATCACCTAATCCTCGGTTCGAGCTACTCATTACTTCCTCTGGCATGGACGGATTTACTGAACTGGGAGATCTTCCGAAGTCATTTACTTTGAAACAGAATTATCCAAATCCGTTCAATCCGACTACGGTGATCAGCTATGAGCTCCCGCAAAGTGCGGATGTACGCTTAGAGGTGTATGATATTGCAGGTCGACAAGTTGCCACCCTTGTGAATGGTCAGGTAGCAGCTGGGCGGCATAGGGTAAACTTTAATGCCAGCAACTTATCAAGCGGAGTGTACCTGTACCGATTAGAAGCAGGGAGTCAAGTTATGACCAAAAAGCTAACCATTCTCAAATAAGATTCAGTTTAGGTCTAAAAAAGCTGAATAAACCGAATAAATACTTATTGAATTAAAAACTAATTTTAAAAACTGTATCAAAATGAAGAATTTTTCCAGTTCCCTAAAACCATGGATATCTCCGGAGTTATCAATTTTAGATATTAGCAGGGACACAGAACAGCTTGACCCTCCTGATCCGGAGCAGCAGGCTTCATAAGATTAAAGTTATATTTGTTTTCAGAGAAGCCACGAAAAAGAAATCGGGCTTAGAAGCCAAATTTTATAAAAAATTAATACGAATTCGGGGTGTTTTTGCCCAAATTCACCCCAATTCGGCTACATATCTGCTTACTAAACAACATAGTTGGATTGACCTACCCTATTATTAATCTGATTTTGTAAGTAAGTAGGGTTTTCTACCAAAAGTGGTTTTGCTATGAATGACTCGGAATTAATGTTTTTTGTGTTTTTGTAAAAGTAAAGCGCTATTCCCAGCCCGGCTCCTGCGCCAAGTCCTGCTGCTATTCCACTATCGGTAACCGAATGCGCGGTTAATGCACCAAGAATAGCCAGTGCACCACCAACGATTGCCCGGCTTTGCGGGGTATCATTTCCTAATGCATGCTTCAGTACCATTGAAAGCGAAGCCATACCAACGGGCTGTGTGTAATTTTCACCAGCTGGCAATAATGAGTAGGTGTTGTTTACAACCTGTTCTTGTGGTAAATGTTGAATTTCATCCTTAATTACATTTTCAGGTTTTTCGGTGTCAGGGTTTTCACGCTTGGGTTCCTCCGGTTTTTCTTGTTTTAAGAGGAATTCGGGCACATCATAGCCTTTTACTCGGTCGAATTGGTTGAATTCGGCCCATTCTATGACAGGATAACCGCCACAGTGGTAGCCATTCTTCACAGCTTCGGACAAGGTGGAAGGGGAAACATCCAAGATTTCCGCAAGTTTTTTACCACTTATTAAAGATTTGCTGTTTATTGGTTGAGTATCAGGGTTTTCGAAGTTGTTCATTTTGCTTTGATTATCAATAATCCCACCGAATTCACCCGAATTCGGGTGTATTAATAGCTTCAGCGACACTTATTGGGTTAATTAGTATGATTTCAATGAGATTTAACTTTTTACGGTTAAACTCGTTTCCCTGATATCATTCTGGAGAGCATTTATAAATACGTTATTTTTCCCTGTTAAAGCAATTATTTATTTGAAATTTATGCTCTTTAAAAATATAAAAATTGAATAGTTAACGATGAGGTGAAAAGGGGGCAGTTCTACCTGTACTAATTACTGTATCAATCTATTAAAAAAACTTACTTAAAGTTAAAATTAACAGTAACTTAATAGTATAAATAAGTAACCCCGCCCAGACTTGAACTGGGATCTAAAGCTTAGGAGGCTTTCGTTCTATCCGGTTGAACTACAGGGTTTCTCAGCGCTATTGGGTGAAATTTATTGAACCTTAAAGTCAGAACAAAACAGAAGTGGCAAAGTTGTCAAGAGATGGATGGGAGAAGGGGTTTGTCAGAGTGCCAGATATTGTGAAAGTCAGTCATAAAATATCTGTATTGCCAGTTGAGAGATGTTCTATGTTAAGCCGACAGTTTTTTTTTGAGCTGATTTTCCACCAGTGCAATAACCTTGGATAAATCTCCCACTTTAAATGGTTTGGTGATATACTCTTTTACGAAATCGAAATGTAGTTCCTTAATCTTGTCATATTGGCTGCTGGATGAGCTGACAACAAGAACGCTAAAGTGCCTCTTTTTCTGAAGGTGTTGTAGCTCAACAAGTACATCAAGCCCACCAAGTACAGGCATGTTTAAGTCTAATAGAATGATATAGTGCGTGTCTGAATTTGCTTTATTTGAAAGATAGTCCAGTAAAGGTGTTCCATCTTCGAACGTTTTAACCTCAAGATCCATATGGCTAAGTTTAAAAATAGCCTGATGCATAGCCAGAATAATGCGGTCATCATCTGCTAAAAGGATTTCGCTTGTCATAATTACAGTGGTCAGTTGGTGATTGCCAACAATACATGAGCAGTGGTCTAAGCTGCATCGTTCTACTAGGTGAATATTATTAAAATTTTTTAATAAAACGAAGCTTTTTTATTCCCCGGGCATCTCAAGAGCTATGAGTGTGAGCTAAAAATCTCTTTTTTAATGACTTCCAATTTATCTGCAGTAAGTGGTTTTGATTCGTATCCTCGCACAATGCTGTAGGTCTCTGACTTCTCCCTATCGCTTTCCTCGGTGGATGCGGAAACCATATAAACAAATGTGTTCCGCTTATAGGCTTTCTTTTTCAACGCTTCCAGGAAACCCCAACCATCCATCACCGGCATATTGATATCCAGCAGCACCAGAAACATATCCTGTTGATTGTATATCTCTTCGAAATGGCTGAGCGCCTCTTTGCCGTTTTTAAACTTATATAGGTTCTCATCAAACTTGATTTTTTCCAGGAATTTGGTTGTTAACAACAAAAATACCTCGTCATCGTCTACTACAAACACATGATAATTTTTCATGGGATCCTGTTCTCACTTTAAATATTTACACGAAATAGCAGAAAAAACGTAAAAAAGCGGTAATAAAAACTGAAGAAATGAGGTTCTCTCAACTATCCTCTCACCAGGAAAATATTTCCAGGCAGTACTATTGAGCCGGAGATCGGATTTTCCCAAAGGGACTCCTATGGAGGAACCGATAAAGTAAACTTTTTATTCATTCATTTTTTACAGAGCCGGAGATGAGATTTGAACTCACGACCTACGCTTTACGAGAGCGTTGCTCTACCCCTGAGCTACTCCGGCTGGTAATCAATACGTTTGTATGATGTAATATCACTTTGATCAACTGGAAAGACTAAAAGTTACCGACTTTTCAGGTAGAATTAAACATCTTTTCTTTTAAAAAAAATGATGTGGAACACTATTCGATAATGGTTTACCTGAACCCTGCACTGACTGGATATGTTGACATCGCATGAAAGATAAAAAACAGGTCAATATTGTCTGGTTTAAACGGGATTTAAGAATTTCGGATCATCGTCCGCTGCAAGAGGCCTCAGAATCAAACCTGCCCGCCATCTTGCTCTATCTTTTTGAGCCATCCCTGATGAATGACGATCATTACGATGTCCGGCACTGGCGGTTTGTTTGGCAGTCGCTTTTAGACATGAAGAAACGGTTGAGTGCAGAGGGACACGAGATTACAATTCTGTATATGGAGGCAACCAATTGTTTTGAAAAACTGAATGAACAGTACGAGATCAAAACCATTTATAGCCACGAAGAAACCGGCATTGATCGTACATATTCAAGAGATAAGAATGTGGCTAAATGGTGCAGTGATTGCGGAATTGAGTGGCAGGAATCTCCCACAAACGGAGTTCACCGCGGACTGATGCACCGAGATGGATGGCGAAAAAAGTGGAATAAACGCATGGCTGAGCCCGTTTATGAAACAAATTTGGGCGCACTGGAAAGTATTCTTCCTGAAGATAAAGTATGGAAACCTAACGCTGCTGTACCATCTCAGATAAAAGAAACAGACGATCGTTTCCAGCGGGGAGGTGAAACCCTGGCTTGGGAGACGTTAAACAGTTTTCTGTTTGAGCGCTCGGCAGACTACTCTTCATCGATATCGGCTCCGGGCCCGGCGCGAAATGGCTGCAGCCGGATGTCGCCTTATATCACCTGGGGCAATATCAGTATCAAACAGATTGTACACCACATCAAAAAACATTATGATGACGTGGCGAGCAAACGGGGAGTTCGAAGCTTTAAAAGCAGGCTTGGATGGCACTGCCACTTCATACAGAAGTTCGAGAGCGAACCGCGTATCGAATTTGAAAACATGAACCGGGGGTACGATGACATCCGGCAGGAAAAAGATCACGAGAAGCTGCAAGCGTGGAAAAACGGCAAAACCGGTTTTCCGATGGTGGACGCCTGCATGAGAAGCGTGTTGGCGACGGGATACCTAAATTTTCGAATGCGGGCGATGCTGGTTTCGTTTTTGACGCATCATCTTTGGCTCAACTGGCGGGAGGGATCACCCCACCTGGCCCGGCAGTTTCTCGACTTTGAGCCGGGAATTCACTATTCGCAATTTCAGATGCAGGCGGGAACGATGGGTGTGAATACAATCCGAATTTACAACCCTGTTAAGCAGGGGTTTGATCACGACCCCGATGGTGAAATTATCCGTGAATGGGTACCCGAGCTTAGGAATGTACCCGCGAAACAGATTCACGAACCCTGGATTATGAGTAGCATGGAGCAGGAGATGTACAGCTGCAGAATAGGCACCGATTACCCGGCACCGATCATTGACGATGTGAAGGAGAGCTATAAGCGGGCCAGTAAAATTCTGTGGAGTAAAAAGGGTAGTGGTGAGGTGAAGAGAGAGAATCAACGAATCATCGAAAAACATGTGAAAAACCGGAGGCAAAGAAGCTGATGTCAAAAAAGAATTTGCCTGAGAAAGTCTGCCCGGTTTGCAAACGTCGGTTAACGTGGCGTAAAAAGTGGGAGCGCGATAAACAATATCTATTCTATTTGAATCATCGTTTTAAAAATGATCCTAAACGTTGAGGACGCCATTGCACAATAGACAAATTTACAACACGGGGTTTAAACAATATTATAATTAAAAAAGAACAGTAAAAGAACTCCGCCCGGTGCAGCCTAATCTCCCTCCACCAGCCGGAACTTCACCACTGTTGGCACCTCATCGCGGGGCAGGTTGATCAAATAGAAGTTATCGTGTTCATCCTTCCAGTTGACAAGGGGCAGAGATGGCCGAAAATCTCTTTTAACCGACATCAGGTAGCCGTGGTTTAGTAATTTTCCTTCTTCGTTGATGATCTGGGCGTAGATGTCCAGCTCGTTGCCCTCGTCAAGGGTTTTGTCTCCGTCGTTCCACTCGCCGTAAAACTGCACAATTTGGCCGTTGTTTAGATAGAAAACTCCGGCATCCACGCTATATAGTCTGCCCCAATATGGACCACCAGAGAAATGTATCTGATTTACTCCGGGAATATCCATTTTACTTTGGTATTCTTCTTCTGACTGGTAAATTTCGTAAGTGGGCTGAACCGTTGACAACCCATTATGTATGTTGCTGAGGTTCCACTGCAGGCTGTCTGAGCGGGTAAATTCGTATAATTTGCCGGTGTACACTCCGGGCGAGTAGATCATCTTTTTTTCGCTTGAATGCAGATCAAAACTACCTGGAAAAGGTACAAAACTGCTCCACACAAACATGTTATGTTCCGAAAAGCCCAGTTCACGAAACGGGAAAAAGGAAGCCTTTCTTTCGCCAAAGCTATGATCGTATATATAAAAAAGGGGGCGGTCCATAGGTGGAGGGTCGTACCTCGGAAAGGAGGCTTTTTGGTATAACCCCAAAGAATAATCACTGTACCATTGCAATATTTCTGGGTAGTATTGGTTAGGCATGTAAGAAATGTCTACGGGATGCGAAGAGAGAAACTCGCCTTTCGAAGTGATATATATAAAAGCCAGTTTGCCACGGTCCTGAACCAGCAGGGTATCTTCAGAAACTTTATCAACTAAGTTGAACTGCTGAAACTCTTCAGGGCCACGGCCACGGCCTCCGAAACTACGCAGGTATGAGCCGGTATCATCAAAAACCTTGATGGTTAAACTGGCCTGATCAGCGATAAAAATATGGCCCGACTCGTCCGTGAACACAGACATCGGCTCTCCCAGCTGATGTTCGAAGGGCTGGTCTTCCTCACCTATTATTGTTAAAATAGATGCTTCGATGTCTGAAGTATTGGTTTTTTGGTTGTTTTCAGGCTGTTTGGAGCAGGCAGCGAAAACGATACAAACCCACAAAAAAAAATATGGTAGTGATATCTTTTCCATGATTTTACTTGCTAAAAATTAGCATGTCTTTCAAATTGGAAAGACATGCTAATATTAATAATTAAGTTCAGGTTGTTAAGTGATCAAGCCTCACAGGGTACGGTTGGGTCATCACATCCTGCACACTCACCACATAATTCACCACTCATATCACAAGATCCTTCACAGAAAGACATCCCACAAAATCCCGCGCCTCTGCATCCATTTGGTGCTCCATTTGATCCAAATGTACACGTTTGACAACTCGACATGCTTAATTCATTGGGAGTTTCCTCCACCAGTTCAATCGTCACCCCCTCTGCAATATCGTTTGCAGAACGTTCCGGTGCCAAGGTAAACGCACTTGCAAACAGGAAAAAGGCAAGTGAGAGTACCATCGTTAGAGTGCTGAGTCTGTTTTTGATCATCGTTAATCCTCCATTTAGTGGTTGGTTTTAGTTAGTGCCTGGAGCTGCTGTGGCACACTCTTATTGGTTATATTTCTTATTTGTTACTGCCTGTAGTTTTACTGAAAGCGTATTGCCCAAAGACTATCCACTCTTTCGAGAAGATGAATTTTCGATTCAATAGTGGTGGTTGCGTTTGGTATCGGCTCATTAAAAAAGATCTCCTGCCTTTCAGGATCCAGGAACAGAAGCTTCTGCAGCGGCCTTTGGCGTAATCTGGAATCAACGGAAGTCGAATCTGTAATGACATACTCAAAATCGAGTTGACTCGTGTGAATGAACCGCTCTACCCTGCTTTTGTCTTCGTTCATGAAAACAAGAAGTGCGCTATTAAATACAGGATGCTCTTCAAACAGATCTTTAAAGTCGGTTAAATTATTGAGGCAGGAAAGGCACACCGTTGGTTCTAAAAAGAACAGGGGCTGTATGTTATTATCATTCGTTGCCGTGCCTGGCAAGGTAAACGTATCAGATTGCAGTGAGATGGATACTTCCCCAATAACTTCAGGTATCTGCATAGCCTCGACTGAATGAGAGGTTTGTTTACCGGGAGTTTCAACCCGGCTGTTCCAAAATAGCAACAGCAAAGCTGCCAGGAACAAAAGAAGGCTGATTGTGTATTTGAAGAAAGAGTTCATTAGAAAAAATTAATATTATAAAACAATCTATCTCGTGGGTAAGGATTAGTCAATCAGTTTATTGTCTCCATATTAAGTCTCAGATATTACTCTACATCAGGTCTGTGTCCATCGTGTATTCTGGCTTTTAATTCGGTAAAACTGATGTTAAAATGAGTCATACAAAACTGGTACAGCGCATTGCCGTCCGACAGATGAATCCTCTGGGCTGCATCACTACTTCTGCACTCAGGATTCTTTTGTACATATTCAATCAATCGTTTCTTTCTCTTTCTGGTGAAGGCCTCATAAGGTGATTCTTTCTCAACGGCCCGGTAGTTTCTCCAAAACGTTTTCCTGTTGTCAAAGCCTGTCATTTCTGCCCAAATAGCCACGGAATAAATGGCTTCAAACTGATTTTCCAAAAGTTCTTTTGCTTGCTCAATCTGTTTTTTTCGGGGGGGGGGTATTTTTTCCATATTCGCTCATGATAACGTCACTTTTAACTGGAATTATTGACTTTACACATAAGCAATTTAGAAAAATATGTTAATTATGAAATTATTACTACAGAATGTTACAAAAAAGTGATTGTTTATTTGCTGTTTGCTCATAGAATATATTCAAGGGTTTCACTCGTGGTATTGATTTTTATAGAAGCCGCTACATATTCCCGAAACCCTGTGAGTTACGTGGTTGTTACCAAGGCATGAAAAAAAGAGCGTAACTATTGTCTGGTCAAAACGAATCATAAAAAAGCATGTGAAAAACCGGAGGCAAAGAAGCTGATGTCGAAGAAAAATTTACCGGAGAAAATATGTCCCGTCTGTAAGCGACCGTTTACGTGGCGTAAAAAGTGGGAGCGCGACTGGGAAAACGTGAAGTACTGCAGTGAGCGGTGCCGGAGGAATAAGAACACAACTCGGGGGTGATGATTGCAGGATGCAGTTTAATGCCCCTTAACTGAGTTCTATTCTCAATATTGTAAAGAAAATTCTCCCCTAAAAAGGGGAGACACAGAGGGGTGTTCATCGGTTATTTTTTTAAGAACAAATAAACATTTTGCTCATTTCCCCATTTAGAGAAGTTGAGAACATCATGTTAATTGAATGTGATTTAAAACAGCTTTTGCTTTTTCTGACCCACGCCCGCCCCTACCGCCGGTAGTCGGTCAGGCTCCTATCACACCAAAAAGCGGTGTGACAAGGAGGGGAGGTTACTTTTTTTGAATTAGCTTCAGGAAAAATGATGATCAACCCGTTTCACGCTTGCCTCAGATCTCATTATCTTTGAGCATGATGAAATTAAAAATCCTCATTTATACCGCTACACTGCTACTGCTCCTGTTTTTTATTTTTGATTCAGCAGCTGCCCAAACGCTGAACCGCTATGAGTTCTCCGAGAGGCACATGGGCTCTGATTTCGGGATTATTCTTTATGCTGAAAGTGATTCGATTGCGAACGCAGCTTCTGATTCGGCGTATGCCCGAATAGAAGAGCTAAACAGGGTGATGAGTGACTATCTGGAGGATAGTGAGCTAAGCCAATTGTCAGAAACCTCGGGTAGCGGGCAGTGGGTTAAACTCAGTTCGGATCTGTACCACGTTCTCAGTGAGGCGCAGTGGATGGCATACCGCACGGATGGGCTGTTTGATGTAACCATTGGCCCAATGACAAGATCATGGAGAGAACTTCGGAGAAGCGCGAATCCTGTGCTTCCATCGATATCGGAACAAATGCAGATCAAAGAGAGGGTTGGATATGAGCACCTGGTGCTGAATCACGAGGAGCAGACAGCCCGGCTTTTGAGGAGAGATATGTCGCTGGACCTGGGAGGAATCGGGAAGGGGTTTGCTGCGGATGAAGCGATGATTGTGCTCAACAGCTTCGGCATCCACTCTGCACTGATTGACGCGGGTGGGGATGTGACGCTGGGTGACCCTCCGCCTGATCGGGAAACCTGGACTACGGCCGTTCCAAAATTGATTACCCGGGATGGAACAGAGGTAATCCGGCTTGCAATGGCAAACAAATCTGTGGCCACATCCGGAGATTTGTACCAGTTTGCAATGGTCGACGGGGTGCGATATTCACATATTATCAATCCAAAAACCGGACTCGGAAGTACGCTGCAGATCCAGGCTACGGTAATTAGCGGTTCAGGCACACTCGCTGATGCTTATGCTTCAGTGCTTTCATTGATGAAGCCTGATGATGGGATCGAATTTATTGAGCAGGTTGATGATACCGAAGCAATCCTGTTTGTGAGGGAAGGGGATTCTGTGAGTGAGTTTATGTCGTCAGGAATGCCATCATTGCTAACCGCGGAGGACGCGGAGTAACGCAGAGGTTTGGTTTTGAAGGCTTTTTCCCTGAGTTCGATTAGTAATCTTATTGAATGTGGTAAAGAAGTCCCCTCCTTTCTCAAGGAGGGGAGAGTAATTGACCCGAATTATATCAAAAATAAGAACTGAAATAACCTGGAAAAACGGTGATCATGTGTAAAGAAACCTTTTGATATTTTTTTTAGGCGTTTTCTCAAACTCCTGATCCATCAGTTCTATCGCCGACAGCTGCTCATAAGATGCAACGGCTTTGTTGAAATCTCTCCGGGTTTGCTCCACGATCTTATCCAGATCGTCTTCCTTGGTTTTTGTTTGCTTCATCATTTCGGCATCGGGATACACCTTTGCTACAAGCTGATTATTTCGCTGCAATATGACGCACTCCTGAACATATGGGAAATTGGAAAGTCGCGACTCAAGCTCTTCGGGATAGACGTTTTGTCCGCTTGGCCCCAGCAGCATATTCTTTTTTCTGCCTTTTATATAAATGTAATTTTCGGGATCCAGGATGCCGAGGTCACCGGTTTTCAGCCATCCGTCATCTGTAAAAACCTTTTTATTGGCCTTCTCATTGTTGAAATATTCAAGCATCACGTGCTGGCCACGCACCTGGATTTCACCGGGTTCAGAAAGAGGGGCATCACTCTCAATTCGCACCTCCATTCGATCAACAAGCTGACCTGATGAGCCTTTTTTAGCTGAATCGTGCGGGGCGTAGCTGATCAGCGGGCCGCATTCGGTCATCCCATATCCTATCGTGAATGGAAAATCGATCTTCCGAAAGAAATCCTCAACTTCGGGACTCAGGGCGGCACCCCCAACAACCACCTCATGGAAATTGCCCCCAAAACTTTCAACAAGGGTGTCTTTAATTTTTTTATATACCAGGTTGCTGATGCCAGGGATCGACGTCAGTAGTTTTAGGATGGGCTTTTCAAGCTGCGGCAATATTCGTTTTTGGTAGATTTTTTCAATAATCAATGGAACGAGTAATATCAGCTGTGGACGAACTTCACCAAGGGCTTTTAGTAAAATTTGCGGAGTGGGTACTCTTGTCAAATAGGTAATATGACAGCCTAAAGACACAGGAAACAGATTTTCAAAAGCCAGCCCAAATATATGGGCCATCGGAAGTATGGACACGATGCGGTTGCCGGCTTTCAGGGGCATATGCTCTCGTGCATACGTGATGTTCGATTCTATACTGCGCACCGGTATCATCACTCCTTTTGAAAATCCCATTGATCCGGAAGTGTACGAGAGTATCAGTAGATCCTCACTATCACGCTCCGGGAACTTAAATGTCTTTTTTTGAAGACTTTGCAATTGGGCGACAGCAGTCGCCGATTTCGACTTTGATTTTCCCTGAATAATTGAAAAATCATCCGATGAAACACAAAGCTTTAGTTTTTTTAAGCGTTTAGTATCCAGTTTGCTGTAGAGCGAGTCTGCTACAAAGAGTGCTTTTGCGCCCGAGTGCTCAAGAATATGATGAGCGTTTTCAGGAGTAAAGTCAGGCAGAATGGGAGTGGCAACCCCCTTAAAGGCAACGATGGAGAAGAAAATAGTAGCCCAGTTGGATGAGTTTCGGGCATAAATGGCAATTTTATCACCAGGTTTTAACCCGGCTTCTTTCATGGTTTTTTTCAGCGATTCAATTCGGGTTGCTGCCTCTCCATATGTTATGGTTTCCCCACCGTAATCTGTAAAAAGTGGCGAGTTCCAGTTATGCTGAAATGCAGATGTGTACATTTTGTCTAATCGGGAAATATCGTCGCTGTTCCTCATGATGTGCTGGCTTGATTTAGCATTCAATTAGAATGAAAATAAGTAAAAGTGAGCATGAACTAGCAAATGAGACTTACCATCATCTAGTATTAGATGAGCGTGTAACAGGATGCACTTCTCTGTTCAGACGATTTAGATGTACGCCCGCAATTACACAGCAAAGTCATCTGCTTTAACGTAGGCCTCAATCAGTTTTAGCTCGCCCTCTTTACCGCTTTCAGATAATCCATGTTCCATGCCAACAATCCCGTCGAACCCTTTATCATAGAGATATTTGAAAATATTTTGATAGTTGATTTCACCCGTATAGGGTTCATTTCGTCCGGGGTGATCGCCCAGCTGGATGTACGGTATTTCATCCCATGCTTGCTCCATGTTGGGAATCATATTTCCCTCGGTAATGGCCTGATGGTAGGCATCGTACAAAATTTTGCATGATGGACTCCCTACGTGTTTGCAAATCCGATTGGCCTGGGAGGTTCTCGTTAAAATCATGCCGGGGTGATCACGGAGTGTATTCAGCGGTTCAAGCACGATTGTAAGATTGTGGGGCTCGATGATTTCAACGGCCCTTTTGAGTGCATCTATTACGTTCAGTTCCTGATAGTCCATATCCAGGCGCAAATCAATATGGCCGGGAACAACGGTCATCCAGCGTGCATTTACCCGTTTAGCAACGGAGACAGACTCACGGATTTCACTCAAAAACTGCTCCAAATATTCGGGATTACCTGTGCTGAGGCTGGGTTCGCTCCAGTGGATAGTATGTGCTACAAAAACGCCCATTTCCAGTCCAAGGTCAGCCATTGTTTGGGCAATCCGCTCCTGCATTTCCGGGGTTCTGCCCTTCATACCGTTATCCTCAAATCCTCTGAACCCGATATCAGCCATGAATTTCAGCTGGTCGATCAGGTCATTTCCTGCATGGTGCCGAAACATGCCAAAGTGAGGAGAGTATTTGAGCTTAAATTCGTGAGTTTGTAATAAGTCGGTTTGAGATAACCTAATATCGGATTTTTGGGCAAATGCTGAACTTCCGGTTGCTAATGCGGCTCCGGTGAGGGCTGAGTTCTTTAGAAAATCTTTTCGTTTCATAGCATGGAGGTCTGTTTTCGATGATAGAGAGGAGATCCGCAGCAAAAATTTTGCAAAACGGATCCCCGTCATCTATGGGTCAAAATAACAATCATTCAATTACACCGGCTGATATACACCCGGAACCGGTACTGGATAATCCCCGTTTTCATCGGGCAGTACAGGTGGGTCTGTATCCCAATCCAGTGTATCGGGCACCAGATCTTCCTGCGAATTTATCGCTTGTTCCCACGTAATTACCTGTCCCGAATAAGTGGCCATTCTGCCCATGATTGCAGAAAGCGTTGCTTTGGCTCCGTTTTCAGTATCGTCAATAACGTCACCATTGCGAATTGCGGCAAACAGATCATCGTGTTCTTGCTGATAGGGATTCGGGTCATTCATACTGTTATGATCGTAAAGCAGCACGCCATTTCGGTCTTTCATCAGTGCTTTTCCGCCCTGATCAAGCTCAATCGTGCCGTAGGTACCCCTCAAATGCTCTTCAACTCTTGAAAATGTATCGGGTTGATGACGGCATTGGCTCGAAATGACAGCTCCGCCCGGGTAGGTAAATTCTACAAAATGATGGTCGAAAATCTGTCCGTGATCTTTTCCTTTCCGAACTTCACGACCTCCCATACCCTGTGCTGTTTCGGGGTATTCGCCAATAAACCAGTTGGCAACATCAATATTGTGGATGTGCTGCTCCAGGATATGATCACCGCAGAGCCAGTTAAAGTAGTACCAATTCCTCATTTGGTATTCCATTTCCGTCATATCGGGCATACGCTCGCGCACCCAAACTCCTGCACTGTTCCAATAAACCGAGCCACCTGTAATGTCGCCCATCGCACCATTTTGAACACGTTTAAGCGCTTCAAGATAGTTCTGTTGATAGTGGCGCTGAAGGCCAACAATCACGTTCAGTTTCTTCTGTTTTGCAATTCGCCCTGCTGCTAAAACACGTCGAACCCCGGCCGCATCAACAGCTACCGGTTTCTCCATAAAAATGTGTTTGCCCTGATTTACAGCCTCTTCAAAATGTAATGGGCGGAATCCCGGAGGAGTAGCCAGAATTACAACGTCGGCCAGCTCAATTGCATTTTTATATGCATCAAAACCGGTGAATTTTCGTTCTTCAGGCACGTCCAGTCGTCCGGTTTCTCCATACCGTTCATTCAGTGTATTATAGCACTCATCCAGCCGGTCTCGGAAGGCATCGGCCAGCGCAATAATTTTCACGCCTTCATCGGCATTCAGCGCCTGGTTGGCCGCTCCAGTTCCTCTTCCTCCGCAGCCTACAACAGCTACATTCAGCGTATCATTGGCACCTGCATAAGCACTAGCGCCTACAGGCAACGAACTAAATAGCAATCCTCCTCCTGCGGCCAGTGTTGTGCGTTTCATGAAATCTCTTCTTGTTAATCCTTTTTTTGGTTTGTTGTTTTTCATGGTCCCGATAGTTTTTGGTTAGTTATGAGCGATTTTGAAACATCAGCTTAAAAATAGTCCTGCATGGCTTCGATCCAGTATTCTTCCATTTCTGACAGATTTTCGGGCTGTTTTTTCGGCTTAACGACCCGGAAACCAACAAATGGTGCATTGGTATGCCACCAGAGGCTTTTTGGAAGCTGCGGATCATTCATTTTCCAGTTTGGCTGTGAGCCACGTCGCTGCAAACAGCTTGCCTCTTCAGCCGGTTCAGTCCAAGATCCACCCCGTACGGTTCTTGGGTAGAGTTCCTCAGGTTTGAACCATGGGTTTTGGGCTGGAGAACCCTCCAGTTCGGCGATGTAATCTTCTTTGAATTGATCAGATGTCCATTCGGTAACATTCCCCAACATGTTGTAAATGCCTAAAGCGTTTGGATCCTTGCTCGCTACAGGCTGATATTTTCTGTCGCTGTTGCCCCTGTGCCATGCCTGGCTTTCAAGGTCACTGCCAGTGGGGGCAGAGTAATTGTCGTTGCTTCCGGCCCTGCATGCGTATTCCCATTCGGCCTCGGTCGGGAGGCGGTAAAATTCACCCGTTTTAATAGTCAGCCATCTCGTAAACATGTGTGCGGCGTAGTGAGTCATACTGATGGCTGGAAAACCGTCTGTACCCATTCCGCTGGTCATATCGCTGTAGGCAGGGGATGGTTTGGAAATGACATCTGCGGGAACATCGGCTTCTCTGAGCATCTGCAGAACTTCATCTGTGAGAGACGGGGAAGAGTAGGCATCCGCATCCATTTCTATGTCCACATCATACATCACCTTGTAAAATTCTTGGCGTAGTTCATTTAAATCTCCCTGTGCAAAAAGGTTGTACTGATCCCAGGTAACTTCATATTTACCAATCCAGAAAGAATCTACGGCTACTTCATGCCGGCTCCCGGTCCGCTCATCAATCATGGTAAACGAACCTCCGGGTACGGGTACTAAATCAATAGCTTCCCCGCTTTCAGGTATTTCTTGGGTTAAAGGGGTAAAATCGGGATCGGTTACCGACTCCGACATTATTTTCTGGTCAACACTTTCCTGCGGAGGTTCAGGCATGCTTGTGGGTTCAGAGCTGCCGCAGCTTAAAAAGAAGAGGGTTATGAATGAAAAACTGATAATTGAAAAGGAGAGACGGATTGGAAACGAGAACATCATCATTATTTTATGGTAGAAAAAGTTCAAAAAATGTAAGCGTTGTCAATTAGTATACTGAATTTACTTCAAATCATTTGAGCAGCTCACCGAAAACAGCAACGGAAAATGTTAAATAAAGAAAATTTTAATCGCGGTTATTCTTTCAACTGTGATTTTCTAACATCCGGCTCTAAACAGATTCTCAAGCCGACTGCAGAATGTAAAAGTATGTCAGTATTCTTTCTGCTAAATATCTGAAATATAGTATTGACGGGTTAAAAAGTATATCGGGGAAATCCTTAAATGGATTCGAAAATGAAGAGCAGGTTAAAAAAATAAGGTCCAGAGTGATTATAATTAGGAAGTGTACAAATGTCTCGCCAAAAACTCTGAACTGTGCTTAAGTCATTATCTAAGTAGCCGGATAACACAGGGTATGGTACTAATATAAATTCGCTGTTCAATTCTCACAAATAAAAGAGAAATTTCATCTATACATGATATGGAGGAAAATCTTCCTCTACAATCTTTTCAATACCTTCTTTGTACGGCGTAGCCTCAATATTGAAATGAGATTCAAATTTTGCGCTGTTAAAAATGTAGTCCCGATCATATTGGTAGAGCATCTCTACACTCTCTTTCATGATGGGCATCATGAAACCCATGGCTTTTACCATCCAGGGAGATACAACTCTGTAGCGAGGTTCTGAACCCATTTCTGAGGCCACTAAATTTACCCACTCTTTTCCGGTCGGGGGGGAGGGGGCCGTTGGGAGGTGCCAGATCTGTCCATATGCATCAGTCGTGTTTCCCAGAAGAGCCGTCGCATTCGCGGCATCAGGTGTATAAGTAAAGGAATGGAGATGGGAGTCGCTAACCAACAGGTTCGCTTTTTTTCTGCTATAGAGTGGTTTAAATACGGTTTCAATTAGAATCGAAGTATTGTTAGTAATTCCGGGGCCGTAAAAATCTGCCGAGCGCGCGATCAGTGCTACAATCTCTCCTTTTTCTGCTGCGTTCATCAAATCGTCTGCAATTTTTGCTCGTACAACCCCTTTTTGAGATGGGGGATTGATGGTAGACTGCTCTGTGGCTGGGGCCAGTGAGTTTTTATCGAGCATATAAATGTTGTCGAAAAACACGAGTTTTGAACCGTGAAACGTACACGCGTTGATGACGTTTTGCATAATCTTTGGCCAGGTTTGTTGCCATACTGTGGTATCGTACGGCAGGCCTGCTGTAAGATAAGCTACTTCTGAACCTTTCACGGCCTCCATTGTGGAAGAAGGATCTGTGAGGTCTGCGCAGTGCCACTCTTCATTTCTATTTGTGTTCAGGCGGTGTCGGCTCACAAGCCTGATTCTATCCGTGTATGATGGCAGCGCCTTAGCCAACTCTTTTCCAATGGCACCACCTGCTCCAAGTATAGTTTGCATAATGGCTTAGTCTGAATTGTACGTTTATATTTCAATCGTACGTAAGGTGCCAAAAAGGTTTCAAAAGATGATGAATAAAAAAATTATTCCAATGATTCGTAAATCATGCTCATCATTTCTCTCAGCTTTGATGAATCAATCCATCGAAGCACAACAACAAGATCATTTTGCTGGTCTACAACTATAAAGTTCCCTCCAAATCCTGCAGCGTAGAAAACATGGTCGGGAACGTTTTCCCACTCGCTATCCTCGTTCAGGAGCCACCAGAGGTAACCATAGTCGGGATTCACATCTGAAGGTACAATTGATTTTGAAATCCAATCCTCAGACAGGATTTGTTCACCACTCCACTTGCCATTTCTTGCAAACAGCAGACCGAACCGGGCATGATCGGTCGAATTGATGAAAATTCCTCCTCCATTGTGTCCTCCACCGCTTACCGATTGTACGTTTATGCCGTCAACCATCACAAAAGAGTTTTCATAACCGAACCAGCGCCATGTTGTGGAAGCTCCTATCGGGTCCATAACCCTTTTTTTAAGTACCTGCGGGAGTGGTTCACGAAATACCTGCAAAAGCGAATATGCCAGCAGGTTTACCCTCACATCGTTGTATTTATAGTGGGTACCAGGTGCATGAAGTTCTCTGAACCGCCAGTCGTCTATACCGCCTTCTCTGGGTGGACGATCAGACCAGTCTTCCATACCAAAAAGAGTTCCATACCAGTCGGAAGTTTGTTGAAGCAGATGGTGCCAGGTTATTTTTTGATTGTGTTCGCCGTCGAAGGTCCGATCCCAAACATATTCGTGTACAGGATCTTGCGTGCTTCGGATTAATCCATCGTCCCAGGCAAGACCGGCTACGGTTGAGAGGTAGCTTTTGGTAACTGAAAAAGTCATATCTGCACGATCAATGTCACCCCATTTTGCGGCAATGTAGCCATCTTTGATAATCAGGCCGGCCGGGCCTCCGCGTTCTCTTACAGGGCCTGCAAGCTGATGGTAGGGTTCGTGAGAAAACCCTTTCAGGATGGCAATTTTTAAATCTCGTTCCACGCTATTTTCGTTTTCCAAAGCAAACTGAACGGCTTTATCAATTTGGCTGGCATCAAGACCCACGTTTTCCGGAGAAACCTCTTCCCAATCGTTGGCCGGTGGATAATACAGAGATTGAGACTGCAGAACGGCTACATCAAACAGAAAAAGCGAAAAAAAGAGCAGAAGTACGGATGGGTATTTCATGAACGAAGTGTTGAATTTAAAAAGAGAATGAACGATAAAAAGGTAACAATTTTCGGTTAACGTAACATCAAAATGGGAACGACGTACGAAAGCTTGTCTCAAATCGAAAATTAATGAAGAATACGTATGATGACTCGTTCAAAAAGAATAATGAATATGCTGGGTTCGGGCATGGCAATGGTACTGATTATGTTAATGGCAACTCCCGGTATCACCTCGGCTCAAAATAACTGGATGTACTTTAATGATAGCGAAATAGAAGCCGAGTTTAACGACCGTTTTTCGCATAGCGAGGTTGAATATTCCATGACAACCCAAATGGGGACTGTTGACTTGGGAATTGATGGTGATTTTATAATCATCCAGTTTTCCGACCTCTTTTTTGAGAATCTGGAATCAGATATTATGGAAGGCGACGAGGAGTACGACTTCGTGAAATCCTTGAAAACGGCGATTAGCAGTGGCGTTACCGACCTTCTGGACAGAGGCCTCTTTATTCCTGTAAGTGAGATAGCCAGTGCCGAGTATGACAGTGGTAGACTCGTGATTGTTGATCACCAAAATGAGGAGATTTTTGGCGAACTGGAAGTAGACGATGTTTATGTGATGGAAGATTTTCGCAGTAGGGATGCACGAAGATTTGTAAATCGATTAAATAGAAAGATCGACGGTTAACTCTTTTCTTAAGAACGAACAAAAATTGTAGCTTGTTTTAAATGTAAATGAATTTACAACTAAAACAGGAGACGTTATGGAATATCGTTTTTTAGGAAAATCAGGGCTTAAGGTTTCTGCCCTCTCATTTGGATCTTGGGTTACATTTGGGGATCAGGTTGATGAGGATAGGGCTGCAGAATGTATGATTGAAGCCCATAATGCCGGCGTGAATTTCTTTGATAATGCGGAGGCATACGCGGGTGGACAGTCGGAAACGATGATGGGAAACATCATTAAAAGAGAGGGCTGGAAACGGTCTGATCTTGTTTTGTCAACCAAAATTTTCTGGGGTGGTGACGGCCCGAATAACGCCGGACTTTCCTATAAACATATTATTGAGGGAACTGATGCTGCTCTTGAGCGAATGCAGACCAGCTATGTAGATCTCATTTTCTGCCACAGACCGGACGTACACACACCTATAGAGGAAACAGTGTGGGCAATGAATCAGGTAATAAGCCAGGGAAAAGCTTTTTACTGGGGAACCAGTGAATGGTCATCCGAGCAGATCATGGAAGCGTATAGAATTGCGAGACGTGAGCATTTGCGTCCCCCATTGATGGAACAACCGCAATACAATATGTTTACAAGGGAAAAAGTAGAGAAAGAATACGCAAAGCTTTACGACGAAATTGGTCTTGGAACAACGATTTGGAGTCCGCTGGCAAGTGGGTTATTGACTGGGAAATATAATGATGGCGTTCCGGAAGATAGCCGGCTGGCGCTTGAAAAATACGACTGGCTGCGCGAGAAATTACTGGAAACGGACGAGGGTAGAGAGAAGCTGGAAAAGGTAAAGAAGATAGCCGAACTCATTGATGATAAGAATATGAGCATGGCCGAGCTGGCGCTTCTCTGGTGCCTGAAGAACCCCAATGTAAGTACGGTGATCACCGGAGCATCTAAACCTTCACAGGTGCGTCAAAACATGAAGGCGATTGAAAAAATGGGTCTGCTCGATGACGAATTGATGGGCAAAATTGAAGAGGTGCTGAAAAATAAACCACAAGCAGATCCCGACTTCAGGCCTTAAATGCGTTTATACTAATCTGATTTAAGGCTGAATTTACGTTTTCTAGGCAGATTTGTAAGACTTGGCACACTACTTAAAAGAGTCTCGATAGAGATCCGCTTTTTTAAACGTGAGCTCAAACGTTGATGTACCATTTTCTGACCGAAAGCTAAATGTTCCTTCAAGTTGTCTTGCAAGAATATGGATAAGCTCAATTCCCAATCCCGATGTATATTCATCGGGAAAGGAATCGGGGAGAGGATGACCGTCATCATAAATACAGATCGTTATAAATCCATTTTCCTCCTGAAGATTTATCTCTATCGATCCTTTTGGGCGGTTTTTAAAAGCGTGATTCAAAATATTTGTAACCACTTCATTGATAATAATTGAGCAGTAGATACTCTGGTTTATATTCAAGAAGCAGATTTCTCCTGTATTTTTAACAGATATTTTCTTTTTGAAGGCCTGAGATTCAATAATACTCTGAATAAGTGACTTGATGTTTTTGGCAAAATCAACACGGGAGAAATTAGTAGACTCGTAAAGATGCTCGTGAATATTTGCAATCGCTTTAATACGGTTGGTGCTGTCGAGCAGTTCTTCCTGTAGCGTTGAATTATCCGTTTTTTCCGACTGCAGCATCAAAATCGCTGAAATCATGGCAAGATTATTTTTTACCCGGTGATGAATTTCAGCCAGCATAATATCCTTTTCGTAAACAGAATTTCTTAACTGCTTTTCCATCTCTTTTTGTTCGGTGATATCGCTCTGGATTGCGATATAACCAATAATATCTCCGGTATCGTCGATAATGGGATTGCTTGAGAAACGGATATCCAAAAGCTTTCCGTCCTTCGTTTTATTTACGATTTCGCCCTTCATGATTTCACCGGCTTTTATAGTATTCCAAAACTTTTCGTAATAATTCTTGTTTTGAAAGCCCGACTGCAATAATCTTGGATTACTGTTCAGTACTTCATCACTTGTGTAACCGTATAATTTTTCAAACGCAGGGTTTACATACTCAATGTCTCCTGCTGTATCCGTAATGAAAATGGCATTGGATGAACGGTCAATTCCCAACCGGAATTTTCGCATATCGTTCATAGCTCTTTTCCTTTCCGAAATATCATGAACAATGCAGTGAAGCATTTCGGAGTTATGAATAGCAATATTCCCACAAAATACCTCAACGTCTACGATAGAACCATTGGCTTTTTTATGCCTGAAAAAGAAAACTTTCCCTGTCCCTTCCCTGGCAGATTTCAGCTCCTGTTTGAGCTCTGATTTAGGTAGAGTGTTAATGTCGTAAACTGTCTTTTCTTTTAGTTCCTCTCTTGTCCATCCATAAAAATCTGTAGCAGAATTATTGGCGTCAAAAATCGCACCATTCGACGGATCAATGATCAACATTACAGAGCTGCTTTTCTGGAAAATACTTCGATATCTCCGCTCACTTTCACGGAGATTTTCCAGTGTTTCGTAAATCTCTGTATTGTCTTCAATAAGGCCCACACCACCAAGTACTTCACCGCTATCATTAAAAATGGGTTCAAAAGTAGCTCTTAAGGGCATTGTTTTACCAGATGTGACAGATTCATACATGCCACTGTAGTGCGCTTTTTGGCCATGGATTGCTTTATTAGCAGCTCCGGCCACTATTTTATTGGGAAGCTTGGTCATATCGAGCCCAAGTAGTTTTTGCCTGCTCGACCCCATTATGTCAATAAATTTATTATTGCATGCGGTGATAATGCCATCCTTGTTGAAGTGAAGTATACCAACCGGATTATTTTCAAAAATGAGTTTATACGTACTCTCTGAAGGCAGCTGAAATGTTGTAACTGTTTCGGGATTACTTAAACGATGTTCTGTCGATTCTGTATCAAAAAAATTGCGAAGGCGTTCTTTAAGACTGTTTTCCAGCGCAGGGTGTGAGAGTAGTTCATTCCTGAGTGCTTCAAAATCTTGATTTTCTTTTTGATGCATTGTCATCCCAAACCAATTAAGATTATTATTATCTAAGATAATATTTTCAATCTAAAAACAAACTGATTGTGTATTTACAGTTATGGAAAATGAGTTAGAAAAAAATTTACCCGGGCTGTCGGATCGGCTTATGGACCAGCTGAAGGAGATTGGCACAACGAAGGTTGTGAAAAAGGGAGAGACTCTTCTGCAGCAGGACGCCCCGGTTTATAATATTCCAATTGTGCTTGATGGTGCCGTAAATGTAACTCAAATGGAAGATGATAAAGAAATTCTACTTTACTATTTGAAGAGAGGTGATATGTGCATAATGTCGTTCCTGGGCGGGTTTCATAATGAGAAAAGTAAAATTAAAGCCGTTGCGGGAGACGACAGTAAAGTGTTGATGATTCCCGTGAACAGGGTTGGTATGCTTTTGAAATCGAAACCGGAGTGGACAGATTATATATTTGCGGTTTACCACAAGCGTTTTAATGAACTGCTTGATGTGGTTGGTGCAGTAGCGTTTAAAAAAATGGACGAGCGGTTGCTGAGCTTTTTAAAGAGAAAAGCGGAGATTACCGATTCAAATGAACTCGAGATTACCCACGAAGAAATTGCGCGTGAACTTGGAACAGCAAGGGTAGTAGTATCCAGACTTTTAAAAGAACTCGAGAAGAAGGATGTTGTCATTCTGGGGAGAAATCGTGTTACACTTGTGTAACAATTGTTACTGATGATGTTTATGGTTCTGCGTACATTAAAGGATAGAAGTTAAATAACATTAATCAGACTGCATGTTTCAACAAATAAGTCATCAACTATTTTCGAACTGGCATCCAATGCGGTGGCTTCTTCTCGGCTTGAGCGCCATTCTTGGGTATAATTACCTGGTATATGGAGCCTCCATTTCAGGTGTTCTGGCTCTGTTTATTGGGTTTCAGGCCATTACAAACACAGGTTGTCTGATGGGGCAGTGTGCACCGGCGAAAGGGTCCCATAATCCATCTGGATTTGATGAAAGCGAAGTTGTATTTGAAGAAGTAAAAGATGAATTAGAATCAAAATAATTATGGATAAAACAGAAGCTAAAAAACAGACATTCTCCGACCTGGTTAAAGGTGATACACCGGTATTGGTTGATTTTTACGCCGACTGGTGTGGACCGTGTAAAATGATGCCCCCCATACTTAAAGAGGTGAAAAAGAAGTTTGGAGATTCACTGAACATCATCAAAATCGATACAGAAAAAAACCCTGATGTAGCTATCCATTATAATGTACGCGGGATTCCTAATATGATCCTTTTTTACAAGGGACATATTCTGTGGCAGCAAGCCGGCGTTGTTCAAGCCCCGCAACTCGAAGCTGTAATCCGTCAAAAACTGGAGGAACATGCCGACCTCTGATGATCGACACGAATACCAGGTAAAACTTTCACGTACCGGAAACAGGGTGTCTGAAATGACGGCTCCTGGAATTCAGGAAAAAATTGTTGTGGCCACTCCCCCTCAATTTCCGGGTGGGAAAGACGGCATATGGTCACCCGAACACCTCTTTACTGCATCAATCGGAAGCTGTTTTTTTACATCGTTTGAAGCGATTGCTGAATATTCAAAGTTCGAATTTATAGACTTGCAAGTGGATAGCTCCGGAGTTCTTGAGAAGGTTGATGGAAAATTTGAGATGAACAGTGTTCTCATTAAACCTGTGCTTACTGTGCGGAACCAGGCGGCTGTAAAAAAGGGAATGCGATTACTTGAAAAAGCGGAACAGATTTGTCTGATTACCAGATCGGTGAAATCAGAGGTTCATCTCGACCCTGAGATTATCGTTGAGGAATCGAACACATAAACTTCGTTTTATTTTGTATCCTCTGTGAACAGAAAACAATAATCTGAAAGACCCTGACATGAAGTTTGAGACCAGAGCGATTCACACAGGACTTGATATTGGAAATCCATCATCATCCATTGTCCCGCCTATATCGCCAAGCACGATTTTTGAAATTGATGTAGAAGGACGCAACGAAGACGACCTGCACTATACCCGGCTTGGAAACCCAAACAGGCTACAGTTCGAAGCGGTCATTGCTTCACTAGAGAATGGTGTGGCTGCTGCGGCTTTCTCATCGGGAATTGCGGCAGCGACGGCTGTATTACAGGCGCTTGATCCCGGAGACCACATCATTGTTCCTGAAGATATCTATGCAGGGAACCGGAAAATGATTAAGAATATCATGAACCGGTGGGGACTCAATTCTTCTTTTATAGACATGACGTCGATGGATGAGATTGAACGTCATTTCAACAAAAACACAAAATTGATTTGGATTGAAACGCCTTCCAACCCTTTGATGAGAATCACGGATATCAGAACTGTTTCTGAATTTGCCAGGTCTAATAAAGTAAAGTCCGTCGTTGATAATACCTGGCCAACGCCGGTAAATCAGCTTCCGCTTGATTTGGGTGCCGATATTGTAGTGCACTCAACATCGAAATATTTTGGTGGCCATAGTGATATCCTGGGCGGTGCTGTGGTAACAGCAGCAGAAGATGATTTTTTTGAGAGAATAAAGATGGTTCAAAAAATGGGGGGCGCCGTTCCATCTGCACAAGACTGCTGGATGCTTAGCCGAAGTACACGTACTCTGTCATACCGCATGCGCGGGCACAATGAACACGCACGAATCGTGGCAGAGTATTTAGCGGATCACAAAAAAGTAGAAGCTGTTTTTTATCCCGGGCTGCAAAGTCACCCGGGCCACGAAATCGCCAAAAAGCAGATGAATGGATTTGGTGGCATGATCTCTTTTTTGGCGGGAAAAGATGCAACGGAAGCCGTTCAGATAGTGGGCGGCTCAAAGCTTATTAAGCGGGCCACAAGTCTGGGAGGTGTAGAGAGTACCTGGGAGCACCGGCAAAGTAGTGAGGGAGAAGGGTCTGTCTCACCGGATACGATGATCAGGATGAGTGTTGGGCTTGAGCATCCCGATGATCTAATTGAAGACCTGGAGCAATCCCTGGGTTAGTAAACCGATTGTGCCCATACTGCCTGGAAAAACTCTCTATATTCAGACTGGTGTGTATTTTTTAAATCAAAAAAAACCGCAGATGATATAATTTCATCTGCGGCTTCACTGCTCTTGATTTCTTGTACTTCTCTCGACCGTTCACAAGGCTCTCGAAACTGCCTTAATGAATAGTCATTAGTATGAACCCGATTTTCCAAATCCCTTACAAAAAAAGTTCATTTTTTTTAAAAAATCTGAATTTCGCATAAAGGGTGCAGAACGTTTATATTTTAAGGCTATGATTATAGGTAAAGAAAAAACCCAACAAACAGAGTATGTGCTCGAAGTGCCGGAAGGACAGCACACGGATGTACGTCTCGACGTATATATCACTTCGTTTATCCAAAATGCATCCCGTAATAAAGTGCAGAAGGCCATTAAAGAAGGTCATGTACTTGTAAACAGGAAAGCAGAAAAAGCGTCGTACATTATGCAGCCCGGTGACGTGATTGAAATTACTCTCCCAAAACCACCCCCACCCGTTGCCAAACCTGAAGAGATGGAGCTGGATATTGTCTATGAAGACGATTCTCTGCTTGTGGTAAATAAAACAGCAGATATGGTGGTTCATCCTGCATTTGGAAACTGGTCGGGTACGCTGGTGAACGGACTCCTCCATCACACCGGAAAAAATCTGTCGAGTGCAGAAAAGGAAACTTTGCGTCCGGGTATTGTTCATCGGCTTGATAAAGATACCAGCGGTTTGCTCGTTGTTGCCAAAACAGATGAAGCACATCAGAAATTAGCAAAGCAATTTGCCAAAAAGGATGCTGAAAGAACATATTGGGCCATTGTGTGGGGAAGCCCGCCCGAAGAAGGAACGATAGAAGGGAACCTGGGTCGTTCGCCCCGCGATCGGAAAATCATGACGATTTTGAAAGACGGAGGTAAACCTGCAGTTACACATTTTAAACGTCTTGAGTTATTCGACCATTTGGCCCTGCTCGAAATACAGCTCGAGACCGGCCGAACTCATCAGATACGCGTTCACATGCAGCATAATGGGTACTACGTTTTTGGAGACCGAACATATGGTGGGGATTCTGTTCGGTATGGCCCCAATACAGGCACCAGAAAAACGATGTTTAATAACATGTTTGCCGCGCTGCCTAGACAGGCACTTCATGCGAAAACATTAGGTTTTGAACATCCGGATACCGGTGAATTTGTGGAGTTTGATTCTTCTCTGCCTGAAGATTTTGCCGGGGTACTAGAAAAACTACGCAGAAACTGTAAACCTGATATTGTGGATTATGGCTAATCAATCGAAAAAAATTAATATTGAAGTAGAACTAGATGATAAAAACGTGCCCGATAAAATCCATTGGGGGGCAACCGATCTCCAGGGATATGACGAAGCTGAATGTCGCGCAATGATTTTGGCACTTTGGGACCATGATAACAAAGATACCCTGCGGCTCGATCTCTGGACACGAGATATGACCGTTGACGAAATGAAGATCTTTTTTCATCAAACACTCGTAACGATGGCAGATACACTCGAAAAATCGATCAATGACGAGCGGATAAGTGGCGATATGAGAGATTTCTGCGCTTATTTTGCTGAAAAAATGGAAATTAAGGAGACTTAAAAATCTTGGCAGCGGCTTTTTGAATGGGAAAGCCAAATAAAAAAAGTTGTGCCTCTACCAGATATACAGTTATTTAGTAACGTTGAAAATGAACAAATTTTATTTTTATGCAATATCTTGATTTTGAACAGCCGATAGAGGAATTAGAAAAAAAGATTCAGGAACTGCACGATATATCTATCGATGATGAGGTATTAAAACCTGAGATAGACCGCTTAAAAAAGAAGGCTGACCAGCTTCGGGAATCGATATTTCAAAATCTTACCAGGTGGCAGAGAGTACAGCTTGCCCGCCATCCTGAACGCCCTTATACATTAGATTATATTGATTTGATGACTGACGACTTTGTAGAGCTGCACGGAGACCGATACCATGCCGACGACAAAGCGATGGTCGGAGGGTTTGCAACAATTGATGGACAGTCTGTGATGCTTATTGGCCAGCAAAAAGGAAGGGATACCAAAGCAAGGCAGTACCGAAATTTTGGTATGGCAAACCCGGAAGGATATAGAAAAGCATATCGGCTCATGAAACTAGCCGAAAAGTTTGGAATCCCGGTCGTTACTCTACTGGATACTCCCGGCGCTTACCCCGGTCTTGAAGCAGAGGAAAGAGGACAGGCGGAGGCAATTGCAAAAAACCTTCAGATGATGGCGGTCCTCGAAGTACCCATCATCACAATTGTAATTGGTGAAGGCGCCAGTGGCGGCGCAATTGGCATTGGAATGGGGAATGAACTCTATATGATGGAGAACACCTGGTACTCTGTGATTGCACCGGAATCCTGTTCATCCATTTTATGGAAAACGTGGGAGTATAAAGAGCAGGCAGCATCTGCGCTGAAACTCACGGCTAAAGACCTGCTTTCAATGGAAATTATTGACGGAGTAATAAAAGAGCCTCTGGGCGGGGCTCATCGCGACTTTAAGAAGTCGGCAGAAGCGGTAAAAAAACAGATCATGGAGAGTTTGAAGCGGCTCAAAAAAATGAAACCCGATGCGATAATTGAACAACGAATTGAAAAATATACATCGATGGGAGACTGGGATGAGGTCTCTTCAAAAGCGGTAAAATAGACGATGGTTAATATTCCCGCCGGGTCGCCTGTATTTACGTACACCCTTACGTTAAGAAGCCGTTATAGCGAAACTGACAAAATGGGATACGTTTATTACGGAAATTACCTCAGTTATTTTGAGGTTGCAAGAACCGAGATGTTGCGGTCTGCAGGAATTGCATATTCCGACATGGAGAAAGATGGAGTTATGCTTCCGGTTATTTTCGCTCAAACATCATATAAAAGTCCGATTCACTATGATGAGCAGATGAATATTGAGGTGATGATATTTGATACACCACTTGTTAAACTGGATACTTATTATCGGGTTACGACAGTAAGTGGAAGTGAAACGAAAATTCACGTTACCGGACAGGTCATTCTATGTTTTACAAATATCAAAACCCGTAAACCTTGTCGGGCACCGGAATATATTTTAACCCTTTTTGAAGGTCAGTAACGGGTATGGCCAACCGCAAACTTTACTATTTTCTGCTTTTTGCTCTTTTCGGATTGGTGTTCCTATCACTTGGAGGCGGGATTTGGGGGGCAGAGCAAAGTATTAATCACTGGACGGGTGTACTTTTTCAGTCGGTTTGTCATCAGGATCCAACAAGATCGCTTTCGGTTTTTGGCACGCCAATGGCTGTAAATAGTCGATGTTTTGGGATTTTTACAGGCATTTTAATTGGATGGATTGCAATACCACTACTCACTGCGATTAACTTTAAAAATAAAATGGGTTTAGTGGTTCTTTTATTTGCAGTGATGCTTCAAATCCTCGATTATTCAGGAAACATGCTGGGGTACTGGGAAAACACAAATATTTCGCGTGTTCTGCTCGGTAGTTTTTTGGGAGTTGCGGTTTCACTTTCACTCAGCGACTTTTTTCATAACGACAACCAAACGTAGATAAGCCATGGAAGATGAAATACAAACACAGGAAGCCCCCTCATTCGGATTTGGAGACTATTTGCCTTCTGCCGGAATTGTTGGGGTGATATTTAGCCTAATTAGTTTTGCAACAGGTCTGTTTTTTGGATATCAGCAAATAAACTCTGAACCAACAGGATCTTTCGTTTCCCCATTTATGATTAGCAGCGGCGTAATTTGCCTTGTTTCTGCGCTGGCAGGTCTGCTTGCGGTCTGGCACTTTACAAAAGAAGTATCGCCCAAATTAAAACTTGGTCAGGGCGCAGTCCTGGGTTTTTTAACAGGAGCTATTATAGCCGTACTCAGCGTGGTTTTTAGTGAACTTTGGATACTTCTGTTTGATCCAGAGTATACTGAAAAAATTCTGAGCTCACTGATTGCGAATATCGAAGAGATGGAGCTTCCATCAGCCCAGAAAGATGGCATGATTGATGCTTATGCTGAGGGTTTTCAGCAATCTTCACTACGTCAGTTATTTATGGGTATTCCTATAACCGGGCTCATAAATCTGATTACGGCGCTTATTGGCGTTAAGATTTTTGCAGAAAAACCGGAAGAAAAGTTCTAAATGGAAGAGAAGGACGTACAGCAAAGAAATATCTATTCCAAAACGAGCTGGGTCGACAGAAACGGTTTTGCACATTGGGCCATGGCACTGCTGTGGCTCTTTGCAGCATTAATTTTATTTCAGGTTGTGGCTGGTGTGGCCCTGGCTCTGTTTCTGCTCATCAGCGGAGAAATCTCTACCACTGATGAGCTGTTGGATACGCTGACAAGACGTACGGACCTTCTTTTTATTGGAAATAGCATTGGCCAAATATTGTTTATAGGTTTGGCTACCTTTTTGATTGCAAGGGCCCATGTCGTTAAAGAATCGATGAGAGGTTTCTTGCGGCTCAACTGGACACCAAATACACCCAGGCACCTGGGGTATGGCGCAGTTTTGGTAGTTGTTATACAGCCTTTAATCATTTATCTGGGCTATCTGAATTCACTCTTGCCAATACCTGAAGTTTTTTCAGAAATGCAGATGTCTCAGCATGAGATGATCGAAGATTTTCTGACTTCTGAGGGTGTTCTTCTTTTTGGACTTTTTCACATAGCAGTGGTGCCATCGTTGTGCGAAGAGGTCTTGTTTCGAGGGTACATTTTACGTGCTTTCGAAAAAAGCTGGGGTATTGTTGCAGGTGTCATTGTATCAGGTATTATTTTTGGTATGTTTCATCTTCAGCTTGGGAATATCCTACCGCTAGCTACACTTGGAATTATCTTGGGTTTAATGACGTGGCTTAGCGGTTCAATTTGGCCGGCAGTGCTTGCACACTTTATTAATAATGGTTCAGCCGTGGTATTGGGCGTAAACTTCCCCGAACTACTTTTCAGTGATATCAATGCAGAAAGCCTGCCTCCAATATGGGTGCTGATACTAAGTATTATGTTAACCGGAGCAGTTATTTATCGGATGTTTCAGCAGGCAGAGCAAACAACGGAGATGGTATGATTAAAGGTTCGGAACCCAATAAGTTTGAGAACTGGGTATGTATTTTGGAGCGAGGAACCGAATATGAGGTTCAGCTTGTAAAAAATTATCTTGAGAACGAAGATATACCATCAGCAATTCTTTCAAAAAAAGATTCCTCGCTGACTATGACTATTGGTGAGATGTCGATGGTATACCTGTATGTACCCACAGAGTTTGAAAAGCAGGCAAAAAAAGCTATCAGAGATTTCCAAGAGAATGAAATTGATGAAGAGAATGATGATGAATCATAAAAACAATCCCCAACGTGAATGAACTAACCAAGCGCATACTCATAGCTGTACCAGCGGCATCCATTTTGTTGTGGCTTACCTGGATAGGTGGAGTACCTTTTAAGATACTTTTTGCGGTTGTAACAGCTATCACAATTTGGGAAGTGCACAGGATGTTTCGCAAGCTAACATCTTCAGACTATATACTGCTGTCAGTTATCCTTGCAGCCGGGATTTGGCTGGCATCAGGTTACATTCTCAATCTATATTTTCTGCTTCCGGTACTCTTACTGGGTTTAGCACTTACTCTCCTATCTGGCAGAAAACGGGGAATCGCTGATCAACCTCTTTTCAGCACGATTTTTAATGGCATTTACGCGCCACTGGGCTTTCTAATGATTACGGAGATTCGTTTTCCAGAAATGGGGGAGTATGGTTTTTGGCTGATACTTTCGTTCTTTCTAATGATTTGGGGGAACGACGTATTCGCCTATTTTGGCGGTAAAAACTTTGGAAAACACCCCATGGCTCCGGAAATAAGCCCTAAAAAGACATGGGAAGGATTTTTATCCGGTTTTATTGGTGCCGTTGCCGGATTTTCTATCGCTTATTTTGCGGCTGCTGACTTTCCACTGCCTTACTGGGTGTGCGCCCCAGCGGTGTTGATTGTGAGCGTTTTTGGCCCTTTGGGAGATGTAACGGCCAGCAGCTTAAAACGCCTGGCCGGCGTGAAAGATTCTTCTGCACTATTACCCGGCCACGGAGGTTTTTTTGACCGATTTGACTCTATGATTCTATCGGCGCCATTTATTTATGCTCTATACTTTTATGTTACTCATTCTGGGGTGTAGATAAACTTCGGTTAGAACGCAGTTCGTTAAAAGATTGGTTTATTACTCAGAATAAACTTCATATCCTTAAAAATACCATCATGAAAAAAGTACTTATTACAGGCGGAACCGGATTTATTGGGAAGTATCTGACCCAAATGTTGCTAAAAGAGGGACACTTTGTGACAATCGTTACCCGCTCGCCCGGCAAATACGCAGAAAAACAGGCAAAAAATCGTTCGTTTATCGGATGGGATGATCTGGGGTCGGCAATGAATGAGTGTGATACGGTAATCAACCTTGTTGGTGAAAATCTGTTTGGCCAGAGATGGACAGATGAGGTAAAACAGCGGATTTATAACAGCAGAATTGAATCAACAAAAAAGCTGGTTGATGCGATGAAAAGCGCCGAGAATAAACCGGGCCTTTTCATCTCTGCATCCGCCGTTGGCATTTATGGAGACAGTGGCAGTAACATTCTGGATGAAGACGCACCGGCAGGGCAAGATTTTTTGGCAAAAGTCTGCAAAGACTGGGAAGATGAGTCGAAAAAAGCAGAAGCACTTGGAATTCGCGTTGCCAATCCCAGAATTGGAATCGTGCTCGAAGATAACGGAGGGATGATTGAAAAAATGGTGCTTCCATTTAAGTTTGGCGTTGGTGGACCTATCGGCAGTGGTGAGCAGTATATTCCATGGATCCATATGTCAGATTTGTGCAATGCATTGCTTTTTCCAATTCGGAACGATTCTATAAGCGGGCCCTATAATGCATGCTCACCTGAACCTGAAACAATGAACACACTGGCCCAAAAAATGGGAAAAGTGCTCAACAGACCCTCATTTTTCAGAGTTCCAGAATTTATGCTCAATATCGCTTTGGGGGAAGCCGCAAAACCCGTGCTCAGCAGTTTAAGAGCGCAGCCTAAAGTGCTCCAGGTTTCGGGCTTTTCGTTTACTTTTGAAGACCTGGAAGAAGCGCTGGCAGATATTCTTTAACTTGGTATAAATCAAATACCAGAGTTTATTCTGCCGGTTGCGACGACTCTCTTCGGGTAAAGAAGATCGTCCAGCTTTGAAGGCCCTCACGCGTTTGGGTTATAACTTCAGCAAATCCATTTTCATCAAAGTCGTAAACTGCAGGGTAGTTCATCGCCGCGGTTGGAAGCTCGAGATGCCGCTCCCCGCTTAAGACATCCCATGCGTAAATTCTTCCAAAACTTGCTGTCGCCACAATATCCAGCCTGTCATCAGAGTTGATATCGGCAAAAAACGGGGTGCTGTTGGATGACGCGGGCTGCCCCATGTTTTGTGTTAAAAGAAGTTCTCCAGATAGTGTATACATAAATACAGACCCATTGCCAGACTGCAACAGAATTACGTCTTCTCTTTCAAGCCCTGCTTCACTGCGAATCATCAGATCGCTTCTGAATGTGGGAGTGCCAGACAGCCCCGAATTGGATACCTGGATACTTTCTACTATCAAAGAGTCGGAAGTGATATTGGTTGATAGCGTGTCGGTATAGAGAGCACTGCTGCCAATGGCATAAAGATCGCCATCCAGCCCGGCACCCAGCAGGTGTGAACCCGCCAATGTGGGGCTCCCATTAATCTGAGATGGTAAAAATACGGGAAAACCATCTCTTCGCTGTCCGGTTAGTGACCACGAATGAAGAGTGTTCTCCGAAAATGCGAATATCGATTTTTCCCCATCAAAATCGGCTATCAGCGGCTGTGAATTGATAATGGAGTTCGTGCTCTGAGGCCATCCTGTAACGGGTAGCCCGCGGGTGTTGAGAAGATGGAGATTTCGGTTTGCCGTTGCTACAACGATTTCGGGCACACCATTTGCTAAAACATCCTGAACGGTTAACGGTGTGGTAATCTCTTCATCAAGCTCTATGGGGAAATTCGGTAGCATATCTCCGCTTTTATTCCAGGCATAAATTTTATTCGATGCTGCCTGCATTATCACAGGTTGATTATTCCCGTACCAGTCATACACAACAGGTGGTCCGGATGGGATATCCGTGCTTGTTGAAGTTTGCAAAATCGTGGTGCCATCAGCGGCAATTGCGAATACAGAACCACTGTTTGTGGAGAAAATGATTTCCTGACGTTCACTACCCGTTATGTTGGCAAACACCGGTTTCCCGGTTAATTCTGCATCATTGAGCGGATATACCCACTGTTCTCTGTAGGGCTCTTCTGTTTCGTCGCGCTCAAAATTCTTTACCAAGAATTCAAGAGTAGATGCAGACGTATTGAATCTGGTTGCCACAACCATTTGATCGAATTGATTGAGGATTGGAGTCGCATAATGTTGCGGGTAGAGCCATGGCTGGACGTAGGTACCTAGTTGATTTGCGTCAGCATAGAAAAAGGCACTTAGCGGTGATTCAAAAGACTGCATGATGTTTCGATAATCATCATCATAAAACATGACTCTTCGACGCTCTGCGTCACTGCCCACGCTTTCAACCAGCCCTTTTCTTGTGGCAAACGCCGCTACGTTGTCATATATAACGATGTAAAAATCACTATCGGGGTATAAGTGCGATCCCATCAGTTTCCCCATTACAGTGCTGTTTACGAAATAGGTCTGTTCGTCGCTTATGGCGAGATCGTTATTTGCCATATTTGCAAGAAGATTCCGCAAAGATTCTGCGTTGTTGATCTCTCGCAGATAGAGATATTCACTTTCACTCGCAGGTCCCGATTCGGAAAACAGCGCAATGGCAATTTCACTTCCAAGTGAATTTTTTATCGATAAAATGGCGGACTCGTTTTCTTTCAGATAGTCATCTGCTGGGGAAACGGATGATACCGAGTCTGGCATAAATCTGCCTGGCTGATCTCTGAAAAGCCCAAAAGCGGCAACGTTTACGGGTATATATCTGTGAAGCTGAAAAGGAGCCGGGTCTGATCGTAACAGCCGCAGAAAATCTGAATATGGATCGCCTACATTTGAACTACCTGAAAATTCCCACTCTCGATCTTCTGTGCCGGACAAAAAGTTCATACTCATGGGGCCGGCGCCCTTAAAAATATCCTGCAGCAGCGGGCGGTTTGTAATAGCTGAATTGTGCCGTGCAAATACCGAGAGTTGGGGTGTATTGATGATAATATTCTGAAAATCACTGGTTGGTGGTATGGAAAGCGCAGGTTGGTTACCATTTACCGTGCGAATAATATCTTCAATGGCCAGGCTCGATTCGGAAATGATGGTAAAATCATCAATCTCTACAAAAAACAGGATCCTGTCAGAAATAAATGCTTTCCTGACGGTTTGTCCCTGGAATCGATAATTATTCTGCTGATATTTTCTAGTGTATTGGTTTTGAAGGCTTTCTATGGTACCGCTCGATGTTTGACCTATCCAAACGGGCTGCCAGTCGGTGGAGGTGTCGGGATAAAGCAGCATGGCGTATAAAGAAAAGGTTGCCGAAGACTCGTCAGGAATCAGCGATGAAGTAAGCTGCATGGCCGATGGTGTAATGTCATCGAGAAGTGGAATGTAAGGTTCAGTAAGCAGATTGCGGATATCCATTCCCGGTTCAACAGGAATGATTGCCAGTGTTTTTTCAGGAACCATCTGTTCCCACGATTCGACAGCCGGTGATGAACAACCTGCGAATAAAAAAACGGTTAGGCAGGGAATTAAAAAACGAAAAGCTTTTTGATACAGTGACAATGAATTACAAATAATATGTTTGTTACAATTCGGTTATAACCATAGCTTAACCACATACGATATGGAATGTTTCGTATAGCTAGTGTGCTAAGGTAAAAACTTTTCGATTAATGAGCTTTTTAAATCCCCTGTTTCTTTTTGCGCTGCTTTCGGTGGGAATCCCGCTGTTAATTTATTTGCTGAACATCAGGAAACCAAGAAAGATCTCTTTTTCCACGCTTGCTTTCTTTGAGGCTTTAAAAAGCACGGCTCTTAAGAAAATCAAAATTAAGCGATGGCTTCTTCTGGCCATCCGGGCACTTGCAATTATTATGCTTGTGATGGCAGCTTCCCGACCATTTTTACCTCCGAATGTTGGGTGGTCTGATCAATCCCAGCCCAAAGCGATTTCCATTCTTATAGACAATAGTCCAAGCATGGATCGCATCAACCAAAATGGACCTTTTATTGAACAGGCGAAAGAGCTTGCTGAAAATATTGTGGACATGGCAGAGGGTGAAACCAGATTCTCTGTAAATA
Organism: uncultured Rhodohalobacter sp.; assembly: GCA_964544445.1. Classification (GTDB taxonomy): domain Bacteria; phylum Bacteroidota; class Rhodothermia; order Balneolales; family Balneolaceae; genus Rhodohalobacter. The sequence goes on from CAZJBI010000001.1 coordinate 397,335, forward strand.
TTACAAATGGGGAAGCACTGAACACTCCATTACTCTCTCCACCTGCGGCAAATCGACGTATTGGTGAAATAGTTTCTGTAAATGCGGGTAATTACCTGGCCGAACGGGTTCGTGCTGAAACTCAAGCTCTGATGGATGCAGACGAACCCAACAAAGTTCTCTATTTGATTACCGACGGACAGTCCTCTCAGCTCGAACAGCTGCGAAATAACTTAGATATTGAAAATTCCGACATATATGTTCAGGCGATCATGTTGGGAACAGCTCGAGTGCCAAATCTTTCATTTTCAAACGTTCAGCTAGAAAATAATCCAGCAGAGATCGACGGCGACCGGCAATTGCGTATTACGGTAGAAAATCTTTCTGAACAGTCAGTTACTAATGCTTTTTTGTCAATGAGCATTAGCGGCGAGTTAATTACCCAGCAAAGTATCGGTCTGAGCGCAGGAGGTACGTTTGAAGAAGTTCTGTCCGTACCCGATACCGGTGAGGATGCAATTCCTGTGGAGCTCACCCTTGAAGGGGATGGCCAGACTTTTGACAATACCTATTACGCGGCAATCCGGCAGCCGGAAAACAAGCAGGTTCTCGTGATTCATGAGAACCGATCGGGGTCGGGGTTTCAATCATATTTACAACCGCTCTTAAATGCTGCTTCGCAATCTCAAGATGTGTTTCAGGCCGATTTTATTGAAATAGACGATGTTTCGGTTTCAGAATTTGATGAATATGACGCGATTATTTTGGATGGTTTACGCTCAATTCCAGACTATATCACCCAACCACTCATAGACCATGTTCAGACAGGAGCAGGTTTACTGTTCCTCCCTGCGGCCGAAGGTAGTATCAATAGTTATAATCGGTTTCTGAGCTTTGCCGGGACCGGAAGCTATACGGATGTAATTGGCAGTTATGGGTCTTTTGATCCGATAGACAGAATAGATGAACCCAACGACGGTCACCCGATGCTGGATGCTGTATTTGAGACAAATGAAAATGAAGAAATTCGTCTGAACAGCCCCGAACTCTTTTACTACTTTCAGATAGAAATGGGCTCAAATGAAATTGCAGTTCTTCAAAACCGGCTTGGAAGCCCCATGTTTGTAGAGTCGAGGCTTGGTACCGGCAAAATGGTTTACTCGGCGATTGGTGGAGATCCGGGGTGGTCAAACTTTCCCGTTAAGCCATTCTATGCACCGTTTTTCTATCGCATGATTAATTACCTGATGCAGGGCTCGGGTGCCGAATTGATGACGCATACATTAGGCCAAGAGTTCTCTGCTGCGTTTGCCGGTGAAACACAAAGCGTTCGCTTAGTTAAAGGTGGAGAAGAAATTATCCCAAGAGTTAGCAGAACATTTCAGGGCCCGGTTCTTTCATATAGTGGAACCGAGTGGACTCCCGGTTGGTTGATGATAGAGAATGGTTTGAAAAATACGGTGATTGGGGTAAATCAAAACGCAATGGAATCGGCCCCACAAACGTTATCATCTTCAGAATTTAGTGCTCTTATTGAAAGCACATTCGAAAATTCAAATGTGCTGGATGTGGATTTGTCAGGGTCCGGTAACGAAACAGAGCTTCAAAACGCCACTTTTGGCAGAGAAATTTGGTATTGGTTTATTTTATTGGCATTTACGTTATTAATAGCAGAATCGTTAGTATCACGCCATTACAAAGCAGAAATAATTGAATGAATTTAACAACGGATATTCATAGCATCTTTGTATTAACACTGGCGATCTTTACGCTGGGTTCTACATTTCTTGCAGTCTACACGGTAGCGAATGCGTTTCGGTTAAGAAACATACGGATTAGCTGGAAATCGGGTAAGTTGAATGGGTATCCTCTGTTTTCAACTCTTTTTCTTGGCTTTTCATTAATCATAATGTCGATCGTAGTTGCTCTTGAGATCAACCAGTTCTTTAATATTATGGCCAGCTACAGCTGGATGGGCTTTTGTTGGTTTATATCGAGCTATTTTACTTCAAAATCATACATTACGGATCACGGAATTGTAAAAAACATCAACGACCCCTCACAGACGATTGCCTGGCACCAAATCAACGATTATGTCGAAAAACCTGCATCGAAAGGATCAGAATTTGTGTTTATATATCAGAATGTGCCCGGACATGCCCGTGATAAGAAAATCATTCGCCTTGAGCTTTTTGTACCAGACAATAAAACAGACAAATTTAATAAAGTAATAGATTTGAAGATCGGTAAAACAATGACCCCTGTTGTGGATACATCATTTGACTTCAAGGCATTTGAATAACTTTTTTTAATTCATTACCCACAAATAATTTGTTAGAAGACTACAGAAAACCAACACTTGAAAAAGAGAGAGCACTCCTGGTCGGGCTTTTTGGCCCCGGAACACCACGCTGGCTTGCAGAAGAATATCTGAACGAGTTGAGCATGCTTAGTGAAACAGCGGGTGCTACCACGGTAGATAAAGAACTTCAAAACAGGCCTCATCCCGATCCCAGTACGTATATAGGAAAAGGGAAACTGCACCAGTTAAAACAGCAGGTTGCTGAAAAAAACGCAGATATACTAATTTTCGATGATGAGCTTAGTGCTACACAAATCAGAAATATTGAAAAGGCCACAAAAGTAAAAGTATTAGACAGAAGTGGGCTCATCCTGGATATATTTGCGTCTCGTGCAAAAACAGCTGCAGCAAAAACACAGGTAGAGCTCGCACAGCTGCAGTATTTGTTGCCAAGATTAACGCGCTTCTGGACCCACCTCTCACGTCAGAAAGGAGGAATTGGCACAAAAGGGCCTGGTGAAACACAAATTGAGACAGACAGACGTCTTATCGGCAAGCGCATTGCTACACTCAAAGAAAAACTTGACAAACTGGACACACAGAGGTCCACCCAGCGTAAAGGCCGGGAAGAAAATGTAAGAGTAGCTCTGGTTGGATATACCAATGCGGGCAAATCCACGCTGATGAATGAGCTGACAGATACCGATGTATTGGCCGAGGATAAACTTTTCGCAACGCTCGATTCAACTGTACGGCGACTTGAACTGGAAAATCATGAGGTATTGCTCTCAGATACTGTTGGTTTCATCCGAAAGCTTCCTCACCACTTAATAGAAAGTTTTAAATCTACACTCGATGAAGTTCGGGATGCAGATATTTTACTTCACGTGATTGATGCTTCGGGAAAAATGGTTGAAGACTATATTGAAGTTGTTCAGTCTACACTGGAGGAACTGGGCATGAGTAATCGGCAAACGGTTCTCGTCTTCAATAAAATTGACCTTCTTGAACCCGAAAAGCTCATTGATTTGAAGAAAGAGTATCCCTCAGCACTATTTGTTTCGGCATACCGATCGCTTGGGATAGGGAAGCTTCAGTCCAAACTAGAAAGTTTGATAGAAGAAGATTATGTTAAGTTCAACTACACTTTACCCCTTAGCCATTACAAAGCAGTGGCGTATTTACACGAAACGGCTATAATTGAGGATGAACTTTTTGAAGGAAATAAGGTACAAATAAAAGGCAGCGCTTCTACAAAAGACCGGGATCGGTTTGAATCGATGCTTACTGAAATTGAACCCTCTATTGAGATTGAACGTGTTAGCTGAAAAACTAATAAACCGAGATTTTGAACCACTAAGGCCCAATGATACGGTGTCTTCTGCACTCGCAAAGATGGATGCGTGGCAAACATCGAGTGTTCCCGTTATCGAGCCTTCTACTCAAAAAGTTATTGGCCATATACTTTTCGAAACCGTTGCCAATATACCTGATGTAAAGACAAAGCTCGTTGATGTGACATGGCGCCCTGCACTCTACACCTTACAGACGCAACACGTGTTTGAGGTTGCCCGGCAAATGCTGCAGCACGAAGTGCGAATTCTTGCCGTTACGGATGAAATGGAGACATACCAGGGTATTATAGAGAAAAAAAGTGTTCTCGAAGCGCTCTCCGACATGCTTAATGTTGGTATTACAGGCTCTGTTATTACTGTACTATTGGAAAAGCAAGATTTTACCCTCTCAAAGCTTGTACATCTCATAGAAACAGAAAACGCAAAAATACTAGGACTTACAGTTGAGCAGCCCGAAAATGAAGAGTCACTACTTCAGGTATCGCTCAAGCTTAATCTGGAAGATACTTCAGCAATCACCTCATCTTTAAAAAGGTATGGCTTTGTTGTTTCCAGCGTTACCAAAGAAGATTTACTCCAGGTTGATATGACGTCAAGGGCGAATGAGCTTATCCGATATCTCGACCTTTAAATTTCTTTAATCTTGCAGGAACAAAAGCTGTCGAGTTTATATATTCTATCATGTTAATCGCATGTCAATATTTAACGATTGTTCCATGAGCCGAATCTTATTAGTTGTATGGCCTCTATTTTTGTTTCTTTTCATCCCCTGCAAAAGTTTCGCACAGGAAAACTATCCATCTCAGGAAGCAGAACTGCAGGCAGGACTTGACCTCTTTAACAAGGGGCTTTACGCCGAAGCTATCCCACAGTTCGAAAGAGCTATAAAAAACGGATTAAGTTCACCTGGTGAAGAAGCAGCTGAATTTTTTATTGTTCGGTCGCTTTTTATGGCAGATTCAGCAGGTACAGAAGCACATACGGACCGGTTTTTACAAAAGTACCCCAACAGCAATCGCTCTGCTGTACTTTTAAGAGAGCTTGCAGAAGAATGGCTGTCGCAAGGTGAGTATGAGGCGGCAATTAGCACTATGGACCGTGCTCTTGACTATCCACAGTCTTATAACGACAGGGCTGAACTATACTACACGCTGGGAGAAACCTCGGCTGAAATGGGTGACTACGACCTGGCAAGAAATTATTTTTTAACTCTCTCTGATGAACACGGCCGAAGTGTATGGTCTCCCAAAGCACTTTATGCCAGAGGACGTCTTTTTCTTGAACAGGAAAGGTATGCCGATGCATCCGAAGCTTTTGAACTGCTGCGAGAACGTCACCCAAGAAACGCTATGACTCAAAGAATAGGCACAGCTCTGGGTGAGTCATATTACCAGCAAAGAAAATTTCCTGAAGCCATAGCGGCATTTGAAGATGCATTGCCCTACCTCGATGAGGAAAACCGTACCAAAGCACTTTATCTGATAGCGGAGAGCCATAATGCATTAAATCAGTATGCGGATGCTACTCAATTTTACAGGCGATATTTACGAAGGGTCGATCCTGAGAATCCTGAAGCAAGAATTGCTCACTACGGTTTAGGCTGGGTATTTCACAAACAGGAAATCTTTCATTGGGCATCCCGTTCTTTTGCGGAGGCAACAGAGGGTGATGATGAAATTGCCCGGAAGGCGCTTTATTACAAAGCAGCGAACGAAAAACTTTCAGGCCGGAGTCGTGAAGCACTTGAAACTTTTCGTGAATTCGGAGATCGGTATAGCGATGGTGTTTTTTATGAAAAAGCCATGCTGGAGTGGGCAATAACAGCCTTTGAACTTGGATATTACAATGAATCGATCGAGATATTGTTGCCTCTTGCAAGAAATTATGAAGAACTAGACGATCCTGGTGCTATTCTTACATTTTTAGGTGAGGCATTTTACGCCAATAATGAATATTCAAGAGCTATCGACAGTTTTGAACTTGCAAGCGAACTGGAATCCCTGGATCCTGCTTTAAAACGGCAAGCTCGTTTTCAAAGAGCCTGGGTTCTCTATTTCAATCAGGCCTATGCACAGTCGCAGCCCGACTTTGAACAAGTGTATGATGAAGCGCCCGATACTGAAATTGGAAAAGAAGCTCTGTTCTGGAGTGCAGACGCCAATTTTCAGATAGATGAATTTGGCAGGGCTGCTCAGCAGTTTGAAGAGTTTATTCGATCTTATCCTGAAGATGAAATGATTGGAGCTGCAAAGTACAGCCTGGGATGGGCATATTTCAAAATGGGTGATTTTGAGAATGCGACCGGACCCCTTATTGATTTTCAAAATAATTATGAACCGCCATCCATCGCTCTGTTCCCCTACGATATCGACACTAAACTGAGAATAGGGGATGCTTTTTTCGCGCAAGGGAAGTACGAAGAAGCAATGGAGTATTATCAAAACACTATTGGGGCTGAACCGGGCGGTGATTATGCCATGTACCAGGTGGCAAACAGTTACTACCGAATGAATCGCAATTTTGAGGCGGTTACGCAGTTTCGCCGACTGTTACGGATCTATCCGTTTAGCCGTTTACGAGAACAGGCGCAGTACAATATTGCCTATATATATCTGAACACGGGTAATTACGACCAGGCCATTGAGGAGTTTACGTCTGTGATTGAAAAATATCCGGCAACCGAGTGGGCTGCAAGAGCTCAATATAACATCGGGGACTCCTATTATAACGCAGGCCTATACGAAGAGTCGATCGAGGCATACAGGAAAGTTCTCGAAGAGTATCCGCGAAGCGAGTACATTATAGAAGCTGTAGACGGAATACAGTTTGCACAATTATCAGCCGGCGGCGAGGATACAAGTACTGATGTACTCGAAGATTTTCTTGCTGATAACCCAACATCATCTACTGCAGACAGGCTTCGGTACCGGCAAGCAGAAAATGTGTATCAAACGGGTGATTATGAAGCAGCTGTTCGGGAATTCAGGCAGTATCTGAGGATAACAAACAATCGGGAGTTGATGCCTGAAGCCTACTTTAATCTGGCAAATGCGCACATGATGGTGGATGAGCCGGACGAAGCCATTGAAGCACTTGAAACATTGATTAACGATTTTCCTGCCACAGACCGAGCCTCATCGGCTCTTGCTGAACTTGGAAGGCTACAGTTTGAACGCGAAAACTATTCAGCATCTCTGGAAAGATTTACGCAATTACTGGAAAAAGATGAGCGATTTCGGCAGGAGGCGTATCTTGGTATTGCAAATGCCCATTTAGCGATGGGAAATATCAGTGAGGCCAGGCTAAATTATGAACAGGTACTTTCGACAAATCCCTCGAATGATGCAGCCAGGGTGGGGCTGGGCAAAGTCCTGCTCGAAGATGGACGAAGGGAAGAAGCCAGACGATTTTTTAACCTTGTAGCAGAAAATAATTCTACAAATATCGGAGCTGAAGCACAGTATCTTGTAGGAGAAACCTACCTTGAGGATGGAGAAAACCAGCAGGCACTGGAAGCATTCGCAAATGTAAAGGTACTTTTTGCAGCGTACGATATTTGGGTTGCAGAAGCACAATTCAAAACGGCAGAAATTTATATTCGTGAGGGAAGGCGGGGAGATGCCATTTCACTTTTACAAACCATTGTGGAAGATTACCCCGGAACCTCGGGTGCTGCTAAAGCTCAACGCCTTTTACAAACCAACTGAGGAATGACAGAAACTATTCAACCTGCCACCCATTTGAGTGGTGAAGTAAAGATGCCCGCTGATAAATCTATTTCACACCGTGCTGCGCTGTTTGCGTCTATATCAAATGCACATAGCGTTATCGAAAACTACTCACGTGCCGCTGATCCGGCCAGTACTCTTAGCTGCCTTCGGTCACTAGGCGTGAATATTGCAAAAAATGGCGATATGGTGGAGATTGATGGAGTTGGGCGTGATGGATTTTCCAAGCCGGATAAACCTCTTGATTGTGGCAATTCGGGGACGACCATGAGACTTCTTGGAGGAATTGTGGCAGGTGCCGGAGTACACTGTACTTTAACAGGCGATGATTCCCTTTCAGCCAGAACGATGAAGCGTATTATTGATCCATTTACCAAAATGGGAGTAAAGATATCAGCGCGAGAAAATCGATACGCTCCATTGCAATTTTCGGGTCATGATAAGGCTGGATTACACCCCATTCGCTTTCCACTGCCAATAGCCAGCGCACAGCTTAAGTCTTCGGTATTGCTCGCAGGGCTTTTTGGCGATGAAGAGACTGTGGTGATTGAACAGATACAAAGCCGTGATCATACCGAACGACTTTTAAAGCTTAAAAAGGAGCCCTATGGTGAGGGGCAAATTATCAGAAGCAGCCGGAGTGATGAAGTTCCGGCCCAAAATTACAGGGTTCCGGGAGATTTTTCTGCTGCTGCTTTTTGGCTGGTGGCCGGTTCTATACATAATAATGCATCGATTTCAATGCCGGGAACGGGTATGAACCCTACCCGAATTGCTGTTCTTGAAGTATTGAAAAATATGGGAGCAAACATTGAAGTATCAAACCCTTCTTTTGAAGGAGAAGAACCTGTCGCCGATATAACGGTGGAAACGTCGGAACTTAGAGGAATTGATCTCGATCCTGCACTAGTTCCCAACTGTATTGATGAACTTCCTGTTTTAATGGTTGCCATGTGCTTTGCAGAAGGAGTATCGAAGATTACCGGAGCTGAAGAACTACGCCATAAAGAAACAGACCGTTTGGATGCAATGACGGACGTGCTCAAAAAAGCCGGGGCAAAGATTGAGCCACTGCCCGATGGAATGGTGATCCACGGTACGCCTTCTTTTGTTCCGAACCCCGCATCATATGACAGTTATCACGACCATCGAATAGCCATGGCTGCCGCAATTCTTTCTTTAACAGCCAAAAAATCTTCCAAGGTGAATGATTCCGAGTGCACAGCCATATCATATCCCGAGTTTTGGGATCATCTCAGAAAACTCTCCTTAACGTCTCTGTAAAACTGGCACCCGTCCTGGAATAACTGGTTCAATATGTCAATACGTCAGTGATGCTGCAGATGCGGTGTTGTTGGCATTGAGGTTGCTCTAACAAATCATAAATAGGAAAAATTATGAGCAACTTTACAATCGACATAGAAAAACAGCTTACTCGTCTGGGAAGAGATATTCAGAACCTGGTAGACAGAGTTGTGCCAGCCGGAAGCGAAATGAATGATTTTCATCCGTTGTGCGACTTAATTGAAAGCAGTCATTCATATACCATTCAGATGGACGTTCCTGGAATGGAAAAGAATCACCTGAAGATTACGCAAAAGGATATGGTGATTACCATAAGCGGAGAAAGAGAGCTCTACCTCGATGATGAAGAGGAATTAAAAAGATCTGAACGGAAGCAGGGATCTTTTTCAAGATCATTTGCACTACCCGAAAATGTGGATGTGTCTTCTGTTACAGCATCATGTACAAACGGCGTGCTCACAGTGAAAGCAAAAAAAACTGAACATAGTAACGGCAAGACCGGTACTTCTATACCGATTGACTAATCATTTTTAAACTAAAAAACGAAATACGAATTAAGGTACTATTATGGGTAAAATCATAGGAATTGACTTAGGAACAACAAACTCATGCGTTGCGGTAATGGAAGGCGGTGAGCCTGTCGTTATTCAAAATGCTGAAGGTGGCCGAACAACGCCCTCTATTGTGGCTTTTAGCAAAGATGGAGAGAGACTTGTGGGTGCACCTGCTAAACGACAGGCCATCACAAATCCCGAAAAAACGATATCATCGATCAAGCGATTTATGGGCCGCATGTTTAATGAGGTAAAAGAGGAGACCAGCCAGGTTTCTTATAACGTGGTAAAATCGGATGACGATGGTACTGCCCGCGTTCAAATTGATGACAGAAAATACGCGCCCCAGGAAATCTCGGCGATGGTGCTTCAAAAAATGAAGCAGACTGCTGAAGAGTATCTTGGTGAAAAAGTAACGGATGCTGTAATTACAGTGCCTGCATACTTTAATGATGCACAGCGAAAAGCTACTCAGGAAGCCGGAAAAATTGCCGGGCTTGAGGTAAAACGTATCATTAACGAACCTACCGCAGCCTCTTTGGCATACGGTCTGGATAAAAAAGACCAAGATCAAACCATTATTGTTTATGACCTTGGCGGAGGAACGTTCGACGTTTCCGTGCTTGAACTTGGCGATGGTGTGTTTGAGGTGAAGTCTACATCTGGTGATACTCATCTTGGTGGAGATGACTTTGATCAGCGTCTCATTAACTTTTTGGCCGACGAATTCAAGAAAGACGAAGGCATTGATCTCAGAAAAGATCCAATGGCCATGCAGCGGTTGAAGGATGCCGCGGAGAAGGCAAAAATTGAGCTGTCTAGCTCACAAAAAACAAATGTGAATCTTCCATTCATTACAGCGACAGACTCCGGGCCAAAACACCTTAACATCGACATCACACGAGCAAAATTTGAGCAGCTTGTGGATGATCTTGTGAAGAGAACAATTGGACCGTGCGAAAAAGCGATTAAGGATGCCGGAATTGGTAAGAGTGAAATCGACCAGGTTATTCTTGTTGGGGGTTCAACCCGAATTCCAAAAATCCAGGAAACGGTTAAGGAGTTCTTTGGCAAAGATCCAAGCAAAGGAGTGAACCCGGATGAAGTAGTCGCCGTAGGAGCCGCTATTCAGGGTGGTGTGATGTCTGGTGACGTAGACGACGTGGTACTGTTGGATGTTACCCCGCTTACGCTGGGTATTGAAACGCTGGGTGGCGTAATGACGAAACTCATTGAATCAAACACCACAATCCCAACAAGTAAGAAGGAGACATTCTCAACTGCAGCAGATAATCAAAGCAGTGTTGAAATTCATATTCTACAGGGAGAGCGTGCGCAGGCACAGGATAACCGAACGCTTGGCCGGTTCCATCTCGACGGTATTCCACCGGCACCAAGAGGCGTACCACAGATTGAAGTCACATTTGATCTCGATGCGAACGGTGTGCTTAACGTAAGCGCTAAAGACAAAGGAACCGGAAAAGAGCAGAGTATCCGAATTGAAGCTTCCTCTGGATTGAGCGAAGAAGAGATCGAAAAAATGAAGACATCTGCCGAAGAGCATGCTGAAGAGGACAAAAAAATCCGTGAGAAAATTGAAACGCTTAATAAAGCAGACTCACTGATATTTTCTACCCGAAAGCAGGTTGAAGAGCACAAAGACAAGATCTCGGAAGAGAACAAGTCTAAAATTGAAGATGCGCTCACTAAACTTGAAGAGCTCCATAAAGCTGAGAAAGTCGATGAGATTGAACCAGCAATTGAAGAGTTGAATCAAGCATGGGCAGCTGCTTCACAGGAAATTTACCAGGCCAGCGAAGCTGAAGGGCAAGCACCCGGTGGTGAACCCGGTGCCGGCGCTCAAAACGGTGCCGACTCTGATGCTGGCGAAGGTGATGATGCTGTAGATGCCGACTTTGAAGTTGTTGATGATGAAGACGACGATAAAAAGTAATCGGTAAACATAAAATCTAAGTATAGAAAGCCCGTTCCACTATCTGGAACGGGCTTTTTTAATTTGTTTTAACTTCCAATAGTTTGTTTAGAGCATTACTTTATGTTTATGAATGTATTAGGTATTGAATCATCATGCGACGAAACGGCGGCATCCGTTTATTCCGATGGAAAAATCCTCTCGAATGTAATAGCTTCACAGGCTATTCATGAACAGTTTGGAGGAGTTGTACCGGAACTGGCCTCCAGGGCTCATCATAAAACCGTCTGGAAAACGGTTCAACAAGCGCTGTCCGAGTCCGGCAAAAGTATGGACAATATCGATGGCATAGCTGTTTCTCAGGGGCCGGGACTGATCGGCTCGTTACTTGTGGGGCTGAGTTTTGCCAAAGGCCTGGCTGTATCGTACAATAAACCACTCGTTGGAGTAAACCATATAGATGCCCATATGTATGCCAACTTCATCGAGCATGAAGAGATCTACCCGTTTGTAGCTTTGATTGTATCGGGCGGGCACACCAGATTGGTGTATGTGAAGTCTGTATTTGATCATGAAATTTTAGGAACTACCCGGGATGATGCGGCGGGCGAGGCATTTGATAAAATTGGAAAAATTCTGGGCCTGCCATACCCGGCCGGACCGGTGGTGGATCAGCTTTCAGTAAAGGGAAATCCGGAATTCCACGACTTTCCGAGGTCTATGATTCATAAGGGCCTCGATTTTAGTTTCTCAGGTCTCAAAACGAGCGTTTTATACTATACGCAGGAACAATCTGATGAATTTATCCGGGATCATATGAGTGATATATGCGCAAGTGTTTCAGCTGCTATTTCGGATGTGCTTATAAAAAAACTTGAACGAGCGGCGAAAAAAAGACACATAGCTTCAATGATGCTTGCCGGGGGAGTCTCAGCAAACTCTATGCTCAGAAAAAAGGCTCAGATATTATCAAAAAAGATTGGAGTACCGATCATGGTTCCGTCCATGCAGTATTGTACCGATAATGCTGCCATGATTGCAATTACCGGAGCATTTAAATTTCGTGAAAAGTTGACGGACGACGTAAAAATTAAACCTTTTGCCAGAGTTCAATCATAAGTACTTTAAATAGATAAGTTCGTGTAGCTTAATTTTGGCAACATCTGATAACTATCAGTATGGTACAACAAAACGAACGCGTTAAAGGCCGAAAAAGTTATCAAAAAATAGATATAAAACCAGCGTAACCCGCTACCAGCAAGATGGATACAAGCATACTTGAGCAAATTGATCAGTATGAGCTTGACGAGCAGCAGAAGTCGTCATTGAAGTCACTTCTGCGTCTGTGTGAAAAGCATCTTCGAGAGACGGATCGCGACCTTATCACCCGCGCATTTAAGCTATGCTGCAAATCGCACGAAGATGTAACGAGAGCATCTGGCGAACCCTACTATCTTCATCCGGTTGAGGTAGCAAAAATAATGGCCGAGGAGTTTAACATCGATGATGTATCCGTAGCGGCAGCCCTTTTACATGACACGGTTGAAGATACGTACGTTACTCTCGATCATATCGAAGAAATTTTTGGCTCAACCGTAAAACATATTATTGACGGACTAACCAAAATTACGGGTGTTTTTGAGAACCGAAGCACCAAACAGGCAGAAACGTTTATGAAGCTTCTGCTATCTATGGCAGAGGATATTCGTGTTGTGTTGATTAAGTTTGCAGACCGTGTGCACAACATGCGAACGATTAAGCATTTGCCCAAAGAGAAGCAGCTAAATAAAGCTACAGAAACCATGGAGCTGTATGCTCCGCTTGCTCACAGGTTTGGATTATTTAAAATAAAGAATGAGCTCGAAGATCTCTGCTTCAAAGTTATAGATCCCAATTCTTATAAATTTTTGGTTCGAAAACTACGTGAAAAGAGGGAGGCCCGGGAAAGCTTTATTGCTGAATTTATGCAGCCCATTAGTGAAGAGCTGGAACACCAAAATTTTACGTTTGAAATAAAAGGCCGTCCCAAGCACATTTATTCGATTTATCGAAAAATGCAGGTTCAGCAAAAACCATTTGAAGAGATCTACGACCTGTTTGCAATTCGGATAATTCTCGAAGATCCTCATACAAAAGAAGATTGCTGGCGCGTGTATTCGGTTATAACCGACTGGTATACGCCTATTCCAAAGCGGTTTAGGGATTTTATTTCGGTGCCTAAAGCCAATGGATATCAGTCGCTCCACACTACGGTAATTACCAAAAAAGGCCGAAAAGTGGAGGTGCAAATTCGCACACGTAAAATGGACTATATTGCGGAGCAGGGGCTGGCAGCGCACTGGAAATATAAGGAAGGAAACGATAGCGGCAGTGCTGAACTCGATAAGTTTGTCCACTGGGTACGAGATGTGCTGGATGCGCCAAGACCCGACGCTGCTACCGAATTTGTAAAGGATTTTCAGCTGAACCTGTACCAGGATGAAATTTATGTTTTCACGCCTAATGGAGAACTAAAAACGCTACCTAACGGGGCGTCCTGCATAGACTTTGCATTTGAAATCCATAGCGAGATTGGCGAAACCGCCATTGCTGCCAAGGTAAATGGTAAGATGGTGCCGCTTCGGCAGAAATTAAAATCAGGCGACCAGGTTGAAATTATTACGGGAAATAAAATAAACCTGAATACCGACTGGATGGACAGCGTGGTTACGCATAAAGCTCGAGCTAGAATCAGGCAGTTTGTCAAACAAAAAGAGAGAAAAATAGCACAGGAAGGCCGTGATATATGGGATAAAAAAGCCAGCAGAGGCAAGTTTGAGATCTCTGACCAGGAGCTTACTCAAATTGCAAAACGGTTTAAGTATGATGACGCCCAACAGATGTTTCACGAAATTGGGACGGGAGCCTTTGATGTATCAGAGCTGTATAAGCGCGTAAAACAGCTGAAGAGTAAAGGCAGAATTGAAGATGATGCGCCCGAAGAAGATCATAAACCCACTGAAGAAGAAATTTCGAATGAATATTATACAACGGCCCGTTCGGTTGGAGAGGGGAAAGCCCTTTTGGTTGAAGGAGAGCTAACAAATGTTAAATACTCTTACGCCAACTGCTGCAATCCCATTCCGGGTGATAGCGTAATTGGTTTTATAAGCAGAAATGGAGATGTAAAAATTCACCGTTCAAATTGCAAGAACGCTCATCATCTAATTCGAACAGACAGTGAGCGAATTGTAGATGTTAGCTGGGCTCGAAACATCGACACACAGTTTCTTGGCGCCATTAAAGTTATTGGAGAAGACAGGGTTGGCCTGGTGAACGATCTTACAGAAATATTGTCGAAGTCGATGCAAACCAATATGAAAAGTATCAACGTGAGCAGTGAAGGGGGGATGTTTGAAGGGATTGTGTCTGTTTATGTTAATGATTTAAAACATCTTGAGAAGATTATTAAGAAACTTGAGAGGGTGGAAGGCATAAAGACAGTGATGCGATATGAGTAAAATCATCTATCTCGTATAGGTACAAATACTTATATTGATGTAGAATGTAAATAAATCTGTCTGCTTACTTGAAATCTTTCTATTTTTCATATAGTTAAGCTGTAACTGAATAATAATAGTCGAAAACATTAAAACAGGATAAGTAATGGTTACATATACAAAAAGAGATATTGTTCGCACCGTAGCAGACCAGATGGATGTACCTTTAAACCAAGCAGAACCTTGGGTAGATTCCGTTATTGACGCTCTACGCGGAAAGATGCTTGCCGCAGACCCAACCTGCCGAATTGAACTGCGTAACTTTGGCGTTTTTGAAGTGAAAGAAACCAAAGCCAAGCCTAAGGCCAGAAATCCCAAAACCAATGAAGTGATTTATGTGCCCGCACACAGAAAAACTCACTTCAAACCAAGTAAAAAACTCAAGAAATTTCTGAAGAAACCTCTCAGTGAGGTTAAAAAAGAAGACTAATCGTTGAATCAGCTCGGCAGAATTTTAGGTGTTGATGTAGGAAGTAAACGGGTAGGGCTGGCACGAACCGACTTGCTTAGAACATCTGCAAACCCTATTGGTACATTTACCCCGCACCAGTCATTTGTCGAGATAGAAGATCAAATTGAGAATGAAGGGCCGGTACGCGCAATTGTCGTGGGCTGGCCCCTAACTCCACAAGGAGAGCCCACCCACGCTACCCCATTGGTTGCCGAATATCTCAAAAAGTTGAAAAAAAAATGCAGAGGCGTTAAACTCTACAAATTTGATGAGCGTTATACATCAAAACAGGCAATGAAGCTTATGGTTGAGTCCGGTGTTCCAAAGAAAAAAAGAAATAAAAAAGGACGACTTGATCAGGCAGCTGCCTCCCTAATTTTGAACCAGTTTTTAGAAGCACACCCCGATATTTAAAATGGCTATTTTACCGATTGTAACGTACAATGATCAGGTTTTGAGAACCAAGGCTACTCCGGTTAAGGAAAACAGCGACAATCTTCAGCAGTTAATTGATGATATGCTGCATACCATGTATAACTCGAAGGGCGTAGGATTGGCAGCACCCCAAATTGGAAAGGAGATCCGTCTGTTTGTGATCGATGCTGACCCAATGACAGAAGACCTGGAGGATGAAGAAGATTTAGGTCCGATGGTTTTTTTGAATCCGGAAATTATTTCAACAAGTGGTGATGAGATAAAAATGGAGGAAGGATGCCTGAGTATTCCGGAGGTTCGGGATGATGTTGCACGCCCCGAAACGGTAGAAGTATCATATCTGGATCGCAATTTTGAAAAAAAAACGAAGACTTTTAAAGGGTTCGTATCAAGAGTTGTTCAGCATGAAAACGATCATCTCAACGGGGTGTTATTTGTTGATTATCTTAGTGCTTTCAGGCGCAGACTGCATCGATCTCAGCTTAAAAAGATTCAAAAAGGTACATTTGAAGCAGATTATCCGCTTGTAGAGAAAAGCCAAACGGTGCTATGAGCGAACTCAACATTGTTTTTATGGGATCGCCTGAATTCGCGGTTCCCAGTTTAAATCTTATTCATCAATCTCGTCATCATATCTCTGCGGTCGTAAGCAATCCTGATAAACGCCGAGGGCGAAGGGGCAAGCCGGTACCCACAGATGTAAAAAAAAGGGCACTGGAACTGCAACTTCCAACCATTGATGTTGAAGATGTGAAAAGTGAGTTATTCGCAGAAAAACTGGCTGAGTTAAAACCCGACTTATTTGTTGTTGTCGCATTCAGAATTTTACCTAAAAGTGTTTTAAATATCCCGAAAATTGGATCTATCAACCTGCATGCTTCACTACTGCCAAGGTATCGGGGGGCCGCCCCTATTCACTGGGCGGTTATCAATGGTGATCAGAAAACAGGAGCGTCTGTATTCTTTTTAGATGAGAAAGTGGACACAGGGAAAGTTATTGGGCAGCGGGAAACCCCTATCGGGCCAATGGAAACAACTGGTGATGTCTATGAACGCTTGAAAATGGAAGGCGCTGAGCTTTTACTCAACTGCATCCAAAATATTGCAGATGGCACCGTGTCGGGAGAGCCCCAGGATGATTCTTTAGCAACACCTGCACCAAAACTATTTCGTGTAAATACGCGCATCGACTTTACAAAAAGTGCATCTGATGTCCATAATTTTGTTCGTGGTCTCAATCCTTTTCCCGTTGCCTGGTGTGAATATTGTGGTGATAAGGTCAACATTTATCGCACCAAACCTAACATGGAAATTAAAGGGTCTCCCGGTGAATTAAGTCGAGAGGGCGAACGTTTATTTGTAGCATGCGGTGAGGGTGGTGTTGAGATCAAGGAGCTCAGACTTCCCGGAAAGCTAACTATCGGTGGAGGTGATTTTGCCAATGGTTACGATCTTTCCTCTTCATTTACATAGAACACTTATTTATCATCTGCGGGTAGCGCAACAGGATGTTTTTAATCACTGTTGCAGCTGTAAAGCAGATATTGATTTAATGCAGATTATTTATAATATACTGTTCAGTTATTTTTTAATAATCCCCTTTTCTGTCTTTAAAAAACGATTGGAATGATGCTCGTCAAAGAATATATTTTGGGCGTTAAAAAGGGGTAGATGATTATATAATCCGATATAGCTGGATTATTGAAATCAGAATAATTTGAGTCACTAATTTAGAATCAGAAAGCAATTACATGGAGCTTACACCACTTATTGAAGCATCAAAAGAAGGCAACCTCGAGCGTATAAAACAAATGCTTGCAGAGGGTGCAGATGTTAATGAATCCATCAAAAACGGTTCCACAGCCCTGATGTTTGCTGCACAGCATGGGCACTTTGAAACCGTTCAATATTTGATTGAACACGGAGCCGATCCTTCCATCGAAACAAAGATGGGTGGAACCGCCCTCAATCGGGCAGCCGAAAATGGTGAATTGGAGATTATGCAGTACCTGCTCGACAATAAAGCTCAGGCTGGAGATTTAGCACTGATTGTAGCCGCCAGGGAGGGATTTTTGGATGCCGTAAAACTTTTGGTAAATGCCGGTGCAGATATAAATGCGAAACAACGATGGGGACAAACAGCCCTGATGTTAGCTGCAAGAGAAGGACACACGTCTGTAGTAAAATACCTCATTGACGCCGGTATAAACGTTAAATTGAGAGATAAAAACGGAGATACTGCTCTCGACATCGCCAATGACAATGACAACCCCGATGTTGTTATGCTTTTGAAGCGAGCCGGTGTTAAAGCCCAAGTGAAGAAAAAGCCACCCATTCCTGTTATTGACGATGAGGATGATGAAGATGACGGTGATATTGTAGATGTGGAAAGTATGATCGACGAGGAAGGAGAGGTTCCGCCGGAAGACGTAGATCTCGACGATTAATGTAAAAGCACGTCCATAACGGTTCACTTTTATCCCATAAAAATTAAAAGCGCTTTCAATTTTAGCCTGTATGTTATAATTGATGAAAATCAGTCAAAATAATGGATTGAAAGTGTTAAATACGTTATTTTAATAAGGATAAAAGTTCTGCAAAAAAGCAGTTAATAATAAATGAAAAGGAGTGAAAATTTATGGCAAAAGTAAAAGTAGGAATTAATGGCTTTGGGCGAATTGGACGATTGGTTATGCGTTCTATCCTGGAACTCCAGAGCGACAATGTGGAAGTTGTTGGAATTAACGATTTAACCGACGCCAAAACACTAGCCCACCTCTTTAAGTATGATTCAGCTCAAGGTAAATTTAACGGCGAAGTATATGCTGATGGTAATAATCTCGTGATTAACGGCAAAAAAATTGGCGTTTCTGCCGAGAGAGATCCCGCAAACCTGAAGTGGGACGAAAGAGGAGCTGAAGTCATTGTTGAGTCAACAGGACTTTTCCGTGATGACAAAACAGCCGGGAAACATCTCGAAGCAGGAGCGAAAAAAGTGATTATCTCTGCTCCCGCAAAAGGTGATGTTCAAACCATTGTTCTGGGTGTAAATGATGAAGAGATTGATAAGAGTAAAAATATCTTTTCCAATGCCAGCTGTACAACAAACTGCTTGGCACCTATGGTAAAAGTACTTGACGATAATTTTGGTGGCGTTCAGCAAGGATTCATGACAACAATCCACGCCTATACCGGTGATCAGGCGATCGTAGATGGGCCGCATAAGGATCTGAGAAGAGCCCGTGCTGCTGCAGCAAACATTATCCCAACAACTACCGGAGCAGCTGCTGCTGTTGGCCTGGTTCTGCCTCACCTTGATGGCAAACTAGATGGTGGTGCCGTTCGAGTACCGGTAATAACCGGATCGCTGACAGACTTCACAGCCGTAGTTGGTGAAGATACAACCGAAGAAGAAGTACTTGCTGCATTCAAGAAAGCTGCAGAAGGCGACTTAAAAGGAATTCTTGAGTATAGCGATGAAGAATTGGTTTCTACTGATATTATTGGAAATCCACACTCATGTATCTTTGATAGTGGAACCATTAAAGTAGATGGCAACCTTGTAAAAGTAATTGGCTGGTACGATAACGAAGCCGGTTATTCTGCAAGAACGGCTGAACTGATTACCCGAATTGTCTAAACAATTCAATTTCAGATCATAATATTTTTAAAGCCCGTTTTGGTAAAACTGAAACGGGCTTTTTTATATAGTATTTCGAGTGACTTAACTGTATAAACCTACATAGTCTGTTGAAATCAATACTATTTCTGAACATCAGCAGAATGATAAGGCGACCTGAGGTCCACGCGATTCCCTCCGACAAACACAGATTCTATGGTGCGCAGATTTCGCACATCAGAAAGAGGGTTTTCGTCTAAAACTACAAAATCGGCCCATTTCCCCACTTCAAGGGTTCCCAGTTCATCATCCAGAAACGTACATTCTGCAGCAATTCGGGTGGCAGATAAAAGAACTTCTTCGGGAGACATTCCTGCATCCTGCATCATCTCCATTTCCATATGCTCAAAGTATCCCTGAAAACGTGCAGGCGGACCGCTGTCTGTACCCATGGCAACTTTCACTCCGGCATTGTGCAGAGCCATCATATTTTCTGTAGCTAACGGCAGGGCATCTCTGTAATAGTCTGCTTCCTCAGAACTGTAGTACTCCTGAACGCGGGGAAGCTGCAGCTGCTCAATTACTTGGGGGTCAACCTCTTTTGTGAAAAATGGATCATCAAAGAATTCAGGCCGCTCACGATAAATAAAGGTCGATAGTTCCCGCGTAAGCGTGGGCGTTACACATACACTATTTTCTTTCATAACCTCAATCAATTCATCCGTAACGGGCTGGTCTCTAACGCTGTGACCGACCAAAGATGCACCTTCCCGAACTGCAGCAATAGCATCATAAAGTTCAACAATATGTGCAGCAACCGGGATGTTTTGAGAATCGGCCTGATCAAAGATTGCAGAGTAAACCTCTCGAGACATTTTTTCACGGCTGCCCAGGCCGTCGTCTATACGGATTTTGAGCCAGTCGGGGTTCATTTCAGATCGTCTGTTCACGGCTTCCCGGGCTTCTTCGGGGTTTGGCGGATTTAGCACTTCACCTGCAAGATAGAGTCGCGCCATAGGTACGGCTGCCGGATCGTTATTATCCCGGACTAAAAATGCGTGAACAGGCTCATCCCCAAGGCTTACGACCGTGGTGATACCATATCTTGCATATTTTTTTAGTTGATTTGATACATTCATAACGCTTTCAGCAGGTCCCCCGGTTTGCAGGCCTTTTGCCACTCCAACATGACCGTGCGCATTAATCAGTCCGGGAATCACAAACCGGCCGTTCAGGTCAACGTGTTCGGCACTTTCCGGAAAGGAAGGATCATTCATGGGGATAATGCCGGTCACTTTGCCATCCTCTGTAAGAAGAGTCGCATTTTGGTGAAGCTCACCTGTTCCATCCCAGATGGTA
Organism: uncultured Rhodohalobacter sp.; assembly: GCA_964544445.1. GTDB lineage: Bacteria > Bacteroidota > Rhodothermia > Balneolales > Balneolaceae > Rhodohalobacter. The sequence goes on from CAZJBI010000001.1 coordinate 417,894, forward strand.
GCGTTGGTGAAGATAAGTAGGTTGTTTTCTGCTGTCTTTGTACATGAGGCAAAGAAAAAACTTCCAACGGCAATAATAATTACTAAAATGACAGGGGATTTGATCTTCATTATAATGCAGATTGTTGAACGATTTAACCGGGAAAAAATATAAAAAGCAGAAATGTTATTGAAAAAAATGATTCCTGAAGTTCAACATTCTCTTTTAAAAAATCAGGTTCAATGATCGTTTTACTCCTTGCTCAAGAAAATGCAGTTCATGAATCAGGATCGAAGTAACTAAATTTAATTTCAAACGTAGTGAGATATGATCATCCTCTCAAATCAACCTTTATTTTTAACCTGAAAAACAGATAATATAGTCTCATGTTTTCTATTAAGTCGACACCTCAAAAAGAATTATCAAACGATGAGAGTGGTTTAAGCGACGCTGACTTTCAATCCAATAAAATGAAGAAAACCAAAGGGGATAATTCTACTTACAGGCCCGACGATATTATTGATAAATTTTTAAGAGCTTCGGTGGCTTTTTTTTGCTTCCATATTTGGTTCAGCTGTTGTATCCGGGATTTTAGAGTCAGCTAAAGGGTGGGAATTGTCCTTTGGAAGTTGGCCAATGATTTTAATGACGGCCATATTATTTTTTCCGTGCTACTGGCTTTTAAAAAAACTCGGATTCTTCAGGCAAAAGGTAAACGAGACTAGGAATTAAAATCCTATTGATATTTGAATGCTTCGTTAAGTAGTAATTACAGCAACGGAGCCAATAAGGTTAATCATCAATCGTCTGAAACACCAGCTGACGAAATTTCCATGCGGTTTCATCACCGTTTGAACCCTGGGTTTGTTTAAGAAGAACCCCGATAATCTGCTCCTCGGGATCGGCAAAGTATTGAGTGTTAAAATAACCGCCCCAGTCGAACGTACCTGCGCTTCCGCGTCCACCCTGCGCTTCCCCAGCTTCGGTGAGCACACCAAACGCCAGTCCATATATAGAATTCGGCCCCCAGAGATCACCAATCTGGTTTTTCATCATAAAATTAACGGTGGTTCGGCTGATCAGCCGTGTTCCGCTATATTCTCCGTTGTTCAGGTACATCTGCAGAAATTTGGCGTAGTCAGTAGCCGTACTGGAGAGGCCCGCGCCACCAGAGAAAAAGGTCATGGCACCCGCTCTTGGATATTCCGGGTCATAAAATGTCACGGGATAGGGCTCCCATTCACCCGAATCATTTCTTTGCTGAACGGTGACGAGTCGATTGTGTCTGGATTCAGGAAGATAAAACCAGGTATCGTTCATGTTTAGCGGATCAAAAATTCGGGTACGCAGGAACTCATCAAACGGAACCCCAGAGACCTCCTCAATAAAATAGCCCAGCACATCGAGCCCTTCACTGTAGGTGAATTCAGCCCCCGGCTCATGATGCAGCGGAAGCCTGGCCAGCTTTGTAACGCTTTCTTCAATCGTGATATTCTCGGTAGTATAGAGGTCAGTAACTCCCGCTTTCTCGTAAATCATTTTGAAGCGCTCATCGCCGTCGATCACGCCGTAGCCAATCCCTGATGTATGGGTAAGAAGGTGCCGGATTGTAATTTGGTTTTCGGCGGGTTTCGTTGTCCAGGTTGTGTCGCTCTCGTTAAACGTGTCGAGTATTTGAGCCTCTCCAAAAACCGGGAGATAATCTGATATGGGATCATCGAGTCGAAATTTGGCTTCTTCCCACAGCATCATGACGGCAGTTGCGGTGATTGCCTTGGTTTGGGAGGCGATTCGGAAGATATCGGATCTCATGAGTTCTCTTCCGGATTGATTATCCGCCATACCAAACGCTTTGTGATAAACAATCTGGCCATCCCTGGCAATGAGTGCAACGGCACCGGGAATCTGTCCTTCGTCAATCGCTTCGATCAGCATGTCGTCAATACGTTCGAGGCGCTCATCCGACATCCCGACTTCAGACGGGTCCCCTTCAAACAATGGTGGTGAATAGAGCAGGGATTCGGTTTGAGCAAATGCTCCGGTTGAGATTAAAAAAAGGAATAGAGTGATAAGGAATTTCATTTTGGCGGGTCTGCTTTCAGGTTATCGTCCGAATTGTACAAAAAAATAGTGTAAGGAATCAGCAAAAGTTGGTTCATACATGTATAGATAATGTCCCAAATTTACTAATCAAATCCACTCATTATGATTTCGTCAATTGCTGATATTCTGTTAATTATCTCAATCATGCTATTCATTATAGGTTTTTTAGGTATTTTTATGCGATCTATCAGAAGGTGTGGCAAAGGCATACATGAAAAATTCAGGCTAAGGCATCTTTTTATTGGATCGCTGCTCTGCTTCTTTTTGGGGTTTGTGATGGCGTGGGATGATGTTGTTAGAGGATTTCATGAAGGGCTTAATGAAGCTCGTCAGGGCGCAAGTAATGTCGAGAACACTGATATTGATCCATGATCGATATTGAATAACTTGGTTGCAGCAGAATTCATGAATGTTTATTCTTTTCAGAGAAATAATATCTCAGCTTAAAAGCGATATCAGATCAGTCTGTTTATGAAAAAAGTTATTGTATCAGGAAATCATAAAATCTTAATTGTGTACTACGCTTTTATAGGGATCTGTGGTTTCTTGATTTTAGGAGATAACCTATACGATTTTTTCATAGGTGAGCTGGAAGAGAGGTGGTACCTGGATATTCCTATTGTAATATTTGCACTTTTCGCCGGGGGGTACGCTCTTGGTTTGATGGAGCCACGTATACCGGAAATAATTATAGATGATGAAGGAATCCGGTCCAATAAATCTGGGTGGAACAGCTCATTTGCATGGGAAAAAATAAAGCTGGTAGAGCTGTATAAAAACAAGATTCAGATACAGTATGCCAAAACGGGTCTGAAAAATGAAATCGCAATTCCATACATGATTCGTGTATGGTCAGCGAATATGGAAAAGCTGAATGATGGGTTAACCGAATATTGTAAAAAAAATGGTGTCGAATATTCATCGAAACTGAATCAATAAATTTCTATTTACTGTTCATAAGTAAATACAATACATAATGATGGATTCGAATATCAACGTTACTCAATAGACCATGAATGAAATCCGCATTACATCCAGTCAGAAATATCTTTGGTGGCTCTCTGCTTTCCTGACTCTTTTAGGAGCATCTATGATGGGTGGTCTTGCGTATCAATTCAGTTCAGACGCATCGTCAATAAATCACTGGTATATAGAGATCTTTTTTGGATGTTGTGTGATCTATTTTGGAATGAGTAATCTTCTTAAAATTGATTCATCAGGTGTTGACGAAATTGTTATCAATAACGAAGAGATTCGGTCAAATCAATCTTCAAAAGATGGCAACTCTCTTCGATGGGAAACCCTCAAACAGGTAAAACTATATAATGAGAAGATCGAGGGAACAAGTGCAGATTCCGGAGTGAGGAAACGGTTGAAAATTCCATTTGGAATGCGCTTCAGTTCAGAAAAAATGCAAAAATTAAAGCAAAGTGTTTCGGACCAGTGTGTTCGTCATGGTGTACTATTTGAAGCGAAATATTAGGATTTATTATTTACTGTCGATCAATTGATGGAATTACTAAATATTGAGCAAAATAGATTCCATTTATGGCCATGAACGCGCCAGCGCTCGATTCCAAATGTATGAGGGTTTTTACCTTCACTGGTTTTCTTTATCAAGAACTGCTAAAACAGAACCAAGGTCGCTTAGTAATGTCATTGCAAAACAAAGAGGAAGAGAATCAGGTTACAACCTTTCAGTACATCTCCAGTATTGGACTCTTTGTGGGTACCCTTTTGATGTGGTTACTATGGAACACCAGCAGCACGGTGGTTATTCTGACCGGTTTAGCCGCGCTTACCGTTATTCTTAAAAGGTACCAGCAGACGGGATGATGGGAATGGCCGGGTAGGTACGTTCGCATAAGTCCAGATCGTATCACCGTCGCATACTGTAAAAAATCTCACCCCAGGGCCTGCTCCACATCCCCAATGATATCCTCGTGATACTCCAGCCCCACTGCGATGCGGACCAAGCCGGGAGTAATGTCTGTGGTGTGGCGTTCTTCTTCAGACAGTTTGGAATGGGTGGTGGAAGCCGGGTGAGTTACAATGGCTCGCGTATCTCCGAGATTAGAAGAAAGTGATAACATCTTGATCTAATCTGTAAATTATTTATCCATCAGAAACATTGGTAATTTCTAATTTTTTGAAAGACATGTTTCCTGCAAAAGATTGAGATTATTTGCGTTGAGGGTATGATTGGGTTATTATCTGAAACCGAAATTAATTTATTGAGAGCATATAATTATGTGATGGTGGTTATTATTTGATCTTTTGTAAAGAATTAAGGCATTTATTTATGGAAAATTTTGAAGAATGCAAAAAAAATCTTGAAGTCTTAATAAAAGAATTTGAAGCAATTGATAAGGCAAATATCAATGAAGCAAATACTCGATTTAAGTATATAGATAAAATACTTATTGACTGTCTTGGATGGCAAACAGATGACATATCATGTGAAGATAATTTCCTAAATAAATATTCTGATTACACACTTAAATTATTTCGACCTGTTGCCATTTTAGAAGCAAAAAAAACAGGGATTTATTTTGAGTTACCAGTAGGTTCTTCAAAGCTGATACAGCCAATTCAGAATCTTTACAAGGACGAAAAAGATATAAAAGATGCAATTGATCAAGTTAAGGGATATTGCCAAGATAGATCAGTACAAGTTGCAATAGTATCAAATGGTTGGCAAATAATTGCTTTTATAGCAACAAGAACTGATTCAATACCTGCATTAAAGGGAGATGCACTAGTAATCTCATCTTTAAACGAATTCAGGGATAACTTCAAAGAAGTATGGAATTGTCTATCTAGAGCAGGTTTCGAGGAAGAATACCTTATTAAAAAACTTACTGGTAATAAAGAACAAAAATTACCGCCTAAATTATCATCTACAATTTATAAATACCCTGGCATTAAGAATCGTAATCCATTCCAAAATGAATTGGAAATAATTAGTGATTTAGTGCTTGAAGATGTTATTAAAGAGAAGGATTTAGAAAAAGACTTTCTTGAATTTTGTTATTGTAAAAGTGGGGCACTTTCAAATTATACTTTGGTGAGTAAGGCTATTTTGACGTCAAGATATAGCTACATCTTTGAAGAAGGAGATCGAAAAGCAACTCTAGAACAAGTTGCTACAAGAAAAGGAATATCTAAAGAGTTGATTGATCAATTCGCCAACAGTTTAAGTAAACGGCCAATTCTTCTTGTTGGCGATGTAGGAGTTGGAAAATCTACATTTATTGATTACTTGCGTAAAGTTGAAGCTGCAAATGCTTTTGAAAAAGCGATAAGTTTTAAAATCGATCTTGGTTCACGAGCTATTATATCTAGAGATATTCGATTAGCAATAATTAGTGTAATTAAAGAACAATTGTTTGATATTTATGGTATTGATATTGAAGATGATGACTTTGTAAGGCAAACATACTTTTTAGAGTTAAAACGTTTTAAAAAAAGTGTGAAGGTCAAAAGATTATATGACATTGATCCAGAAAAGGCAGTTGAAAATGAGATAGATTTTCTTTCAGCTAAAGTTGATAAAGAAATTGAACACCTGAAGAAATCATTAGAGTATATTTGTAAACATCAAAAAAAGCAGATTATCACTTTTATTGATAATTGTGATCAGAGGTCAGATGAGGATCAAGAAACGGCCTTTTTGGTTTCACAAGAATTTTCTACTGATTGGCCAATGATAGTTTTTATTTCTTTACGTCCAGAAACTTTGCAAAGAACGAAGCGAGAGTCTGGGGCACTAAGTGGTTATCATACAAAAGCATTTACTATACCTCCCCCCAGGCTTGATGAAGTAATATATAAAAGACTAGAATTTGCCCAGAAAATAACCGGTGGTGAAATTGCTTTAAGCAAGCTTAGCACAAAGACCAGTTTTTCTCAACTTCATCACCTAATCGAAGTTTTTAAATATTCTCTTGAAAACAACGATTCTTTGCTAACATTTTTGAATAACATTTCAAATGAAAATATTAGAAAAGCAATTGAACTAGTAAAGAAATTTTTTGGGAGTGGCCATGTTGACATGGAGAAAATATTGGAGATTTATCATAATAAAGGAAGTTATTTAATCCCAATTCATGAGCTTCTAAGATCAGTGATCTATAGTGATAATATTCATTATTCTCCAAGTAATTCAGAAATAATAAATGTGTTCGATGTAAGAAATTATAAATCTAATGAACACTTTTTATTACTTATATTTTTGTCAATACTCGACGAATATTCGAAAAATTCTCGTAATGATGGCTTCATTTCAATTGAAGATCTTTATATATCTATGCAAGGAATTGGATATGCAACCAAACAGATTGATTCAGTATTAAACTTTGCATATTCAAAACGTCTATTTGAAACATCACAAAAAGGTGACTTAATTAATCAAAATAATTCTGAGTTAAATATCAGAATTACAAACCTTGCTGTATATCATTTAAGATTTCTAATTAATTCATTCACTTACGTTGATGCTATGATTGTCGACACCCCGATTTTTGATGATCAATTTAGAAAATTAATCAAAAATGCAATCAGTATAAATGACCGGTTAGAAAGATGTGAGATATTTGCTAAATATTTAGACACTCAATGGGACAAATCAAGCCTGAGTACAAGTCTCTTTGATTGGGGTATGATTTCAGCGCAATTAAGGGAGGATATTGATAGAATAAAAGTAAGAATTGAAAATTAATTTCAAATAAAGAGTTTTACTACTAATATCAGTTTCAAAGCGTAATTGTTCGTGTTTATCTTTTAAGTTTATTTATGTATCTGCCAATAAGGCTAAGCTGTTTAAAAGCTTTCCTATTATCACTAAATTTTTAGTCTATTTTTTGGTTGATCGAACGAAAAGGTCTGAAAAAAGAAATCTCACAACTTCGTTTTTTTCTATCTCGATAAATGTATGTATTGTAGATTTGCTTAAATCACCAATCTTTTTTCCAACCCACATATTCATACTATAAATTATCTCACCCCAACCCCCGCTCAACATCCCCAATAATATCCTCGTGATGCTCCAGGCCCACGGCGATGCGGATTAAACCGGGGGTAATGCCAACGGCGAAGCGCTCCTCTTCAGACAGTTTGGAGTGGGTGGTGGATGCCGGGTGGGTGACAATGGTCCGGGTATCGCCCAGATTGGCTGATCGCGACAGCATCTGTATGTTATCAATAAAGGTTTTAGCCCGCTCTAATCCACCCTCAATTTCAAAACAGACTACGCCGCCGCCCCGCTTCATCTGTTTTTTGGCAAGATCATACTGGGGATGACTCTTATGATACGGATACTTCACAAAGTTGACGTTTGGTTGCTGATCCAGAAAATTTGCCAGGGCTTCGGCATTCTCACAGTGGCGATCCATGCGAACGGGCAGGGTTTCAAGACTTTTACTGAAGAGCCATGCGTTAAAAGGTGAAAGAGCCGGACCCGTGTGCCGTGCGAAGAAGCGGATCGGCTCAATAAACTGCTCCTTCCCGACAATAACGCCTCCGATCGCGCGTCCCTGTCCGTCAATAAATTTGGTAGCAGAGTGCTGAACGATATCGGCACCAAATTCCATCGGTTTTTGCAGCCAGGGCGTGGCAAAACAGTTATCGACGATAGAGATGAGATTGTGAGCTTTGGCTAATCGGCATGCCTGCTCCAGGTCAATAAGGTCGAGGCCGGGATTGGAGGGAGACTCGAGGAAAAATACTTTTGTGTTTTCCTGAATGAGCTTTTCCCAATTGTCCTGCTCTTTAATATCAGCATAGGTAAACGTGATTCCCCATTTGGGCAGAATCCGGCTCAGGATTTGATGGGATGACCCAAACAGGGAACGCGATGCCAGGATATGATCGCCCTGCTCCAATAGTCCGCCGAGGGCAGAAAAAATGGCCGACATTCCTGATCCTGTGGCAATCCCGCTCTCAGCTCCCTCAAGCAGGCACATCTTTTTGATAAATTCATCGGTGTTGGGGTTGGAGTAGCGGCTGTAAACGTTTCCCTCAACCTCTTTGGCGAAGAGGGCGCGCGCATGCTCGGCCGATTCAAATGTAAAGCTCGAGGTCATGTAGAGCGGAGTGGAGTGCTCGCGTTCACAGGTGGTGGGGGTTTGCGTTCGGATCGCGTTGGTTTCGGGACGGTGCTTCTCAGACATTTGGTTTCTGTAGTTCTATTAAATAAATGGATTGATTGAAGGTTGCACCATTTGTCGATAAAACAAAATGGGTTTAAGACTATCTGTTATTTGGGTGCATGATCAGTAGTGGAAGGCGGCACAAGTGAATACTTGCGCCAACCAATGTTGGTTTACTTGCTACAGAATACCTGATACTTACTACTCAATACCTGAAACTCATTTCTGAACCACAAAACTCGTTGTAATCTTCGCTGTCTTTTCCAGTGTTTTGGAGACGGAGCAGTATTTGGTAACCGAGAGCTCGATCGCTTTTTCTACTTTCTTTTCATCGAGGTCGCCCGTAAAGATATAGTGCATGTGAATCGCTGAAAACTCGGAGTAGGTACCTTTCTGAACCCGCGTTCCGTCTACTTCAATCGTCATGGAGTCGGGGTTCTGACGCTGCTTTTTCAGGATACCCACAATGTCGATGGCGGAACAGCCGCCGGCCGCGGCCAGCAGCATCTGCATGGGACGAAAACCGCCGTTGATGCCGCCTATATCGCCCGAGCCATCCATCTGAAGGGTGGCGTTGTCTTCGTTTTTTGCTTCCATGTGTACTGCGTCGTTGAGCCGGCGGATTGTAATCATAATCTGTTATACAGGTTCGGTTTCTGGTATTATTTTGAACAGGTAAGTAAAGAAAAATATGTCTCAAATTTTAAAAAAGCATCAGATAACAGAGAAAAGACGGGAAGATGTAAAATGTATTCGGCAGCTTAATCGAACATAAAATCTTGCCGATGCATTTTTTATCGGACAAAACATTGTGTTTGTTTGCTTTAACAGAAGATATCTAGTAATATCGGACAGAAGTGCTGCAGATGATGTGCTGATAAATATATGTTATACTAATATCTAGCTATCAACCTTAATGTCACTTTAATTATATAGAATATCATTATGGAGCCTGACCAAAAAAATTTATTTGAGGGTGAAGAAACAGTAATTGATTTAGATGAAACTGAAGAAATTATTGAATATACATATAGCATTACCGCATATGGTGCTGACTATCCTGTAGATTCATTGGTCAAAAGGCTTGAAAACAAAGATATATTAGTGCCGAGATTTTCTTGGCAAGATGATGATTCTGATGTAGTAGGTTTTCAACGTGAGTATGTTTGGCCAAGAACAAAAGCAGATAAATTTATCGAATCATTGCTTCTCGGATTACCAGTTCCTGGAATATTTTTGGTCAAAGAGCCGGATGATAGGTTATTAGTATTAGATGGTCATCAAAGACTACATACTTTAAAAACTTTTTATGAAGGAGTACTTGATGGAAAAGAATTTCGTCTAAACAAAGTCCAACCTCAATTCGAGGGGAAGAGATATAAAGATTTATCCCCAGACGAGCGAAGAAGACTCGATAATTCAATTATACATGCTACAATAATAAAGCAGGATGAACCTGAAGAAGATCAGAGTAGTATCTATATGATCTTTGAGCGTTTAAATACCGGTGGAATGAACTTGCAGCCTCAGGAAATCCGAGTTGCACTCTATCATGGTGAGTTTGTTCGAGTACTTAAAGAACTAAATGAATATGAATCTTGGCGATCATTATTTGGCAAGAAATCTAAACGTTTAAAAGACATGGAGTTAATACTTCGTTTCTTTGCTTTTTATTATCATTTGCAGAATTACGAGTCAACTCTGAAAGATTTTCTAAATAGATATATGGCTTCAAATAGAAATTTGAAGAACCAATCAGAACAAAATCTATCCAATATTTTTAAGAAAACTACTGATTTCATTTTGAATGCATTTGGTGATAAAGCTTTTAGACCAAAAAGAGCTATAAATGCAGCTGTTTTGGATTCTTTAATGAATGGAATCGCACGCAGAATTAATGAAGGAGATATTAATGATATCGAAAGCGCAAGAGAATCATATTCAAAACTCATGAAAGATCCTATTTATTTAGAAGCGACTGAAACAGGTACCTCACAAAAATCAAATGTAACTAAAAGAATGGATGCAGCTATAAATGCTTTTAAAGATTTAAAATGAGTGCACGTAGAAATATCCACCAATTAAAGACAAAACTAGATAGCACTTTTGAGAGAGCTCGAAGTGTTGAAGATTTAGAATTGCAATCAGATTTAGCTCGATATTTATGTGTATTAGTTTCTGGATATTTGGAAACAGCAACAGTTGAATGGCTACTGCATCATAGTCGAGATGGTTCACGCCCAACTATTCAAAAATATGTAGAATCAAAATTGAAAAGGTTCACAAATGCTAATGCTTCAAAGATAATCGCTTTAATGGCTAGTTGGGATTCTGATTGGCATTCAGAAATGAATGATTTTTTGATTGATGAAAAAAAAGATGCCGTTGATAGTGTTATCGCACTTAGAAACAATATCGCTCATGGGCAATGGGTAGGAGTTACTCTCAACCGTATCTCAAATTACTATATAGAAGTTGACAAAGTTGTTACAAAAATTGGTGAACTGTCGGTCCCTGATAATTAATTTAACTATTAGTATAAAAGCAAATTAAGCGGACGCGATTAAGTTTAAGTGCTTACATTCAATTACTTAGCTGCGCAGCTTATTTGCCAGGCCGTTATCGGCACAGTTTTCAGAGAGGAGGTCATTACATTCAAATGGTGAGCTTTCGGGGGCTTACAAGATGAGTATTGGTCAGCCCCATACCGTGACAGTAATGATATCTATTTCCTGTTTAATCAGACCTTTATTTGCTATTACGTAAATAGAGTTCTCCATCTTCAATACGAATGTCTACGCTGGCGTTTCCGCCACTTACACTATAAACGGTTCTTTCTTCTGCATCACTAATGATGGTAAACCCGCCAAAGATATTGATATTAGTATCATCATAAACGACATCAATATTGCCGCCACCACCTAATATATCCAGCTCTAGTTCACCGTCATCAATGGAAAAATTGTACTGTCCATCGTCGTAGAGTTCGGTGCTAAAGCTGAGGTTCCCGTCATCTGCGTTTGCATCAATTTCATTAAACAGGCCATTTTCTACCTGAAATTCCCCATCGTCGAGGCTTACCGATAGTTTTCCCTGTCCTTTGTCCATATAGACAGCACCATCATCAATCATGAATGTAAACTCTTCTCCGGCGGCATTTCTTATGTTGATATCAGAATCATCTGCAGCTATACGAATGGCTCCTCCAGTATCAGATATGTCGTACGTACCGTCGTCGCCTTTTATATCTATGGGTATCCTTCTGGGAATTTGAATAGCAATTCGATATTCCCTTTCAATATTTCCAATGCGAAAGCTGTTGTTTCGTTCAGCTTCTTCAATGTAGATATCGCCATCCCGTTGTGTAATATTCATCTTAAAATCACCGCCACCCCACTCAATTCCATCGACATCAATACGGTGGTACACGCTAAGACGGACATCATTTCGATCACTGCCGGTTATTGTAACTTCAGCATCATCACTTTCTAAAAAAACCGTTCCATCCGAACTTAGGTCATAATTCTCATCTAACACATATTCGTTATTTTGAGCCGCTGCAGGCATTACTAACGCCCAAAGGAGCATTGGGATGATCATCGAGAGGGAAAATTTCATAATGTGGATATTTTAATTAAAATGGTGAAATGAGCTTTGTGTTCGATACATTATCGTTAATAATTACTATGACTTAATCAAATATATTGATTTGACTTGAAAACATACGGCTTGCCGGAAGATAGGTTTCACCGAGGCCCTGCCTGCTATGAATATCATGGAATCAATAACAGAAAGAAAATATTGGGATACTGTATTTGTGCTGTGGTTCGTCTGTGAAATCTAAAGCACGAATCGTTATCTGAAATAACAAAATGAGAAAGCCCGTGAGTAGAGATATATTCAAAAGTAAGTCTGCGAAAAAACGGATGAATGAGTGGTATCAGCGGTTTCTGGAAAGAGCAGGCGTTCAGTCTAAAGCAATACACGTTTCTACTTCCTATGGCAATAGTCATGTTTTAACGATTGGGGACAGCTCCAATCCATCCCTTGTTTGTTTGCACTCGATGTTAACAAGTTCAGCCCACCTTGTGTCTGAGCTGAAAGCCCTCTCAGATGCGTTTTACATGATAGCTCCCGACATACCGGGTCAATCGGTGAAGGGACTGCCTGTTCGTCTTTCCTATAAAGATTCCTCTCACTCCCTGTGGCTGAAGGACGTCTTGGATGATTTAAGCCTGCAGCATGTTCACGTTTTGGGTGTGAGTCTGGGTGGTTTTATAGCCCGTCAATTTGCATCTGAGTACCCGGACAGAGCTGCTTCTCTCGTACTGATTGTTCCGGCAGGAATTGTTCAGGGATCGTTAATAAAAGGGTTTGCCAAAATGGCTTTGCCCATGATGATGTATAAAATCCGATCAAACGAGAAAAATTTGCGAAAAATGGTCGACAACCTGATAACCACCTGGGACGAAGATTGGGCAAACTACCTCGGGGATTCATTCAATGATTTCAGTCCAAATCTCAAAATACCGCCGCTTGCATCAGATGATGAACTCAAGAAATTGAGAATGCCTTGTTTGGTCATAGGCGCTGAGGATGATATTTCTTTTCCGGGAGAAAAACTCATTGAACGTGCGAAAGCTCACATTCCGGATGTTGAAACTGAACTGATCAAGGGCAGCAAACATAGTCCGCCGACAACACCTGAGTTCAGGAGATGGCTTGCTGAACGAATTAAAACATTTATCCGGATGTAGTTTATCGTTTAACCGCTATTCCTCTTTTTCCGGCTGCCTCCGGTTATCATCAGGAAAGATATCCATGAAGGTAAAGCTAATGATTCACTTGTGAATTTTTTTGGTATTGTATATAATACCACATGGCAAGCTATCAAATTGTATTAGATATCAACATTGTTTATTCGGCACTTAGGTCAAAACGAGGCGCTTCATATCGCTTGTTATCTCTGCTCGATTCTGCCAAATTTGAAATTAATTTGTCTGTTCCGCTCATTATTGAGTATGAAGATGTGCTGCTCAGAAAGATAGAAACACTACAGTTTAATGAGATTCAGATCAGACAATTTTTAGATTACTTATGCATGGTTGGAAACTGGCACGAAGTATATTTTTTATGGCGTCCTTTTTTAAAAGACCCGGAAGATGATATGCTGCTTGAGTTAGCCGTGAGAGCGAATTGCAAATACATTATAACCTACAACAAAGCCGATTTTAAGAGCGTTGATAAATTTAATATAGAGTTGGCAACAGCAAAAGAATTTCTTCAAATCATAGATGAGTTACCATGAGTACATTAAGCGTTCGATTTCCCGATTCACTACATAAAAAGATAAAGGAACTCGCAGAAAAAGAAGGCGTTTCTATGAATCAATTTATTACCCTGGCGGTCTCTGAGAAAATGTCGGCGTTGTTGACTGTAGACTATCTTAAAGAGCGAGCAGAAAAAGCTAGCAGGAAAAAGTTCGAAGACATTATGGATCAGGTTCCTGATGTAGGTCCGGAAGAGTTTGATAAATTATAGACGATTGATGAGAATCAATTTCAACAGGAGAATCGCTTCAGAACTATGAATTCTGAATTATCGGGACCAGTCTTACTTGGAAATCCACTACTCCTGCTTTTCCGGCTGCCTCCGGTTATCATCCGAGTTTGTGTCGATCAGTTTATTATATGGATCAATGCCAACGGAGACGGGCATTTCATCTACCGTGATTGTGAACTCATTCAGAATATCCGAGAACTTACGTTTTTCGAGGTAGAGCACGGTTTCGTCTCCGTTCTCATCCAGGCCAAACACGCCTACGTCAATCCAGTCGTTTAGAGGCAGGGACTGAACCGGCCGCCGGCGCCCCTCAATTTCCACGGCCAGACTATCACCGGCTTCATTCAGATAGATTCGTTCACCGGTTTCATCCGTTCGGTATTTAGCAGCCTCCAGAGTCATATTTACTTCAAAGGTTGTGCTGTCAATTTCGCTGAATGATGCCTCCTCCACACGATTGTCATAAAGCGTAATGGTTTCAAACATATCCTTAATGAGGTACTGCAGCGAATCGGGGGTGTCCTCTTTCAGGTATTCCACGAGGTCGAGAGATATGGTATAAGGAGGCTCCTGGAAAGCGAAATCATCAATATACCGGCTGAGGGTAGCATTGAGCCTGCTTTCACCGATATAATCACTGAGCGCATAAAAGACCAGCGATCCTTTATCGTAGTGGATATACTGCTGGTTTTCGTTGTATACCAGAGGGAGTTCGCGCTGCGACTCAACGCTTCTGCCAATTAAATATCCATCAAGAGCCTCTTTCAGAAACCGCCGCATCTGATGGACACCATACTCTTTCTCGAGCACTTTCAACGCGCTGTATTCCGACAAACTTTCAGACAGCATCGTTGCGCCCTGAACATTTGCCCCGATCACCTGGTGCGCCCACCACTGATGAGCCACCTCATGAGCCGTAATGCTGAATGGATAGTTAACAGCTTCATTATCAGATGTGTCTACATCCGCGATAAAACCCACGCCCTCGGAATAAGGGACAGTATTGGCAAATGACTGCGCGAAACTGCCTCCCGTTCTTGGAAATTCAATAATACGAAGCTGTCGGAACTGGTAGGGTGAGAAATTCTCCGTGTAATAATCGAGGGATTTCTTGACCCCATCCATCATGTAATCAAGGTTATAGGTGTGATCGGGATGGTGATAGATCTCAATATTTACATCATTCCACTGATCCCGAACAACATCAAACTCCGCGGAAATAAAAGAGTAGAAGTTCACGATGGTGCTGTCCATCTTATAGTGGAAGTACCGCCTGCCGTTCTCTTCCCACTCCTCCTGCAAATACCCGGGTGCAATAGCAATTTGTTCGGGTGACGTCGAGATGGTTGTCTCAAAATCGATCCAGTCGGCATCGCTGGAGATGTAGTTGTTCATCCTGGCGAGGCTGTCTGTTGGAAGAGGCATCCGGTCTTTTGGCGGGAGATCATACCGCTCTCTTGCCTCACGACTGCTGAGCTCTCCAGACTCCTGGTACCCGATTCTTGGAAAAGAGAAGTTATTGATGAAGGTTCCGTTACCACGAACCGGGGAATGATTCCGAAGTATTTCGTTGAGTTTATTAGCCAACGTGAAGGAAAAGGCAAGTGAATCACCCGGCATCATGGGTTCACCAAGCCTGTATATATCGTAGTTCAGCGTATCATCTTCCAGCACCAGATCTGCGTCACGACTAAATTCAAACGTACTGATATAGTTGTTATGATCGATGTGGATCGAGTCGATTGCCATGTCCGTTTTATTTTCCAGAACGTACGTTCCTGCAACTTTAAAATCGCGGGTTTCGGGGTAGAGGTCCAGGTTGATATTGCTGGAGACGATACGCGGCTGAGGAATATTGTGAAACTTGCCGTAGTTCTTTTCATAGAACGCCGTTCGCCTTTCACTTTCCTGGGACGGGATGTAGGTGTGTCTGATGTTATTGACGTAATAGATCCAGCTTCCCATTGTTATGAACCCGATGAGAGAGAGGGAAAAAATTGTTTTCAGACCGGGTGTAAACGTATTTCGGGCGTTTTGAAGCCGCTCATTTATACTGCCCGGCAGACCTCTTCTGAACAACAAGATCGCCAGTACGAACAGAGCCATTCCCAGCAGGAGCCAGTATAATTTATAGATAAAATAGCGCGCCAATGTGGCACCATATCCGTTCATGTCGGAGTAGGGAGTGCCGGGCGCCTGATTAAACTTAAAAACGGTTTGCTCAATACCGAGCTGGCTCAGGAAAGGGATTCCGATCGAAATTACCAGCAATAGAATAAATCCGATAAAGTAATTTTTGAAGAAAGAGTGAATAAAAATGGCGAGCAGACCCCAGATTACTACGTGAATCAGGGAAATGGCATAGAGATCAAACAGATAGAGACCCAGTTCAATATGGTAATAGCCATTGTAAAGCTGGACTCCGATTCCGGCAATCATAATGATAGAGAGAAGCACCATCTGCATCAGAACCAGGGCGATAAACTTGGATAGGAGCAGTGTCCAGTTGGGCGTTGGAGTGACGTGGATGAGCTGATCCATCCTGTCGCTGCGGCTGCGGTGAATCAGCATTCCCGCATACAGGAAAGTTAAAATATTAATGAACAGGCTGAAGAACGTTCCGGGAAGATCGAGCATCTGCCAGGTTACGGGAAGTGTGGCTGTGCCATATATTTCACCGCCAACTAAAATGACGCTGAGAGAAATTAACAGTCCGATAAGAGCAATGATAATGAACGCCCACCCGCTTATAACATATCTGAAGTCTACTTTTGCAAGTGCCCACGCCAGTTTGAGATTCTCAATAAAAGAGAAGTTCAGGTTTACATCAGGCATGGATATGGTGAGAATACTCCCAAAGTTCTTCTTGGTTACGACTTCTCCTTTTTTCTTTTTGAAGAAATTGAAGCTGACCGCCTGCTGCTTGAATGAAAATGTGTAGTATACCCAGGCAAAAATCAGGATTCCGAGGCCGCCCCATATCAGCCGGTTATAAAGAATGACCTCGCCCCAGGGAAGCGGATTTTCGTTTTGCTCAAAGATGGTCCAGTATTCCGTGTAGTAAGCGTTTGCCTGGGAGCCGTAGGGATCGAGCAGTGCGGCAAGCACTTTATTATCGAGATCAGACGTAAGATTCTGCGCAAAAATCTGGATCAGGAAGAAGGCCAGAATTGCGATAAAAGCCACGTTTATATTTCGGCTGTAAACAACCACGGCAAAGACAATAGCCCCGAAGAAGATCATGTTGGGGATCAGGTAGTAGAGGAATGGCTGTATGTAGCTAATCAGATTAAAAGGCCCCAGGACATCAGGGTTTGTGCCGGGGGTAAGGGTTCCGAGAATAATGCCTAGTGCCGCAGCAATCATCACGAGTGTGGAAATGGTGAGGCCGGCCGTAAATTTCCCCATCAGGTATTCCCACTTCTGAAACGGATAGGAGTATAACACCGAGTGCATGTTGTGCTTGTAATCCCGGTATATGGTTCCGCCAATAAGAGCCGGCAGAAAGAAGTAGAGAATGATGGCCATCTCGTTTAGAATACCGTTGATTGCAACGGGAGAGTTTACGATGGTGATGGTGTTCATACTCACTGTCAGGCTTTCAAAAAACCCGGACGCGCTGATCATGATAAAATAGGAGAGGGCGAACATGATACCGGCATACACATAGAAAGATGGTTTGCGTAGCCAGTACCTGATCTCAAAGGAATAAATCGAATAAAACATGGCTGAGAAATTTTTGAGATTAAGCGGCTACAACTTCTTTTTCTTCTTTCAGCGTGACAAAGTAGACGTCTGAAAGATCCGGATCTGCGGGACGGAACGTATCATCGGGCTGTTCTGTGCCGTGTACGCGTATATTCAGTGAATGATCCTGATTAAAGTTTGACGAGATGACGTTGAACTGACTTTCGTGTGCTTCCAGATCGTCGCGGTCAATAACTTTGGTCCATATCTGGCCTGAAAGGGCATTTACAGCTTCTTCCGGTGTGTGGTGGCTCAGAATGCGTCCGCCATTCATAATGGCCATATCGGTGCAGAGCTCTTTTACATCGTCCACGATATGGGTTGAAAATATGACGATATGATTGGTTCCGATTTCACGTAGTACGTTCAGGAAACGATGCCGTTCCGACGGATCAAGGCCTGCGGTGGGCTCATCCACGATAATCAGTTTTGGATCATTCAAAAGGAGCTGGGCAATACCAAATCGTTGTTTCATTCCGCCAGAGTACCCCGCCACGCTTTTATTTCGCACCTCATACAAGTTGGTTACTTCCAGTGCGGCTTTCACCATATCGATACGCTCATTTTTATTCGCAATTCCCTTCAGGCGGGCAAAATAGAGAAGCAGTTCCTTAGCGCTCATTTTGGGATAAACGCCGAACTCCTGAGGCAGGTAACCGAGAACTTTACGAAGATCCTGTTTCTCATTCAGGACATTGATGTCGTCGAGCATTACAGAGCCGGAGTCCGGAGCCTGTAGCGTAGCGATCGTTCGCATCAGGGTCGATTTCCCCGCACCATTGGGTCCCAGCAGCCCAAACATTCCCGATTCAATTTCAATGGTTACATCGTTCAGGGCTTTTACCCCGTTCTTATACGTTTTGGATAGGTTGGAAATGGTTAGTTTCATAGCCAAGGTTAGTTTTTAAAATTTAGACCCTTCTGTTGCTCACTTACTATTCTTCGTAATGAGAGACTTCTTTATGAATAATCAATGCTAAACAGCTAACATACATATTAACTGAAACTTTTCGCTAAAATGATATTTTCAAATTTAAAAAACAAGGGACGCCGCCATTATATTAAAAATGTTAATCAATACATTCGTAAAAGTGGTATAATTTTATTCAGCTGAATCGGTAAGAAAGGCAGTACAGAATATGAATTCCGGTATAGATATAGATATTACTGTAAAGAACAAGGCTTTCAATACGCACCCGGTGGTTTTTCATCATCCGGGTAATGTTGGGAGCAAAAATAATATTATTGGGATTATTAAGATTAAGAGAATGCTGTTTTCTGTTCTTGGAAGAGATAGCTCTGAATATTTTTGCGGGAGAAAAGAGCTCATTCGGTATAAAGTGCCCACAGTTCAAATGGAAAGCAGCCGTAAGATAAAAGAGCTTCTGACCGTAGTCGCTATTACAAATCTTGATGAGCCGGGGAGCGGTCCGAGAAGCCTCAAAGCCTTTGGGGTGGACTGTAAAATTCTTGGAAGTGGTGTAAAGAGATGGAATAATATTGAAAAGGTACGGCTCTTAAAGAGTGAATTGTCAATCATCGGTACAAAGTATATCATGCTTATAGATTCTGATGACACTTTTGTTGTGAATGGACTGGATCGCGTGATCGAGAAAATTGAATCAATACCTGAGTGCAGGCTGCTGATGAATGCAGCTCAGAATTTCTGGCCGCCGATTTTACATCGGGTGAGTAACTCGTACGAATTTTGCAATCGCATTGGGAATGAAAAAAAATCGAAACACCGATATGTTAACAGTGGTGTTTTTATCGCAGAAGTTGAGTTCCTGAAAGAACTTTTAGAAGAAGATATTGCTCCCCCAAAAGAGGACGATGATCAGGGGTTGTTTTGTCTTCTCTATCAAAAATATTATCCGGCCTTTCAGTTAGACTACTACTGCGATGTATTTCAATGTGAATTTGACGAAGAATTAACTGTTGACACAAACTCCTTACCACTTCGGCAAAAAATCTATTTTCATTCAGAGTCAAAACTGTACCCGGTTTTTTCCTTCATCTTCAGGTTGAGACAATTTGTGCTAAGAGCACTTTTGAGGCAAAGGATTTCAAAACCTATTTTAAAAAAATTTTACAGAATAGATTGATAGCAGTGCTTGGGATTGTGGCAAAACCATTATTTACCTTTCTGATCTTTTTGAATAATCTGGATGTTCAATGCTGACTCTACTTTATTAGCATCATTATGGTTAAATATTGGTGAAGAACCTTGCTTATGAACTCGAACGATCTTTTCTATACTACATTTCTTGAACGGTTACCTGTGGAGGATATGCATAGTCGTTCCAGAGCTGGTTCAGTTCATCAGGATTTGGTTCTTCATCGTAAGTTATAAATCGATAGCGTGCAATGTAAGGAGAGCCCGGGTCGATTTGCATTCTGCCCAGCTGTGTGGGGGCAAAATTAAAATAGGGAGTATCGGGGTGAATCCTGACCGGCTGCGGAGATCTGAAGTTTTTAGGGTGACTCATCATCGTTATTCCCGCAGTCTTTCCATCAACCAATCCCCCCATATGAGTCCATTTTGTACGGGTTTCATTACCGTCTCTGCCGTAGCCGTCAGCGGTCAGAAATTCTACATTTTCAGGGTTGTTCCAGTTCTCATGCCCCCGAAAGCCAACGCCACCGTAGTGATATTCGGGCAGAATCAAGGGCTTATTACTATTTACGGTTTGAACTGCCACCAGATCAAAAATCCGATACCGTTGATGTTCAGGTGTCGAGTAAATGGTTACTGTCCACTCTTCATTCAAAGCCGTTACGGGCGTGGGTGCCGAAAGGTCTGTAAAGTTATGTCTCGCAATGAAACCGCCATGAACGGGCCCTTCCCAATACTTTTTGAGTGAATCTGCCTGATCCACCCGCCCTGTATTCAGGTGGATATTCCAAAAGTCAGGGTTGCGGCCATCAAATTCTGTTTTTGTCCATGCAGACCAGATTCCGGATTGGTGAGGGTGGCTGCCCACATTCATATGGCTCGTCAGTCTTACTCCGGCGGGTGTGTAGACGGGATGAATATACCCGCCTCGCTTATATCGTTCATCAAGTTCCCGGGGAGGTGCATTGTTACCGTGGTAATAGGAAAGAATTTCACTGCCTTCAGTCAGAAACGTTATTTGAGCTGAATCAATGTTGTTTGAGACGGCCGTTTCAGAGGAAATTTGCTCACCATCGAAATGACAGGTTCTGTTTTGTCCTGCAGGTAGTTCATCAAGAATAAACCAGCCGCGATTGGAGCTGTCTACCTGTAGCAGATAGCTTTCATCAGTACTGCACTTCAGGGAGTAGACACCGGGTTCTATGGTATCAGGAAAATAGAAGGATACAATCGAGCCGGACCTGTCGAAAGCTCCGGCAGATACGTGAATTTCAAAAGATCTTTGATCGACAGACGCAGATGCAGCCCCAAATAAAAATATGATAAATAAGAGGGAGGAATAAGAAGAGTATATCATGTTTTTTTAGTGTTCATTATTGTAGATGAGTGGGTTTGCGATTTTAACATCTAGTTACTCCTATTAAGAGACTACTCAACGAAAAGATCATCAACTGCTCGGTAGGGTAGTTTATTTGCCAGCCGCTCGCTTCGCCAGTATCCTTCCACTCCAATAACGCGAGGATTTACCAGCGTCCCGTCTTTACGTACAAGAAACACTCCATTAGTCGTTTGGGGTGATAAGCGGCCCCGACTTCTGTCATCCGTTCTAAAACGGCGCTGACCATAAAGAACATCCACCGGCCCGTTTATTTTAAACGCCTTTACATCTTCAGTGAAACCTGCAGGTGATACCCTGTTTTCCATGAGAGCCATCATGATTTCCTGATCCCTTTTTAGTTCATAGATTTTATCGGGCCGGTTTCCTTTAAAACGTACTACATCAAATTGGTTTCTGGAGAGTTCATCATGGTATAAACTCTGCAAAAAATGCTGAAGTGAACCGCGATAAGTTCTCTCTCTGTTAGCCGCCCATTCCTTCTCTTCCTGTATAGTTTCGGGCGTTAGCTCACTAAAGTTCAGGTCAAACATCATCAGCCCGGTATCGTTGTGTAGTTTCCAAAGAAATTCTTTCATTCCAACGGTTATTTGATACCCCAAAGCCCGGTTTTCAACAATCAGAGGCGCAGAGGCCGTGGCAAAAAGCTCGCCGGATGGAGTCCTTACAAAATCAAGAACCCATCTGTTCTGAATCGAGGATTTCGATGCGAGAAGTCCCGTGCCAAGAAACTCTTTTTTAAAGGCATCATAGTTGCTCTGCCATTCACTGTTGTCAGCAGTAATCACAATGTCATCAAGATCTATTCGATTGGGGCGCAATTCGATATTGAGATTCCTTAACGTAGCGGGTTTATCCAGATCAACAGGGTAAGATGCAGTGTGAAAACCAACGAAACTGATAATAAGGGTCTGCTCACCTGTGTGTCGTGTAGAAAAAGAAAAAGTGCCATTATCAGCTGTGCTTGTTCCGGTGGTGGTGTTATCAAGGTACACACTTGCTCCTTCAATGGGATCACCAGAAAGCTCCTGATTCACAATTCCGCTGATTTCAATCAATTGTGAATTTGCTTTAGAAACAGGGTTGAGAATCATCAATATGCAAAAGACAAATGGCGGTATATACGTTATTAATATATTTAGTTTATTACTCAAAGATGATATTTGTGCTAATTGATCTTTTGATTTTAAAGTAGAAAATGTTGGAACTTCTGGTATATCAACATATCAAACGATTGGATAGGCATCTGTTTATTATTAAAAATGATATTTTTTCAAAAGAGAACAATTGGTCATACTGTAGCTGTTCAGAGAGAATAAATTTATATCAGCTGTGGTTTTCGTTGATTGTTAATGAAAACATAATATAGATCATAATCTATATTGGCAAGCTGCTGAAGTACTTGTAAGAGACATTTTAGAATCTTAAATAAAAATAATTCAAATACTTAATGATGGTTCATTTTCAGAATAAATCATGAATATTTAAAAGTCGGGCAGGTAATTGAATAACGGGTTTTCTGGAATGCTTAATATTTACGTAAAGTTTATTTAATAATTTGCTGTAAATAATGAATAACCCGTTATGCTTGCGATGAACATAAAAATTATCTTTCTGAGTATTGTTTTAGTTGCACTTTCATTCCCGACAGTATTAGCTCAATCTGTAAAGAATGAAATAGAGGATTCCATTCAAAAACAAGAGATGCCCAAAAATGCAATTGAAACTCTGGATGAATTCTGGCCAGACCTGAATGATATCCGATATTATTTTCAGACCGATGGTGATAGAGAGTCTTACGAAGCGAAATTAGAGTGGAGGGGTAGAAACTATAGTATTGAGTTTGATGAGGCCGGCAAGATACTGAATGTGGAGCAGCTAATTGATTGGAAAAATATATCTTCAGAGGTTAGCAAACCTATCGACGAATATTTGCAAAAAGAGTTTAGAAGGGTTAACATTATTCGATTACAGAGACAGTATATTGCCTCAGACGATGATGACTCGGATAACGAAGATTTTATTGATGATATACTCGAAGGAGACGAAGAAGATTTTGAAATCCGATATGAATTTGAGGTAGAAGGACGAAGTGGTCAGGAAATTGGTGCTTTTGAATTACTGTTTGATCATGCCGGGGTTTTAATAGAACGCCGGAAAATAGAGAGAAGATCTATAGATAATATTTGGTAAGCCGTTATTTAAATTTATTTATGAAAACATTTGTGGTTGTTTTGGTTGCCATTTTTGCATGGCCATTAACAGGGTATGCTCAATCGGGACCTGAATGGATATGGAATCCAGAGCTTTCTTATTCGAAAAAAACATCCGACCGTCTGACGTTGGGTACAAAACTGTCCATTTTTCACTCCTTTGAAGATTTTACAGGAAAAAATGGACTTGAATACATAGAGCAGCAATTTACGGGTGCATACACCATTACTCCCAGATGGAAGATTGGTGGTGGTTATTACTACAGATGGTCAGAACCACTTCTAGACGGTTACAATTACGAGCACAGAATTTTACAACAGGCTGGTTATGTAAGTTATTTTGGTGATCAACGACTTTCTCATCGTTTTAGGCTCGAGCAGAGAATTCGCTCATCATCCTATCAAAATCGTTTTCGCTACCGATTTGGTTTCGATTTACCTCTGGAAGGCGAACAACTTGATACGGGAGAGAAATACCTGATTATAAAAAATGAAATGATGACGGCCTTCAACGGTTCAGAAGCAGATGCTGAAAACAGAATTTCATTAGGTATTGGCTGGGACCTGGGTAGCGGACAAAAATTTGAAATTAACGCTCAGCACCGAACACTGGATATTTTCAGCGGCGATGGTATTGGTCATTTACTTTTATTAAACACCACGTACTACATCAGCCGCTAGCATTTCGAATTGTATATTTAATCTGATTTTTCTTCTCTTGTAAAGTAAGCCCTGAAGTTTTTGTTTGGCAGGTTTTGGCGGATCAAGTTATGAGGCCCGCAATCAGGTCACTGCGCCACCGCAGCTGCTTCCTGCACCGGCTGTACAGCCATAACAGTGTTGATTTACGATAATTTCACGGTTGTTTAGTTTTTCGAGATCCCAGTCTTTTATATGGTTGGGTGCCCCATGATTGGTTTTTAGCTCCAGCATTTGGTTGAAATCACAGTCATAAAGAGAGCCATCCCAGCCGATAGATATGGTGTTTCTGCACATTACTCCCATCGCAGCGGATGGATTAAATGAGGTCACAAGCTTCTCCATATATTCCTCAAGGTTTCCAGACAGTACAAGAAAATTAAGGTACCGGCTGATTGGCAAATTTGTGATGGTAAAAAGATCGTTAAATACGATACCGTGGTCGTTCCAAAGCCTCTCTTTGTAATCTTCTTTGAGGGAATCCTGATCAGGTGGAAGAAAAGCCCCAACGGGATTATAAACCAGGTTGAGTTTCAGTCCGGTTTCCTCTTTTCCATAACCAATACCGTTAAGAATTTTAAGCACCTTCATTGATTTATCGTAGGTGCCTTCACCTCTTTGTGCGTCCGTGCGCCGTTTGCTGTAAAAAGGCAGCGAGCAGGTGATCTCCACGCCGCGGTCTGCCATAAACTGAGGCAAATCTTCGAACTTGCGGGTATCGAGTATCGTAAGATTAGATCGTACGATAATCTCTTTTCCAAGTTTTGACACCTCATCCACGAACCAGCGGAAGTGTGGATTCATTTCCGGTGCTCCACCGGTAAGATCAACTGTTTGAATATCCGTATGCTTCAGAGCATCGAGACAGTGCTGTAATGTCTCTTTGGTCATGATCTCTTTGCGGTCGGGCCCGGCGTCTACATGACAGTGTTTGCACGTCATGTTGCACATATAACCAACATTTATTTGAAAAATTTCGATACCTGTCGGTTTCAGAGGAAACAGGCCGATGTCATCCAGCTTCTCCTCAAACTTTTCCAGGCTCCTGATTTTTTCATTGTTGTTATTGATAATATCCAGCTGCTTTTGAGGATCGGACATCGGGTGACTTTGGGCAATGAGAGACTTCATATATGAATTGTGTATTTAACGGATTTGTCAGATTCCAAGACGTCAATATAACTGAATCAAACAATGTATAGTTTTCACGACTAATTCTTTTGTTCAATGTTACATTGAGAGTTTATCCACTTTATTCATCATCTGTACTCCGTGTACCAGTGACGCCCCACCTCTTATAGCTGTCGCTACATGTACAGCTTCCATCATCTGCTCTTCGGAGTGACCCTTTTCAAGTGATTCCTGGGTATATGCATCAATACAGTAGGGGCACTGAATAGCGTGGGCAACAGCCAGGGCGATTAATGACTTTTCCTTGGCAGAAAGCGCACTATCGGAAAATACGGAACCGTAATAGTCAAAAAACTTGTCGGCCAGATCTTTTTGAAATTCACCGACGTCACCAAATTTCTTTAAATCATCAGGATTGTAATAGGTTTTGTTCATAACAAATGGTTGTTTAATTATAGGTTAAAACTGAATTACCTGGTTTCAGTAATGGACCAAACTCATAGATATTGCTTACTAAAATAATAAACCGCAGCAGAGTTCCGCCATACGAAAACAATGAGATCTGTGATGATGTAAACAGACAAGAAATTTGAGTGCAGTAAGTTGATTATTTGAGCGAAATAAAGTGACCAATCTCTATTTCAATCTGCATAATGGGTGGGTCTGCTGAAGTTTTGAAGTTGGACGAAGTTCAGGCGACATTTTAATTTGCGGGCCGTGTCGAATAGCAGATAAACAAAAAACGCCGACATTTTAGGTATCGGCGTTTTTTTGATTTTTAAAAGCATATGGTCGCTAAACCGAGACTTCATCCTCAAGAAATGAGAGAAGCAGCTCTTCGGCTTTACTTGTAGAGACCAGATTCTCAGTCTCGTTCGGGCTTGCGATATCCCCTGTACGATATCCCTGTTCAAGAAAGGTGTCGATTGCCGACTCAATATCAGAAGCAGCCTCTTCCATATTCAGAGAGAACCTGGCAAGCATAGCGGCTGAAGCAACGGCTGCGAGTGGATTAGCAACACCTTTCCCCGCGATATCGGGTGCGGAGCCGTGAACAGGCTCGTAAAGTCCGTTTTCACCTCCAAGACTGGCGGATGGAAGCATCCCCAGTGAGCCGGTTAGCATGGATGCTGCGTCACTCAGGATATCCCCGAAAAGATTTCCAGTGAGCATAACATCGAACTGTTTCGGATCTCTGATGATCTGCATTGCGCAGTTATCAACCAGCATGTGCGAAAGCTCCACGTCGGGGTACTCTTCTGCAACCTCAATTACGGATTTCCGCCACATTCGTGAGCTTTCCAGGACATTGGCTTTGTCAACGGAGCAGACCCGGCCGTCACGTTTTCGGGCAGCATCGAAGGCCGTTCTGGCTACGCGCTGTACTTCAGAACGGCTATATTTCATGGTGTCAACTGAAAATGGGTCGCCATTTTCTTCAGAGGTGTATCTCGGTTTCCCAAAATAGACACCACCTGTTAATTCACGGACAATCAGAATATCGGTACCGTCAATCACGCTCTTTTTCAGGGAAGAAGATTCCGATAGGGCAGGATAAACGTTAATTGGACGCAGATTGGAATAGACGCCAAGCTCTTTGCGCATTTTCAATAAAGCGGCTTCCGGGCGCAGTTCGGCGCTGAGGTTATCCCATTGAGGGCCACC
This sequence comes from uncultured Rhodohalobacter sp., assembly GCA_964544445.1. Classification (GTDB taxonomy): domain Bacteria; phylum Bacteroidota; class Rhodothermia; order Balneolales; family Balneolaceae; genus Rhodohalobacter. Next base: position 444,654 of record CAZJBI010000001.1, read on the forward strand.
AACTGCGCCCAGAAGCACAGTCTTGTGTTTTTTGCAAACATCGATGGTTTCGTTTGTAACAGGTACGCCATGGTTTTCATAGCTGATACCGCCAAAATCACGCTCTTCTGTCTCAATTGAAACATCATATCGAGCGCAGGCTTTTTGTAAAACGCGAACGGCAACGGAGGTGACTTCAGGTCCGATTCCGTCTCCGGGCAGGGTAACAATTGTCTTTGATTTCATCATTGTACAGCGGGCATCATTCCGTTTTGTCGTGCATATTCAAAAATACCGCCGGCGTGAACAATATCTGCTACGCTTCCAAGCGGTTTAATTTTGTACTCTTTTTCCTGGGTTTGATTGATGAGTAGGTGTTGTTCCTGGTCAATTTCCAATTCATCCCCGGTACGAATTTCTTTGCTGAGGTCTTCAACACTTTCAAACGGAATCAGAAAGCCGCCGTCAACAGAATTGCGGTAAAAAATCCGGGCATACGAGGGAGAGATGATAGCCTTGATTCCGGCGATTTCAAGGCATGCGGGTGCATGTTCACGGGAGGACCCACATCCGAAGTTGTCGCTGGCTACAATGATGCTGAAGTCACTTGCAGTCTGTCCATCTTTAGTAAGCGGAATGTTTCCCTCCGGCAGCCCCGACTCTTCTGACGGGACTCCTGAAAGAGCATATTTACCATAAAGCTTTCGTTCTTCAGGGTCTTCGAGGCTGTAAACCAGATGTGCAGCCGGTATAATTTGATCGGTATCAATGTTCTTTCCCAATACAAAAGCTTTTCCTTTGATGGGTTTCTTTTCTTTACTCATGTTAAAAATAGGTTCAATAAAGTTGTTGAATTAATGTGTTTATTCTGATCAGGGCTTGATCCTTTTAAAGGTGTGATCAACTTCCGTCTCATATCTCATGTCTCAAGACTCATGTCTAAATCACCGTTTCCTGAATAAATACCCGGGGATCCGTAATGACCCCTGTAACAGCAGATGCCGCAACCGTGTAAGGCGATGCGAGGTAGACCTGGGATTTCTTGGACCCCATTCGTCCCGGATAATTACGGTTGGTGGAGGAGATACAGACCTCCTCATTGTTGAGGCGCCCGAATGTATCGGCAGGACCGCCCAAACATGCCGCACAAGATGCATTTCCAATATTGCATCCGGCTTCTTTAAAAATTTCAATCAACGGTGTGCCTGAGATGGTTTCGGTTTCAAGTCCGCGGGCGATTTCGGTGGTTGCCGGTACGATATAAGTGTCCAGCTTTACTTTATTGCCGCGAATAATTTCAGCTGCCGCTTTAAAGTCACTAAGCTTCCCGCCTGTGCATGAACCAATGTAGGCGCGGTCGAGATATGTTCCTTCAACCTCTTCGGCAGTGGCCTTGTTGTCGGGACTGTGTGGTTTTGCAACCATGGGAACAAGCTCTTCAAGATTATAGAAGTGTTCGCTGTGGTACTCGGCATCCGGGTCGCTGTAAACTTTTGTGTAAGGCTTATCTGTACGAGCTTGCACATACTCATCCGTAATTTCGTCGGGTTCAACTACACCGTTTTTCCCGCCGGCTTCGATGGCCATGTTGGTAAGCGTCATTCGATCTTCCATGGTAAGGGCTTTAACTCCTGCGCCCGCAAATTCCATTGCACGGTACGTTGCTCCATCAACACCAATATCACCGATAATCTTCAGAATAATATCTTTTGCCATCAGGTAGGGCGGGAGGGATGCGCCACCAAAAACAAACCGCATGGTTTCGGGCACTTTCACCCAGAGTTTACCGGTTCCCATAATAAAGGCTGCATCGGTATTGCCAATACCTGTTGCGAACTGGCCGAATGCTCCGGCTGTGCAGGTGTGGGAGTCGGTACCAAACAGCACTTCACCGGGACGAGTGAACCCTTCTTCAGGCAGGGCGACGTGGCAAACGCCTTTGTACCGGTCGGAACCCACGTCATAAAAATTTGGGAGATCCTGTTCAGCTGCAAAAGCCCTAAGAATATCGACATTCCGGTTTGCATATTTATCTTTGGTGAAAATATAGTGGTCGGGAATAATCACAACTTTTTCTTTATCCCAAACGCGAGCATTTTCTCCGAACTGTTTATTAAAAATGCCGATAGTTGGAGGGCCGCATACGTCGTGAGTCATTAAAATGTCTACATCCACCCAAACGGTATCTCCTGCTTTTACGGCATCGCGTCCGCTGTGATTGGCAAGTATTTTTTCGGTTAACGTCATTCCCATAATTAAAACTGCTGTTATTTATTGATTGATATTAAAAATAGTGCGTTGGATTCTGTTTTATCAGGTTTGAAATGTATTCAAACAGTTTTCATCCTCCGGCGGCAAATGTTCGGTCCGGGCTTTGGTTTGAATAATTTGTTGTGGCCATAATGTGTATCAGGTCCTGGTCCTCAACGGTTTTTTTCTCATCGGCAAGTTTCGTGACGGTTTTATACACGCTGTTAAGATCCTCCTTGTTCAAATAGTAGCCGAGATCCTCAAGTTTCTTGCACAGTGCAAAGCGGCCTGAATGCTTGCCGATTACAATCTTATTGCAGGTAATTCCGACCGATTCGGGCGTCATGATTTCATAGGTCAGCGGATTTTTTAAAACACCGTGCTGATGAATACCCGCTTCGTGGGCAAATGCATTATCTCCAACAATTGCCTTGTTGGGCTGTACACCTTTGCCGGTAATTTGTGCAAGCATTTGACTGGAGGGAAAAATCTCTTTCGAATTTACGGATGTTGTGTAGTCCATGCTGTTCTTCCGTGTTTGTACGGCCATCACTACCTCCTCAAGAGATGCGTTACCTGCCCGCTCTCCGATTCCGTTAATGGTGCATTCAACTTGTCGGGCGCCGTTCTGAACCGCCATCAGTGAGTTGGCTACTGCGAGGCCCAGATCGTTGTGACAGTGGGCGCTGATCACAGCCTGATCGATATTTGGGATTTCATCTTTAAGCTTTTTGATTAACTCCCCAAACTCCCATGGCAACGCATACCCCACCGTATCGGGCACGTTGATTGTTGTGGCACCGGCTTCTATAACGGCAGTAAAAATTTCAACTAAGAAATCAGGATCACTCCTGGACGCATCTTCGGCAGAAAATTCAACATCATCCACGTGTTGTTTGGCGAACTCAACAGCTTTCACCGCCGATTCCAGAACTTCTTCTCTGGATTTCTGAAGCTTGTATTTCAAATGAATATCGCTGGTGGCAATAAAGGTGTGAATTCTTGGCTTATTTGCAGATTCCACAGCTGATACAGCCCGTTCCAGATCGATTTTCCGGGTTCTGCAAAGAGCAGCAACGGAACTGTTTTTTATGGTTTTTGCAATCTCTTTTACCGTTTCGTAATCACCGTCAGATGCAATTGGAAAACCGGCTTCCATCACATCAACACCTAATTTTTCGAGCTGTAGAGCAAGACGCAGTTTTTCCTGCTTGTTCATGCTATAGCCCGGCGATTGCTCACCGTCCCGAAGTGTGGTATCGAAGATGGTAATGTGATTGTCCATGGTTTTGTGTTGTTTTGTGTTATGTATTACAGGCGAATTTTTTGTGCGGATTTCCTAATCTTAGGTGGAAATTCCCGCTTCTGCCTGTTTGATGTCGATTCGTTGTTTTGCTTTACTGTTTTGATTCATTAAAAAATAGATTACTCCTTCCGAAAGGGCTTTCCAGCTGGCATCAATAATATTTTCCGATACACCAACGGTACCCCAGCTCGATCCTTCCTTGGCAGAGTCAATTAATACGCGCACTTTAGCACCCGTGCCGTCTTTTTCATTCAAAACGCGCACTTTATAATCCTGCAGGTGCATGGTGTTTATTTCGGGGTAAAATTCGCAAAGAGCTCTTCTCAATGCGGCATCCAAGGCATGAACAGGTCCGTTCCCTTCGGCGGCGCTCAGTTCCATCTGTCCATTAACGCAAACCTTAATCGTAGCTTCAGAACGGGATACGCCATCGGCATTACGCTCCATGATTACCCGGAAACCTTCAAGGCTGAAAAAATCTGGCGCGTTGTTTGTGAGTTCTTTCACCAATAATTCAAAGGATGCCTCGGCAGCTTCAAATTGGTAGCCTTCGTTTTCCAGTTTTTTAAGTTCAGTCACAATTTTTGAACTCTCGGCAGATCCTTTATCAAATTCAAACCCAAGCTCCTCTGATTTATAAGAGACATTACTTTTTCCAGAGAGATCAGACACAAGAACTCTTCGGCTATTGCCAACTATTTCGGGGCGTATATGTTCATACGTCTGTTCATTTTTTATGACCGCACTCACGTGTACGCCGCCTTTATGGGCAAAAGCACTTTTACCTACGTAGGGTTGTTTATTGTCGGGGATGAGATTGCCGAGTTCACTCACAAATTTCGAAAGCGTGGATAAATGGAGCATTTGATCCTCAGGGATACAGCTGTATCCCATCTTCAGCTGAAGGTTGGGGATAACCGAGCAGAGATTTGCGTTTCCACACCGCTCTCCATAACCATTAATAGTTCCCTGTACGTGTACAGCACCTGCATTTACCGCTGCAACTGCATTAGCTACGGCCATTTCCGAATCATTATGAGAATGAATACCAACCGGGGTATTTACGTTGCTGCAAACCTTGTTTACAATTTCGGTTATTTCATGCGGGAGTGTACCGCCGTTGGTATCGCACAATACAAGTACATCAGCCCCTGCAGCTGCAGCAGACTGAAGTGTTTTGATTGCGTAATCCGGATTATTTTTATACCCGTCAAAAAAGTGTTCGGCATCATATATAACTTCTTTACCGTGCTCTTTTAAAAACGAGACCGAGTCGGTGATCAGCACAAGATTCTCTTCAGGTGTTATCTTGAGAGCCTCCGTTACGTGGAGCAGCCAGGACTTTCCAAACAGAGAAACAGCAGGGGTGCCGGCTTTTATGAGTGCCTGCAGATTGGGATCATCAGCAGCTTTATTGCCGGAACGGCAGGTGCTCCCAAAGGCAACAATTTTTGCGTGCTGAAAGCTGTGAGCGGCCGCTTTTTCGAAAAACGCCATGTCTTTCGGGTTAGAACCGGGCCAGCCGCCTTCAATATAGTCAATACCGAATTCATCAAGTCGTTTGGCAATTCGGAACTTATCTTCAGCCGAAAAAGAGACTTTTTCTCCCTGCGTGCCGTCGCGTAATGTAGTATCAAATATGTGAATGCGTTTTGGCATATGTGTTTGTGTTTGAAATTTGATGCTTTGAAATCCCCCTTTGAAGGGGGGATGACTAAACGCGTTAAGCGATTAGTCTGGGGGGATGTTTAAGCACTTAACTTGTGACACCCCTCCCCCCCGAAATGTCGGGGACTCCCCTCAAGGGGAGAGTTACTTACTTCTCAATCCACTCCATCATCGAGCGCAGTTCTTTACCCACTTTCTCAATTTGATGATCTCCAAGTGAACTTCTCATTTCGTTCAGATTTGGGAGTCCATCACTATTTTCTTTGAGCCATTCACGTGCAAATGCACCGCTTTGTACTTCTTCAAGAATACTCTTCATTCGTTTTTTGGTGTCGGCATCAATTACACGAGTACCGCGTGAGAGCCCGCCATATTCGGCCGTATCGCTCACGGAGTAGTACATCCGTTCAATACCTCCTTCATACATCAGGTCTACAATAAGTTTCAATTCGTGAAGGCACTCGAAATAGGCAATTTCGGGCTGATACCCAGCCTCAACGAGAACTTCAAAACCGGTTTTAACCAGTTCTGATGCGCCGCCGCATAAAACAGCTTGTTCACCAAAAAGATCGGTCTCAGTCTCTTCTTTAAAAGTGGTTTCGAGTACACCGGCGCGCGTTCCTCCAATTGCTTTTGCATAAGCAAGAGCTGTTTCTTTTGCAGATCCGCTTGCATCCTGGTACACCGCAAACAGACAGGGCACTCCCGAGCCTTCTGTATAAACCCGACGTACGAGATGACCCGGGCCTTTTGGTGCAACCATGAATACATCTACGTTTTTAGGGGGCACAATGGCGTCAAAATGGATATTGAAACCGTGTGCAAACATCAGCGCATTACCTGCCTTTAGGTTAGGTTCAATGTCTTTTTTATAGATATCTCCCTGGTGCTGGTCGGGAATTAACACCATTACAATGTCACCCTTCTTTGCGGCTTCGGCCGTTTCAAATACGGATAAACCGGCATCTTCGGCGTCTTGCCAGGAAGAGCTCTCTTTTCTGAGCCCGACAACGACTTCTACTCCGCTGTCTTTCAAATTTAAAGCATGAGCGTGTCCCTGGCTGCCATACCCAATTACGGCTACCGTTTTATTCTTTAAGAGTTCGAGATCGGCATCGCCGTTGTAGTACGTGGTTGCTTTCATTCTGTAAGTGATACTTGGTTTGTTCGTTAGTTTTACTTTTTTAAAATCGTTACTTGCTGATATCAGGCGTGGTGTGAAGTTCCTTGAAACTCCCGTTTGAGGGCCACGCTTCCCGTTCGCGACATCTCGGTGATACCGTATGGTTTCAATACACCAATCATTGCATCTACTTTATCAGTGTTTCCGGTAACTTCGAGTGCGAGTTTGTCGCTGGTTATATCGATCACCTTCGCTTTGAAAGCCTGAGCAATAAGCATTATTTCCGGCCGCCCGGCTTTCGCTGTTGAAACTTTTACAATGGCAAGTTCCCGTTCTATGCATTTTTTATGAGTCAGATCGGTTACTTTACTCACATCAATGACGTTGTGAAGATGTTTATTGATCTGCTCCACGGTTTTTTCATCCCCAAACGTTGTAATGGTAATTCTTGCCATGCCGGGTTCGGCTTCAGCGGCAAAGGTTACGCTCTCCAGTTCAAAGCCTTTTCCGCTAAAGATTCCAATAATTCTTGAAAAGGTATTGAGATTATGCTTAACCAAAACCGAAAGAGTATGCCGCGAGTCTTTTCGTACGTTGATGCTTTCCATTCTTATCCGTGATTCATCATAAATATTTTGCGATTAAGAGCAAGAATCAGCACTCCTCGTCTGATTCTACCATTTCATTTAAAGCCGCACCGGAAGGAACCATGGGGTAGCAGTTCTCTTCGGCCACTACGCGAAAGTCCATCAATACCGGACCATCGTTAATCTCCATGGCTTTTTTAAGTGCGTCTTCCATTTCGGCCGGTGTCTCGGCGCGTAACCCTGTAGCACCGTAACACTCCGCCATTTTTACGAAATCGGGATTGTTGGATCCAAAAACCGATGAGCTATATCTTTTGTTGTAGAACAGCTGCTGCCACTGCCGAACCATTCCAAGACAATTGTTATTCATGATCACGATTTTTACCGGTATTTTGTACTCAACTGCAGTAGCAAGCTCGTACGATGACATTTGAAATCCGCCGTCCCCTGTAATGCAAATTACATCACGATCAGGTTCGGCGAGTTTGGCACCAATGGCAGCCGGGAACCCGTATCCCATGGTTCCGAGCCCGCCGGACGAAATCCAAGATCGGGGGTGGTTGTACTGATAGTGCTGAGCGGCCCACATTTGGTGCTGGCCTACATCGGTGACTACAATGGCGTTTCCTTCAGTAATCTCCGAAATCATCTTCACCATCCGCTGAGGGTAAATTTCCGTTTCAGATTCCGGAACTTTCAGTGGATGATCTTTTTGCCAGCCGTGAATGGTATCCCACCAGTCAGTTATTTCCGGGGGAGTGGCTTTTTCGTGGATGCCTGGTAATACATGTTTCACATCACCAACAATTGGCACCTCCACTTCTACATTTTTTCCGATGCAGGATGGGTCAATATCGATATGAATTTTTCGTGAGTTGGGTGAAAATCCATCAAGACGGCCCGTAACACGGTCATCAAATCGTGCTCCAACAGCAAGTAGTACATCGCATTCGGTCATCGCCATGTTGGCATACCATGTGCCATGCATGCCCAGCATTCCAAGTGATTGAGGTTTACTTTCGGGAAAGCCACCGAGCCCCATCAAGGTTGTGGTTACGGGAATATTCATTTTTTCAGCAAATGCCGTCAATTGCTCCCATGCTTCTCCGGCAATCACTCCTCCGCCTGCGTAAATCAGGGGCTTTTTGGCATTGCTCAGCATCTCAGCTGCTTTTGTTATCTGAGGTTGATGACCGTGGAGAGTTGGCTTGAAACTTGGGATCTCGACTTTTTTCAAGCCCGAAAAGTGACCTTTTGTATTGAGCATATCTTTTGGAAGATCTACTAAAACGGGGCCCGGCCTTCCGTTTGTGGCAATATGAAACGCTTCTCGGAGTACGCTCTCAAGCTCATTTACATCGCGTACAAGATAATTTTGCTTTGTGATGGGGCGAGTAATACCAACAATATCTGCTTCCTGGAAGGCATCGTTTCCAATCACGCCAGTTGGTACCTGACCTGTGAGTACAACAAGTGGAATGGAGTCCATCATTGCCGTTGCAATTCCTGTTACCGTATTCGTCCCCCCGGGACCTGATGTTGCCAAAACAACGCCCGGTTTTCCCGTTGCCCGAGCATAGCCGTCGGCCGCGTGGGATCCTGCCTGTTCATGGCGAATGAGGACGTGATTGAGGTCATGATTATCAAAAAGAGCATCGTAAACCGGTAAAACTGCTCCGCCCGGATAACCAAAAATCGTATCCACATCCAGATCGGCAAGAGTTTTTATGAGGATTTCGGCGCCATTATAGCTTTCCGCGTGAGTATCCGGAGCCGGATTCTTGATAGCGTGCAAAGACGGAGTGGATCCAAGGTTCTTGGCGGTAGAAGCAGATTTATTTGATTTCATATTTCCTCATGGGTGGTTTTTCCCCACCGGAGGTCAAAAATAAATCAGCAAAAATGATTTGGTTCTAACCCCCGGCAGCTTATTTAGCTAATAATTAGGTTTAGAATTAGAATTCCGGAAATTAGGATAGATAGAATAATCAGAAGGTCGGATATACTGATTACGTTTGAAGCAATAATTGAACGAGTAGCTGGAATGGAAATGAAAGAAGAGAGTACAAAAGGAAATGCAACATCACGATTTTTGCTGATAGCCATAGCTTTAGCTGGCACGGAAGTTCGGCTTCCATCGGCATTTAAAAATCTATGTGTGTTTGCGGTAGACAATTTGTAATCTGTTGTTCAATAATCGCTTGCAAAAAACATAGATATAGATAGATCTTGTGTCAAGAACTATTTGAAATATTTTTATGGAGCATATTGACATTAAAAACCAAATTTATTAAAAGCGCTTCCAATTTTAGGTAAAAGTAACAACAAGTTATATAAATACAGTACTTTAATTAAATATAAAGAAGGTATGAATAAACTCAACAAATTTAGCTCAAGACTCACGGAAAATCAGGCGCAGGTTGGCTCAAAAGCAATGCTCTATGCAGCGGGGTTGAGCGAGGATGACATGAAAAAGGCCCAGGTGGGAATCGCAAGCACGGGCTGGGACGGTAATCCATGCAATATGCATTTGAACGATTTAGCTGCCGTGATTAAAGAAAGTATATGGGAGAGTGGCCTTGTTGGGTTTGTGTTTCACTCCATTGGAGTGAGCGATGGAATTTCGATGGGAACACAGGGAATGAAATTTTCCCTGCCATCGAGGGATATAATTGCGGATTCGATTGAAGTTGTAATGAGTGCCCAGTGGTATGATGCTAATATATCAGTAGTAGGGTGTGATAAAAATATGCCGGGATCGGTGATGGCAATGGCCCGGCTGAATCGTCCCTCTATAATGGTGTACGGGGGTACTATCCGGCCGGGGAATCTGAATGGCCAAAAGCTCGATATTGTATCTGCCTTTGAATCTTATGGCCAGTATCTGTCAAAAGAGATTGACGAGGAAGAGATGAACAAGGTGTTGAAGCATGCCTGCCCCGGCGCGGGTGCCTGCGGTGGAATGTATACTGCCAATACCATGGCTTCTGCAATCGAAACGCTGGGAATGAGCGTGCCGTATAGTTCATCGATCCCGGCTACCCATCAGGAGAAAATTAATGAGTGTAAAAATGCTGGAAAAGCCATACTGAATCTGCTTGAACACGATATTAAGCCGCGTGACATCATCACCCGAAAGTCCCTTGAAAATGCCGTAGCGATCATTATTGCACTGGGCGGATCGACCAATGCAGTGATGCATATGCTGGCTATCGCCAGGGCAGCTGAGGTTGACTTTACAATTGATGACTTTCAGGCTGTGAGTGATCGCACACCGTTCCTGGCCGATCTGAAACCAAGCGGAAAATATGTGATGGAGGATCTGTACAATGTTGGCGGAGTTCCGGCAGTACAGAAATACCTTTTTGAAGAAGGATTTTTACACGAGGGATGTATGACGGTTACGGGCAAAACGCTGGAGGAGAATGTAAAAGATCTGCCAGGCTTTCTGGAGGAGCAGAATGTAATTCATCCCGTTTCAGATCCGGTGAAAAAAACGGGCCATCTGCAGATTCTGTATGGAAACCTTTCCCCGGAGGGAAGTGTAGCCAAAATTACCGGTAAGGAGGGGACACAATTCACAGGGCCTGCGAAAGTTTTTGAATCGGAAGAAGACTGTTTAAATGGAATTCAAAATGGCATGGTGCAAAGCGGTGATGTGGTGGTGATTCGCTACGAAGGCCCCAAAGGCGGTCCCGGAATGCGTGAAATGCTCTCCATAACGGCGGCAATTATGGGTGCCGGACTTGGAAATGATGTAGCACTGATAACTGACGGCCGTTTTTCCGGGGGAACCCATGGTTTTGTGATTGGACATGTAACACCGGAAGCACAGCTCGGGGGAACTATTGGGCTGCTGAAGAATGGTGATGTGATTACCATCAACGCAGACGATCGGATTTTAAATGTAGACTTAACTGAATATGAGATCGAAGAGCGCAGAAAAAACTGGAAAGCACCGGCGCTCAAACATCAGAGCGGGATTCTGTACAAATATGCGAAATCGGTTTCTACGGCGAGTGAGGGGTGTGTGACGGATATGTGACTCACCCCCGGCCCCTCCCTCTCTGTCAAACAGAAAGGGGGGACGTCGGAATTACATTTTTGTTTAGCACATCAATCTTCGGCCAGAAATGAAGTTCTTCCCTTTCCCCTTTTTGCGAACGCAGTGAGTAGAGAGGGGACTAAAGGGTGAGTCAGAGGAAATGTGAGATAATTTTCGTCTTTAGTAAATCGAGATTTCTGATTTCCTCATTTTTAAACCGGATTACAGTTAACCCCATTTATTTAATGATGAGGTCCCTTTCCTGATCATAATATTTTGGTAATCGTGAATCTTACCATCCAGTTCGATCACTAATTTCTGTTCTGCACTATAGAAATCCGGTATGAAGAAGTGGAGTTTTCCCCGATCATCTTCATAAACAAGCGGGTGTTGTCTGTAAAATTTTACTCCACATAGTGTACGGTTTCTTAATTCACCCCAAAGAGTTATTTCGGAAGGAGTTTGCTTTTTTCGCAGTTCTCTTGCCAGTTCTGTAATTTTCCGCCTGTAAGCCATTAATGGACATTTTGCGTTATAGTGTTCTTGTAGTATGAACCGGGATTAATGAAATCCTTACATTTTTTTGACTCACCCCTCCAAGGGATGGAGCAGGCTCTGACCCTATCTCTGTCGGACAGAAAGGGAAAATATCAAAACCGCGATGGTGGCTAACAATTAATTCTATAGCTCAAAATTGAATTAAGGAATTTCCCCTCTTTGCGAACGGAGTGAGTAGAGAGGGGATCAAGGGGTGAGTCAGCAAACTTGTTTGCTTCAAAGGGTAAATGTCTTATTTTCTGCAATTGATGCAATCAGAACAGAAATTACATAGGTAAAACGTGGCTGAAAAAAACTCTCCGAAAAAGAAGGAGTCCTCAACTCCCGAAAAAAGCTCTCTTTTTAACTCATTTCTAAACGGCATCGAAACTCTCGGGAATAAACTTCCCGATCCCGCCATGCTCTTCTTTATTCTGATGGCGCTGGTATGGGTTCTGTCTGCCATTCTCGCACCCATCGATTTTGGTGAAGTACATCCTCGTACGGGCGAGGCACTCGAGGTGCAGAATCAGCTAACGGGCGAAAATCTCGCTGCATTTTTAGCGGGTATGGTCAATACATTTGTACTTTTTGCGCCGCTGGGTATTGTGCTGGTTGCCATGCTGGGGGTTGGTGTTGCCGAGCACTCCGGCTGGATTGACGCCGGGCTCAAAAAACTTCTTAATTTTACGCCAAAAGCCCTCCTCACGCCGATGCTTATTTTAATTGCGATTGTGAGCCACACGGCAGCTGATGCCGGGTATGTGCTGGTGATTCCGCTCGGAGGGGTAATTTTCTATGCGGCGGGTCGTCATCCACTGGCGGGGATTGCGGCTGCGTTTGCGGGGGTAAGCGGAGGTTTTTCTGCCAACTTTATTCCCTCGGCTATTGATCCGCTAATCATGAGCTTTACGCTGGAGGCGGCCAATATTCTGGATCCTGACCTCTCCCTGAACCCTATTAATAACTGGTACTTTACATCGGCTTCGAGCATCTTGATTGTTTTAGTAGGATGGTACGTTACCGACAAAATTGTAGAACCTCGTCTTTCTGGTGTTGAAATTGATGGAGATGAGGATGAAATGCCAAAAATGGAAACTGTTACAGGTCGTGAAAGCCGTGCGTTCTGGTTCGGCTTCGGTGCCATGATTTTAGGAATTATCGGGCTGGTTCTCTGGGCATTACCAGAAAGTTCAGCACTGCGGGGACCCGGTATGGTTGACCCCGAAGAGATGTCTCTTGTATCCTTTAATGCACCGCTGATGCAGGCGATTGTGCCACTTATTTTTGTGCTTCTGCTTATCCCCGGGGTTGTTTATGGGTACGCATCAGGGAAGTACAAAAGCTCCAAGGATATGATTAATAATATGACCAAATCGATGGAGAGCATGGGGTATTACATTGTAATGGCATTCTTTTGTGCTCTTTTTATTGATGCTTTTAGTTCGTCGAACATAGGCCTTCTGGTGGCTCTGAAAGGTGCAAACTTCCTTGAAGCTCTTTCGCTTCCGGGCCAGGTGACCATCGTAGGAATTATTATACTCAGTGCTTTTGTAAACCTTCTTGTAGGTTCTGCGTCTGCAAAATGGGCGCTCATTGCTCCAATCTTTGTCCCGATGTTGATGCAGCTGGGAATCTCTCCGGACCTTACACAGGCCGCCTACAGGGTAGGGGATTCGGTATCAAATATCATTACGCCGTTATTGCCCTATTTCCCGCTTGTTGTTGTGTTTTGTCAGCGATATGTGAAGAATACGGGTATTGGCACGCTTATTTCCATGATGCTGCCTTACTCCATCATTTTCCTGGTTACGTGGACAATCTTTCTGCTTGTATACTGGGCGCTGGGAATACCACTGAGTTTTGAAGCGTATTACGTATATCCTGCACCGGCACCTTGATAGATTATTTCTTGAGTCTTGAGAGTTGAGTCTCAAGACTCAAATCTTAAATCTCAAGTCTACTTTTTACTTCTCACAATCAGCTCCTGGAATACGGCATCAACGGGGATGTTGCGCTCAACGAGGAGAACCATAAGGTGATAAATGAGGTCGGCAGATTCATAAATAACTTCAGAATCTTTTTTATTTTTTGATGCGATAATTGTCTCAACAGCTTCTTCACCAAGTTTTTGAGCAATCTTATCAATCCCTTTTTTAAATAACTTAGATGAGTAAGAACCTTTTGGCAGCTCTTCTTTTCGTTGTGTTAATACTCGTTCAAGGTCGTATATAAATTCGACTTCTTCTTTAGCCATAAATATGTAGTGTTAATTTAGTATCGGTTCAATAATGCGGACAGGAATTCTTTCCTGTGCCATCTTCTTTTTTAAATCTAAAATTTCAATTTCCTTGAAGTGAAAAATACTGGCTGCCAGCACAGCATCGGCATTTCCAATCTGAACGGCATCACAGCAGTGTTGAATGGTTCCCGCACCACCGCTTGCTATGACCGGAATCGTGACAAGACGATTGATTTTTTTCAAGAGTTCAAGATCAAAGCCTGACTTTGTACCGTCGCGGTCCATACTGGTAAGCAGAATTTCTCCCGCACCGTGCTGTTCCGTTTCTACCATCCAATCAATCGCGTCGATACCGGTAGGCTCAGATCCACCCTTCACATATACTTCCCAGCTTTCGCCATTTCGTTTGGCATCAACGGCAGCTACAATAGCCTGCGATCCAAATGCTTTAGATGCGTCTGTAAGAAGTTCGGGTGTACGAACGATGGCGCTGTTGAGTGAAACCTTGTCTGCTCCGGCTTTCAAAATATCTTCGATCTCATCAACCGACCGAATGCCACCGCCTACAGTAAACGGGATGCTTATTTCCCTTGCAATTTTTTTCACAAGGTTTACAAGTGTCTTACGTTTTTCTTTAGTTGCAGTAATGTCAAGGAACACAAGTTCATCGGCTCCTTCGGATGTGTAGCGCCGGGCGAGCTCAACGGGATCACCGGCATCAAAAAGGCCTTCAAAATTGACGCCTTTTACGGTTCTTCCGTCTTTTATGTCGAGACACGGTATGATTCTTTTTGTAAGCATAGGCTGGCATCAAAGATAAAGGAAATTTTATTAACTGCATGAAGCGAAAATTTTTTAATCATTAAGGTTTTTGTTGTACCATTTAAAAAAAGGAGATGATATGCGTACACTCACTTTACTCTGCACTGTAATGATACTGTCGGGGATTTTAAGCTGTAATGGAAATATTGTAGAACCTGACGATATCGACCCGGATCCATCTCGTGAACTAAATGAATCAGAGAAAACAATTGCCGAATCTGATGGAGCATTTAGCTATACCATTTTCAGAGAGACGGTAAAATATGATGATGGTACGGAAAATGTTTTTATCTCGCCGCTGAGTATATCTATGGCGTTAGCAATGGTTTTAAACGGAGCTGAAGGAGAAACACGAGCTCAGATGAAAGAAACATTAGGACTGTCGGGACTGGATGAAAGTGAAATTAACCAGAGCTTTCTGTCCCTTATGAATTACCTGATGACCATTGATCCCGGAGTTTCAGTGAAAATAGCCAATTCGGTTTGGTTTGATGAAAACCTGGGGGTAAAACAAGAATTCCTGGATCGGCTGCGTGAGTCGTTCGAGGCCAGAGGTGAGGCTCTCAATTTTTCTGATCCCGCATCGGTTGATGTGATCAATGCATGGGTGAATGAAAATACTGAAGGCAGAATTGAAACCATTATCGATGAAATATCGGACGAAATGGTCATGTTTTTGATAAATGCTCTCTATTTTAAAGGCGAGTGGCAGCGCCAGTTCGATGCCAATGATACAAGGGAAGCAGATTTCTACCTGGAAAATGGGAATAAAGCCACCGTGGATATGATGTACCAAAGCGGAGATTTTGCAACCTATTTTTCAGAAGAAGTTCAAATGATTGAACTTCCCTATGGCGACAGCCTCTACTCTATGAGCGTGCTGATGCCAACCGATTTTGATGAGCCTATAGATGAATTTGTTGATAAATCGGTTACGAAAGAAAATCTGGATAACTGGAGATCTGGCCTAAGGAGTACCGGACGCGATGTAATGATAAGACTTCCAAAATTTGAGCTTGAATATGAGTTAAGCTATAAAGAGATCCTTCAATCAATGGGAATGAACATTCCGTTTGAAGAATCAGAAGCTGATTTTAGCGGTATTGCCGAACTTTCAGGTCAAAATCTGTTTATTAGCGAGGTGAAGCATAAAACCTTTGTCTTGGTGGATGAAGAGGGGACAGAAGCTGCTGCAGCTACCTCGGTTGGGGTGGGTGTTACATCAGCTCCGCCCGCAGTAGAAGTAAACCGGCCCTTTGTTTTCATTATCCATGAAAGAACCAGCGGGGTAAATCTTTTTATGGGGAAAGTGAAGAATCCCGCCGGAGAGTAAAATTATCGGTTAGAAAGCCATTTCTTAAAATCCTCAGCGCTAAATGTATTTAAAACGCGTGCAGGTTCAAATTTGGCTTTTCGAGCAATCATAACTCCGTAGCGGATATCGTCAATCCCATCAATGGAGTGGGCGTCGGGGTTAATGGATGTCATCAATCCAACTTCTTTCGCTTTATTTCCATATCTCCAGTCCAGGTCGAGCCTCCATGGGCTTGCGTTTATTTCTATAGCTGTTTGATGTTCTGCAGCCAGCTCAATAAGGTGGTTTAGGTCTACTTTGCTTTCCTCGCGTTTTAGCAAAAGGCGTCCGGTAGGATGGCCCACAATCCGCGTGAATGGATTTTTGATAGCTGCTTCAAACCGGGCGTTCATCTTGTTGGCATCCATCTCAAGGCCATTGTGAACGCTGGCAATAACGCAATCAAAGCCCTCAAGTATGTCGTCGGGGTAGTCGAGTGAACCGTCACTGAGAATATCAGATTCAATCCCTTTAAAAATTGTGAAGTTTTTCCCATCAGACTTCAGCGACTCATTTAACTCATCAATTTCATCCCACTGCTGTTTGATTTCATCAACAGTTAACCCACCTGCGTAAGCGGCAGTTTTCGAATGATCGGTGATAAGCAGGTATTCGTACCCGCGCTCGATAGCGGCATCGGCCATTTGTTTGATGCTGTACTTGCCATCGCTCCAGGTACTGTGCGCGTGAACAACACCTTTAATATCTGCTTCCTGAACCAAGTCCATCGACTCGTGTTCTGAATAGTATTCAAATTCGCCCCGGTCCTCGCGATGTTCTGGTGGCACAAAATGAAGATCAAGTTTCCTGTAAATGTCAGACTCCGATTCTGTTTGTACAGGCTGATCAAAGTCTGTCTCTTTATCACTATTCAGTTTGAAAAGGCCATATTCATTGAGTGACATTCCACGATCCCTGGCTCTTTGCCGCATTACGATATTATGCTCTTTACTCCCGGTGAAGTACATCAGGGCGGCGGGGTATTCTTGAGGTGATACAATTCGAAGGTCAACCTGTCGACCATTTTCAGTTCGGACGGAGCTTTTGGTGTCTCCCCGTCCAAGCAGTTCTACAACAAGCTCATGATTCACAAACGAATCAAAAATAGACTCAGAATCATCTTTATTAGCTGCTACAAGTATGTCAACATCGCCGATAGTTTCGCGCGATCGCCGCAGTGAACCTGCAATATCGCACTGTTGTACGCCATCGAGCTCTTTCACAAAATGAAATATTGGCCCAGCGATATCCAGAGCCTGATCTAGCCTGGCACGCTCCCCAAATTTTTCGAGATATTCGATGGATTTTATAATTTTTTCGGCCGATTTCTTTCCAAGTCCAGGTAGTTCGGCCACGGCACCACTTTGGCAGGCTTCTTTAAGTTCTGATATTTCAGAAATTCCGAGCTCTTTATGAATTTTGGCGATGTTTTTAGGGCCCAATCCTGAGATATTTAACCACTCTACCAAACCTTTTGGCACCTTCTCTTTCAAAGCATCAAGTACAGGCATGGTTCCGGTCTCAGCGAAGGAGGTAATGTCTTCGGCTATTGATTTTCCAATTCCTTTAATTTCGGTAAGCGAGCCCTCTTCAAGGTGCGTATTTATATCGGTTTTGAGGCCTTCAATAGTTTGGGCAGCTCTGTCAAAAGCAATAGCTCGAAACCGGTTTTCACCGGCAAGCTGCATCATATTGTAAACTTCGCGGAGTTTTTCAGCAACGTCCTGGTTTGTCATGAAATTTGATGATCTTAAGATTCGATTTTGATTAATGTTTTTAACAAAATGAATGAACGGTCAATTCACGAAGCTATTAAAATAGCAAAGGGAAGCAAGAAAAAATTAAAAATCCTGGAAACCCGACTTTCTATTTACGCAAAAAAACCGCTATCTTTGTGATCTGTTAAAAATCTGCCCTGGTGGCGGAATTGGTAGACGCGCACGCTTGAGGGGCGTGTGGCCTAACGGCCGTGATGGTTCGACTCCATTCCAGGGCACCCTGACCCTTGTAAGTAATTGGCTTGCAAGGGTTTTTTTATATCCATAAAGTCTAGTATCCGTTGGGTTTTTTAAATTACAGTCCTTCCCAAAAACCCAGGTCCAAATACTCTGCTTTGATATTGCTTGAAAAAAGAGTCACTTTAGCTGTCACAAAAGTGACTGTGAAACATCTTTATGATACCTTCGTGTTGGTAGGAGAACTAAACCAATCAGCCTGTCATGAAATTTTACGCATTTGTTGTATTCGCTACCCTGATGTTCGTAAATATCGGCTTTTCGCAAGGTGTTACCGAAGGCCGTATCGTTGATTCACAGTCAAATAAGCCCATTCCCTATGTAAATATTGGAATTCCCACTGGTAATATTGGAACGGTGAGCGACTCAAATGGCAACTTTAAGCTACAATATCGATCAGATAACGACATGGTGATGATTTCTGCAATCGGCTACCGTGGCCGGCAAGTCAGCGTTCCCGACTTACTTCAAGCACCGGTTGTTTTCCTTGAGCCAATCACATATACGATGGACGAAATTGTAGTGGAAGAGCAGGCCCTGGGTGAACTGAAGGAGCTTGGGTACCATCTAAAAAAGCGACGGCAAAGTATTGGATTTGGCAGCACACTTTTGGGAACAGAAATAGGCGCGCTCATCAGAGTTGACAGGGAAACGGTTGTTGAGGAAGCATTTTTTACTTTTAACAGAGCTCGTGGTGAGCAGCTGTTGTTTCGGGTAAATCTTTATAGATTTGAGAATGGAAGCGCTGGCGAAAATCTCATTCCGGAAAATGTGCTTGTTCAGTCACCCGAATCAGCCACTACCGTATCTGTTGATTTATCATCCTATAACATTACGGTTCAGGACGACATACTTTTATCACTTGAATGGGTGGATGCTGTGACACTTGAAGAAAATGAGCTTCAGGGTATTGCTTTTCGAGCGGATAAAAGCAGAAGAGGCTCGAATACTTATCTAAAGACGACCAGTTTCGCTCCTTTTATCAGTACCGATCCATTTGTTAAGTACAGGCTGGGTTTTTACATCACCGCCAGGCAGGTAAGGTGACAGATCTCTGTTTAAGCTGGAAAAATCATTATTCAGTAAATCTCAGAGTTCATTTGAGCAAAAAACCCCGGCTGCATCCATATTATTGAATGCATCTACAGCTCATTTAAGGTATCTAATACATCGCTACCCGCAATCGAGAATTCACTTCTACTATTGTCACCATTCATGTACTTTCTGCCGGTAATAGGGGGTTGATTCAGCCTGCTGTCGGATTAAAAAATCAAACCAAATGAGACGGAAATATTGTCGAGTCCGTGATTTTGTCTGCCACGGGCGCCATTGCTGATGTGGGAGTATTTTAGGCCAATTTCTGTTGAACCTATCTGAAATGATTTCCCGGCCTCAACCAGGAAGTTGAAATAAGTTCCGTTTTCATTTGCAAATCGTTTAAAAAAGTATCCACCACCTGCTGATAGAAACCATCCGGAACGACTGAACTTCGGGGCAAGAAAAATGGCAATATTTGTCTGCTTCACGGGATCGTCAAATTCATCCTGGCGAGTGTCACCAACATTTATAAACGAGTATTGAATGAACCGATACCTGAAATCTATTTTTTGTGTGCCAGTGGTTCCACCCCAAAATTGAAAGCTGGTAGGTGAGTACGAAACGGATACTTCCTGTGCCGAAAGTGGTACAGAGATGATCCATAAAAGAAACAACAAACTTACAACGCGTTTCAAACTCAACAATGACTAAAGGGTTTGGTAGAAATCGACCACATATTTTCATGTGTGGTGTCACGTTCACGTGAATAGTCTATGATAGGCGTTAATAAAAAACCCTGCAAGTTGTACCTGCAGGGTTTCTGTTTTATGAATTCTGGCGGGTTAGTTGATCGGTTTTTGCCAGTCTGTATGTCAGTCGTATTTATTTGTACTGACGTATGCGCTCAAGCGAAAACTTTTTTAAAATTTACATCAACGTAAAGCACCATGTTGATGTGTGTTGATGAGGAATGGAAATTTAGAACCCATCGATATTGACTGAAACGTTCAGGATTCAGCTTCAATCTGGTGTGGATTAAAAATGCAAACTGGATAATTTTGTAAGATTATATGTAAACGGAAATCATTTACGAATCAGAACTTATATATAAAGATGCTTGAGACAAGTAAATGTTACGAAATTTTAATATTTAATCTATACTTAATAATTACATTTAGATAGATGGCAAATAATAATGCCTCAGGTAGATTATTATGATTACAATTGAAGAAGAATGAGCGATAATAAAATTCGGTGTCCGTGGGTTGAGAATACGTTTGAACGATATAAGAGATATCACGATGAGGAGTGGGGTGTTCCAGTTCACGATGATCTTGTTCATTTTGAATTTCTAACGCTGGAAGGTGCGCAGGCTGGGTTAAGCTGGAGCACAATTTTAAAGCGCAGAGAGGGATATCGAGAATGCTTTGCTGGTTTTGATCCGGAGAAAGTAGCTTACTTTAGCGAAGCAAAAATAACAGAGCTTTCGCAAAACCCTGCAATTGTACGGCATCGCAGGAAGATAGAATCTGCCGTAACCAATTCCAGGGCGTTTATTAAAATTCAGGATGAGTTTGGTTCTTTCGATCAATACATCTGGAGATACGTAGATGGAAGCCCGCTGGTTCATCATTTCAAAACGATGGAGCAGGTGCCGGCAAAAACAGAACTGTCTGATACGATTGCCAAGGATTTGAAAACGCGGGGATTTACATTTGTAGGTTCAACCATCATTTATGCCTATATGCAGGCATGTGGACTTGTGAACGATCACATTACCACCTGTTTTCGTCATGATGAATTATTAATGGACTAATTTGTCTAAAAAATTTCCTCAAATGCTTTTGCTTATCCGATCAAAACTGTATCTTTATTTAGATTTATTACAAATAGTATAGGTAAGATATTATGCTGCCATTAAAAGTGACGAAATCAGGTGAAAAAGTGTCCGTCTGTTGTTTTGCCTGCAATCATGGTGAAGCGTGCAGGCTAAGGGAGTTAGGCTGTGTTGAAGGTGTTTGCGGAGTGGTTATTTCGAACCAGTCGAATGTAATCTTGCAGGTAGGAGAAACGCGGCTTGCAATCAATGGCAATCTTGCGAAAAGTATTCTTGTCAATCCTGTTTGAGTGATGAAAAAGCTTTCTGAAATTGATCAAACGGGAAAGGTTAAGGTTCAGAATGTGAGAGGAGAGAGAGCCCTCCGTATTCTTGAAATGGGCATTACTCCAGGGTCTGTGCTAACCATCATCAAGGCGGCACCGCTGGGATTTCCGTTAGAAGTAAAAATTCGTGGCTACTCTTTGTCGCTGCGGGAGTCGGAAGCTGAATGTATAGAAGTTGAGGCAGGGACGTAAATTTTGCAACATCTTTCAACGATTGCATTGGTAGGAAATCCTAATACGGGAAAATCTACGGTATTTAATGCGCTTACCGGGCTCAAACAGAAAATTGCCAACTATCCTGGTGTAACGGTTGAAAAAAAAGTAGGCTTTACCAAAATCAATGGAAAGAAAGTACGCGTTGTGGATTTGCCGGGCACATACAGCCTCAATCCAAAACAGCTTGATGAAAAAATAGCATACGAAGTACTGGCGGGAAAGTATGAACACGAGGCGGCTCCCGATCTTGCCGTTGTGGTGGTGGATGCCAGCAATCTTGATCGTAACCTGTATCTGGCAACACAGGTAATGGACCTGGGAATACCTGTGGTGATTGCTTTAAGCATGATGGATATAGCCGAAGAGAGAGGGCTCAAAATTGACAGCAAAAAAATTTCTGAGCGCCTTGGAGTACCGGTCATTCCAATAATTGCCAAAAATACAGGGGAAGCAGGCAAAGTCATAAAATATATCGAAGAAAACGATATTCCCGTTCCCGGAGCCCTGGCATGGAATCCAAGTGATGAGCTGAACGATGCGGTTGATTTTATCATCGAAAACTGGATCAAAACAGAACTTAATATTCCTGAACGAGCCTGGAATATAGAAGCTCTGAGATATCTGGGGAATGATCACGCGATTAATGATATACCCGATTTAGAGAAGCAGCTTTCTCTTCGGAGTGTTGTTGAAGAAGCACGCAGCAGGCTCGAAAAGCATGGCAAGAACTATTCAGCCGAGGAGGTACTGCGGAGATATGATTTTATTGAAAAATGTACGAGTAGCTCTGTTTCAACTTCCGAGGAGGTCTCGGAAAATATTTCGGATAAAATAGATGCGTTTGTCACCCATAAATTTGCAGGGCCAATCATTTTCGCAGCTATTTTATTGCTGATGTTTCAGGCGATTTTTTCTTGGGCCGAGCCGTTTATGAACCTGATTGACCTCACCTTTATTGAAACAGGAAACTGGATAGCCGAAACATTGCCGGAAGGGACACTCAACGATCTGATAGTAGAGGGCGTAATTGCGGGGCTGGGGGGTGTAGTCATTTTTTTGCCACAAATTGTATTTCTATTCTTTTTCATTTCCATTCTGGAGGGAACCGGGTATATGGCTCGGGCAGCTTTTGTGATGGATGGATTTATGACAAAGATTGGATTGCACGGAAGATCTGTAGTACCGTTGATGTCGGGTTTTGCCTGCGCGATTCCTGGAATTATGGCTACCCGAACAATAGAAAACTGGCGCGATAGGCTCATAACAATTATGGTGCTGCCTTTTATGGCGTGCTCAGCCAGACTCCCGGTTTACGCATTGATGATTGCAGCGTTTATTCCGGATACAACAATACTTGGAATTATCACACTACAGGGAGTCACGTTTTTTGGTCTTTATATTTTTGGCATTCTGATGGCTATCCTGTCGGCATTGGTGATAAAGCAGTTTTTCTCTTCTAAGGAGCAGTCTCCTTTCATCATGGAATTACCCGCCTACAAAATGCCAAAGTGGTCATCTGTAGCACACAATGTATACGACCGGGGAAAAGTGTTTGTATTGGAGGCAGGAAAAATAATACTAGCAATATCCATCGTTCTGTGGTTTTTAGCTTCATTTCCAAACGTAGAAATTCCGGCAGATCTACAAAATAGTTCGGCACAGTCTGAGTTAACCACTGAAACTGTTTCACAAGAACAGCTAGAAGCAACGTACAGACTTGAACATAGCTATGCGGGTCAATTTGGCCATTTGATTGAACCGGTTATCAAACCACTTGGATTTGACTGGAAAATCGGAATTGGATTAATAACTTCTTTTGCAGCACGAGAAGTGATGGTGGGTACTCTCAATACAATTTACAGTGTAGAAGATGAGAGTGATGAAGCCCTGTCGCTTCAGAAGAAACTGCAAAGAGATGTTAATGAAACGACAGGAGAACCCGTTTATAACGTTTGGACAGCTTTATCGCTGATGGTCTTTTTTGCGCTGGCAATGCAGTGCATGAGCACAATAGCCATTGTTCGTCGCGAGACCAACAGTTGGAAATGGCCAACGATCATGTTTACCTACATGACGGGCCTTGCATATCTTTGCTCATTTATTGTATACCAAGTAGGAATGATGCTCTGAACTCATGAAGTCTGGAGTTCATTTGAACTGTTTCAACGCTTTATTGTAGGTGTTTTTTAACTCTTCAGCTGCATTTTCAACACCTTTTTTGATGTCATCCCAGGCCTCATCTCCCGAATCTTCCAGCTTCTGAAGTTTTTTTCGGGCTTTTTGTTGCTTCTTTTCAAGGTCCTTCAGAAGGTTGTCAATCTCAATATCTGATTCTGCTTTCTTTTTCTTTGCCTTTGCTTTCCACTTTTCAGTTTCAGCTTTCCATTCATCAAGCTGAGCTTCTATTTTTCGTTTCCACGCCTCTTTCTCTTTCATAACTAAAGTAATTAATTATTTATTAGGATTATTTTTGTCTCTTCTGTAAAAACATGGCATGCAATAAGTTCGTTCGAAAATTATACTTAAAAAAGAAAAGGCACGCCAATGACTGGAATGCCTTTTTTTTAAAAATGGTAGAGGACTTTTTTTATTCTGGAATAGAGACGTTGGTTTGTGCCTCAAGAATGGTAACGGTCATGGTCATACTTCCCTCTTCAAGAATTTTTTCCATGCGTTCGAGCTGCGGTGCTATAGCGCGTTCCATTATTCGTTTTTGCATACCCGAAGAATTTTCAAGCTGTTCACGTAGTTCTCTCATTCCTTCACGGGCTTCAGCCAGTTCTTCGGCTGAAAATTGATCTGAAATCCCCGCCATTGATATCTCCGTTAGAAAGGCCATTTGGATCCCGTCTACAGAGCGATAGTCATTCATATTTACATCCACAGAACCACTATATTCACCATCATATTCAACATCAAAGCTCATACGAAGGGGTACATAATCGTTGACGTCAACATAAAATCTGCCGCTTTGAGGTTCTCCCTGGGTGCCGCTTTCAACGTCTCCCATGGTTTGTCCGTACAGGGCCGATACATCTTCAATAAAAATGACGTGTGCTTCTCTGCCATTTATACTTTCTGTTCCTTCATAGGTAGCATTTTCGGCTACGGTATCGAAATTTTCCTTAAGATTCCAATAGTTCGCACTGGGTGTGTCTCCATTTACATCTTCAAGGACCTGGGTTCCATCTTCAAGGGTCACTTTTCTGTAGTAGGTAGTATCGGGTGTGTCCGTAGCCATGAAGCCTTCCATTGTGGATATGGTCATCATGGTTTCTATTCCATCCAGTGAGTTACTGTACTGGGATATCATTTGGTTCAGAATCTCTTCCGGGCTTTGTGCATTTACCGCTGAAGAAATTAAAGCTAAGAGCAGAATTGATTGTAATAACAGTGTTTTAAAAAATATTTTCATGATTTCAAGTGATGGTGTTAATGATCAGTCTTTTAATGATTGCCTCTGTAAGATTATACGTAATAAACCATTAAAACAGCTCATCTGCGAGACAAAAAAATGGATTGATTGAAGAAAAAGGCTTCAATACTCTCAAATTAAAGGGCAGCAGGGGATAATTCAGTCAATGAGTTTACTTTTTTAGTCAAATATGATCGTTTATAAAAATAAAAAAAGCGCTTTTCTGAATTATATAGTATTAATTAAGTAAAAATATAAAAAATCATAAAAAAATATTGACAAATACCCTTCGTGCTTAGAAATTTTAGGCAACCAATAACATCAATCAAATACACTCTCCATGAATAGGATAATAAAAGCTACACTTCTGGTTGCCGGAGTAGTTGCTTTAACTTTTTTCACAGCCATGCAAACTTCTTCTGAGCCTGAAGTAACAGAGGCTCCTGCTGCCGAGATTTTAACTGTTGCAGAAGCTGAGCCCGATCTCCAGGAAACTGAGGAGACTTCAGAGGGATTTGCTACTCTTGAAGAGTTTCAGGCATCTCCCGGATACGTAAAATTTATGATCGATAACCTCTGGATTTTGATTGCCGCGTTTATGGTTCTCATAATGCACCTGGGTTTCGCAACGGTCGAAAGCGGAATGACACAGTCGAAAAATTCCGTAAATGTAATCTATAAAAATGTATTTATTCTCTGTGCAGGTCTCCTGATATATGCGCTTGTTGGGTTTCAAATTATGTACCCCGGAGATTTTAACGGAATTATTGGATTTGGAGGGTTTGGAATTGGGTTTGATCCATCAGACCCCGTTGGAATGCTCACCACAGGTTATGGCATGGATATGACCATCTGGAGCGATTTTATATTCCAGGGTATGTTTGCAGCTACCGCAGCCACTATTGTTTCGGGGTGCGTAACCGGGCGTATAAAACTCTCTTCATTTATGATTTTCGGTGTACTTCTGCTTGCTTTTTCATATCCCGTAACAGGAAGCTGGGTGTGGGGTGGCGGCTGGTTGTCTGAACTTGGATTTCACGATTTTGCCGGTTCATCTCTTGTTCACGGAGTAGGCGGAGCTGCCGGACTTGCCTGCGTAATATTATTAGGTGCCAGAACCGGTAAGTATAAAGATGGTAAAGTATCGGCTATCCCGGCTCATAATATTCCACTGGCAACGGTTGGTGTATTTTTACTCTGGTTTGGCTGGTTTGGGTTTAATGGGGGTTCAGTGCTCAGTGCCGATCCGGCCGGAGTGTCTTATGTATTTGTAACAACTGCACTGGCAGCCTGTGCCGGGGCCCTCGCTTCGATGGTTGCCACACAGGTGGTAATGCACAATCTTGATGCACCTATGGCCTTAAATGGAATTCTTGCGGGTCTCGTGGGTATAACTGCCGGCGCTGATGTGGTATCAATAATGGGGGCTGTTACTATCGGTGCGGTAGCCGGCGTAATTGTAGTGTTCGCCATTATTATGTTCGATAAACTTCGGCTTGATGATCCAGTAGGTGCAATTTCAGTGCACGGCGTTTGCGGAATTTGGGGAACAGTTGCCGTTGGGTTATTCTCTTCTTCAGCGTCTGTTGGCGTACAATTATTGGGTACACTGGCTATTACCGGCACCACTTTTCTGTTTTCGCTGGTCGTGTTCGGTGCTATTAAAGCAGTATTGGGAGTTCGGGTTTCTCCTGAAGTGGAGTCTGACGGACTGGATATATCGGAGCACGGAAATAAAGCCTATCCCGATTTTTCGCCCGTTCCAACGTCTGAACTTGGCGCCTTTACGACCTCTTCTTAGCGATTATCAATTAAAACTTTCAACATAAAAAAAGGAGCACCCTGATGGGGTCAGGGGCTCCTGTTGTTTCAAATTTACATGCTTCTACACATTCAACCGAAACATTTCAATATAATAGTATGTCTTTTAAACAGAAAATCTTCTCTCTATCAATAATTGTTGCATTTCTTTCATTTTCAACAGAATTAAAAGCCCAGGAAATTTCAACCGGGGTAGATCTCTATAGCACGTACGTTTGGCGTGGTGTGGCATATTCAGGTCCATCAATCCAGCCCTATGTAGAATTTGGAGCAGGCGGTTTTACGCTGGGAGCCTGGGGGTCGCAGGGAATCGACGGGATCGTATCCAGCGAAGAGTCGAGCACTGGGTTCCAGGAGATGGATTTATACGCCTCGTATAGCTTTGATTTTGGCTTGAGCCTTGGAGTGACCGATTACTACTATCCAGGCACGCTGTACTTTGAAGATGACAGCCACGCTTACGAGTTTAATCTTGGGTTTGAGGCGGGTAATTTTTCTCTTTCTGGAAACTACATATTTGCAGGCGGGGGATCTGTTGGAGATGATGTCTATGGAGAGCTGGGATACAGTTTGGGAGCTGCAGATCTATTTGTAGGTGCCGGGGATGGTTGGCATTCTACAGACACAGAATTCGCTGTTGTCAACATTGGGATCGGAACCACAAAAATGATTGAAATCACGGAATCATTTTCGCTTCCAATCAGCGGTGCAGTCATCCTCAATCCCGATACAGAGCAATTCTATATTCTCGCCGGGATATCTCTCTGAAATAAATAAGCAGCTCCAGCTAAACGTATTTTTTGGAGCTGCTTAAATAATTTTCCTATCTGTTATACTATCCTTTGTATCGGTATAGTGTCCAGGCTGTGAGCCCCAATACTGCAGTTGTTGCACCTAAAATAAGAGCCAAGTTAATGTCTCGCTGCACGCGTTCTGCCCTGCTAAGATAGTCTGAACCAATACCTTTTTTTGCGATCAGGTTTTCTAATCGCTCAACTTTCTCTTCCAATTCTTTTCTTGTTTTCTCTTTAAGTGCCATAATACTTATGATTTTGTTCAAGGTCTGTATCTAAAACAAAAATGTGCACAAAAAGCATTCACTTATTTCGATGAGGTGGCTTCAGAGTTATGGTAATATTCGCTCTGCCTGAAGTTTTCATAAATTTCAAGGAATTCACTCATAATCATAGCTGTAGCTCCCCAAAGAGGAACGTCGTGAATGTCCCAGTACGGAACATTAAAAGATGATTGTGATAAATCCCACTGCTCTCTTTTTTTGTGTCTGTCCGATAATAGTGCATCAAGCTCAGCGGTAACTATTTCGCTCACTTCAATTGGATTGGGAATGAGTTTTGGTTTTTTATCCAGTATGCCAACATAGGGTGTAATTTGATTGTCGGTTCGATGAAGGTATAGCGGAGTGATAGGGCCTGCAGTTTTTACTATTGTGCCCGGGATTCCAACCTCTTCATGTAGTTCCCGAAGTGCTGTTTCTTCAAGTGACTCCTGATTTTCTTGTCGCCCTCCCGGAAAACTGATTTGCCCTGCATGGCGTATCCGGTCTGACCGCAATGTTAAAACCACATGTAAATTTTGATTGGAATCTGGATAAATGGGAATGAGAACGCTACTGGGGTGAGCCGTGTCGCTCGGTTTTCGAGGGAGAACAAAATCGGGGTCCAGCGGCGTTGGCGACATTCGCATTTGGGCTTGCCGACCGGGAAGACGGCCAAATTCCAGCTGTTTCAAATAGTGATAAAAGTGAGTTTGAATCATAGTAAATAAACAGAGCGCTCTTTTTGCTAACGATCCAAAATATGGAAAAGATTCGGAATAAATCGGGGTACTTCTTTTTGATAGGTTCTGTATTGATCACCAAAACGTTTAATTAAACCCCGCTCCTCGAAAAAGCTGCCTACATAAAAATAGAGTCCAACACATATGATGATGTAAACCAAATTCTGAGTCATCAAAGGAGAGGCCAGAAGAATAATCATTGAAAATGAATACAGAGGGTGTCGTATATACGCGTAGAAACCGGAACGGATAAGGCTGCCCTTTTTGGGCTCATCAAGATAATTTGGGAGCTCTCCTTTTTGAAAAAAGCGTCTTAACTGTGTAATCCCCAGAAAAACCGCCCCGTGTCCTTTTAGAGATTTGATTGCCGCCCATGCTGCCAATACCTGAATTCCTATCAAAAGATACATCCAGACACCGTGAGTTTGATAGTAAATTCGGTCTTCGGGCAGTGTAATAAGCCAAAGCAAGAGCAGTAGGCCGGATAATAGGTTATATAACATTCTATAGAATGACTTGAGCCCTGGCAGCACCCTAAAAATTTTCTGTTTTAACGACTTCAGGGCAAAAAGGGAGTGTGTTATACAAAAGAGAATAAATACAAGTGTGGCTACGCCAAATTCTTGAAGGATGATCATACAGTCATTAATATTCCTCTTTATCCTCTTTCTGATCCCATTTTTTAAAGAGGGCAACTGCTCGCTGATTCAGAACGTTGATCATTGGGATTTTCCTGGAATCGGGTTCAATTTGAAGCTCTTCGTAAATAAATTCGTCATCGAAACCGATAGCTGCGGCATCCTTTCGTGTAGCTGCAAAAAAAACACGCTCTGGCCGGGCCCAGTATATTGCGCCCAGGCACATGGGGCAGGGTTCGCAACTGGTATAAATATCACAGCCGTTAAGCTGAAAAGAATTTAGTTTTTGGCAGGCTTTTCTGATTGCCACCATCTCAGCGTGTGAAGTTGGGTCGTTTGATAGGATGACTTCATTATGGCCTTCTGCGATAAGTACACCATTCTTTACAATAACACAACCAAACGGTCCGCCATGGCCTCTACTCATCCCTTCTTCGGCAATCTCAATTGCTCTATCCATCCAATTTTGATCCATCAGCCTTAAATATAAGTGATTTACCTTATGTTGAGATCTCCTCCAATCTCTTTAGCCACACTAAGTAGCTTTAACTTACTTAAAAGTTGCAAATAGATTGGAGAATAAAAAAACAGAAATGAAGTGCACAAAACAGGTTCAAAACCTTTATTTTGAGCCGATAAATGAATTTCTAATCAATAAAATTTTTTATGTCACTTTTAGTTGTTGGATCGGTAGCATATGATGGAATTGAAACTCCATTTGGATCTGTAGATCGAATTTTGGGAGGATCCGCTACCTACATTTCTCTGGCCTCATCCTATTTTGCCAATATTGTAAATCTTGTAGGAGTTGTGGGAAAAGATTTTAATGAAGAGGATATTGATCTGTTACGAAGCAAAGGCGTGGATTTGCAGGGACTTCAGCGGGACGATTCCGGGAATACATTTTTTTGGAAAGGTAAATACCATTACGATCTGAATAACAGGGATACACTGGATACTCAGCTAAACGTATTTGAGCATTTTGACCCAATCATTCCCGAAAGTTACCAAAACACGAAATACATTGCACTCGGTAACATTGAACCCAGCCTGCAGGAAAAAGTACTGGATCAGGTAAAGAATCCCGGTTTTGTGGTGATGGATACTATGAATTTCTGGATTGAAGGAACACCGGATGCACTCAAAAAAACATTGAAGCGTGTAGATCTGCTGGTTATTAACGATTCGGAAGCACGTGAGCTGGCCGATGAGCCTAACCTGATGAAAGCGGCTGAAAAAGTAATGGATATGGGACCGGAAGCTCTCATCATTAAAAAAGGCGAACACGGGGCGCTTCTGTTTACGGACAGCGAAATATTTTCGGCACCTGCATATCCGATTATTGATATTTTTGATCCCACCGGAGCCGGCGATACGTTTATGGGCGGACTGCTTGGATGGCTTTCATATACCGATGATGCTTCACCTCAAAATCTGAGACGAGCCGTCATCATGGGATCCGTAATGGCCAGTTTTTGCGTGGAGGAGTTTGGCCCTGAACGGCTGAAGGATCTTAAGGAAAAAGAGATTTATGATCGCTATCGGGAGTTCAGAGAGCTGAGTGAAATTCCGGAAATCTCAAACCTGGATTAACACGCCGGGGGCAATTAGAAATAGCATATGGATAAAATTTTCCTGGCTTCCGGCAATTCTCACAAAATTGAGGAGCTTAAGCAGATGATAGAGCCTCTCGGTATAGAGCTAAAATCCACGCTTAATGTCTCCAATGCACATGAAGTAGTTGAAGATCAGCCCGATTTAAAGGGAAATGCTCTAAAAAAAGCGCGCTATTGGTTTAATGAGACGGGTATTCCGTCTCTTGCTGATGATACCGGCCTGGAAGTAGATGCTTTAAATGGAGCGCCGGGTGTGTACTCTGCCCGCTATGCCGGTGAAAATGTGACTTACGAAGAAAATGTGGATAAACTACTTCGGGAAATGGAGGGCAAATCATACCGAAAAGCGAGGTTCCGGACGGTTATTGCGTTTGTAGAAGGAGGGAATGAGTATGTTTTTGAGGGAGTTTGTGAAGGCGAAATCATCAGGGAGCAAAAAGGTGAAAAAGGATTTGGATATGACCCGGTATTCCAGCCGGAGGGATATGATCAGACGTTTGCTGAGCTGAGTGCCGAAGAAAAAAACAGAATAAGTCATCGAGGGCTCGCATTTCAAAAGTTTCTTACTTATTTGAAAGAATAATTGCCACAGTTACAATAAGGGGCAAAGAGAAAATTTCAGAGTAAATCCGTGCTACAATGGCCACTCTTCGATCAGTATGAACTGAGATTTTTGAGTTCCTTACAGTGAAATTGGATTCTCCTTCACCTTTCCTTTTGAAACCATCATTGAATTCAGTTTCTTATTCTGTTAAAGGGATAAATTGTAAAAGTTAGACAATAAAGAATGGGATTCACTTACATCGATGGCCTTGTTATCGTCTTCTATCTGATTATTGTTGCAGTATTTGGGATATGGTCTGCCGGAACCCAAAAAACAACCACTGACTATTTTCTGGGAGGCCGGGCAATGCCATGGTGGGCAATCCTCTTTTCAGTTGTGGCTACCGAAACAAGTACGCTTACATTTATCAGTATTCCTGCGGTGGCCTATGGCGGAAGCCTTACGTTTTTACAATTAACGATAGGATATATTTTGGGCCGAACAATTGTGGCTATTTGGTTCCTGCCGGCTTACGTGCAGGGCGAACTCACCACGGCATATCAGTACCTTGAAGAGCGCTTTGGTTCCGGTATGAGAAAAGCAGCCAGTTCAACCTTTATTATCACCCGACTGCTGGCTGATGGCGTCCGTCTTTTTGCCACGGCTATCCCGCTGGCTATCATCATCCGTTTTGCGGGGGTATTTGAAGAGTGGAGCGATGCTGAAGTGTACCTTGCAGCTATTTCTATCATTTCGGTTATAACATTGGTTTACACCTTTCTTGGTGGAATAAAAGCCGTAATCTGGATGGATGTAGTACAGATGGTAGTATACATCGGAGGTGCGCTGTTTGCACTTGGACTGCTGATTGGGAAATTACCCGTTCCATTTTCCGAGGCCTTAACAATTGTGAGTGAGGCCGGCAAGTTCGAGCTATTTAATTTTGGTGGGGGTTTGTCATGGAGCGAATTTATTGCAGATCCGTACGTTTTTTGGGTGGCACTTTTCGGTGGGGCAGTGTTTTCGCTTGCCTCACACGGTACCGACCAATTAATTGTTCAGAGATTACTGGCTACGGGTGATTTGCGATCCAGCCAAAAAGCACTAATCTGGAGCGGGGTTGTTGCCGGCATGCAGTTCGCCCTGTTTCTGTTTATCGGACTGATGCTCTATGTTTTTTATGAAGCGGCCCTGCCGGTAGATATCGGTCTTACAACGACAGATGAGGTTTTCGCCAAATTTATTGTGGATCACATGCCGGTTGGGATAGCGGGACTTATCGTCGCCTCACTTTTTGCAGCCGCAATGAGCAGCCTGAGTTCGTCACTAAATGCGTTAGCTTCATCCACTACATACGACATCATCAAACCTTTGTCGAAAGCCGTTTGGGACGACGCAAAAGAGCTTTGGGTGTCGCGAATGGTAACTATTTTCTGGGGTGTGGTTCTGACAGGATCGGCCTTTCTGTTTACATGGCTCCAGCTTAGCGGAGATGATCGCCCCGCCATTGTGGAGCTCGGTCTCGGGATTGCATCCTACACCTATGGAGGATTATTGGGGATCTTTCTGCTGGGCAGACTCTTCCCCAAGCCAAATAAAACTGATGCAATGATTGGTTTCTTTAGCGGATTGATCTCGCTTTTATTTATGGTTGAAGGAGCACTTCAGGAGTTTCTGCCCGGTGATCCGCTCACTATTGCCTGGCCGCTTTATACATTTGTGGGAGCGTTAGTAGTCATTGTTGTCGCGAATGGATCACACTACCTGAGAAAGGCGTTAAACCGATAGTCTGCAGGCTATGGAAAACCGTTACCCACTTCTTGGTTTTGCTATTCTGTCTCATAGACAACCGGCACAGCTTCTGAGGCTTGCACGGAAATTATCCGCCATGTTTGATAACCCGCCGATCTCAATCCATCACGATTTTTCACAGTGCATGCTTGAGAGAAACAACTTTCAGCAGAAGGTTCAGTTTATCACTCCCTCCATTCAAACAAAATGGGGTCATTGGTCTCTCTCCGAAGCCGCTGTGTCAACTATTCAGCATTTAAATGAAAGGGAAGATAGCCCAGAGTGGATTGTTTTGCTAAGCGGAAACGACTATCCGATTCAGAGTGCTGATAAGATTAAAATATTTTATGAAAATACATCTTACGATGCATTTGTGTCATCCAAAAAATTAACAGGAGCTATACTTTCAACCAGGCGTGAATTCTACTGGTTTGCCCGTTATCACTGGCCAAAAATTACATACCCGTCTCTCTTTCATCTTTTAAAAAGCATTAAAAAAGCAAAAATAATAAAAGAACCCATTTTTCTAAAGGAGAAATGGGCTCAAAAATTCTTAACACCTTTTGGACCCGATTATCCATGTTACGGAGGTAGTTTTTGGTTTAGCGTAAACCGGAAAGCAGCAAAAAAAATCACAGAGGTAATGCACAGGAATAAAAAGCTGTGCAAATATTATGAAAGAGTGTTAATACCCGATGAGTCTTTTTTTGTGACGGTCTTAAACAATGCGAATGATCTCCGGGTATATAATTTCAATTATAGATTTACCGACTGGGCTAAGAACATCGGTGCACATCCCAAACAATTAACTATAGATGACTTACCCGCGTTAAAGAGAGCCCGGGAACATTTTGCCAGAAAAATCTATATGAAAACCGATTCGGATCTTTTAGATGCACTCGACAGGCTGACGGACAGCTAAATCTACAAAAAAATCTTTCGGGTAATCTCTTTTAGTAGAAGACTGCCAGGCACCGACCGGAACAGCTCAATCCACCCGATCGCTTCTCCCGAAGCCAGCCGGATCCGGTATTGTTGATATTTTTTTTGAGAAGCATTCATTTTAGCCTGATGTTTTTCGAAACATCGATTGTACCCCTCAATTTGCCGTTCCGAGGTGGTAATTCGCTCTTCCTCATCCCGCATATTCACAACCTGAGTTGTTTTTTGCACGTTTCTGATGGGGCCATAATCATGAACCAGACGAATCCAAAGATCATAATCTTGTGCTGATGGGAGAGATTCATCATATCCACCCAGGTTTAACAAATAGTCCCTTTTGGTAAATATCTGGTTGCCAATCATATTGTAATAAAGCAGATCTTGAAGAGTAATGAATGGTTTTTTCTTCCATACAATCTCTTTATCACCAAAGTCCATGCGGTCATTAGCGCAAATACCACCAAATTGATCACTTTGCCAGGCGTTCAGGAACTCCTCCACTCTATTTGGGCGCCAGTAATCGTCATCATCAATTCCCGTTGCAAATTCACCGCTCGCCGTTTTAAGCGCAATATTACGGGATGATGCTGCCCCTTTCGGTTCACGGTTTCGAACAATGGTAATTCCATCTTTTTGAGCATAGGATTTGAGAATTTCAGGTGTAGAATCGTCGGACGCATCATCTACAATAATCAGCTCAATCGATTTGTAAGTCTGGTCAATAACCGACTGTATTGCTCGCTCCAAATACTCTTCCCTGTTGCGGGTTGGCATATATACCGAAACCAATGGCGTGTTATTCTTCAAAATTCACCAGCTCGTTTGTTTATATTGAAGATTGCACCTGACCAACAGTCAGGATTATCTTACGTTTTATAAAATTCCAGATTTATCGAAAAGGTATGCAAACCCAGCCACGAATAACAGTTGCGATATGCACGTACAACAGAGCAGAATACTTACGGGATACGCTTCAGGGGCTTTCAAACCAAAGTGTAGAACCGCAGCTTTTTGAAATTCTGGTAGTGAACAATAACAGTACGGACCATACAGAACAGGTTTGCAAAGAGTTTCAAAAAGGAAAGGAAAAACCGACTTTTAAACATGTAATAGAGCCTGAGCAAGGGTTATCTCGTGCCCGAAACCGCGCGGCCAAAGAGAGCCGTGCACCCATCGTCATATTTATTGATGATGACGTTTATTTGCCAAAAGAATTTATACAGGAGGCATTGACCTACTCCCAAAGCTATTCTACGTCTTTTTGTGCAGGGGGCAGAATTGATGTAGCGTTCGAAGGCGAATCGAGGCAGCCTAGCTGGATTCCAAACGAGTTGATGCCGATGTTCGGGCTGCATAATCCATTCGAAGAGGAGCGGGAATACACCGAAAGTAATTTCCCCAGGGGAGGCAATATGGTTATTCACAAGTCTGTCTTTGAAAAAGCAGGCTATTTCAAAACAGATCTTGGCCGAACCGGGGGGCAGCTTCTTGGCGGAGAGGAAAAAGACTATTTTGATACGGTGCGTCGTAAAGGAATCCCACTTTACTACTGGCCTAAGCTCCGTTTAACGCATCGCATTGGCCGTGCAAGGCTGGAAAAGGAGTATATTAAAAATCAGTCTGTTGGAATTGGCCACAGTGAATGGCTTCGCGTGAGGCACAATCCCGCGGATATTGTCCGAAAAAGTGCAGAGGAAGCAGTTAAATTTGCGGGATCACTTATTCTGTTTTTTTGGTATGGACTTTCAGGCAGATGGAGAGCCGCAATGTTCTTGATTCAGTTCCGCATTTGGGTTTTAGTGGGATTTCTTGGCAGTAAAACGGGAGCTCAAAGGAATGGAGTAGAGTAGCCGTGGGAATTATCGTTAAGCAGAGTTTATCCAACCTCCTTATATCCTATGCAGGAATTGCACTGGGTTTTCTGCTAACGATTTTATTATATCCGCATATTCTCTCCCCGGATGAGTATGGTTTAACCCGCGTTCTCTTTTCTGCATCTTTTATTAGCACTCAGTTTGCACACCTGGGATTTCAAAATCTGGTCATACGATATTTTCCAGTATTTAAGAGTGCCGCACCCGGGAATCATGGGTTTCTATTTTGGGTATGTACGATTCCGATCTTTGGATTTTTACTATTTGCCGGCATCTACTACGCTGCAGATAGTACGATCATCGCTTATTATGCAGAGCAATCACCTCTTTTTGTGGATTACTATCTTTGGGTACTCCCCCTCACGCTGTTTATTCTCTATTTCGAAATCTTAAACAACTATCTGAGATCCCTGCGAGATAGTGTATCAGGTTCGTTTGCAATGGAGATTATTCAGCGACTCATTACTATTGCGCTTCTCGGAGGATATTTTTTTGAATGGATCACATTCCATCTGTTTATCATGCTTTTTGTACTCAGCTATCTGATAAACCCTCTGATTGTTGCTATACAAATTGCCAGAAAAGGAGAGTGGAAATTTCGGCCAAATATGAAGCTGCTTCGTCGTCCGCTGATAAAAGGAATGGCAAACTATGGTCTTTTTTCCATGCTCGGGGGCCTCACAACGGTTATAGTGTGGAATGTAGATATTCTAATGCTTGGATCCCTGGCGGGGCTCGATCAAACAGCTGTTTACGCGATTGCTTTCTATATGGCGTCCGTAATTGCTATTCCTCAACGATCCATCAATAAGATTGTGTCACCTTTGTTGGCAGATTTCATCAAAAACAAAGAGTGGGATGAAGTAGGATCTATATATACCAAATCATCGCTGAACCAGCTTATTCCGGGAATGTTTATTTTTGGGTTAATCTGGATTAATCTTGATGTTGTATACCACATGATGCCCGAATTTTATTCAGCGGGAAAATGGGTGGTGTTCATTGTGGGAATTGGTAAAATAATTGAGATGATCACGGGTGCCAATGGCCTGATATTAATAAACTCCAGGCACTATCGGGTGAGCTTTTACACCAACCTGGTTCTTATTGTAGTCACCATTGGTGCAAACTATATCATGATACCGAGATTTGGGATTGAGGGAGCGGCAATGGCATCAGTACTTGCCATTTTGGTGTACAACAGTACGAAATATATTTGGGTACTTGTAAAAATGCGCCTGCAGCCTTTCACAAAAAAAACAGTGCTGGTAACAGTTTTGGGTGCAGCTGCTCTTTCCATTACCCAGCTATTTACATTCGTTGATTTCTACCTGACAGAGGCTATTGTCAATTCACTGATTTTTGTGATACTGTTTGGAGGCCCTGTTATTTATTTTTCAATTTCTGAGGATTTGAACATTATGCTAAAGGACTTGGTGGGAAAATGGAAACGATGAAAGCACTACAAGTAGAGGAGAAAAACGGAAAAAATGTGATGGTGATGGGGGATGCTGAAAAGCCTGTGCCATCAGAACATGATTTGCTTGTAAAAGTTGAGGCGACAGCACTGAATCGGGCTGATCTTCTTCAGAAATCGGGGAAATACCCTCCTCCAAAAGGAGCTTCCAATATTCTTGGGCTTGAAATGGCTGGTAAAGTGGTTGGCTTCGGCAGAGCCGTCCAAAATGTTGAGGTGGGCGATCGTGTATTTGGACTGTTGCCTGGTGGAGGGTATGCTGAATACTGTGCAATTCCTGCGAAAATGGCGATACCTGTTCCCGAATCCTTTTCTTATGAGGAGGCAGCCGCAATTCCGGAGGTTTTTCTTACGGCTTACCAGGCACTTTTTTGGCTTGGAGGATTATCAGGCAGTGAGTCTGTACTCGTTCATGCCGGCGCAAGTGGTGTTGGCACTGCAGCCATTCAGCTTGCGGTGCAGTTACGCGGATCAAAAGTTTGTACAACCTCGGGAGCAAAGAGAAAACAGGAATTATGCGCTGCGCTCGGTTCAGAAATAAACGTCAATTACAAAGAGCAAGATTTTGCAGAAGTCATTGAATCAGAGCTTGGAAAAGATAATGTAGATTTGATTATCGACTTTATTGGAAAGCCGTACTGGGAAAAAAATATAGACCTGTTGGCCAGAGACGGGCGGCTTGTGATGCTGGCGTTGATGGGAGGTTCATCATTAAAAGAGGCTAGCCTGGTGCCAATACTTCGAAAACGTCTTGCAATAAAAGGTTCAACCCTTCGCAACCGAACACTGGAGTATAAATCCAATCTTACCCAGGAGTTTATAAAAAATTGTATACCTCTTTTCGAAGAGGGTAAACTACGACCGGTCATTGATTCTGTTTTCAGCTGGGAAGACGCAGAACATGCTCATCAGCGAATGGAAGAAAATAAGAATGCCGGCAAGATTGTACTTTCAGTTACTTCATGAAAGTCCTTGGAAGTAGTGAGAAAGGTTCAGAACTTACTATCTTTGCTGCATCACAGTTATCTTTTTGGTAGTCACCATGAGAAGACTTAAATCTGAACAGTTGATTGGGATTGGATAAGAATATTTATGTTAAAACAGATGTATTGGTATCGGCAAGTGTGGGTAGTTGCAGCAATCGTTATACTACCTATGATTTTTTATTATGGGTGTAAATCTTCAGAAACAATGATGGCTGAACCTCCTGAGAATGTATCTGAAAGAGCAGATGAAATCGATATTGCCAAATCTGAGAGGGCAGAAGATCCTAAGCCGATGGAGGAGTTCCGGGGAGTGTGGGTCGCTACGGTTGCAAATATCGACTGGCCATCTGAACCGGGCTTATCTGTTCAAAAACAGAAAGAAGAACTGATTACACTTCTCGACAAGGCCG
Organism: uncultured Rhodohalobacter sp.; assembly: GCA_964544445.1. Classification (GTDB taxonomy): domain Bacteria; phylum Bacteroidota; class Rhodothermia; order Balneolales; family Balneolaceae; genus Rhodohalobacter. The sequence goes on from CAZJBI010000001.1 coordinate 483,310, forward strand.
CCTCACTTCATTTTAATGCAATTATTTTTCAGGTTAGGCCTGCTGCCGATGCTATGTATCATTCACATCTTGAGCCGTGGTCGTACTACCTTACTGGAAAAATGGGCCGTGCTCCTCTGCCGGAATTTGACCCTCTTGAATTTGTGATACTGGAATCCCACAAGCGGGGAATGGAGCTTCACGCATGGTTTAATCCATATCGTGCGGGGCATCCGGCTGATAAATCAGATGAAATTTCTCCGGATCATATCAGTAAAACCAATCCTGACTTTGTTGTAGAGTACGGCGACTTTTTATGGCTTGATCCAGGATCTGAGGGAGCTCGAGAACATACGCTCTCCGTAATAATGGATGTTGTGGAGCGCTATGATATTGATGGGGTTCATTTTGATGACTATTTCTATCCATATCCATCCTATGCTGACGGGGCAGATTTTCCGGATGAGGCGAGCTGGCAAACTGCGCAGCAGAACGGAAATACTCTTTCAAGGGGGGATTGGCGACGTGAAAACGTGAACAAATTGATGAAAGAGCTGTCTGATAGCATCAAACAAACAAAACCACATGTAAAATTTGGAATCAGTCCATTTGGAATCTGGCGCCCTGGGTTCCCTGAAAATACCACAGGTTTTGATGCATATGAAAACCTGTACGCTGATGCAAGACTGTGGATCCAGGAAGGGTGGGTAGACTATTTTACACCACAAATCTATTATAAAATGGATCAAATTCCGCAACCATTTCCGGTTATGCTGGAGTGGTGGCTGGAACAAAATGATCACGATCGCCATATCTGGCCGGGTCTTTATACAAGCCGGTTGAGGACGCAGGACAGAACCTGGCCAAGTGAAGAGATCATGGGTCAGATTTATACATCTCGTGGTTTTCCAGGCGTGAGTGGAGCAATCCATTTTAGCATGAAAACGTTTCTTGAAAACACCAACGGATTTAACCGGCAGATTTCCGCAGGTCCGCACGCTCTCCCATCAATTGTACCGGCTTCAACCTGGATGGATGCAGAGGCTCCGGCTCCACCCGTTGCGGAGTTTAAAGATTATGGAGGTTTTTATTCAGTTCATATAGATCACCAAAATCCTGAATCGGTTCGCTGGTGGATTATTCAAAGTCGTACCGGCGATCTTACAGATTATGATGTGCTGCCAGCACATCGAAGAGATATTCGATATTATGGTGGTAAAGCAATGAAACGGCCAGATAAAATCAAGATTACGGCTGTGAACAAATTAGGATTTCAGAGCAGGAAAATGAGTATTTACCCGCATGGCGAGTCCGCTTCTGATCAAGATTCAACAGAAATTGAAAAGCCCGAAATGGTGTTGAGGATGAAATGGGGGGATCAATCACCCGGTGGAGTGCAGGCGAACGGCATACGTCGAAATATTCTACAGCAAGATACTCTACGGTTTCAAGATATAACGATTGTATTTGAGGGAATAGTTAAATCTGTCCCCTTTCCTGCACGTCTTTTAAAAGCTCCGGAAACGGCACCTGACGATCAACCTGAAGAGAAAGAGACTATTACTCTGCAATTATATAAAAATGGGGTATCGGAGCGGCTAAAAGTTGAGTCGGGAGATGCATTTAACTGGTACGGCTATCATGTGGGCGTTTTGAAGTCTGATTTTCAAAGCGGTATGATACAGCTTGAGGTGGCCACGGTTTCGTCAATGTCGGTAGCCAGGGCTGCACTACCCGGTGTCGGTACTGCAAATGATCGAATTCGGGTGCCACACCGTATCAACCAAATTACGCTGCATCATACGGGGAGTGCTGAGCCGCTAAGTGAGGATGTTGATCCCGTGGAGGCGCTTCAAAATTTATTCAGATGGGGGGCAGAAGACCGGAATTGGTGGGACTTGCCCTATCACTTTTTAATTGGGCTTGATGGAACAATTTATGAGGGAAGGGATGCGCGCTTTGCAGGCGATACAAATACAACTTATGATCCCCGTGGACACCTGCTAATAAGCGTAATGGGAAATTATACGCTGCAAGAACCCACAGACGCGCAGATCGAGGCCATCTCTGATTTGATGGCCTATGGCCTCAAAAAATATGAACTCGGCATGGATGATATTGGTACTCACAGCCATTTTGCAGATACAAGTTGTCCGGGGTTACATCTTCAGGAGCTTTTTGATGATGGAACACTTCTAAAATTGGTTGCGGATAAGCGATCAGAGCTGTAATCATACGTGCTCAGGAGTTGAGTGGCTCTATTTTTTCTATGGAATCTTTTAACTGCTTGAAAGTAAGAGGTTTACCCAAGTAGTCGTAGTAGCCAAGTTCCTCGGCTCGATCTTTGTTTTTCGGGTCGGTATTTCCCGTAATATAGATTACAGGAACATCACCTTTCTTCTCTTTGATGCGTTTATAAGCTTCAATTCCGTCAATGTCGTCCTGAAGCATGATGTCCATGAGGATGAGCCCAAAATCGTTCTCTTCGCAAAGCTCTACAGCCTCACGGCCTTTTGTTGTTTTCTCAAACTGATCAAAACCCATTCTCTGCAGCATGTGTACCAGCATGAGCTGAAGGACCAATTCGTCTTCAACTATAAGTATTTTTTTTGTTGTGCCGCTCATGGTGTCTATTAGAGAACAATTAATTTTCCAATCATTAATTATACAAATAATCTTATCAACTAAAAATGTAATCTAATGTCTTGGTAATTCAATCTTTTGAAAAAAAGTAAAATTGTTGACCATTAATCTTGTAACAGCCGGCAAATAGCATTGGTATAAGATTTAGTATTGCCGCTGCCGCCAATGTCTTTGGTACACGCAGCTTTGTGATCTTGGAGTACCGTATACACCGCCGAGCGTATGCGTTCTGCTGTTCTGTATTGATCCAGATACTCGAGCATCATGAGGGCAGAAAATAATACGGCTGTAGGATTTGCAACTCCTTTACCGGCTATATCGGGGGCTGAGCCATGAACTGCTTCAAACATTGCGGCATCATCACCAATATTTGCGGCACCGGTCACGCCAAGGCCGCCCACAAGACCTGAGGCTAAATCCGATAGAATATCACCGAACAGATTGGTTGTAACAATGATATCAAACTGTCCGGGATTCAGTACCATCTGCATAGCCATGTTGTCGACAATAAGATCCTGAAACTCAATGCTTGTATACTCCTTCGCGATCTTCCTGCCCACCTCAAGGAAAAGACCTGTAGTTAGTTTTAGAATATTGGCTTTATGAACCAGCGTTACTTTTTTTCGATTATTTTTTACAGCGTAATCGAAAGCCGCGCGAATAATTTTTTCACTTGCAGCACGTGTGACAACGGCAATACTCTCTGCATGCTCGGTTTCTTCCTTGTCAATCCAGTGTTCTTTGCCATAGTAAAGTCCCTGGGTATTTTCTCTGAAAATAACGAGGTCTACAGCTCGAAAGGGACTTTCAATGTTAGGCAAGGATTTGGCGGGTCGAATATTACTGTAAAGGTTAAATTTTTGGCGAAGTGCAACATTAATGGATCGAAATCCGGCTCCAACGGGAGTTGTTAACGGCCCCTTAAATGCAATTCTATGCTTCTCAATTGCCTCTAGAGTTTCATCTGGCAGTGGGTTTCCCGTACGTTTAAACGTGGCTTCTCCAGCCTCACACTTTATCCAGTTAATATTGGCTCCTGCTGTGTCCAGTATTTTAACAACCGAATCTGTGATCTCTTTTCCTATTCCGTCACCGGGTATTAATACAATGTCTGTCATGAAAATAGCTGATGATTATTCATTTTTTATCTATTACAGCAAGGTATAAATTCACAGGGATTGCAGCAATTCTATTTGGAGGTAGATACAGGTGCAAAGGTATAAACAAAGCCTTTTCTTTGATTCATAAAATAAATTCGTAATATCTCGCTACACTTATAATAAACAAGGCAGCATGAAACGATTTAGAAGTGATACTCCTCGGGCATCCAAAAAAGAGATATTTGGCTGGGCAATGTTCGATTTTGCAAACCAGTCGTATACTCTTTTAATCATCACCGTTATTTTTCCTGTACTATTTACAACAGTGATAGTGGGAGATGCGGAACAAGACTACCGCCTTGGAAATTTGCTGTGGAGTGTGGCTCTGGGTGTCAGCTATTTTATTGTTGTACTAAGCGGGCCGGTTTTTGGGGCGATTATGGACTATTCGGCGCTCAAGAAAAAGTTTCTGTTTTACAGCTATCTTCTCACCATTATTAGCACAACTCTGCTCTACTTTGTGGAACCAGGCCTAGTGGTTCTTGGTGTTACCCTGATTATTATTTCAAATTTTGCTTACGCAATCGGGGAAAATTTTATTGCAGCTTTTTTGCCAAGCCTGGGGCCTCCTAGCGATCTTGGAAAAATTTCGGGATTTGGATGGGCTCTAGGTTACGTTGGCGGGTTATGCTCGGCAGGTTTTGTTATTGCATACCTGGGCGAACCAACAGCCGATAATTATGAACGTATTCGGTGGGTGGGTCCTTTTGCTGCCCTCTTTTTTATGCTGGCAGCCATTCCTACGTTTATGTGGGTAAAAGAACCTGGCGCCAGAAAGCCCCTGCCAAAAGGTGAAACATTTTATTCTATGGGGTTTAAGCGCTTGGGAGAAACGCTAAAGATGGTTAGCAAATTTAAAGACCTTACTGTATTTCTTATATCTGTTTTCTTTGCAATGGCTGGAATTTATATCGTAATCTCTTTTGCATTTATTTATGGAGATCAAATTGTGCAGTGGGATGAATCTGTGCGGGTTTTGATGTTTATTGTAGTGCAGATAACTGCTGCTGTTGGTGCATTTGCCTTTGGGTTCATTCAGGATAAAATTGGAGCTAAGGTAACATACAACCTCACTCTGGGTCTCTGGTTTATTGGCGTATTGGGAATATGGGGAGTCACTGACATTACAAACTGGTTGAATAGCACATTCGCTCAGGATTTTGAAGTACAGTATGTGTTCTTGAATATTGGAGTGATTGCGGGGCTAAGCCTTGGCTCAAGCCAGTCTGCAAGCCGCGCACTGGTAGGGCTGTTTACGCCGGAACAAAAGTCGGCTGAATTTTTTGGATTCTGGGGACTTGCTAACAAAATAGCCGGTGTTGTTGGAATTATTGGTATAGGATTGCTTCAGGCTGAGTTTGGGCTGCATCAATCGGTTCTATTCTGCGCATTTCTTTTCCTGGCGGCAATCATTGTTTGTCTTTTTGTAAACGAAAAGCGTGGTGAGGTAGCTGCAGACGATTTTCAAGAACAAAATTTGGTTCTCTAAAGAAGATTAATAAAACATTTTTTGGGGATGTTCATTAAACGATTTGTTTAAAGATAGAACTATCTCAATATCAATATTTCTTGTGAGGCTCATAAAGCACTGATAATATTTATCGTTTACGGTATATACTGTGTTCTGGCGAAATAGATTCAAAAATCTGAGTGAATAATGTGAATAGAACAAAAAAATCATTAGAAAAAGGTGATTTTAAGCCCCAGAGTGTTAACTTGTGCAAACTTATTTGAGACGAGATAATGACCATTTTTCGTATCAAACGTGGGTTTGAATAACCTACTAACTACTAACTAAATACACGGAGATATTTTATGAGCAGAATTAGCGAAGTTAAAACGTTGATGGAAGGCCTGGAAGAAGATCTTGTTAAGTTTTATGATAAAGGCAATAAAGCCGCAGGTACGCGTGCAAGAAAACAGCTGCAAGACTTGAAAAAACTTGCCCAGGAAATACGCCTTGAAATCCAGGACATCAAAAATAAAGCATAAGGAATTATCCTGTTTTTAATAAAAGCCACCTTGTGTGGCTTTTTTTGTTTCAGCCTGTACTTGAAAATCATATCTTTTTGTGCGGTTAAGATCTCCTTATCGTTATTTCGAATCTTTTGTTGAATAAGTATGGAGCAACAATCTTTTCATAAAATTACCCCACGCGCTATTAAAGTGTGGCAGTGGTCGAACTCTGTCAGATATCTTTTTTACTTTGGTATTCCTATAGGGTATTCAGCAGTTTTTGGTCTCGGTCAATTTCATCTATGGGTGGCTACAAGCCTTGCACTGCTTATTCTGGTGGGCTGGATTCTCTCTATTGTTTGGCTGCCATACAAAATTTGGGAAAACTGGAGATATGCGGTAAATGACAGAGAAATTGAGTTAAAACATGGTGTTTTCTTTAAAACACAGACTCTGATACCCCTAAGCCGCGTACAGCACGTGGATACACGGCAAGGACCGCTTCTTCGCTGGTACTCCCTGTCTAAGGTTACGATTTCCACAGCGGCTACAACACACGAAATTCCCGGCCTTGATATCGTATTGGCAGACCGGGTACGCCGGCAAATTTCAACTTATGCCCGCCTTGCAGAAGATGATGTATGATTTTCAGCGCCAACATCCCGTAGCAGCAATTAGCCGTGCCTTGGGTCTCATACGTGGTAACTTTGTTACGATCCTGGTGTTCCTATTTGTAGGGGCCAGAAGCGATAACTTTCCGTTTCTTTGGTGGATTGCAGGTGGAGCAGGGTTCCTTCTAATAGTTGGATTTGCAAACTGGTGGCGATTTCTGTATAAAGTTGAAGATGATACACTGCATATAAAAAGCGGAATTTTTGTACGCAAGGACCTCTACCTCACCCGAGATCGCATTCAGGTGATCGACGTTACATCCGGAATTTTACAGCGCATATTTGGCCTGGTGCGTCTCGATATACAGACTGCCGGCTCCAGTTCACGGCAGGCAGCAATTGACGCCATCACTACTGATAACGCAAGAGAAATTAGCCGGCTGCTGAGGCCTGATAAAAATGGTGAACAATCTGAGGGTGCTGAACTAGACACATCTGAAACTGTGGCAAATAATGAAAATGTTAAAACGATAAAGCTACCGGTGAAGGAGTTGCTCATTGCGGCATCCACCTCAGGTAGTTTTGGAATCGCACTTTCATTAATTGCAACGGTTTTCTCCCAGGTTGAGCCCCTCATCAGTCAGTCTGAAATGTATGAATATATTATTGGTTTGATTCCCAGTGATGCCGATATCGTAGTGATTCTGGCAACAATTGGGGCTTTTATCATTTTTGCATGGCTGATTTCGTTCTTCAGTACCCTGTTTAAGTATGGTAATTTTCAGCTGGATGTAAAAGAAGACGAAATTGTTGTTTCAAGAGGCATTTTTGAGAAAAAAAGGATTACCATACCCTACAACCGAATTCAGGCCATTCACGTGGCGGAAGGGATGATTCGCCAGCCGCTTGGCTATGCATCCCTACACCTGGAAAGTGCGGGCTATGGTGATGAGAAAGGATCAGGTTCATTTGTACTTTTTCCACTCATAGGTAAAAATAATATTGAGTCGCTGCTTCAGGACGTGCTGCCAGACTATAACCGGGGTGTTGAAGGTGTGAAACCACCTAAAAGATCACTTCGAAGGTATGTATTCCGGTCGTCTGTTCTGGTTACACTGGTAACCGGAATCCTCTACTGGCTGTTATCGCTCAATATTTGGATTTGGCTCCTTCCGGTTCTGTCGGTTTTTTGGGGATGGATTCGCTTTAGAGATGCGGCGGCAGGCTGGGATGGTGACCTGTTTGTAATTCGCAGTCGGTTTTTATCAAAAACCACTGCATATATTAAGAAGAAAAGAATACAAGATTTTAGCCTACAGCAAAGTTTCTTTCAGAGGCAAAGAGGGTTATGTTCATTGAACATGTATGTGGCCTCGGGAGATCATGGGAAATCGTTTGGAGTGAGTGATCTGGAGCTCGACGACGGAAACAGGGCATTGAATGAAGCCCGAAAAGAGACTAATATTACAAAAGCGGATGATGACAAAAGTGACGTTGACTGGATGAACCGAAGGATAATCCTGCCGGGTTGGGCCTGAAATTTAAATCATACGAATACAATACCATGAAGCCATATATTCTTGCCGAAAATAACTGGAAAGAGATCAAAAATCAGCAAATAGACATGGCCATACTGCCTTGGGGAGCTACCGAGGCGCATAACTATCATCTTCCTTATGGTACCGATAACTACCAGGTAGAAGCAATTGCTGAGCGTTCAGCTGAAATAGCATGGAGCGCGGGTCAACACCCCATCGTTCTGCCGGTTGTGCCGTTTGGTGTGAACACGGGGCAACCGGATATTCGCCTGGATATGAACCTGAATCCTAGCACGCAGCTCATCATTCTTCGTGATTTAATTACGGTACTGAACCGACAGGGAATACATAAATTAATGGTGCTAAACGGCCATGGCGGGAATAATTTTAAACCATTACTTCGTGAACTGGGCCTGGAATTTCCAGACATGTTCCTGTCGTTGTGCAACTGGTTTTCAGTTGGAGATCGTGACAAACATTTTAAAGAGCCGGGCGATCATGCCGATGAGATGGAAACAAGCGTGATGTTATATTTGAAGCCTGAATTTGTTCGTCCGTTAGAGGAAGCGGGCAGTGGCTCGGCCAAGGAGTCGGTTATTACGGGAATACGAAATGGCTGGGCCTGGGCAGAGAGAAAATGGTCTCAGGTAACAGATGATACCGGGGTTGGCAACCCTGAACACGCGACCTCAGAAAAAGGAGAGGCGTATGTGAATGAAGTATCAGAGCGGGTGGGGCAGCTTATAATTGAGATATCGAAAATGGATATAGAGAATATGTACCAATAAAATTATTTCGACTGCATTTTAAAAAAAACAGCAGAAGACTTAATCTGTTGCTTCTGCTGTTTCTGAAATAGAATTGAGATCCGTGTTTCGACTTATGCCGGATATAACGGCTCCTCTGATACCGGTTCCTGTCCTTCTGTGTAGGCCTCGATTGGCAAACAGCTGCAGACCAGGTTTCGGTCTCCATAGGCGTCATCAACGCGGCTTACGGCAGGCCAGAACTTATCAAACCGCAGCGATGGAACGGGAAACACGGCCTCTTCTCGGGAGTAGGGTCGATTCCACTCGTCACCCATTACCACGCGCATTGTATGTGGAGCATGCTTCAGTACGTTGTTCTCAGGATCTGACTCCCCTTCCTCAATTGCACGGATTTCATTACGGATACCGATCATCGCGTCGCAAAACCGGTCCAGCTCCTCTTTCGACTCACTTTCGGTTGGTTCAATCATGAGGGTGCCGGGAACCGGGAACGACATGGTTGGAGCATGAAAACCATAATCCATCAGTCGCTTGGCAAGATCTACTGCTTCAATACCGGCACTCTGTTTGAACGAGCGAAGGTCCACGATAAATTCATGAGCCGATCGTCCGCCACGCCCTGTATAAAGTATGGGGTAGTGATCTTTCAGACGATCTTTGATGTAGTTGGCGTTCAAAATAGCGATTTCAGTCGCTTTTTTTAGTCCGTCAGCTCCCATCATGCGAATGTAGGCGTGTGAAATTGTAAGAATACTCGCACTTCCCCAGGGAGCGGCAGAAACAGGTTTAATAGCCTGCTCGCCACCGGTTTTTATAATATCATGGCCCGGTAAAAAAGGCTTCAGTTTATCATTAACCCCAATGGGCCCCATTCCCGGTCCGCCACCGCCGTGAGGTATGCAGAATGTTTTGTGAAGATTCAGATGGCAGACATCCGCACCAATTGCAGCCGGAGATGTCCACCCGATTTGTGCATTCATATTGGCGCCATCCATGTAAACCAAGCCACCATGATTGTGGATGATTTCACAAATTTCACGAATATCTTCTTCAAATACACCGTGAGTTGATGGGTATGTCACCATTAAAGCAGAAAGCCGATCACTATATTTTTCAGCTTTCTCCCGGAGATCGTCCAGGTCGATATTTCCTTTCTCGTCGCACTTAGTTACCACAACTTCCATGCCGGCCATTACAGCGCTTGCGGGATTTGTTCCGTGGGCTGATGAGGGGACAATAGTCACATTTCTCTGTGAATCGTTATTTGCAATATGATATCCGCGGATCGTCATGAGACCAGTATATTCTCCCTGCGCACCGGAGTTTGGCTGAAGGGATACCTTCGAAAAGCCTGTAATTTCAGATAACCAGGTATCTAGTTCATCAAAAAGTTGGTGGTAGCCTGCTGCCTGATCTTCAGGCACGAAAGGGTGAATTTTACCAAATTCCGGCCAGGTAAGCGGAATCATCTCGGCTGTTGCATTCAGTTTCATGGTGCAGGATCCAAGCGAAATCATCGAGTGTGTTAAATCGAGATCACGGTTTTCCAGTTTTTTCAGGTAGCGAAGCATTTCGTGCTCAGAATGAAACTGATTGAAGACCGGATGGGTGAGAAATTCACTTTTCCTGGTAAGTGTATCCGAAAACACCGCATGTACACTATCAGAATCAGAAATTACATTCGGGATATCTTCTTTGCCTAAAGCTTTGGCAAAAATTTTGAGAACAGTTTGTACATCATCTAACTCCTTGGCCTCATCAAATGAAATGCCTACTCGGTTATCGGCGTGATATCTGAAATTAACTCGCTTTTTTCTGGATTCCGCTTTCAAAATCTCTGCCTGATCAGCTGAGAGACCATTAATAGTGAGCGTGTCAAAAAATTGAGCGTTGGTTACTTTCAGCCCAAGTTTATTGAGTCCTTGCGCTGCAAGTTTTGTAAGTCCGTGAATTTTGCCTGCAATTTTTTTCAACCCCTTTGGCCCGTGATAAACGGCATAGAATCCTGAAATGACGGCAAGGAGAACCTGTGCCGTGCAGATATTTGATGTCGCTTTTTCACGGCGAATATGCTGTTCGCGGGTTTGAAGAGCCATTCGAAATGCGGGGTTTCCCTCGGCATCTACAGTAGCACCGATAATTCTGCCGGGAATCTGTCTTTTAAACTCCTCTCGGGTTGCAAAATAGGCAGCGTGTGGTCCACCGTAACCCATCGGAACTCCAAATCGTTGAGTAGTACCAACCACAACATCTGCCCCTATTTCTCCGGGAGGAGTTAGCAGCGTCAGGCTCAGAAGATCTGCGGCAACCGTTACAAAAACATCATTCTCTTTGGCAGCCTCAAACAGCCCTGATAGATCTTTTACATTCCCATAAGTATCGGGAAATTGAACAAGGATACCGAACAGCTCGGGATCTGTTACATCAATCTCTTCCGGATCTCCCACTTTTACATGTATATCAAGGGGCTCCATTCGATTCTCAATTACGGAGATTGTCTGTGGATGACAGTTTTCAGAAACAAAATATACATTCGCCTGTTTTCGCTTCTTTCCTTTTCTGCGTCCATATAACATGGATATAGCTTCGGCAGCAGCGGTTCCTTCATCGAGCAGAGAGGCATTGGCAATTTCCATTCCAGTTAAGTCGCTCACCATCGTTTGGAAGTTTATCAGCGCTTCCAGTCTACCCTGGGCAATTTCTGCCTGGTAGGGAGTGTAGGCCGTATACCAACCTGGATTTTCCAAAACATTCCTTAAAATGACGTTTGGAGTCCGGGTTTCATAGTAGCCCATCCCGATGAAAGACGAATAGACTTCATTCTTAGAAGCAATCTCATTTTTTAAAAATTTTAAATATGCCTCTTCACTTAGTGGTTTGGGTAAGTGTAATGGCTTATCCAGACGAATCTGAGAGGGTATGGTCTCTTTGATCAGTTGTTTTACAGATTCTGCGCCGCACGAGGCAAGCATATCATCAATTTGCTGTTGATTTGGACCAATATGGCGTGTTGAAAAGGACTCTTTGTCGAAGGAAATCTTCATTTATAATCGAATTATTAATGCGTTTTTTTAGGTGTGTGTTGAAAACAAACCCTGCCCGATAATGGTTCAAAATCAGATCATTAAACCGGGAGGTAAACATCAATTATTTTTCGAATCAAAGATACACGATTTACGCCGATTAAGCACCCTTAGAATCTGTTTTTTCAATTTCCTGTAACTCAAAGAATGTGAGGGTTTTAAGAAAAGATAAAGCTCAGTCATTCTTTGAGATTTTCTGCCACCGGGCATTTTTAGTCAAGGCTAAATATGGTATCTTAGAGAGAAATCGAATTTAAAAAAATCTTATGATTGATTTACTGCCACAATGGTTTCTAGAATTGGGTCCGATTACACAGGCCTTTTTAGCCGGTTTATTTACATGGAGTCTTACAGCCCTGGGGGCAAGCATTGTTTTTCTTACAAGAAATGTAAGCCAAACCGTTCTCGACAGCATGCTTGGTTTTGCTGCAGGAGTGATGATTGCGGCCAGTGTTTGGTCTCTAATTATTCCATCAATTGAAATGACCGAAGCTATGGGAGGAATTGGCTGGCTACCCGCAGCAGCCGGTTTTTTAGTTGGAGGACTGTTCTTACGAGTATGTGATGCATTTCTTCCTCATCTTCATATAGGTGCACCAAAATCTGATGCGGAAGGTATGCCCACAAGCTGGCGAAGATCTACACTGCTGGTTTTGGCAATTACTCTACACAATATTCCGGAAGGTTTGGCTGTAGGTGTATTATTTGGTGCCGCTGCGACGGGAATTGACCCCACAGGAACGGCTACCATCGCGGGAGCCATAGCTCTTGCGTTAGGGATTGGTATTCAAAACCTGCCAGAAGGGACAGCCGTATCCGTACCGCTGCGAAGGGAAGGCGTGAAAATGGGCAAGAGCTTTTACTATGGACAAATGTCTGGTATGGTTGAGCCTGTTTTTGCTGTAATTGGAGCACTCGCAGTTATTTATGTACAGCCAATTCTGCCGTTCGCTCTGGCTTTCGCAGCAGGTGCAATGATTTACGTAGTGGTTGAAGAGCTTATTCCCGAATCGCAGATGCACGGCAACACAGATATCGCAACGCTCTTTACGATGATTGGATTTGTGATCATGATGACGCTGGATGTGGCTCTGGGATAGAACCATTTGATCAAGAAAAAAATCCCATCACTAAAAAGCGTGATGGGATTACAAAGTACACTAAAGTACAACCCGTGTTCGCCCATTCCGTGAACTCTCCATAATTGACTGAACAATTCGTACATCGTTTATTCCTTCTTCTGCAGGTACGATTGGAGACTGGCTTTCTTTAATGGCAAGCGCCTCGGCATCCATTTGTCGCGCCTGTTGATGTCCCGGATCCTCAGGTAACTGTGTGCCATCACTCACTACGCCCTGTACTCCACTGTAAGACGACATCGGCTTCAGATAGTACCAACCATCGGTTGTTTCCACACTTAGATAGTTCATGGACTCTCCAAATCCCGTTCGCCCCTGGCACACCATGCCGTTGGAAAATTCGAGCTCAAAGTCGGTCACTTCATCTACTTCTTTATACACATCTTTTCTTACAACATATTGACGACCATTAACCGCGACAGGTTCCATTCCCGTGGAGTAACGAATCGCATTAATAGGATATACGCCCATGTCATAAAGAGCACCCCCGCCTAATTCCGCACTTTTACGCCAGTTTCCATCTTCATGGTAACCGTCGTAACTTGCTACGGATGTAACATTGGTAACCTCACCATAGGTTTTTTCCCTGCCAAAACGGATCACAGATTGTGTATTGGGTTCATGATGAAGCCTGTAGCCAATTGCCAGGCTCACGCGATTTTTATTGGCAGCATCGATAATAGCCTGACACTCCTCAACAGTTTTCGCCATGGGTTTCTCGCACCAGACGTGCTTGCCGGCTTCCGCCGCTCTGATTGAGTATTCTGCATGCAGCCCGGTTGGTACCACCACGTAAACAATATCAATTTCATCGTTATCTGCCATTTCATGCATGGTGTCGTAGCTGTAGACATTGCCATCAGGAATGTTGTAGCGCTCTTGCCAGACCGGGATTTTTTCTGGTGACCCTGTTACGATACCTTTTAGTTCGCAGTGCTCGGTCATTTGTAATCCCGGAGCTAGTCTGCCCGTGCTGTAGCCGCCCAAGCCTACAAGTGCAACGCCAAGCTTCTCTTTATTTTTTGGGATGACAATGGACGGAAATCCGATAGCGGAGGCGGCTACAAAAGATCCTGTAGTTTTAATAAAGTTTCGTCTTGATATGTTGTTATTCATAGCGTGTAGGTTGGGATTAAAGATTTCAACAATTATGTATTTATAAAAGTAAAGCGTTAACCGGTTGTAAGTAGCTTTTAAAAGAATCTGATAGAGTCCGATAGGTCTTCGCAGAGTCCTGCTTCATATAATGGGACTCTTTCAGGAGATGTTGAACTTTAAAAGATCCTTGAAATTATAATCTAATCAGTAAACATATTAAAATAATAAAACTACTAAAGGGATTTTGTTAAAATGAATGAATAGCCGTGGTGAAAAAAATGATCAATGCCATCAATATGATTTTGCAAAAGAGTTACAGAAAATATGATGAGAGGAACTTTGTTATTTAAAAGCGCTTCCAACAAAAGTGTGCGCACTAGATTAATGATTTTGACTGTTTTTATGGCTATCTATATCCCTGATAAATAATTAAACAGATACTATGTCCTGGAAAGAAACCATTAGATATTACGCCGAGAAGTCCGAAATAAGTGCTCCGTTAATGAAAAATATTATTTCACTCACAGAGTTACTTGAGAATTTTTTGAACAAACGCAGCCAGGAGTCGCTTGAGAAGCTTGCGGCTGAGTTTCCAAAATTGTCGGCCAAAGCGTTTGAAGCAGGAGGGGGAAAAACCAATAAAGCCCTTGTTGATCGTATTGAGGGTATGGAGGTTTCAGAAATAAAAAACCTGCTGCGGTTAACAACCATCTTTTTTCATTTGGTAAATTCACTGGAGCAGCACGAAATTATTCGTATAAACCGTGAACGAGCGAAGAATATTGATCTGGAGCATCCGCGTCCCGAAAGTATTGCAGATGCATTGAAATTTTTTAAGAGTAAGGGCTTGAGCTATGAAGATGCTCTGAATGTTTTCAATAAGCTTGATATTCAGCCAACCATTACGGCTCATCCTACGGAGGCAAGGCGTCGAAGTATTCTCAATAAGCAGGAGAATATTACCGCAATGATTGGCCAACTCGATAGCCAGAATCTTACGCCGAACGAAAAAGAAGCGAAGATGTATCAAATTTTGAATGAAATTGCGCTTCTAATTTCTACAGACGAGGTTCGAACCGAACGGCTAACCGTGGCAGATGAAGTAGAAAATGGCTTATTCTACTTTACAAACTCCATTTGGAGTACGGTACCGAGACTATATGATGATATTCGTTCGGCATTTAATCAGCAGTATTCCAAAAATCCTGATCTACCAATCATTCTCAAATATCGGTCATGGATTGGCAGCGACCGGGATGGCAATCCGTTTGTAACCCGTGATGTTACATGGAATACATTGGGGGAGCATCGCAAAAGTGCACTAAAACTCTATTTGAATGAACTCGAGAAAGTTCGAAGATACTTATCAATATCTCAGAGTCTTGTACCTGTTTCAGAAGAGCTCACAAAATCACTTAAAAAAGACGAAAAAGAAGCGCCACTGTCCGATCAGTACAAACGCCATTATAAGAATGAGCCATACCGAAGAAAACTGACACACATCATGCACCGGATGAGAAGTATGCTGGCTGCATTGAGCGGCGCTGAACAGGAGATTCTGGATTCAGCGATCTACACCGCATCAGATTTTGAAAATGACCTTCAGATTATTGCTGATTCACTGGTTGAAAACGGGATGGAAGAGATTGCCAAATTTGGCGAATTCAACGATTTGCGTATTCGGGCACATACCTTTGGATTTCATCTTGCTGCGCTGGATATTCGTCAACATAGCGGCCTGCACGAAAAAGCTGTGAGTGAACTACTTTCCGCTGCCAACGTGCATGAGAGCTACCCAAAACTTAGTGAAGAAGAGAAAGTAGATCTGCTAATGAAGGAGCTTCGAAATCCCAGGCCATTAGCTCCTATACATAAAAAACTGAGTAATTCTACCGAAGAAATATTAGACGTTTTTAAGCTCATAAGTACTATTCAAAGACTGGATGAGCGGGCGTTTGGCAGCTACATTATCAGCATGACACATGGCGTGAGCGATATGCTTGAAGTAGTTCTTCTTGCTAAAGAGACCGGCCAATGGTGGTTAAATGACGGGCGCGTGGAAAGCAGCATTGACGTAGTTCCGCTGTTTGAAACGATTGAAGATCTGGATATGAGCGCCGAACAAATGGAGACCATCCTAACAAACCCTATCTACTCTTTGCAGGTAAAAGCAAGAGACAACTTTCAGGAGATAATGCTTGGGTATTCCGATAGCAATAAAGATGGCGGATATTGGATGGCCAACTGGGCCCTTCAAAAAGCTCAGCTTGAGCTTGGAAAAGTACTTCGCGAGCAAGAGGTCGACTTTCGGCTGTTTCATGGCAGGGGAGGAACCGTTGGGCGTGGCGGAGGCCGGTCGAACCGGGCTATTCTTGCCTTGCCATCCATCAGCAACACCGGCCGTATTCGGTTTACAGAGCAAGGTGAGATCATATCATTTCGTTACTCACTGCCAGATATCACTCGTCGTCACCTCGAACAAGTAGTAAACGCTGTGGTTCGGGTTACTGCGGGGGAAGGTCAGAAAGAAATTAAGCCGGGCGATAAAACGGAAGTCATTATGGATGAAATCTCGGAGGGTTCGATGAACGCATATCGTGAATTGATCGACGATAAAGAGTTTTGGCCATGGTTTAAAACCGTTACACCGGTTGAGCATATAGGAAATCTGCCAATTGCATCCCGGCCTGTTTCCCGGGGTGGTGAAAACGGCCTTCAGTTCGAAAATCTACGGGCAATTCCGTGGGTTTTCGGGTGGACCCAGGTTCGCTATAATGTACCCGGATGGTATGGTCTCGGTACGGTTCTGGAACCCATGCTTAAAGAGGATCCTGATTTAATCAACATTCTGCAGAGCTGGTATAAAGAGTGGAGTTTCTTTGGTACAGTAGTGGATAATGCCCAGCGTGAACTGGCCCGAACCCATAAACTCACCTCAGAGATGTATACAGCAAGGGGAGATGACCGTCTTCACAAGCAGATAATGGAGGACTTTGAAAAAACCAGGGACGTCATCCTGAAGATTACAGAGCAGGAGGAGATCCTTGATATGCGTAAAGTTATTCAGAACTCCATTGAGTTCAGAAATGTCTTTACCTATCCTCTGAACCTGATGCAGATAGAGCTGCTGAACCGCTGGGAAAAACGTCCGGATGATGAGAAGGAACTCAAAGAGCTGAAAAAAGCCCTGTTTCTCAGTATAAACGGCGTGTCTGCGGCTATGCAGAGTACGGGTTGATAGGATCTTCTTGCTTGAAAAGTAAAAATTCTATTTCTGCACAAACTCATAAAAACTGAGCTGCAACTCCTCAGCACCATAGTTATCGGTGATAATAAGCTTATTTTTATAAACTCCGTGAAATTTGCCAGGGAGGGTAAACTCGCGGGGATTTGTTAAATCCGGGAGGTCGTACAGCACTCCAAAGTAATCTACACTTCCAGAACTGAGATCGCCCATATTAGTATAATAACCTTCATTTAGATTTTTCCAAACGACCACCAGTTGATCTCCAATCCGATCTATTTCCGAGGCAGTTGAAATATTAAGCCCCAATTCCATAGCGGCATTCACGTCGCCTGCGGTACTTCCCTGTACTGAAATGGTTTTAGTTCGGTACATTTTATGTTTATATCCGGCGAGAGCTGCTACTTCATTCTTGTTGATATCGTAGGCCATGACAGTATAGTCATTGATAAAGACGTAGAAAACGGTGTTGTACTCTTTATCGTAGTAAACAACCGGGTATTTACTGTCGGAGTCAAGATTGTCGAGTGTGGGAGAGAATTCCCCTCTCTTTTCCAGGTTTTCTGCTTTGTAATCCAGAAACGCGAGTGGTTTAGCGGTCTCAAAATCCATCGATTTTACTTTTTCGGGATCGACGATACCCGTAATGATGTACCCGTCATGATAAAAACCGTTGAAATTTCGGATCCATACGTTATAGGAGGCAAATCCGGGATATTTATTTACTATCCGACCCTCACGATATTCTGCTACCTGGTCCAGCGACACATCATAAATCAAAAACTCACTTTCATCTTTTTTGGTCAGCATTACAGGGTTTGATAATTCTTCAGGGCCTTTGCCCTCAGGGGCGAGGTAGGTGGCCTCTCCGGTTTCGAGCGATATCTGATAAGCTCTTCCAATTCGTAAATCCACTCCGTAGGCCATTTCCAGGCTGTCGGAAACCGCCATTCCTTCAAAGAACTCAGCAAGCTGATCGCCACTGGGATCGACGGTAACTCCTCCGGTTCGCTCAACGTCAATGGTGGTTTTCTCCTGCTGGCTATCCGTAGCCGGCTGACTGCAAGAGATAATCAGCAAACAGAGAGGTAGTACCGAAATCAGTACTCCCTTTTTAGATGTTATATAGTTCATGGGTTTTGTAAGGTTTTTAGGGTGCAGGCACAGTGCATGTGATGCAACCGTGGCCACTTAAATCGCAATTCCTTAGATCACGCACATCTGAGTTATTGTAATATAGTACAGAAGGCTCCTACTGGCACGGCAGATCGCTCGCCAGGGCTGCTTCACCACATAATGTGACGGCTAACCCGTCTTCCTTGGGAGTTACGTTAAGCATCATAAACACTGCAAATGCTGCGGCAGCAACGATTCCGAGAATTGTTTTTCTGTTTTTTTTCAATCATGATGATTCCTGTGGTTTTGGTTGAGTACATGGCACTCAGGTGTTTTGATGAATACCCATATACATTTGGTTGATGAATCCCTGGATGACTGAATAGCAAGAGATACTATTCCCGGAGACGAATCATTCATCTCCTGTACGTATATATATGTATTAAATGTCAACGCATATAACTTACTATATTGAAATTGATTATAAATTAAACAAATATCTTGTTTTAATAATAACCGCAGAATGAACATAAAAAAAGCCCGGCAAACACTGTTTACCGGGCTTATTTAATAAGATTGAACTAAGTAAAGTTTGAGTTTAATTCTTCACATCTCTGGACATATCTTCGAGCGTTCGTCCTTTGGTCTCCTTCACAAATAATCTCACGAAGAAATAGGCGATTACACCGAAAGCAGCGTAGATGCCGTACGAGAAGCCAAGACCAATACCAGTAAGCATAATCGGGAAGGTCATCGTAATGAGGAAGTTGGATCCCCACTGAACCAAACCACAAACTGCAAGTGCAGCTCCCCGGAATTGATTCGGAAACATCTCTCCCAGCATTACCCACATAACCGGACCCCATGAGAAAGCGAAGAATGCGATATAGGCATTTGCTGCGAGCAGAGCGTACAAACCGTTATTGCCTTCAAGCATTAAGTCACCGCTTGCGTTCACTCCTGCAGTTCCAAATAACACTGCCAATGCTCCAAGCATTACGGCCTGCCCAAGCGCGCCAACGAGAAGGAGTGGTTTACGTCCCACTTTATCAACAAGGGCAATGGCTACAAAGGTAAAGAGTACGTTTACAGAACCACTGATCACGTTTTGTAACAGCGCATTTTCTTCGGTAAATCCGGCGGCCTGCCACAACGTAGATCCATAGTAGAATACAACATTGATTCCTGTAAACTGCTGCAGAGCGGCCAATCCGACACCTACCCATACAATCGGGTGAATTTTACCGGTGTATTTGCTAACAATATCTTTGATGCTGGGTTTGCTGCCTTCAATCAAGGTTGACTTAATATCTGCAACTTTCGCTACCGCATCCACTTGGTCAGAAAGACTCTGAAGTACATCCTTGGCCTGGTCCAGTTTACCTGAGGCTACCAAATATCTTGGGGATTCAGGAATAAAGAAAAGGGCGATTAAAAAGATAGATGCCGGAATAATTTCCATCCAGAACATCCACTGCCAGGTTTCAAATCCTGCCCAGTGCACTGCGCTTGCGCTGCCAGAAAGTCCAGCCAGCCAGTAATTACTTAAAAAGGCCATAAACAAGCCTATCACAATCATTAACTGCTGCAAAGTAGCCAGGCTGCCACGGATTTTAGCCGGCGCAATTTCACTGATATAGGCTGGCGTTAAAATACTGGCAGCACCAACGGCAAGTCCACCAAGAATACGGGCAAAAACAAACTGAACAGATCCACCTGCGACACCCGATCCCCATGCGCTGATAATAAACGCAATGGCTGTCAAAATCATAACCGGTTTTCGGCCAAATTTATCGGCAAGGTTACCTGCAAAAAACGCTCCAACTGCACAGCCAAGCAGCATAGATGCCACATTGAAACCAGTGCCAACCGCGTCTGAGTTAAAAGCGATCTGCAGAGCATCTACCGTACCGTTTATGACTCCACTGTCAAAACCGAACAAAAAGCCTCCGATAGCGGCAACAATCGACAGGAACAATACCCGTCCGATATTACCGGTACCCTCAACTACTGCTTCGTCCATTTCTTTCATATCCACATCCCATTAGTTAGATTAAAAATTCGTGCTAATTAGTATCCTGTTTTTTTGACAAAAATCAAATTGACTTCCTTGGAATTTAAAATTTATTACGCCTCCATGCTGTAAAGAATCAACATAAAAAGGAATGCCATCTATTAGACTGCTCAGTACCATCATCCCCCCATTACAGAGGAATTTAAATAAGCAATTGAACTTTGAGGATCATAAAAAAGTATAAAAATAGTAAATCAAAAAATGATTATTCCAAATAGGAAGAACTACATATTTCAGTTAGATATCCATAACCAAAGAATCAAATAATCATGATTACTCTGTATAAAAAATCTGGAGACGACTTTGCTGATGAGATACACACGGCACTTGAGGATTTAATTATCACCTTTGAGACGAAAAGCCTGTCTGGGAATTCATCTAAACCAACATACATCCAGGATGGGGATTCAATTGTTAAGGGGGAAAAAGAGATAAACCAGTGGCTGAGGAAGTTGGAGGATGAATTGAAATGGCAGCGTTCACTTAGCGGTGACGGATGCTATATTAATCCGGAAACGGGTGAAGCCTGTTAAATTATTTCGATATGATTGACGTGATCATCAGATAAATAAGTGCGCTCTTGTAATATTAAATTTTTTAAACTTCAGCAGGCAAATCGGTTCAATAAAAAATAATTACCTGCATTTAATAGGAATTGGACAACATTTCCATTATTATTAGAACGACATAATAACAATACCCGGTAAAGCCCTTCTTAGAAGATGACGCGTTAACCCAACTCAATACTTTGAATCTTTTCTTGGGTACTTAATACAATACCAATACAAGTAATACAATGACAAAACAAGGAACCGTAAAGTGGTTTGATGCTGAAAAAGGATTTGGATTCATCAAACCTTCGGATGGAAGTAAAGACATTTTTGTACACAGAAATAATGTAGAGAATTTGGGACACAACCAAGGACTTGAAGAAAATGAAGAAGTGGAGTTTGAAGTAGAAGAAACTCCTAAAGGACTGAGTGCAATAAACGTAGTAAGCCTTACATACGAATAGGCACTTATCCATTACGATATAGATAAAAGCCCGTCTTGTTTATTCGAGACGGGCTTTTTTATTTCCGGAACCCCGACCGGAAACTCTCTTATCTATTATCTATATAAAAAAATCAGACGGGCATCACTTTTTTGTCTAGCCCCTTGTTTTTAGCAGCAATGCTGTATCGTGTATGCGGTGCAAACTCGAGTCGTCCTTTTTCGATAGGCTCACCCGTAGCACGGCAAATACCGTATGTCCCGTTTTCTATTCTCTCTAAAGCCCGATCCAGCTCACCAATAAATTTGATGTTTCTCTCAATAAGCCTGTTCGTTAAATCCAAACTCTCTTCGATACTTCCAACGTCACTCATATGATGATCAATTGATGATGCATCATCGTCATCGGAACTACGAATATCCTGGAGTGTTTGAGTTAAATATTCAAGCTCTTCGCTAGCTTTCTCTTTCTTATTTAAAATAATGGCTTCGAAATAAGCTAATTCTGCTTCGTTCAAAGTGGTTTGAAATCTTTTCTCTTCGGTCTCTTTATTTTTGAGCGCTTCCATAGTGTTGAGGATTAGGGTTTGGAATTGTTTTGATTAACAATACCAAAACCACCAACTCCACAATATCAGGGATTTCCCCAAAAGCAGTTGAGCCTAATTACTAGCGAATCAATAGTAAGGTAATATATTTCACTAGCTGTTTAGCAGATCCCTGTACACATTTTGGATCGATTTTACGACGGGTCCGGGTTTTCCACCTGTGAGATGAACATCATCAACTTTTATAATGGGCTGGATATCGGTTGTTGTTCCGGAAAAGAATAGTTCATCGAGTTGGTGAATATCCTCCTTCCGAATGGGATCAAAATGAACAGGAATATTCAGTTCTTTTGCAATGTCGAGCACAACATTTCGTGTAATACCATCGAGAATATAATTTGTAGCAGGATAGGTATATAGTGCACCATCCTTTACACCAAATATATTGGCGTTTGGGCTTTCAGTTACAACACCGTCCCGTATCATCACCGCACTATTTACTCCTTTTTCTTTAGCCTGTTGTTTGGCCAAAGTATTCGGGAGCAGGTTTACGGTTTTCAGGTTACAACGGGTCCATCGTATATCTGAAACGGTAATTGTGTCTACACCTGTTTTATGAAGATCGGTATGAGGCGTAAAAGATGACGATGAGAGGTAGATCGTTGGTTCAACTTCAGGATCGGGAAATGTATGGGTTCTGGGCCATGCCACCCCTCTTGTAATTTGCAGATAAACGGATGCTTCCCCTTTTTGCTGTCCGTTCAGTTCGATTAGTTCACGACTTATTTCGGGAATTTTTTCAATCCAACCAGATGACAGATTAATTTTTAGGCCTTCAAGCCCTTTTTTTAACCGTTCAAGGTGTTCCTTCTCTTTAAAAAACCGACCGTTAACAACACGTGTTACTTCATAAATACCATCACCAAATACAAAACCTCTGTCTCCAACCGATATTTTTGCTTCATCGTGATTTACAAACGACCCATTTAGATATACCTTCATAATCAACCATTTTGTTTTGTTATAGTACTGATATAATACTTTTTTTATAGCTCAAACTATAGAGTTGTTTCCTTTGCTTCGAATACTCTACTCGAGGTTGTGAATTGTGGCCTGATGTTTTTCTGAATTGTACAATGCTACAGTTCCGGGCTTTCCAAAACCATGTACGGTGCCGGGGTTTATTGCCAGTGTTCCATTATAATCCTGAACCGATGCATCATGGGTGTGTCCCGAAATAACAACATCATACCGATTTGATTCAATAAGGCTTTTGGTGATCTCAGCTACCGTGCCGTGGTACGTCGCGATGGACCTCTCGAGAGCTTCTGTCCTGTAGAATTCACCGTGAAGGTGACCATCAATTTCCTGAAATTTTTTCATCAGCAAGTAAATGTCGCCATCATTATTTCCAAGAATGCCATGGAAATTCAATTCACGAAAATGCTGAATTGTAAAAGGGCTGCAGTAGTCACCCGCGTGGATTACCTTTGATACATTTTGCGAAACAAAAAAAGATACTGCTCTTTTGATGTTTGGAACATTATCGTGAGAGTCGGAACAGATACCAATAAGCATGGAGGCTAGAATTTGGGTTTATATTTTTTGGCGTATCAGAAATAAATACAGTTTTGGCGAAAAAAACCAACGAGGATGTGCTTTCAGGATTCTCAGCTTGAACAAAAGAGGAGCTTTTGGTTACTGCTTTTAATAAATCTTTGTTACCTTCAATAATTGAAACAAATAAAGATTTAGTAAAAAGTATGTCCGTTACAAAGAAAGATATTCAGTACGTAGCACATCTTGCAATGCTTCAGCTCGAAGATGAAGAGGCAGAAGGGCTCAAAGAAGACATGAACCAAATTCTTGGTTACATCGATACATTAAATGAGGTAGATACCTCAAATGTTAAACCACTTGAGCACGTGAATGAAATTACGGCATCAACATTTCGGGAAGATCGTGCGGAAGAGCCTGTATCTCATGAAGATGCCCTGAAAAATGCACCTGATGCCGATTCTGACTATTTTCGCGTACCTCGCGTTATTGAGTAACTATCTCAAGAAGCATTTTTTTAAATCCTGCAATGTCACCAAACCGGTAAAGCAGACGCGAATACCAATTCTTACTTGACCTCTACATGGCTTCTAAAAAGAAAAAAAATGCAGTATCGGCAGATGACAATATCTGGACCCGCCTTTCAAACAAGCGGAAGCATGTTGTTTGTATTTTATTTCTTTTAGCGGCCCCTCTTTTTTTATATAACGCCACGGTTTTAGGCGGCTATAAATATATGGGAAATGACGATATCCAGTGGCGAGCTGGAGCCGAATCTTTAAAAGAGTATGAAGAGGAGTTTAATGAAGTAGCGCACTGGGCATCAAATATGTTTTCGGGTATGCCTGCCACCACTATTTCGCATCCTCCCCAAGTTATAAATGTAGACTCGCTGATAAAGGCCCTAGACTTTATTTATCCGGCAGCAGAAATGTGGATACTTCTTATCGGAGCCTACATAATGTTGATTTTACTTGGATTAAATCCGTTTTCCGCACTGTTTGGCTCAGTCATTATTGGATTCACAACCTACATTCCCATTATCATAGGAGCCGGACACAACGCAAAATTCCTGGCCTATATCTATATACCGTGGATCTATTCCGGTTATCTGGTGGCCCGGGAAAAACCTGAACTGAGCAGAATGGGTATATTTCTATTCACTCTTGCCTTAACCCTGCATTTAAGAGCTTACCATCCTCAGGTTACCTATTTCTTTCTTCTACCACTGCTTACACTATTTATTTTCGATGCAATACGAGCTTATAAAAATGGTAATAGTAAACAATTCGCCATTTTTACGGCATTATTAACAGCCGGCGCCGTTATAGCAGGACTCATCGTTGCCCAGATGTATTGGAGTACCCTGGAATATTCATCTTTTAGCATGAGAGGCGGTTCTGAGCTATCAGGAGCCGACGGACTTGCGAGAGATTACGCGTTTGCCTGGTCCCAGGGATGGGGTGAACTTATAACACTTCTGATTCCGGGAGCCTATGGTGGTTCAGAGCTCTACTGGGGACCAAAATCGTTCACCAGCGGTCCGCATTATGCCGGAGCTTTGGCGTTTCTGTTTTTTGTAATAGGAGTGGTGAAATCATCTCATGCATTAAAATGGATATTTATTGGGCCGGGTGTGGTCGCAACTTTATTTTCACTTGGCGAAAATTTTGGGTTGTTAAATAATCTCATGTTCGAGTATGTGCCCCTGTTCGATAAATTCAGGGTACCCGAAATGTGGCTGATGATTGCCGTCTTCTGTTTTGCAGTACCAGCAGCTATGGGTTTTGACTGGACAATACAGCAGATAAAGAAAAGTGGTAAGTGGAGCGAAACATTCAAGCCTGTTTTTTATGCCCTTGGAATCGCTGTTATTGCAGGGTTTATTGTATTTCAGTTTATGGACTTTGAAAAACCGGGAGAACGGCAAGTACTTGCTCAGCAAATAGCATCACAAAATAATGTATCACCCGACGATCCAAGAGTATCTCAAACGGTAGCTCGTGTTTTAGAGTCTCAGTTGAAACCGGAAAGGAGGGATCTTGCTCATTCAGACACCCTTCGTTTTTTTCTTCTGATAGTGCTCGGCTCCGGGATTATTGCAGCCATGCTATTCCGTAAAGTCCCGGTTTATATTGGGGCATCTCTTCTGGTCATTATTCTTTTGTATGATTTAACAAGTATAGATCAGCGATATCTTAGTGAAAATTCACTGGTCGATCAGCGTTTTGATCGAGAAGATGTGCTGGATCGCAGAGAAAGAGATTTGGATGAATTCATTCAGCAGAATATCACTCATGAAGAAGGCTGGACTTACAGGGTTTTGCCTATACTTGATAATGCGTTTAATAATGCAGTGCCTGCTTATTTTTATCCATCGGCGGGTGGTTATTCCGGCGCAAAACTCAGCTATTACCAGGATATTATTGATGAAGCGTTTTTTTCGGGTTCTGCCGGGTTAAATACTGGCGTTCTCAGCATGCTGAACATTCGCTATCTCACGTTTCAGCAGCCCATACCATTGCCGGGATATAATACCGTATTTGAATCAGAAAATGGCATTGTAATTGAAAATCAAAACGTGTTGCCGAAAGCCTTTTTTGTCGATTCTGTTGTGGTTCGGGACAATCAAACAGAGGTACTGGAAAGCATAAAAACAGGATTTAACCCTTCAGCAGCGGCGTTTATTGCTGAAGATATTGCCATCAATCCGGCGCCAGACTCAACGGCTTCGGTTGTAATTACCGAATACAATGCCAATCAAATAAAAGCTGAAATCACCAGAAGTGAACCCGGGTATATGGTGCTGGGTGAAATCTGGTATCCACCGGGATGGAAGGCCACTTTAAATGGAGAAGAGATCCCCGTTATTCGCACTAACTATGCTTTGAGAGGGTTTGAAATACCAGAGGGCTCTCATGTTTTTGAGATGAGGTTGGAGCCTGTATGGTATTCTGCGGGACGATGGATGTCGATTGCGGGAACCATTATGCTGGCAGCAATGGGGCTATTTGCCGCAGTTGGTTTTGTGAGAAAAGAGTAGATAATTAAATGTTCCATTTTATTGCAAAAAAACTGTTCTGGGGTTTATTCCGACACTTTTTGTCGGATAAAAACTATGCCAGGGTGCGGTATAAGCTGGAACGTGGATTTTTTCCTGATCTTGAAAATCCTGAAAGACTGACCGAAAAGATTCAGCAGTTAAAACTATTCGATAGAAATCCATTGAGGCAACAAGCTGCCGACCGAATAAAAATGCGCGAATATGTACAGGAAAAAGTATCATCAGAATATCTGATTCCTGTCTTGGGAGTGTACAACAATTTAGAAAAGTATGATTGGGACCAGTTACCGGATCAGTTCATTTTAAAAGCTAATCATGGTTGTGGATTTGTAAAAATCATCAGAGATAAGGCATCCGAAAACTTTGAAGACATAAAGCAACTAACAAAAGAATGGCAAAATCAAGATTATTCAAAACTGGGACGGGAGTGGGTATATAAAGATCTTCCCCGATCTATTATTGCTGAGGAGCTTCTGCTAAGCGATAGTGGGGAGATTCCACACGACTTTAAATTTACTTGTATACATGGGAGGGTCGAATTTGTACAGGTAGATGTTGGGCGCTTTAATAATCAGAAGCGAAATTTGTATGATCGGGAGTTTAATCAGCTGGATGTAAAGCTTCTTTATCCTCAATATGAAGGAGAAATTGAGCAGCCCGCACAATGGGATGATGCAGTTCAACTCTCAGAGAAACTGGCTTCAGACTTCGATTTTATTCGGGTAGATCTCTACTTGGTTCATGATAAAATTTTTGTGGGGGAGCTCACAAATTTTCCGGGAAGCGGGTATATTGGGTTTGATCCTGATGAGTTTGATAAAAAAATCGGAAGGAAATTATCACTCAGTTTTCCGGAAAAATAGCACTGAGAATTTCCGAGGCAATTTTTGATTTTGGCCCCGAAAAGGTTTTTTTGGTTTTGTCTCTGCCTACAAGCGTAACGGTATTATTATCCGACTCAAAACCACTGTTTGTTTCGTTCAGGGAGTTGGCACAAATATAGTCTGCATTTTTCACATTCAGTTTTTTGGAGGCATTTTCGATCAAATTATCCGTCTCCATCGCAAAACCAATAAGTGTTTGATGAGATTGTCTGTGTTCACCCAGCCACTGCAGAATGTCAGGAGTTCTAACAAAATGCAGATCACTATCCTCTTCCGATTTTTTAATTTTAGACTCAGAAATCGAAGCAGGTTTGTAATCAGATACGGCTGCTGCCATGATAAAAACATCGGCATCTCTTGAGCTTTTTACCAGTTCGAATAGATCCTCTGCCGAGATGAACTTTTTGGTAGAAATACGGTTGGGCACGTGGATTGTAACCGGACCTATAAAGAGCTCTACATCGGCTCCAAGCGCTCTTGCCGCCTCAGCCATAGCCAGTCCCATTTTGCCAGAGCTAGGGTTGGACAAAAAACGAACAGGATCTAAAAATTCACGAGTAGGACCTGCAGTAACAATCACTTTTTTACCGGTTAATGGTCCTTGAATCTGATGTTTGCGAATAACTTCAGCAGATTTTTTTAGAATTGCTTCATCGTCTGGCAGACGTCCCTGGGCATCCAGTCCGCTGGCAAGATATCCGCTATCAGGTTCCAATATGTAGTAGCCAAGCTTTTCCGCTTCATGCAGATTTTTTTTGACGGTGGCGTGCTCATACATTTCACCATCCATTGTGGGGCAGATGAGAATAGGACAACGTGCAGCCAATGCGGTAGAGGTTAGCATGTTATCAGACTGGCCCGCAACAAGCTTCGCTAAAGTATTGGCTGTGCAGGGGGCAACTACGAAAAGATCTGCCCATTCACCCCAGTGTATGTGTTTTGTCCAGGAATCGCTCTGTTCGTTGTCTGTAAATACTTCTGTAGCTACAGTATGTCTGCTAAGAGCAGAAAACGTTTCAACTCCCACAAATTTTGTTGCCGCGGGAGTCATTGTGACGCGGACTTCAGCTCCCTGTTTTTGAAATGATCGTAATAGATAAGCTGCTTTATAGGCAGCAATCCCACCAGTAACGCCCAAAATTATGCGCTTACCGGCCAGCATAATCAGATCTCTTTATCGGGATATCGATAGGTAATTTTTCCTTCCAGCATCTCATCTACAGCTCTGCGGGCGGCGTGTGGTAGTTTCTCAAAAGCCTTGGAGATATTTTCCTGCTCTTCGTTGAAGGTGAACTCATCTTCATCCTCAAATCCCTCGAAATATTTAAGCTTTTCTTCGAGTTCGAGCTTTTCCTGAGCGGCTATTTGCCGTGCTCTTTTAGAAAGGGCGACCAGCTTCTCATATTTGTTGCTGCTTTTTCCCAGGTTTTCAACATCAAGCGTTTTAATAGGCATATGCTTATTTATCTATAAAGGTTGTAATGATCGATTTCAACTTGCTGTAGGCCTCATCGAGTTTATCATTAACTACAACGTCATCGAATTTGTTTTTATATGTCATCTCTTTTTCGGCTCGGTCAAGTCTTAATTTCAACGACTCGTCGGTTTCTGAGCCTCTGGAAATTAATCTTTGTTTAAGAACTTCGAGAGATGGAGGTGCGATGAATATTGTTTTAGCATCTTCACCAAAACTTGATTTTACATTTAAAGCACCCAAAACATCAACATCAAGCAAAGTAAAGTATCCTTTTTCAACATCATTTTCAATGGTTTTGCGCAAGGTGCCATACATTGTGCCGTTATAGAACTCTTCCCACTCTAAAAACTCTCCCTGCTCAATTTTTTCCTTAAAATCTTCTTTGCTGATGAAATAGTAGTGTTTTCCATGCACTTCATCCTTTCGTGGTGCACGCGTTGTAGCGCTCACTGAAAATTGGAGATTTTTAAAATCGCTCAGAAGTCGTTTTGCCATTGTTGATTTACCGCCACCGCTGGGTGAGGCAAGCGCAATTATTTTTCCTTTTTTACTCAATGTTCTGAACCTGTTCGCGTATCTGTTCAAGTTTCTCTTTTCCCAGCACGATATGATGTGATATTTCAGAGTCGTTACATTTTGCTCCAATGGTATTCAGCTCGCGGTTAATTTCCTGGCATAAAAAATTTAGCCGCCTGCCAACAGGTTCATCAGTTTCCAGTGCTTCAAGGAAAAATTTGAGGTGGGAGTCGAGACGAATGATCTCTTCGTTTACGTCCATTTTATCCACTAAAAGAGCTATTTCTGTTTCAAGCCTGTCTTTATCCACTTTTTCCTCATCAATCATCGATTGAATCCGGGTCTGTAACTTCTCACGGACTTCAGGTGCCCGCTTTGCAGAAAGCTCCTTTACTTCAGTTATCATATCTGAAATTCCAGTGATCTGTTTTGTGAGGTCGTTTTTAAGTTCTTCACCTTCCTGAACTCTCATGGCGTTCAATAGCTCCAATGCATTTCCGAGTGCTTGCTTTGCATTTGTCCAGATGAGCTCAACCTCGTTTTCGTCAACCTCTGATGGTTTAAATAGCTCATCGAAATGGAGAATATCTTTGAGCTGAACCGGCTGCTGAATATTTGCCAAAAATTTTATCTGCTCGAGCATTTTTCCATATGCTTTTACAAGATTCTCATCAAAAGTAATGTTTGGTTTTCCCAGGTTCGATTTGTCAACATAAATGCTGATGTGTGCTTTACCGCGCGAGATCTTTTTTTGAACGACCTCTTTAATATCGAACTCCTGCTGCTGTAAACTTTGAGGAGACCGAATTGAAATATCAAGGTACCGGCTGTTCAGTGTCTTTACTTCTACTGAAACCTGGAAACCGTTAGCGTTTGATTCACCACGGCCAAAACCTGTCATGGATTTGATCATATCATCAAATTTATTGGGATTTTTTGTTCTGCTAAGCTAATAAAAATTCTTTTCTGGTGGATTCTTCAATCTAGGATTGTATATGACTCAATACATCGGAGGCCAGTTCCCTTGCTGTTTTCTCGTTGGCTGCTTCGCTGTAAATACGAACAATTGGCTCGGTGTTTGATTTTCGGAAATGAACCCAGCCGCTTTCAAAATCAATTTTTACCCCATCGGTAAGATTAGGCTTATGCTCTGCAAATTCCTGGGCAACAAGTTTAAGCACATCGTCGGCATCCATACCCAGATCGGTAAGTGCTACTTTCTGCTTAACCATTTCGTAGTATGGAAGGCTGGCTTTGTAATCCGAAACGGACATCTCTTTAGCAGCCATCAGCTGCAGGAACATGGCTGAACCTACAAGCGCGTCTCGGCCGGGATGGAGATCAGGATTGATTACACCGCCATTTCCCTCACCACTGATCCTGGCACCGTATTTTTGCATACCTTTTACGACGTTTATTTCGCCGACAGCCGTTCTATGGCAGGTTCCTCCATATTTTTTCGTGATGTCGTCAGCCGCTCTGGATGAGGATAGATTTGTGGCAGTATCCCCACCAGACATACTTAGTATAAAGTCAAACGCGGCAACTTGGGTGAACTCTTCGCCAAACATCTTGCCATTTTCATCAACGATTGCGAGACGGTCGGCATCGGGATCTGTGACAAGTCCAAAATCGCAATTGTGCTCAACCACGTATTCAGAAATTTCGGTTAAGTGCTCAGGCAATGGCTCGGGGTTGTGTGGAAACATACCGGTTGGTTCACAGTTCAGTTCATGAACATCAGCACCCAGCGCTTTTAAAAGAGCTGGTAGAGCATGGGAACCGGCACCGTTTACGGCATCTACAGCTATTTTGAACGATTTTTTTCTTATCTGTTCCTTATCGATATAGGGGAGGTCCAGGATTTTATCAATATGGTAGTTGATGATATCATCGTCATTTTGGACAGAGCCGATTTGATCAAACAGTTTATAGTCGAAAGAATTGTTTTCAGCAATTTTGAGAACCTCACTGCCTTGTTCTGCATCTAAAAATTCACTTTTCCCATTTAGTAGCTTAAGCGCGTTCCACTGTTCCGGGTTATGGCTTGCAGTTAAGATGATGCCTCCATCAGCCTTATGTCTTAAAACCCCCATCGCAACCGTGGGAGTGGGTGCAATTCCCGTTTTTATAACCGAGCAGCCTACACTTTGAAGCGTTGCGCAAACAATATCTTCGCAGATTTGGCCGGTAACCCGTGAATCACGGCCTACGACAACGGTTCCACCCTCGAGCCAGGTTCCATACGCTGCAGTATAACGTACGAGATTTTCAGGGTTTAAATGCGAGCCAAATATTCCGCGAATACCGGAAACTGAAATCATTAATGCCATAAAGAAGAGTGTTCGGGTAAATTAGAGTTAAAAAATGTATTGATGAACGGGATGTAAAGGTACATCTATTTTTTCGATATCCATTGAGTTTCTCCAATACCGCTGTATTGGTTTTCAAATCGAGCGAGAACAAACAGTAAATCTGACAGCCTATTCAGGTAGATGAGACAATTTTGATTAGCCTCGCCTGAATCCATTAACTCAGCCGTAAACCGTTCTGCTCGCCGACAAACTGTTCTTGAAAAATGAAGATTTGCTCCCGCAGGGGCTCCTCCGGGGAGAATAAAGGCAGTCAGAGGTGGTAAATCCTTATCGAGATCATCAATCCACATCTCAAGCTGATCGATATGGTTGCCATTAATTCTGTCGATCTTCGTTTTTTTCGAAGTGAGTGTGGCCAAGTCGGCACCTAATACGAAAAGCTGGTCCTGAAGCTCTTCAAGAATGGATTTTCCTTTGTTACTTAAATTGTAAGTAAGTGCAATCCCTAGGGCTGAGTTTAATTCGTCTACGGTCCCATATGCATGGAGACGGATATTATTTTTTTCGATCTCTTTACCGCCAAATAGCGATGTCTTTCCCTGATCTCCTTTTTTTGTATAAATCTTCATGAAGTCGTTTAAATGAATAATTGTTAAGGTTGAACGAATAAGAAAATGAAAGAGAGATTGGGTCGCTTTCGTTCACTGCATGAAATGTAAGAAGCTTGTAGTAACAATTCATGAATTTATGAAACTTTACTCTGCAAGCTGGTAGCTACTTCCCAGTTTTTCAAAGCTATCGAAAAGATGGACGGATGCATCAATATGTTTAACAAAGGAGCTGGCTTGCTTTGCGGGTATGGCGATGGTAAGGCTGACCTTTTCGAGGTACGAGGATTCAATTTCTGAGAAATCAAATTTATGTTTTAAAGAATTTATGACAGATTGATGCTCATAGCCGTACCTCACACGATAAAGCTGAACAGGAATTATTTTTTTGGTTACTGCTGCATCAGCGGCTAACAGAGCCGTGTGGGAGTAGGCACTAATCAATCCTGACTTTCCGAGATGATTTCCACCGTAATAGCGAACAACCACGCACACAACATTCATTAATTCACGTGATCGCAGAGAATTTAAAATGGGTGCTCCTGCCGTTCCGCCGGGTTCACCATCGTCTGTAGAAAATTCCTGCGTTTTTTCGGGATTTATGCGGTATGCGTAACAGTGATGAGTAGCCGTGGGATGCTCATTTTTAATCGACTCAAGTACACTATTTAACTCATCCAAATGAGTGCAGGGAGCTAAATAACCAATAAATTTGGAGTTTTTGATCTTATAATCGGAGTAAAAAGTTGTTGTAACTGTATCCAAGAAAGTAGGTTGTGGAAATTATATTAAATGTTGAATTTAGAACGTTTCTTAATAAGCATTTAGCAGGCAGATTGAGCGTATTAATCTTGCCTTTTACGGCAAATAAAACGAATTTTATAGTCTTATGTAAACAGGTTCAGGACACAAAACTTTTTTTGATAATTATTACGTAACTGAAGAAATCATATGCCATCTATCATCAAAGCTTTTCAATCGCAGGTTGGACGAAAGATTTTAACGGGTTTAACCGGACTTTTGCTCGTCTTTTTTATCATTTTTCACCTCGCCGGTAATTTAGCTGTTTTTGGCGAACCAAATGCCATGAACGCCTACTCTAAATTTCTGCATGATTTGGGGCCATTGCTCTGGGTTGCAAGGATAGGACTATTGGCTTTATTTGTAATTCATGCGTGGATTGGTATTTCAATCTGGTTCAAAAAGCGCAAAGCCCGGCCTCAAGGCTATGAGGTTTACAGCAGTAAGGGAGGGCCCAGTAAACAGAGTCTTAGCTCCAGAAGTATGGCTTTTACCGGTGTTGTGCTGCTGCTTTTTGTGGTGATTCACATCAACACATTTGCCCTGGGTGATACAGGAGAAGTCATGATTGACGGCCAGATGACCCATGATATAAAAACACTTGTACTCGATACGTTTCAAAATCCCATTTACGCCTTTGGTTACACCATTGTGATGATATTGCTGGGCGTTCACCTGGGACACGGTATTTGGAGTGCTTTCACATCATTAACCGTGAGAAGTAAAAAGGCATCTGCAATCATTTATACAGTGGGAGCTGTAGCTGCATTTTTGCTTGCCATAGGGTTCCTGTTCATTCCCCTCTATATCTATTTTGGCGGCGGTTGCGAAGCTGCGCTTATCAATTGTAACTAACGCTTTTAAAGCTTAATTATCGACTTATGAAATTAGATCCCAAAATACCGGAAGGCCGCTTAGAAGATAAGTGGACCAATCATCTGAATGAGATTAAACTTGTATCCCCAAACAATAAGAGAAAATATAACATTATTGTAGTTGGTACAGGGTTAGCAGGTGCCTCGGCAGCGGCAAGTCTCGCTGAGCTTGGCTACAATGTGCAAACATTTTGTATACAGGATTCTGCCCGCAGAGCCCATAGTATTGCGGCACAGGGTGGAATAAATGCAGCAAAAAATTATCCCAATGATGGTGACACAGTTTGGCGGCTGTTTTATGATACCATTAAGGGGGGTGACTACAGAAGCCGCGAGTCGAACGTGTATCGCCTTGCAGAAAATTCAAATCATATTATTGACCAGGCCGTTGCGCAGGGTGTTCCTTTCGGTCGCGATTATGGTGGATTGCTGGACAACCGTTCATTTGGCGGCGCTCAGGTTTCACGAACATTTTACTCAAGGGGTCAGACCGGACAGCAACTGCTTCTGGGCGCCTATCAGGCCATGATGAAAGAGGAGCATACCGGCAAAATCAAAAATTATCCCCGTCAGGAGATGCTGGACTTAGTAGTTGTGGATGGAAAAGCGCGCGGTATTATTACCCGCGACTTGGTTTCCGGCGAAATTCAGAAATGGGAAGCTGATGCTGTTGTTCTTTGTACCGGCGGTTATGGAAATGTGTTTTATCTTTCAACAAACGCCAAGAATTCCAATGTAACAGCTGCCTGGAGATGCCATAAGCGGGGAGCAGCATTTGCAAATCCTTGCTTTGTACAAATTCACCCAACCTGTATTCCGGTTTCAGGTGATTACCAGTCTAAGCTCACGCTTATGAGTGAGAGTTTGCGAAATGATGGGCGGGTGTGGGTTCCCAGGAAAAAAGGTGATAATCGTCCTCCAAATGATATCCCCGAGGAGGAGCGGTACTATTACCTTGAAGAAAGATATCCGAGTTTTGGAAATCTGGTTCCCAGAGATGTTGCATCCCGGAATGCAAAACTTGTAACAGATGAGGGGCTGGGAGTGGGAGATACCGGTCTTGCCGTTTATCTCGATTTCCGTGATGCCATTAAGCGTGATGGTAAAGAAACCATCAAAGCAAAGTATGGTAACCTCTTCGATATGTATCAGAATATTAAAGATGAGAATCCATATGAAGTACCCATGCAGATTTTCCCTGCGGTTCACTACACAATGGGTGGACTTTGGGTTGATTATAATCTGATGAGCAATATCCCG
The DNA here is from genome assembly GCA_964544445.1 of uncultured Rhodohalobacter sp. Lineage (GTDB taxonomy): Bacteria > Bacteroidota > Rhodothermia > Balneolales > Balneolaceae > Rhodohalobacter. The sequence continues at coordinate 518,619 of CAZJBI010000001.1, forward strand.
GGTTTGTTTGTAGCAGGGGAGGCAAACTTTTCTGATCACGGAGCGAACCGACTGGGCGCAAGTGCACTTATGCAGGGTCTTTCAGATGGTTATTTCATTATTCCCTACACTGTAGGTAATTATCTTGCCGATGAAGATCTGCCGGATGTATCAACCGACCATGAGGCGTTTAATGAAGCAGCAAATGCTTCATCAGAGCAGCTCGATAAATTGCTGGCCGTTCAGGGCGATAAAACCATCATCGAATTCCACAGAGAACTCGGAAAAATTATGTGGGATAAGGTTGGGATTTCCAGAAGTAAAGAAGGCCTGGAATCTGCAATTGAGGAAATTCGCGCGCTCAGAGAAGAATTTTGGAAAAACGTGAGAGTCCCCGGTGAGAAAAACTACTACAACAAATATCTCGAGTTTGCCGCCAGAGTAGCCGACTTTTTCGAGCTTGCCGAGCTCATGGCTATTGATGCTTTAGACCGGGATGAATCATGTGGCTGCCATCTCCGCGACGAGTTCCAGTCGGAGGAAGGAGAAGCGATTAGAAACGATGAAGATTATGCATTCGTTTCTGCCTGGGAGTATCATGGTGTAAATGGAAAACTTGAAACCACACTACATAAAGAAGAACTCGAGTTCGAATTTGTGGAATTAAAACAAAGAAGTTACAAATAGGAATATTATGAGCTTGATGACGATAAATCTTAAAATCTGGCGGCAAAAAAACGCTAATGATTCAGGGCATTTTGAAGATTACATTCTCGATGAAGTAAATGAACATATGTCTTTCCTGGAAATGCTTGATGTTCTTAACGAGAACCTGATGAAAAAAGGTGAAGATCCTGTAGAATTTGACTACGACTGCCGCGAAGGGATCTGTGGTTCATGTAACCTCGTAATTAACGGCCGTGCACATGGCCCCAAGCATATGACCGCGGCCTGTCAGCTTCATATGAGAAACTACAATGATGGGGACACGATCGTGATTGAGCCGCCAAGAGCTGCCGCATTCCCGGTTATAAAAGATCTAGTTGTTGATCGGTCGGCACTGGATCGCATTATACAGGCTGGCGGTTATGTTTCTGTTAAGACAGGAGCTGCGCCAGAAGCAAACCTGATTCCAATTCCTCAGGATGTAGCGAACCAGGCGTTTGACTATGCAACCTGCATTGGATGTGGCGCTTGTGTTGCTGCCTGCCCGAATTCTTCGGCTTCACTTTTTACAGGGGCAAAAATTGCTCATTTAAATCGTATGCCACAAGGAAAACCTGAACGTGAGCACAGAACAGTTGCCATGGTTGAGCAGATGGAAAAAGAAGGATTCGGCGATTGCTCAAATTTTGCAGAGTGTGAAGCAGTATGTCCGGTGGGTATTAGTATATCAGCCATCGCTGAAATGCGAAGAGATTACATGAAAGCTGTATTGTAATGCAACTTAGGTGTTGCCAGCTACGTAATTAAATTTATAACTGAATTGAGGTCTTGAAGAAATTCAAGGCCTTTTTATTTATAAAAGAGGATTGGCATGTGTAAACGATTAATCACCATATTTCTAGCATCATTTGCGGCACTCATTGTTTTATCAATGAACGTGAGGGCACAGGAATTTCATGTAGATCTGGATTTTAATGTGGGTGCACCACAGGGAGAATTTTCAGATGAGATTGATAGGCTTGGCTGGGGACTGGGACTTATGGGTGGTTATAAGATTCCGGAAACTCCCTTGATGGTCGGTCTCGACTTTGGTTTTATGAATTTTGGAATCGATACAAGAAATGAACCTCTTAGTCCAACTATTCCGGATATCACTGTTGAGGTTGAAAATTCGTACAATCTGGTAACGGGAAACCTGCTTTTCCGGCTTTCGGGTCCGCCTGCTACTTTCCGTCCCTATGTAGACGGATTATTTGGCTTTAACTACTTTTTTACACAGACTGTGCTCAGAGAAAGAGGATCTTTTTCTGAAGAAAGTGTACTTCGAGATACAAACTTTGATGATACATCTCTGAGTTATGGTCTTGGAACCGGTGTTAATTTGAGAGTTTACAGTAATAAATCTGCCGTAGATTCTGCTAGCGATGTTTCACTAGGCTCAGTTTATCTGAACGCAGGTGTTCGCTACATGTTTGGGCGGGAAGCAGAATATCTGCAAGAGGGATCCATTTCCACAGATGACGGTACATTTGATGTGAGTCGATCGGAGACGGACCTTCTATACTTTAAATTTGGTGTTAATTTTACATTTTAAAATTACTCTTACCATCTATTTTACTGAGAGCCTGCATGTGATTACATTTACCAAAAGTTTGGTTAAGGCTAAACAGCCATATAAACGTTCAAACAGAAAGCATGCAGGATCTGTCAGCGGCTCAAAAAGTATTACAGGAACGATGGGGGTATAGCTCATTCAGGGCAGGGCAGGAGAGAGCCATTTCATCCATTCTTGATGGGAAAGATACACTGGTATTATTTCCTACAGGGGGCGGTAAATCGCTTTGCTACCAGGTTCCGGCACTACTGTTTGATGGGCTGACAATTGTAATATCCCCCCTTATTGCTCTTATGAAAGATCAGGTTGATCAATTAAAAAATATGGGAATACGTGCTTCATTTATCAATAGCACTCTTTCCAGAAGGGAAACTGAGCAAAGGCTGGTAAATGCCCGCAACGGCATGTATAAACTACTTTACATAGCACCTGAACGTATTAAAACGGAACTTTGGCAAACTGAGCAGCCCAATTTATCTGTGTCTCTCATAGCGGTAGATGAAGCTCATTGTATTTCGGAATGGGGACACGACTTCCGCCCATCTTACAGAACAATAAAACAGGATTTTGGTGAATTATCGGCCCAGACCAGATGGATGGCTTGCACGGCTACAGCAACACCGGAAGTAAGAAAAGATCTTCTCAGCGTGCTTCAATTTAATGAACCTGAAGTGGTAACGAGCGGTTTTAGCAGGGAAAACCTTCAGTGGTGGGTGGCTCAAACCGAAAATAAATCGAAGATGGTTCAGAAGTCAGTGAAAAAAGCTGCCTCGCTTGGGAGTGGTATTATCTATTCGTCAACGCGAAAAAAATGTGAGTCTCTTGCCAAGCAGTTTACGGCACAGGGAATAGGGTGTAAAGCCTACCACGCGGGACTTGGAAATAGTGAGCGGGAAGATGTACAGCGAGCGTGGTTACAAGGAGACACTCCCGTTGTAGCCGCCACAAACGCTTTTGGCATGGGAATTGATAAACCGGATTGCAGATTTGTTGTTCACGAAACAATACCATTTTCTTTGGAAGCATATTACCAGGAGGCAGGACGTGCTGGCAGAGACGGCAAAACGGCATACCCAGTGCTTGTGTATAAAACCAGCGACGTTCATATTCTTAAAAAAAGAATACTTTCTGCGTACCCCGATCACGATATTTTGCAGAGAGTATACAACACCTTATGTGATGAACTGAATCTGTCTGTTGGGGATAAAATGGAGCAGCAGGAGGCATTGGATTTTCAAAATGTTGCAAAACGGTCTGGGTATTCAGTCCAAAAAGTAAAGCTGAGCATCACGCTTTTGCAGAGACTGGAAATTCTTCAGAAAACCGACCTGAAAGATCCCCGCATTGGATTACAGTTTATTGTTGGGCAGCAGCTATTGCTAGACTTTATTGATCGAACAACGCCTGAAAAAGGTGAGTTTATTGACACCATCATGAGACAATTTGGTCCTCAGTCATTTCATAAGAAAGTTTATCTGAAAGAAGACAGCATCCTTGATTTATTAGGGATCACAACTCATCAACTTGAAAAAGGATTACATGTTCTATCCCACCACGATCAGCTGCTGTCGTACTCACGGGAGAGTGAACAATCACTCATTTATTTAGAGCAGCCCAGAACTAAAAAGCTGCAAATTGACAACGATAAGGCGTACCGATATAAAGATATTTTACTGGAAAAATTACAGTATATGGTACGTTATGCCGAGACCCTGGAGTGCAGGGAAGTTTTTCTGCGCAATTATTTTGGAGAAACCGAATGCACACCCTGCGGAAAGTGTGATAACTGTTTGAAAAAGATGAAAGCAGACAATGATGAACTATCAAAAAAGGAGATCAAGAGTGTTATTCATCTTTTGGAAAAAGAGCAGTATAGTGCGAAGTCGATCAGTGATGAGTTAAAGTGGGATAATAAACGGACCAAACGAGTAATTTCATTCATGGTTCGGGAAGAGCTTATTCAGTATATAGACAAAGATGGTAAGCGGTTCTACTCAATATTTAAGCGCTGACGAAGTGAATCTGCTGAAAGTTTATTTCTTTCTCTTAAGTCACGTTCTAAATCATCAACAGCATCTCTTTCTTCTCGCAATAACAGATTAACTTTTTCAAGGCGATTGAGTTGTGAATCAATATCTTCCTCGTAATAGTTGTGTGATCGCCGGAAATCTTCTTTTGTCACGTTATATTTTTGATAAACCGAATCGCGAATTTCCTCTTTTGTTCGATTTTTTAACAGATTTGGATCGTACTGATCGATAATTGCAAGTTCTGCAAACATCAGTATATAGGTATCTTCATCGATAAGATAATCGGGCTCGTTGTCTTCACAACCTAGTGTCGTTATTGTAAAGAGTAGACAAAAAAGTACTGTACGATACCTCACTCGTCTTCAGGATTCTTAGGATTTAAAGGACGTAGGGCAACTTCATTAATCAGGAAATTATCGGGGGTTTCAAGAAGATGAATCAGCGTTTTAGCGACATCATCTGGACGCATCATGTTCTCATGAGTGTCGGCACCGGCTGCCACCTCAAAGAAATTAGTGGCTATGGAGCCGGGAAACATGGTAGAGACCTTTATACCATCATACCGAAGTTCTTTGAATAAAGCTTCGCTAAACCCTCGGAGCCCAAATTTTGTGGCGTTGTATCCTGAAATTTGAGGGTTTCCCAAAAGACCTGCTACAGATGAGATATTTACTATGTGACAGTAGTCAGGGTTTTGCTTCATCAATGGAACAATTTCCCGTGTAAGATAAAACACGCCATTAAGGTTGGTGTATACCATGGTATCCCAATCTTCAATACTGATATCTTCGACGTTTCCGAATACGGCCAAGCCTGCGTTGTTGATGAGAATATGCGGAAGTTCATCATCAGAAAACTGATCTTTAATCCAGGCCGAGATATCTGAAGACTGCGTAATATCCATCTGAACCGGGATAAAATTTTCTCCCAGGTTTTCTTGGATAGTGGTTAATTTATTCAATCGCCGGGCAAGCCCATAAACTTTCGCCCCTTTTTGAACCAATAGCTTACTGAATGAATAACCGATACCACTGCTGGCACCCGTAACGATTGCAATTTTATTTTTTAAATCCATAATCTAGGTTTTTTAATTTTATCTTTTGAAGGAGTCTGAAAGCTTAATCGTTCACTCAAAACTACGTAAATGAATGCACTTTATCTTGATATTGGAAACACTTCTTTAAAATTGGGAAAGCCAGGGAAAGGCGGGTGGAAAGTGCAATGGCATCAGCATATTGATACTGATTTTGAACAGTTTATCCGGACGTTGACGGATTACGCAGTCGGTGGGATGGTTTATATAAGCTCCGTGCGTAAGGATATAACCCAAAAAGTTCTGAAAGCTGTTCCGGATTTGCAAACTGAGCTTTTAACAGTTTCTCAGATCCCATCCCGTTTTATCAACTATTCTACGGTTCAAACATTGGGGCTTGATCGATTTTTGAGCAGTCTGGGTGCTTTCCATAAATCAAGTAGGAAAAGCGTAATTGTGATTGACACCGGCAGCGCCTGCACTGTTGATTTCATGGATCATAATGGAGTTTATCAGGGGGGAGTTATAATGCCGGGAATTGAGATCTTAAAAAAAACGATCCGTATTCACTTGCCGGAACTACCTGAGATTGAGCCTTTTATCCCAAAAAGCTGGCCCGGAAAATCTACACAAGACAGCCTTAGATGGGGCGTAAATGGTATGTTCGCTGCTGCTATTGAGAATTGGATTGGGAAATATCGTACTTCAGATAAAGACGCAGAGATATATCTTACAGGTGGGAATGCTGCAGATGTAAAGAGTTTATTAACAGAAACAGAGATCACGCTTTCTTCTCATCTGCAGTTTGAGGGCATGAAAATGTTTGCTGAAATGGTGAAGGGCTGAGCGTTGAAAGTTACATGGATCGTGAAGAGCTTAATGCTGATCCTGCAGCTTTCCATTTATTAAAGCGGTGACCATTTCGAGGGCTACCCTATTTTCTCCACCCCTTGGAATGATGATATCGGCATATCGTTTGCTGGGCTCCACAAACTCGAGGTGCATGGGCCTCACGAAATTTTCATATTGGTTTAGTACGCCATCAAAATTTCTGCCGCGCTCAAGAATGTCTCTTCTAAGCCGTCTCAGTAGACGAACGTCATCGTCTGTATCCACAAACAGTTTAATATCCATCAAATTGCGAAGTTTGGGCTCACTGAATATCAGAATTCCATCGATTAGAATAATGTTTTTCGGAGAAGCCGGAATGGTCTCTTCCGTTCGTGTGTGGGCCACAAAATCATAGACGGGAATATCTACCTTGTAGCCGCTTCGTAGCGCACTAAGGTGCCGAATCATGAGTTCGGTTTCTAATGATGAGGGATGGTCAAAATTTTGCTTTTTCCGGTCTTCGAGCGGCAGGTGACTTAAATCCCGGTAGTAGGAATCGTGCTCAATCAACAGAATTTTCTCTTCTCCAATACCAGCTACGATATTTTCAACCACCGTAGTTTTGCCTGAGCCACTGCCTCCGGCAACACCCAAAATTAGGGGATTATCACTCATTACTCACCCTGTCTTGCAGCTGCATGCTGTTATCATACTCTACTTTAAAATCACGAACGGCACGGAATATGGCAGATGCTAAAATCGTTTGACCATATTCACTTGCCAGGTAGTTTGCCTCAGTTGGATTCGATAAAAACCCAAGCTCTACCAAAACAGCCGGAGTAGATGCATGCCACAACGCCAGAAAGCCAGCTTGTTTTACACCGCGGGAGCGCCTTTGAGCACGATTTCTAAACTGGTCCTCGATCATGCTTGCAATTCTCTCACTAATAGCGATATTACCTGCATTCGCTAACTCGTAGATCAGAAGATCCTCTTCGCTAAGCTCTACAGTTTCAGAACTGCCCTCTAAATTTACAACGCTGTTCTCCTTCTTCATAATTTCAAGAGCAGACTCACTTCTGGCAAGCCCCAGAAAAAAGATCTCGGAACCGTACGCTCGTGAATTCGCAGCCGAATTTGCATGAATAGATAAAAACAGGTCTCCTTTAGCACGGGTAGCTGTTAATCCGCGGTCTTCCAGTTTTACAAATGTGTCGTCATCGCGGGTATAAATTACCTCTACATCGGGCATGTATTCTTTGATGTAGTTCCCAACCTTAAGTGCTACATCCAACACGATATCCTTTTCCATGTAACCAAGTCTTCTGTTTACTGCTCCGGGATCGTGGCCGCCGTGTCCGGCGTCAATGACTATTGTTTTAAATTCTCTGCCGCTAGAAAGCGGTATAGCCACTTCATTCACAGATTCAGCATAAGCAAAGGGTGCTTGCTGATCCTGGTAATCGTACCAAAAAATAAAATCCGTGTTATCAGTATAATCCGAAATTTCAGAGCTTGAGCTGTTCTCTAGTGCGAGCAATATATGATCGCGTCCTCGATCGGGGTATGCACTGGCTTTAAAATAGCGGTTCTCCTGTAAAAAAATATCTAAACCAAATCCCGCATCATTATCATGGTAGTCGATCCGTTCAATACCGGGCTTTAAGTTGGGTTTTTTAAATGATTCAGAATTCATCTTTTGCGAATAAATCATCATCTGAACTAAATCGGGCCCGGGTTGAGTTACACGAAAAGAGTCTACAGCCCCGCTGATGTGATATCTCAATACTAAACCTTTACCATCGCTTCGTTCTGCAACGGAAATACGATCGAGGGTTGTTTGGCTGTGGGCTTGCAATGAAGCTGCACATAAAAACGTGAAGATAAACAGCAAGTGAAGGAGTATTGCTTTTACCATTAGCTGGGTATTAATTTTTTCGTGCAGATGATTGAAATAAAAATAGGAAATCTTTCAAGAAATAGATAAAACTTTATATCATCGAAGAATCAGGTGGGTTCCATTATTTTTTCTCCATAATAAAGCGTACTGCAGAAGTAACCAGATTGCGCGGCAATAAACCAATTGTTATTGCGCCAACTTTATTTAGAAAGCCATAAACTGCAACTCGTTTTTCTTTCATGAGAGACTTGAAACCAAATTCAGCCACATCTGCAGATGCAGCCACAGGAAACAGATCAAAAAGTTTCGACTTATCCATATTCGAGACCTCCTGAAACTCCGACGCTGTGGGTCCGGGGCAAAGGGCAGAAACAATAACTCCCGAATCCTTTAACTCATTCGCGATAGCTTCACTAAACGCAAGAACATAATGCTTGGATGCATAATATACACTCATCAACGGTCCCGGCTGAAATGCTGCAGTTGATGCAACATTCATGATATATGATTTTTTATGACTCATTAAATCGGGCAGGAAAAGGTGTGTTAAATGAGTAAGTGATAGCATGTTGAGATGGATCATGGTCGCATTTTTTTCCCATTTAGATTCCGTAAAAAAACCAAAATCTCCAATTCCTGCGTTATTTACCAGCGTATGAAGACGAACGGATTGGTTCTGAACAAATGTGTAAAGCTCATTTGGGCCATCTTCCTTTGCAAGATCGCAGGGAAAGACGAGTACTCGAACATTACATTGTTTTTCTAGATCATTCTTGATAACCAATAAGCGCTCTTCTCGTCTGGCAGAGATAATCAGGTTATACCCTTCACGGGCAAATATTGCTGCAAGATCACGCCCTATTCCGCTTGATGCCCCTGTTATTAAAGCAGTTTTTCGTTTGCTTGGATTACCCATATTCTATGAAATTGCATTAGATTGATTTAAAAAAACAAGATACAAATAACCCATTAATATGCTTGCAGGAACGGATGAAGTGCAAAAATAAAGGGAACAGATCAGGCTGTTCCCTTTCATTATAATTGGCTATTAGTTTCCCGTCAAAACCAGTAATGGTACTTTTGAATAGACACTGAGCTGTTTTGTATAATTTTTGTCCAATAGCATACCGACGACTGATTTCTTGTATCTGTTTAGTACGAGAAAAGAAATATTATTCTTTTCTACATAATCAGATATGGCTTTGAAGGGATTTTCGTGGACAACATGATGAAATTTTATGGACTCATAAAGATTTTCTTCTTTGATGAGATCCTTAAATCCGCGGAATTTCACTTCTGTTTCAAGATTATCCTCGGCAGAAACATGAATGATATCGATAGCCGCACTGTAAGAATCTGCAAGCGTTACTAAATCTTTTAGATTCTCCAAGTCATTCGATCTGAAATTCGTGGCGAAGAGAATATTATCGAATGAAACCTCAGCGGATTCTTCGGGTATGGAAATAACGGGGACGGTGGAATGGAGGATGATGTCCGTAGATACACTCCCAAAAATAACTTTCCTGGCAGGTACATCACTACCGCTTCCCGTCACCACAAGATCGATGCCTAAATCAGTGATGGCTTCCAGAATTTGTGATACTGGTTTACCAATTCTTATTTGGTGCTTTACGCGCAGTTTTCCGTCAGGATTTGTCGCCATCAAATCGCTGATGAGCCGCTCAAGATGCTGCTCTGCATTCTCTTTCAAGTAATCGAGAACACCTTCCATATTGCCGGGAAAGTTAAATGGCGGGTCAATTACGTTCAGAAGAGTGATGGAAGCGTTGAACTTACCAGCGACTGAACCTGCTGCAAGAGCTGCTTTTTTTGAGCAGTCAGAAAAATCCGTTGGAACGAGAATACGTTTTACATTTGAAATCATGGCTCTCCGGGGTATTTAGGTTCATAGTTCTCTTTACTAATAAGATAGAGTGCATTCCACTAATTGAATATAAAGAGGAGTATGAATCCGGAGTCGGGGTTTTCCTGAGAAGAATGAAACAGCTTTGGGCTTCAATTAAATATCCTTTATATAATACATATGGTTAGCTAAATAAAACCGGCTAATGGTAATGTCTCCAATTTTTTAGAAGACCATATTTGAAAATCACATAGATGGCTCTAACACCATCTTTCCAATTTATTTTTTTTCCTTCCTGGTAGGTGCGGCCATAGTATGAGATTCCAACTTCATAAATCCGAATACCTGGTATTCTCGAGATTTTTTGAGTGACCTCAGGCTCAAATCCAAACCTTTTTTCATTTAAACTGATACTTTGAATCATTTCGGATTTGAAAAGCTTATAACATGTTTCCATATCTGTCAAATTCAGGTTTGTAAATATGTTCGACAGATTTGTAAGAAATTTATTGCCAATCGTGTGCCAGTAAAAAAGTATCCGGTGAGGTTTCCCTCCCATAAATCGAGAACCATAAACGACATCTGCATGCCCCTCAACCACGGGTTTAAGCAAAGCATTATATTCCTCTGGGTCGTACTCTAAGTCGGCATCCTGAATAATGATATAGTTACCGGTTGCTTTTGAAATCCCTAACTTCAGGGCGGCACCTTTACCCTGATTTACCTTAAACTCCAGATACGATATATTGGCATCCCTATTTTCATTTATACTATTATGTATAATTTTTTTTGTTTTATCAGTAGATGCATCGTTTACTATAATAATCTCTTTTTCAATGTCTTGAATTAATTGAACTTTAATTACTTTAGAGATCAACTTTTGAATGGTTTTTTCTTCGTTATAGGCTGGAATAACGATGGAGAGTTTTTTCATATTTTAATAAAATGTTTCCTGTTAGCATCGTTTGAACTGTTCAAAACAAGTATGAATACAAAAGATGTATAAAAAATTAACAATGAAAAATGTAAAGCAATCTTTTTTAAATCTGCCTGTTTTCTGGAAACTTCTCCCGCTGTTAATTACATACTTACTTATTGCTCTGGTGTTGGGGCACAGAGAATCTGTTGGGGATGAGCATAGATATTTGTTCTTTGCTAAAAATATTTTGAATGGTTTTTATTCACCTCCACCACCCGAAATAAGTTTGTGGAATGGCCCAGGATATCCTCTGATTGTAGCCGGAGCTCTTTTTTTGGGATTTAATAAAGTGATGTTATCAGTAATAAATGCGTTTTTATTATTCGGTTCACTTCTTATCATTCACAAATCAATCTGCTTATTTACAACAAGTAATAAAGCATTAATATATACAGTTTTAGCTGGTTTATATTTGCCAATTTGGTTCTATATACCCCTAGTACTTACTGAAATTTTAGCCTGGTTTCTTTTAAGTGTAATCTCATTTCTATTTTTGAAATCAGGGACACAAAAAGGTTTTTTTAACCTAAACATATTTTTACTTGCTGCGGCTGTTGCCTTTTTGATGCTTACAAAAGTAATTTTTGCATATGTAGTACTAGTTCTTTTAGTCGTAAGCCTGATGTTTATATTTACTCACAGACTGGGTGAGGCCGCCAAGAAAATTTTTATTGTCTCTGTGATGTCTCTGATATTTTGTCTGCCATATTTGTTCTACACTCAAAATCTTACAGGTGAATTCTTTTACTGGAGTAATTCCGGGAGTATGTCATTGTATACTATGAGTACGCCAGAGAAAAGTGAATTTGGCGACTGGAAAGGGCCTGATGTGTTGAAATCAAGTCCGTATCACAAAGAATTTATGGATAGTATCCTGGTATTAACACCTCTTGAAAGAGATGATGCTTATATGGAAAGAGCTATGAAAAACATAAAGCAGAATCCAGGAAAATATGCTCTTAACTGGTTTTCTAATGTAAACAGAATGCTTTTCTCATTTCCTTTAGAAGATCAGTCTGTATTACGTACTTACTACTCAATTTTCAAGCTCTTACCTCAGGCTACAGTAGTTATATTGATTCTTCTTACTTTAATCGCAGGTATTGTCAAGTGGAGGCAATTACCGGAAGAACTACTTCTATTGATGTTTTTTTTGCTGATCTATCTGGGTGGATCATCTTTGCTAAGTGCAGTAGAAAGGATGTTTTACATTACGTTACCCATATGGACAATTTATATAGCCTATATATATGAAAACATTTTAATTATCACCATATCATTCCGTAAGTAAAATTATCTGAGTTCAGAGTGAGGTTTTTAACTTTCTATATCAACCGAAATCTTTCAACTGTGATTCCAGCTTTTCTAGATCAGAGAGGGCATCTTTTTTCTTCTGCCGTTCATTATTAACCACATCTTCGGGTGCGTTATCAACAAACTTTTCATTAGAAAGTTTTTTTTCAATTCCTTTTAAAAAACCCTGTAATCTGCTGATCTCTTTTTCGATACGTTCTCGCTCCTTGTCGAAATCGATGAGTCCTTCAAGAGGAATAAAAATCTCGGTACCACCAACCACCGCAGCTGCGGAGGCTTTAGGTTTTTGCGCTGATTCATCAAATTGAAGGCTCTCAACAGGCAGTAATTTCTCATATATCCAGCGGGCACTTTTCAGTTCATTACAAAGACGATTATCAGTCGGTTTGATAATGATGTTTAACTCTGCTCGCGGTGAAAGATTCATTTCCGCCTGAATATTTCGAACTGCAGATATCTGGTCCTGGATAATACCAAAGAGTTTAACATCATTACTGTAAGTTTCTCCGGACTTTTTAGGCCATGAACTAATGGTTAACGCTTCATCGTCTGAACGATGCTGAATTCGCTGCCAGATCTCCTCTGTAATAAATGGCATAAAGGGATGCAGCATTTTCATTAAAATTTCAAAAAATCCAAGAGCCCGCTCCAAATTTTGGGCTGGCATATTCTCTTTGTAATCGGCAGACTTGCTTACTTCGATATACCAGTCGCAAAAATCATCCCAAATGAGCGAATAGATTTTTTTCAGAGCCTCATTCAGCCGATATTTTTCAAAATCCTGCTCCATTCCAGCGAGGGTTGTCTCAATACGTCCCAACATCCACTTGTCGGCAATATTTTCGGGATTTGTGGCAACAACAAGAGTATACGTTTTGCCCTCCTCCATATTCATGGTGAGGAAGCGAAAGGCATTCCAAATTTTATTCGAGAAGTTTCTGCCCTGTTCACAAAGCGCCTCATCAAATAGCAGATCATTACCGGCCGGCGCCGCGAATAGCATACCTACCCGTGTACCGTCTGCTCCATATTTTTCAATCAGCTTCAGAGGATCGGGTGAATTGCCAAGGGATTTTGACATTTTCCGACGCTTTTCATCTCTTACAATTCCATGGTAGTATACATTGCTAAAGGGTTTTTCGTCTGCAAAGGCGTAACCCGCCATTATCATACGGGCAACCCAGAAGAACATGATTTCAGGAGCGGTTACAAGATCTTTCGTAGGGTAGTAATACTTTAATTTTTCATTAAACTCTTTATTTCTAATAAAACCGGGATCAAACACTGAAAGAGGCCATAGCCAGGACGAGAACCAGGTGTCAAGTACATCCTCATCTTGTTTAATATCAGACGCAGTTAACGAGGCACGACCAGACTTTTCTCTGGCCTTTTGAAGTGCTTCCTTCTCTGTTTTAGCGATAACGTATTCATTTTCTCCATCACCGAAATACCATGCAGGTATTCGGTGCCCCCACCATAGCTGTCGTGAAATGCACCAGTCGCGGATGTTTTCCATCCAGTGGCTGTAGCTGTTCTTAAATTTTTCAGGATGAAACTGCACATCATCATTCATGACATGCTGCAAGGCAGGTTCACCGAGTTTATCCATTTTGCAAAACCACTGAAGAGATAGTCTTGGCTCAATTACCGCATCCGTACGTTCAGAATATCCAACCTTATTTGCCATCTCTTCAACTTTGACAAGCAAACCAAGTTTTTCAAGATCTTTTGTGATTAGTTTGCGGGCTTCAAATCGATCTTTCCCTACGTAATGTTCCGCAATTTCTGCAACTGTACCGTCTTCATTAAGCATGTCAATCACTTCAAGTCCATGCTTCTCCCCAATCTCATAGTCGTTAATATCGTGAGCAGGTGTAATTTTCAGACATCCGGTACCGTACTCTGGGTCCACATAGTCATCAGTAATAATCGGTACTTCCCGGTTTATAATGGGGATGATGACCGTTTTGCCTTCGAATTTCTTGAATCGTTCATCAGCTGGATTTACGCAAACGGCTGTGTCAGCGAGAATTGTTTCGGGCCGGGTGGTCGCAATTGTTATAAATTCGTCAGAATCTTTGACGGGATATTTTACATAATAAAGTTTGGATTGTACATCTTTATGGATCACCTCTTCATCGCTCAGTGCGGTCTGAGCTTCGGGGTCCCAGTTTACCATTCTTTGTCCCCTGTAAATATACCCACGATCATATAGTTCAATAAAACAATCCAGAACGGTATCGTACAGGTCGTCTTCCAGTGTAAATCGGGTACGTTTCCAGTCGCATGAAGCACCAAGTTTTTTGAGCTGCTGAAGAATGATTCCGCCGTGCTCATCAGTCCATTTCCAGGCGTGATTCAAAAACTCGTCCCGGCTAAGATCGCTCTTTTTAATCCCCTGTTTTCGCAGTTTCTGCACAACTTTAGCTTCCGTTGCAATAGAAGCATGATCTGTTCCCGGCACCCAGCAGGTATTATAGCCTAACATCCGGGCTCTGCGTACCAGTACATCCTGTATGGTATTGTTGAGCATATGTCCCATGTGCAGCACACCCGTAACGTTGGGTGGAGGGATCACGACCGAGTAAGATTCTCTCTCATCAGGCTCGGAATGAAAGAAGTTCTGCTCTTCCCAGTATTTGTACCACTTCTCTTCTGTTTTTGATGGATCGTACTGTTTGGGGATTTCGCTTAAGGAATCTGTTGAAGTCATAAATTACGTTCAGTCAGTAGGAGAGTCTAAAAAATCAGGTCAGGATATAAGGATTCATATCCTGACCTGTAATCGGTCTGTTCAATTTATTTTATACGTTTCATTCGAACGCCAAAGTGTCCGTCACATCCGTGTTTGTGAGGCAATGTCTGGTAGGCAAGGCCACCTTCTGTTAACACTTCTTCAGGCAGAAATTCATCCAGTGGTTCGAGTTCGTAGTTGTCGTATTTATCGAGAAATTTTTGAATCTGGTCCCAGTTCTCTTCAGGCTCAATAGAACAGGTGCTGTAAACCAGCCGCCCGCCTCGTGTAACATGATTGGCGGCTTCGTCAAGAAGTTCTTCCTGAAGCTTGATTGAATTTTCGAGCTCTTCTTCTGTGCGTTTCCATCGCAGATCGGCTCGTTTGCTCAAAACTCCCGTCCCTGTACAGGGAGCATCGAGCAGAACACCATCAGCCAGTTTTAAATTGAGCTCGCGAACATCATCCTGTCGAATTCTGATGTTTTCAGCTTGATAGTCCATTGCGCTTTGGGCCAGAAGTTCAAGTCGGCCAGGATTAACATCAACTGCCGTGATGCTTCCTGTGGCTTCCATCATATCCGACATGACAATGCTTTTAGTTCCGGGGGCAGCACATAAATCATAAATCGTTTCGCCCGGCATCGGTTCAAGAATAGTGGGGGCAAACCCGGCCGCAATATCCTGGACAAGACAAATCCCTTTTTTTAGGAGACCTTTGGAAATAAAGGGTGCAACCGAGTCAACTTTAAAATATCCCGGCAGCCATTCACTCTCTTCAAATTCGATGTCGAGTTTCTCCATTCTCAATTTGAAGTTGGAAGTCTTTGTTCGCAGATTATTCACTCGAACATAATAATTCGGTCTCTGATTGTTGGCCTGCATTAATTGAAATGCTTCGCGTTCACCAAACCGGTTTACCCATCGTTTAACCATCCATTCGGGATGCGAAAATGTCGTCGCAACCAGTTTAGTTCTGTCTTTAAAAGCTGGTTTTGGGAGATTTTTGATGTCGCGCTGAATGTTTCTCAGGATTGCATTAACAAGATCTCCCGCTTTCGATCCGAGGGTGTATTTAATGAGCTCAACGGATTCGTTAATTGTTGCATAATCGGGGGTGCCGCCCATAAAAAGAAGCTCGTACAAACCGAGGCGCAGCACGTTCTTTAGCCGGGGTTTCATCTCCTCAACTTTGATGCTCGAGAACTCATCAATGATAAAATCGAGATAGCTTCTGCGACGCAATATATTCTGAACATACTCTCTGACTTGCGAACGCTCGCGGGGTTCAAGTTCGTTAGCATCAGCATAATTCAAGGTTCCATTTTCGTCAAACGTAACAAGTAGGTCTATACTAACGGATCGTGCTGTCGCTTCTTTTTCCAATGCTTTACGGGCTTTAAATGGTTATAAATCTGTCGTTGTCGTGTGTGTACTATCTCAGCTGTCATTCAAATAGAAAACAGTTTTAAATATAGCGGTTTGAGGCACTTTTTGCTAATTCACTGTTTGATAAATTCCAAACGGGCACGAACTGTGGTTGTATAAATTTATTTATTGAATTAGTTGGCCATTTACATTTTGAGATTGATACCATTTTTGATCTGTATATTCGTATTTTTGCACAGAATTAATCAGAAACTATTTTATGACAAACCCAATCACAGAGATTCAAACTGAAACCGGTAAAACGACATTAAAAAATGGATTAACCGTTGTCACGGAACAGATCGATAGCGTTCGAAGCATATCTGTTGGTATCTGGATAAAAACCGGCAGCCGAAACGAATCGAAACAGATGGCAGGTGTTACCCACTTTCTTGAGCATATGCTATTCAAAGGCACCAAAAAACGCACCTCTTTCGATATCGCCCAGAGCATGGAGTCCGTTGGGGGATACCTGAACGCATTTACATCAACCGAGTATACCTGCTACTACGCAAGATGTCTTGACACCAAACTAGAACGGGCCATTGAAGTCTTGTCAGACATGGTAGTGAATTCTCAGTTCCCGCAAGAAGAGCTTGAAAAAGAGAAAAAAGTTGTGCTGGAAGAGATGAAAATGTATAAGGATAGTCCTGAAGACGTAGTATTTGAAGAGTTTAGCAGTCAGGTATTTCGAGATCATCCCATCGGTCGCCCGGTGCTGGGAACTGAAGAAACTGTATCGAATTTTAAGCGTGATGACCTTTTTGATTATGTGGACCTTCGCTATCGGCCCGATAACATGCTGGTTGCTGTGGCCGGCAATGTGGATCACAGCAAAGCTGTAGAAATGGTAAAGAATTATCTAAGCTCGAAATCTGGTGTTACAGAAGCCCAGGAAGATCAGCCGCTGAAACCATATGAGGTATTTAATACCCAGATTCGAAAACCTATTGAACAAACTCACATGATTGTGGGACGGCGAGGTCTTTATTACGATCACCCAGACAAATACCTGCTTTTGCTGGCCAATACAGTTTTGGGAGGCGGAATGAGCTCCAGGCTTCATCAAAACATCAGGGAAAAGTATGGATACTGTTACTCCATAGGGCCGTTTACTCAGTCCTATATCGATAGTGGCATGTATGGCGTGTACATTGGCACGGACAAGGAGTATGTTGAGCACGTGCGCACGTTGATTCGGGCTGAATTTGAAAAAATGAGATCGGAGCCGGTGGACCGTCAAGAGCTGGATGAAGCTAAAGCCCAGCTAAAGGGCAAACTTCTTCTTTCGCAGGAAAATACAAGCAATCGAATGACACGACTGGCCAAAAGTGAACTCTATTTCAACCGGTTTGTTACTCTGGATGAACTTGTTGAAAATATTGATGCCGTTTCGAGTGAAGATTTACAGGCCTTTTCCAGTGATTTTTTCAATCCGGATCTGTTTTCCGAAACACTACTTTTACCTGAAAAAGCAGAATAGGCAATTACACTAGAATTAAAAGTTAGGATTTTAAATACGTACAAATGACGACGATAAAAGAGTTGAAAAACCATAAAGATGAAAATGTAAATCTCAAAGGATGGGTCTATAATATCAGAAGCAGTAAAGGCCTTCATTTTTTGGAGCTGAGGGATGGGAGCGGTCTTTGCCAGTGTGTGGTTTCCCTAGATGAAGTGGGCGAAGAGATTTTTGATGCGGCCGGGTCTTTAAAACAGGAAAGTTCAGTAGAACTTTATGGTAATGTGATTGAGGATGACCGCAGTATCGGTGGTTATGAAGTTCACGTAACGGATCTGAACGTAGTACAGATTGCTGAAAATTATCCCATCACTCCGAAAGATCATGGAGTTGAGTTTCTGATGGAGAATCGCCATTTGTGGCTTCGCAGCCAGCGGCAATGGGCAGCTATGAGGGTGCGAAATCAAATTATTTTTGCTATTCATACATTTTTTCAGAATCGCGGTTTTGTACAGATGGATTCTCCTATTTTCACAGGAAATGCGGCCGAAGGAAGTACCACGCTTTTTGAGACAGACTATTTTGAAGAGAAGGCTTACCTGGCTCAAACCGGTCAGCTTTACGGAGAAGCAATGGCGATGGCGCACGGTTTGATTTACACGTTTGGCCCAACCTTTCGAGCAGAAAAATCGAAAACCCGCCGACATTTAACAGAATTCTGGATGATCGAGCCCGAGATGGCTTATTATGATCTCGAGATGAACATGGATCTTGCTGAAGACATGATTAAAGCCATCGTTTCAACCGTTCTTGAAAAGAACAGTGCTGAACTGGAGATATTGGAGCGAGATATTTCTGCCTTGGAAAAAATTGCTGAAAAACCTTTTGAGAGAATGACATACTCGGAGGCCGTTGAAAAGTTGAGAAGCGATGACACTGCATCCCTACTGGATGAGATGGAAGAGTCAAGGAAACAAGAGCTCTCGGACATCAAAAAAGAGCGTGAAGAGATTAAAAAAGAACATGGTTCGGCAAAAAAATGGCGAAAAGTTCAGATTGATCAGAGAATTAAAGAAATTTCTGCTCGAATTGACCAAATTGAAGAAGATCTTAGAAATATTCCCTCATGGAAAATATCAGCTCGGAATTTTGAGTGGGGCAATGATTTTGGCGGGAGTGACGAAACAGTTTTGATGATGCAGTTTGACGTGCCGCTTATTGTTACGCACTGGCCTGCAGAAATCAAGGCGTTTTATATGAAGCGGGATGAGACTGATAAACTGGCTCTCGGCATGGATATTCTGGCTCCCGAAGGGTACGGGGAAATCGTAGGTGGCAGTCAGCGCGAGGACGATCTTGATACCATTGAGAGAAGAATCGAAGAGGAAGGACTGGATAAAGAGGTGTTTGAGTGGTATCTGGATTTGCGCCGATACGGATCGGTTCCCCATTCGGGCTATGGGCTTGGATTAGAACGAACCGTTGCCTGGATTTGTGGTCTGTCTCACGTGCGGGAAACCATTCCATTCCCCAGAATGATGGGCAGATTACGTCCCTGACCCTGAGTTAATTGAAAAGGGTTCTTAACTGAGACCGGTGTATTTTTTAAAGAACCGCACCGGCCAGCTTACAAACTTGTTGAAGTCATATCTAAGGACATGAAGAGGATATGCTCTTCTTGGAGGCCAGGTGTCTTTCCGTTTATTGATTGCTGAAGGCATCTTGTGATGAGAATGCCATATTTTCACATCACCGCAAATATGTTCTCCAGAACCTCTGTAGTTGTAGGTAATAGGTAGCGTGTATGGATTGAAATGAAGCAATTCCATGGCAAGAGAGAGGTAGGGCTGGTCATTGTGCACCAGCCTCCGATATTTCAGGGCGAGTGCTTTCCAGTGTTCCATTACCGCTTTCACGGCGGTTGTATTTTTAAAAAAAATCACCCCAGAATTATACTGAAGCTGACCCTGCTGCGGAATACCTTCTCTCTTCATCACTTCAGCAAAATTATAAAAAGAGTCCAGGGCGTATGGATAAGCAGGGGCAACTGCAATACCTTATTCAGATGCTTTTTTAAAACCAAGGCTGATATCTTCAAGGACAACCGTATCACTATCCAGCATCAGAAAAAGATCATACTCATCAGGAAGATGTCTGAATAACTCTGTCTTACGAATCAGTCCTGAAGTCTCAAAGGGTATCCGGATGACTGTCTTAAACCACTTTTCGATCGTTGAAACATTCGTTTCAAGGTCTGTAAGCAGAATGAGGTCATATTTATGTATCGGTTTGCTATTCAAAATACACTGTTCTGTTTCCCGGACATAGGATTCACCCCAGGCAAAAAAAAACAAACCGCACTCCGTTCAGACATAACTGTAATACCTTATTTAATCATAGATACCAGGAATAATGAAGCCTGAAAGGTGAAGAATCTGCTGCAATGATCAGAATATTAAGAACCTACCTGGAACCGGTTTCCCGATCCGGCAAAGATTGCAAATAGGTAAATAATCCTGAGAGCTCCTCATCTGTCATTTGTCCGAAAACACCCCAGGGCATAAACTGACTGTCCATTTCGCGTCCGTCTGGGGTTTTTCCAGTTCGCATTGTCGCTATAAAATCGTTGACTGAGTAATTAGCCAGCGGGCCGCCTTTTGTGAGATTGGTTGCTGCCGGCCAGTTTGGAGGCACGCCGGGAATGGTTCCGCCCGAAAAGCCGGCACCGTGGCAGCCTGTGCAGGTAGCAGCGAGATATTCACCAAGCTTAACAGGAGGCCTGTTCTCTACTGTTTCCGGAATGGGCAGAGAGTGATCAATCAGTCGGGCGGGGAAAAGATGAATTTCTCCACCAATAAGATACATGGCCCTAAATGGCAATCCAATGGAGGTCTCAGGTAGTTTATTGTCCACAGGAGGAACACTTTTCATGTAGGCGATCAGGTCTGCAAGATCTTTTCTGTCAATTTGATTGTATTCGTGTGAAGGCATAAAAACGACAGATTTTTTATCTTTTCGAACTCCATGCCTGATAGCCCGGATCCAGTCTTCATTATCGTAAACTCCTCCGATCCCTCCATTACCGGAAGTAAGATTGGTCGCAACCAATAATCCTACAACCGGATCCTCAATAAATATACCTCCTTCAAATCCATCTCCGTGGCAATCCACACAACCCCGTATTGTTGCCACATGCTCTCCGTTTGTCAAACTTTCATTATCGTTTATAGGTATCGATAGTGACTCTACAGGTATTTCATACTCTGTATTTCTGTGAGATTCTGTCACAAAATAGATTACAGACAGACCGATAACTCCTGCTAAAACAACTACGGCAAAAACATACAATCCCCATTCAAGAATTTTCATAGCGTTAATTAATTGTTGTTCAGTTGATTATGGCGAATCCTTAATTCGGATAGTAGTGACTTAAATTGAAATATGCCACAGATTATTTATTGCAGACATAACTCTTGTGAACGAAAAAAGATCAGTTCTGTTTAGAATGTTGAATTTAAAATCACAGTAAAAAATTGATGATAATGGAAGATAAAGTAGTTTTAATCGTTGGCGGTTCCGGCGGAATTGGAAGAGCATCGGCGGATCTGTTTGCAAAAGCCGGAGCTAAAGTTGTGCTTGCTGCAAGAGATAAGAAAAAAGCCGAAGAGAAGGCGAAGGAGATTAATGAGAATGGTGGAGAGGCCTTTGTTATTGAAGTGGATGTAACCGATCTGGGATCTGTTTCAGATATGGCCAGAGAAGTTTCAGAGAATCTTGGAGATATCGATGTACTCGTGAATGCTTTTGGTACCGGTTTGATACAGCCTCTGCTCGACATTAAGCCTGAAGACGCAAAAGAGGTTTTTGATGTGAATGTGTACGGTACATTCCTTGTGACCCAGGCGGTCGCCCGCTATATGGCTACAGCCAAAAAGGGGAGGATTATTATGTTTCCGGGAATACTGGGCAAATCTGTTATGAGAAACACTTCGGTTTACTCGGCATCCAAATTTGCGGTGACCGGTTTCACTAAAGCTCTAGTGGAAGAGAATAAGCGCTCAGGCATCAAATTCTCTCTGCTCTACCTTGGTGGAGTTGCGACTGATTTTTGGGAAAATCCAAAGGTAGAAATGCGTGTTCAAACCGATAAGATGCTTACGCCCGAAGAAGTCGCAAAAGCTATTTATTATGCAGCATCACAGCCCGGGCAGTCGGTAATGAACGAGATTGTGATACAGCCCGAATCGCATCAGATGGTTTAAAAAAATCAGTTAGACAATACTTCGGCCTGCACTTAAAGGGTTTGCAAATACTCCCATAGCAGGTCGAACTCTTCGTCGGTAAGCTGACCAAAAGCGGGCCATGGCATATATTGTTCGTCAAGGTGTCGACCATCGGCTGCAATGCCCTCCTCCAGGCTTCTGATGAATTCATTCTTTGTCCAGTTACCGGCAACACCTGTTGTTGTTAAATCGGGTGCCTCCGGCCAATGGGGTGGGGCGCCCGGAATGGGGCCGCCTTCTAAATGATGACCATGGCAGCCTACACATGAAGACGCAAGATATTCACCCTTTTCGAGTCTTGTCATCGGCTCTTCATCCTCAAATTCCAGCGGACGTTTAATCATATTGGCTGGAAAAAGGGCCAGGCTTCTGTTTACAAAATAGTACATCCGGATGGGGAAATTTAGATCAGTTGAGGGTAGTCTTCTGTTTACGGGTTCAACGGATCGTATATAAGCAATTATCGACTCTATGTCGGTTTTATGAATAACCTGAAACTTATGGGAAGGCATCATAATTACCGACTTCCCATTGGGTTTTACTCCCTCCCTGATAACGCGAACCAGGTCTTCTGCGGTAAAATCATAGATAGGACTTTGCGGACTTGGAGTAAGGTTGGGGGCCGTAATTATGCCGGTTAAAATACCCGATTGAATAACTTTTCCTGAAAGATTTGTGCCATGGCAGTCTACACATCCCCGAATATTAAAAAGACGTTTCCCATGCTCGATTGAAACGGAATCTGTGGGGATATCCAGGTCGTATTCGGTTAGCGGATAAGTTCGGAGACGATCGGATTCTGTAATCAAAAAAATCGCCGAAAGGATTACAGTTATGATGAGAGCCGGAATAGCAATAATCTGCACCCTAAAACCGCCACTTTCCTCATTTTCACTCATGTGTAAACGTCACTCAATCATTAACTTTTTGCAACCGGACATTTTTGGATGGCTGTCTTATAACTATTTTCAAGGATATGCAATCCCTCATCAATATGTTCTTTTTGGGTTGTTAAGGGTGGTCGAAAACGTATGGTTTTTGTTCCACAGCCCAAGATCATCATTCCATTTTCAACGCACTCTTTGATTACTGCATTGCGAGAGTGTGTATCGGGCAGGTCAACCGCGCAAAAAAGTCCCAGCCCCCTTGGATTGCTAATATATTCTTCCTGCTGGGCCAGCTTGTGAAGTTTGTCTTGTAAGTAAGCACCGGTATTAGCGGCATTTTCAACGAGATTCTCTTCTTCTATCACTTCAAGTATGCGGTCGAACCGCACCATATCAACCAGGTTGCCACCCCACGTGGAATTTATTCGGGATGAAACGTGGAAGCAGTTGGTTTCAATATCATCGATGCGCGTAGATGCAAGTATTCCACAAACCTGTGCTTTTTTACCAAAGGCTAAAATATCAGGTTGAACATAATATTCATGAGCCCAGAACTTTCCCGTGAGCCCAACACCTGTTTGCACTTCATCATAAATCAGAAGGGCATCAAACTCATTTGAAAGATCTCGCAGTCCCTGGTGAAATTCTTTTCTGAAATGATTGTCTCCTCCTTCGCCCTGTATAGGTTCAAGCAAGATACACGCGATTTCATCTTTATGAGTTTCGAAATATTGACGGGCCTGCGCAAGGGCTTCTTTCTCTTCACGAATTACCTTTTCGGTATGTGCACTGTTTAGTGGAAATGTTATCGCAGGATTATGAATACGGGGCCAGTCAAATTTTGGGAAATACTTCACCTTTTTAGGATCGGTATTTGTGAGTGATAAAGTATATCCGCTGCGGCCATGGAATGCTTTATCGAGGTGAAGAACTTTATGGCCTTTCTCGGTTCGATATCCCTTCCTGAAATTTTTCTGAACCTTCCAGTCGAAAGCAACCTTCAGGGCATTTTCAACCGCGAGTGCACCACCCGAGACAAAGAACGCATAGGGCATATAATCGGGAATACCCACTCTTGAAAATGTTTCAACAAAATGCGCCATCTCTTCCGTATACACATCCGAGTTGGATGGCTTGTTAATAGCAGCTTCACCAATTTTGCGGATGAATTCATCATCGCCTGCAAGCCTTTTATGATTCATCCCCAGCGGGTTAGAAGCAAAAAAAGTAAAAAAGTCCAGGTAGTCTCTGCCAGACTTTGAGTCGTGGAGGTAGGCTCCCGTACTTTTTTTTAAGTCGAGTACCATATCATACCCGTCGGCAAGAATATGTTTTTTTAATGTGGGGCGTACTTCGGATGGATGCATCGTTTCTTTCATTCTCCAACAAATTTATTCTTTCTTTATAGGATAAGAAAGAGTGCGTGCCAAAGGCAAGAAAAGCAATATATTATATTCTGCTTATGTCACACTTTTTGAATAGGTATGAATTGTTTTTTTGATAATATCAACACACTTAGCAAGCTGACTTTCATTCATTACCAGTGGTGGTGCAAATCGAATGATGTTTCCATGAGTAGGTTTGGCGAGAAGCCCGTTATTTTTGAGCTGAACACAGATATCCCATGCAGTTGAACTTTCCGGGGTATCGTTTATTTCAATTGCATTTAACAGGCCGCGGCCACGTACTTCTTTTATGAGATTAGTTTCGGCCACGAGTTTCTCCATCTCTTGGCGAAATTGTTTTCCCAGTTTTCGTGCATTTTGTGCCAGGTTTTCCTCCTCAATTACCTCGAGTGCTGCAATGGCCACCTTGCATGCCAGCGGATTTCCTCCGAATGTTGATCCGTGCTGTCCAGGTTTGATCACGTCCATTACATCTCCATCAGCCAAAACGGCAGACACGGGATAAACCCCTCCAGACAAAGCCTTCCCAAGTATCAGCAAGTCGGGTTTTGTGTAGGTAGATTCTTGCCGCTCGCAGCTGTTTTGGCAGGTGCAGTTACCGCAGGAAGCGAGTAAACTTCCGGTTCGTGCAATACCAGTCTGTATCTCATCCGCAATCAATAGAACATTGTGTTGGGTGCATAATTTCCTGGCTCTTTTTAGGTAGTCATCATCGGGAACCATAACTCCGGCCTCACCTTGGATAGGCTCAACTAAAAAACCGGCTACTTTTTCGTCAGAAAGGGCTGATTCGAGTTCTTCAATGTTGTTATACTCTACCTTAATAAAGCCTGGAGTATAGGGTCCGAAGTTTTTACTGGCGTTTGCGTCATTCGAAAAAGAGATAATGGTAGTAGTCCGACCATGGAAATTATTAGTGCATACCACAATTTTTGCTTCCTGTTCGGGGATGCCTTTAACTTCGTAAGCCCATTTTCTGCAAATTTTAATAGCGGTTTCTACAGCTTCGGCTCCCGTGTTCATGGGTAAAACTTTGTCAAAGCCAAAGTAGTTGGTTACGAATTTTTCATACTCACCCAGTACATTGTTGAAAAAAGCACGCGATGTAAGTGTGAGCGTTTCTGCCTGGTCTGTCAGCGCTTTAATAATCTTTGGATGGCAGTGTCCCTGGTTTACGGCAGAGTAGGCTGATAAAAAATCGTAATAGCGATTGCCTTCAGGATCCCAGACAAACACTCCATCTCCTTTGCTAAGTACAACAGGTAATGGATGATAGTTCTGAGCACCATATTTTTCTTCAAGGTGTATCGCTTCTTCAGTGGTAATCATAGAAAATTTTTATTGATATTGTTTTGCGCAAAAGATAACAAATAGTTTGCACGGTTATGATGAATAGTTCCAGGAAGAGTCTGCCAAATCAAGTAAGAAAGTAGCCTGTGACTAAAAGAATGAGGCTTAATGCAAACAAAAGCAGACGAAACCTTGTGCTGATAATAATGGAATGAAAAAGAAGTCCGAATGTGAATGGAAAACGCCTGAGCCAGTTGTAATAGTGATGGCGGTGAGCAGCCCCGAGAGCCATGGTTACATGGCCGTGCAGAATCGTTAGCATAAAAGGGAGTCCGAAAAGAATGGATCCCGGAAATGAGATCGCTTTATGAATGTAAAATAGTTCACAAAGGAAAAAAAAGGGCCATGCAAATATCAGCAATAACGGAACCGATAACGACCAGTTGATAAAAGCGATTCGTTTATAGTTACTTTCGTTAAGTTCAGGTGTGGGCATTGTTAAATTTTGCTCGCTATTAATACTTCAATGTCGCGAAATGGCATTTCAAATTGGTCGGCAAGAGCTTTCTTTGTAAGATGTTTTTTATAAGTGTAGGTGCCGTTGCGCAGTGCGGTGTTGTTCCATAAACAATCTTCAATCCCGCCGGAATCCCCCATTTCAATGAGGTAGGGAACAATCACGTTATTAAGTGCATAAGTAGCCGTTCGCGCAACATTCGACGGGATGTTGGGAACGCAGTAATGAATCACATCGTACTTGGTAAAAACGGGGTTGGAATGGGTTGTTGGCTCACTGCTGGCGATGCATCCCCCCTGATCGATAACGGTATCTACAATTACACTGCCGGGCTTCATTGTCTGAACCATAGTATCAGTTACCCAGCATGGCGCCCTTTCTCCTTCGGTCATGGCCGCTCCGATCACCACATCAGCAAATTCAATTGCGGTGGATAAATATTGATGATTGGCTGTTGCAGTAATGATTCGGCGGTCGAGTGCATTTTCCAGCCGCCGAAGCATAGCCAGGTTATTATCCATTACAAATACCTGGGCTCCGTATCCCAGGGCTGTACGTGCCGCATACTCACCCGTGATCCCCGCACCCAAAATGGCGACAGTTGCCGGCGGAATTCCCGATATGCCCCCAAGCATAATCCCCTGGCCATTACTTCCGTTTTCAAGATAATGGGCTGCTATCTGAACGGCCATAGAACCGGTAATCTCATGCATCATCCGTACAATGGGAAATTCCTGATCGGTGCTTTTTATAAACTCGTAACCAATTCCACAGATCCCTTTCTCAATAAGTATGTTCATAAAAGAGGGAGTTGCGTGCCCCAGATGGAGTGCGGAAAACAATATTTGATTGGGCTGCATCCAATCAAGTTCTTTTTTGGTGGGAGGAGCCACTTTTAAAATCATTTCCGATTTACTGAACAGCTCTTCGGCACTATAAGAAATTTCCGCACCCGCTTCAGAATATTCACGGTCGGAAAACCGGGCGTCAATTCCGGCATTTTTCTCTATCAATACTTCATGCCCGTTGGCCACAAGAACCGAAACTCCACCGGGGGTCAGCGATAGCCGTTGCTCATCGAATGAAGTTTCTTTGGGAAGCCCGATCTTTAAAGACTTTCGGGATTTAGATTTCATCAAACTCTTTTCGAGAGTTTTAATCCCAAGCTGTTCTGTGTCGAAAGGGCTTAATTCCATAAGAAATTGTGGTTGATGGTGTGTGGGACGGTTATCATCGAAATAATGAAATGAAAATCATTTTGGTTCAATGTTCAATATATTGAAAGCTCATCAGTAAATCATAAATAAGGATACTGCAATGTGCAGTATTCAAAATAAATGTAGCAATATATGTCCCGACATCCCGGTACAAAGAAAAGCCTTGGTCAGCACTTTTTGAAAGATGGGAATATGATCCAAAAAATTGTTGATTCTATTCCAGCAAAACCTAAAGACAGGGTTATCGAGATCGGACCGGGCAGCGGGGCACTTACTGAAATACTCGTGAAGCGCTTTACAGATTTGTCGGTGATCGAGATTGATAAGAGAATGGCAGAGTTTCTGAGAGAAAAATATCCGGCGCTGGATATTATTGAAGAAGATGTCCTGAAAATTGATTGGGTAGACCTCTTGCCTACCGATAGAGATGTTCATGTAGTAGGGAACTTACCTTACTATATTACAAGCCAAATCTTATTTGGACTATTAAGCCATCGTAAACAGATGTCATCGGCTCTGTTGATGATGCAAAAAGAGGTGGCAGAACGTATTGTAGCAGTTCCAAGAACCAAACAATACGGGATTTTGAGTGTGCAGTGCCAGCTTATGAGCTCTCCTGAGATCTTGTTTGATGTTCCTCCCCAGGTATTTTCTCCTCCTCCATCTGTCGATAGTTCAGTCATTTTGCTAAAAATGGATAAACCTGATCTTGAATGTTCAGATGAGAATTTGAAAACAGTGGTTCGAATGGCATTTAATCAGAGAAGAAAAAAATTGAGTAATGCTTTGAAGCGACTGGACGCTGAGCTACCCGATAAAGAATTTGATTTTAACCTGAGGGCAGAGGCGCTTGAACCCCCAATGTATGAAAAGTTGACAGCAAGGCTTGAACAACTTGGCACCTTTCGCTGAAATTCCGTCAATACCGGATAATTAACCTACCAAAAGCAGGTTTTTAAGCATTCTGAGAAATACATTTTAGAAAGAGAGCAATTTGGTACGGAAGTTGCTGATACACTCACCACAAGACAGAGGCGGTTGAACGTTGCCTCACAAAAAATTTAACTAAAAACAAAAACGTAAAACGAAGGAGTCATTTTATGGCCGCAATAAAACCATTAAGCGATCGAGTTCTGGTCCGTCCGGTTGAAGCTGAAGAAAAAACAAGTTCAGGAATTATTATTCCGGATACTGCAAAAGAAAAACCACAAAAAGGAACTGTAGTTGAAGCAGGACCCGGCAAAGTGGAAAATGGTAATAAGATTGAAATGTCGGTAAAGAAGGGAGATGAAGTTCTCTATGGAAAATATTCCGGCACTGAAATTACTCTTGACGGTGAAGAGTTCCTCATTATGAGAGAATCTGATATTCTTGGAATTGTATCATAAAACAACTCCAGCCAAACATTTTAATACTAACTAAACACAATAAATAATTATGTCAGCAAAATTAGTCCATTACGACGCAGATGCACGCGATGCCCTTAAGCGCGGTGTTGATAAGCTTGCAAATGCAGTGAAAGTAACGCTAGGCCCTCGTGGCAGAAATGTAGTCATTGAAAAATCTTTTGGTGCTCCTACTGTAACCAAAGATGGTGTCACGGTTGCTAAAGAGATTGAACTCTCTGATAAAGTAGAAAATATGGGTGCACAAATGGTGCGCGAAGTAGCTTCTAAAACCAGCGATAACGCCGGTGACGGAACTACAACAGCTACCGTTCTAGCTCAGTCCATTATTCAAACCGGACTTAAAAACGTAACAGCCGGTGCCAACCCAATGGAACTGAAGCGCGGAATTGACAAGGCAGTAACAGCCGTTGTTGAAGAGCTTCGCAATCAAAGCAAACCTGTTGGAGATAGCTTAGACAGCATTCGTCAAGTAGGAACCATCTCTGCAAATGGTGATGAAGAGATTGGCGGATTTATTGCACAGGCAATGGAAAAAGTTGGCAAAGATGGTGTTATTACCGTTGAAGAGGCCAAAGGTACCGATACTTATCTCGATACCGTAGAAGGTATGCAGTTCGACAGAGGATATCTCTCTCCATATTTCGTAACCAATAGCGAAAATATGACCACGGAAATGGAAGAGCCTTACATCCTGATCTTCGACAAGAAGATTTCCAACATGAAAGACCTTCTGCCTATTCTTGAAAAAGTTGTTCAGTCTGGCAGACCTCTTCTTATCATCGCCGAAGATGTTGAAGGTGAAGCCCTGGCAACTCTGGTTGTTAACAAATTGAGAGGCTCATTGAAAATTGCTGCTGTTAAAGCCCCGGGCTTTGGCGACAGAAGAAAAGCCATGCTCGAAGATATCGCTATTCTTACAGGCGGTACCGTGATTTCTGAAGAGCGCGGCTACAAGCTTGAAAATGCAACGCTTGATTTCCTCGGTTCTGCCGATCGCGTAAACATTGATAAAGACAGCACAACCGTTGTAGGCGGAAAAGGTGCCGACAACGATATTAAAGCACGAGTGAATCAGATCAAATCTCAGATCGAGAACACCACATCTGATTACGACCGTGAAAAACTGCAGGAACGTCTTGCTAAATTAGCAGGCGGTGTTGCCGTTCTTTATATCGGTGCAGCTTCTGAAGTAGAAATGAAAGAGAAGAAAGCCCGTGTGGAAGATGCTCTTCACGCAACACGTGCTGCTGTTGAAGAGGGTATTGTACCCGGCGGTGGCGTTGCTCTGCTACGTGCAGTGAAGGTTTTTGAAAAACTTAAAGCTGAAACTCCTGATCAGGAAGTAGGCTTTAATATCGTAAAACGAGCTCTTGAAGCTCCGCTTCGTGCTATTTCAAACAATGCCGGCGTTGAAGGCTCCATCGTAGTACAGAAAGTACTCGAAGGCAAAGGCGCTTTCGGTTACAATGCACGCACAGAAGTGTATGAAGACCTGATTAAGGCAGGTGTTATCGATCCTACGAAAGTAACGCGAACAGCCCTTGAAAACGCTGCTTCCGTTGCCGGATTGATGCTCACCACCGAAGCCGTTGTTGTCGACAAGCCTTCTAAGAAAGGCGACGACGATGACGATGCCGGAATGGGCGGCGGAATGCCCGGCGGCATGGGCGGAATGGGAGGAATGGGCGGAATGATGTAAGCTGATTTCCCAATTCGCTATAGAATTAAAAGCCCTGCTTCAGAAATGAGGCAGGGTTTTTTTATATCACTATATTTTTGATGGTGTCAGAATCACTCTTTTGCAGTTTAACAGACAGACTTTTACAGTTTTTTAGCTCAAATTTATTTAAAGTACAGGTTGATAAACGCTAACTAACAAGAACTGCAGAATGAGTGACCATAACAGACGAGAGTTTATAAAACTGACATCCCTTGCTATCGCAGGCAGCATGCTTCCCCTTAGCGCCTGCCGAACCCAACAGGAACTTGCTATTGCACCTGCATTTGCCTCGAATTATAAAATTAAAGTGGGATTGATTGGCTGCGGGGGACGTGGAACCGGCGCTGCCAACCAGGCATTGAATGCCGACCCAAATGTAGAACTTGTGGCGGTGGCCGATATCTTTCAGGACCAGATCGATAATTCTCTAACTGTTCTCGGACAAATTCACTCTGATAAATTAAATGTGCCGGAAGAGAGACAGTTCGTTGGATTCGATTCATACAAAAAATTGCTAAATGAAGATGTGGATGTTGTTCTGTTAACAGCTCCACCCGCATTCCGCCCCGATCATCTGGAAGCGTCGGTTGCGGCAGGCAAGCATATCTTCTGTGAAAAACCTATTGCGGTGGATGCGGTTGGATATCATAGAGTGGTTGACGCGGTAAAATCGGCTCAGCAGCAAAATCTTTCGATTGTGTCGGGATATTGCTGGAGATATCATGAACCCAAACGGGCATTTTTCGACAGAATTCTGGATGGAGGTGTAGGAGATATTCGTGCCGTTTATAACACTTACAACACCGGTGCCGCAAGGTTTGAAGAACGAGAAGACAGCTGGTCGGATGAAGAGTTTATCATGCGAAACTGGATGTACTACACCTGGCTTTCAGGCGATCATATCGTGGAACAGGCCGTTCACAGTATCGATTTTATGGCCTGGGCACTGGGTGATCAAACACCGTTAAGCGCTATGGGTACGGGTGGACGACAGGTGCGAACAGAGGATAAATATGGGTACATTTATGACCATTTTGCGATCACCTATGAGTATCCCAATGATGTAAAAGGCTTTCACATGTCGCGCCAGCAGGCCAATTGCGAAAATAGCTATAAAGCTGAAATTTTTGGTTCTGATGGAGTGGGTATAGCAAACGTAACCAGAAATGTTCACGCAATTCAGGGAAAAAATGAGTGGGAATATACCGGCGAACAGAATAACATGTATCAAACCCAGCACGATGAACTTTTTGCAGGTTTGAGAAAAGGCGTGATTCTAAACGACGGTATGAATATGGCAAATTCTACCATGGCGGGGATTATGGGACGAATGGCGGCCTATACCGGCCGACGGGTAACCTGGGAAGAAGCAATTAACTCCACTGAAATTCTGATGCCGGAAAACGTTGATTGGGGAAGCATAAAAGGAGCAGGTACGGTGGCCATGCCTGGAATTACTGAGTTTTCCTAATAGTGAAACTAATTTTGAAGTCCTTATTTTTATGAAAAGAGATTCATTTCTGAAGCTAACTGCAGCATCCATTACCGGACTTGCAACCGGGTTTAAATTTGGAAATTCTTCAAGCGCTCAAACCCGGAAGCCATTTTCAAATATTGAGAATTCCGATTCACTCAGGAAAGGATTTATGCTCGATACGTTTCCTTCCCGTGATGAATATTCGTTAATGGAAAAATGCTCGATGTTAAAAATGGCCGGTTTTAACGCCGTAGAACCCCCCAGTGGACTCGACCGGGATGAGATGATCGCCGCCGCCAAAGAGCATTCACTGGATGTTCCAAGCGTTGTAGTTTCAACACACTGGGCAAATCCGTTGTCTAGTCCGGATCCGGCTGTGAGAGAAGTGGGCCGAAAAGGAGTGGAAACGGCTCTTCATGATGCAAAAGCTTATGGAGCTTCCGTAATTTTGCTTGTTCCCGGAGTTGTGGATGAACAAGTATCGTATAAAGACGCCTATAACCGCTCGAGAACAGAAATTGAAAAACTGCTGCCTCTGGCCAAAGAACTTCAGATTGTGATCGGGATTGAAAACGTATGGAATCACTTTCTGCTGAGCCCTCTGGAAGCGGCGCAGTATATCGACGATTTTCGATCGGAGTGGGTTGGCTGGTATTTTGATATTGGAAACATTATGAATGTTGGCTGGCCGGAGCAGTGGATTGAGATTCTTGGCGATCGTATTGTGATGGTTCATTTAAAAGAATTCAGCCGAAAAAAGCGAGACGAGGAAGGCCTTTGGAACGGGTTTCGTGTTCACTACACTGAGGGTGATAACAACTGGGAAGCCATTATGGCATCATTAAAAAATACCGGATACCAAGGTTATGCCATCGCCGAACCAGCCTGGCGGGGAGAGAACCTTGAGACAATGGATTTTCTCAGGGAATATGTGTCGCAAAAAATGGATGAGATACTCGGGTACTTTTGAAAATCGGAATGAACCTTTCAATTTTTGAAAGCTTATTCTAGAACAAATTTGGCCTGAAAAAGAGTAGGTAACTTTATTCTAAAGGCTTGTATGATGTGCAAAGGCTCATCAACATTGATTATAAAAGCGCTTTTCTATTGCCTGAGTGTTTATTAGACGAATGTATGACTCAATGACACCCTATCTGTAAATTCAGTTTAATTAATTCGGGGTTTTTATTAATCTGAATGTCGAAAAGAAAGCATAATGTAATATCCATCGTAATTACGCCTTGCTGTAATAAAATATTTCGTGATAAGTCTATCTGTTAGCTGCATGCCTACTTGGATAAAATTATTCAAAAGAACTTGCGTCAATACAGGAAGGTTTTCACATAGCTGTGCATTTTCGCAAGATCATTTCCAGCCAATTGATTAATCAATGACACATCAATCTGAAAAATACCGGTTTCAGTTCGACATTACTGAGCAGGATATTGCCGTGATGAATGAAAATCTGAAAGATGCAGGCCCTTCTGAGCTTTTGGAGTGGAGCTACGCTGAGTTCCAACAAAAAGCAGTTTTGGGAACCGGTTTCGGGCCTTCAGGTGTGGTTTTAATGCACCATCTTTTTGAATTGGAGATTCCCATTCGAGTATTCTGCCTCGATACAGGATTACTTTTCGATCAAACATATGAATTATGGAAGAAACTGGAGCGGAGATTTGGAATCAAGGTTGAAAAAGTCTCACCTATTTTGACTCTTGAAGGACAAAAAAGTAAATATGGAAAGGAACTCTGGGCATCGGATGCGGACAGATGCTGCCATATCAGGAAAGTACTGCCGCTCAGGAAGTACCTTTCCAATAAACATGCTTGGATTACAGGACTGCGCCGTTCGCAATCAGAGTACCGTGCAAAGATCGATAAGATTGAATGGGATGGAACAAACAACGTTGTGAAAGTTAATCCACTGGCTGATTGGTCTCTTGAAAATGTGTGGTGGTATATCAAAGAATATAATTTACCCTATAATCCGCTTCATGATGACGGCTTTCCAAGTATTGGCTGCGTCCCCTGTACATCAAAATCTTCGGATGAAAACGATGAGAGATCCGGAAGATGGATAAACAGTTCAAAAACAGAGTGTGGCATTCATCTTCCCGATTCAGATTCGGAATAAATATTCTGATAATTTTTTCTATAACTTATAGTTTGCCTCTGAACGAAATACCGATTCAAGCCGTTTGTTGATATTGAATAGTTTAATATTAATCAATAATCAAATACAATGAGCTTAAAAGAAAAAATTACAGACGTATACGATCATATTCAGCAAGGAAAAGCGATGGACGCATTTGAAAATTATTATGCTGATAACGTGGTAATGATCCTTGAAGATGGTACGAACATCGAAGGAAAAGATGCTAATCGTGACCGAGAAAATGAGTTTTTTGGTAGTGTTGAGTCATTCAACGGTATGCAGGTTGTATCTATCACCGCTAACGAAGAAGATGAAACAACTGCGGTGGAAAGCTGGATGGATGTGACGTTTAAAGGTGGAAATCGAGTAAAACTGGAGCAAGTTGCAACCCAAAACTGGGAAGATGGCAAGATTGTGAAAGAGCGCTTTTACGGAACTCAAAAATAAATGTCGCTTATCAAACAAATTTGATGAAGGCGCTCCTAACCGGGCGCCTTTTTTTGTTCCATTATTTTTTTTGACTAACCACCCAGTTTACAAAAAGAAATTCGATAGCAGCGGCCTCATATCCCCTCCATGCCGAAATCATGTCAGCAAATTCTTTATCAGTTGTGTCTGATGGATCACCTCCATAACTAAGAATAATCCATTTACGCAGTCCTTTCTCTTCACCTTTTTTCTGGTTCGATGGAAATACTGCCCGGGTCGTATCCCGGAAAAGCATCAGGTCCTGAGCTGATGTAGGTCCGATACCCCGAATTTCAGAGATTTCCTCGTAAAACTCTTCGGGAGATGCCTCATTATCGAGATAGTCCAGGTTCACCTCCCCCGAAAGCATATCCTGAGCCAGGCCAACCAGGTATTCGCCTTTTCGAAGGGTAGGACCCATTTTTCGTATTTGAGCAGGGTCGGCCTTGGCCATCTGGAAAGGCCGAGGCCAGGCAGGGAGTGTTTTGCCATTGTATACCAGGTGTGTGCCGTATGCCTCCCTGACTTTCCAGGCCATTTTACGGGCCGTAGGTTTATGTGAAAGCTGCATCTGAATAATCCGGTTTGTAATATCTTCCAGTAAATTTGCTCTCGACATACGTTTCAGGCCATAAAATTCCATAAGCTTGGGCTCCAATACAGGATCGGAAGAGGCTTGATCATAAAGCGGCTTCAGGTCTAGGTTGGTTCCAAGAATACGGGCCAAAACGCGGTTTGCCTGTTCTACTTCATTCTTTGAAAGATCTTCGGGCGATTCCATATGAAATTCTGGTTGTTCCGGATCACCATTAAAAAATATTGTTGTTACGATATCTCTCTCTGGCAGTGGAATGGGGCGGGTAAAACCCTCTTCAAAAATAGTTTCAGGGTTGTGCTCGTGATCAAAATAATTTTCTATATCAAGACAGATAAACCAGTCGTGCGGGGGCTTGGATTTTAATGTCCAGGATGTTGCCATATTAAATATTTTGTGAACCTGTGGTTTATTATTTGCAGAAATGATCAACAATCAAATGAAAAGATCCGTTTATGATATCAGAAATCATAAACAGAAGCTGTTGAATCTGTAAGACGAACGTGATGAAGAAATCTGTACGTTTGAATAACTATTTTTTCATTTCTTCGTTGA
Source organism: uncultured Rhodohalobacter sp. (assembly GCA_964544445.1). GTDB lineage: Bacteria > Bacteroidota > Rhodothermia > Balneolales > Balneolaceae > Rhodohalobacter. The sequence goes on from CAZJBI010000001.1 coordinate 554,429, forward strand.
ATGAAGCACATTAAGAATTGGATTTTAAATAAAATACTTCGAACTGTTGTAATTCAATACATTGATAGATTTTTAAAAAACCATTAAATCATTGTTTCACATCATAGATGCAAACCCATTTAGAAATGATTATTCAGGCATGCAACTTCGTATAAAAAAAAGGATTTCACCAAACGGGTACGTGTGTTTGATTTTCTTGATGGCGTTTCTGCTGGTGGAACACTCTCTTCTCTACGGTCAGGGTTTTAACTCACTGAACGGCCGAAATCATCCACATTTAGAGTGGCAGGTTGCTGAAACGGAACATTTTCAGATCATCTATCCACAAAGAATCGCCGATATTGAACCCCTTGCGGCAACAATCGCAGAGGAGTCGTATAAAGCCCTTTCACAAAACCTGGATGTTGAGTTCGACAAGAAAATCAGAGTCTATTTGTCCGATGAAGATGAAATTGTAAACGGCTTTGCGAATCCAATTGGAAAAGGGTACACGATGATTTGGGTAAATCTGAATGAATATGCCGATACATGGACCGGGGATGCAAAATGGCTCAGGAAAGTGATTGCACATGAACTGGGGCACATTTTTCATTTCAAAGCGGTATGGTCAGATCTGGCGCTTCTGAATTACCTCGTAGCTGAACCGCTGCCGCGTTTTTGGACGGAAGGGCTTGCCCAATACCAAACGGAGTATTGGGATTCGCAAAGGGGAGACCGCTGGCTGCGAAAAGCTATCTTTGATAGCCGACCCAATTTTAACGATGGTCAGTCGATTGAGAACGGGCGTCTGATGTACGCATCGGGGAATGCACAGCTTAGATATTTTACTGAAAAATATGGAGACAGTACTCTTGTAAACCTGCTTTCCCATCGCGAAAAATTGCTTGGGTTTTTTGAGGTTCATGACTTTTATGAAGCGTTTGAAACCGTTGTAGAAGGTGGATACTCCGCATTTTATGAAGATTGGCGAAAACACATGAACGTGTATTACAATACGCTGGCTTCCCAAATGGAGCGAACCGACTCACTAAATTCAAAGCCTTTTCAGATACCCGGACAATTCTATTATGATATGGCACTGAGTCCGGGCGATAGCCTGATCGCGGCACTTTCTCTAAGCTCGCTCGACAGGCCTGTTCGAAGACTGTATATCGTGAAGAACGATTCTACAAGAATGGTAAATATAGTGGCTGAAGGAGGCATCAACTCTGATATAAGCTGGAGTAAAAACGGGAAATATATTTACTACTCAAAAACTGTAAGAGGGGTGAATTCTTCGCTGTTGAACGACATATTTCGGTACGATCGAGAGTCGGGAAAAGAAACCAGGATTACACACAGCAGAAGAGCCATGTATCCTGCTGAGGGAGATAAGAATGGATTTATTAGCTACATCGTAAACGAAAATGGTACCGGTAATCTGTTTTCATTAAACCTGCAGACTGGTGAAGAAGAGCGCATCACAAACTATCAAAATGATGTGCAGCTTATTGACCTTGTTTGGGTGGATTCCCAAAATAGCTGGCTGTTTCAAAGGTTTGATGATTCCGGGAACAGAAATATGGTGATGGTAAATGCTCAAAGCAGTTCAGAAACGGTACTTGATACTGATGATTTAGATAATCGAAAATTTGTGCTCAGCCCTGATGGAAAGAAAATCGCCTATACATCACTAAGAGACGATGTACCCAATGTTTTTATATACGATTTCGATTCCGGCGAGGAGTTGCGGATAACAAATTTGTTTACGGGTGGAGAGGCATATGCCTGGATGCAGGAATCGGACAGTACCGATAGTGAAAAACTTTTGATAAAAGCGAGCGAAACAAAACGGAAGGATCAGGTTTTTTGGGTGGATGCCAACCGTCAACCTTTTGAACAGGAAAACAATGTACCTAAAGCCTATTCTAGCTGGAAGGATAAACAGCCTCCCAATTTCATTCCGATAAATATTGAACCAGACGTCGATATTGTACAAAAAAGGTATCCCTATCAAAGCTTTAAAAATATTACCCATGCATCAACCATTTTGCTTCCATATTTCACTGATGCGGATAACTGGGGGCTCTTTGGGACCACGGGCTGGACAGAACCTCTTGGTAAGCACATCTTTGCAGGATCAGGTATTTTCTCATTCGGCGATACAGATCAATCCTACGGCTTGCTGAGCTATATCAACAATCAACTATACCCGACCATAACAGCCTCGATTTACAAAACACCGGGCAGTGCTTTTTTCTATGGGGATGAATTTCTGGTTGAAGAGTTAATTGGTGTAGATATTGGCATGAATCTTCCAATTGATGCATTTGATGCACCATATCGATCAGGGTCTGTATTTGCACGGTTGAGACACGTTTTAGTGTGTCCTTTTGACAGAGATCGTTTTTCCAATTCGTTCTTACTCCCATCTCCAGAGCGGGCCAGGCAAACCGATTTGACACTCGGTATGGCAATAAAAAAACAGCGACCGTGGAAAAACAATGTCATCCATCCGCTTGATGGATGGGGTGTACGCTCACTAATCACGGCCGCTGAGAAAGTTCTTGGTTCGGATGTGCGATACGCAACCGCCGATATTGGCGCATACACTGTTTTTCCGGGGTTGGGTCTTCAGAGATTTTATCTGCATGGACGATACCAGCAGCAGTGGGGAACTCCGCTTCCTCAAAATTTTATTGGGTTTTCTCGCTATGATAATGTTAGCCTGGTATTGCCGGGAGAAGTGCCGCTTGAACTGTTCAGTGAGGCAGAGCGAGTGCGTGGATATCGTGAATTCGTTGCCGGTGATAAAGTTGCATTTGCAAGCCTTGAGTATCGGATTCCCTTTTTGCCTTCGCTCGAAACCACCATTTTGGGTGTCGCAGACTTAGGAGCAACATCCCTTGCTATATTTACGGATGCAGGTGTAGTTTGGAATGCACGCCTTGAGAATAATACATTGGGGCGGGAAGAGCGCTGGGGAGCAGGAGCCGAGCTTAAGAATTCAATAAAGCTGTTTGGGATAAACATTGCTCATTCGATCGGTATTGGTCAGCCAGCCCGGGAGCTGTTTACAGATGCAGACTATGATCTATATTATCGGGTTCGTGCCTCGGTACCTTTCTAAGATGAGGCGATTTACATACCTTTTTTGGCATTTGGGAAGTATTACCATCGATGTGAAGAAATGTAGAAAAGTTTAAGAAAAATGGGCTAATGGATAAGAACGACTTTTATCAGAAAGTGTACGATGTTGTTGCTGAAATACCTCCAGGAAAAGTGACTACATATGGTAGTATTGCCGGATATCTTGGCGTTCGATCCGGCGCCAGAATGGTTGGCTATGCTTTAAATAACCTGCTTAATAGTAAAGACGGCGAGGAGTATCCAGCACACCGGGTGGTTAACCGATTAGGACAGCTTACGGGACGTGCATACTTTCCCGGGGATGCAATGCGAGAGCGTCTTGATCAGGAAGGGGTAGATTTTACAGAGGAATACACCGTTGATATTGATAAGCACTTTTGGGATCCCGGGGAGGAGCTAGACTAAATTCGTATTTCATTTATCGTAAATCCTGGCAAATTCAATTCAATAGAAATTATTCAAAATCTCAATGGCTAAATTATCAATTTCACTTGAAATACCGGTTTTTAGTGCGGATGATGCAGTTATCGCGGCTCAAAACGGTGCCGACAGACTAGAACTTTGTGCGTCGTACAGAGAAGGGGGCCTAACACCCGGTGCAGGACTCTTGAATGTGATAAAGAAGTATGTCAATATCCCGGTTTTTGTTATGCTTCGTCCTGTAGGCGGCAACTTTAACTACTCAAATCTTGATCTGGACGTAATGGCCGAGGATCTGAAAGTGCTTCAATCATCAGGTGCAGATGGTTTTGTTTTTGGAATACTCAATTCAGATAGAACTGTGAACACGAAGGCTTGTAAAAAGCTTATCAAGCTTGCGGGAGATTTACCGTGTACATTTCACAGAGCCTTTGATGAGGTTCATGAGCCGTTTACAGCACTGGAAGAAATAAAAAAGCTGGGATTTAAACGGATATTAACATCAGGACAGCAGCCGGATGTTGGCCATGGAATAGAGCGGCTTCGTATGCTTCTGAATCGTGCGGGTGAGGATATCATCATAATGCCCGGAGGTGGAATGAAACCGGAATATATTAGCCCACTCAATAGCGAGGGAGAACTAAGGGAAATCCACGCCAGCTGCCGGAGCAGCAGGACTCATAAGGATACATCAGCCCCAAAAAGTAGTATGATTGATGAATCTTTGATTAAAGAGTTTAAAATGGCCCGGATCGAAAGCTAATCTTATGTGATTATGTAGGTGAATAATATCTCTTTCTTAATTAGAAAACGTTGACTAGCAAAGGTGAATTATGAATTCAGAAAAAATCGAGTTTAAAGGAGCAATGGGCGAAATGTTGGCGGGTAGAATTGACAAACCCGAATCGGAAACGAAAGCATGTGCGCTTTTTGCCCACTGTTTTACATGCTCGAAAAATTTAAAAGCTGTAGGGAATATTACAAAGGCGCTCGCCGCAGAAGGAGTTGAAACTTTGAGGTTCGATTTTACTGGTCTCGGTGAGAGTGAGGGTGATTTCTCGAATACAAATTTCAGCTCCAATGTTGATGATCTTGTTGCTGCATACGAGTTTATGGAAAAACGAGGATCTGCACCTTCTATCCTGATAGGACATTCGTTGGGTGGTGCAGCAGTTTTGCAGGCATCTCATCGAATGGAAGCCGTAAAGGCAGTCGTTACAATTGGAGCACCGTCTGACCCCGGGCATGTGGAACGCCATTTTGAATCGAAAAAGGAGGAGATTGAGCGAACCGGAGAAGCCATGGTACGACTTGCAGGCCGACCGTTCAAAGTAAAGAAACAATTTTTGGATGATCTTGCTGAAGTAAAAATGGATAACTATATAAAAAATCTGGACCGAGCTCTTTTGGTGATGCATGCCCCCATTGACGATACGGTTGGTATTGATAACGCGGCCCATATTTACACGAAAGCAATGCATCCCAAAAGTTTTATTTCACTGGATGAAGCCGATCACCTGTTGACGGATCAAAAATACAGCCACTATGCAGGAGCCATCATCGCCGATTGGAGCACAATTTACCTTTAATCATTTTTTTTGGTTCAGTTAATGAATGTCTATACTTTCATCACTGTTTAATTAATATAACCTCAAATAAATTTTTAGAATAATGAAATCACTATTGTCAACAGTATTCATCGCTTTTATGCTGATGTCATGCGCTCAACAGCAAGAATCGGAAGAGACGACAGTTGTTTATCAGGGACCTGAGACGGAAGTGGCAACAGCCGTTATTCACCCTACAGAAGGCAACTCAATTCAGGGCACAGTTATGTTTACAGAAACTGAAGAGGGAGTAAGAGTAGAGGCCGAAGTATCTGGTCTGGGCTCTCAAACCCTGCATGGCTTTCATATTCATGAATATGGAGATTGCCGAGCAGCTGACGGAACATCAGCCGGTGGACATTACAATCCGGAAGGCATGGAGCATGGTGCGCCAACTGATGATGAACGTCATATTGGTGATCTCGGAAATCTTCCGTCGAATGAAGATGGCGTAGCTACAGTCGATTTTGTAGATCCAATGCTATCGCTTTCCGGCGAAAACTCCATCGTTGGATACGGTGTGATCGTACACGCAGGTGAGGACGATCTTGTTACTCAGCCAACAGGTGCCGCCGGACCAAGATTGGGATGTGGAGTAATCGGTATTGCAAACCCAGACATGTAAAAAAGCAAATCAGATTTTTAGATAAAGAACCCGGTTATGAAGCCGGGTTTTTTATTTATTAGAATATTTTTTTTTATTGAGAGATTCAGACAGGAGAATAAGACAAGATAGGAGAGATTTAGAAATATTTTCTCAAAACACTGAAAGAGAAGAAATTCATTGGCAAATGGGTGGGTTATATGATATTTTTGCATCACCTACAGATAATCCAGCATTCTTTCTTATCTCTTTAACAATTACATGATTACATACCTTCTCTATTTTTGTTTTCTGTTTGCTTTAAGCCCCGCTAACACAGCCCATGTGGATTTATATGAGGGATACTGGGAAGGTGCCATTATTGTAAATAGCCAGGAGCTCGGCATACGAATTACTTTTTCGTATACGGATGGCGAAATGGATGGATCTCTGGATATTCCCCAACAGCAGGCATTTAATTTACCCGTTGAGGTTCTTACAGCAACTGCAGATTCCTTGATCTTTCAGTTTCAAACAGGTACTGGTGTTGCCGTATTTCGCGCTGATAAAATTGAGAACAGTACACGTATTGACGGACGTTTTGAACAGATGGGAGGCGAATACCCTTTTTATCTGGTGAAAAAGAATTTATCGAACGGTGTGGCAACAGAACTTCCTGAACAAGATTTGGTTATCCCCACAGATGCCGGTGAAATTGGTGGTAGTTTAATTCTGACGCAAAATCCCAGTCCACTTGTCATTCTTATTTCAGGCTCAGGATCTCAAATGAGGGATGAAAATGTAGCAGGTTTTCGTGTGTTTGGAGAGCTATCAAAGCAGCTATACCGGGAAGGCTATCCAACATTTAGGTACGACGACAGAGGCGTCGGTCAGTCATCCGGAAAAGCTGATGCAACTCTCGCTGAATTGGCTACAGATCTTTCGAATGTGGTTGAATACTTTCGAAACAACTACGGTGAACGCTTTCCAAAGGTTATACTCGCAGGCCACAGTCAGGGCGGGCTTGTAGCTTCTTTGGCCGCACAAACAACAGCTGTTGACGGAATCATATATTTAGCGTCTCCTTTCTTTTCAGGTGATATTATTATAAATCAGCAAATTCGAGCACTATCAGCGGCAAATGATCTTTCTGAGCGCGTCATTGAACAAAATCTAGCCTTTCAACAGAGAATCTACGAAGTAGTTCGGGAAGGATCGGGTTGGGATGAGATTGAAAGTGATTTATCTGAGCGTCTGGAGCTTCAGATTCAACAACTGCCTGAAAAACAGCGTGAAGCGCTTGGCAATATGGACTCGTTTATAGAAAGCCAGGTAAGGCGACAGCTGGCTTCGGCCAAAAGCCGCTGGTTTAAATCATTAATTGAAATTGAACCCGATTCGCTCGTTACGAAGCTGGAAATACCGCAGCTTGCCATTTTTGGTGAGAAAGATAAACAGGTTGTAGCGGATCTTAACTTCGACAGATCACTTCAAATTCAAAGCGAAAGTGACATTCAGCTACAGTCGGTGATTATTCCGGGTGCCAATCACCTTTTTCAAGAGGCCGAAACGGGTATGCCCACCGAGTATGGAATTCTTGAAAGGGAGTTCACAGACGGATTTCTACAGGCCATTTCGGGCTGGCTGAATTCATTAAACGGTGATCTTTAACAGCAGTTAGTTATAACACCTTTTCTCATGTTGCAGATGATTCTGTTTTTTGCTCAAAGCCAAATTCTGAGAGATATCGCCGATCTATTACCGGCCGAGCTGCAAAGTACCTATACGCTTGAGGCCATTGCGCTTGTCATCATTATTTTGCTGTCGACAGTTGTACACCTCATTATCCGATTTTGGATTGTAAAGCTGCTTATTAAGCTTGATGAGCGCACAGCAACGGAGTGGTATGCCGTTATTTTAAAGCACAAGCTTCCCCAGAGAGCTCTCTTTCTTGTTCCGTTATTAATTATCTATAACGGCTTGGGCCTGTTTCCTGATGTGCAATCAGCACTGTCAGAATTTGTTATCCGAATAACAGCTGCTTCTATGCTGCTTGTGGGCGCCAGGGTATTTGATGCGCTTCTTTCATCTGCTCATACGCTCTATCTCATGCGTCCGGTGGAGAATCAGACCCCGATAAAGAGTTATATACAGCTTGGTAAAGTGATTGTATATGTGCTCACAGGTTTCTTTATCATTTCGAGCCTGGCCGATAAGTCGCCCTGGTATTTTCTGAGCGGAATTGGTGCCATCATGGCTGTTATTCTGCTTCTTTTTCGCGATACACTTCTCTCTCTGGTTGCAAGCGTGCAGCTTACCAACAACGATCTGATACGTGTAGGTGACTGGATCTCCATGCCACAATTTAGTGCAGATGGAGATGTGATTGATATTGCGCTGAATACCGTACGGGTTCAAAATTTTGATAAAACCATTACCGTTATTCCTACACATAAATTTCTGGAGCACAGTTTCCAGAACTGGCGCGGAATGAAAGAGAGTGGCGGACGACGCATAAAGCGATCTCTGAATATTGATATTTCATCTATTCGTTTTCTTAAGTGGAGGGAAATTGAGCATCTTAAAAATTCTCATGTTCTCAAAGAGTATATCAGCAATAAGATGGAGCAGGTTCACAGCTATAATCGCGACCATCTTTTACACAGTTCTTCAACTCTTACAAATGGCCGCTGGCTCACCAATATTGGAACTTACCGAGCATATATTCAGGAGTACTTACGAAATCATCCCGGTATCAAAACCGATATGGGGTTGATGGTGCGTCAGCTCGCGCCGGGTGAACACGGACTTCCACTGGAGATTTACACCTTCACGAAAACTACGGTATGGGCCGAGTACGAAGGAATTCAGGCCGATATTTTAGATCATCTTCTCTCCGTAGCTCCGGAATTTGGGATACGAATATTTCAGCAACCCACAGGCGGCGACTTCAAAAACCTTGGAAATACAAGGGAATAGCTTGCATCTTTCACTGGTATTCGGTTAATAGATTTAAATAGAAACTCTTATTTAAAAGGTACCCGCCATGAATACCCGAAGAATTCTCTTCTTTATCACCATTATTTGGATGCTTACCGCTTGTGTAACTGAACAACGTGCAGAGTGGGAAGAGGGCACGTGGGTCGATCTTACTCACGAATATTCAGATGAAACGCTCTACTGGCCCACATCCAATCCATTTCAGCTCGACACCGTGTTTGTTGGAACAACCGATGCCGGATTCTATTACGAATCGTACGAATTTCGCTCGGCAGAACATGGCGGAACTCACCTGGATGCCCCGATTCATTTTTTTGAGAACCGGCAGACCGTTGAAGAACTCTCCATTGATCAGTTAACCGGGAGGGCAGCCGTCATTAATGTAAAGGAAAAGGTTGCTGAAAACCGGGACTACCAGATTCAGACTGAGGACATCACCGCCTGGGAACAGGAAAACGGAGAGCTGCAGGAAGGTTCCATCGTACTATTCAATACGGGATTTGCAGCCTATTGGCCGGATGCGGTGAGCTATTTGGGAACGGATATAAAAGGAGATGAGGGCGTTGCTGAACTAAGTTTTCCGGGTATTCATCCCGACACGGCGAATTGGCTCGTGGAGAACAGAAGCGTAAAGGCTGTAGGCTTAGATACACCCAGCCTCGATTACGGAAAATCGGTTCAGTTTGAGACACACCAAATTCTGTTTGAGCAAAATATACCAGGGTTTGAAAATGTGGCAAATCTCGATCTGCTGCCTCCAAAAAGTGCATTTGTTATTGCTCTCCCCATGAAGATAAAAGATGGCAGCGGAGCTCCGCTCCGGTTGGTGGCTCATGTTACAGAATGACATCACTACCTTGTAAACCTTCTAGCCTTCATGATCTGGTTGTAAAAAAGACGCTATAAATCGTCAGATTCCATGCTTCATGCAAGCAACAGTGAAGAATGGCTTTTTGGTTTTAAAATCAATCACAATCCAGAAACTGATTACGGGTCAGAAGAACTTCAAAAATGCTACCAGGGTAAGTTAAGATGCTTTACCTCATCCCTGTAAAAGCTCTCAAGTTGTTCAATCAGTTCATCCGGAAGCGGATGCTTTACACTCTCCATATTCTGTTTTAGCTGTAAAAGATTTTTGTTGCCGGGAATCACCGTTGCTACAGCATCGTAGGCTGCGCAAAACGCTATGGCGGTTTGAGCCAGATCTCTATCCTCGCCCACAAGCTTTTTTAACTGACGGACCAATCCTGAACGGGTTTGGATATCCTCCCGGGTCCACCTTTCCCTGATGTCGGTAAATTTGCTCGTTTCGTCATATTTACCCGAGAGCCAGCCGGAGTCGAGTGGAATTTTGGCAATGATTTTAACCCCTTTTTCTTTGGCCATTGGAAATGCAGCGACCGTCTCCTGGTGAAGGATATTAAAAAAAGCCTCTATCACTTTTCCTGATGTGGTATTCATAAACAGCTTCATCTCTTCGGGGGTGTCAACTGATGCACCATAGGCCCTGATCTTTCCCTCGTCTTTCAACCTTTCCAGGATATCGTAATGATCATTTTTTGACCCATCTAAAATTTCAAAAGGAGGACTGTGAATAATAAAGGAGTCCACAAAATCGACCTTTAGCCGGCGCAGGCTTCCCTCCAGCGATTCGCGGATAGAGTCGGAACTGAAGTTAAGCTCTCCTGAGACGCTGTGTCCAAATTTGGTGTTGATGACGATGGAGTCCCGATCAGTGTTTTTCAGTGCCTTGCCCAGACGGGTTTCGCTGGTTCCCAGGCCGTAGTTTGGGGCGGTATCAAAAAAATTGACTCCCAGGTCAAGTGATTTTTTGACCAGATCAATGGCTTCTTTTTCACTCAAACTATCCCAGCCGGTATTTTCTCCAAGCTGCCAGGCTCCAAGGCCTACTTCTGAAACTTTCGGGGAGTTATTGATGAAAGAGTTGTACTTCATGGTGAATTTGTTTTTGGTGAATAGATGAACAGATATTCATTTTATCTGCTGGAATTACAGAAAGTCGTTCATGTAACTTAAATGAATCTCGGCTCAAAGTCAGAAGCTTCAGCTTCAATCTTCCTGAAATTTCTGTCAGCTCATACCATGTTTAAAGAAGCTTACAAATATGAATAGCTCTCTTTGGTTCGGTCACCTTTGTCGATACTATCATAAAGCGTGTAGATGTATAGAATGATGACACCAAAAGCTACTCCAGAGATCAAAAGTAAAACATTTGCGAGGCCGTAAACAGAAAAAGAGAGTCGAATAAGTACAGTTGTGATCACAAAACCGGTATTTCGTATAAGGAGACTGTAGCGATCCGTATAGCGGAATGAGGCAACCAGGATCAGCACATCTACAATAATCAGCGCAGTGAAAAATTCGTTATAGAAAATATTATTAAAATCGCGGACTGTAGAGATCAGACCTAGATTAAGCTGGTTTAATTCAATTACCCAGTTAACGAAACTATAGATCGATAGTATGATGAGAATAGGCACAAGTGCAGAACAAATTACCTTCTTAAAAACGATAAAACCCTCAATATTTTGATTAACGGGTCGCTCTGTTCTTCGTACGAGCATATAGCGGAATAAAAAAATCAGGAAGAATAGGAGAATAAAACCGATGATATCGTATAGCAAATTTAAGTTTTCTGCTACAAAAACCGGGTTGTTATCAAGGTCAAGATTCGAAATATCTTTAAATATTCTGCGAATCAAAATGAGTGAAATAATTTCGTACTGCTTGGCAATGGCAATAGAAAAAGAGCGGGGGAGGTAATAGATCAGCAGGTAGACCTCGTAAATGAGGATGAAGGAGAATGGTGTATAAATGGCTGCAATAGGGCTCGAAATCAGCCGCTCCACCTGGGGATGGACGGTGAAAAAACCGTACATGTGAAGAAAAACAATGGCAAGATGTACCAGGAAACCTGCCGAGGCTACGTAAAGCGTAATGATCTCAAGTCGCTGTTTAAGTACGGGATTGAAAAATGTGCGAAAAATCCGTTCTGAGAGCGATGTGAGTTTTGAAATTTTCATATCTGGTTATATAACTCAGCAAAGGGTCATAATGTTCACCTGTAATTAGTCCTGTCTGGTTTACGAAACGTGACAGGACTGAAATTTCAAGATTCTACGTATGACATAAGGTGTCAGTGACCCGATGTATTATCAAAAAAATGATCAATCATTAACGTTGAGTTATTCAAAATTGCAGCTATTTCCATCAACACCATTTCTTGAAAATAAACTTGGCATGGATCAGTTTGCTGATATTCCCCAACAGCCGGGGATATACCGTTTTTATGACATTGATGATACGCTGCTTTATGTGGGAAAGGCGAAAAATCTACGAAAAAGGCTGTTCACTTATAAACGAGCATCTCCCGGAAAAACAACACGTAAAGAAGCAAAGCTTATAAGAAGTATTCATAGATTCGAATACGAGGTGCTTAGCTCGGAAAAAGAAGCCCTGCTGGCCGAAAATAAGTGCATACGGAAAAATCGGCCGGAGTATAATCATCAGAACAAACATATTGAAACCTATTACTTTATCATCTTTTACAAGACGAGCAGTGGATTTGGCCTGGAGTATTCAATGCGTCCGGCTGTGTCTTTGAGAGGCTTTTCCGATCACCGAAGTAAACCAGATGAACTTTCTGCACGTCGTCACTCAATTCTGGAAGCTCAGTTATTTGGCTGTTTTAAAGGTCACAGAAAGGTTCGAATCCATCTGGGCCATCTTCTGCGCTTACTTTGGTTGGCGGGTCGTGGTAAATCAGACCCGCTACACTTGCCGCTGCAGCTTACACGAAATTTGGCTCCAAAGCGCTATTTTTTTAACAATGAGTCTTTGAAGCATATAAAAAATGTTGATTTGTATATGTTGATAGAAAAATGGTTCAAAGGAAAATCACCAGACCTTGTATATATGCTGGTCCAGTGCATACAGGGAAGCAGAACGCAATTTCAAAATAGGTATTTTATGTCGGTAGCAGATTTCCTTTTTAGCTATTTCGATCGGGCGCTTGTACCGTATGGACAATTTATTAGTGAAAGGAGTGAGCCTGCAGGGGAGGGGATCATTTATCAGGATGAAATTGATGACTTATTCATTCGGTATAAGACTGTTTAACCCAAAATATATCAGAAAGATAGGTTCATTGATAAATGGACCAGATTTGTATTTTCATTCTGAAATTGGTTTTATTAATTAGGTTTAATCATTCAAAAAATATGGAGAAAATATGGGAGAATTTTCAGAATTATGGATGCTTGGGATGATTATCGCAGCGTTTGCAGGTGGTGCCTTTGGCGCTGCGCTGGGAGCACTGCCCGCGTTTGTTTTTACAGGATTTTTGGTAATGCTGGGTGAAGGAGTCAAAGTTTTAAGCGGTGATTATTCCGGGCTGATGGGGCTTGATCCCGACTCAATTAATTCTGCAGCGATAACGGGTCAGATTGCTTTTGGCCCGGTGTTTGGCCCACATATTAGTTTCGCAGCAGGGGCGGCAGCTTCGGCATACTCTGCAGAAAAAGGATACATGGACACGGGATTTCCCTACCATGAGGCCAAAAATATCGCCTTTGCCCAGGGCTTGAAGCCAGATGTGCTGCTTGTTGGAGGATTATTTGGAATATTAGGATATTGGATTACAACGCTTTCTACTATTTTTTCACTACCCTGGGATCCCATAGCTATTGCGGTAGTTCTTTCGGCTTTTGTTCACAGATTGGTATTTAAATACGATATGATCGGCAAAGCTAAGCGGGGTCTGCTGAATATGGAGCCCTTCGCAAAAGAAGAGAAGCGATCGAAACATTCTGAGCGGCTTTTAGTTGAGCCGTGGTTGGGACATCAATACAAGTGGGGTGAGGTCAGTTTTCTAGGGGCTATTGTAGGAATTTTGGCCGCATTTATTACGGTGGAAACAGGCAGTGTATTCTTGCCATTTGGTATAAGCGCGGCAACGCTTCTGTTTTTAAACCTTGGAGTGGAGCGCATACCGGTAACTCACCATATCTCATTGGTAGGAAGTACGGCCGTGGTTGCAGCAACCGGAGGTGCTACCGGAGAACATGCACTCGCGGGTCTGCTTATTCTTGGAGCACTTTTTGGGTTGATTGCAGCCATATTTGGCGAACTGCTTCAGAGAATTTTTTACTCCCATGCCGACACGCATCTTGACCCGCCCGCATTTGCCATTGTGTGCGGTACCTTCCTGATTGTGTTATTTTACCTTGCTGACATTTTTGAATCCAGCGCCTGGGTTCCGGTTCCGTTCTAATGAGAAGACGAGATGGCCGCCGGTTCAGCTATCATCTCCTCCAGGATATTTTCCTCGGATATCCATGGAAGGGCGTAAAGTTTTCGTGCGTGTTCTCTCTCTGTTTTTTGCAGCAAAGGGATTTCAGCTTCAGCTCGCAGCTTCAGGAGCGGATCCATGATTTTTGAAGCAGACATACTTTGGTTGGCAATCCATGCGTAGGGCTCAATACCCGATCTGCGCAGATCATCCTGTAGTTTTGCAGCTTCTGTTATTGGCGTTGTCTCCGGAAGTGTAACAATCAGTAATTTGGCGTAATCAGGATCCTGCAAAAACATGTATGGTGTTTTGAGTTTGTCTGCATCCATGTTGGTATTTCGGAGTACCTCCCTGTGATAGCTACCGGTCGTATCAAGCAACAGCAGGGTATGTCCCGTGGGAGCGGTGTCCATCACTACAAACTGTCTTTTCGCTTTATGAATCGCTTTGGAAAACGCCTGAAACACGGCTACCTCTTCGGTACATGGCGATTCCAGATCTTCCCGAAGCAGTTTCAGTTCCTCCTCAGTCTTATTTTTTCCGCGCTGTTGCAGAACTTTTTCAATATAGGCTTGTTTTTCGGCGTGAGGATCAATTCTGTCAACGCTTAACTGTTCAGGTAGTGATAAGTCACCGATATGATCGAGCAGATGGGCTGCCGGATCAGTCGTTGTGAGGTGAACTGGGTAACCCTTTTGGGCAAGTCTGATGGCGATGGCCGCCGCAAGGGTTGTTTTACCAACACCGCCTTTACCCATTGTCATCACCAAACCACGATCTTTTTCACCGATAATATCTGTAACCATCTCTTCAATACCGGGAAAATCACTTTTATAATCTTCCGACGGTATAGATCCGTAATCCTCTTTAATCTCATCAGTATCCAGCGGTTCAAACACTTTTCTCAGCTTATCAATACCGAGAATGTTGTAAGGCCTGAGCGGAAAAACGACACGGTTCATTTCTTTGAGGCGTGGTGGCATGTTTTTTAACGTTCTGTCTGCCATCTCCTGCATCTTTCTTGCAAACGGGTCGGTATCATCCACCGTTTCAAAATAACCGTTAATAAGTAAAATCTGATTTTCCAGCCCCATCTCTGCAAGTTCTTTTCCTGAACGGTCCGCCTCACGTAGTGCAGGCCCATCCGGGCGACTGACGAGATAAATGGTCGTAGCATCTTTATCCTTCAGGCGGTCAACCACTTTTTGATAGCGTTTCTGGCTGGTTTGAAGTGCTGATGAAGGACCGATACAGGAGGCACCATCCGGGTTCGACTCAATATAATCGCTCCATGCAGCCGGAAGTTCCAGCAGGCGCAGAGTGTGTCCCGTGGGAGCGGTGTCAAAAATGAGCACATCGTATGGCTGTTCCTCACCGTCGCCGGCAACGTAGCGGGCAAATTCATCAAAAGCGGCAATTTCTGTTGTACATGCCCCAGACAGCTCTTCTCTGATTTTGTTGATCTCTTCTTCAGGCAGTATTCCCTCCATGGGTGATGTGACCCGGTTTCGGTACTCCTCAGCCGATAGTTCGGGGTCGATATTGACCGCATGAAGATTCTTCAATCCGTTAACAGGAGTTATCTTTTCGGTAATCCTGGTTTCTAGAACTTCTTTTAGGTTGGATGCGGGATCGGTACTAATCAGTAATACAGATTTTCCTTCGTCCGCTAGCTTAACGGCCGTTGCGCTTGCAAGTGATGTTTTACCAACACCGCCTTTGCCGGTGAAAAATATGTAGGGTGTGATCTGCGGTAGATTTTTCATGGTAGTAGTGTGAATGTTTTGAAATTTCTTGATAGTGAATCCCATCTAAAAAGGGGAAAAGGTTGAATGAAAACGTGATGCGTCATTCATTCAGGCAAGGGGTCTGTTTTCGGGTGTGCTTCGATGCATGCTGAACACGCTTTCATCTGTCCTCTCTTGAGAGGCGAATTTTTGCTAACAACACCCGCTTCCCGGTGCACATCCATTTGATGGTACTCCCAGCAGTTCATTAGCGGTTTCAACAATATCTGTAAGTGGTTTTTGGCGAATATTGGGCCCGGTTTGCATCGCTTTCGACAGGTCATCTTTTGAAATTCCTGACTCTAAGCCTTGCTCAAACATGATTTTCAAATCCTCGGTATTACCGCTTGCAACCGCTGCTCCAATCGCAATCAGAATTTCAGTTTTTTCTGTAAAAAGGTTTTCTGAAACAGCTAGTTTCTCTTTTTCTGAGTCGACTTTATCATGCCCGTTCTTCTTTGTCCAGTGTATAAGTGACTCGCGATCTGGATAACCGCCTTCAGATACAATTTCGCCGTTAACGAATATGATGGGCAACACCTCTGAACCGCCCTTTTGCAGCCTTGAGAGTACTTGTGGATTCATTTTGAATGCTTCCGGTTCCTGACCCAGGTTGAAACGATGCACGTTCACACCTTGTGATTTCAGCCATTTCACATCGTTTGCGAAATCGGCAAGTGCGTCATCCACATCGGGTCCGCACACGCCGGTACTGCAGCACATAGCAGGGTCAAAAACTTCAATTGATATTTTTTCTTTTACGTCTTTCATGAAAGGGGTATTTGTAAGATTTATTTCATCGTAAAATTACGATTAATAGAGTGCACTTCCAACCAATAAATCATCTTTTTTGAATTTCGTACTGAACGCATGGGGAAGACACTCTGCAAAATCTTTGCTATATTTAGACAAAACATTCCAATTCTCAGGCCAGCCGTTTTGGTCTGAGTAGGTTAGGATCAAAAAAAATCTCTAATAAAACGAATTCTCATATGCCACTATATGAATATAAATGCGCGGAATGCGGAGAAGTGATAGAATTCCGTTCTTCATACGATAAAAAACAGGAGATGGTATCTTCGCTGAAATGTGAAAGCTGCGGATCGAAAGAGTTTACGCAAGTATTTAGCGGAATGGCCCTCACAGGATCAAAAAATGACACTCCTCCTCCTTCAGGCGGCAGTTGCTGCTCAGGCGGTATGTGTGGCATGTAAAAACTCTGGCAAGCAGCTGTTAGTTCAGTTTTAGGATTTAGGATAATAGCGTTCAACGCAGATAGAAAGGATGAACACCAAGTGAAAGGGCTCGTTATGACTATAAAAGAAATAAAAGCTCAGCTTCAAACATCGGATAAACCGGTAGCGAAATTATTCCATAAAGGAGAAGCTTTCAAAGTGCTCCTTTTTGGATTTAATAAAGGAATGAAACTCGAGGAACATACTGCCAAACACCCGACAAAATTGCTGGTTTTAGAAGGGGATGTAATCTATCACCAAGGAAAGGATGATATTCGTTTAAAACAGTATGATGAAGTGGATATTCCTGCCAACATGACCCATTCCGTAGGTGCTCTTAAGGACAGTATCATACTGCTCACTCAAGGATAAACAGTCCTCTGATCGGGTAGTTTGGTACACCACTATTTAACCCCATCTGAACTTATTCAAACCATTCATAGTGAAGAAGAATGGAGAGATTTGCCTTAAATTAAACTCATCAAATACAACATCTCTCTACCGATTTGGTGGCATCGCTTGTCATAGGTTTCTTGTTCCCGATCGGTACCGTCAGACTCCTTTGGATCGAGATAGGTAACCGCCTTTCGGAATGAAGCGCCGGGCACAAATGGACAGTTTTCATCGGCATCAGAGCAGGTCATGATCGCAGCAAAATTTGTATCGGGATTAAAATCATCATCAAATGTTTTTGAGAAGCAGATCATCGATTTGGCATCTTCTGCATATTTCACTTTATATCTTGGATTGTCTCCACCCGGATTATTAACATCAAATCCGGCCCTTTCAACAGCGGCAACAGCCCGGGGATTAAAAGCTGTAGCTTCGGTTCCGCCCGAATATGTTTGTACACCATCAATTCCGTAGTGTGCGGCGGCGGTTTGTGTCCAGATCTGGGCAAGATGACTTCGCCGACTGTTGTGAGTACAGATAAAATTCAGCTTCACGTTTTTTTTCTGATGCAGTTCACTGACTATATAGTCGGCTACTTCCCTGAGCAGCACTTTTCTTTTATTTGGAATGTGGTTGAATTGTTGAATAAGTAGGTCGATAGTCTTGTGAAGTTTGGTGTACATGGTATGCGGTTATATCTTGATTGTAGCGATCGACAAAGTGAACAGATGAAAAAGTTGGCGGTGAACTAGCAGCATGTTTTAATCAGTTCGCTTGAGAACTCAGAAAGTAGGTTGTTCAGCTCTTTTATTCCTTCCTGGTTCAGGCAGTAGCATGTGCGCACACCTTCAACATTTCCCTGAATCAGGCCGGCTTCTTTCAGGGCTTTCAAATGTTGTGATACAGTAGATTGAGCAAGGGGTAAAATTTCCGTTATATCACCACAGAAACAGGTATCTCTGGCAGCAAGAATTTTCAATATAGCTACTCTTGCAGGGTGCCCAAGTGCCTTGGCGATTTCTGCTGACCGCTTAATATCAGGGTCGTCAAGTTTTATTGAGTTGGTTTGAATCATAGGTTAAATAAGTTGTTTATACCCAGACCTGTCAGGTTTACAAAACCTGACAGGTCTGGGATAATGGTTATCCTTTCTCCGCATACAAAGTCATACTATAAATACCAACTTTGGAGTTTCTGAATTGGCTGAGTCCTTCTTCTGAAAGATAGTTCAGGAGCATCTCATCCGGAAGCTGAATCTCTTTTAATTTTTGTACAGTGATATTTTCAAATTCGGTTTTCTGAACAATTTTCAAATAATCATTTTCATCGATGGCACCGGCAACACATCCGGCATACATTTCGGCATCTTCTTTTATTTGATTTGGCAATTCCCCGGAAATTACAACATCGGAAATACTAAAATGTCCGCCCGGCTTTAAGATCCTGTAAATTTCAGCGAAGGCTTTTTCTTTGTCGGGGACAAGGTTAAGGACACAATTGCTAACCACAACATCAGCAATGTTGTTTGCCAATGGAATCTCTTCGATATCGCCCAGTACGAAATCTACATTATCATATTTCAGTTTGATGGCGTTCAACGTTGCCCGTTGAATCATCGCTTCGGTCATATCAATTCCAATGACTTTTCCCGATTCGCCAACAATCTGCCGGGCAATAAAGGCGTCATTTCCGGCACCAGACCCTAAATCCACAACGGTATCGCCCCCTTTCATTTTTGCATATTCTGTGGGGAGCCCGCACCCCAGTTTTAGATCAGCATCAGGGCTGTATCCATCCAGCTTTGAGTAATCGTCCGAAAAGATTGAGTAGTCAACTGGACTTTCTGGAGAGCAGCAACCCGATGGGCCACAGCAGGATTCGGCAGACTGATTGCTGATTGTGGTATACTTCTCTTTTACAGTTTGCTTGATTTGATCGGGTGATTGTATTAAAGCACTCATAGATTAGGATCCTATTTAATCGTAAATTTACGATGAATATAAATTGAAATTGCTAAAGATCCAACCTCCATATAATTTATTGTCATGTGAGAAATAGTTATCGAAAACTCTTGATCAAATTATCTTTGAAAAAAGGTAGAAGTTACGTTAGTTACGACGCTCGATTTTCAAATTTTGTAATTCAGATAGCAGGATGAAAAAACTATTTTTTACCGCAGTTATTGTTTTCTTTTGTTCGCAAATAGCGATGGCTCAAAATTATCAGTCTGATCGGCCCGGTATTGGTAACGGTTCATTTATCACTCCAAAAAATATGCTTGGGATCGAAGCGGGCATTCAGTTTACCAGTACAGAGCGTACCGAGCAGTACGACATTGGACAGGTGTTACTTCGATATGGGTTGAGTCATCATGTAGAAGTAAGAGCTCTGCTGGGGTCTTACTCAAGGATGGAGACTGAATTAATGAGCGAAAGCGCATATGTTGATGGGTTCCAGGATATCGGTGCTGGACTAAAATTCAGACTGATATCTACTCAAAGAGGGCTGAACATATCTGGGCTGACTGAAGTAAATTTACCTGTGGGATCTGAGAACTTCACCAACGATGATGCCGTTCCGTCAGCAGGTATTCTCACGGACTATGCCCTTTCAGAACGGATCTCAATTTCATCAAATGTTGGGTATAGTTTTAGAACGCCAAATGTGGAAGATCGCTGGTTATTCACGCTCACTCCCGGTTTTACTATATCAAATAGTGTGGGTGGCTTCCTTGGATACGCCGGCAATTATTTTGATGAATTTGAACAGCACTGGATTGAGGGAGGGTTGACCATCAGCATAGAAAACGGAATTCAGCTGGATGGCAATTTTGGCTACGACACAGAAAGCGAGACCTTTTTTCTGGGAATTGGGTTTGCCCTGGGGCTTTAATAGTACCGGCTAAATGAGAATATCGTGGCACTACTCTTTATAAAATTGATATAAATAGTATGCCACGAATTGTTAAAATTATTCAGTCGACCAGTTTCTCATTTTATCGTGAATAAGATTTGAAAGCTGATCCACAGCAACACGGTCCTGCGTCATATCGTCCCTGTAGCGCACAGTTACGGTATCTGGGCCGTCAGATTCCACACCATCAAAATCAACGGTGACGCAAAAAGGAGTACCGGCTTCATCCTGTCTGCGATATCGTTTTCCGATGGATCCGGATTCATCATACAGAACATTGTAATCGCCCCGTAAATCTTTTTCAATTTTGTGGGCAAGGTCTTGCAGCTTGTCTTTTTTGATCAGCGGAAAGATTCCAACTTTGGTTGGCGCCAGTTTTGGATGGATTTTAAGAACGGTTCGGTTTTCACCATCTACCTCTTCTTCGCGATAGGCGTCGCAGAGCACCATCAGGGTTGTGCGGTCAAGCCCAACTGAGGTCTCTATAACATATGGCACATACCGTTTTTGCTCTTTTTGATCATAATATTCCATCTTTTTACCGCTGAACTCCTGGTGCTGGCTCAGATCAAAATCAGAGCGATTGTGAACTCCTTCAACCTCTTGCCATCCAATAGGATACTTGTACTGAATATCAGCTGCGGCGCGGGCGTAGTGGGCCAGTTTGTCCTCGGGATGAGGGGCTACGCGCAGATTTTCCTCGCGAATTCCAATACTCTTATGCCAGTTGAGACGTGTCTGGAGCCATTTATCATATTCACCTTCATCATTACCCGGTTCAACAAAATACTGCATCTCCATCTGTTCAAATTCCCGCATGCGAAATACAAACTGGCGTGCTACGACTTCGTTTCGGAATGCTTTTCCTATCTGTGCAATTCCAAAAGGTACCTGTACACGGGCAGTATCGAGCACATTTTTATAATTTACAAAAATCCCCTGTGCGGTTTCCGGACGCAGGTATATGGCATCATCGTCGCCCGATGACGTGGAGCCGTAGTGAGTTTTAAACATCAGATTAAATTGTCGAACTTCCGTCCAGTCAAAAGCTCCGGAGTCGGGAGAGCGTATCTCTTCCTCCATGATGATTTCGTACAGATCTTCACAAAGGCCTTTTCGGGTACCCGTGGTGTCGAGTTTCTCCTGCAGTGAGTCAGCTTCATCTTCTTTTCCTTTATCCCGGAGTTTTAAAATATGCTGTTCGATCAGCATGTCGGCCCGATACCTTTTCTTCGACTGTTTGTCATCAATCATGGGATCGTTGAATCCGGCAACGTGCCCGCTGGCCTCCCACACCTTTGGATGCATAAAAATAGCTGCATCAACCCCTACAATATTATCGTGGTGCTGGGTCATCGCTTTCCACCATTCCTGCTGAATATTTCTTTTTAGCTCAACACCCAGGGGTCCATAATCGTAAACGGCAGAGAGCCCGCCATAAATTTCGGATGACTGAAAGATAAATCCTCTTGATTTTGAGAGGGAAACAATTTTGTCTAGACTGTCGATATGTGTGATAGACATCAGCTAAAAGGAATTTGAATATAAATTTTTATGAATTGGACTGAACCATCAAAGATAGGAAAATTTTGAGCTTTGATGAATCGTTTGTCCAAATGATTTGCTATTTTTAAGGCTTCTCAAAAATCAGAAATAAACGTTTTTAAACCCCATGCCACAGTTTAACGTCGGAATTTTAGGAGCAACCGGAGCCGTAGGACAGAAATTCATCAGACTTCTTGAACATCACCCCTGGTTTACTATCACGGAACTTGGAGCTTCAGAAAGGTCGGCCGGCAAGCACTATCACGAAGCCGCAAACTGGATTGAATTAACTCCACGCCCCGAATCCGTCTCCAATATCGTGGTGAAACCCTGTGAAGCCTCAAAATTTACAGATGTCAATTTTGTCTTTTCAGGGCTCGACTCTTCTGTAGCAACCGATATTGAGAAGGACTTTGCTGAATCTGGAATACCCGTTATCAGCAATGCAAAAAATTATCGTACACATCCAAATGTACCTCTGCTAATTCCTGAAGTGAATCCAGAGCATATAGAGCTGATATCAACTCAAACTTTCTCAAATGATGGCAAAGGCTGGATCGTAACAAATCCAAACTGTGTGGCTATCCCGCTTACGATGAGTTTAAAGCCGCTCTACGAAAATTTTGGAATTGAGTCGGTCATTGTAACATCGATGCAGGCCATTTCGGGAGCGGGTTATCCTGGTGTGCCCAGCCTCGATATTCTTGGAAATGTGGTTCCATTTATTGGAGGTGAGGAGTCCAAGATTCGACAAGAACCGCTTAAACTTCTGGGCAAATTATCAAATAATGCTATTGAACACGCAAGCTTTGCCGTAACCGCAACAGCTACACGTGTACCCGTAATTAACGGACATCTGCTTTCAGTGAACGTAAAGCTTAAGGATGTACCCTCAGATTTTGATGAAGTAAGGAAAGCAATGGCATCCTGGAAAAGCCCGATTGGTGACCTTGGGTTACCGTCAGCGCCAAAGTACCCGCTGCAGGTTTTTGATGATGAGAGATATCCTCAGCCGCGCCTTCATGCCGATAGTGAAAATGGAATGCAGACCGCTGTTGGCAGAGTTCGCCAGGCTGAAGTAAACGATGTCAGTTTTGTAGCCATGGCTCACAATACGATTCGCGGGGCAGCCGGCGGAGCTATTTTAAACGCGGAACTGCTGGTTCAAAAGGGATACTTCGGATAATCCATTTCTGCAGTTTCATGTTATTGTAAGTAAGCAAAAGGCAGAAAAACGATTTTTGTCTGATAGCCCGAGCCATAATGAAAGTGGGAATAGCAAAAACCATTAAATGAGTGATACACAGTTCATGGTTTAAGGAGCTGGGTTTTTGCGCTCAAATAGTTGAGAATCTGACCAATAATTCTTTTTCAAAAGATTATTCAGGGGCGTAAATCAAATGTTTACAACCACTAAAAAATTTTAATTTTTTTGTAAGGAATCTGTTCGGCTTGGTTCATACCTATGAGAACACGAACAAAGAGAAATGAGAAGCGATTGAGCACGTTTCTCAAGATGTCCTAACGGGGGTTGTGGCGGATAACCACAGCTCCCTATTTATTTTAAAGCTATTTGTTGTATTGAACTGCCACTATTATTTATTGAGTCGTTACACAAATAGTGCTATGTTATCAGAAATCCGGGAAGTAACTCTTTACTATGGTGGTGAAATTAAAACGGCTTTCGACTCTATTTACGTTTCTTTTCTTATTTACATCTGCTCAATTATTTGCCCAGCAAGTTGTTTTAACAGATGATTTTGAAGACGAAGATCTCTCGCAAAGTCCGGCCTGGACAGGTGATTTAAATGATTTTACGTTTTTTGATGATGCCGGGAATACGCTTTTGAGACTGGATGCAGGGGAGGAGGGAAATACCGTAATAAGCACCCCTTCGTCGGTAGCTTACGGTTCATGGGAGTTTTTTATTGAGCAAGATTTCTCGCCATCCAATTCAAACAGAGGGTTTGTTTTTCTAATGTCAGACATTTCCGACTTAAACGGTGATGTAAATGGATATGCTATTAGAACAGGTGCAAATGGATCTGATGATAAATTCCGGCTTTTTAGATTTACGAACGGTTCAGAAACGGAAATTCTTGAAGGTTCAGTAGATCTTTCCGGAGGTGGACGGTTTCAAATAAGGGTTGAGCGGGATGATGACGGGGAATGGAGACTTTTTGAGTCCGCCGGATATGGAACTACTCCTGTGTTAAGTGGGACTGTGAATGATAATACTCATATCACCTCAAATTATTTTGGTCTGAATCTGGACTACACGGTAACCCGCGCTAATCTCTATTATTTCGATGATTTCGTCATAGAAAATTCTGAGCCGTTTGATGTTGTATCGGCTTCCGTGAATAGTGCAACTGAATTGGAAATATCGTTTAACTATCCCTTGGACTTTACTTCTGTAGATGCGTCTGACTTTAATATGGATAACGGAGTTGGTATACCATTATCTGCTGATGCTGGAAGTGATAATTTTTCTGTTTTGCTTACTTTTGCAAATACCCTTGAAGAGAACGATTATTCGCTGCAAATAAATGATGTTGAAAATATTTTTGGAGGAGTCATTCCCGCAAACACAGAAATTGACTTCACCGTCTCCAATCCTTTTGATGTTGTTTCTGTTGAACCCGTTACCGCCTCCCGAATTGCGGTCGAATTTACTGAAGAGCCGGATGAAACATCGTGGAACGCATCCGATTTTGAGATTTCACCTGATGCGGGTGGAGGCCCCATCACTCCCCTTTCTCTCGATTATGATGGAAGCGGCAGCCCAAATACGCTTTTCCTTGTTTTAAATGATCCATTACCCCTTGGAGATTATACCCTGAATATTGAAAATAACGGTAACAGCATCAACGGGTGGCCAATTGCAGGTGATACATCTTTTAATTTTACCCTCGAGAACCCATTTTTTGTAACAAATTTCGAAATTTTAAGCCGCTCAGAATTTGAAATTACCTTTTCTCAAGATGTGCAGACAGTTAATGCGGGGAATTTTGTAATTACGGGATTTGGTTCACCCGATAATATCCAGCAGCCGGCCACAGATATTGTTCGTTTGAACTATAGTAGTCCTGTTGAGGTGGGCGAGCGAGAACTTATCATTAATGATGTAGTCAGTAATCAAGACTGGGAAATTGAAGCGAATACCACTCTCGAATTCTCCCTTTTTGATGAGTTTGAAGCCGGGGATCTCGCAATAAGCGAGTTTTACTATCGGGTTCCCATTGCGTGGCGAACGGCAACATTCGATCGCCCTCAGTATGTTGAAATTTTTAACCGCTCGAACAAGCTGCTAAATCTCAGGGATTTCACTATCAGCGGTTTCAACATTAGCGAAAGCAGCGACCTACCCATTGGGCCGGGAGAATTCCTGGTAGTTGCGCGGGGTGTTCCAGTTTTTGAGGAACAGTTTGGGGATCGGAATTTTGTGGAGGCTGATAATTTTCCAACGCTGAATCTTACAACATCCAGTACAATTGAGTTTGCATCAGACGATGGAACTACCATTGAAGCTCTCACCTATGATGCCGGACTTTGGGGCGGAAATGAAGTGTCGCTGGAGCGTTTTGACTTTGATGTATCGGCAGAATTTCGTGATAACTGGGCAGAATCAGAGGATATACTTTCGGGGTCACCCGGTCTTTCAAATACCGTAACAGCTCCCACAAATTCACCCGAAGCCGTTGCGGCAGCGTTTACGGCACCCCGGCTTCTCGAAATCACGTTTTCAAGGACACTGTCGGCGGCTTCGCGGCAAAATCTTGGAGCGTACAGTCTCGATAATGGGGCCTCTTTGACCGCAGTAAATGAAACTGACGACCCCCGAACACTTGAATTTGAACTAGCAGACAGGCTTGAAGATCAATTCGAGTATACATTTTCATACCAAAATATTGAGGATATATTTGGCAATCAGGTATCCGGCACTGATAACTTTAATTTTGTATTTGAGAATCCATTCCGAATACTCGCAGCTGAAGTCGAAAACGGAACCGATCTACTGGTTCAGTTCACGCTGCCACTCACAACGGGTTCTGTAAATTTATCCGACTTTGAGCTTGGGGACGGTACGTCACCGGTAAGCTTTCAGTTTGATGATTCGGAAACGGTTCGGCTTACTTTTTCTGATCCGTTTCAGAACGGAAGTTTTGAGGTCGTTGTAAACGATATTCAGAGCTTTGTACCCGGCCTTCCCGAACAGTGGTTAATCGAAGAAAATTCTACCGCTGAGTTTTTCCGTTTTGATGAGTACCAGCCCGGAGATATCGTGATCAACGAATTCATGTATCGGCCACCTTCAGGGTATCCTAAATATGTAGAGGTAAAGAATATTTCTAACCGATTCCTGACACTCAAGGATTTTGAGCTGCGTCGGGAAGCAGGAGCCAGCAGTAATGGCGGTACTATTAGCGAGTTTGATATTCCCATTGAGCCCGGTGGATTTGTCGTAATCACTGAAAACAGTACCCTGCTTGAGGGTCTGTTTGGAGCTGGGCCATGGTTTGAGATGGCCGATTTTCCCGGATTTACGTTAACAACGTCCGATCAAATCCGTTTTATTGATACTGATGGTGATTTGATTGAGGCAGTGGATTATGATCCGGCCACGTGGGGCGGTGATGGTGTTTCCCTGGAGAGAAAGAGCACCGAGGCACCGGCTAATGACATCAATAACTGGGGGCAGTCGCTTGATGAACTTTTTGGAACACCCGGTGATGAGAATACGGTTGAACCCGATGATGGACCCCAGCTTTTGTCTGCAAATTTTGTAGACGTGGAAACGGTGCGGCTAAGCTTTACGGGATCGCTGGACTTTTCTGCCATTTCAGCCTCGAATTTTAGCATCAATCGAAACGTAAGTGTTGATAATATTCAGGTTGTAAACGGATCAAGCATCGATCTGATACTCAATCGCTCAATGAACTCGGGCACAACCTATACCGTAACCGTGAACAACATCCCTGATATTTTTGGAAATGAGCTATCCGGTGCGCAGGCATCTTTTACTTACTACCTGGTTGAAGAGGCAGAGCCGGGTGATGTATTGATCAGTGAGTTTATGTATAACGAGCCCGATGGGTATTCCGAGTACATTGAGCTCTACAACAGCAGCAATAAGGTGTTCGATCTGAGTGGCTGGCAGCAGGCCAATGATACCGGTTCAAGGAACGTGATAACGGATGAATCGATCTTTTTAACCCCCGGTTCGTACATCGTAATTCTCAGAAACTTGAACATACTGGATTTCTTTTCCGATATACCCTATATCAACGCGGGCAGCAGTTTGTCGGCGCTCAAAAATGGAGGGGATGAAATTGTTATTACCAACGAGAATAATGTTACGCTCGACTCTCTTCGGTACAACCCTGGCTGGGGAGGAAGCGGAGTTTCGCTTGAACGCCGCGATTTAGATGCTACAGCAACAGATCAAAATAACTGGGCAGAATCGTTGAGTCCGCTGCTTGGTACGCCGGGAAGCGCAAATAGCGTGGATGTAGATCAGGAAGCGCCGGAGCTCATTGCTACAGATTTTGTGAATGAAAGAACTGTACGGGTAGTCGTAACCGGAGCCGTTGATCGTGATCGTACCTCTCCATCTAATTTTTCCATCAACGGGGGCAGGTTGGTTTCTTCGATAGACTATACCCCGGATGGAAATATATTGCTGAACCTGGACGGAAGGATGACTTCGGGACGGGAATACACTGTTTCGGTGAGAAACCTGCGGGATATTTTTGATAATGTTCTGAGCAGTGCTCAGTCAAGCTTTGTCTATTATGATATTGAGCAAGCTGCGCCGGGTGATGTTGTGATAAATGAATTTATGTATGATGAACCCGAAGACTACACCCGCTATATTGAACTGTATAATCGCAGCGATAAAGCCGTAAACCTGGCCGGCTGGCAGCAAGCTAACGATACCGGCACTCGCAGAGTCCTTACCACCGAGCGTGTAATTCTTCCGCCCAATTCCTACATCGTACTGCTGCCCAATTTTAACCTGCTCTCGGTATTTCCAGATATTCCGGCACTGAACGCGGGAAGCGGCCTCTCTGCACTAAAAAACGGGGGCGATAATATTGTAATTGCAAACGCTGAGAACGTGGTATTGGACTCCCTTACATACGTACCTGAATGGGGAGGTGAAGGGGTTTCACTGGAGCGCAGGCGTGCAGACCGATCACCCTTGTTTGCCGAGAACTGGGCCGATTCGCCCAGCGAAAAGTTTGGCACTCCGGGTCGGGCAAACGAAGTAGAACGGTCTTTTGAGCTGATTGTCACCGACATTGAAGCTCTTAGTCCCACAGAGGTTCAGGTCACCTTCAATACGGACATACGACAAAACAGTGCTGCACGGGGAAATTTTATTTCTGATGGCGTTCGCCCTGAATCGGTATCACTTCTAGAGGGAAGAATAGCCCTGCTACAGTTTGGATCACCACTGCCAACAGGACCGAGAACGCTCTCAATCGATAACGTACAGACCCTGGGAGGGTTTTCGATTGCCGAAAATACCGAAATCAATTATACGGTCTATGATTTATTTGAGCCGGGGGATGTTTTGGTGAATGAATTTATGTATCGCCCACCTGCTGATTATCCCCGTTATGTAGAGTTGATTAACAGATCAGAAAAATTACTGAATCTTAAAAACTGGCGGCTGCAGCGGCGGCAAACCTCCGGTGAATCATTCAGGTTTCTATCCGAATCAGACCTGACGCTTGAACCTGGGGAATTACTGGTAGTTACGGATGATCTAAGTCTGTTTGAGGAAACATATGGCGATCGCAATAGTGTCGAAATGGAGGCTTTTCCCGGATTTACATTAACGGTTGAGGACCAAATTCGGTTGTTCACTGGATCGGGTTTTCTTGCAGATTCGCTGGCATACAATCCGTCTACCTGGGGAGGCGATGGTGTTGCACTTGAAAGAATCAGCCTGGATGTTTCGTCGATACTCCGGGCCAACTGGGCAGAATCAAGCAATCTAAATTTTGGAACGCCGGGTCAGCCTAATGAGGTACAGCCCGATACAGATCCGCCTCAAATTGTACGTGCGGCTCAGTTCGAGGATCTTGGGTTCAGGCTCGTTTTTGATGAACAGCTCGATTCTGAGACGGCTATGGATGTATCGAATTATTCGATTGAGCCGCCACTGGGGCTCTCCATGATTGGCCTGGATAACAATGAAGTTATTCTCTTTGCTGATGGTGAGCTCCAAAACGATCAGGTGTATGAAATATCCGTAAGTGGCGTGACTGATATTTTTGGAAATGAGATGGAGCCGGTTTCATTATCCATCCGCTATCTCGATTTTGGAGAGGCCGCTCCCGGAGACATCGTTATCAATGAGATTTTATACCGCAGACTGAGAGCTGGAAGCCCAGAATTTATTGAGGTATACAACACGACTGATAAAAATATTGATTTGTCGGGGTGGATACTTTCTGATGATGGCGGTGACGCAACAGTTCCCAACGGCGTTGCTATCCGGGAAAATGATTTCCTGGTGTTTACCGATTCTGAGTCTCTTGCAAATGGCAGTGAAAAGATCATTCAAATGCCAAATTTCCCATCTCTGAACGACAATGGAGATGCCGCTATCCTGAAAACTCCCAGCTCCGTTGTTATCGACAGTTTATTCTATCAGGCCGACTGGGCACCGATCAATGTGGGAATTTCGCTTGAAAGGAAAGATCCGTTTGCACTATCAATAGACCCGGTAAACTGGGCGGCCAGCAGGGATGAGAGCGGTTCTACGCCGGCATCAGAAAACAGCCGTTTTGCAAGAGACACAGAAGGACCGGAGATCATATTTGCCAACAGTTTTCATCCCGATTCTGTTGAAGTTCTTTTCAATGAATTTATAAATTTGGCTCCGGATGAAGACCCGACTGCCGGTACGATTTCATCGTTTAGAAAACAATCAGATTCATTTGAAAATAGTAGTACAAGATTTTTAATAAACGGTACACAAGCAGATATCCTGAAGTACGATCCTCAGCTGGGGAATCGTGTTGTGATCAGTGGAACATCCGTTTCAAGCGGGGAGGAGGTTTCCCTTACTGTAGAGCAGGCCGGGGACTTTCAGGGAAATGAATCATCAACATTAAGTCTTGAAATTTCACAGCCGCTTGCGCCCGGTGATCTCGTGATTAATGAAATTATGTTTGAT
Source organism: uncultured Rhodohalobacter sp. (assembly GCA_964544445.1). Lineage (GTDB taxonomy): Bacteria > Bacteroidota > Rhodothermia > Balneolales > Balneolaceae > Rhodohalobacter. The sequence goes on from CAZJBI010000001.1 coordinate 584,546, forward strand.
CCGATTTCTGATGACAGAGACGGACTTCCTGATCAATCGGACTATGTTGAAATCCATAATCCAAATTCGTTTGCCATTTCGCTTGAGGGAATTTTCCTACATGATGAACCCGACGAAAACGGCGAGATTACGAGATTGGATCCGCTGTCGACCCGTGCCCGATGGATTCCAGCCGGCGGGTATGCGCTGTTCTATCCCGAGCCAGAGAGGCAGCCGTTTGAGGAGAGCCGAACGGCGGTATTTTTTAATATACCCGCTGAGTTTTCATCTTTTGCACTCCAGACAGAGCGGACAACAATGAGCCTGCCAATTTCAGGCAGACAGATTTACCTGGCCGATAGCACGCAGACGACGATTGATATGGTCGATTACAGGGAGGAATGGCATAACCCAAATATTATCGATACCAAAGGAATTGCTCTGGAACGCATTAATCCAAACTACGAAGCCAATGACCCTGTAAACTGGGGGTCAAATGCTTCACCTGCGGGAGGATCGCCGGGTAGTGAGAACTCCATTTTTCAAACTACTGATCCTCTGATGGCAGACACCGGAGTGGATCTGTCTCCCAATCCATTTTCTCCAGACGGTGATGGTTTTGATGATGCACTGCTGATCAATTATAAGCTGGACGAGCCGGACTATTTGCTAAAAATCAGGATTTTTGACCGCTACGGCAGGCTTGTTCGCAAGCTGGCAGAGGCCAGGCCCGCCGGGTTTGATGGGTCTATTATCTGGGACGGCATGACAGACAGTGGACAAACCAACAGAATCGGAATCTACATTGTCCTTATTGAAGCGTATAATAGTTCAAACGGGAGCAACCGAACATTTAAAGAGACAGCGGTAATTGCCCGCCAGTTTTAGAGAGAGAATACCAGCGTATGAATGCACCTTACAAAGATGTTCAATAAACTTTTTATTGAACCATGTTATTGAACATTTTACCCAAAAAACGAATAATAGATATGCTTGGAGGTAGCGTTGTGTTATTTATTGAAATGGACAAAGTTCATCAAGAATATGTTAGTTGCCAAAAATCGATGATCATATTTAATAAACTAAGTGAGTAATTTAAAAAATGGCCAATCTAGATTTTGACGTTTTAATTGACACCTCATTTAGTAAAATAAATGAAGACCCAGATTTAGCTCCTGACTCAAATAAATTTATTCTGAGTTTAATAAATGATTATGAAGATGGGGAATGGAGGTATACAAAATTTCAAAACTTTATCTGGGACAACATTGCTGAAACAGCACTTTCAATAAAAGAAAGGAACAGCTTAGTTAATCAAAGCCACTCACTTCTAACGGCTGCAGCACAAAATTTAAGACTAACAGACAAAGAAAAAGATATTAGCAAAGGTAGTGAGCTTGCAGAGATTGTCTTGTATGGGATAATGAGGAATCACTATTCTGCACTTCCAGTTGTTCCTAAAATATTCTACAAACAAAATTCACAAGACAATGCTAAAGGGGCTGATAGTGTACATATTGTTTTAACAGAAGAAGGCGGTTTTACTCTTTGGTTTGGTGAAGCCAAATTTTATAACAGTATTGAAGATGTAAGGCTCACACCAATTATTGAATCCGTTGAAAATTCACTTAAAACAGACAAGCTTAAAAAGGAAAATAGTATAGTTACTAATGTTTCGGACATTGAAGAATTAATAGCTGAAGATACTTTAAGAGTAAATATAATTAATGCACTATCTCCAAAGGCTTCAATTGATATTTTGAAACCAAAAATCAATGTGCCAATCTTACTACTTCACGAATGTGAGATTACTAATAGTAATTCAAGTATTAATGAAAACTACCTTCAAGCATTGAGTGCCCACCATGTAGATCGTGCAAGAGCATATTTTAAAAAGCAGATTGATAAAATTTCAGATTCAATAGTTCAATACTCCGATATAACCTTTCATTTAGTTTTATTCCCAGTACCTAATAAAGATAATATCGTTGAACAATTTCTTGCCAATGTTCAACATTATCAAAATCAATAATTCTTATGGAAATATTTGAAGTCTGTCACAACATTAATGATTTGATCTTATCAAAAAAGCATAATGAAGCAAGAGATGAACTCATTAAGCTTCTTGATTATCACAATGTTGAAGATATTAGTTATTCACCTTTAGTAAATAATTTAATTCGACAAACGGGGTTATATCCATATATAGATCAAGACACAGCAGATTGGCAAGAAAGATTTATCTATGAAGCATTCAAAGTAGATATAGGTGATAAAGAAGAGATTACTTTACACAGGGAACAATCTAATCTTTTAAAAAAATTATTAGAAGGTAAAAGCTTAGCTGTAAGCGCACCTACAAGTTTTGGTAAAAGCTTTATAATTGATTCATTTATATCGATAAAGAAACCAAGTACCGTTGCAATAATTGTCCCAACTATAGCTCTAACAGATGAGACAAGAAGAAGACTTTACAGGAAGTTTTCAAATGAATATAAAATCATAACAACATCAGAAGAAAAATTATCTGATAAGAATATCTTCATTTTTCCCCAAGAAAGAGCTATCAACTACATCAATACCATAGAGAAGATTGACTTATTTATTGTTGATGAGTTCTATAAAGCGAGCACAGATTTTGAGAAGGAAAGGTCTCCAGCCCTTATTAAAGCAATCATGAGACTTGGTGATAAAGCAATTCAAAAATACTTTCTAGCTCCCAATATTTCTCACCTTAATGATAATCCATTTACTGAAAATCTTGAATTCATTAAACTAGACTTTAATACTGTTTTTCTAGAAAAGCATGAATTATATAATGATATCAAAGGCGATGATAAAATTAAGAGCAGTTTTTTGTTAGATATTTTGTCAGAGAAAAAGACTAAAACTCTTATTTATGCTGGGACTTATTCTGAAATTACCAAAGTCACAAACCTATTAATTGAGAATCTTGAAGTTCAAGATTCTAAACTTCTGAATTCATTTTCAGATTGGCTTGAAATTAATTACGATGCAAATTGGAGTCTGACAAGTTTAATAAAGAGGGCTACTGGAGTCCATAACGGCAGATTGCACAGGTCGCTAAGTCAGATTCAAGTGAAGTTATTTGAGGAGCTGAATGGACTGGATAATTTAATATCTACTTCTTCAATAATTGAAGGGGTTAATACTTCAGCAGAAAATGTCGTCATTTGGAGAAATAAAATTGGGGGTTCAAATCTAAATGATTTCACTTATAAGAATATAATCGGTAGAGGAGGCCGAATGTTTAAACATTTTGTAGGTAAGATTTTCATTCTTGAAGAACCTCCTACAGAAGAAAACACTCAACTCAACTTAACTTTTCCAGATGAGTTGCTCGGGGAACTTGATGAGAATGAATATGCTGATGAGCTTAATAAAGAGCAGATTTCTCAAATAATTAGATACAAAGAAGATATGAAAGATCTTCTAGGCTCTGATGTATTTAATAGAATACATGAAAATAATGAACTACAGATTACTAATACATCTCTAATTAGAGACATCGCTTATGATTTAGTAAATAATCAAATCGAGTGGAGATCTCTTAAATTTTTAAATTCAGAGAATCCGAACAATTGGGACAACGCCATATATAAGATTATCAAACTACAACCGGGTGGTTGGGACATAAAGTACTCTTCATTTGTTGAGTTTGTAAAAGCACTTTCTGTTAACTGGACTGAATCTATTCCGAGAATTGTCAGATATCTTTATCAATACGATATTGATATTAATAAATTCTTTCAACTTGAAAGAACAGCTACCTTCAAACTAGCTTCTTTGGCACATGATATAAATGTTCTTCAAAAAGAGATATTTTTAGATGGACAAACTGATATATCACCCTTTGTTTCCAGGTTATCCCATGCATTCTTGCCATCTGTAGTTTTCCAGTTAGAAGAATATGGTCTACCTAGAATGATTTCTAAAAAAATCCATCAAAGTAATCTAATTAATATGCAAGATCCTGAAATCTCCTTACATGATGTAATCGAGAGAATAAAATCTATTGGTTATGAAAAAATGGTTTCGGAGGTTGATAATTTGCACCACTTCGATAAATATATATTAGAATACTTCTACTCAGGAATATCAACCCAAGATTAATTTGGCAACTAACAACGGTTTCAACGCGGACTTGGCCACTGATTGCCAATTCAAATTTCGTTGGCTAAAAGTAAATTTGGAATTTTATTACATTATTAATCAACAAGGCCAAGCCGGTTAAACCGGAGGCCGTTATACATACTACCCGTTCTATTCATGTTGCAAATCTGATCGTATAATTAGCTATAGATGAATGAAAGACAGCAAGGTGACACCTAAATGTCGTGT
>CAZJBI010000002.1:0-578523 GCA_964544445.1 uncultured Rhodohalobacter sp.
ATCGTAACTACCCGTAAAAGGAAGTTCTTCGTCACCAATTCCCATAAACCGCTGGTCGTTTTCAGGATCTATAGATATCGATGCATCAATGTCCACCACCTGTATGTAGTGTTTGTCAAGATTTTCGACATCAGCAATCTTTTGAAGCTGCTCAAACGAAGAAATGTGATAAGGGTTTTCAGCGGTTCCCCTGCCACCGTCAAAGAGGTCATCTGATCCAAAAATATCGCAGGATGTGAATAGAATACAGCTCAATAATAAAAGTAGAATAGTTTTTATCGTCATGTCTCTTTCTAAGTTTGATGAAAATCAGCTTTCCAGAATTAATATCATTCGATGAAGTAGTTATTATGATCTCTTTCTCCTAAACTACGAATCAAAAATTAGAAATCCTTAATTTTTACTTACAAAACGGTCTATTTAATTGGTCATTCAAATAGACGGGATCGGTTGGCTTATTTATTTAAGCCGAATAAATGATTTGAAAAGAGAAAAGCGTTACTGATCAAACCGATTCTTCAGTTTATCGTAGGAATCAATCCTTCGATCTCTGAAAAAGGGCCAGGTTTGTCTCTGTTTTTCTATTGACTGAAAATCGGGCATGACGTACAGAATCTCTTCCGACTCTCCCGCCTCAGTAATCATTTCACCAAAGGGACCGCATAGGAAAGAATTGCCCCAAAATGTAGTGCCGCCCTCCATCCCCACGCGGTTAATCCCGGCTACAAAACAGCCGTTTGCAATAGCATGGCCTCTCTGGACGGTAAGCCATGCGTCTTTAAACTTCTTTTTATCTGATTCGCCTTCCTCCTTCAGTGTACCAATGGCCGTGGGATAGACCAACATATCGGCCCCTTTCAAAGCGGTGAGTCGGGCGGCTTCGGGAAACCACTGATCCCAGCAGATAAGCGTGCCAATATTCCCGGCAGAGGTTTTAAAAACGCGATAGCCAAGATCACCCGGGGTAAAATAGTATTTCTCATAAAACCCGGGATCATCAGGAATGTGCATTTTTCGATACTTCCCAAGTAACCTGCCATCCTTTTCAATAACGACAGTGGTATTGAAATAAATACCGGGAGCTTCTCTCTCGAACATCGGCAGAACAATCACGACACCAAGATTTTCAGCCAGTTTGGAAAATCTTTCAGTAACCGGCCCGGGAATGGTCTCAGCCCAGTCAAAAAACGATTGATCAATTTCCCGGCAAAAGTAGGTTGTGTTAAAAAGCTCAGGAAGCAAAACGGCATTCGCGCCATTCTCAGCCGCCTCTCTGATTATCTCTTCAGCTTTCTGCTGATTGGTTTCGGGATCATTCGAACAGGAATATTGAATCAGAGCAAATGTTGGTGATGACATAAAATCAGTCTCCAAAATTGGATGTAAGTTGTAAATGATTCAAAGTGATCCCGCAGTTCCGGTTCAACGAGACCGGTTTTCCGCAACAGCATCTGTGCCAGTATTCCAGGTGGAGTCAGACTCAAAGGTCCGGCCCATCGTTCTGAACTGCCGAACAAATCTGCGTTTACTTACGCTCGGTGCAAACTGACCATACTCTATCATAAAAAGACGATCCGTTTCCGGGTCATGATACACGAAATTGACGAAAGGCCCTCCCATAAAATCATTGGTCATCGTCCACGTGCCCAGCGTTTCAAATCCTGTAAGCCGGCTGCCGGTATCCATTTCATTCGTAATCACTTTTCGCGGGGATCGGTATTCGGTAGTAATGTACGACTCCTCCCGTTCGCCTCTCATATACTTCTCAAGCAGGGAATCCCTGGTGGCATTGATCCATTCCTGGCCTATAAATTCTGCACTGGAAACATCCTCTTTCCACCAGGTCATGATCCAGCGGTCGTTTTCGGGAAGATATCGCCGAAATACTGCCGCATCTTCTTGCTGAACTGTCCAGACATAATCGTGCTGCATTCGCACTTTCCATCCATATTTTTGCCAGAGTGAATCACTGACCTCCGTCTGTTCCCCGCGTCTGTAGATCTCATACTCTCGCCGATCAAACTCTTCCATCATCAAATTATCAACCAGGGACTCTTCAGAATTTCTGATTTTTTCAGCAAGCTCATCGTCGGTGTTCGATGTGAGAATGAGAATCCACTGATCACGAACCCAGCGGTCTTCAAGCGGAAAAGCGAAACTTTCACCTGAACGGACACGCTCTTCAACGTCATCGCTTAATATCGCTTTGATGAGGTTTGCAACGTTGTCATCATCTCCGATTGGCGATGCAAAAATCAGATTTTTGTACTGACGAAGCTCATCCAGATCTTCATTTGATGCAAAATCTTTAAATGTGATACGATACGTAGGCTCGTATGAGGGAAGAGTTTCAATTCCTTTACCAAACGTTTCTTCAATGGCAAGTGCGGTTTCGCTGTCCCACTGGGTGGAATCCATAACCACAAATACCTCGTCTACCTGTCCAACAGACATCGGCCTGTAGTCACTTTCGCATGCGGTCCAAAGTAATGTAAACACCAAAAGACCTGTGAAATGAAGAAAATTTTTCATAGTACGCTTATAAGACTTTTCAGTTTTTAATTTCCGTGTTTAAGATTGTGTACAAAGTCGAATACAGGTTGTACCCACCCTTTTTCAGGGTAATGTTTTCGTATGGTATCGATAAGTGCACTTCCAACAATAAACCCATCCACTTCTTTTGAGATAATCTGTGCATCATCATGGTTTTTTATCCCAAAACCAACAAGCTTTGGATTCTTTGTAACATTCTCTTTAACTCTGTGGATGAATTTTTTAACAGAGTCTGCAACTTCGTTACCACTCCTCGCACCCGTAACGCCGGTTACCGATACGCAATACACAAACCCGCTGCTATGTTGATCAACAATCTGCATCCGTTTATCCGAAGAATTGGGAGCTACTAAATAGATTAAGTTAAGATGTTCATTTTTTGCAGCTTCTGCAATTACGGTTGATTCTTCAACGGGTGCATCCGGAATAATCAATCCGTCCACACCGGCTTCCGATGCACGTTTACAAAACCGATCCACGCCGTACCGCAGCACCGGATTGATATATCCCATCAGAATAATGGGTATATCGGATTTTAAACGTATTTGTTCCACCATGGCAAAAATTTTGTTCATCGTAATGCCATTCCCAATAGCAATATTGTTGGCATATTGTATGGTGGGTCCATCTGCAAGCGGGTCGCTAAACGGCATTCCGAGTTCAATGATTTCGGCTCCATTCTCTTCAAACCCAAGAACCAGGTTTACGGTTGATTCCAGGTCAGGATATCCTGCCGTGATGAATAGCGACATGACTTTTTCATTCGCTTTTTTCGAATCAAATAGCTGCTTAAGACGTGATCCCTTTTTAATTTTTACATCTTCCATTTTATTGTGCAGGATATGTTTAGTAGATATATCTAAAATTATTTATGATCGTGTGTATTCATCTATTCATTCGAAAACCAGTCAGAAATTGTGCGCATGTCCTTATCGCCCCTACCTGAACAGTTCACAATAATGATGTCATCTTTTTGCGTTAACGGCATCAGTGTTTCGAGGTATGCAAATGCGTGAGCCGTCTCAATAGCAGGTATGATCCCTTCTTTTTCCGATATTAACTGTACGGCTTCCATAGCCTGCTGATCAGTCACTCCAAAATAGCGTACTCGCTTGGTATCTGAGAGATGAGAGTGTTCCGGCCCTATTCCGGGGTAATCCAATCCAGCACTAATGGAGTGTGCTAACTGAATCTGACCTTCATCACTCTGCAGTAAATAGCTCAGTGATCCGTGCAGAACCCCCGGCGACCCTTTTGTGAGCGTAGCAGCGGTCTGATCCGTATCCGCTCCCAGGCCGGCGGCTTCTATACCAATCATTTTCACATCTTCATCATCAATAAACGGATAGAAAAAGCCAATCGCGTTGCTTCCGCCACCCACGCAGGCAATCAGATAATCGGGAAGACGGCCTTCCATGTGCTTTATCTGATTTTTGGTTTCCTCTCCGATCACGCGGTGAAAGTTTCGGGTCATCATCGGGTAGGGATGCGGGCCTACAACCGATCCAATGATATAGAACGTATCCTCAACATTGGTTACCCAGTCACGGATAGCTTCGTTCGTGGCATCTTTAAGCGTTTGCGATCCGCTTGTAACGGGTCTTACCTCGGCTCCAAGAAGGCGCATTCGCTCAACATTCAGTTTTTGGCGCTCAATATCTTCGGCCCCCATATAAATCACGCAGTCGAAACCGAACTTTGCGCAAGCTGTTGCTGTAGCTACACCATGCTGTCCCGCACCTGTTTCTGCAATGATGCGTTTCTTCCCCATTTTGCGGGCAAGCAGAAGCTGGCCAATCGCATTATTAATTTTGTGAGCGCCCGTATGGCAAAGATCCTCGCGTTTAAAATAGATTTTTCCCTTTCCATAATGATCGGTTAGACGATTGGCATACGTCAGTTTTGTAGGCCTGCCAACATAATCATGAAGCAGATCGTAATACTCTTTTTGAAAAACAGGGTCATCTTCAATGGCGTGGTAAGCCTCTTCAAGTTCTTCAAGTGCTGGTATGAGAATTTCGGGTACAAATTTACCGCCGTACTTCCCAAAATATCCCTGTTTTGTTGGCGCTGTATATTTCATTTCGTGCGTTGATTCTTGTCAGTTGGCCTTCAGCCATGCCTGATAATTATGATTAATCGTAAAAATTTCCTATTTCCTGGTCGTCCCAGATGCCTCGCATTACCTCAAAAAAATCTTCAATCTTTCTAAAATCCTTCAGTCCCGGTGCCTCCTCGAGTCCACTTGAAAGATCTACGACCGTTGGATTTACTTTCCTTATCGCCTGCTCAACATTTTCTGCATCAAGACCTCCCGCAAGGAAAAAAGGCTGATCTCCGGCAATATCTTGTATTAGTTCCCAATCGAACGTTTTTCCGGTACCACCCCATTCATTTTCTGTTTTTGAGTCGAATAGAAAATATTCAGTACAGTTCCTGTAGGGGTCAATTTTTCCTTTCAATTCATCAGTCGTGGTATTCTCAGTAACGTGAAATGCTTTAATGATGGGCAGCTCGACCAAATTGCAATATTCCGGTGACTCATTACCGTGTAGCTGTACAAAATCAATCCCGGTTTGCGTTGCAATACTGTTCACATCATCCAGGGGCTGATTTACAAATACTCCCACCTTCTTAGGTCCTTCAATCCAGTTGATGATGGCTCCGGCTTTGGCAGGATCCACAAATCGTGGACTTTTATTATAAAAGATAAATCCCAAAAAATCTGAAAGTGCACCCGATGCAAACCGTGCATCTTCAAGTGTTGTGATACCGCAAATTTTGACCTGTGTTCGATTGTCTGGTTCAGCAAACATAATCGTTATTTTTCAATGGTTTTCTCAAATTCTTCCAGCAGTTGCCTTACAGCAAGTCCGGGATTCTGCTGCCTCATAAAATGTTCCCCGATTAGCGCCGCGTGTATGCCGTGATCTTTCAAGATAACAAGATCTTCCGGTTTATGAATTCCACTCTCAGAGACCGTCGCTACATGTTCCGGGGCCGTTTGCAACAGCTTTACACCGCGATGAAGGTCTACATCAAACGTTTTTAAATCGCGGTTATTGACTCCAAGAATGTCAATCGAATTCCAGGGTAGTGCATCAACTTCTTCTTTATGATAGCATTCCACAAGGGCCTGTAACCCAAACTCTTTTGCGGCAGCGAGTAGTTCAGAGAGTTGCGTACCTGAATACATGGTGGCAATCAACAGAACCGCATCGGCTCCAAAAGCACGTGCTTCTTTTACCTGATACGGATCGAGAATAAAATCTTTTCTAAGAAGGGGAACCGGGCTAAACTCCGATATTATCTCAAGGTATTTTAAATCACCTTTAAAAAAAGGCTGATCTGTGAGCACGGAGATGGCCGACACACGATTATCAATGTAGCTTTTAGCAATCTCAGCGGGATCAAAATCAGGTCGGATCTCCCCTTTTGACGGAGATGCTTTCTTTATCTCTGCAATGATGGATATAGAATCAGCATCTAGGATGGCCTCTTTAAAATCTAATCTCGTTTTTTCATACTGAGGAAAATTCCGGAGTTCACTTAATGATATCTCGCGAACGCGTTTTTTTAAATCTGTTCGGGTTTTTTCCTCAATTTCTGATAAAATATCTGCCATTATGCTGTATCTGCAACCCTTTGAGATTCTTTGATAAATAATTCCAGCTTCTTCTTGGCCTCACCGGAATCGATACTTTCAGCCGCCATTGTTTTCGCCTTTTCCAGTGAGTCTGCCCCATTAGCCGCGTGTATCGCAAAGGCGGCATTCAGTTCAACAATATCACGCTGCTGTTTTGTTGATCTATTAGAAACGATATTTTTTAAAATTTCAGCATTGAACGCTGCATCGCCCCCAAGAATAGATTCAGGTTCCGCCCACTCGTAATCAAGCGATCTCGGGTCGAATGTAACCGAGGTCCCGCTCAATCCGCTTTGAAGTTCAAAGAGTTCACTTTGTGAGGTCGTGGTAATTTCATCAAGGCCATCATGGGCATGAACGGTATAAGCATTTTCGGTGTCCAGATTTCGTAAAATCTGGATCATGTTCGCTGCCGCATCTTTACTGTAAGCCCCAACAACCTGGTATTTTACATTTGCCGGGTTCAAGAGCGGACCAAGCATATTGAAAAATGTTCTGATTTTTAGCGCTCTCCTGGGAGGCATCACATATTTAAGTGCCGGATGAAAATTTGGGGCAAACATAAATGCCATTCCGGTTTCGTTATAGAGCAATTCAACCTGCTCCTTTTCAAGATTCGGGACAGCTCCCAGTAGCTCTAAAACATCATAGCTGCCGCTCTTACTCGAAACGCTTCTGTTTCCATGTTTTAAGACCGGAATTCCAGCACCTGCAACAACAAACATAGCTGCGGTTGAAATATTGAATGTACCTGATCTGTCCCCACCCGTTCCGCATAAATCAACGGCACCACTCGTATCAACGTCTACGGTGACAGATGCCGATCGCATTACTTTAACAAAAGCGGTTAATTCTTCTACTGTTTCACCTTTCATTCGCATTCCAATCAGAAAAGCTGAAATCTCTTCGGATGAAATCTTGCCCTCAAGAATATGCCTCATGGCATTTTCAGCCTCTTCGCTGCTGAGATTTTCGGACTTAGAAATTTTATGTAAGTGTTCTGTAAACATTTGCAGTGCTTAGTTATAAGTAATACTTGTCAGGCAATTTTATACTCTAATTTTAACCAGTTTTTTACAATCTTCGGCCCCTCTGTTGTTAAAATACTTTCCGGATGAAACTGAATTCCTTCGATTGGATAGCTTTTATGACGTATCCCCATCACCACACCATCGGGTGTTTTGGCACTAACTTCCAGCTCACCAGGAATGGATTCGGGTTCAAGGGCAAGCGAATGGTAACGTGTTGCAGTGAATGACTCTTCTACGTCTTGAAAAACAGTCTTACCATCATGCTCAATAACTGATGTTTTACCGTGCATGAGTGTTGGAGCGTGAACAACCTTTGCCCCAAAAACGTGACCGATTGCCTGGTGACCAAGACAAACTCCAAGAATTGGTATCTCTTTCCCCAGCTTTAAAATAATCTCTTCAGTTATTCCGGCGTTTTCCGGTCGACCCGGTCCGGGTGAAATGAGAATCTTGTCTGGCGATAATTCCGCTATCTCCTCGGTTGTGATGGCATCATTTCGCACAACCTTATAGCTATTGGTAACAGATCCTACGATATGTACCAGGTTAAATGTAAATGAGTCGTAGTTATCAATAATTAGAATCATATTTCTTAAGACTGCTTTTCAGGAGTTGTGCAAGGTTCACGATTTAAAGCTTCGAAAAAGGCCGGTGGCAGAACGAATAGGCTCCATCACCGACTCTGCACGTTCACGGGCTTTGCTGCCGCCTTCTCTCAAAACATCCTGGATATAATCCGGGTTCTTTGAAAGTTCTTTTCTCCGATCACGAGCTTCAGCAAAGTAATTGTTTATAAGCCCAAGCAGTTCCTTCTTTGCATGGCCATATCCATATCCACCGCCTCTGTATTTTTCAGCTATTTCATTTTGGGTTTCTTTTTGAGCGAATAGTTTAATAAGAGCAAAAACATTACAAGTCTCCGGGTCTTTTGGATCTTCAAGCGGAGTAGAATCCGTCTCAATAGACATAACCTTCTTTTTTAGAACCTTTCCCTCATCAAAAATACCGATGGTATTCCCATATGATTTGCTCATTTTTCGTCCATCCACACCGGGAACAATGGCAACGCTTTTCACAATATATTCTTCCGGTATCACTAGAAGTTCATCATTATAAGTGTGGTTAAGCTTCCCGGCCAGATCTCTGCAGATTTCAATATTCTGCTTCTGATCTTCACCAACCGGAACCAGATCGGAGTGGTAAATTAATATGTCAGCTGCCTGTAAAATTGGGTACGTAAACAGGCCAATATTCGGTTTTAACCCTTGCGCAACTTTATCCTTATACGACACACCTTTTTCCATCAGCGAAACGGGGGTAACAGTTCCCAGTATCCAGGCGAGTTCGGTAGTTTGAGGAACGTCTGACTGAGCAAAAAACGTACATTTTTCAGGATTGAGCCCTAGAGCAAGATAATCCAACACCACATCAAGCGTGTACTCTTTAAGCATTTCACCATCACTGATGGATGTTAGTGAGTGATAGTTTGCCAGAAAATAGAATGCATCTCCCTCCTCCTGCATTCGGATGTGCTGCCTCATTGCTCCAAAATAGTTTCCAATGTGGAGTTTCCCGGATGGCTGAATTCCGGATAGTATCGTTTTATTCTTTTCCATTACCATCTTTGGTTCTTCTTTCGATTGATAAATACGGGTTCAACATTCAAGTAATATTCAGTGCCAGGCTGAGTGCCTCAACAAGAGCACCTGCTTTGTTTTTAGTCTCTTCAAATTCTTTCTGCGGATCACTGTCTGCAACAATACCGGCTCCAGCCTGAATAAATACTTTTTGATCGGCAACTAGCATAGTTCTGATTGCAATACAGGTATCCATGTTGCCGGAGAAGTCGAAATACCCCACTGCTCCGGCATAAGGGCCACGTTTGGTAGGTTCCAGGTCATCAATGATTTCCATTGCTCGAATCTTGGGTGCCCCACTAACCGTGCCGGCAGGAAAACACTGCATCAATGCGTCAACAGAACTTTTATCGTCCGAAAGTTTGCCAACAACATCGGATACGATATGCATTACGTGCGAAAATCGTTCTATGGCTTGATTTCTTTCAAGCTTTACCGTGCCCGATTCGCAGACCCTCGACAAGTCGTTGCGGCCAAGATCCACTAGCATTATATGTTCTGCAATCTCTTTGGGATCATTTTTCAAATCTAATTCATATTCAAGATCCTGCTCATGCGTTTTTCCACGGGGCCTGGTCCCGGCAATAGGCAGTAAACGCGCCTCATCATCCGTCACCCGCACCAACACTTCGGGGGAAGAACCGACCAGCGAAAATCCATCGAAGTTAAGATAAAACAGATAGGGAGAAGGATTTACCATGCGCAGAGCTCTGTACAGGGTAAAAGAATCGCCTTTAAACGGAGCCTCAAATCGTTGAGAAAGTACAACCTGAAAAATGTCTCCTTCGTAGATATACTCTTTAGCTCGACGGACTATTTTGTGAAAATATTCAGGTTCCATGTTGCTCTTCAGCAGGTCAGCATTCAAATCAAACTCACTGGACGCAGCCACTTCTCTTACAGCGGATAGTTCCATTTTCTCCAGAGACCGAAGTGCATTCTTATATTGTGTCTCGATATCCAAATCATGATCTACAAACACTGTTTTTATGAGCACAATTTGTTGCTTTACATGATCAAAGGCATAAATTTCGTCATAAAACGACCAAATGGCTTCAGGAATATTTGTATCAGATTTTGGAATATTGGGTAAATGCTCAACCTGCCGAACCGTGTCGTAAGATGAATATCCTACGGCTCCACCTGTTAATCTTGGTAAATCTTGGATCACAGGTTCGCTATGCTCCGTTGTCAGTTTTTCAAGAACATCAAAATATGGATCATCAAAAACTACAGAATCTCCGGATGCAGTTGTCAATTTTGTTTCTGAACCATCAAATGTGAGAACCTGGTAGGGGTTGCATCCCAGAAATGAGTATCTGGCAAGATGTTCCCCACCCTCAACCGATTCAAATAGAAACGGGTATGATGTGCCCGACCGAATAGACAAAAACAGAGATACCGGTGTTAAGGTGTCGGCCAGAATCCTTCGAGAAACAGGTATAGCACTGTATGTTTTAGCTAGTTTTTTAAAATTTTTTAAATCCATAAACAGTAAGCATAAAAAAACCCACTCCAGGTTACTGCAGCGGGTTGAGAAATTCTTGTACTAATTACAACTCAGAGTGATTCCACTGCTTTTGAAAAAAAAGAGGGCCACAACCAAGAATTATGAAATTGTATTTTTTGCATGCGGGAAACTAAATCATACCCTTATTAAAAGCAACATCAGGGAGCCTTGATTTAGAAAATGTTGAGAAATTTATGTTGATTCTGATGAAAATAGGGAGGGATTTTTTTGAATAAACTTTTTGATAAGTGATTGGATAAAGAAATCTTTCTCACCGGATAAATACCACCACCCGAACAGAGAAATCATTGCAGCTCCCACCGCATTGATAATCATATCCCACATTGTATCCGTGAGGCCCGATTCATCGCCAAACATCTCCTTCTGCATATTAAAACCAAATAGCTGGTCGGCCGAAAATTCGAATATTTCCCAAACCGTGCCAATACTAATCGAAAAAAAGAAAGCAAAAAGTGCAATAAAACCGGGTTTCATCTGGAGCTCTACTCTTGGATTTTCATTGAGAATATAAACCAGGAGAAACCCAAATATTCCCATTAATAGCCCGGCAGAGCCATGAAGTGCCATGTCCCACCACCAAATTAACTGATAAAATTGCTGAATTTCTCCGAGATAGAGAGACGCAAGAATAAAAATTACGGCAACTACATGGAATTCCGCAGGAATAACAATATCCATTCTGTTTCTGAACAGTTCAGGTGCCAAGAGAACCATTATGATAATAGACACCAAAAAAAGCTGTAGAAACCTGAGCTCCGTCATCAAAATGGCCCATTCAATCACCATAAAAAAAAGAAGGATTCTCACCACAATCCTGTGCAGATCCTGGGCATTCCTTTTTTTCAAAAAATTTTTCATGCGAAATCATATTAGATTGATTTGAACATAAGAAGGATTCAATTCAATTTGAAAAAAAGGGTTCGTTATTAGACATATAACCACCAACCACTCTAACTCTCTGCAAGTAGTCATTTTACATGTTAAAAGAAGTCCGTCATCGTATTACTATCCATCGGCCTTGAATACATGCACTTTTTTATTTCAAACAACCAATTTTGCAAGCTCAAGTTTGGCCCCAATATAAATCTAAAAATACCTTACCTACCAAAACTGCAGGCACGCTTCAGGTTTGAACAATGTTTGCTTACCTTTGAGCACTCTCTTCATCCACAATTTTTCGAATTGACAAAAAGTAATTTTTTATATGATGCTGTTGTTATAGGCTCTGGCCCGAACGGGCTGGCTGCAGGCATCCGTCTGGCTCAATTTGGTTTGCGCGTCAAAATATATGAGGCACATCATCAAATAGGAGGAGGAACGCGAACCGACGAGCACATTTTACCCGGCTACAAACATGATATCTGTTCGGCAATACATCCCGTAGGAGTGTCCTCACCGTTTCTTAAAACGCTGCCTTTAAAAGAATATGGTCTAGAGTGGATTCATCCTGAAATATGTGCCGCCCATCCGCTTGACCATCAACCGCCGGCAATTCTCACACGTGATCAGAAAAAAACCGCCTTTTATTTAAAAGAAGATGAAGAAAAATACCTGTCAATCGTCCAACCCATTATTAAAAACTGGGAGCAATTGACGGGTGATTTTCTCGGACCACTCACTGTTCCCAGCCATCCATTCAAGCTTGCACAATTCGGCGTCCGCGCCCTGCTTCCCTCTTCTATTTTTCAGCGTTCATTTAAATCACAACAGGCAAAGGCACTTATAGCCGGAATGGCGGCCCACAGCGTATTACCGTTAAATAGCTGGACAACGACCGCAATTGCCCTGGTTTTTTTTGGTGCCGCCCATACCAACGGCTGGCCCGTAGCTAAAGGAGGTTCACACTCCATCACCAAGGCAATGGAGAGATATTTCCTTGCCTTAGGCGGAGAGATTGAAACGAATCATACAATCCACGATTTGAATCAGCTACCTTCATCAAAAGCGGTGCTATTTGATACATCCCCTTCTCAGGCTCTGGATATTGCGGGTGATACATTTCCAGCCACATACCAGAAAAAACTTCGTTCATACAGACATGCACCCGGCGTGTTTAAAGTCGACTACATTTTGTCTGAACCGGTTCCATGGAAAGATGAAGAGTGTAAAAAAGCAGGTACGGTCCATGTTGGCGGCACATTTGATGAAATTTCAGAATCTGAAAAACAGATGGATCAAAACAAGCATTCTGATAAACCTTTTGTTTTGGTGGCTCAGCAAAGTTTATTCGATACCACACGAACACCGGATGAGAAAGAGGTATTATGGGCCTACTGCCACGTACCCAACGGTTCCAACAAAGATATGACAGAAGAGATTGAAAACCAGATTGAACGGTTTGCTCCCGGTTTTAAGGATACAATCCTACATAAATCCGTTATGAATACGAAAGACTTTGAACAATACAATCAAAATTATATCGGGGGGGATATTTCAGGAGGGCGCCAGGATATTACCCAGCTTTTTTCACGACCCGTTCATGTTTTTGATCCATATTCTACGCCTGTCAGCGGCATCTATTTCTGTTCTTCGTCAACCCCTCCGGGTGGTGGAGTTCACGGTATGTGTGGATATCATGCGGCAAACAGCGTGCTTAAAAACGAGTTTGACATAAAAGCACCTCTCGCTCCAGCCAACATAAAAGTAGATAGCTGAGGATTTTGATTAATAGTATATGATGAAGTCGATTTTTGATATTTCGAATTACACCTCATTTGTAAAAAATCCCGGCCTCAAGCGTAATCGATCACCCTGGTGGACATTTGCAACAATCGTAATTGCGACATTGGTGGGAATACCAGTGCTCACGGTTGCAGCGAATATTTTCGTGCCAAGCGGAGATATTTGGCAGCATTTGGCTTCCACTGTTCTTGATGATTACATCTTAAACTCATTTTGGCTGATGATTGGTGTAGGCTCTGGTGTGTTTATTCTTGGAGTTGGTACGGCCTGGCTGGTTACTATGTGCAATTTTCCGGGCAGTAAAATCTACGAGTGGATGCTTATCTTGCCCATGGCTGTACCCGCATACCTGATGGCCTATTCGTATACAGATTTTTTCACCTACACTGGGCCTGCACAAGCACTGCTCAGAGACATCACCGGCTGGGGACTCGGTGATTACTGGTTTCCGGATATACGCTCGCTTCAGGGCGCTATTTTGATGATGTCGTTCGTCTTCTACCCCTATGTTTATATGCTTACGAGAGCGGCCTTCCTGGAACAGTCGTCCTCACTACTGGAAGCGGGAAGAAGCCTGGGGGCCAGCCCGTTAAAAACATTTTTTAAAATTGCTCTACCGCTTGCCAGGCCATCCATTGCGGCGGGTATGGCTTTATCACTGATGGAAACGCTGAATGATTTTGGCACAGTCGACTATTTTGGTGTTCAAACATTTACAACAGGTATTTACCGAACCTGGTTTGGTTTAGGTGAACGCGCCGCAGCTGCACAGCTTGCTGGATTTCTGCTCATTTTTATTCTGTTTTTGATTCTACTTGAGAGATGGAGCCGTAGCAGAATGAAGATTGATTCTCGAAGTACAGGACGATATAAACGATTGAAAATTTTTAAACTCAACGGATTGAAAGCCTGGGCAAGCTCAATATTCTGTTTTATTCCGGTGTTTATTGGATTTCTACTTCCTACAGCTATTCTAATTGATATGATGCTTTCGAATGTGGATTCTGCACTAGATTCCCGCTTTCTGGCTTTTAGTTTAAACACCGTAATTGTTGCCGTTATTGCTGGTATTACAGCTCTTGCGCTAGCCGTTATTATGGCTTATGGAGTAAGGCTCAATCCCTCGTGGGCTACAAAAACTTCTACACGAATTGGTTCTTTAGGGTACGCCATCCCCGGTTCAGTAATTGCCGTTGGAATTTTAATTCCGTTCGGCTGGACAGATAATATGCTGGACAGCTGGCTGAGATCGACGTTTGGAATATCTTCGGGACTTCTTCTTAGCGGTACAATATTTGCGCTCATCTTTGCGTATGTGGTACGTTTCCTTGCGGTGGCCTTTAACACCGTGGAGGCTAGTTTGGCAAAAATTACTCCCAGTATGGATGAAGCAGCGGAGGGCTTGGGTTATAGCTTTTCTAAAACCCTGAAGAAAGTTCACATCCCAATGATGTCGGGCAGCTTGTTTACGGCCGTGATGCTGGTTATTGTGGATGTAATAAAAGAACTTCCCGCCACGCTCATTGTACGCCCATTTAATTTTGATACGCTGGCCGTACAGGTTTATCGCCTTGCATCGGATGAGAGGCTGGCAGAATCATCAGGAGCCGCACTCGCGATCATTCTTGTTGGACTGATTCCGGTATTTATCCTGAGTAAATCCATTACAAAAACCCGAAAAAAAGAGAATGGCTAACTTCTTAAAAAAATTAATTTAAGATTGCTCAGTTAGTCATCTACGTCATTAACAAAGTACATTGAGATAGCAGCAACAATCATGGAGGCACCGCCAAGCATCAGCGAGTAAATGGCTTCGCCTTCAAACCAGCTTCGGGTTGCAAATCCAAGCATACTTGCAGCAATAATTTGAGGGATAACTATAAAAAAGTTAAAAATTCCCATATACAACCCCATCTTTTTTGATGGTAGTGAGCCCGCCAGTATTGCGTAAGGCATTGCCAAAATGCTAGCCCAGGCAAGTCCTATTCCAAGCATGGAGAGAATTAGCATATAGGGAGATGACATAAAATAGATACCAATCAGGCTTATTCCTCCAAGTGTGAGTGAGAATGAATGAACAAACTTTCGACTGGTTTTTTTAGCAAGCGGAGCAAGGCCAAAAGCCACAATCGCAGCAAAACCATTATAAATTGCAAACAGCACCCCCACCCAATCGGCACCCTGGTTGTAGAGTACAGATGTTGTATCGCTGGTTCCGTAAATGTGAGAAGTTACTGCAGCAGTTGTGTATATCCACATTGCAAAGAGAGCAAACCAGGTAAAGAACTGGGCAACAGCAAGCTGCAGCATGGTTTTTGGCATATGAATAAAATCATGAACGACAATCACTAATCCTTGTTCTGTTTTTCCACTGCGCTGAAAGAGACCTGCAATCAGGGAGGTGATTCCCATCAAAATAATTCCAATTGTTACCACATAAAGTTCGGCATCATAGTTTAACCAGTAAACCATAAACGTGGTTACGATTCCAAGAAGTGAAAATACCGACCCAAACGTTACTTTTTTTTGCCCTTCTCCCTGTTCAATGGGAACTTCACGTTTTACTTCTCCAGCATCATCCAGCTCCTGGTTATCATATTTTTCAAATGCTTCAAGGTCTTCTGGCGGATACTCATGAGCACGGAACACAGTCCACAATACTGCCAATAAGAAAACAACGCCACCAAGGTAAAACGACCATTTAACAGATGGCGGGATCATCCCGTCGGGCGCGGTGTTTGCCAGGTTAAACCAGTTTGTCATCATCCAGGGAAGTGCTGATGCTACAACAGCCCCGGTTCCGATGAAAAAGCTTTGCATGGCAAATCCTTTGGTTCTCTGTTCTGATGGCAGCATATCCCCCACGAAAGCCCGAAAAGGTTCCATCGAAATATTGATTGATGCATCAAGAATCCAGAGCATACCCGCTGCTATCCAAAGCGCCGGGGAATTTGGCATAATGAAAAGAGCAGCTGTTGCTAAAATTGCGCCGACAAGGAAAAATGGACGGCGGCGGCCCAGCCTAGTCCATGTACGGTCGCTGTAATATCCAATGATAGGCTGTATCAAAAGTCCCGTCACAGGAGCTGCAATCCACAGGATTGGGATGTCATCGATATTTGCACCCAGAGTTTCAAATATTCGGCTTACATTTGCATTTTGGAGTGCAAAGCCAAACTGGATACCAAGAAAGCCGAAGCTCATATTCCAGATTTGCCAAAAGCTGAGTTTTGGACGTGGTTTTGGAGATGTGCTCATATGTCAAAAAAATTCAGTGATTATTATCCAACAGGTATCTTAACATGTTACGTTGGAAAAAGCTACCAAATTTTTTTGCCACTTCCCTTTTTAGAAAATCACTGGAAGGGTGATATCTAAGAGATTTCTGAGTCGAAGTATGGTATAATCGAACTGCGCTCTGATTACGCTGTTGCCCACGTTCTTCCAATCTCTTCGAGCGGAACGCAGCCGTCGTAATATCCGGGAATCTGCTCGTAACGAAGCACTTGAGTTGCACCTGCTTCTGAGGTGAAAAACCCAACCATGGTAAGCTCTTTAAATATCAGAAAAAACTGTGGGCCCTCCATCATTTCCGATTCAATCGACTCTTTATTGATCACGGATGCGTAATCGAACTGTTCTTCAGGTGTTAAATCAGTAAATGATTTTCCTGTCTGATCAACGCAGTCTACATCAAACTGATCGAGCCCTTCCAGGAACATTCTTTCTTGCTCGTCATCGTAAACCTCATCTATCATTTTGTCGATAAAGCCGGGCACCCCTACATCTATGGCACCGGGAAGTTCACCGGCCGGCAGAATAGTTTCAGATAGTGTAGAGACCATATCGGCCTGTTTTTGGGTAAAAACGGCCGGGGCCCACTCTCCTTCAGAAGGAGTACATCCTTTTAAAACACCCATCATTGTAGGTGCAAATATCAGCCCACCCATCAGTGCGGCGGTTCGTTTTATGGCTTCTCTGCGTTCCATATTATTTAATCAATATTGGTTAAAGATTTCCTTTCTTAAGTTCGTTTACTGCATAATCTGCTGCACGGGCGGTTAGCGCCATATAGGTCAAAGATGGATTTTGGCATCCGGCTGAAGTCATGCATGCCCCGTCGGTTACAAATACATTTTTGCAGGAGTGTACCTGGTTCCACTCATTCAAAACAGATGTTTGCGGATCCCGACCCATTCGGGCTGTCCCCATTTCATGAATTCCAAGTCCTGGCCCACCGGCGTCATCAAACGTAAACACGTTTTTAAACCCGGATGCCTCCAGCATTTCAGCGGCATCATTTTTCATATCTTCCCGCATTTTCAACTCGTTTTCTTTGAACTCACAATCGAAAACAACGGTTGGAAGTCCAAATTGATCGGGCTCATCAAAATTCAAATACATACGATTTTCGTGATATGGAAGCATTTCTCCAAAACCACCCATCCCTGCTGTCCATTTTCCTGGTGTTCGAACCATGTCTTTCAAGGGTTTGCCAATTGCCAGTTCTCGTACTCCTCGAGTCCAATCTTGTCTGCTGGCAGATCCCTGGTAACCAAAACCCCGAAAATAGTCGCGACTTTCTGATCCAATATTTCTGAACCGAGGGATATAAAAACCGTTTGGGCGCCTCCCATAATAATACTGGTCATCGTATCCATCAATTTCGCCGCTTGCTCCTACTCTAAAATGATGGTCCATAAGGTTATGGCCGAGCTCACCGCTATCATTTCCCAGGCCTTCGGGAAACCGATCAGACCTTGAGTTCATTAATATTAATGTGGAATTCACCGTTGAAGCATTCAGAAAAACAATATTGGCAAAATATTCTGTTGTTTCTCCCGTCTCTGTATCAATGACCCGAACGCCGGTTGCCTTTTCGAGTTCTTCATCATAAATGACCGAACTTACGATTGAATTGGGACGAAGCGTCATGTTGCCGGTAGCAACAGCGGCAGGTAGTGTAGCAGCATTACTGCTAAAATAACCACCATATGGACATCCGCGAATACATAAATTGCGGTACATACATTTTCCCCGGCCATTGTGTGGCTGGGTGAGATTAGCTGTTCTTCCTATAGTAAGAACACGCCCAAATCTCTCCTTGAGTCTCTCCCTCATATCTTTTTCTACGCAATTGAGCTCCATCGGAGGCAGAAAATTACCATCCGGAAGCTGATCAAGCCCCTCATTCTGCCCGCTGATGCCCGCAAATCCTTCAACGTAATCGTACCATTTTTCAATATCGTTATATCGAATTGGCCAGTCTACTCCAAAGCCGTCCACCGCATTTGCCTCAAAATCCATTGGAGATAATCGATAGCTTTGTCTGCCCCACATAATAGACCTTCCACCTACATGATAGCCCCGAATCCAATCAAAACGCTTGTCTTCTTCATATGGATGCTCTGTATCCTTTACCCACCAGTGTTTTGTGGTCTCTTTCACGGTGTAGCCTGTTCGCATCTGCTTTTCATAGTGCTTTGCTTCATCTGCAGGCAACTCATTATTATTAGGGATTTCCCATGGTTTGTCGAGCATTGTAGGGTAATCTTCGATATGCTTTACGTCTCGTCCCCTTTCCAAAACCAGTGTGTTTAACCCTTTTTCTGTGAGCTCTTTTGCGGCCCAGCCCCCACTAATTCCGGTTCCCACTACTATTGCATCGTACGTATTCTGCTTCTTCGATTTAATATTGATTCTCATAAATAAGTTGGTATGACAGGATATTTTCTAAGCAAAACGCAAAAAAGAACTGGTTATTTAATAATAAATTTCAGTTTTGCATTGTAGATACATCAACCGCGAAATCTTTTACTCCATTCAGATATATGGATGAAACAGGTAATGACATATATTATTTAATGTTGAACTAATGACTTAGTCCACAACCCTAATCACACATCATTACCTACTAAAATCAACGTACAGATTATGTTACTAACTTAGCTCGTTACCAACTCTTTCTAGAAGCTCTTTAGTTTTAATAATGCCATCCTTTTCTGAGAAATTCTCACCTTCATATTCTATACCAACATATCCGGTGTAGCCGGCATCTTTAACGATGCGCATGAGGCGAAGATAATCCATATTCAGTTCTTCCCCATTTTCCTTAAAATCATTTGTTTTAGCGCTTACACCTTTGGCATGCTTCATTAGCTGTTCAGTACCTTTATATCTGTCGTACGATTCATTGGCAGATATATTAAAATTACCAAAATCGGGCAGTGTACCACAGTTTGGCAGATTCACTTTTTCAATAGTGGTTGTGAGCCAGTCACCGTTGCTCGATAGTCCGCCGTGATTCTCAACTATGACGTTGATATTTTCGGGTGCTGCGTACTCAGAGAGTCTTCGAAGGCCATCTGCAGCGCGATCACTCTGCTCCTCGTAACTTCCCTGGCTTTGAGCGTTAACGCGAATGGAGTGGCATCCCAAAAACTTTGCCATTTCAATCCATTTATAATGGTTTTCAACAGCCTGTTGCCTGGCGGCCTCATCCGGATCTCCCAGGGCTCCCTCAGCATCACACATAATAAGTACACTTCGAACACCTTCATTATCGGCTACGTTTTTTAGTTCATTCATATAGCTTTGATCATCTGCTTTATCAAAGTAAAATGTATTCACGTATTCGATAGCATCGATACCAAAGAGCTCTCGCGAGTGCCTTGCAAAATAGAGTGGATCCATATCACCCTGAATCAAGTCTGATGGACTGTTTTGGAGAAGGTTGCCAAATTCTTGCCAGCTCAAATCCCTGGATGCCCCAAAATAACTTCTGTTCAGTGACCACTGGGCGAGCGATATATCAAAAAACATATCCCTTTTTGACGTTGAAAATGCTGATGCACCGCTGCCAAAGGTTGCAAGTCCGCCAAGGGCAGTTAATGCTGTTGTTTTTAGAAACGATTTACGATCCATGATGGTAGGTGTTTTGAGTGTTAGATTTCCTTGAAAAATACAAGTTTCACCGAACTCTCAAAGGCGAATTATATATTTTTTCATTTAATTTTCGATTGGTGATGAAAGCTTGTTACAAAACATCTGTTTCAACATTACACCGTATTTATCTTACATTAAAGTAGCAATGAGTTACTTAAACTAATTTATCCGATATGAAGAAAGTCTTAAGCATTGGTGAAGTTTTGTGGGATGTATTTCCTACATATAAAAAACCGGGCGGATCACCAGCAAACCTGGCCTATCATCTGCATTGTCTGGGCAATAACGCTATTTTTGTAAGCAGAGTGGGCAGTGATAAAAACGGGAAGGAGCTGCTTCAGTTTCTTACAAACAAGGGTTTCTCCACAGATTTTATACAGAAGGATAGTAGTCAGCCCACAGGGACCGTGACCGTTACATTTACAGATGAGGAACCTTCCTATGTGATCCATAAACCGGCAGCTTGGGACGATATAGAGTACTCAGACGATCTAAAATCTGTTGTAAGTGAGTTGGACGCTATCTGTTTTGCTTCCCTGGCTCAGCGCAACAACATCACGGCTACAACCATACAACACCTTCTTGGTGATGTACCGGAAAACTGCCTGAAAGTGTTTGATCTGAATTTGCGCCCACCCTTTACCAATTCTCAACTAATTACTGAACAGATTAAAATAACGGATGTTGTGAAGTTTAATGAGGAGGAATATGAACAGGCAAAAACGTGGTTTAAGACGGATAACCCCGCAGCGTATTTACTAGAATCAGATCCAGATAAAACAGTTTTAAGAACGCTTGGTGCAGATGGAAGTGAAATGATCACGTCTGAGGGAACCTTTCATGAACCGGCATACCCAATATCTGGCAAAGGAGATTTTGTAGGCGTTGGCGATGCATTCTTAGCGTGTTTTACACATCTGAAACTCCGGAACACCTCACCCAATAAAATTCTATCGATGGCCAATAGATATGCCGCAGCTGTTGCCTCTCAGCAGGGAGGTATGCCCGAAATTGACAAATCGATTCTAGAAAAACTATAGAGTATTATTGGAGACACAATGCATTTCCGCAACTGTTTGATATGAATCTCCATCAATATATATTCATGTCTTGTCGGATCGATTAAAAATAGCTAAACAACTATCACTCTCTTCACATGGAAAATAAGTCAAAGTATCGAAATCATAAGAATGACCGTTCAGGGAATGATTTGCTTGATTCCTATATCGAAAAAAGAGTAAATAAGCAGCACAATAACTCATCCGGAGACAAACCCGGGAACCGTAACGGAAAACGTCTGATCTTTGCAGCAGTTTTACTTATTGCCGCACTATACTTTCTGAATGATTCCGCATCAAACTACAATTTTTTTCCCGGTACTAACTTTGTCGAATCCGTCACAAATATCAATTCCGGGCCAAGCCAGGATTTACTAAACAGTATGAACGAGCTGATGGTGGAAATGGGATATCTAGATCTGACTGATGATGATTTACGATCCCTGCGAGAAGATGGAGTGACGGCCACGTACATATCCAATATTCGAGCACTTGGCTATGAAGACCTTACGTTGGATGATGCCCGACGACTCGCCAGGGCTGATGTCTCTTCAGCGTTTACAGCCATGATGATTGAACTTGGCTATGATTTAACCGTTGATGATCTTGTAGATCTTCGAATTGCCGGTGTAACTGCCCACTTTACCAGTAATGTTCATGATCTTGGCTACGTGGATGTTACAAAAGAACAGCTTATCAGAATGCAGGCCATTGGATTAACAACGTCATTGATTGAACAGGTTCAATCCGAGCGAGGTGAAGATACACCACTTGAGGAAATTATACGGTACAGGATCAGCAATCAATAAGTAGAGTTACGAAGAATCGGCACTCGTTTTTTATATAATGGAGTATCGTGGACAGAGAATTTTTTTAGATCCTAAAAATGATACAATTACAGGAGGGCGATATCATCAGTTTTCAAATATCCCGCGAACGGCATCTCTGATTCTGTCAAAACCGCTACTAACCGCCTCAGACAACACTTCATCAGCAACTTTATCAGCAAGCTCTGCTATCGTTTCAATAGTATCAGCTGTTTCGTTATCTCTGCCTATATCTCTTATTTCAAGCGAGTCGATGATATAGCTTGCTTCCACATCTTCTCCAAACGTTGCTCCGGCATAGATGCCTGCATTTTCCATGTAAAAACGCTCAATAATCATTGATGTTTCTGAAGATTCACTTTCAGCCGTAGCATCCATATTGTCAAGAATTTGCATCACATTGTTACCAGACAGTGTTTGTTCGATATAGAAACCGGGCTCATTAAGAATGATTTCGTATACCAATATTTCATCGGACAAAAGTGAGGTTACATCCAGACTAATTGAAAGTTCAGCAATATTCATCATCAATTCGCCATCAAAGCCGTCAGGATTGGCCACTGTAAAACCATTAATTGTACCACTGCCCGAAATAGGTGATATCGAAACAGATTTAACACGCACCTGCGTGCCCGTCATTTCTGAACCGATCGATTCGATCCCTGATTTTACAATTCGATCGAGCGACAAAGTAATACCAATAAAAAGAAGTACCACAATGGTTACAGATACAAAGAATGCTTTTTTCATAAAAATATGTTTCAGTGAAGTCGGATTTACGGAAAAGTACTGAAATTTAGCTGCATCTTCGACAACTCAAAGCATTTCTTACATTTTCACTGCCGTATGCCTGTACATGTTATTTTTGGCTTGATCCATGAGTCCAACACTATTTAACGGCTTAATTCTCCGCTCAATTTTTTGGATAAGTTTTTTTGAATCTTTTTCCAGGCGATTTTCCTGAAATGAATTTCTGATATCCTGGTAGCATTCTAAAATACACTCTTTGATTTGTGTATTTGATGCACACAGATAACTTGTGGGTGTTTCGCCCTGCAGCCGGCGTTGTTCGTAGTTTACAGAAGCAACGAAGTATAGCATAACCGAAGCTGTGAATAGTGGAAAATGTCTGCGTGTGAGGTATCCTGCAGATACCAGCACATCAATCAGCTCAAATTCTTCAAACATCGATTCCTGGTATTTCATCAACCCAGACCGTATGTCAGGTTCATTACCCCGGTCTTTGAATAAATCCAGAATTTTCTCAACAGTGCAGAGCGTATGGGCAATTCCTGTGCTATGTAACGGATCTACAAAACCAACGGAATGATTGAGAGCAAGCCATCCGTCACCGTATACATGATCCAGTTTTCTTTGAAGTCGTCCTGTTTCTACAACTTTACCGGGTATAGCTGATATTTTAGCAGACTCAAAAAGACGGCTGAGTGAGGGGTATCTTCGGAGAATAGAATAAAACTGTTCTTCGGCATTATCCCCGTCCTCTACCTCAGATTCATCAAGCATAATTCCACTGCTTAGTTTACCAGAGTTAAATCTTAGCATCCACATCCACCCTTCTTCAAGAAGCTGATGCAGGGCAGAATGATCGGGATGATATGGATAGTCACGTACATAAGACGAGGACTGCTGAAGGTAGCTAAACCATTCCGGCACATCATCAAAATGAGAAAATAGTGCTTTCGAATTTGTTTTAAATGTCTGAGCTGACGTTGAGGTACCCAAAAAAGTGCTGGAGAATTTCTCGGAACCCGTGGCATCAATCAGCCAACTGCACTGAATCCTATTTGGAGCATGCTCAGAATTCAGGGTAAGCGTCCAGTTTTTTGCCTCATCGCTTCTTTTTACCCCGCAAATCTTGGTCTGTTCAAACGCTGTCACACCTGTTTCCAGTGCTTTTTGAAATAGAAATTCATCTACATCGCTTCGAAGCCAGTTTGTATCGGAATTTTCATTATCGAAGCTCGCCGCAACAAGTAATTCCTTTGTGTGACTCCGATCGCCGGAAAATTCTTCCCCCGGCGACTGAAAATAGTAGCTAAAACCTCTCTTTAATCCGCAGCCGATATGTGGAAAGGTACGCTGCCACTCTCCATATCTTGAAATATTGGATAAAAAAGGTAGATCATAATCAGCAGATAGCTTTCTCAACACCATATCTGCAATTGGTGTTGAAGATTCCCCTATTGCAAATCGAGGATGTTTTTCTTTCTCTACAAGGCAAACGCTGTAGTTAAGTTTTTTTAAACACATGCTCAAAACAGATCCTGCGAATCCAGACCCTACAATACAAATGTCAAAATGATGAATATTTTTGGTCTTCATGGTAGTAAATTA
The DNA here is from genome assembly GCA_964544445.1 of uncultured Rhodohalobacter sp. Classification (GTDB taxonomy): domain Bacteria; phylum Bacteroidota; class Rhodothermia; order Balneolales; family Balneolaceae; genus Rhodohalobacter. The sequence continues at coordinate 24,266 of CAZJBI010000002.1, forward strand.
TGAGCACTCACAGATTATCTCCGGTAGGATCTGCTGAGTTACATTCATGTTGTCTAATCTTTCTTTCCTGCTTTCAAAACAGTTTTTACAATTTGAAAACAGTTCCAGATCCCAGGTATCACAAAAAACACGCCCTGAATTTAATGAGAGAGCCTGCTCAAAAACATTTTCCAGTGCGTAAAGTGTAGGAGGAATGTAGTCACCTGAATCTTTTAGCTTTTGCATAATTCCATTTCCCTCCCGGGTTGGAATGATTGTACAAGCATTTACTCCTTGTTGAAATGCATATTTCACCGATTTCAAGCACCACTCATTATTCATTTTTTCATCCGTAAGAAACGGTGGATTAAGCAGCAGAAAAACCCTCATATCAATATCTCTTTGATTCAAAAATGATGCTGTGATTTCAAAATCATCTAAAGTAAAATTTTTGTTGAGTGCCGGAAGTACGTCCGGATGTATAGTTTCCAAGCCCATTGCAATCTCAAGCTTATTATTTAGTTGAGACTGAAATGATTCAATAGAATGACCTATCAATTTTGGATGATTTTCTACGATAACACGATCATAATCAGCCAGAATCTCTGCTATGGCTGAGTAATCACTTTCAGGTATGGCTTTTCCATCGAAAAAATTTCCACTGTTGTAAAGCTTCACAACATTTGCATCCGGTAATCGTGACAGCGCATATTCTATCTGAGCAGGGATAGCTCCACTCGGAGTAGCTTCATCCAGGGTGTGCTTCCACAGATCGCACATCAAACAGGTGAACGGACATTCTTTATTTGTTAAAAATATGGTGTTTACCGGTTTAAAAACTCCATTTTTTTGCATCTCTTTCTCATGGAGAAACATATATGGCTTGGTTACATCCACCCTGGTCTTTTCCGGTCTATGCTCCCGAATGTACTTGCTTGTAATTTCTTTTTCCAACAGCTGACTGTTTATTAAAAACTTTGTTAAAGAAACATCCCGAATATTAAGGAACAATGAAAAAGGTTTTATAAATTAGTGCACGCAAAAACTGACTAAATTTAAATCGTTTTGATGCCTTTTTTACTCAATAAAATCAAAGCCTTCACTGTATTGCTTAGTTTACTCCTTTTAATAGGAACTTCAAATGCATATGCACAGCAAAACTTTACGGCCGAGCTAGGTACTATTCTCAGCAGCAGTTCAGAAACTCCATTCTGGCTTCAGTCCAATCAATTCGGAATGTATTCAGCCAATGGCTCACAGGCCTACTCTCGTTTTCAGTATCAACAGCGATTGAATGATATTTCGTTTTTTAATCTCGAATTTGGAGGAGATCTGTTAGCCAGGGCTGGCAGTGATCCATCACTTTTCTTGAACCGTGGCTATGTAAAAGTAGATGCGTTTGGCTTTGAGCTCGCAGCAGGAAGATTTTTTAATACATCTCCCACTCATAATGAAGAAATAGGTATGGGTTCACTCGGCGTTAGCAGAAATGCTTCACCCATTCCTCAAATTCGATTGGGTTCCCTGGATTGGTTGAAAGTGCCTTTTACCGGTGAATTCGTAGAAATAAAAGGACATATCAGTCATGGCTGGCTGGGTAATAACCGTTTTACTGATAACGTTCTTTTACATGAAAAAACCGGACATATTAGACTGGGAGGATCACTGCCATTAAACGTATATGGAGGCATTGCACACTATGCATTATGGGGTGGTGAAAACCATCCGGATGTGGGCGACATCCCCACACGACTCTCAGATTTTGCTGATGTATTTTTAGCAAGAGGCGGTGATGAGTCTACTCCTGGTTTAGATCAGGCGTTTATCCTGGGCGATCATAAGGGCGCCATCGATTTTGGTTTCTATTTAGATGTAAACGATGTTTCAGCTACCGTATATCGGCAATTCCCGCTGGAAACAAAAGACAATCTAAAGCTAAAGAGTCCTCAGGATGCTTTAACCGGCATCTCAATTCAATTTTCTGAGAATTCTCAACTGCCAATTACACAATTTGTTTACGAATACCTTTACACCAAGTACCAGGATGGACCTCGAAGACCTAATATCCTGAATGACGGTTTTAACTGTGTAGAAAACCCGGGCGTTTGCCGTGATGACTATCGCGGTAATGAAAATTACTATAACCACGAACTTTATAGAACCGGCTGGGCTTATCAGCTACGATCCATCGGGAACCCTCTCTTTACCACGAATAACACAAACACCGGCTTTTTAAACAACCGTATCGTTGGTCATCATGTGGGCATTCAGTCACAGATTGGTAGCGCCTTATTTACCGCAAAAGGCACCTACAGCCGAAATTATGGCATACGCTGTGATAATCGCCATCCGGATTTAGGTGAGCGTGAACTTTTTGGTATACAGTGCCAAAACAGAGTAGAAACAGTGGGTGGAAATAGGCTGGATCAATGGTCGATTCAGGCTGGAACTGAACTCCCGGTACCGATCACTACAAGCGGAGTAACAACATTATTGATTCAAATGGCATTTGATAACGGTGCCATTGCCGGAAGCCAGGCGGGTGGACTCATTGGTCTTAGATGGCAGCCAAATTAATGGCTGCCTTCTTACTTGCAAGATAAATCAGGTATACAATGATCGGAAATAGTTTCTGTATACCGTCTCATCATCAGGAAAGATTTTATTAAAATCATCCATCTTAACTGTTCCATGCTGCATTCTTCGTTTAGGAAAAACAGGCATGTCGAGTCCGGTTACGGCCTTCACTCCCCGCTGTACAATGTTTCCCTTTAGGGCATATAACTCTTCATGCTTCCAGTCTGTTAATTGTATAAACGGGATTCCTTCCGATATCTCAATAACATTGGGAAGTGCATAGGGACTGAATCCTTTAAACCCATATTTATCAGAAGTTGCGTACACCCGAACATGACCTCTGCTCTGTCCGCCACTATATGTCAGTGAATGCTTAATTTTATCTACACCCCACCCTTCATGATAAAGAAGCGGATTATTTAGAACACTCCTGATTGTAAGCTCTGGATTCTCTTCAATTGGGTACGATTTCATATTTTCATCTCCCCCATCACCATCTGCAAGGTATACCCAATTTGGATACCTGTCCCTGATTTTTTTACAGAGTGTAAGCGCCATCGTAGCCGCCTCAACATCGCGCTGTTTGTAATCTTCAATAACACGGATCGTTTCTTTGTAGTCCAGATCCGACAGCTCTCCTTCGAGCACCTCCAGGAACATGCTTAGATTTAATGAATCAAGAAAAGTATGAGCCTGGTCAGCATCGGGCCCGTTATTCACCGATAAAGTAAAAGCTTTAAGTCTGGAAGGAGATTCTCCCCTTTTCAGCAGCAAATTATAAAGCACTAAAAAAACAGAACCACTATCAATCCCTCCTGAAAATAGCACGCCAATCGGTTCGTCTTTTGGAATGGAATCGAGCCATTTAGCGCATTCATTTTCCATCGCCCCGACATAAGCTTTACCAATTTCATCCAGGTTGGCGTTCAGTCTGTTTCTTTCGGGAATAAAATAGCGTTTATGAACCGGGTTAGGATCCGGACACCCCACTACATCCAACCGGGTAACATAGTGTGCGGGTACCATGCGAGTATAATCCGGTCGGAACTGATGATGAAGTCCAATTTCTTTTAAATAGTTGTAAATGTCATCAATTCGATCGGCCACTACAAGCAAAGGACCTGACTCTTGTTTGGCCATAAAGTATCGCATAGGCCTGCCTATAGAGCGAGCCAGATAAACTTGTTGCCCTACCTTTTGAACGATCGCAAAGTTACCATCAATTTCCCGAACACTCTCTGGATCACCTGAAGCAACACGTTTCTCTGCTTCCTCAATCGTCATGTTAAAAATTTGGTTATGAGTGGGATCGACCAAATCCACAAAATCGTCAAGTTTTTTTATTACTGAAGCCATAATGACTGATTAATTATTTTCTGTTTATGATTTTATCCTGAAATATACGCCTTTTAAACCGAGGCAAAAATGGTTCTATTAGTACGAATAGAAATAAGCTTTCCGTTCCATCCTTCGCTCTCACGATTTACCCGTCAATGATGGTTTTAACATGATCATGCGATACTGTTTATATACTTCCAATACATTAATATTTAATGAATTAAGTACGTTTTTAAAAAATTGAAACTATGCAACTTGAACAATGGAGCCGCGATATAATCATGTAACCATCAATAAAAATCACAAAAAGATGAAATCGATTATAACGCTGCTGACCATCGTAATCACATCCGCCCTGTTTTTAACTTCATGTGGCGAAAGGGGACCTGTGGGTCCAAGGGGGCCTGAAGGACCTCAAGGTGCACCCGGACCCGAAATATTACCCACGTCTTTTGAATTTAACGCTTCTTTGTTGCCATCAAACGGGTTTGAGTTCTTTAGTGAAATACCAGCATCAATTGAAGTACTCGATTCGGATGTAGTATTAGCATTTGTTCTTGAAGATTTTATCCCGGAAGATGACTTGGAGGTCTGGCGTCAGCTTCCGATTACGGAGTTCAATTCCAGGGGAACCGTTCTGATCAACTACGACTTTACGTTTGTTGATGTTCGAATATTCCTTGATGCAAGCTATTCGCTGGGTATTGCAGATGGATATGATGAGCTTTTAGTTAGAGCGGTTCATATCCCATCAAATTTTGCATCAAAACTTAAGCCCGGTGCATTTAAAGAAATAAGCAGCCCTCAAGAATTGGAAGAACTTCTGGGAACCACAATCCGAAAAATAAAATAGCATAGAAATGAGATTATGCTCCGAGATAATATTAAATTTCGGAGCATATCTCTTACGTTTGAATTTTCATGTCACCGAACGTAATCCATGCTTTTTTTCGCATCATTTCTGATACAATCCAACAGATGAGTGCGGGGCCTACAACGTGTAGTATCAATACAGAGATTGCCGTTTGGGCGTCAAAACCCATGGTTGAAAAAGTGAATATCTGACCTACAAATCCACTTGTGCCCATGCCAGCACCTTCAGGAGTGTTTTCCATCAGAAAAAACATGGTTGCCAGTGGAGCCAATAATACAGAGGCAGTGACCGGCGGTAACAAAATGAGCGGGTTTTTGACAACATTTGCAATTTGGAGCATGGATGTTCCTATGCCCTGAGACAACACTCCACTCCATCCATTTTCCCTGAAACTGCTAACTGCAAAACCTACCATCTGAGCCGAACATCCTACCGTTGCAGCACCTGCCGCCAAACCGTCAAGACCAATCATAATTGCAATTGCAGCGCTGGAAATTGGAGCCGTAAGAGCGATTCCCATGAGTGATGCAACCAGTATCCCCATGATGAGCGGATGTCTGCCTACCGACCAATTAACAAGCTCACCAAAAGAGAGCATAGCCTCGTTAATGTAAACCCCTACAAGTTGAGACGATAAATACCCTGCTGCGATTGTAGCTAAGGGCACCAAAATGATGTCAATTCTTGTTTTCCCGGAGATGATTCTTCCTGCTTCTGCGGCAATAACTGAAGCAACCAATGCGCCCGCCGGACCTCCACTGGAAGCTCCGGCAGCCCCTGCAATCGCGGAGGCAAAAATAGCAAGTGGCGGCGATTTTAAACCATAAGCAATAGCTACTCCAATGGCGGGCCCCATCAAATCAATGGCTAATTGCCCCATTGAAATCAGTATATCCAGTTGAAACTGTTCCCCGGCGGTACGCAGAATCAAGCCTATGATGAGAGATGCAAATAATCCCAGCGCCATAAAGCTCAGTGTATCGATCACATATCTCTGCAGAAATTTTTTGATTCTTTTTTTTGATGAATGGTCCATTCGGTTTTTTTTCATAATTAAACTATCATCCAATCAGAGCATCGAACGATTTACGCCTAATGAAGTACGCAGGCGCTGCATTATTTTTCATTTTGAGGTTAAATGTTATCATGGCAAAATCAAAATACTTACTCGGGATTGACGCGGGAAGCTCTTCGATAAAAGTATCCATTCTGGACTCAGAATCGGGCAGGGCAGTTTCGGCTGCATCTCCGTCTGGCAGAGAGATGAAAATAAATTCTCCAAAAAAGGAATGGGCGGAGCAAAACCCTGAAGATTGGTGGAAACATACAGTAACCGCAACCAAAAAAGCGTTACAATTATCCGGTGTTGATCCTAAAGAAATTGCAGCAATTGGGATTGCCTATCAAATGCACGGGCTTGTTTTGGTTGATAAGAAAAAAAAAGTGATCAGGCCCTCTATTATTTGGTGCGACAGCCGGGCAACCCAAATTGGCAACCGGGCATTTCAAGAGATCGGCGAAGAAATGTGTTTGAATAATTACCTGAACTCTCCCGGAAATTTTACAGCATCAAAGCTTCGGTGGGTTCGAGAAAACGAACCTGAAGTTTTTAAAAAAATTCACAAAATGATGCTCCCAGGAGATTTTATATCCATGAAGCTCACAGGAGTAATAAACACGACCTTTTCGGGGCTATCAGAAGGAATTTTGTGGAACTATAAAACAAGTAGCATTGCAAAAGATCTTCTTAATTATTTTGATTTATCTGAAGAGTACATACCTGATTACAGCGAGTGTTTTAGCCTGCACGGCACTGTAAATAAAACAGCTGCTGAAGAGCTCGGACTGAAAAAAGGCACCCCTGTAACGTACAAAGCCGGCGATCAACCCAACAACGCACTTTCTCTTAATGTGATAAAGCCTGATGAAATCGCGACGACAGCAGGCACATCAGGTGTTATTTTTGGGGTAACCGATCAACCTGTATTTGAAAAGAAATCCCGGGTCAACACCTTTATTCACGTAAATCATACGTCAATCGCGGAGAGTTACGGAGTTCTGCTCTGTATCAATGGTACAGGTATTTTAAATCGTTGGCTCAGAGAAAATATTACCGGACACTCTCCCATTACCTACGAAGAAATGAACCAGCGCTCAGCCAAAATAGAGCCGGGAGCTAATGGATTAACGATTTTCCCATTTGGCAACGGCTCAGAGCGCCTTCTTGAAAATCGTCAGCCGGGAGCGATGATCCGGGATCTTCACTTTAATTTGCATACATCAGACCATTTTTTCAGGGCAGCCCAGGAAGGCATTGTGTTTTCTATGATGATGGGCCTTGAAGTGATGAACGGGTTGGGTATTCATTCAAAAATAATAAAAGCCGGGCACTCCAATATGTTTTTGAGTGACGTATTCAGAGATATATTTGTACAAACAACAGGGATGAGCCTTGAGCTTTACAAAACAGATGGGGCGCAGGGTGCCGCACGTGGAGCAGGATTAGGTGCCGGTATTTTCAGTAACAGAGATGAAGCCTTTGAATCACTCCGATTGGTTCAGCAGGCAAATCCTGATCCGAATAAACATGAAATTTATACTGAAATCTACCATAGCTGGAAAGAGAAATTACAATCAGAATTAACCAAATAAGAATCATGTCTACAACCGAATACTTCCCAAATATCAAAAAGATTAAATTTGAAGGTCCTGAATCCGATAATCCACTCGCTTTTACGCACTATAACGAAGATCAGGTGGTGGCCGGAAAGACGATGAAAGAGCACTTTCGCTTTGCTGTTGCTTACTGGCACTCATTTTGTAATGAAAACAGCGATCCATTCGGTACCGGTACACGTAATTTTCCATGGGACCAATCAGATGATGAAATGGTGAACGCCAGCCATCGTCTTGACGCTGCTTTTGAATTTATTACGAAGCTTGGTGCACCATTTTACTGTTTTCATGACCGCGATTTAGCCCCCGAAGGAGATACCATTTCAGCATCAGAGAAGAATTTGATGCAAATGGTGGAAAAAGCGAAAACGTATCAGAAAGAAACGGGGGTAAAACTTTTATGGGGTACAGCAAATTTGTTTAACCATCCGCGCTATATGAACGGAGCTGCCTCAAACCCCGACTTTCAAGTTGTTTGCCATGCAGCAGCCCAGGTTAAGTCTGCGCTTGATGCTACTGTTGAGCTTGGGGGTGAAAATTATGTGTTTTGGGGCGGCCGTGAGGGATATATGCATCTGTTAAATACCGATATGAAAAGAGAAATGGATCATATCGGTGAGTTTTTGCGTATGGCCAGAGATTACGGTCGTTCAATTGGTTTTGAAGGCACTTTTTTGATTGAGCCGAAGCCTATGGAACCTACAAAACATCAATACGACTACGACGCCGCAACGGTCATTGGGTTTTTGAAAGAGCAGGGGCTTGAAAATGATTTTAAACTGAATCTTGAAGCAAATCACATTACATTGGCCGGCCACTCATTTGAACACGATGTGATGCTTGCTGCTCAAAACAAAATGCTTGGAAGCGTCGATGCAAACAGGGGTGATAATCAAAATGGATGGGATACAGACTATTTCCCTACAAATTTATATGATACCATTCACGTGATGATGATCCTTCTGGAGCATGGGGGTATTGCTCCCGGTGGTTTCAATTTTGATGCAAAACTTCGCAGAAATTCAACGGATCTTGAAGATCTTTTTATTGCCCATATTGGCGGCATGGACACCTTCGCTCATGGATTACTCATTGCTGATGACATCCTTTCCAATTCCGATTATCTTGAGCGTCGAAATCAGCGATACAGCTCATTCAACTCGGATTACGGGAAAAAATTTGAGAGTGGTAGTCTTACCCTCGGCGAGCTCAGAGATCTTGCAGAAAAGAAAGGTGAACCTAAATTAATAAGTGGAAAGCAGGAGCTTTTTGAAAATTTGATTAATCGCCATATCCGCTAAAAAAGTTTTTTCAATAGTAAGAGCTCAGAAGTTTACTGAGCTCTTTTTTACGGATAAGTGTATCAATCGATACCAAGAATTTTTCGGTTCAGCTCCGTATCTCCATCCCCGCCGGCAAAATCATCGAAGGCTTTATCGGTCACCTGGATTATCAGATCACTGATAATATCTGCCCCCTCCTTTGCTCCCTGCTCAGGGTGTTTAATACAGCATTCCCATTCAAGCACGGCCCAGCAATCAATGTCATACTGAGAGAGTTTTGAGAAAATGCTTACAAAGTCAGTCTGTCCGTCACCTAATGAACGAAACCTTCCGGGACGATCCACCCAGCCCTGATACCCGCCGTAAACTCCACTTCGTCCGGTAGGATTGAACTCGGCATCCTTTACGTGAAATGCTTCGATATAATCTTTGTAAATATCGATAAAGCTTAGATAGTCGAGCTGTTGAAGCACAAAATGACTGGGATCATATAAAATCCTCGCTCTTGGGTGATCTCCGGTTGCTTCAAGAAAGCGTTCATATGTCACACCATCATGCAGATCTTCTCCCGGATGCAGTTCGTAGCAGACATCTACGCCACATTCATCAAACTCATTTAAAATAGGCTTCCACAATCTTGCGAGTTCTTTAAACCCATCTTCAACAAGTCCCGCAGGTCGTTGTGGCCAGGGATATACCGTATGCCATAACAGTGACCCCGAGAAAGATGCATGTGCATCAAGACCCAGGTTTTTACTTGCCCGTGCAGCCATCATCATCTGATTTTCTGCCCATTTTTGGCGCTCCCCGGGTTTTCCATGAACCTCTTTTGGCGCAAACCCATCAAACATTACATCATAGGCCGGGTTTACCGCTACAAGCTGACCCTGCAGATGTGTTGAAAGTTCTGTTATTTCTACACCGGTTTCTTCAACCCTGCCCCGATATTCGTCAGCATAGGTTTTACTTTCTGCGACTTTCTCGACGTCTATCAACGATTTTTCCCAGGTTGGGATCTGAACTCCTTTGTACCCCAGGGAAGCTGCCCATTCGCATATAGAGATGAGATTGTTAAAGGGTGGTTTATCACCAACAAATTGTGCTAAAAATATGGCCGGTCCTTTTATAGTTTTCATAGCTTTATGGGAGTCCATTTTTGTTCTGATTTTCCTGATGCAATCATCGCTGAGACAAATGCCATGCCCCGCACACCATCATTTACGTCGGGGAAGTCGTATTCTTTTATAGGCTTCAAAGATTCTGATTGATAATCACAAACCGCTTCATAAAATGCATTATAAATATTTGCAAAAGCTTCCAGATATCCTTCGGGATGGCCTGCGGGAAGTCTTGTATTTTTTTGTGCCAATTCTGACAAATAATCTGTACCAGCGCGTAAAATACTCACCGGTTCGTTCAACGGTTTAAGGAGGAGCGTATTCGGATCGGTATGGGTCCATTCCAGGCCTCCTTTTTCACCATAAACCCTTAATTTCAGGTCATTTTCCTCGCCGGTAGCAACTTGAGTTGCCATCAACACACCAGATGCTCCATTATCAAATTTAAGAAGTGCAGCGGAGTCATCATCCAAAAGCCTGTTTTCTACAACGATATTAATATCAGCGCAAACCTTGGTAATTGTTAAGCCGCTTACATACTCGGCCAAATTCGCTGCATGGGTTCCAATATCACCCACGGCACCCCCTTCGCCCGACCTTTCAGGGTCAGTTCTCCAGGAAGCCTGTTTATTTCCCTCGAGCTCAAGTGCAGTTGACAACCATCCCTGTGGATATTCAACATACACTTTACGTACGGCTCCAAGCTTACCGCTTTCGAAAATATGACGCGCTTCCTTAATCATCGGATAGCCCGTGTATGTATGTGTAAGAGTTAAAATAAGCCCGGTTTTATCAACAATTTCTTTTAATTCCTTTGCTTCATTTAGCGTAAATGCCAAAGGCTTATCAATAATCACGTGAAACCCATGCTCCAGAGCCATTTTAGCAGGCTGAAAATGAACGTGATTTGGAGTGACAATGGAAACCGCCTCAATCCGATTTTCCTGCGGTAATTTTGACTCCTCTTCTATCATTTGTGAGAATGAATCATATACCCGGTCAGGGTTCAACCCGAGAGCATCCCCTGTCTTTTTTGATTTCTCCGGACTGCTGCTGAAAGCTCCTGCTAGAAGATCAAAATGACCATCTAGTGCTGCGGATTTTCGATGAACCTCTCCAATAAATGCATCAAGACCGCCACCAACCATCCCAAGTCTTAATTTCTTTCCCATTCTATCCCTTTCTAAAATTGAAATTTTTTGATGATAATACTTTGTACTTATTTGCAATATGCAATATTTAGAAATAATGAAGTTTTAAAAAATACGCAACCAATTCACATGCTTTTACTTGCAAGTGATTCACATAACAATCATATTCTTGCAGTTTAGTTGCTATCGTGAATGTTTTAGCTGTGTAATAGGGGATGATGGGAAATTTTATTAGAGCCCGGCTAAGCGGTATGATGTTTCTTGAGTTTTTTATCTGGGGAGCATGGTACACCGCAATTGCCGTATATATGTCAAACAATGGTATGTCGGACCTTACACACTGGCCATTTACAGTAAACCCGGTTGCTGCTATTTGTGCCCCTTTCTTCGTCGGGCTTATTGCAGATCGATATTTTGCTACGGAAAAAGTACTTGGTATTCTTCATCTGTTAGGTGGTGTAATTATGCTTGCCACACCTCTTGCAGTTAATAACCCCGTGCTATTTATTTTAATGCTGCTTGCCTATAATTTATGCTATATGCCAACGATGAGCCTGGCAAATACGCTTGCATTCAGTAACATTAAAGATCAGGAGAAGGAGTTCCCGGTAATCAGGGTATTTGGAACTATTGGATGGATTGCCGCAGGTTTAACGGTCAGTTTTTTGCTGGTATTTTTTGTGGCTGACGGCATACCACCCGAAGCAACAGCACTTCCACTCTATCTAACAGGTTTTTCCAGTATTCTTCTTGGAGCATACAGTTTTACACTGCCTCATACGCCACCACCGGCCAAGGGAGAAAAGGTCTCTATCCGAAATATTGTTGGCATTGACGCACTTAAGCAATTGGGAAGCCGCTCATTTTATGTCTTTTTAGTAAGTTCACTTCTCATTTCTATCCCCTTGGCTGCTTACTACAACTGGACACAGCTATTTTTGGGTGACGCCGGTTTTGAAAATATTGCAGCCACCCAAACGATTGGTCAGGTTTCAGAAACGCTCTTCATGCTTTTGATGCCATTCTTCTTTATTCGACTTGGCGTTAAATGGATGCTGGGAGTGGGAATGCTTTCATGGGTACTTCGTTATGTACTGTTTGCCATGGGAGCTCCCGAACCTACTGTATGGATGATTTTTGCCGGAATCGCACTCCACGGTATCTGTTACGACTTTTTCTTTGTTACTGGACAGATTTACGTCGATATAAAAGCATTCGAAAAAATTCGCGGTCAGGCACAAGGACTGATCGTTCTGATAACGTATGGAGTTGGAATGCTGATTGGAGCACAAATTGCCGGCATTACGTTTAACTATTATTTTGAAAACGCAACTGGATCAGCTCTTTCTACCTGGAATCAGCTTTGGTGGGTACCTGCTCTTTTTGCTCTTGCCGTGTTTTTTATCTTCATCGTTACATTTAATGATCAGGATGCTGAAGAAAAAGTAACAAAAGAAGAGATATCGGTATAACTCACTTTATTAATTGGGAATATATTCTCTGTCTAATCTATATCTATTTACAAAATAATTGAGATTCTATTCATCAGGTAACCAGCTTTTTTGCTTGAATTTCTACGTGTTGATGAGATTATTTTTATACCTTTGTAAGTATAAACTGACACCACAAATTTTAGAAAACTAATATTATGAAAATAGATATAAAACGTTTTCTGCTGTTTTTAGCCGGTATTGGGTTAATGGCAACATTCACAGCGCAGTCACAGGCACAATCAGCCGTTCCCGGATCTGAGATTATCGGGAAATGGGACCTCACCGTAACCATTGAAGATGAAGCCATGGAGAATCTTGGCCTTTTCCGACATGGTTTGTATGCCGATGATGATGGATTTCCGGCATGGCTGGAAGTGAAATTATCCGGATTCTCTACTCTGGTTGGTCGCTTTGTAGGATATGAAGGCAGTGCAAGACCTATTTCTGAAGTTAAATATGATGCTGAAAATGGAGTATACTCCTTCTCCATTCCTCCACAGTGGATGGATATAGATGAAGATCTGTATTTTGAAATGACCATTGAAAATGACGTTATTAACGGTTATTTCATTCTTGATGGAAATCAGCTTGATTTTACAGGCGTAAGAGCTCCTTCACTGACCCGGGAAGAACCGCCCGTGTGGGGAAACCCTAAAAACTTACTGGATGATAATCTCTCCAGCTGGATTATTCCTAACAATAACCAGTTCCGTATGGTCGATGGTATTCTGGTGAACCAGGCCGTTGGCGGCAACATGGTATCGAAAGAGGAGTTTGAGGATTTCAAACTGAGTGTAGAATTTAAGCTGCCTGAAGGAAGCAATAGCGGAATTTATCTCCGCGGTCGCTATGAACTGCAAATCGAAGATATAGAAAGCACGACCAGTGAGATATCAATTGGCGGAATATACGGCTTCATTGCGCCAGCCGTTGATGTACCACGATCTGCCGACCAATGGCAATCTTTTGAAGTCACTCTTGTTGGTCGACACATTACCGTAGTTCATAATGGAATTGAAGTCATTTCAAACAGACCAATCCCTGGAATTACGGGAGGATCTCTAAACAGCAATGAAGGTGAACCCGGCCCAATAATGATCCAGGGGGACCATGGGCCAATTGAATTCCGGAAATTTACGATTACCCCGGCTCTTAACTAACGGTTCTTCTATTTTTATTTTGTCAAAACAAACCTCGTTCTCAAGACGGGGTTTGTTTATTTCTTTTGAATATTCAGAATTACTACCCATTGTTAATCATCAATGTCTCTTTGTCAATTCCTCCAATGGACGCGGAAACCGCAGAAAAAGAGCTCCAGTAGCTACCAATGATATAGTCCGTTTTTGACAGACACAGCATGTCAACATATGCATCAACGATTCCTTTCCTGCTGTCTCTGCTGTAGTCAATATCAGGTTGAAAGATAATTTTCTTTTCCCCAAACTCTGTGATCAGGGTTTTTCTCGTGCTCATAGAATCCGTAGACAAATAAAAAACAGCTTTCGGTGATTTTTGTATAATCTCCTTCATACGAGAAATGAAAATGGAAACCGGGCTCATCTCTTTTGATTTTTTATTGTCAATTCCCCGGATATGAATGCCTATAGTGACTTTTTGGTATTTTTGAGTCAGCTTTTGAACCCGACTAGTTATTTTTTATGTCGGTGATGGTGCAAAAAAACCTTGGCAGCCCTCATAGAAAAAGTGGTGCGTTTTAATGAATATTTTTTTGTGATCCTCAATAAGATTCTCAAAATTTTGATTGCTATTTAATATTCTTTGTACATCTTCATTACTTAGAACCAAATCATATTGGATGTTTTTGAGAAAAGCTGAAAGAGTTGGCGCCATTAAAACATTCATTCCCCTTCTGAAGAGTGTTCGCTGTATTTCTTTAACCTGGAATTTATCGGAATCTGAAAAAAGATCTTTATACTGACACATCATGCCTCTTTTTTCAACCCATTGGATAATCAAGTTATGACCAGTAGCTTTAGATAGTCGTACGGCTGAGTGAATGGCTCTCAACCGGTTTCCAAGCCCCCCTTCTGGTTCAAGTACAATCATTGAACTACATTAAACATCAGTGGTGATTCATGATAGCGTACGATGAGAATACGCCCGGGTGTACCTTGGGGGCCATCCAGTTTTTGAATCCCCCGAATCTCCCCCTCCACATTCAACCCGCTCTGATCCGGTGGCAGGCTCTGCAGGCTCCCCGTCCGCTCGTCCCAGATCAGCACCACGCCCCGGGAGGCATCATAGGGGCCCGCCTGCGGCTTCACCTCATACAGGTTCCCTCCCATTACAATTTCCGGTCGTCCGTCCCCGGTCAGGTCCGCCAGCTCCACCGCATACATCGGCGCCAGCTGAGCACGAACCGGCAGCGGCTCCCCGATAAACCCCTCCTCGCGATTCCAGAATATCGTGCTTGCCAGCATAGTCGCCTGATGGTGGACCGCCTGCGAGAGCGGCTCCCCGCTAAAAATCTCCTGCACGCTCTGCCCGGCGTAGCTGGCATAGTCGGGGTACTTCTCGGCCAGCGAGGGCACCTCGGCAATCAGATCGTGACGCAGAGCCACCGGGTAGTCCGTTCCCCCCTTGGAGATCGACAGAATCTGTTCGGTCATCCCGTTGCGCGAGAGGTCTCCCGCCCACAGCTTCACCGGGTTTTGTTCACTGGCCTTAAAGATCGAGTTGGTCCCGTGGTTGGCCCCGATCAAATCCATGCGCCCGTCCCCGTCAATATCTCCGGCGGCTACGGCGTTCCACCAGCCGGTGGTCGCCTGCAGGCCCAGCTCCCCGCTGATCTCCTCAAAGCGCTCGCCACGGTTGGCAAAGACCCGAATGCCCATCCATTCGCCTACTATCACCAGCTCTTTATTTCCGTTCCCGGTCAGATCAACCCACAGCCCGTCGGTAATCATCCCGATCTGCTCCAGGCCCGGAGCCCATTGCCCGCTCACATCGGTAAACCCGCCCATTCCGTCTCCCTGCAGCAGGTAGCCATTCACCGGCAGGCCTACCCCAAACGGACGTAGCCGAAGCCCCACAAACAGGTCGGCATGCCCGTCACCGGTGAAGTCGTGAGCCGCCACCGCTCCCGTGGATTCAAACCCGCGGCGTGTCGGCAGGGTCTGCGGGGACTTGCGAAGCCCCCCGCCCCCATCGTTCAGGTACAGCCGGTCCAGCATGCCCACCGAGCCGGTGGAAAAACTGCTGCTCCCGCTCCCCACATACAGATCATCGGCGCCATTGCCGGTCGCATCAAAAAAGGTACAGGCCGCATCCTCTCCCGCACTATCCCCGGCAAACAGATCCGGCTGGTGGGAGGTAAACGTTCCATCGGTCTGGCCCTTCCACAGCACCCCGGCCTGCCCGCGGGCTCCGCCAATGTACACATCGGCCAGCCCGTCGCCGTTGATATCCCCGCTGCACAGGGCCGGGCCTTCCGTAGAGCGCATATGCATCAGCAGTCGCTCACGGGTAAAGTCGTTATACTCATAGCCACGGTGCGACCATTCGCTCAGAGGGCCCTCATCCGCAGGGCGCAGCAGTGGTGAATCACCTGAAAGAGTTCCCGCACTGTTCGGGATCCTGTCAGGATTTTCAACATCCCCGGGCAAGCGCGGCGGCGGCAGCGGCGGAGCCGGCTGATCGCTGGCCTGTCGCTGATCCAGGGTGATCCGGGCCGGCAGGGCAATATCCTGCATTCGCGAGGTTCGCCCGTCGGGCCAGCGAAGCACCAGCGAGTCGACCTTCATCGCCTGCCCGGTGCCCACAAACAGCCCCGGCTCCACGCTCGACTGGAACCCACGCTGCAGGTAGTGCTCACGCATGATCAGCTCGCCTCCGGCCCACACCAACAGGCGGGATCCTATTCCGTAGGTATTGCCCCCCTCTCCGGCCAGGTCAACGCGAAGGTGACCGCGTTCAGGGTAGAACTCGGTCGCTCTGTTGCGGTAGATCCGGGCCGGGCCATTCACATCACTGACAACCAGATCCAGGTCCCCGTCACCATCCAGATCGGCCCAGGCCGCTCCGCTGGAAAACCCCGGCTCAGCCAGACCCCACTCCTCCCCGCGGTCGGTAAACTCCAGGCCACCTTCATTCGAATACATATGATTTGGGATGGGATTTGAAGGAATGATATCTACCAGCATATCAAAATCTACTCCGCCTTCAAGTATGGCCGAACGCATAGATTCCTCTCCCGAAATCTCCACAAGATAATCGAGATCGGTAATATCCTGAAGCAATCCGTTTGTTATATACAGATCATTGTGGCCATTAAAATCAAAATCAGCGAAAAGCGAAGACCAACTCCAATCTGTTGATTCTACACCTGAAAACCTGCTTGTTTCCAGATATCTGCCCTGCCCATCGTAAACATGCAACATATTTCTTGTAAACTGGTGACCATAATCCCATTTAACCTTATCCTTATACCTTTCTCTGTTCTCGAATATGGTTATTCTTTTGATGCGTTCTTCTTCTTCAGGAAGCATATCAAGTACAAAAAAATCAGTCCATCCATCATTATTAATATCAGCGGCATCTGAACCCATCGAAGCTGCAGTCATGCTTCGAATAACATCGTCATTTAAAACCTCATCAAACGTTCCATCACCGTTATTGATGTAGAGATAGTCTCTCTCAAAAAAGTCATTTGCTACAAAAATGTCAGAAAAGCCATCTCTGTTAACATCAGAAATGGAAACACTTAATGAGAATCCAATGACACTTGAAAATAATCCAGCTTCTTCCGTGACATCTGTAAAATAGGTCCCATCATTTCGAAACAACTTATCGCCACCCAGAGAATCGGGCACGTTTCTCAAATTGTTTTCAAGATTAAAGCTTCCGATATCGTCATCTGAATTATTTATTAGGTAGAGATCTAGTCTTCCATCGTTGTTATAATCAAAAAAATTAGCCTGTATGGCGTATCCAGTATCATCAAGCCCAAATTGGGTGGCAGATTCAATAAATGTACCGTCGCCATTGTTTATAAAAAGTTCATTTCGCCTGTCTCCGGTTAAGCCAGAGTTTGCAACATAAATATCTAAATGGCCGTCTCCATTAATGTCGGCAATTGCTGCACCTGCAGTCCAATTCTTTGAACCAGCAACCCGAGCACTATCAGTCATGTTTTTAAACCTAAAGCCGCCCTCATTGATGTAAAGCTGATTATCTTTTTCGTTACTTGTAAAATAAATATCGGGCAAGCCATCTTTATTTAAATCACCAATTGCGACACCTCCTCCGTGATAATAATTTCGATATGAAAATATATTTAGAGACTCATCATTCATTAAACTATTTTCAAACTCAACGCCCGTTTCAGCTGTATCTAATCTTGTAAACAAAGATTTGTCTTCGTCATTTGAGCAAGAAAATGTGAATAGCGATAAAAATAGAATAAATAGACAATTACGTTGAGGCATGTATATCTTTTTCCTTACTAATTAGCTTAATCCTGATTAATATTGTGCACGTTCAGATCAATGAAATCAACCATTACCTGACTTTCTGATACAGGATATATTCTTATTTCGCGGTTTCCCTCAATGTTCACGAAAGCCGTCTTTTCAATCTCAGGGACATAGATTTCATTAAATTCAATGTCATAATCTTCAGAATAGTATTCGATTAAGTCCTTTTGTAACTCAGCAGTCCAATACTCTTCATTCCACGGTGACCATGAGTTGTAACTTACTCGTACAGGAATTCTTGAAATTTTATCGTTGGTAAAAGTTGGGTAAAATTCCATTGTAGCCGTGCTCTTTAAATCGTCAAATTCGTAATAAATATCCACAAAACCGGTCATTATACCCTGTTGATTCATTTTCCAGCTTTCATTCCTGAATTCTTCACGTTCCATTCCAAAATGGTAACCAAGAAACAGAGAATCATTTTGAACACCACTACTTAACTCTTTCTCCACTAACGATTCGTAGTTCATTTCTGAATTACAGCCTTGTAAAAACAGGGTCACAATTAAGAAAGCGACAGCAACCCAGTTCAAATACTTATTCACTATATCCATTGTATGTCATATTCTATTGAAAGTGATTATAGTTTTCTATAAATCTTATATTTACTTTTTTATCGTGGTGTATTAAACATCAGTAGTGATTCATGATAGCGTGCGATGAGAATACGCCCGGGTGTACCTTGGGGGCCATCCAGTTTTTGAATCCCCCGAATCTCCCCCTCCACATTCAACCCGCTCTGATCCGGTGGCAGGCTCTGCAGGCTCCCCGTCCGCTCGTCCCAGATCAGCACCACGCCCCGGGAGGCATCATAGGGGCCCGCCTGCGGCTTCACCTCATACAGGTTCCCTCCCATTACAATTTCCGGTCGTCCGTCCCCGGTCAGGTCCGCCAGCTCCACCGCATACATCGGCGCCAGCTGAGCACGAACCGGCAGCGGCTCCCCGATAAACCCCTCCTCGCGATTCCAGAATATCGTGCTTGCCAGCATAGTCGCCTGATGGTGGACCGCCTGCGAGAGCGGCTCCCCGCTAAAAATCTCCTGCACGCTCTGCCCGGCGTAGCTGGCATAGTCGGGGTACTTCTCGGCCAGCGAGGGCACCTCGGCAATCAGATCGTGACGCAGAGCCACCGGGTAGTCCGTTCCCCCCTTGGAGATCGACAGAATCTGTTCGGTCATCCCGTTGCGCGAGAGGTCTCCCGCCCACAGCTTCACCGGGTTTTGTTCACTGGCCTTAAAGATCGAGTTGGTCCCGTGGTTGGCCCCGATCAAATCCATGCGCCCGTCCCCGTCAATATCTCCGGCGGCTACGGCGTTCCACCAGCCGGTGGTCGCCTGCAGGCCCAGCTCCCCGCTGATCTCCTCAAAGCGCTCGCCACGGTTGGCAAAGACCCGAATGCCCATCCATTCGCCTACTATCACCAGCTCTTTATTTCCGTTCCCGGTCAGATCAACCCACAGCCCGTCGGTAATCATCCCGATCTGCTCCAGGCCCGGAGCCCATTGCCCGCTCACATCGGTAAACCCGCCCATTCCGTCTCCCTGCAGCAGGTAGCCATTCACCGGCAGGCCTACCCCAAACGGACGTAGCCGAAGCCCCACAAACAGGTCGGCATGCCCGTCACCGGTGAAGTCGTGAGCCGCCACCGCTCCCGTGGATTCAAACCCGCGGCGTGTCGGCAGGGTCTGCGGGGACTTGCGAAGCCCCCCGCCCCCATCGTTCAGGTACAGCCGGTCCAGCATGCCCACCGAGCCGGTGGAAAAACTGCTGCTCCCGCTCCCCACATACAGATCATCGGCGCCATTGCCGGTCGCATCAAAAAAGGTACAGGCCGCATCCTCTCCCGCACTATCCCCGGCAAACAGATCCGGCTGGTGGGAGGTAAACGTTCCATCGGTCTGGCCCTTCCACAGCACCCCGGCCTGCCCGCGGGCTCCGCCAATGTACACATCGGCCAGCCCGTCGCCGTTGATATCCCCGCTGCACAGGGCCGGGCCTTCCGTAGAGCGCATATGCATCAGCAGTCGCTCACGGGTAAAGTCGTTATACTCATAGCCACGGTGCGACCATTCGCTCAGAGGGCCCTCATCCGCAGGGCGCAGCAGTGGTGAATCACCTGAAAGAGTTCCCGCACTGTTCGGGATCCTGTCAGGATTTTCAACATCCCCGGGCAAGCGCGGCGGCGGCAGCGGCGGAGCCGGCTGATCGCTGGCCTGTCGCTGATCCAGGGTGATCCGGGCCGGCAGGGCAATATCCTGCATTCGCGAGGTTCGCCCGTCGGGCCAGCGAAGCACCAGCGAGTCGACCTTCATCGCCTGCCCGGTGCCCACAAACAGCCCCGGCTCCACGCTCGACTGGAACCCACGCTGCAGGTAGTGCTCACGCATGATCAGCTCGCCTCCGGCCCACACCAACAGGCGGGATCCTATTCCGTAGGTATTGCCCCCCTCTCCGGCCAGGTCAACGCGAAGGTGACCGCGTTCAGGGTAGAACTCGGTCGCTCTGTTGCGGTAGATCCGGGCCGGGCCATTCACATCACTGACAACCAGATCCAGGTCCCCGTCACCATCCAGATCGGCCCAGGCCGCTCCGCTGGAAAACCCCGGCTCAGCCAGACCCCACTCCTCCCCGCGGTCGGTAAACTCCAGGCCACCTTCATTCGAATACATATGGTTTGGGATGGGGACTGAACTCATTTTGTTCATGAGGTTCATGATTACATCATCTTTACCCGCAGCGATTTGATTTTGTATCTCTCTTGGATTTGAAACGGTGGAAATGTAATCTTGGTCAAGGAGATCTTTAAATATTCCATTTGTTATATACAGATCATTGTGGCCATTAAAATCAAAATCAGCTGCCAATACGGCCCAACTCCAGTCAGAAGCAAATAGGTTTGAAAGTCTTCCCGACTCTAAAAAATTATGACCTCCATTATTAATCTGAAGAGTGTTACGCGTAAATTTATGATGAAACCCTCTTTCAACAAGATTTCTGTATTCATCCCATGATTCTAGTGTCATTTTTGATTTTAGACGAACTTCTGTATCAGGAAGCATATCAGATACGTAAATATCCGGCCATCCGTCGTTATTAAAATCTGCTATGTCTGATCCCATCGAACTATTGCTGATAGATCTCAGATACTTCTCCAAACTTTCTGAAAAAGTTTCGTCACCGTTGTTGATGTAAAGATAATCTCTCTCAAAAAAGTCATTTGCAATATATAAATCCTGCAGCCCATTGTTGTTTAAATCTGAAGAGGATGCACTAAGACCAAAACCAAAAATACTGCTGTAAATACCGGCACTTTTGGTAATATCGGTAAATGAACTGCCGTCATTTACATACAGTTTCGATCCTCCCGAATCATCATAAATCTCTCTGTCTGCACCCGTTACATTGCTAAAATTTTTAACTGCATCCATTGAATTGCTCAACAAGTAAAGATCTGGAAAACCGTTGCCGGTAAAGTCGGAAAAAATTGCATGGGTGGATAATTCACTATCATCAACTCCCCATTCTGCTGAACGTTCCGAGAATGTTTTGTCACCGTTATTTATGTATAACTTATTATGCCGCACATTTCCTCCTGGCTCGCCTGAAATCGTAATAAAAATATCCAACAAAGAGTCACCATTCACATCGGCAAAACTTACACCAGTGCTCCAAATCCCATCCGAGTTCAATCCTGCTTCGTCCGTAATATCTTTAAATTTGAAACCTCCAATATTTTCGTAGAGTCTGTTGGACGTCATATTTCCGGTAAAAAAAAGATCTGGCAAACCATTTCCTGTTAAATCTCCGGCAGCTACTCCTCCGCCGTTATAGAAGTTGCGAAAAATGTACATGTTGAAATCTTCTCTAGGGTAGAGATTATTCTCAAAATAAATACCGGATGAGGCTGACTTTATTGGACTAAATAAGGCTTTTTTTTCAGTACTGGTGCTGCAACCTGCTATACTTGAAAAAACAAGAAGGGATACTAGTACAATTGATATAAAGACATCATTTTTCACCTTAAAAAGAGTCATAAGTATCAATATGTATCATATTAATTTGGTGTTATTTGAAAAGAGTAAATATAAAAAAAGGAGCAGACATAATGCCTGCTCCTTATCACTTTAAATGTGAATACTATTATCTACCAGCCTGGATTCTGTGTCAGATTTGAGTTTGCATCAATCTGATCTCTGGGGATTGGGAATACGTTTCTGAAAGGTTCAGATTCATCCTTTTCCCACCATGAATCGTTAAAAGCATCAAAACGAACCAAATCGTTTCGTCTCCACAATTCCATGTAGAGCTCACGACCACGTTCTGCAAGAAGGTTTTCTTCACTGATTGGAAGTGGGTCTACACCCGCCCGATCACGAATTAGGTCGAGAAACATTTGACCGCCTCCATTTTGCATATACTGTGCTTCGGCTTTCATCAGAATAACGTCTGAATATCTGAAAACCGGGAAGTCGTTATTGAGGTTTGGAGTGGCTCCTACTTCATATTCGAATTTGCCAAATCGAACACCTGCAACACGATAAAGTGGCTCGTCGGGAGTCATTCTGATTGCAGGAATATCAACAGAAAACGCAACTGGCTCTCCACCACCTGCTTCGTCTACAAGAGGTGTGCCATCCAGTGCAAACTGCTGACCCTCGAAAAAGCGGCTTTTTCTCACATCATCATCTTCAAATGAGTTATAAAACTCGGCTAGTGTTGTATAGCCATTCCAGGGTTGATCCTGAAAATCGAATTGAGCCTGCTGATCGTAGTGAAGACTCATATGATGGTGCTGGAATCCCTGCAAAAATACTTCATCATAAGGAATTGCAAAGATTGTTTCCGTTGAGCCACTGTTTTCAGTAGCAAAGATATTATTATATGTTTGCTCGAGGCTGAACAGATTCGAGTTGATGATCTGATCCAACTGAGCTTCTGCATCAGCATATCGATCCTGTCCAATGTAAACTTCAGCATTCAAATATAATTTTGCCAGAAGAAAATGAGCAGCATACTTATGCATTCTTCCATAAGATGCAGATGGATCATCACTTAATGCATCTATGTTATCGAGTACGGATGTCTCGATAAAGTTGAATACTTCATTTCTTCCCTGCTGAAAGTCTGGATTATTAGAAGGGCTTCCTGTGATTTCTGAGAAGTTTTCAATGATTGGTACATTACCAAAAGTATCTAACAACCAGAAATAATAAAAGGCTCGCATAACCTCCATCTCGGCAATAAATGGTTCTGCTAACTCAGGAGATGTAGCACCTTCATCAATCAGAGTTTCAAACTGCTGAATGAGTCGGCTTGTAGCATTAACGCCGGAGAATAAAAACACCCAGGCATTATTTGTAGGACCATGTGATACACTGGTTGTATGTTGATGAGCGTCTACCCATATACCACCGTCATCCCAGTCCTGTCCTTTTACAGGTATTGCAGCGACATCTGAAGATACCTCATGCAGAGAGAGGAGTCCATTGTGAGCCCCCCAGCCGCTGAGTATTCCGTATGCCTCACCTAAAGAAGAGATAAACTCCTCTTCGGTTTCAAGCGAAGTAATCTGATCAGGTACTTCTTCAGTAAGATCTGTACAGGCAAAGCTGAACAGTATCAGAAGCGTACTGATCGCGAAAATTTTTGAATAAAGTAGTTTTTTCATAATTCTGTTTTTTTCTATTGAAAAAATGTTTTTAGAATCCAAGGCTTACACCAAATACAAAGGATGTTTGAGTAAACCATTGATTACGCCGTTCAATTCCTGGTGCAAGTGAGTTTCCACCACCTGTACGTCCGGCATTATCACTAGGGCCAACGTCTGCAAAGCGAACTTCAGGATCTACACCACTGTAATCGGTTATGGTCCAGAGGTTATTTCCTGACACATAGAGACGCATGTCTCTGATGGGTGAGGCGTCTTGCATATTAAACGTGTATCCAAGCGTCATATTTTCCAATCTGAAAAAGTCTGCATTCTCAACCTGAAAGCTTGAGAAGAAAGGACTTTGATTCAAAGGAAGTTCAGGTGCGTCTTTAGAAACATTAAAAGCAGAGGCAACTGTTGGGTTATTGTAGAAAATATCATACGTATTAACCAAATCGTGCCCGAAAGCTCCTCGCCAGAACATATTTAGATCCCAGTTCTTGTAGCGGAATGTGTTATCCCAGCCTAACGTAAAATCTGGCAGACCATTTCCAACAACCTGGCTGTCTCGATCAACGTCAATCTGATCACGAGTTACAACATCGCCTTCAGCATTTTCGAATAACCATTCTCCATTTGTACTAAAGCCAACAAATTTAGGCGCAAAAATTTCACCGATTGGCTGACCTTCCTGTACACGAATCATAAAGAAGTCGTTCAGGCCGGGTGCACCTACGTTAGCGAAGAGACGACGGTCTCCAAATTCGAAATTATCAGCAGAGAGTGATTCGAGTACAGAATTATACGTAGCAAACGTTACACTTGTACTCCAGAGTTTATCACTTTCCTGAAGAATGTTGTAAGAGAGTGCGGCTTCAAAACCTTCGTTGGAGATTTCACCAATGTTAACCCACTGGAATGCAAAAAGGTTTGGTGGAACCGGTACACCAAATTCGAAGAGAGCATCTTCAGTAGTACTGTTGTAATAATCAACAGAACCGGAAAATCTTTCATCGAAGAAGGCAAAGTCAATACCAGCATTTATCTCCTTCTTCGTTTCCCATTTCAGGTCACGATTCGGGTTGCTGTTCGGTCCTAATGAAGGCACAAAACTTCCATCAACCAGGAAGCTTGATCCCGGGCCAAATCGAAGTTGAGATATACCATCAAATGGTGCGTTTTGTCCTGTTTCACCATAGCTAATTCGAACTTTGAATTCATCAGCTTCAGGAATATCAATAAGGTTTGTTAACTCTGCTCCGGCACTTGCAGCAAAGAAGTTACCCCACTTGTTTTCTTCTCCAAATCGAGTTGATCCTTCTCGTCGGAAGGTACCCGAAACGAAGTATGTATTATCAATGGTAAAGTTGGCGCGTCCAAAGAATGCAATAAGCTTGTTTGTGTTCCGGAAACTGCTAACTGTACCTAGTCCTTCGTCAAAATCTCTGGCGAAAGCTAAGTTGTTATACTGCAGACGGTCGTTTACAAAGTCACCACCTTCTGAATACTGGCCCTGGCTTCGGAAATCCTGGTATGAATATCCGGCGACGGATTCTACTCGTACAGCATCAAAAGAATTTCTGTAATTCACCGTAGTTTCAAACAGTTCGTTTCTGTTATTGACAGTCTCGCGAATAGCAAGCCCGTTTCTACCGGCACCTCTAAAACGCAAATCTCTACCATAATATTCACCACGGAAGAAGTCTTGATTTTCCTGAGAATATGATACGTTACCACTTAATCCTTCCAGGAGCTCAGAGAAATCATACTCTCCGGCAAGACGGAAGGTGTATCGGTTTGACTCCTGATCCCAAACTGAAAGTTCGTTGATTCTAAGTGGATTAAAATTATCAAATCCAGAACCGGGATCATCAATAGGAGCAGTTGGGTTAAAGGTCGTTGCATAACGGAAAACCTCGCCTAAACCAATATCTTCTTTTCTGTCTGTAAGAGAGAGATTACCGGTAAGGGTCAACTTATTATCCAGTGCGGTATGACGGATATTTAAACGAGAATTTATTTGGCTGTTACCCGTGCCTTTTTGAATTCCCTGAACATCTCGGAAGTTACCGGATACTCGATAAGTTGTGTTTTCGTTTCCACCTGAAATAGCCAAACTGTGGGTATGAGTGTAGGCTTCTTGTGTTACCAATTCCCACCAATCTGTGGAGGCGCCCAAATCATTTATTGTTGTTCCACTTGCACCCAGATCACGATACTCTTGTGGGGTGAGTGTTTCATATCGGTTAGCAACAATGGATGTAGACAGCTGACCGTTATAATTGACGGAAATACCGCCATCATCGCGAGTTGAACCTGATTTTGTTGTAATTAAGATTACACCGTTCGATCCACGAGTTCCATAAATAGCAGCTGCGGAAGCGTCTTTAAGAACCTCAATAGATTCAATATCGTTAGGATCAACATTATTAAAGTTTGCGCCTACTAAGCCGTCTACTACAACAAGTGGCTCCGTATTGGCACCAATGGTAGATAATCCGCGTAATCGAATAGAGAATCCGGCATTCGGGTCACCACCAGGTCTTGTAATTTGAAGACCGGCAACTTTACCCTGCAGCAACTCCTCTGCATTATTAATGTTACCCCGGTTAAATTGATCGGCGTCGACACTTGCAACCGCACTGGTAATCTCTCTTCGGTCTTGAACACCATAACCTACTACTACAACATCATCCAGCATTCGAACATCTGATTCGAGCTGAACATTTACAGTTGTTCTTCCATCTATCGCTACACTCTGCGTGATGTACCCAATAAATGAAACGGTTAATGTGTTTAAATTTTGCGGTACCCGGATCGTATAATTACCATCCATATCTGTTGTAGTACCAATGGTAGATCCTGTGGCCTCTTCTGAGCCCTGTACAATAATACTGGCCCCGGGCAGTGCAGAGCCATCCGCGGCATCTGTAACTGTTCCTGTAACCTCAATTCTGTCCTGTGCATACGAATTATCAAGAGAAAAACTCAGAACAAGAGCGAGCATCAAAGAGAATTGTATCCCTTTTCGAAGCAGGCTTTTGGAACCGGTTCCATTCATTGATGAACTCAATACACTATAGACGGAATTTAACTGATTCCGTAGCATTCTATCATTCATAATTGATTATTTACGTTTATGATTTATGGTCGTGTACAACGCCAAATTTTTCGAGCAATAATAACGTATGTACAGTCACCTTTAATTATAAAAAAGCCCTTCCATAAATAAAAGTTTAAATAATTATAAATCTTTGTTTACAGAGTATAGAGGCTGAATTTCATGAGTAATTATTTTTACAATAAGATTAATTTATTTGTGTGAAGTGCGTCTATTACTTTATCTACTTTTTCAATCAATATAATATTAACACCATGCAAAATATTTACTTTGAACCGTTGTTAAATGGGTTCTTGCATACATATTCGCATTCATATTAATAGACCTTATTATCTACAATAATGTAAGCGTTTTCAGCAAGTGATATTATAATGCAGATCTTAAAAAGAGTAGAGGAATTGAAATTTACGTAGCAGATAGATTCAATTAATGAATGAAAAATTTTTTCGTGAAAAAATTTTTCTCTCTAAGAGCAGTTTATTGAGCGTCAACAAGTGTAGAATCTTGTGAATTTAACGATGGTTTTGATTTCCAATCTTCCCACAGCTTTTCAGCAATTAATGCAATGGGACCTACTATAAACAGTGCATAAAACGGTGCATAAACAGCTTCCCCCAACCTAAATAGCATTTCAACCGCAGCTATCAAAAATGCAACGATCATACGGCCCTTTTTAGTGGATACTGTCGTTTTCGGATCTGTAATCATAAATAGAACAAACAGCTGATACATCGGTCCGGTCAAAGGGGCTACCTCAGCTAAAAACAGATCTCCGGTATAAACGCTGCGCAGCCAGGCAAAACCTACAAATGACACTACGTAAACAGCACAAACATGAAATAAATTCACTTTTGAGATTACCGCCAAACCAACAATCCAGATGGCAAGCATAGCCCACATATTGCTGCCCCATTGAATACTGAGAACAGCCATGCTATCGGAGGCGATGAGCAGCATTATCACAATACCAAAATTTGTTGGGTTCCAAATATGAGTTCCCCGAAAGCGAAAAACATATTTAGACGCTATTGAAATTGCCGCACATAACGCAAACGGCCAAATCATAGGTGAACGAACCAAAATACCAGCACTATTTCCGGATATATATGCGCTTGAAACGTTCCGCCATTTACCGGTGACTATTTTATGAAAGACAGCTTCTGTTGCCATTGCCGCAACGAGTGCAACAGCAAATTTTTCCCACCCGTCTAAAACACCAAATGAAATGTGAGCGGCCAAAACCAAACCCGTGATTAATAAGGGTCCAATAAAGCCCGCTGGTATTTTAAATTGTGATATTGATTTAAGTACTGCTGCTTTTTCCAAGGCTAATTTTAGTTTTCTTTAATTTCGTGATAACGATTGATATCCGGGTTTTCCACAATTTGAACTGTACCGGAAGGCCAGGTAATTTCAGCTTTTTCAACTTGAGTAATATTGCCAATACCAAAGTGTACGGCCCGCTGACCCTGAGAGCAAAATGCTTCACCCCCGCTTACTCGTTTTATTGTAACATTATTATCGCCCCAGTGGAGTTTAATTGATGCCCCAATTGCGCTTCTGTTACTAATCGTGCCCTCAAGATCAAAGCCAACCCAATTAGTACCATCAGCTGTTGTATTTTTAAAAAAAGTTGCCCGTTGATTTTGATTTGCAACAACAAAATCGAGTGATCCATTTTTTAGCAAATCTACTTCACTTATGGACCGGCTATCTAGTGCGAGCGCTCCTCCAACACTTCCTGCAACTTCCCGAAATCGACCAGCACCATCGTTAAGCCATATTTTATTCGTTTGATATCCCGAAAAGGTTCGGCTATTCATTGCCGGCCAATTTTTTGCATCAATAATGATATTACGATTACCGCCAACAACCCTTGCGTAGTCGTACCAATAATCGGTGTCAGGCTCATCAGATACATATCCATTTGCAACGTAAAGATCGAGAAAGCCATCATTATTAAAATCTATAAACTTGCCACTGTATCCCCATTCACCAATTTCAACTCCCATATTGCCGGCAACATTTCGATAGGATAATTCAGTGCCTGCTCCGCTGTTCCTGGCCGGTACCCAGAGGTTATTTCCCTGCATTAACACCCCCGCTTCAGAAATGTTTGTAATATAAATTGAGTAGCTGCCCTGGTTTAAAATATCACCAAAATCTACGCTCATACCACTCTTTGGTGTAAACCCAGGTCCTGCAGATTCGCCAATATTCACGAATCGTTCTCCATTTTCGTTGATAAATACCTCATCCACACCATAGTCATTTGCCAATACAAGATCAGGGAAACCTGATCCGTCAATATCCGCAGAAGATGAAGCCAGCGTCCATTTTCGAGAATCCTGAAGCCCTACTTTCTCAGAAACATCTTCAAACACACCCTCACCTTTATTCTTAAATAGATAATTCAAACCGCCATTGGTTGCGTATTCATAGCTGTCTGGCATCATACGGGTATTTTCAAGATTAAAGAGGTCTACATCTTCGTGGTAATAACCACCTACAAAAAGATCAAGCAAACCATCCCTGTTATAATCGATCCACAGTGCCGTATTGGAATTGATGTGTTCCGGCAATCCGCTAGTAGCCGTGATATTTTCAAAACCAGTGCCGCTTTTATTTAAGAAAAGCTCGGGTTTACCCCATCTGAAAATAAACAGGTCCTCATAACCATCGTTGTTAATATCGCCCCAGATAGAGCCCATTGAGGCTCCAACTATTTCATCATTCATGGATGCAATTCCAAACTCTTCGGCGGCTTCAGTTAAAGTACCGTCTCCCATATTCAGGTAGAGCGCATTTTTTGTGCCAAATTCACTACTGGTCAGGTAAATATCTGAATAGCCATCTCTGTTTACATCAGAGATTGTAACGGAAGCTCCAACCGATGATATTTGAGGTAAAATATGATTCAGCTCATCGTCGACGGTTACGCGATAATGCCTGAAATCCAAACCTACATCTTCAGTGGCATCTTCCAGATAAAATCCATATCGATTCAAGACATCTTCCCTGTCTCCACTCAGAGTTTCGCCCATATACTCACTGTATTTCTCAATACCATAGGGTACAAAAAGCATAAGCACAAAAAGAACCGTGACGATTACCTGGGAGAGGACATTATTCTTCATAGATACGCTATGTCAGAATTTGTGGTATAAATTTATAGTGAGTTGAATTTATTAGTTTTTACAACGTTGAAAGATATAAAAACGCTTCCAATAATTCGGAATTGCATAAAAAAACTATAGCTAGTAATAAATTTATTCAAACCTGAGTGCAGTTCGGAACACGCGTGGCGTTATATATCTGGTATGATAGTTAACCCAGTCCTCTGCATGTTGCTGGTACACAGGATCATCGAATAGAGTGCCGCTGGCCTTGTATTCATAGTCTGCCTGACCATGATAAGGTAGTGGCAATACCGTGGCAGACGCTTCTGTGTTATAATCACCGTCTTTTACCCATCCATCAGAAACAAAAACAAAGCTGCGTTTATGGTTTTCTGCGAGTGGATTTGCTTCTTCAAACTTATAGATCATCTCATCACCAGCATTCATGATCACGTACCGATCGTCAATTTCGCTCAGTAATTCGCTTACATCACCAAACCGTGTGTGGTAGCCCTCAAGATCTCTCCATCGCTGGGCCGTACTTGAAATCTGTGAATAATCAGGAAGCATTGGTGATACGGCATTTTCACGATACCATTCAGAAAAGCCTCTGAATCTTAACTCCTGCGACACAGGTTTCAGTGATCGTTCTACAATCAAATCGCTGGATAATTTTTTAGCCTGCTGGATTGAATCCCAATAAATTTCTGATGTGGTTGTTAACCGAACTCTTCGGTTTTGAGAGGAAGAAAATGCATCATCAAGATTTATAAGTATGGTTTTTAGTTTTCCAGCTGGAAACCCATAATTATTATGAAGAACACTCCAGTCACCATCACCACTACTCACCTCAACCATCATACCCTTTGGAGCTTCCGTGGTTCCCTGGCTAAGAGCAAGATTTATAGAACTATCCGTAGGTCTTAACCAGCCAGACATAACAAGCATGTTGTCTAAGGAGTGATCGCCATCATCATTCAGCATAATCTCAATCGTATGCTCTTCGGTTAAACCCTGGTATGCTGTTTTTTCAAAAGGAGCAATATAATTCTCATCTTTATCAGCTACGATTTGAGTGAGATCGGATCCATTCTGATCGATAACGGCCTGAACCGGCACAGGGTCCGTTACAATTTGTGTTGAAAGATCTGGTGCGGGAAATACAAACCGTTCATCAATAAAAACCTCCGTCCCTTCGGGGTGATCTACAGCATATAAACCGGCATAGTCGAAGAAATGTGTTTCCCAGAGTTCAGCTGTTATGCGAACATCGTAAACTCCATCAACGGGCCTTAACTGATCACCCGGAATTTTTACTCGATCATAGGTTTGAATAACGCCAGCTGTTTGCTGAGCATTAATTCGTAAACCCAACGGAGAGCGCCAAAGTGCATCTGTTATGAATTGAATTTGTTCTCCATCGTTTGTAAAAAGCCAGGGGCACGACCCTTTCAATATTTGTTCATTAAATATGGTGGCACCCATCCCGAGCTCTGCAAATTCTGCCTGAACCGATCCATTCGGCCAAATAATTCGGAGCATCTCTGCTTCTTCATGTTCACCCAATCCAAAATGTACAATAGGTGATGTAATGATCTGTTTTTGATAGAGCAGCCCGCTTCGTACTTCCATTTCTCCACCAATTCCAAAAGAATTTATTCTCTGATCGCCATCACCACCGGAAGCGCGAGCACGAATCGAACGGGCAAAATAATTTTTTGTACCAATATTTTTCAGATAAAAAGCATCCTCATTTGATGAGACAACCAGGAAGTCGAGGCGTTCATCGCCTTCAACATCAAAAATGTTGATAATTTTTCCCGTTTCCAGGCTTAACGGATGTTTTTCATACTCATGATTCTCATTACCCAAAAGTAACTCTGCAGATTCTTGTCCACTCAACAAAATATCAATAGAGCCATTATTATCGATGTCAGTTGTAAACAGTTGTAGTGGAGTAGCCGTATTGATATCAATTTCGGTGGTAAATAGAGTGTTGTTGACCCAGGTACTGCTATCCAGTTGATAGGTAAAGCTTACATATTCACCGCTATCCCTCAATGCCACAATATCAAATGCGCCGTCTGCATTTAAATCAGCTATCGCCACATGAACAATGTTGGATGCGATATTCACCGGTGTATCAAAAGAGCCTCCCCTTAGATTGCTATACACGCTAAGCTCTCCATTCTTTCCAAGAACAATAGCTTCGGGTGCACCATTGCCATCCATATCAGCCCAGGATACTTCTCTCAATGAGTCGAACTCTTCGAATATACTCTGCTCCAGGAACGAATTATCTCCATTATTTCGAAGTAGTACAGGAGAATCGTTGAGGCTGCTAAGAAGGATATCCAGGTCTCCATCCATTTCTACGTCAAAAGTCCATAATCCGTCATAATTACCATTTAGTGTGGAATTGTTTAAACCAAGTTGAGCGGTAACATCTGTAAAAGTCTGGTCATCATTAAGCCTGAAAAGACGAAAGCCATCCTCTCCTGCCGCTGCAAGGTCATTGCGAAAATCATAATTATAGTCAATCTCAATTACGGACTGTACGGGCAACAGGTTTTCCGTTGATCCCGGAAAGGGCAGCTGAGTTGACTCATCAATCCAAATATTTCCATCAAACACAGATATCGGGAATGGTGGCAGGTCTTCCAATAGCGTTACACCCTTTGCCCAGACGGCACCTCCATTTGGAAGATCCAATGGATTTACTTCAAAGTTCATTTCTAAATCGGGTTCAGCCGCAGCTACCTCGGGTTTTGGCAGATATAAAAACTCAGTTAAAAGAAATCCAATATCTGTAGGTGGCAAACGAAGCTCCTCAGCGTCTGCCTGAAATTCAGGTTCCGGCTCAATAGCGACCCTTAAAAATGAAACCTCGAGAGCCAAACCAGAAAAATCGCCTTCATCTAAAAGCGACTTTACTGTGCTAAATTGTTGCTGTTGTTGCAAATCAGGATCAATAATCAGGTTTTCGAGTTGATTAACATATTCTTCAGCCTGCTCCTTGTTCTCATTCTTAACAGCTAAACGAAGTCCTTCCATCAATGCGAGTCTGTTTTCAGGAGCACGATTCAGAATATCACTCAGCAGACGATTTACTTCATCTGCGTTTGCAACATCATCTTCCCGTTCAAGTTCTTCAAGAAGTGCATAACGAATTCTAAGTTGTTCCGGATTGGCTTCTATTCCTCGCCTCAGATACGCTATGGATTGCCCGGTATTTCCACGTCTGCTTTCGATGAGCCCCGCAAGGTACAAGATGTCAGAATTATTGGGCTGTAACTCGGCAGCTTGCGAAATTCGCTCTGCTGCAAGATCAAAATTACCCTGCCGCATAGCATATACTCCAAGGTTTGCCCAGGCTGCAGCTTCCTGAGGAAATGCCTGCGCCACGTCATTCATTTTATTAAATGCGAATCTTGCTTCATCGGTTTGACTTGCGCCAAGGCTTACATAAAAATTGGAAACGGCCTGTTGATACTCTTCAGTATTTTCAACGGGAGTTTCTTCTGCCGGCGTGCATGCATGGATAAAAACAAGCAGTGATAAAATCAGAACCAGTAAGCTTTTTGAAAATATATTATTCATATAAATCTGTACGTTTGAGCCATAAGCTCAAAATCCGTGTTAGTTGACATAATTTAAGATATGCAGCAGTGGCTGTTGATCATTTCGGCCGGTTATGATCATATTTGTGCTGCCAATTGAAATACCGCGAATGGAGCGACCTTCACCTCTTACAACATATCCACTTTTTTGCGGTGGAACCACGCTAAAGTTTCCTTCTCCATCTCCCTGAAGAACTAACCCATAACCGGCATCCTGTCTGCCACCATAGCTTGGTTTTACATCATAAATATTTCCTGCTAAAATTATATCGGTAGCTCCGTTTCCGGTTACGTCCTCTGCATAAATAGCCGTAACAGGAAATGTTTGCGCTTCTATGGGTAGAGTTTTTGCTTCAAAAGTTCCGTCTCCATTGTTTAGAAAAACTTTTGACTCCAGTGTGTTTACTTTCTTTCTAAGGGAACTGTCGAGTTTGGCAGGTTCAACCAGTTCATCCACTGATTTTGTTGAAAAATCGGCATAGCTGTTAACTCTGTCCTGCATTTCGGGAAACTGATTCAATAGTTCATCCAGTGATTCAAACGGTCTTTCTACCCCATCGGGCAGATAGGTAACAAGCGGTGCAGTTTGTCCATTTTCATTAAAGTCGTTTACATTTAGAAAGATGGGTGATTCATCTGACGGTTGCATTCTGCTGCTTAACCCAAAATTTCCCGCAATAATATCTTGATGTCCATCCCCCGTTAAATCCACAACGTGAAGCGACTGCCATAACCCAAAATGTTCGCCTTGAATGGCCTCACTTGTTTTTAAAGTGTACTGATCATTTTCATACTTAAAAATATGAACTGGCATCCATTCGCCCGTAACAACCAGCCACGGAAAATCTTCACCGGGCACATTCATCCATTCGGCTGAAGTTACATTGCCTATAGTTTCGAGTTCAGGGGCTATTTCAGAAGTAACATCTTGAAAAACACCGTTACCATTATTTTGAAGAATTCGACTTTCTATTCCTATACCATATTTCCAGGGAATGGAATGCCCCGCAATAAAGAGGTCCAAATCACCATCATCATCGATATCGGATGTTCGCGCAACAGAGCTATTAACGCCTAAAGGCGAAATCGTATTTGTTGAACGGCGAAACACGCCATCTCCCGTGTTTAAATATAATCTGTCTATAAGTTCGGGAGAGTTTCCTGTATATTCATGCCCACCACTTGTTACAAGCAGATCCAAATTCCCATTGCCCGTAGCATCGAAGAAGAGTGCATCAACGTCTTCACTTCTTCTGTCGGCTGTAAAAGATTCCTGCTCGCTAAGTGTAAACGAACCGTCTGGTGCTTGCAGAAAAAGTTTACCGGCAAAATTTCTTGACCCTCCCAGATAAATATCCTCTCTTCCGTCTCCATTGATATCTCCCACAGCCATCGCCGGACCGCGGGAAGATAATTTGTAAGGTATTAACGGCTCACGCGAAAAATCGTCGAATTGATTTTCATTGTGAACCATTTCCTCAGGCAATAGGTCAGAATTGTTTGTCAAATAGGTATTCGAATAGTCTGGCTTTAACTGGGAATAATCAAACCGACCGGATGCATCATTATGATTGATAACAATTCGGGTATTCAGCGCTACATCTTTAATTGTTTGAAAAGCACCATCAGGCCATACCACTTTGAGTGAATCAACCGAATCGCGGTTACCCAAACCAACGTGCAGAACATGATCGACTGATGATTGAAACCCCCGAACAGGAAATTGCTCTCTGTAAAAAATGGATTCTCCTTCATAAACAAATACTTTGCTGCCGATCCCGGTACGATTCCAGTCGGTACCGTTAAGCTTTATCGACAAATAAGCCGATGAATCATCCTGAGCCGGACGATTCTCATAAATAAATGCCTCTTCGTTGATGTTGTTAACAACCAAGTCGAGATATCCATCATTATTTAAATCGGCATACACGGCACCAGTAGAAAATGATGGTGTATCAAGACCCCATTGGTTAGCTACGTTTGTGAATGTGAGGTCCTCATTGTTTTTGAATAGTACATTGCTCGTTTTATCTACCGGCATTCGCTCCTGAAGAGCATAAATTTGTGATTCCAGCTCTTCACCGCTAAAATTTTCACGCGTTTGCCGAAGCCTTGCGATATAATCCAGATCGTTGGGGCGCTGAGGGATACCGTTTATGACGTAGAGATCGTTAAAACCATTATTGTCATAATCTGCAAATAGAGCGGCCCAGCTCCAGTCTGTCCTGGCAATTCCTGATGCAAATGCCATTTCTGAAAAAATAGGTACTCCCTGCGAATCATATCCTTTATTAATCTGCAGTGTATTACGATTATTTTTATCTCCGAAACCAAAATTTCGCTTTGCTTCAGCAACGATCACCAGGTCTGCTCCACCTGATCTCATAAATGTTTGGTGGTTCACCGGCATCATATCCAAAGATAAAATATCCATCCGCCCATTGTTTAGAATATCGGCAACATCATTCCCCATAGAGGAGTTACTGGTATGCCCAAAAAGATCGTATGTAGAGTTGGTAAATGTGCCGTCACCGTTGTTTAAATAAAAATAATCGTCTTCATGAAAATCATTTCCCACATAAATATCGGCATAGCCATCCTGATTAATATCTGTTATGGCCAGTCCCAACCCATACCCAAGAGCACTGCTGATGATGTTAGCTTCTTCAGTTACATCGGTAAAAGAATCTCCGTCATTTCGATATAGGCGATCCCCTCCTTTTTCATCTCTTCGCTGCCGTAATATTTCGGCTTGCCCGTAGGTATTCTCGCTGTGAAATGAGTGATTCATTTGAAACAGATCCAACCGTCCATCATTATTGTAGTCGAAAAATGCTGCCTGAGTTGAGTAACCCTCAAAATCGAGTCCAAAATCTGCAGCCCTTTCAGAAAAAGTGCCGTCTCCGTTATTTATGAATAGCTGATTTGCGCCTTGTTTCACAAGAAAATTCACCCTGCTTACATATATATCGAGATAGCCATCACCATTTACATCTGCCATCGAAACGCCGGTTGACCAACTATCTACCGAATCTTCGATACCTGCTGATTCTGTTACATCTTCGAATTCGAAATTCCCACGATTTATGTACAGCCTGTTTTGTACCATATTGCCGGTAAAAAAGAGATCTGTTAGTCCATCGTTATTGATGTCACCTGCCGCCACTCCCCCGCCATCATAGAAATAGAGATAATTTTGAATGTTAAACTCCGTCGAGGGCTCAACATCATTCGAAAAAGTAATATTTGTTTGAGATGAACTCAGCTGCCTGAAACGTTCCTCTCCATCCTGCGAACAGGAAATTAACGTACTTGCACTAATTAGACCGAAAAGAAGTAATCTGTAAACTGTTTTCATGAACACTGAAATAAAAAAATGAGGCAGATCATTCGCTTAAGTACCTACATTGGAACGAAAGATAGCACTGAGCAATGCACTCTTCAACGACAAATATAAAATCTGAGTCGCAATGACATTAAAAACGGTATAATCAGCAATTTCTTACCAAACGGAAAAACTTTTTTAACAGAAAATTATTTCAGAAGTGTCATCTTTTGAACCATTGACGTGCTATCTGTAAGAAGGCGGATCAGGTAAACTCCGCTACCGAATGGCGATCCATCAAATGTAATGTTGAATGTGCCAGCGCGATGACTGGATTCATTTACGAGGGTGGAAATTTTTCGGCCAAGCATGTCGTATACTGCAATTTCTATCGATGATTCTACGGGCACATCATAAGAAATCGTTGTGCTGGGGTTAAATGGGTTGGGATAATTTGGAAATAGATTGAACTCATCAGGAATAGTTCCAAATGAATCTTCACCTACCGGAAAAAATACCTCTGCACGTGCCGGCTCAATTTGATTCGACGTATAAATTCTGAATTCCCCGGGTGCCAGCACAAACTCTGCGGACTGATCTGATACCAACAGCGTTTCCCCCGTCACAAATTCAAACCAATCCCCTGTAGATGGAAATGGGACAGACATACTGTTTTCTTCAACCCCAAAGTTACCCACGATAACGGCATCCATATCCTGATGTTCAAGCCGTATCCATTTTGTATCTCCGCTCAGTGATGATGAAAATTCAGAATCTAGGCTCGTAAAAACAGCACTTGATTGCCGAAGCCTTGTAAGTTCACCCCAGCTTTGATACAAACGATTTCTATTCTCATCGTCGTAATAGTCCCAGCGTATTGGTTTTTCCGCAGTTCTGCCTGGATCCTGAGGTCTGCAGTCTCCGCTGCTTCCGTCTCCCGGTTTCAGACACTCACCATCAGCCCAGCCATATCCTAATTCACCGAACTGCCATAGCATTTTTGGTCCCGGAATTGTAAAGAAAAACGCACCGGTCAGTTTCATTCGCTGCAAAGCAACGTCTAGCTCTTGTGTATTATGATCGGGATTATCTGCATTTCCGAAGTTTCTTGCTTTGTGCATTAACCACTGTTCGTCATGGCTTTCCATAAACCCTACCAAATGCGGGTTATCAAAGTTTCTGTTGCCAAAATATATCCCCGACATATTGGAATTTGAACCATTGTTATACCCCATCACTGCCTCAGAGTAATTGTGATTATGATTTCCCCAAACCAACATGCCATAGTTTGTAAGCTCAATCTCTTCAGTATTTGAACCGAAGTGTTCCAGGATAATAATCGCATCATTATCATAAGTCCGAATTTGATCATACATCCGTTTCAAGTTTGCGATACGACGGGGATTGGTTCCATCCAGAAGGGAACGATTGTCAACATTGGATGCAAATCCTTTTGTCAAATCAAACCGATAACCATCAATATTATACTCTTCCAACCAATATCGGTTCATACGATCGAGCCAATATTGTATATACGGATGATCATGATTGAGGTGAAAAAATACATTGTAAGCGTGCCCCGGACCCAGCAGCGGATTTCCACTCTCAAATGATGAGGATCGGTTGGTTCCAAACATACGAACCAGCGGAGAGTCATCGTGGGCCTGGTTGTAAACAACATCCAATAATACTGCGATTCCCCGCTTATGTGCCTCATCAACAAAACGCTTAAAGGCATTTTTACTGCCATATGCTTTATCCAGCGCACCATGAAAAACAGGATTGTATCCCCAGCTTAGGTTTCCATCAAACTCGGAAACGGGCATTAACTCAATGGCATTCACACCCAGATTTTCAAGATAGCTAAGCGTGTCCGTCAAGGTTTGATAACTACTTTCTTCAACAAAGTCTCTAACAAGCAGTTCATAAATAACAAGTTCATCAACTTCGGGCTTCTCAAAGTCCGGAACGTCCCATTGGTATTCAGCACCTCCCGGTGAAATTACAGATACAATGTCGGTGGTCATTCCAGTAGGATATTGTGGCATATCCGTGTATATCTCCTCACTTATAAACGTATCAAACTGCGGATGCAAAACAAGTTCTGAAAAGGGATCTGCAACACGTAATTCCCCATCCACGAGATATTGAAAGCGGTATGTATTACCTGGTTCAAATTCGTCGATGGTGATCCAGTAGTGCACGCTATCGGGTCGAACCTCAAATCGGTTCATAAAATAGTTTTCATCCACCTGCCAGTTGCTATGGTCGCCAATTAAGTACACAAACTTTTTTGAAGGTGCGAAAAGTGAGAACGTGACCGTGCTACCGTTGTTATGATAGGTAATTCCGTCTTCAACACCCTCTGGCCTTGGACTTAAGGGAACATCAGGATTTACATATATTGAAATTTCATCTTCAGCTGTGCTCTCCGAATTATCTTCTGCCACAGCTCTAAATGCTGTTTGACCCGAATTTATAACCTGATAATCAAAACGAAGAGTATCAGAATCCTGAATGCTCGCGAGCTCAGTTTCTCCCTGGAAAAGCGTGATAGAGCTCAATGTTCCTGCAGGTGAATTTCCAACGATTTCAAAGTCAACCGTACTATTGATCTCTGCAAAATAGGGATTATCCCCCTGTACAGAAGGTTGCGAAAACCGCACCTGAATTTCGCCATCGAACAGGTCAACGAAAAGATCAGGATCGGTTTGAGTCTCGGTATCAGCACTTCTGAACACAAACGTCAGCTGATACACTTTATCGACCGATTCAGGTATTTCATAGTAATCTCTAACACTGTCGATTTTTAATTCCCATGTGGTGTTGCCTGTTCTTGTAAGTTTTGTATCCTCTGTATTTTCACCCCAATCAGTTTTTACATACGACCAGGCCCCGCTGTTTTTATCTTCTTCAGAAATAATCACACCGGTATGAGCATATACGTCGCCGCTAAAACCAACAAAGCTCTGCGACTCCTCCTCTTCAGCATTAAAAATAATGGTGATTTCGTCTGATTCAGTAGGAAAAGCAGGAATCGTTTCGATTGCCTGCGAAAACACAGAAAAAGGGATGGATATCGCAAATAAAAGAAGCAGTAGGCGTTTCATTTTGAATAATTTAAAAGGGTGAATTTATACTTCGGATGATGAACGTATAATTAGTTTGGGCTCATGTACATAATCGTACACGTGTTGTTTACTGTTTTTTATCCGCGAAAGTAGATATTTCGTTGCCCTGTGTCCCATATCATACATAGGCTGGTGAATTGTGGACAATCCAATATACTCTGAAATTGAAAGGTTATCGTAACTCACCATTGGTATATCTTTATCATGTTCGCGCATAGATTTCAGCGCTCCTACAGCTTTAATGTCAGATGAAGAGAAACAGGCATCAGGCAGCGGAC
The DNA here is from genome assembly GCA_964544445.1 of uncultured Rhodohalobacter sp. GTDB lineage: Bacteria > Bacteroidota > Rhodothermia > Balneolales > Balneolaceae > Rhodohalobacter. The sequence continues at coordinate 64,496 of CAZJBI010000002.1, forward strand.
GCAAATTCAGTACTTTATTCATGGCCTCGTAGCCTGCTTTTTCGGTAAATCCGTCACGATCCATGGTATCGCCAGAAACAATCAGTGATTCTTCAAAAGGAATATTGTACTTATTGAGTGCATTTTTATAGCCATGAATCCGATCCCGAACAGGAAAGGAACTAATTTGCCCGGATAGAAAGGCGATTCTTTTATATCCTTTTTTTATTAGATACTCAGTGGCTTTATAGGCCCCTTTTTTATTATCAAAGCTTACAGAGTCAAAAGTGGGTGAAAAATCATCCAGAAGGCTTATGGGAACGTGAAAGCGCTTTAGCTTTTTTAGTTCTTCCTCCTGTAAGTGAAGGGATACCAGAAGGTATCCATCGGCCCATTGACGTTTGATGATTTGCTCAACCTGAGTATAAACATCCTTGTCCTGACTGATATTGAGTATATTCAGCTCAATATTTTTATCCGAGAGCATATCCTGGGCTCCCTTTAATATTTCGGTAAAAAAATAGTTCGACATTACCGGTACCAGCATCATTATGCTGTTTTTCTGTTTACTAGCCAAACCCTGTGCATAGGCCTGCGGGTGATATCCCATTTCATCAGCAATTTCAAGGATTTTTTCACGGGTTGATTCCTTAACGCTGTTTGAGCTGTTAAAAACCCTTGATACGGTGGCTATACTAACGCCGGCCGCCTTTGCAATATCATAGATTGTTTTTGCCAAGTTGCACCTGAAGTTTGATTGTTGGAGACGATGTGAATAAGCAACTAGTTACTTAATTATATTCTCGCCATCAAATAAAAAAAACCTCCCGCAAATATCTATGAGGGAGGTTTTTTTTTATCATTTAACAAATCCTGAGTTAATTGGCGGTAACTTCGTACGTAAATTCGGTACCATCCAGGTCGAGGGTAATTGTATAATTACCAGCAGCATCTACCGGTATGTTACTACCGTCAAACTGCAGAGTGCCATCAGCATCATTGGAACCATAATTAATATCCCAGGCATCGTTGGCACGGAACTTCATTTCACCTTCTGTCAGGTCAGCGGTGATCGTCCATACTTTGTTTTCGGCATCATACTCCATTTCAGTGCTTGCATCCCATCCACCGGGTGTGGCATCACCAATAATTCCCCAAACGGTTGGGGTAAGGGTATATGTCATTTCTGAAGCATCAACGTAAACACGGGTGAATCCTGCTTCCTCAGCAACAATATTATCTCCGCCATCGGTAAGAGTTCCTTCGGATCCTCCATAGTCTCCGGCATCCCAATTATCACCTTTTACTAATTTAAATTCAGCACCTGCATCTGCGAAATATACATAGCCGTCCCAAACGCCGTTCTCAACAGATCCAAGTTGTGCACCTTCAGCTGGTGCCCAATCGGCTGCTCCGTAAAATCCAGCTGCCTGGAAACTACCGGCTACATACAGTGTTTCAACGAACTCTTCACCGTCATCTCCGGGATCTTCCTCCTCCTCAGGCTGATTGCCCCATACATGTTCTACCGAGCCATCGGATACAATTTCAATGGATCGGTTAGCTCCGGCTCTCCACTCACCGTAATCCCATGAAGCATTTTCGCCATCATCATTTGTTGCATCCGGAGGAAGAATAAAAAACTTATACTCGTGATTTCCTTCGGTAGTTGTTGGCCCTGAAGCACCCGATGCCGTTAAACGCAGTGTGCTGTTCGTTCCGGGCTGATTCCATTCATTATCTCCACCAAAATTACCGGCTATAAACACTTCATGAACTTCCGGGTCAAACTCTATAATATCTCCTTCAAATCCATCCGGCAGATCATCTCCTTCGATGGTTGCGCCTTCCATATCAACACTAAATGTAAATTCTCCTCCACTTTCCAGTGAAAACGTTATTGAATAAACACTTCCTGTTTCCTCATCACCACCCTCTTCATCCGGCTGCTCTTCTCCATCACCGATGTCAATCACATTAAAGCCATTGTCATCATCGCAGGAAGTAAGCGCCAAACCTAAAAAAAGTGAAAATAGTATTAATAAATACGTTCTCATTTTCATACTCCTATCTTTATCGATTATTTAAAATATTGTTATATAACAACTTTGATCATGTAATGTAAGCGCTTACTGTAAGCGCTTACAGTAATTTCAGAAAAAAAAAGAAACCAATCAATATCTTTTTCCTTTTTTTTATCAATACAGTTTATTTCAGGCATTCCCCTAGCAAGAATTGGTGTATTTACCCACTGCTTGTTTAAGTAGAGATAAAGTGTATGGGTTATCTTCGTAAACTATTGTGATACAGTTTAACAGAGAATATCTACCTTGCAATCAGGGAGGTAAAAAAATTATCGGCCCGTCTCAAAAGGATCAATTATAAATCAGATGAGCAGCGTAACATCAACTTTGGCTGATACAGATCATGGCTAATATCTTGATTGGGTTTCTTAACTCTTGATATTAACTTTTTGGTGGCTTTGAATCCCATATTGTACATTGGTTGAAAGATAGATGATAAGCCTATATAGTGCGAGACCGACAGATCATCAAAGCCGATGATTGGAATCCTTATTTTATTTTCCCTCATTGCTTTCAGGGCTCCCACTGCTTTTGTATCGGATGTACAAAAGCAGGCATCAGGCAGTGGATCTAACTTCAGTATTTTTTGCATTGCCTGGTACCCATTTTTTTCATTAAAACCGTCTCTGTCCAGGTTATTCCCGGTTTGAACCAGTGAAGGATCAAAATCAATTCCATATTCCGAGAGCGCTTGCTTATAGCCTTTAAGCCTTTCGTAGATAGGAGTTGCATCAGGATTTGCCAGTAAGAATGCTATACGCTTGCGACCATTATTTAAAAAGTATTTTGTGGCAAGATAAGCGCCTTCCATATTATTAAAATGAACCGAGTCGTAAAATTCAGAGGAATCATCAACAAGACAAAGTGGAACTTCATATCGTTTAAGCTTCCGATATTCCTGCTTCTTTAAATGAAGGGATATCAACAGGTATCCATCAGAAAATCTTTTTTTAATAATACTGGAGACCTGTGCAAAAATATCTTCTTGATTGTTAATGTTTACGATATTCAACTCAAATTCTTCACCCTTCAGGCTATCCTGAACACCCCGTAAAATTTCTGTAATAAAATAGTTCGACATAACGGGGATCAGCATAGAAATTCTGTTTTTCTTTTTGCTGGCTAATCCCTGCGCATACACATGTGGATGATATCCCATGGCATCAGCAATACGCAGTACTTTATTAATTGTATCCGGATTCACTTTCTTGTTGCCGTTCAGAACCCTGGATACAGTAGCAGTACTTACTCCCGCGGCTTTGGCTATATCGGAAATTTTTACAGGCACAGGACGTGGTTGTTATTTGTTACGAAACTTTATTTTCCGAACTACAGCTTATAAATATTTTATCAAAAAATAACAGAGAAGCACAAAACCAATAGTCGTTTATTATCTGTTTTAGGTCAACTCTTCTACTTTACCGTAATTTTTTTTGATGTATTCATCCAGAAGCTGTCGAAATTCAGCACCGATGTTATCTCCGCGCAGTGTGGAATGATGTTCGCCGTCAATGTAAACAGGTGCCTTGGGCTCTTCAAATGTACCCGGCAAAGATATACCGATATTGGCATGTCTCGATTCACCGGGACCATTTACAATACAGCCCATTACAGCGACATCCATCTCCTCTACTCCGGGATACATTTCTCTCCAGATCGGCATCATTTCTACTACATAATTTTGAATTTCATCAGCCAGCTCTTGAAAATAAGTGCTTTTCGTGCGACCGCACCCCGGGCATGCGGTCACCTGCGGAATAAAGCTTCGAATACCCATAGACTGCAAAATCTGCTGTGCAATTCGAACCTCCTCTGCCCTGTCGGCACCCGGCATAGGCGTCAATGAAACCCGGATCGTATCGCCAATTCCTCTTTGAAGAAGTACAGCAAGCGCAACGGAACTCGCAACGGTTCCCTTCATTCCCATTCCAGCCTCAGTTAAGCCCAAATGAAGTGCATAAGGTAAGTCTTCTGCGATTCGCTGATACACATTAATCAAATCCTGAACGCCACTCATTTTGCAGCTCACGATAATTTTATCAGAAGCCATACCAACATCCTCTGCAAGCTCAGTTGAACGTCTTGCACTTTCCACCATGGTATCGAGCATTACAGCCTTGGAAGATTTTGGCTTTTCTCTCTTACTATTCTCATCCATATACTGGGCTAAAAGCTGTTGGTCAAGCGATCCCCAGTTCACACCAATTCGCACCGATTTATCGTACTTAATGGCCTGCTCAACGATGGTGCAAAAGTTTTCATCGCGGGTTTTTGTTCCGGTATTACCGGGGTTTATTCTAAAATTAGATAGCGCCTTTGCCGTCTCCGGATATTTTGTAAGCAGAATGTGCCCATTGTAGTGAAAATCACCAATAATTGGCACCGTGACCCCACGGTTTAATAACTTTTCCTTTATATAAGGTACAGCCTTTGCTGCTTCATTATTGTTCACAGTAATTCTAACCAGCTCTGAACCCGCTTTATTCAGATGATCTACCTGATCTACGGTTTCATCAATATCTGCGGTGTCTGTATTCGTCATCGATTGAACGACGATAGGATGCCCACCACCAACAATGACGTCATCAATTTGAACAGGTATCGATTTTCTTCTTTTTATTGGGGAATGATCTTCCATTTCTAAAAAATTATTACGATTAATACTGAGATCTTCTTACACAATGTTCGGTGATACGAAACCAAAAATTTCCACTATCAATACATGGAAGCAGGATACTATGTAACATTTAATTTCTTTTACTGAGTTCAAAGAGTTTTTTCTTTTCCTCTTTTGTCAGTCCATCGTATCCGCTTTTCGAAATTTTTTCAAGAATTTCATCCAGTTCATTTTGATCTGTTTCCTCCACAATTTCTACATCACTAACTGAATACATCTTTTTATTCTTAGGCTTATTAGACGCTTTTGATTTTGGTTTTTTTTGCCATAATCGTTCAATAGGCCTGACGATGGCTGAGAGATCTTTTCCCTCATAATGTGCTTTAATCAGGAAATAACCAACACCTGCACCTCCAAGGTGAACGAGACGCGCCACATTATCACCAGAGCCAATAAACAGGACGTCGAATGCTATTAAACCGGCAACAACAAAACGGGCTTCAATTGGTGGAAGAAAAAGAAGCATAATTGGAGCCCTTGGAAATAAATACGCAAAAGCTACCATTACACCAAAAACAGCACCTGAAGCACCAATAACCATGCTCGTGCCATATAATGAAGCAAAGGCTATATGAAAGAAAGCTCCACCAATCCCAGAGCCAAAAAAGATAACAGCAAAAGATCTTGGACCAATGGACTCCTCAACCGAACGTCCCATCCACCACAACCAAAGCATGTTAAAAAGTAGATGAAAGCCACCTCCATGCAAAAACATGTAGGTTATAAATCGCCAGGGCTGCGTAATGGCGGTTCCAACAGATGGGTTGAACCCTAAGTACTCAACGATATACCGATTGATAGATTGGCCTCCTATCTGAATACCGCCCACAACAGCCTGTAGGATAAATACAACTACATTGATTGCTATGATCGTACGAATGACGGGAGGGATACGCATGAACCCCCGCATAAAAGCACTTCTAAATGATTCCTGCTGATACATAACTGTAATTTAGTAAAATCGGGACCCTTCTCCTTTCAGTCCCCAGTATTTTATCAATACAAACCCTACCACCATTCCTCCAAGGTGCGCAAAATGGGCAATTCCGCTATCAGGTCTCATCAACCCTGATAGCAGTTCAATTCCTCCAAAAATAGCGACAAAGTATTTTGCCTTAATCGGAATAGGTGGAATTAACAACATAATGTAGCGATCGGGAAACATCATCCCAAAAGCCAGTAAAATGCCGTATACAGCGCCGGAAGCTCCAACTGTGGGGGCTCCTCCACCACCTATCCACATGTGGATAAGGGCAGCGCCAATACCGGTTAAAAAATAGTAGATGGTAAATCTCTTTGTTCCCCAAAAGTTTTCAATACCTTGCCCAAAAATCCAGAGAGCAAAAAGATTAAAAATAATATGGCCAAATCCACCATGCAGAAACATGTACGTAATGAGTTGCCATGGAGCAAATAATCCAGATCCTACCGGCCAAAGTGCACCAAATTCCATTAGATAGCGCTGTAACAAAGGATTTGTTAGCGCAACAAACACAAGCAGGTTAACAATAATTAAATGCTTTACTGCCGGTGGAAATATTGAAAACTGCGTATTGGGTGAATAATTATCGCCTTGGTAATTCAATGATTTATTTAATTTTTTAAAAATTTCTTAGCCCGTTCAGCGGCGTTTATCCCACTTAACGTAACTCCTGGAATTCCCTGCCCCGGATAAACCGTGTCGCCGCAAAGAAACAATCCTTCAAACGGTGTTTTGTTTGGAGTCCAATCGAGCAGAGAACGATTCATACTTTGTGGAATTCCACCTACCCGGCCTTTCTTTCTGTAAACCCAATTGCTCCAGCTAACCGGTGTAGAAGAAAATACCATTTTTATCTCTGCATCAGAAAAATAGGGTAACTTCTTTTTTAAAACAGATACAATCTTATTCTGAACATTCTCTTTCATTTCTTCATATGAGCCGTTGAGTGCGAACCAAAATTCAGGTACGGTATGAGTTGATACGTTTAAAACCCGGGCACCTTTCTCAGCCCGCTCATAGTCACCTTTTTCAGAAAACGATATAAATACAGAATCTGAATCAAGTCCTTCATCTTGTTCATATTTTTCCAGATGAATCTGATGATGAAGCGGCATATTTTCGGGATACACATCATTCGTAACAATACCCATGGTAAACGCACCCCAGGCCTCATCATATTGTTTTGATTCATTTCTAAAGTAATCTGCTATGTCTCCTGAGGAAATTTCTTCCATATTCCAAACCGGAATATTCGAGATTACTACCCGTGCAGTATATTCATTCCCTTTTGTGGACCGTACTTTGTAACCTCTGTCTACTTTTTCAATGGATGAGATTCCCTCTTTTGTGTGCAGTTCACCATTTTTTTGAATCAAAAACTCCTCCAGTTTCCGAACCATGTTTAATAATCCACCGGGAACGTAATAGTTTGTATAGTTGGTGTATGTAAGAGCAGGCGCTCCAAATAGAAATGGGGTTTCAGAAGATGGAGATTGTGCCGAGATCATTAGCTGCTCATCGATAAACTGAAAGAATTCGGGATTTGTGATACCCATTTTTTTTGCTGTCTCCTTCACAGACTGTACAGCATAAGGCAGCACCCAAACATCCGTAATATCATTCTTTAAAAGTCTAAACCACTCTGATATTTCAAGAGGTGGGAAAAAAGGATTCTTCCCGGACACTTTCCAAACGATATCTGAAACAGAAAAAGCTTTTTCCCAAAAATTTTTTTGCTCGGTTTCTTCACCGAACCATTTAATGCATTCATCAATCCACTGATCTCGGTCTTGCCATCGGGTTATTTCTTTCCCTGCCATATACACTTTCATTGATGGGGAAATAGATTTCTTGGGAAGAGTGATACCCAGTTCTTTCTCTAGTCGCTGAAGTGGCTGATTTTCGTCAAAACCAATTAATGTTGTTGCTCCTGATTCGAAAATAAACCCTTTTCTGTAGTATGAAGAGCTGCATCCACCCGGAACATGCGATTTTTCCAGCACCCGTACAGAGTAACCTTCTTTTGCCATCAACGTAGCGGCTGTCATGCCGCCCATTCCGGCTCCTGCTATGATTACATCAACATTTTTCTTCGTTTTCATACCGATTTTAACAAATTCAAAATCGGGTTGGTTCGCTAGACTTCAGTGGAATCCATATTTATTTTTACACCCGAAAATGCTGATGATTATACAGCCAAAGAAGGTTCAAAAGTAACATCCCTATTCGCCAATACAGGATTTTCAACTTTTTGATCCACTTCAATCTTCCCATCTCTGAGGCGGACGATGCGGCGAGCGTGCTCAGCTATTTCGTTTTCATGGGTAACAAGAATGATCGTATTGCCAGCTCGGTACAGTTCTTCAAACAGAATCATAATTTCGTCACCGGTTTTTGTATCCAGATTACCTGTGGGTTCATCAGCAAGTAAAATTGAAGGGTCATTTACAAGCGCTCTTGCAATGGCTACACGCTGTCGCTGTCCTCCAGAAAGCTCATTCGGTTTATGATCGAGGCGATCTCCCAGTCCAACTTTTGTGAGTGTTTCTGTTGCTTTTTCTTTTCTTTTTGAACTTTTAATTCCGCTGTATATCAAAGGGAGCTCAACATTGCTAAGGCAATCTGTTCGGGGTAAAAGGTTAAATGTTTGAAATACAAAACCAATTTCGCGATTCCTTACTTGCGCAAGCTCAGAGTCATCAAGTTCACTAACCCTATTACCGTTTAAAATGTATTCACCGGAAGTTGGTGTGTCCAGGCAGCCAATCATATTCATCAGCGTAGATTTACCAGAACCGGAAGGGCCCATAATGGCAATATATTCGTTTTCTGCTACGTCAAAGGTAACTCCGTCGAGAGCTTTAACAAGGGTTTGGCCCATTTTGTAGTGACGTGTTAAGTCCCGAATTTCAATTACTTTTTTAGCCATAATATGATTGTGTCTAGTCGTTAGTTGTTTTCTTCTGCTTCAATCTCATCACCATCTTCCAGCTCACGGGAAAGCACCCTGTAGCTTCCTGTAACAATTTCCTGCCCGGCTTCCAAGCCGCTCATAATCTGGATAAATGTATTGTTACTTATTCCGGTTTCAACTTCTACTTGGCGTGCTACACCATTATCATTCAGGAACACCACTCTTCTGAAATCTTCCGTTTCACTAACGTTTCTAACGGTAGGCTCTTCAGATTCAGTGGAATCCTGCTCTGCAAAATTACGGACCGTTACAGCCTGTATCGGTACTGAAACCACATCATAAACCGTGTTCGTTTTGATATCTACAGTGGCAGACATACCGGGCTTAAACGTAGGACTGTCGTTATTCGATGGTGACTCTGGCATACTTTCTGAAAGTAGAAGGTCACTGGAATATTCCAGGTTATGAGGTGTAATAATGCGCACTTTCACTTTATAATTGGTTACTTGATCAGCAGAACCGGTCGCTGTCACGTCGGCTGAGTTTGCGATTTCAGTCACCACTCCTTCAAATGAGCGGTTCGGATAAGCATCAACTTCGATTATGGAGGTATCGGCTAAAGATACATTTACAATGTCGTTTTCATTAACCTCTACTTCAACTTCCATCTGCTCCATATGAGCTATTCGCATCATTTCGGTACCGGCGGTTTGTGCCTGTCCCAATACACGTTCACCTGCTTCTACTGCAAGGCGGCTAATGGTTCCGTTTTGAGGTGCCCGTATAACGGTTTGTTGAAGCTCCTCCTCAGCACGACGCAGCTGTGCTCTTGCACTTTCTATCTGGTACTCTGCAGCTTTAAAGTTAGACTTTTGAGCTTCATAGTTATTTTTTGTTTGAAGATACTCAAGCTCAGAGATAAGATTTCTATCGTATAGCTGCTGATTTTTTACAAACTCGGTCTCTGCCTGCAGCATGTTTGCACGAGCCTGCTCCATTCGTGATTGCTGTGTTAGAAGTGCAGCATTCAGTTCATCTATTCTGGCTTCATATAAATCGGGCTTTATTCTTAAGAGCAGATCCCCCTCACGTACGAAATCCCCCTCCTTCACATTTAGCTCAATAATTTCACCCGAAACATCCGGTCGGATCACAACTTCAACTTCTGGCTGCATTCTTCCTGATGATGAAACCATTTGCGTAATGGTTCGATTTTCCGTTATCTGAGTTTCGACTTTGGTTATCCCTGAATCACCATCAAGCCAGCCCGCAGACTTTGCTACAACCCCTGCGATGGCAAGCACCACCACGAGAATTCCAATGATTTTTAAAAGCTTTGAGGTTGCCGATTTTTTCTTTGCCATTGTTACCCTAATTAAAAGTTGAATTCTGGATTTTGGTCAAGTCGACCGATGTAGAAGTCTAATAATTTTTCCTGGAACACAAAGTTGTAAGCCGTTTGCACCCGATTGCTTTGTGCCTGAACAAAGTTTGCATTTGCCTGGTTGAGCTCGATAAGAGTTGTAGCTCCTACTTCATAGCGCTGCTGTTCTGTTTCGTAAGCTCTTTCAGCTGCAATCAGTGCTCTTTCAGTAGATTCAAGTTCTTTAACAAGTGATAGGTAATCAGTGTATGCCTGACGAACCTCTTCACTAATTTGAAAACGGATATTTTCTAACTGAAGGCGACTGTTTTTAAGCTGAATTTTTGCACTCTCAATATTAGTTTTGTTATTCCAGCGATTGAAAAGTGGGATTTGTAATGATAAGCCAAGGCTTCTGTTCACGTTTTGATCAAAGAACTGATCACTAAATGTACTCACCTCTCCGGAAACAGGATCAAAAAACTGATCACTATACCGCCCGCTGATGCCTGCACTTGCAGATAAACTGGGGAGAAGTGCTGAACGTGCAATTTTTTGGTTCATTTCGTTATCGATAATTGCATATTCCTGGGCAGCAAAGTCGCTTCTGCTGGATAATGCTGCATCAATCATGCTTTGCAAATCCAGTTCCTGAGGAGCAAGTGCCAGCTCATCAATGGCAGGCATTACGATTTCAATCTCTTCAATGGAATCATCCTGCATAACTCTTAAAAGCTGTGCAATACTTACAGACAAAGCGTTTTCTCTTTGAATGAGTGTCAACTCATCATTTGCTACAGTTGCCTCCTGGTTGTATAAATCAACGGTGGGAAGAGCTCCAACCTCAACCTGTGCTTCAATCTGTTCAAGTTGGCTCTGCGATGCCTCCAGAGTGGCTTCAGCAATTTTTAACAACTCTTGATCCACAGCAACCTGCAGAAAACGGCTGGCTGCGTTAAAAATGATCGTTTCCCTTATACGATTAACATTTTCTTCCTGTGAGAGTTTGTTGGCTTGGGCTCCTCTCAGGTTTGCAATATTTCGAAAGCCATCAAAAATAGTGATGTTGGCATTCAGGTTACCAGAAATACCGTAGGTTGTTCTGTCATCAAACGATAAATCTTCCTGAATAAACTGGCGTCCCACATTTCTTGAACCATTAAAACTACTGTTTATTGATGGCAAATAGTCCGCTTTTGCACTAAAAACCTGTGTTTCGGCCAGGCTTAAATTATTTTCTGCCTGTTTTAACTGGTAGTTGTTTTCGAGTGCGATATTTACAGCATCCTCAATGGTTACAGTTTGTGCCTGAGCAAAACAAGTTATGGGGATGGCAAATAGGAAAAGGCTAAGTAATATTTTCTGCATCATCTGTTTAACTGATATTAAATTTAAGTTTGTACACGTAGAAGTGTAACCAGAGTTTCAGTTTTTTTTCTCACACTATTGAAATAAAAACGAAATTTAACATTTCACTTTTTACTCTTGATTACTTTGACGAAGAATGAGAGAAGAAGTTAGAAGAAATTTCAAATTTCAGGAAAAAACTTCTCGATATTGACTACAGTTAAAGATATACCTAAAGAATGAATCTGTTACTTATTCGATATTTTTTGATCCATCATTTCTGAAATGTATGATGCTGCACGTCGCGCGGCAATTCGCTTTACCTCATCAAACAAAAGAGATGTAAATCCTGTTGAGCTGCCAGAATTCCCATTAGAATACTCTCCTGTATCTTTTTGTTTATTTCTTTTCTTCTTGCCAGATAATCCAAGTATCACACCCGCAGCAACGGATAGTGCTACAGCCTGGAGTGGCCTTTTCTTAATCGTTTCTACAGGGCTGAAAGAACCCAGAAGACTTTTCTTAGCTTTGTTATATCGATTTTCAAGACTTCCCTCTAGTAATTCCAGGTCATCCTGTAGTCTGATTTTTCTTTTTCTGAAGTCGGCCATAGATAATTTCTCTTTACTCATCTTCTGTCGTTTTTTCCTGACCGTTATCCGTCTTTTTCTTTATCGATCTCAACGCTCGCTCAATGAGGCCTGCTTGTATCTGTTCTGTCATTTTTTTCGACATATTTTTCATAAAAATAAAAGCCAAAAGAAAAAGAGGCACCGAAGATAGAGCAAAACCAGCACTCATACTGTTTAATAGCTCGCTTAATAGGAAGGCAAAAGCAAACCATGCAAATAAAACTGCTCCCGCAAGTAGAAGTATTCCGGTAACGCGCTGAATTCCCTGGGCAACAAGTAAAGAGGTCTCTTCGAGAATGGTTAACCGAAATAGCTCTGCCCGTTTTTCTACGTATTCCCGCAGATCTTTCTTTAGATTTTTAGTGTGATCCATTACGGGCTCTTCTTCAGACATAGGAGGTTTTACCGAAATATTTTACCAATCAAAAAGCCGGCTGCTATACCCGCAACAACACTGCTTATAGGGTGCTTGCGGATCAGCAATTCAGTTTCAGTTTTAATCTCTTTCAGTTTTTCTTCTAGTTCTGCATCTTTTATTACAGAACTGCCCTGTTCAATAGCTTCTTCAAGCTCTTCATTTAAATCGTTGATAATACTTTCGTCCATTGTGTTCAAATAAATTAGTGATGGTGTTCAAAAAATGTAAAATAACATCTTGTTCGACAATGGTAAACTAAATCTGAAAAATAGTGATGGCATTCAGATATTCTTCCCCATTTTCCACCAAAAATTCATTCTGTATGATTACTCGTATCTCAGACTCTCTATTGGATCAAGCCTGGCGGCTTTAAAGGCAGGATATACACCAAATAGTACACCGATAATTGTCATTCCAATCACTCCTCCAACGGCAGAACTCCAGGGAATAACAACGCTTGATTCGAGCCAAAGTGCTGCAGCATTACCAAGACCCGCACCTAGTATAATTCCAATAAGGCCACCTATTTGACATATGGCAATCGACTCCATCAAAAATTGAGACACAATTGCCTTTCTGGTAGCCCCTACTGCTTTTCTAACACCAATTTCACGTGTTCTCTCATTTACTGAAACGAGCATTATATTCATTACGCCAATTCCTGCACCGAGCAGAACAATTCCGCCAATTACAAAGCCAATGGTGTACAGAATACCGGTAAATGAGTCAAATGCACTGCCGAGTGACTCATTAGTGGCAATCTCAAAGTCGTTATCATCAATGGGGTCTACTTTTCGTATAGCTCTGAGAATTCCTGTAAGCTCATCAATGGTGGATTCTACGTTGGTAATAGAGCCCGCTCGCAGCTGTATGGCAATGTTCCGATCGCGCCCATAAATCCCGGCAAGATGTGTGTAAGGAATTACAACAAATCGATCCAGCGTTTGCCCGAACACGTTACCTTTTGCTTCTGTGACCCCGATCACCGTGTAGGGGCGCCCTTCGATTCGAATAATTTTCCCGAGAGGCGTCTGCTCTTCAAACAGAGCATCTTCAACATCGGCCCCGATAATGGCCACCGACCGGGCATAGTCTAAGTCTTCCTGTGAGAAGTTTCTGCCCACTGAAATTTCGTAGGCGTTATTCGTGATGTAGTGCTCATTTCCACCGCGGATACTAATATTAGGTTCTGTCTCTTCCTCTTCGAAAGCAACCCGTGTTGTTCTGTAATTATTATTGGGACCAACCCCTTCCGCAGCTTCTGAAAGTTCCTGCAGACGTTCCATCTGTTCGATGGTAATATCCTCTCTATTTCTGTATTTCTCCCAGTCTTCATTCCCCATTCTGATGGCAGGAAATTTCTGAACGGTAATAACATCCCCTCCCATCAGGCTTAATGTTTCTTTAAAATAAGTGTCGAGAACCAGAACGGCAGTATTTGCACTAATAATTGCAAAAACACCCACTGAAATTGCAAGCAGTGTCAACGATGACCGAAGCTTGTTTGCTTTTAACGAATCGATTGACTGGCGGAAAACTTCAATAATATTCATAATCTTAATCGTACCTTAGAGATTCAATAGGGTCAGACTTTGCCGCTTTACTTGATGGTAAATAACCAAATAAAATGCCTACGAAAGCACAGATTAAAATTGCCTGCAAGACAGTCCCCCAATTCAGATAAGCGATAAAAAATTGATTCAAAATTTCGGTAACTCCAATTGATAATAATACACCAACTACTCCGCCAATCAGGCTAATAACAATTGCTTCCATTAAAAACTGAAGTAATATTTCCCATGACTTTGCCCCCACAGCTTTCCGTATTCCTATCTCTTTTGTTCTCTCTTTTACAGATACATACATAATATTCATTACGCCAATCCCACCCACGAAAAGCGCTAAGCCCGTTAGGAAAATTCCGATTCCATAAATCGCAAATTTCATGCTTTGGAATTCCTGCTCAAAAAGAGCTGCTTTGTTGATTGCAAAATCCTGGTCATCCATAGGATCAAGCTGCCTGATTTGCCTCATAGCACCGATCACTTCATATTCTCCATCCGTCATAGCCTCTTCTGTTGCAAATTGTACCGCAATCTGAATGCCCCAACGTAAATCATAAATACTTCCGTAAGCAGATATCGGGATGATGACCTGGCTGTCGTTATCTCCCATTCCCAGAAAATTACCCTGCTTTTCGAGGACCCCAATAACCATAAAACGCTGCCCCATTATACGAACCTGCTTGGTAATAGGGTCTTCCATTGGGAACAGTGCTTCGGCTACGTTTGCTCCTAAAACAACAACTTTGGCCCCTCGATGTTCATCAGCTTCACTAAAGGCCCGTCCCTCCTCAATATTTAAACCCGCAGTTTCAAAATGAGTCGCAGTTCCACCTGTTACCTGAACGCTCTCAATATCCCGATCCTGGAAACGAACGGTGGTTCGCCGCGATGCTGATGCAGCAATATTCGTGGCAGATGGAACGAGTTGCTTAAGATCTTCTACATAGTCAAGCCGCATTTCCTGCCTGTTCCTATACTCCCACCACTTATATTCTCCGCCAAATCCCCATGGCCATTTTTCTACGAAGACAACATTCCTTCCGAGCATATCCATACTCTCTTCGAAAGAGCGGTCGATGCCGTCAGATATGGTATTCATCGCGGTGACGGATACAATCCCAATAACAATACATGTTGTTGTAAGAACTGCGCGGGTTTTATTTGTCCAGATTGCCGACATCGCAATTTTGGAACCCTCAATAAAACTGATCCAGAAGTGTTTCATACCGTATCCATAAATCTTGTATCTGCCATTGTATAGAATTGTCAAAAAAATCTTGACTCATCATTCATCAATTATGAGCCTGCTAACTTGAAACCGTACGTAAAATTCTTATTTTCGTTTCACTAATGTACCAATAAAAAAAATTTGAATGAAAACACTCGATATACTAGCCTTTGCTGCTCACCCCGACGACACCGAGCTAAGCTGCTCAGGCACTCTTGCAGCCTTGGTACGCCAAGGGCTGAAGGTAGGAGTTGCTGATCTTACACGGGGTGAGATGGGATCTCGCGGCACACCGGAACTTCGATTAAAAGAAGCAGAGAAAGCTGCTGAAATAATTGGACTATCTGTTCGTGATAATTTGGGTCTGCCGGATACAGAATTGGTGAATAGTCGTGAAAACCACCTTCCAATTATACAAATCATCCGCAAATACCGGCCACATATTTGTATAATAACCGCACCTGAAGACAGACACCCAGATCATGGTCACGCAACCAAACTTCTAACAGATGCAATTTTTTACAGTGGCCTTGTAAAGATTGAGACACGCAATGCTGAAAGAAAATTACAAAAAACCCACAGGCCCGCCCACGTTCTGCATTATATGCAAGATACACCCTTCAGCCCGGATTTTGTTTTCGATATTTCAGACACAATTGAAGTAAAAGAGAATGCAATCAAAGCTTTTTCTTCACAGTTTAATGTTGACGACCCCGGAGAGGAACCCGAAACGTACATTTCCGATCCTTCCTTTTTTGATGCACTGAGAGCTCGTGCAAAACAGATCGGGCATTTGGGAGGCTTTGAATATGGTGAAGGGTTTTTATACCAAAAAAAGCCATTTCCTGCCAAAGATTTCTCATTTCTAATGAATACAAATCCCCAAAGGTAGATTCCCAATGCCAAAAAAAAGCCCTCAGTGCTACCAAGGGCTTATAAATTGTGTCATCACCACAGACTATTCAATCGATTTCAAATATTTGAAAAAGTCACTGTCTGTTGATAAAAATACAGAAGTTTCTCCATCAAATGCTGTTTCGTACGCTTCCATGGCTTTTACAAACTCGTAAAATTCACGGGTTGATGTATTCCGATTGTAGGCCTGGTTATAAATTGCGGCCGCTTCGGCATCTCCTCTACCACGTATTTCACGAGCTTCCCGAAAAGCTGCAGACTGAATTTCTAGTAATTCACGCTCTTTTTCACCTTCAATCCTAGAGGCTTCTCCCTGCCCTTCAGACCGAAATAAATCTGCTATCTTATTTCTTTCACTTATCATGCGATCGTAAACCGTTTCCCGAACTTCTTCGACATAGTTGATTCGCTTAAAACGAAAGTCTAGTACGGCAATACCCAAATCTGAGGTTCTCTCATTGGCTAGTTCCAGAACAATATCCTGTATAGCACTTCTACCCACTTCAATCGTCTCCAGTGAGTCTTCAATTACCTCAAAGATATCTGCTTCAACATCCGGCTCACGGTTTGATGTTCGAACAATTTCCACTAAATCGTGAGAAGCTACAGCATTTCTTGTTTCCCCATCCAGTATATCATCCAGTCTGGATTGCGCACCCCGTTCATCACGAAGGCGCCTGAAGAATTGCAGCGGATCTGTGATTTGCCAGCGTGCATATGAATCGACAAAAATGAACTTCTTGTCTTTAGTAGGCACCTGATTTTGGTCGCCATCCCATTCCAAAAATCGTTTATCAAATCGATTTACGGTCTGAATAAATGGGACCTTCATTTTCAAACCCGGTTCAGTAACGGCCGAGCCTACTGGCGCTCCAAATTGAGTAATGATTACCTGTTCCGTTTCATCCAGCGAGTAAAAACTGTTCGACAGTAAAATAGCGAGTAATGCTAGTACAATCAGTAGTATTCCAAATTTCTTATCCATCGGTAGCCCTCTTAATTATTGTTATTATTCTGATTGCTAACATTTCGAACTCCATCCATCTGCATTTGCAGCAGTGGCAGAACATTCGCTCCATCCTGATCCGTAATAACCTTTGTGCCTATTGTAGGAAGCAGTTCCTGGAGAGTCTCAAAATAGATTCGGCGTTTCGTAATTTCAGGTGCGCTGGTATACTCCTGGTGTAGCTGTACAAAAGCAGCAACTTCACCCTCAGCTGTATTGGTTCGGTTGATAGCATACCCCTCGGCCTGCTGAATGGTCTGCTCAGCCTCCCCTCTTGCCCGTGGAATAACACGGTTGTAATCGGAGCGAGCCTGATTTATCAAGGTTTCTCGCTGCTGCTGAGCTTCATTAACGGCGTTAAATGAGGGCTTAACGGGATCCGGCGGATTTATATCCTGAAGCACAACCTGTTCAATCTGTATTCCCGATTCATATTCTGCATTCAACTCCTGAAGTATCTCCTGAACTCTAGCTGCCACTGATGCACGACCAATAGTGAGCACTTCATTTACAGTTCGGTTTCCAACCACTTGTCTCATAGCTGCTTCCGACATATCCCGTAAAGTTTTATCCGGGTTTCTGATTTTGAACAAGTAATTGTACGGATCAGAAATTCTGTACTGTACTACCCACTCTACATCCGCAAGGTTTAAATCACCGGTAAGCATTAAAGACTCGTCAACATAACCGGCTTTGGTGTATGTTGTTTGAACACCAGACTGTACTGTTCGATACCCAAACTCTTGTTTTAACTGTCTTTCTACAGGAACAATCCGGGTTGTCTCTACAAATGGGATTTTAAAATTCAGACCCGGTTCAGCCGTTCGTTGATATTCGCCGAATCGCTGAACCACACCCACTTCTTCTGGTTCAACGGTGTAGAATGAGGCAAATACAAGAATGAAAGCAACTACTGCTATCGCGATTCCCTTAACGTTTCCCAGTAAATTTTTTACCTGCGGCGGAATATTAAGGTTCGCTCCCTCAAATGGATTATTATTATCTGCCATATTTTATCTTTTTCTGATTTTGATGTAAAGTAAAAATAATGATTAATGATTCTGTCTACGAAATATCAGCAATGAAGTTGTAATATTTCCTGAAATACTCATTTTAAATTCTTTCCTGCAGATTTTAATATAGACAATGTTGTGCCCCACCACACAATCTAATTGAGATATTCAATCTTTCAGAAAACTCCCTTCTGAACAGGATTCTTGAAAAGTCATTTCTGCATCCCATATAAAAAAAGCTCCCTCAGAATTGTTGAAGGGAGCTTTTTAAAAGAATAATTACACAGAATCAAAAATTATGGGCTATGCCTCCTCCGCAGCGAGTGTTTCCGAAATAATTTTCTGCTGAATATTATGCGGAACCTGCCCATAATCATGGAATGTTCTGGAGTAAGATGCACTTCCTTGCGTCATAGATTTCAAGCGCGTGGTGTAGTGATCTAGCTCTTCGAGAGGAACAATTGCTTTTATCTTTTGAATAGACCCCTCAGAATCCATGCCCAGTATCTGGCCTCTTCGTGAACTAAGGTCACTCATCACATCTCCCATATAGTCGGCGGGTAGTGTCACCTCTATCTCATACAGAGGTTCAAGAAGCTGAGGGGATGCGCGTAAAAAACCATCTTTAAACGCCATGAGAGCGGCCGTTTTAAAGGCGGCTTCATTGGAGTCAACCGAGTGCATAGAACCATCAAATACCGATACGCGAATGTCTCTTGCGCGGCAGCCACTCAACGGTCCATTCGACATTTTATCTAATATGCCTTTTAAAATGGCGGGCATAAACCGATTGTCGATCACCCCACCTACAATACAGTTTTGAAAAACAAGCGTGCCACCCCACTCCAAGTCAATTTTATCGACATTACGAACATTCAAATCATCACGTTCTGGCATACCTTCTTCCCATGGCTCTATCGACAGGTGCACCTCTGCAAACTGACCCGCACCACCGCTCTGCTTTTTATGTTTGTAGTGTGCATCTACTCGTTTGGTGATGGTTTCACGATATGGAATTCGGGGTTTTATATACTCAACGTCCAGTTGAAACCTCTCTTTAAGCTGGTGAAGAACCATATTTAAATGCTCTTCACCCAGTCCATGAACGATGGTCTGCTGTAATTCCTGGCTATGTTCAATGGATATAGACGGATCTTCCTTCTGAAGCTGATTTAACGCCGTTCCCAGTTTATCTTCGTCGCCCTCTCGCTTGAGCTGAATGGCTGCACGAATAGTTGTTTTTGGATACTCGATGGGTACAAACTCTATATCGTCACCCTTTTCTGCAACGGTATCGCCGGTATTCACATCTTTTAACTTCACGGCCACAGCCAAATCACCGGCTGCAACTTCCGGTACTTCCGTTCGTTTATGCCCCTGATTGATAAATAACGAGCCTATTCTAAGGCTGTCGCCAGTTCTGTTATTCACCATGTCCATACCGTGTGAAATTTTGCCGCCCGTTACTTTTAAAAACGTCAAATCACCCACGTGTGGTTCAGATGTGGTTTTGAACGCAAAAAACGATGGCTCTTTTTCACTCGATATTTTGTGTGGCTTCCCATCTTTTCTTGTCATTTCACGATCTAATGGAGAGGTTCCTACGTTGCCAAGGAAGCCAAGCATACGGCCCGTTCCCATATTTTTTGAGGCACATGTGCAAAAAAGAGGAAAAATATCACGATTCAACAAACTTGCCTGGAGTCCGTCGCGCATCTGATATTCATCCAGCTCCCCATTTTCGAAGTAAAGATCGAGCAGTGTCTCATCATTTTCTGCGATAGTTTCAACCAGTTCATTATGTAGTAGTTCCGCCTGGGCTTTATGAGATTCCGGTATGGGGAGCTTGTCAGGTCGTCCACCATCTTCAGGAAATTCATACATCTTCATTTTTAAAACGTCAATAATTGCGTGAAACTCTTCTCCTTCACTATATGGATATTGAACAATCACGACTTCTCTACCAAATCGTTCTTTCGCCATGTCCACAGTTTTCTGAAAGTCTGATTTTGAACTATCCAGTTTATTTACAACCAGCAATGAGGGAATATTTTCTTCCTCAGCTGCCTTCCAGAAGGCCTCAGTTCCTACTTCAACACCCGATTCACTGTTCAGAACAAAAACAGCTGTATCCGCAACATATAGCGACTCAGAAACCTGTCCCCAAAAGTCACTAGAACCAGGAGTGTCCAGGATATTCACTTTTGTTCCGCGCCAATCCAGATGCAAAAGAGTACCAAACATTGACTTTTCTTTCTCTTTTTCTATCTCGTGATAATCAGACAGGGTATTCTTTCCAAGTATAGATCCGCGTTTATTGGTTGTTCCCGATTCAAATATCATTGTTTCGGCCAACGTAGTTTTACCTGATCCTGTATGCCCTAATAGTGCAATATTTCTAATTCTGCTCGGTTCATAAACTTTCATTCCAACTCCTCTTTATTTTTCTTCTTTTAAGCACAATAACGTCAGCTCCCGAATTTTGTGGGAATAAAGATCGTATTGCAGTGCGCATTTTGTGAATAATGAAACAAAAATACCATAGGGGAAAAGACTAAAAAGAGAGACAGATTTTTCTCTCAGGCCACTATTTCTTTGATTCGCCCGCAGATATTTCAAATTGATGTAAATGGTTACCATTCAGCAATGGCTTATATTATATTGACATCGTTTATTCTAAAATGAAAAACCGCGAAATAAAATCATAAATTATTTTCCGAAAATACTTTTTTTTGCAAATACCGAGCTTTTTTTAAAAAACAACCAATGAAAAACATTCTACTCCTACAAACCGGCGGTACGATCGCCATGCAGTTAAAAGAACAGGAAGCGCACCTGAATCCCGAAATATGGAGAGATGTACTTTATAAACAGATGCCGGAACTACTGCAGGTAGCAGAAATTGACGTGCAAAGCGTATTTTTTGAAGACTCTTCTGAGCTCAACAGGCACCATTGGAAAATTCTTGCTGAAAAGATTTACAATCTAATGGATCAATATGATGGCTTCGTTGTGCTGCACGGCACGGACACCATGGCATATACCGCATCCGCATTGTCGTTTGCGCTTCAGCATATTCAAAAGCCTATTATTTTTACGGGCAGCCAGGTACCAATGAGTAATATCCGCAGCGATGCAAAAAGAAATGTTGTAAATGCTGTAGAGCTGGCCACACACCCTATTCACGAAGTGGCCATCTGCTTCAATGATCATCTTTATCGCGGAAACAGAAGTACTAAAATGAGTATTGGTGATTTTGATGCGTTCTCATCTCCCAATTATCCGGCTCTCGCGAATATCGGTATCAACATTAAATTCTCCGATTATGTGAACCGAAAAAATCGCGGGGAACTTACCTGCCGCCCAGTCTTCGACAACGCTATTCACCTCATCAAACTCTATCCCGGACTTAACCCCGAACTACTCGACTGCATCAACCTTAAACGAACAAAAGCCGTTATTTTTGAAGCATTTGGTATCGGTAACTTTCCAATAAAAGGAGAGAATAGCCTTATTCCATTTGTCAAAAAGTGCAAAGAACATAATTGCCAAATTTTGGTCACATCTCAGGCTGCTTATGATGCTGTTGACCTGAACCAATATGCAGGGGGGCGTGCAGTACGTGACTTGGGCGGTATATCATGCGGTGAAATGACCGTTGAAGCCGTTCTTACGAAAACAATGTATCTTCTCGGAATGCAGGTGAAACCATCCGTTTTCAAAACTAAATTTATGCAGAATATTGCCGGGGAAAGAGAATAACCCGTTCGAAAATGTTATACTTGAGGAGATAATCGCTGCTTGGCAACCATGAAAACCAACACTTATACTTATGCTGTTTGTATTTGATGTAGAAACTATTCCAGATTTTGACTTCCTGCGACGTGTTTTGAATAGTGAAGAACCGGATGAGGATAAACTGCTTGAGATTGCGAGTGAAGAACTAACCCGAAATAACTCAGGTTTTCTGCCACCCATGTACCATCAGATGATTTCCTGGGTGGGTTTATGGATTGAAAACACCGGGAAGCCTGTAAAAAAAGAGAGCTGGAATGGGAATGATGAAACCGACGGCCTCAAACAGCTTTTTGACACCTTGTCTACCTACAAAGATTTTGGCCTCATCCATCATAATGGCCGCGGGTTTGATCTCCCTCTGCTCACCTATCGCGCAATGAAATATAACCTGCAAATGCCCGTTCGCCTCAATCACTACGATATTCGCTATCGGTTCAGTAAAGTGAATACCGATCTGATGGATGAGTTCAGTAATTATGGAGCAAGCTCTTATCCAAAACTGAAACACCTGGGCCATTTGATTGATGTGCCGTTTAAGCAGACTGCAGAAGGCAATGAAGTATTGGCAATGTATCGAGATGGATTGATGAATGAAATTGAGCATTACTGCTATGAAGACGTGATGGCGACTTACGTTGTTTGGCTAAGGATGAAATATACGGTTGGCGATATATCATCTGAAATTTTTGAGAATTTGAATCAACGTGCGATGAAAAAGCTAAAGGATATACAGGCAAAGAATAGGTAGGAATTAAGAACCGATTTTAAATCATATGTAAATCCTATGAAAAATTTAAGAACACATATGTGGATTTGCTTCACGCTTGGAATATTTCTTTTGTTAGCTTTACTTCTAACCTTTTTTGTGATGGGTGGCGAAAATCACTCAATTATTTTTCTTGAAATGATCCCGGATCTCTTCAGAGTTTTGGGTATTAGTTTAGGTGTTTACCTGGTCTATTTTTTAACAGTACTTTTTAAGGCGATTAAGTATGTGCCCTCCAAAGTATAGTTTAGTCTTTTCAAAACCAGCTGCAGATCTTCCACACCCACTCACTACTCGTGAAAGCTATTTGAACCATAAAGCCAGACTTGTTTAAAAATTTGTTACAAATAACTATCGCGATTTTTCATCAGGTTTTAGTACTATTCAGCCAAAAACCTCAACCAATAATCGAATTTTGTATGAAATATATCTCGATGATTCTCCTAACCGTCTTCCTTGCAGCGAGTTTACAGGCCCAGGATAGTGAGGAGTGGAATGTAACAGAACACCGTGCCAACTTTACGAATGTTGAATTTGAAACAACAGAAGGAACATGGATGAACCTCGATGTAAGTCCCGATGGAGAGGAGATTGTGTTCGATTTGCTGGGAAATATCTATGTCATGCCAATAGATGGTGGAGATGCTACCGTTATTCGAGAGAGCCTGGCCTATGAAATACAACCTCGCTTTAGCCCGGACGGGTCAAAAATTTCGTTTACCAGTGATGCCGGTGGCGGTGATAATATCTGGGTTATGAACCGTGACGGCTCAGATGCCCGACAAATAACCGACGAAAGTTTCAGGCTATTAAATAACGCTTTTTGGACACCTGACGGAAACTATCTTGTTGCTCGTAAACATTTTACTTCCGGCCGTTCGTTAGGGGCCGGGGAACTATGGATGTATCACATAACAGGTGGCTCAGGCATACAGCTTACAGAGCGCCCCAACGACCAACAGGATTTGGGACAGCCTTTTGTTTCACCTGACGGCCGGTATGTATACTACAGTCAGGACGTGTATCCGGGTGGATTTTTTCAATACAACAAAGACCCCAATAGCCAAATCTATGTGATTAACCGGTACGACCGCGAGGATGGAGATATTGAGCGGGTAACCGGTGGTCCTGGAGGAGCCATCTCCCCTACTATTTCGCCCGATGGATCTCATCTCGCATTTATTAAACGTGTTCGGACAAAATCGGTATTGTATATCAGGAATCTGGAAACAGGCATTGAAAAACCGGTATTTGATCAGATGAGCCAGGACCAGCAGCAAGCGTGGGCAATTTTTGGACCCTACACAAATTTTAACTGGACTCCTGACGGAACTCACTTGGTCTTCTGGGCTCAAGGAGGAATTCATAAACTAAATGTGGAAACTCTTGATGTTGAAGAGATCCCTTTTACAGCTCAGGTACGTCACGAGCTTGCAGATGTTGTAAAATTTGAATTTGATCCTGCTCCTGAAACATTTACAGCTAAAGCCATACGGCACGCGGTCACCTCTCCGGATGGAAACACTCTTGTTTTTAATACAGCAGGATATCTATGGAAAAAAGAACTGCCAAATGGCAATCCTGTTAGACTTACAACCGAACAGAATTTAGAATTTGAACCTGCATTTTCTCCCGATGGCTCTACTCTGGTTTATGTTACATGGAGCGATGATGCATTAGGGTCCATCAAAACATTAAATATGGATGGCCAAGAAGTGAATCCAGTAAAAATCACTTCTTTAAAGGGAATTTACCGTCAGCCTTCATTTTCGCCCGATGGGGAAATGATTGTTTTTCGCCGGGAATCGGGTAATAACCACCAGGGTCATGCATATACTCAAAATCCGGGTATTTATATCATGTCTGTTGATGGTGGCGAGATAACGAAAATTGCCGATGGAGGTTCAAATCCCATTTTTGATGCAACCGGAGAGCGGATTTTTTACCAGGCCAGAACAAATTTTCGCAGTGTAGACCTGAACGGCCAGGATGAAAAACAGCACTTTCGTTCTGAATACGCCATTAACTTTACGCCCAGCCCCGACAATCAATGGATAGCGTTTACTGAACTTTATAAAGTTTATATCGCGCCAATGCCGCAGGTGGGTTCAGATATTGATCTGAGTTCTGGAACAAAAGCCATCCCTGTTACACACGTTGCCAGAGATGCAGGCTATAACCTACACTGGACAAACGATGGAAAAGAACTTCGATGGACACTCGGCGAGAAGTATTATTCGGTAGATCTGAATGATGCATTTGATTTTCTGAATGGTGACTCTGACGACGATCTTCCACTTGGAGACTCGGAAGGAATTTCAATCGGACTTGAACTTGAAACAGATATTCCTTCCGGTGTTACAGCTTTTACAAATGCGAGAATTATAACGATGGACGGTGAAGAAGTCATTCAAAATGGTACTCTTGTAGTAAGAGACAATCGTATTGAAAGTGTTGGTAGTTCAGAAGATGTTGCAATCCCTGAAAGTGCCTATGTGGTTGATGCCTCTGGACACACTATCATGCCAGGCCTTGTGGACGCTCATGCCCATATTGGTAATTTCCGAGAAGGACTAAGCCCCAATCAGCAGTGGGAATATTTTGCAAATCTGGGTTATGGAGTTACAACTGCTCACGATCCTTCATCTAACACAGAGATGATCTTTTCGCAGTCTGAGATGGTGCGCGCAGGCAATATGATTGGCCCAAGGATTTACTCAACCGGACGAATCTTGTACGGAGCTGAAAATATTCAAAAAACTGTTGTAAATAATTTAGATGACGCGCGTTCTGCGGTATTGCGAACTCAGGCTTTTGGCGCCACGTCTGTTAAAAGCTATAATCAACCCCGCAGAGACCAGCGACAGCAAATACTTGAGGCCGCCCGTGAGCTGGGTGTAAATGTTGTTCCAGAAGGCGGCTCAACGTTTACGCACAACATGAGTATGATTTTAGATGGTCACACCGGGATAGAGCACAATGTCCCCATTTATCCACTTTATAATGATGTATTAACTCTTTGGGCATCATCCAACGTAGGATATACCCCAACACTGGTGGTGAATTATGGAAGTATGAGCGGCGAGTATTATTGGTACCAGCATACCAATGTTTGGGAAAAAAAGCGACTTTTAACGTTCACTCCCAGGGGTGTTGTTGACTCACGATCACGCCACAGAACGATGGTACCTGAAGAAGAGTACGAGGCCGGGCATTTTAAAAGTGCAGCAGCAGCAAAAGATCTCCATGATCTGGGTGTAACGGTAAATATAGGTGCGCATGGGCAGCTTCAGGGGCTGGCGGCTCATTGGGAAACATGGATGTTTACACAGGGCGGTATGAGCAACCACGATGCGCTAAAAGTAGCAACAATTAACGGTGCCAACTATATTGGTCTGGGCGATCATATTGGCTCACTCGAAGAAGGTAAGCTGGCTGATTTGATTGTCATTGACGGGAATCCACTTGAGGACATTTACGATACTGAAAATGTTGTATACACCATGATAAATGGTCGATTATACGATGCTTCTACTATGAACGAGATCGGAAATCATCCTAATGAACGACTTCCTTTCTGGTGGGAAAGAGAAGGATATTCCGAGCAGTTCGACTGGCATTCAGCGAGTGAAGCCGATGCTCACGGTCATCATGTGCATTGATTTATTTTTATTAAAAAAATAGCCGGACCTTTAGTCGAGTCCGGCAATTTATATAATTTAGAGTATTTTAACCCTGAGCAGGTCCATCTTATCTACACTACCAGCGGATCTTAAAAACTGTTCGGGCAGAATTTACCTATGTGAATCTCTTAATTCTACTTCTCCAAATTAAAACAAAAAAGCTCCGGTGTAGCCCGAAGCTTTTGAAACAGATTTGAGCTTGCAGTTAGCAAGGAGCATTGATAAAATCATCGTAGCAGCGCCTGTCTGTATTCCCCTCTTCAATCCAGCCACTATCGTTGCTTTCATTCCAGAATACAGAATAGTCATCATTTCCATTAAAGAATGACATCGTATTGCTATCTCCTCCGTCTCTTTCGTAGGTTATCGATGCCTCATTTCCATCATCAACGTTAAGGCTTAGCTGATATACTTCCTCACTTTGCCTGTTCCACGTGTAGACGTAAGCTTCTGTGCCCGAATTTTCGGGATCGAACCCTCTCCACTCCCCGCTATTTCCATCATCAGATGTAAATCCGCTTAAAAATGTAAAATTACTGACGGTTTCATCTCCAATATCACCGGATAAGTCAACCTCCCAGAGTGTTCTGTCGCCAGATTTGGAAGCTCTCACTGTTACTATCGTGTCACTGGCATCAGGGTCAAACTGACTTGCATCAAACTCCCAAACACAATTTCCATCGCCTGCACTTGGCTGAACGCCCAGTAATTGAGCAACGGAAATGAATGTTGTAGCTACTCCAAAAACACCTCCGCCCGAAAGAAATGTCCCGCCTGAAAGGGCAACCGATCTTACTTCTTGGAAATTCATGTACTCATCACCGGTTGGCACATTTTGATTATTAAAGTATTCGTTACTAACCATAACCGGCGTTAGTTGAGAAGGAAGTGTAAATGTATTACAGTTCAAACTTTCGGATCCTGTTCCAGAATCGTCACTACAGGAAGTAAGGCTTAAAGCTACTCCTGTAAACAGTATTATTAACAAACCGTGTATTTGTCTTTTCATGATATCGTAAATTGAAGGGTTTATGTTCGCACATTCTGAAACTGACTCTCTGGACTATATCAGTTACATTTACACATGCGAAAAAGAATGGCGAATTGTACCAACCTACTCAAAAAATGAGTTCTGCTATAAGGGGCCAATGGTTGTTAAAACTTATCTTTTTTATCAATCAGCGCTTTATAAAGCATCTCTC
Organism: uncultured Rhodohalobacter sp.; assembly: GCA_964544445.1. Classification (GTDB taxonomy): domain Bacteria; phylum Bacteroidota; class Rhodothermia; order Balneolales; family Balneolaceae; genus Rhodohalobacter. Next base: position 92,068 of record CAZJBI010000002.1, read on the forward strand.
GGGCTCTGAATATGTGAGCTTTGACAGTACCAAGAGGCAAATCCAATTCATCAGAAATCTCCTGGTAGCTCAATTCCTGCAAATGACGCATTTCAATAACAATACGATACTTATCCGGCAGGTTTTTAATAGCGTTATTAATAATCTCTTTTCTCTCTTTCCGAATAACCTTTCTGTCGGTTCTGCTGTCGCCTTCAATCTCAATTTCCATCTCACCGTCTCTGGTTTTAATGGGATTGTGGATTGATGTGGTTTTAAGCTTTTTCTTTCTAAGGTAGTCTATGGTATGGTTCGTAGTAATTCGGTACAGCCAGGTTGAAAATGCATAACTGGTATCATAGGATTCAAGATTTTTGAACGCTTTCATGAACGCTTCCTGAACAATATCCTCTACCTGGTTTTGATCTTTAATCATCTTGTAAACATGGAAAAAGAGTGGCTTCTCATATTTATCCATGATCTTTTTATAGGCTCTCTGATCCCCCTTCTTGGCATCGATAATGAACTGATCGTCTTCTAAGCTGCTTTCAGAGGCACCTTTGCGTGTGGGGTGGTCTGATTTCTGATCTGAGGCCTGCTTCATAGATGATTTTTGGTATGTACTCAACAATTTACAATTCGACGAAAGTACGTCTTTCGAGTTTTAATATACAGAAACTCAAAATATCAGAACAAAGAATTTAAACCAAACTCCAGATCTGTAGCCAAACATAATATTACCCTCTATAGAAAGAAGATTATCTAGGGGTTTATCATTAAATTTTATTAACAATTAAAACGATCGGTAATGTTTTTTGAATAAATTATAGTTATTATTGAATAAAGATGGAAATGTGCCAAATATTGAACGGGCACAGGTGCTACATTAATTTTTGGGGATCATGAAAAGGGATAAGGTCAGACAAACAGCGCTTCAGCAATTACTTATTAAAATTGCCTCCACCTACATAAACATTGACCTAGATAAAGTTGACATCGCCATTGACGAATCATTAAAAGAGATGGCCGAATTTGTAGGTGCCGACAGAGCATATATTTTTGAATATTATATTGAATCTGATCAGTCTTCCAATATCTATGAATGGTGTGCTCCGGGTATTACATCTGAGAAAAATAATCTGCAAAAAATACCCATCGAGCGAATTCGTGTATTAGCTCAAAAACACGCCCAGGGAGAGCCCTTTTATGTTAATGACCTGGAGAATCTAGTTCGACCTGAAGAAAAAGAATTAAAGACTATCCTGGCTAGTCAGGGCGTTCAAAGTATGATAACGGTTCCTATGATTAACGAAGATCAGCTCATAGGATTTGTAGGTTTTGAATCTGTAAACCAAAAAAAGACCTATACAGAATCGGAACTCGCCATTTTAACGATCTTTGCGAACATGCTCGTTAACGTTAAGAAAAGAATTCAAAAAGAGTCGAAGCTTCGGTCTTTATTGCAAATATCGGGCGACCAGAATGACCGGCTCAAAAATTTCGCACATATTCTGTCGTACAATGTTCGCTCGCATGCGTCTAATATTTCGATGATATTGGATCTGATCTACAATGAATATCCTGAACTAGCCGAACTTGAACTGATTGAACTACTATCGAACTCAGCAGATAACCTGTCGGGAACAATAAGTCAGCTAAACGAAGTAGTTCAAATTAATACATCTGCTAAAGGACAGCTAAAAGTTCTAAATCTTAATGAAATTATTGAAAGGGCCATCGACAACGTAACTCCAGCAGCTACAAAAAAACATGTTCGTATCATAAACATGATCATGGATCGGTTTGAAGTTTACGGTATCAGCTCTTACCTGGAAAACATATTTAACAGCATATTGTTCAATGCAATAAAATATGCATCAAGTGACCGTGATAGTTTTGTAAAACTATACTGTTTGGTTCAGGGTAAGTATGTGGTACTCTGTTTCGAAGATAATGGAGTTGGAATTGATCTTGACAAACAAGAGTTTGATATTTTTGGCATTAGCACCTCCTTAAAGGAGAAAAGCGGTGATGGTAACACAGACCTGTTCATCACAAAAAATCAGGTAGAAGCCATTGGCGGACACATTGAAGTTGAAAGTACAATTGATAAAGGTTCTACATTTAAAATATTTTTAAGATATGAAGAAAATTAACACTCTTTGCATCATTGATGACGATAACATTTTCACTTTGGTTGCCAAGAAAATTGTGAACCTTGTCGGGTTTTGCGACAATACCATGCTTTTAAAAAATGGACGGGAAGCACTGGATCATTTTAAAAAACTGGAGTCTGAAAAGAATCCTTTTCCGGAAGTTATTTTTCTTGATTTAAATATGCCGCTAATGGGAGGCTTTGAGTTTCTCAGAGAGCTGGAAAAGCTAAGCGGCTCAACCGGCACAAAAGTTTTTATTTTTACATCTTCAATCGATCCGGATGATCAACAAAAAGCAAAGAGTTTTAATGTAGTTGAACAGTTTGTTGAGAAACCGCTAACGGTAGACAAGCTGAAACTAATTTCAGAAACGCTAAGCTGAACCGTTCAAACCCCTCCTCTTGAACCGAAAGTACTAATTTCAGGTTCACAGAACTGATTTTAAAACTACCAGACTACGTATTGTTTCTTTGAGATTTAACATTGGGTTCATTCCATAAAAAAAGCCGATTATCACATTCAACAGCGATAACCGGCTTTTTAATTGCGGAGGGAGAGGGATTCGAACCCTCGATACCCCGTTGGGGGTATACTCCCTTAGCAGGGGAGCGCTTTCGACCACTCAGCCATCCCTCCATGGTCAAATTCATTCATTTCAAAGACTACAAATATAGAAACCTTTTGTATGCCTATGCAACTTTGATTTCAACAATTTTGAATTAATATTCAATCTTTTTGAATATATATTTGAGCCAAATTTCTTCCTATTTGTGCATAGTCCAGTCCATACCCAAGAACAAACAGGTTCGGAATCTCAAAACCAGTATAGTCAATGTCTACATTATGTTCCGTTGCATCTTTTTTATGAAGCAGCGTCACAATCGTTGTCGAGGCCGGATTATGAACCATCATTTTATCAACCAGGTATTTCATTGAGAGCCCTGTGTCGACAATATCCTCAACAAAAATGATATGCCTCCCCTCTATATCGGCGTCTATTTCTTTTAAATCCCGAACCTGCCCAGAAGATACTTTTTCGTCTCCATAGCTGCTAAGTTTTAGAAAATCTACCTCACATGGGATTGTGACATAACGCATTAAATCTGCCAAAAAGATAAAGGCACCGTTAAGAACGCCTATAAATATGGGCTGTTTGTCTTTAAAATCCCGGCTTAGTTGTTCCCCAATTTCTTGTGTCCGCTCTTGGATCTGCTCATCTGTTAAGTAAACCGTAAATCGGTCACCGTTTACCATGATGGATTCCGGTTGATAATGCCCCATATTTATTCAGTAATTTCGATTTTTATGATTTGTTGAGTGCTTTCACCTATACGCACTTGTTCAGAAACAGTACCAGGCTCTTTATGTTCTTTATCGTGTGGGAATATAACGGCAGCAATCATTCCATCAAAGGATTCCAACACTAGTGATTCGTGTTTTCTTACTGAAGATATTTTACGATTTGTAAGATGATCAGATACGAGCTGTGAACCTTTCATTCCTAATGGCTGAATTTCATCACCGTGGCGCCATCTGCGTACCGTAATTGGATAACTTAATCTATCGGTGTTCAGCATCAACGTATTGGATTCAAATGAAGACGGGGCTGGCAACAAACGAATTCTGATATAATTATATTCAACCCCTTTTTCTAATTCACTTTCGGTAAACCTGTACTCCATGAGGTCATTTTCTCCATTCGTCTTTGCAACAAAAAAGTATAGATCTCTGTCTCTGGTTAGCTTATAGTCAACCGATATATCCAAGGACTGGCCAGTCTGCAACTGTTCTACTCTGTGTACCTGCTCAAGAAATGCTTTATTGATAGTCTCATACTCCGCCAACCGTTCAAAAAGAAATTTAAAAACAACAGGTTTTATACTCTCTTCAAGCTCATTAAACTCTTTCCTTTTAAATGATTGGGTGTCATTGCTTACTTGGTGAGCTACATGCTTTATCAGATTCTGATGAATCTCAGCTTTCTTGGTGAGTGAAAGAATATTGGTCCTCCATCCCGGGAATCGATCTTCCAGCATAGGAAACCATCTGTTTCGCAAAAAATTACGAGCGTAGGTCGACTCTTCATTGCTTGCATCAATTCTGTATGGAATGTTCATTTTCTCAACAAAATCAATAATTTGAGTTTTGGTAACATCCAGAAGTGGTCTGAACAGATCATCGCTCAAAGATTGAATTCCAGCTAACGAAGCGATACCGGATCCTCTTAAAATTCGCTGAAATATTGTTTCTATCTGATCGTCTTGGTGATGAGCTGTTAATATTGCTTGTGCCTGATATTCTCTTTTGAGATCTCTGAATATTCGGTATCTCTCATTTCTTGCCCAGGATTGAAAATTTCCGTTTTTAGTGGGGTTCCACTCTAATTTTACCGATACACACTCCAAATCCCATAACATGCAAACTTGCTCTACCATCTTTTGATCTTTGTCTGACTGCTCACCTCTAACCCCATAATTACAGTGAACCACAACTGCTTCATAGCTATGTCTATGAAGCAGGTAGAGTAAGGCCATCGAATCCGGTCCTCCACTTACACCAATAATGAATCGTGGGGGATTCTCGTCAGCTTGCAGTTTTGATATCTGGCTGAGAAATGCCTTATTCAGTGGGGATGATTCGAATTTGCTCATGCCTAAATGTATTCACATCAAGCTGTTGATTCAACATCAATAATTCACCACTCTCACCAACTCCAAGGCATTTATAAGTATCATCTGTTTTTACACCATTGATGCTAAGGTGAACCCACTCTCCATACCCAATTAATTTACCATTAACATCTCTCTGAAGATCAATTTCCCGTTTGTGCCATTGGATATAAAGCTGTTCTATATAAAGAAGAATTGAACTTAAGAAAGACTCTCTGGAAAGCGTGCTATTCGAGAGCTGACTAACAGAAACAACGTCTCCATCAAGCTTTTTGCCAAATATTTTTTGATTGATGTTGAGGCCAATACCGATCAATACACGATCAGGACGTTCACCGGAGAAAATACACTCCGTTAAAATACCACCAAGCTTTTTGTTTTTGTGATAAATATCATTCGGCCACTTTATGACTGCAGATTCACCGGTAAATGATTCAACAGCTTTGCATACAGAGAGAGCACAAGCTAGTGTGAGAAGCGACAATCTGTCACCGGAAACGGGTTTTAGGCAAAGCGTAAACGTTAAATTTTTATAGGGCTCTGATTCCCACTTTTTTTCGTACTGCCCCCTGCCCCGGTTCTGCACGTCTGTAATGATTACAGAACCATGAACCAGTTCCTCAGATTTAATAGACTTGCCGTAGCTGTTTGTAGATGGCAGAGTTTCGAAATAGAGACATTCACTTCCAATCCAGGAAGTTCGCAGAGTGTTTTTAAATGCCTCCAGATCGAAAGACTCATCCATAGAATTTATTTGCCAACTTCGACTACGCTATCTTCTGTTCCAAACTCATTTGGAATATACTCATCAGCAGCGTCATCGTTTTCCCAAACCTCTCCATCTAATAAATATCTGAATCGGTATCGGTTTTCTGGCTTAAGCCTCATGGTTACTTCCCACTTGTCTTTCTTTTTCTCAAGGCTATCTGAGTCTTTATCCCAGTCGTTAAAGTCTCCCACAAGTTTCACATCTTTTTCAGCCCACTCTTCTGGTATTGAAAAAGTAACTTTGCAGATGGTTCGTTTTGGTGTAAATTTTTTCTGTAACATGTTTGATAAATGGTTTAATTTTAAAATCCGTATGCAAAGTTAGCTAACTTATTTATGAAATTAAACAGGTGTGAGTTTATTATTTACAAATATGTATATATTATCATAAATATTTTAAACCAATGTTTGTATTACACTAATTATATTATTTATGGTAGCGTTTCCTGATTAATGATACTTGGCATTTATCGATTTTATTCTTAGAAGCATCGTTTTTAATAATTTCACTTCAGCACCACAATTATGGTGTTCGCCATGCATCTAAAAAGCCATGAACTTCAGAAAGCGAATTAGTTGATAATACATTTTCAGACAATTCCTTCATCTCTTCGAGCTGGTTTTGGCACAATACCGACTTCACCATAGGTATAGAGCCTGCATTCATACTTAGGTCATTTATGCCCATTCCCAACAGGCAGGCAGCGGCTTCAGGATACGAAGCCATCTCTCCACACACACTAACGGGTAAATTATGGTTGCTGGCCGCATCGTATGTCATCTTAATCAATTTCCAAACAGAGGGGTGAAAACTATCAAAAAGTGCTGAAATACGCTCATTCCCACGATCTACGGCTAGTGTATATTGGGTAAGATCATTCGTTCCGATGCTAAAAAAATCTACATGAGGAGCAAACGCATCAAGTGTAAGCGCAACGCTCGGCACTTCAACCATAACGCCAAGCTGAACCTGATCATCGAATGGTACATCTTTTTGATTGAGAGAATTTTGAACATAGTCGCAGTGTTGTTTAAGCTCGAGCACTTCTTCAACACTGGATACCATTGGAACCAATATCTTAACGCGCCCTTTAAATTTACCCGAAACCCTGTAGATGGCTTCAAGCTGGTTTCTCAATAGCTTTTTTTTGTCAAGAAGCATTCGAATTCCACGCCATCCCAGAAAAGGGTTCGACTCCAGTTCTGAGTCTTCGATAATTTTATCACCACCCGCATCAAAAAGCCGAATCGTTACGGTTTCGTTACCAGTTGACTGCATCATATTGCTGTAAAACGTAACCTGGTCATCGACATTAAAATCTACGGTTTCGAACAAGACCGTTTCAGTGCGCAATAAACCGATACCTTTTGCGCCGTTCGGTTCAAGATTCGCTAGCTCTTCAGCAAATTCTACATTTGCTCGTAGTGAAAAAGGGTGACCGCAGGATGTTTCACTCTTCTCTTTTGTCCACTTTCTGGCTTTTTGAAAACGTAACTCTTCATCATCTTTTCTTTTCCCATATTCCTGAGATTGTTTCCAGGACGGATTGATAATAACCTGTCCGGTTGTACCATCAATAATAACAGAGGTGCCGCTTTGGAGTTTGTATCGATCCCAGTGGGCGTTTATCACACACGGTATGCCTAATGACTGCGAAAGTATGACCACATGAGAAGTGAGTCCACCCTTTTCGATGACCACTCCTCCAATACCTATGTGGCTTAAATTAACCATTAGTGTGGGAGGAATTTCTTTAGCAAACACCACCTCCCCTTTTTTCACATTTAGTTTTTTCCGGCGATTTCGAGTGGCTTCAATTAATGCATCCCGCACTGATACAATGTCTACAACTCTGTCGTTAACCCAGTTAACTTTTGTTGCCTCCATCATCTGTATGTAGTCATTAAAAACACTAAAAATGGCGTATTCTGCTGTATAGTGCTCTTCTTGAATTTTCTTCCGTACCAGTGAATCAACTTCCGGATCCTTCAGAGTTTGAATTTGGGTTTCAATGATATCTGAGGCGTCACTGTTATCCGGAAGTGTTTTTATCTGCTCATAGTCTTTGAGTACATTTTTTTTTGCTGATTCAAACTTATCTATGTGCTCTTGAGCATCGCTGTGATCAACCTTTTCGGGCATAACACTTTTAGAACCAGTATCTAGTACAACTGCTTTACCAATCCCAATCCCGGAGGCCGCAGGTTTTCCTGACAAGATTTTTGGCTGATTACTCTTCATGAATCATCCGGTTTAAATTTATTCTTAAATAGGTTGACCAACGTCTCAAGAGCCTCCTCTTCATCAGGCCCCTCCAGAATTAACTCCATCTCTGCACCACATTCAGCGGCTAATGTCATTACGCCGAGAATACTTTTACCATTTACCTTATACCCATACATCTTGATAAAAAACTCCGATTTATATTTTGACGCAGTTTTTACAAGCTCAGAAGAGGGACGTGCATGCAGCCCAGACTCATTCAATACCTTAACTTTCTCAGATACCATACAGTTTATTCAAATCTTATATTTTTAAAATCGAAATCCACATTTAGACAAATTCATTGCACCAATATGAACTATTGAATATTGGTAAAAGAATTCAACAATCACAGGCATTTCGACTACATAGTATACTGAATTCCGTTTAGGATTATAAAAGAATGAACATTAGAAAAGAAGCGCGTTCGACACAGATATTAAAATGCTGTAGAGAAGTGCCCACCAAAAGTTTTTAATTTCAAATCCATCGAGCAGACTATCTATGATCATTAATATCCATGCATTAATAACAAGAATAAAAAGTCCTAGTGTAAGAACTGTGAGAGGAATCGTAAAAAACACTATCAAGGGTTTTATGAATGTATTAATTAATGCCAGAAGAATGGAAATGCCAACGGCAGTAAAAAAACTCTTAACTTTAACACCGCTTAAAATATAGGCAAAGAAGAATACGACGAGGCTGTTTACAATCAGGTATTTTATCATGATTTTCGCGGTTATATTAATCTCACTTATAAAATCTTTACGAACATTTAAACAAATAGTTACTTTTGGCAAATTTTATTCTAAAGTCATTCTCTGATCTTACCCCATCCGAACTCTATCAAATACTAAAACTGCGTCAGGACATATTCATCATCGAGCAGGACTGTATTTACGACGACATTGATAATATTGATCCGTTCTGTACACACCTGTGCCTTATGGAAGAAAATATGTTAGCGGGGTATGCTCGCATCGTCCCAGCCGGTAAAAAGTTTGAATATCCCTCAATTGGAAGAATTGTTGTTCCAACAATAAAAAGAGGAAAAGGCTACGGCAGAAAGCTTATACGAAAAGCACTCGATTACCTTCGATCACAAAATGCTAATAAGGTTATCATTGAAGCACAGAGTCACCTTAAGACATTTTATGAATCTGAAGGATTTATTGCGGAAGGTTCTGACTATGATGTGGATGGAATTCCACATATTAAAATGTGGCAGTCTACGTCAAATAGATAGAATAGTCTTACAACTGTTTCTGTAAAAAGTGTTTGAAAGATTTTTTGACGTTGTTGAGTGATTATCCTGTAAAAGCCACAATGATGATAACAATGATGAGTGCAGCTTTGAACAGAATTGCTTTCCAGTTTTTCATTAAAATTGAGCAGAATGATTAGAAGTGTAGATGATAACTTGTAGATACACAAATTTGTTTTTAAAAACAAGTTATCCACATCAAATATTTTAAATTAATGGGGAGTTATTATTAAAAAATTAGCTTTTTTTTATATCATTTTATTGCATCATACAGTAGGTTTTCAGCATCAATATGAAGTTATCCACATTTAATCAAGAGATTTCCCGGACAGTCTCCGAGAATTACCCACTACATTGATTGAACTAAGCGCCATCGCAATCTCTGCCAGAACTGGGTGCATCCAGCCAACCATTGCTACTGGAAGCATAATCAGATTATAGAAAAAGGCCCAAAAAAGATTTTGCCGAATTTTCTTGAATGTCAATCTGCTCAAATTGATAGCCCTTATAACTGCCTGGGGATTTCCATCAACTAATATCATACTTCCAGACTCAATAGCAATATCTGTTCCGGTTCCCAATGCAATTCCAACATCAGCCTGTGAAAGTGAAGGAGCATCGTTTATGCCGTCACCTATCATTGCAACAATTTCTCCACTGCTCTGTATTTGGCGAATAATGTCTGCCTTTTCACCCGGTTTAACTTCAGCAATTACCTTTCCTATTCCAATCTGAGCCCCTATAATCTCGGCAACTTGTTGTTGATCACCGGTTAACATTACTGTCTTGAAACCCAAGCTGTGAATTTCCTGTATTACGCCGGGAGTCTCATCCTTAATTGTATCTTTTATCCCGCAAATACTTCGAATCTTACGGTTTTCAACCAGAAATATTGGCGTTTTACCTTCATTCTGAAGTTTTTCAGAGACGCGCAACGACCACTCATTTTGTTCAATTTCTTTTTCCTTAAGAAGGGCTTTATTTCCTGCAAGCATCGTAAATCCATCAATCCTTGCTTCCACCCCCATGCCTGTGTGAGATTTGAAATGATCAACATCTTTGTATTCATTTATATTCAAATATCTTGTAATTGCAACACTAAGGGGATGCTCCGACATATTCTCCATCGCAGCAACTCTTTCCAGAAATTGACTGTCAACTTTATGGTAGTCCACCCAATCTACAACGGCCGGCTCTCCTTTTGTAAGCGTACCTGTTTTATCAAAAACAAAGGTTGTTACTTCCTGTAGCCTTTGAATCGATTCACCCTTTCTGATTAAAATACCGTTTTCAGCACCCAAGCCGGTTCCCACCATAAGTGCAGTTGGTGTAGCCAAACCAAGGGCGCAGGGGCATGCGATTACCAGCACCGCCAGAGATACAAAAAAGGCCTGGCTCACCGGTTCCAAATCAGTGATGAGCCATGGTATAAATGAGTCAGCCCAAAGTAACAAAGGACGGAGCGTTTCGGGTAGTAATATCCAGGCAATGAATGTAATAAGCGTTAACACTAAAATTACGGGAACAAAGATCGCAGTTATACGATCAGCAAAATCCTGAATTGGAACTTTTGATCCCTGCGCTTCTTCTACCATCTGAATTACCCGGTTCAGGAATGTATTTTCACCCACTTCTGAAGCCTCAGCTCGAATGGTTCCTTCAATATTGATAGTTCCTCCAACCACTTTATCCCCCACTTTTCGCAAAGCAGGCATCGATTCGCCGGTTACCATCGATTCATCAACCGAACTTTTGCCATCTACAACCATCCCGTCCGTCGGAATTTTCTCTCCCGGACGGATAATCATGATGTCACCTTTTTTTAGCTGATCAACAGAAATCTCTTTCTCAAGGCCATTTTTAATAATTCTAGCCGATTTGGCTTCCAGCGTAAGTAACTTTGTGATGGCTTCGGAAGCCCTCCCCCTTGCCTTGACCTCAATGTATCGGCCCGTTAAATGAAATGCCATAATCATGGCCGCAATACCTGCAAAGCTATAAAAAGGAGATGATATCAACCCCAGCAGGTATCCCAAAGAAACAAGGCCTGTAGCAAGGGAAGCAAATGTACCCAAGGCAATCAACACGTCCATATTTGGTGTTAGATTTTTGCTCGAAATTATCGCACTTTTAAGAGTGTTGAGTCCGGGAACAAAAAGCGTGAACGCAGCACCTGCAACCATTACAAACTCCATTATGAGTGGAGATGAAAGGTGAATGCCCAAAACCATCTCTGCAAACATCCAAACCATCAGGGGAGCTGTAACCGCCCAGCTCTGAATCATTCTTTTACGGGCAGTCTTTAGTTTTTTTTCTTCTCTCTGCTTTTTCTCGTCTAGCTTATTTACTTTTTTTTTTGCTGCTCCAGAACCTCGTATCCGGCATCCTCAACAGCTTTTTTAATCTCTTCAACAGATATAAGAGCACTGTTGTAATCTACATAAGCCTTTTCAGTTGAAAGATTTACAGTGGCCTGCACTATACCCTCTCTTCTAGATAGTGCTTTTTCAACGGCTGAAGAACAACCTGCGCAGTGCATACCTCCAATTTGCAGCGTTACAGAGTCGGCTGGTGTCTCTTCAACTTCATATCCTGCAGATTGGATTGCGTTTTTTACAGCTTCAGTGGGAAAATCGGGCAGATCTGTTTCTATGAAGGCACTTTCTGTTGTAAGCTGAACAGTTACATCTGTAATTCCGTCGATTTTTTTTAATGCTTTTTCTACGGCATTAGTGCACCCAGAGCAGTGCATTCCACTAATTTTCACTTCGTTTTTCATGTAACGTAGTTATGTTGAATTAAAATCAATGTAAAAATAAGAAAGTTTAACACTGTGAACGTTACAAGGCGAGAATCAGGTTGTGTAAAATTTTTGGTTAGACCTGATCCAGTGAATTTCTCTCCGGTGATTTTTGCCGCAAATATTCAGTAACGGTTTTGCCAGTCACTTTTTTAAACTGATTAGAAAGGTACTGAACGCTGCTATAATCTAGTTCATGTGCAATCTCACTAAGTGTCCATTTTCTAAAACTGAGCAGCTCTTTAACCCTCTCTATTTTCATTCTGATAAAATACTGTTCAATGGTATCTCCGGTCTTTTCGGAAAAAATACTGCTGGCGTAGGAATAATTCAGATGAATCTGATCGGAAATAAAATCAGATAGTCGACCGGGATTTTTTTCCAATTCAAGACGTTCGATATAGCGTATGACCGCCACCTTCACATCATTGATAATTTGTGACTCCCTATTCTCAATAAGCTCAAACCCACTCTCACGCAGCTCTTTCGAAAACCTTTTCAACTGTTTATCAGACATAGGTTTTTTTGTAACCACCGTTCCCAGGTCAACTTTGGCATTTTTACATCCCATTTTATTTAGCGTCATTCTAACGGATTCAACGCAACGGGGACAAACCATATTTTTGATGGAATACTGCATAGCAAGTACAATAAAGACAAATTTGTGATTTATCTACTCAACAGTTACACTCTTCGCAAGATTTCGTGGCTGATCTACATTACAGCCTCTGTTTACTGCAACGTAATATGATAGTAGCTGAAGCGGAATTACGGTCAGTAGTGGTGAAAAACAGTCAACGGTTCCCGGAAGAGATATACAAAATTCAGAAAGATCTTTTACTTCAGGATTATCATCATTCATAATAGAAATGATACGGCCCTTCCGTGCTTTTACCTCCTCAATATTTGAAATCATTTTATCATTCGTATGATCAGTTGCGGCGATCACAACAACCGGCATCATTTCATCAATCAGGGCAATTGGTCCGTGCTTCATTTCTGCTGCCGGGTAGCCCTCTGCATGAATGTAAGAGATCTCTTTTAATTTAAGTGCACCCTCCAGCGCCACGGGGAAATTGTAACTTCTGCCCAGATAGAGAAAGTTGGGAGCATAAGTGAACAGGCTCGACATTTTTTTAATCGATTCATCGGCGTGCTCTAAGATATACTCAATTTTTGCCGGGATTTTATGCAGCTCGTCGATATAGGATTTAAACCTTTTCTTCGAAATCACTCCCTTTCTAAAGCCCATTTCAAGCGCCATCATAATTAAAACAACGACCTGTGCAGTAAACGCCTTTGTTGATGCCACTCCGATTTCCGGCCCGGCATGCGTAAATACCCCGGCATCCGTTTCTCTTGAAAGTGTTGATCCTACAACATTGCAAATTCCAAGTACTAATGCCCCTTTCTGTTTTGCTTCTCGAAGAGCGGCAATGGTATCAGCCGTTTCACCACTTTGTGATATCACAAGTAGAACGTCCCCTTTACCGATCAATGGATCACGATACCTGAATTCGGATGCATATTCCACTTCAACGGGTGTTTTTGCAAGGTATTCAAACAGGTATTCTCCCACCAAAGCCGAATGCCAGCTTGTTCCGCATGCTGCAATAACGATACGTTTTGCATTCAGCAGGTCCTCCATAACATCCTGAATTCCACCGAGCTGAATAGTATGGTTGTCAGGGTTCACGCGCCCCCGCATGCAATCCGCCACGGACCGGGGCTGTTCAAATATCTCTTTTAACATAAAATGAGGATACCCGGCTTTTTCAATGGCATCCAGGCTAATCTCTAACTCGTGAACTTCTTTTGTTAAAGAAACATCTTCGATTGTTTTAACGGTATAATCATCTTTAGTTACAACAGCCATCTCGCCATCATCCAGGTATACTACTTTATTGGTATACTCAATTATTGGAGATGCGTCGGAGGCTATAAACATTTCACCATCACCTATACCCAGGAGAAGTGGAGAGCCTTTTCGAGCAATGTACACCTTTTCAGGTGATTCTTCATGAATAATGGCCAGTCCGTACGTGCCTACAACCTGTTTGAGCGTGAGTTGAATAGCATTTTCAAACGAAATTCCTGATGAAGAGTTATATATCTCCTCAATTAGCTGGGCAATAATTTCTGTATCTGTCTGGCTTTGAAAAGTTTTCCCTTTAGATATGAGCTGTTTTTTCAGGGTTGAATAATTTTCGATAATGCCATTATGTACCACAGCTATAGCCCCTGATTCACTTAAATGGGGGTGTGAGTTCACATCATTCGGTTCACCATGCGTAGCCCAGCGAGTATGTCCAATACCCATAGGACCAGAAATTCCTTCCTTCTTTACCAACCTTTCAAGATTCGAGACCTTTCCTTTTCCCTTCCTGAACTGTAAACTGCCATTCACGAGCGCCAACCCCGCAGAGTCGTATCCTCTGTACTCCAGGCGTTTCAGCCCTTTAATCAATATTGATGAAGCATCTCTGTAACCTACATATCCTACTATTCCACACATAAATGAATAAGTTTAAACTATTAGTTCAATTTGATTAATTTCAGGACAATGTTCTTAAATAATTGGATCAATATATTAAATGAAAACCACAATCTGTTTTTCTGAGGATCAATTTCTTGAAAACTTTCACCCTTTAACTTTAACCAGACCGGTCTACGACCTCCGCGTGGGAATTCTAACCCTGGGGCAAAAGTGGCTGAGACAACTCGATTCTGAAGAAAGTGAGCCCTCGGGAATTCAACGTGGCCATTTAAAAGATGTATTTCAAACATTTTCGCCTACTGATGAAAAACAGATCCTATGGATAAATCCAAGATTTATACCTGATGAATCTCTGGCGCATAAAGTAAAAAACTTATCGGAAAATAGCGCCATCACTCATCGCAATGATTTGGTGGCTGCTAATATATCGCATAAGGTATTCGATAAGTGGTTGGAGCACAACCCTGATATGAATGATGTAGTACGCAATGAAATAATTGTTCCATCAAATCAGGTACTTAATAATAGCTGGGAGCTTTTTCAAAGAAATGGTGAACAAATAGCCTCCGATATCAAGCTGCTTGGGCTTTTATCATATTCAGAAAAAGGACAATTCCCACACGCTACCCTGATAAATCCAGACCAAATATATATCGAAGAGGGTGCTAAAATTGAGCCCGGTGCTCTGCTTTTTGCAGACTCAGGCCCAATTTATATCGGGAAAAATGCGCACATCATGGCACAATCTGTTGTACGGGGACCATCAGCAGTTTGCGAAAAATCGGTTGTTAAAATGGGAGCAAAAATATACGAAGACACCACCATTGGCCCGGTCTGTAAAGTTGGAGGGGAGGTATCGAATGTGATTTTTCATTCGTATTCAAATAAAGGTCACGATGGGTATGCCGGTAATTCAGTGTTTGGACAGTGGTGCAACCTTGGAGCAGATACAAACACTTCTAATCTCAAAAACAACTACGGTACAGTAAAAGTTTTTGACTGGAAGACAAAAAAAGAGTTCGATACCGGCCAACAGTTTATCGGTACAATTATGGGAGATCACAGTAAAACCGGTATCAATTCGATGTTAAATACCGGAACGATGTGCGGTGTTTGCTGCAACCTTTTTTCTGATAAATATCCACCAAAATTTGTGCCCTCTTTCAGTTGGGTTAGCGGACAAGATATTGTACCCTACCATTTCGAAAAGGCCATCGAAGCGATGGAAAAAATGATGCAGCGCAGAGATGTACAGCTCACACAGCCATATTATCAAATGATGTCTGCGCTATTTCAGTCCTCAAATTTTTAATATGTAAAATAATACTGCTTAGTTAGGGATCATTGGGAAAATCATTTTGATCTGTTCCTCGGTGGGATAGGTACCATATTCAGCAATTTCAAACGACTCAGCATGCAGAACAGACATTGCCCTTCGCTCGCTGTAGTATTTAATTAATGTTTGACGCTGCTCATCAGAAATTTCACGATTCAGATAGGTGTTTTTGAGCCAATCTTTTCGCGCATCAATATTTTCCATTTCCGGTACCTCACCTAACATTCCCATTGTCCAGGGCATCCATTCGTACACTTGCGACTGATGTGCATCTAGGCCATCAACTTTCAAATCAATTGCTTCATCTATAGCAATGGCTACATCGTGGCTAAATGGATTTGGTTTGGAAAATCCATCCTGCATATACAGAAAAACAGGATTGTTTTTCAATGGTTCTGTGTCTGATACAACATTTGGCACTATAACCATATAAGACGCATCTATTACTAGTTTACCAGCATTCCTGTGATCCGGGTGATAGTCGTTTGGCCTCAATCCAATCACTACGTCGGCATTCCACTCCCGAATGGCTCTAATAATATCCATTCGTATATGTAATTCCGGGGTTAGCATAGCGTCATTGTTATCCCACACTTCATACACTTCTATTCCAAGCCTTCGGGCTGCTTCTTCTGCTTCTGCCCTTCTGATTTTAGCCAAGACGCCTCCACCCTTTTCATGATGGCCTGCGTTTCCATTCGTGATGGAGATAAACTTCACTTTGTGCCCGGCTTGAGCCATTAACGCTGCGGTACCGCCCATTTTAAAATCGGCATCATCGGGATGAGCAAAAATAGCAATAACACGAAGGGGATCGTTTGCCGGTGAGTTTATCTGCGCTACGGTGATTTGTGACATCAACAGAATAAAGCATGAAAAAAAGAATAGTTGTTTCATAGTTCCAAAATTACAAGTTAGAAGTAGTATCTCTCAATATCACAGATAAGAAATTGCCAGTCAACACTTTAACAAATTCAATTCTGTCTTTTTAGTACACCGTATTCCAAATATCGTGAGTTGTGACCCAGTTGCCACTCTCAGTTCTTTGTAAAATATTTAAATATTTTGATCGCGAATTTGTAGTATCACCGGTCATTTTATGGATCAACTGCACGTCCGCAATCCCCCTTCCATATGCCATGTCTCCCGAAACCTTTACCTCTTCATAATAGCTGTCGAGTTCCGTTTCAAATTCATCAAATATAGCTTGATAGTAATTCTCTACAGCTTCTTGCCCTACGAGAGTTTCTGAATCAGGGGCCATCAATAATCCCTCTTCATCAAAGTGTGAGGCAATTCTGGAGGCGTCTCCTTCATTAAATGCGGCAGCTCGGTCTGCGCTCATATTTTCGATTTCAGCTACATCATCATCCGAATGATTGTGAGTTGTTGTGCATGCAAGTATAGATAGAAGTAAGCTCAGCGCTAATAATTTTTTCATAATACGGTTTAGCTTTTGGGTTAAAAAAAACCCCGAACATTTTTACATATTCGGGGCCTTTTGTATCTCAGGGATTCCAGCTACGGAATTATCATAAACGCTTAGTATCCCGGGTTTTGAACCAGATTTTCATTTCTCTGCATTTCTTCATCGGGAATTGGAAATAACAGATGATATTCCTGGTAGGTTTGTCCCCAGTTATTATCAGCTCCAATTACATCAACAAAAGTTGCATCACCCGGATTTAAATCAGTAGTTGTCGGGTATTTTCTGGTTCTCTGGATATCAGACCAGGCTTTAAAGTCTAAGGCCAGCTCACGATATCGTTCTTTCCAAACCTCTTCTACAAATTGAGTTTCAGAAAGACCGGAGAGTGCATCTACAATCTGCTGGCGATCAGTCTGCCAGTATGCTCGGCTTCGAACATCTGCAAGGTATCCAACTGCCTCAGCAGTTACACCCTCGGTACGCGCAATGGCTTCAGCGGCGATAAGAAGAACTTCAGAATATTTAGTGATATTCAGGTTGTTATCTCCCCGTGCCGTTTCAAAAACAGCCTGCTCTTCGTACCAGATATATGGAACATACTCGTTAAAATCGTACACAACACCGTCCCTTTCAAGAGATGTATAGTACATTTGACGATTCTGTACCCTTAAATCCTGTTCCGGATTGTAGAGCTGAATGATCTCCTGAATAGGACGATACATATTGAGTGTTCGTCCGTATGCAATACCATCAGGACGAACAACACCGGGGATGGTAATTCTGGGATAACCACTATCTGATATGCCCGCATCATACTCAATTGACCAGATATATTCCGGTGATTGATCCGAACGCATTCTGTTATAGGCACTGTCGCCGTTAATGTTGTCGCCATGCTCTATGAGAGAATATGTGCCAGAGTTAATAACGGTTCTGGCAGCGCTTGCAGCTGCGGCATAAGCAGAAGTGTTTTGAATTGGGAACCCAGCCCGCTGTAAGTTCACATCAGCCAGAAGAGCTGCAACAGCCCCCCGGGTAACTCTTCCTTCATTTCCGCTGCCGAAAGGTACATCTGGCAGTTGTCCGTTATTCAGTGCCCACTCCAGATCTTCTACAATCTGATTGTACACAACGTCAGACGGTGTTCTTTCAACGAAGATATCATCCAGCCCTTCCGTTGGCTGCAATACCAGTGGCACATCCCCAAAATTCTTTACCAGAAAGAAATAGTTCAGTGCTCTAAAGTAGCGAGCCTCTGCAGTGAGAGTGCTTCTTTCACTATCACTAATTTGAGGTACGTTTTCAATACCACTGATAGCCAGATTGGTTCTGGAAATTGCCAGATACATACCATTCCACCAGCCACCAAGAAATTGTGAGAGGTTTACAGGATCCACTTGCAAGTCGTGAGCAAGCTGTCCTTGAATACGCTCCCCTTTTCCTTCGTTATCAAACAGGCCAGACATGTAGCTACCCATCATGGCATTACTTCCACCAAAACCACCTGAATCGTAAAAGCTGGCTCCGGCTCCAATTCTATATACGGAGTTTACTACTCCTCTCGCGTCATCAGCATTTGTAAAAAACTGATCTACTGCTATTTCCGTTTTTGGTGATTCCACGAGGAAATCATCGCAGGAAGCCAGCAGTGCAAATCCTATAAGTGCAATTATTATTTTTTTCATAATGATAGATTTCCCGGTTTAAAATTGGAGTGATACGCCTAATGAGAATGTTCTGGGGCGTGGATACTGGTAAAAGAAAATATTCTGTGCATGAATGTTTCCTCCCCAGGATGTTGCCTCAGGATCATGGCCTTTGAAATCGGGATCATGAATCACGAATGCATTTTCAACTCTGGCTGCTACACGAAGCTGCGTGAGTCCCAGCTTATCCATTACAGAAGGATCAAAATTGTATCCAAGCTGAATCAGGTTCCCACGAACATATGAGCCATCTACTATCCAGTGGCTATCGGCCTGTGTATTTTGTCCGGAAATGGGCTGATGGCGTATACGCTGAATCATAGTGTTCTGGTTGCTTTCTGTCCAGGCATCATGAAGCTGTGTAGCCAGTCCATTGGTAAGTGCCTGTCTGTCTTCAGCTGTGTGAAGGAACTGCTGCATTATGTCGCTACCCAAAACAAACTGAAGATCAAGCATAAAATCGAAGTTTCTGAAGTTCACTTCGTTTATAAAGCTACCTGTGAAATCGGGCAGACCATTACCAATAATTCGTCGGTCGGTTGATCGTTTGGCTTCACCAGGAATACGTCCTGCTGCTGCAGCTTCTGCTGCTTCATCGGTTCCCCAGGTTCCCATACGCTCAAAGCCATAGAAGTTACCAACTGGTTCGCCAACTCTGAGAATGGTCTGACTACCAGACACCCAGTTTGGCCCAGGGAAGATATCCTCATCTCCAACACCTAAGCTCTCAACACGGTTTTTGTTGTAGTTGAAGTTCAGTGTAGTAGACCAGAAAAGATCTCTTTTCCTGATGTTTGAGGTTGTAAGCTTTACGTCAACTCCACGGTTTGATAAAGACCCAACGTTATCCTGGATAACCGTAAATCCGGTCGTTCCGGGAACGGGTCGGTCAAGCAAGAGATCCGTTGTAAGCTTGTAGTAGTAATCCAGTTCCAAAGATAGAAACTGATTAAATACATCCAGATCTGTACCAATATTAAACTGATACGTTTTTTCCCACTCCAGATCAGGGTTTGGAAGTCTTGTTGTAAAGCTTTGAGACTGACGCTGCCCGCCAATAAGCGTCGTTCCGGAACCAATAGTGGCCAGTGATCGGAAAACGCCAATTTCAGTATTTCCTGTTACACCGTATGAAGACCGTAAACGGAAGCTGTCGACAAATTCTACATCATCCATAAAATCTTCGTTCGATACCTGCCAGGAAACACCAGCAGACGGGAAGAAACCCCATTTAGAGTTCGCTCCAAACCTTGATGATCCATCTAAACGACTAGTAAACGTAAACGTGTAGGTATCATCGATTGAGTATGTTACTCTATTGAAGTAGGAGTTTAAGCTCCAGGAGAAGTTGTTTGAAGATGGCTGACGAATATCTGTCGCGGCTCCAAAATTATTGAATTTGAAGAAATCATCAGAAAACCCTCGTGCTTCCTGTGAGAAGCTGGTATAAGTTTGCTCCTGCCAACTGGCACCTAAAATGGCGCTCAATCTGCTTCGCTCAAAATCCTGCTCGTAGGTTAAGAAGTTCTCACTTTGCCAGTAATTTGTTTCACTAGATCCGTAATTGGCGATTCCGTCCGGAGCACCCGCAGCAATCATGTTACTGGGTCGGTATCGACGCTCCTCGTATAGCCTGTTATTTAATCCAAACTGAGTTCTGAACTCAAGATTCGGCGTAATCTGAATGGCCATAAATGTATTTCCGAACAGCTGTGTTCTGTCGCGAAGCCTGTCTTCTTCCAGTAACCTGTGAACTGGATTTGACTGACCTTCAAGTGTCATTGAGTTAACATGCGTTTGGTTACTATATTGACCGGCCAACGGCGTTCCTTCGGGCCAAATCACCGGAAGTATGGGAGCCATTTCAATCATAGTTCTTCGTGGTTCCTGTCCACCACCTCCTTCTTCAACATGATTTTCATCAATTTTTGCTACTGTGAGATTGGTTCCAAATTTCAACCAGTCTTTAGGAGTAACATCATATACCAGTTTAAGACTAGCACGATTCATGTATGAATTTAGAAGTATACCTTCACGATTGGTGTAATTCAGCACGGCACCGATTGATGAACGCTCTGTTCCACCACGAACGCTCAGGTTATGATCCTGCGAAAAAGCTGTTCGCGTAGCTTCATCCTGCCAATCTGTATCGTAAATAGGATCGCCATTTGCGTCGAAAAGAAATGGATCGAGCGATGTGTTGAGTGTTGGAGCTGTATCTACATTACTATTGAAAAGTGGCACGTTTTGAAGTGCTGTTCGCTGAACTTCCATAAATTCAGCAGCATTCATAACGTCCATTCTCCCAAGCATTTGTCCAACGCTTAAATCGGAACTGTAACCAACGACCACTCTTTCTGCATCACCACCGCGGCGCGTAGTAACAAGAATAACACCATTAGCACCACGAGCACCATAAATAGCTGTTGCAGATGCATCTTTCAGCACCTCGATACTTTCAATATCATTAGGGTTTAAAAAGTTAATTCCATCATCCATAGCAACGCCGTCAACAACATAAAGAGGATCGGTTGAAGCATTGATAGAACCCGTTCCCCGAATGATCACTCTGTTACTACCAGATGGTGAACCGGAGTTGGTAAAAATATTAACACCGGCCACTTTACCTCTTAGCCCCTGAAGAGCGTTGAATGAGGTTGGAGTTAATTCATCTGCAGGCACAATTCCCACAGAACCGGTAATTTCAGAACGTCTTTGCACACCATATCCAACAACGATCAGATCATCTAATCTTGCGATGTCTGTCTGCATCTGCACGTTAATGGTTGTTTGGTCGCCAATAGAGATGTCCTGGCGCATGTAACCTACATATGAAAATGTCAATGTGGTCGCATCATCTGCTACATCAAGCTCATAGAAACCGTCGGGGTCTGTCGTGGTTCCGGTTTGGGTTCCCTCCACATATACAGTAACACCTACCAAGGGCTCACCTGTATCGGCATCAGTCACTCTACCCGTAATTGTAACGTCAAATGCCTCTTCTGCCACAGGAGCTGGTTTGGTAAGAATAATCTGCCTCCGATTCGTAATAGAAGCTTCATAACCTGTACCATCCAGAGCAAGTTGTAAGGCTTCACTAACGGTAATTCGGGAATCACTAAATGAAACAGTTTCATTTTGATCCAGTTTATTGGAGTCGAAAGCAATTTCCAACCCAGCCTTTTCAGCTATGTCAAAAAGCGCTTCCACTCTAAGTACATTTTTAAAGTCAACCGAGATATTTGACTTTAACGCAGGAATCTGATCACTATAATCCTGAACGGAATAATATGTCATCATTTTGGGCATTGTAGGCTGAGATACCTGAGCATTTAGCTGAGAACTCATCAGCAATGTTGATGAGATCATCACCAGGAACGCCAGAATCGGCACACCCTTTATTTTTGTATCGGTTTTCATAAACATCCTCATATTATTATGGTTTTAGTTAGTGTTTATCGCTGCATCGGTGCTATTCTGATGCATATCTCCCTTGCTGTATACCGTGATTTGGTCCTCTTCTATTGTGAAAGAAATATCCATCGTTACTTCTATGACATTCATCACATCTGTTACAGATCGTGTTTTCAAGTTGGCTGAAAACTTCTTATTCAGTATTGATTCACTATTTTCATCCACTGTTACCGAAACATCATACCACCGTTCAATCTGGCGAAATACTTGACTCAGTGGTTGTTCTTTAAAAATTAACCGCCCTTCTTTCCACCCGGTGTATTGTTCCGGATCATCTACCCATTCTACACTAAGCGAGTTATCTAAAAGTGAAATGGTCCCTTTATATCCTCTATTGATCACGAGTTTATTTTGAGGTACTTCTACGTGGCTAATTTCAACGACGCCCTCGGTAACCATTATATCTACACTGCTTTCATCCACGTAAGAGCGCACATCGAATGCTGTACCCAATACTTTTATTACTCCGTTTTGGGTATTTATGACAAACGGCCTGTTTTCATCAGGAATCACATCAAAAAAGGCCTGGCCCGAGAGTGAGACCTCCCGGCTATTATTTCTAAACGATTCTGGAAACGACAGCTCTGTTTCGGCACTTAAAAAAACTTTTGTTCCATCACCAAGCTGAATATTGGCTTTTTCACCCGCACCTGTACTAATTTCGTTTAGAACGGGGAGAAAAGCCTGATCACTTGGCTGTGGTGCATACTGAAGTGTGAGCCACCCTGAAGTAAAAGCTACAACAATAAGTGCAGCTGCTTTTAAAATTGTTGATAAATATTTTTGCCGTTTTCGAATGGCACTAAAACGACGGATTCTCTCTTTTTTCCTAATTTCTTCAATTTTTCTGATTTCGATGGAAACTCTCTTCCAATCTTCTTCAGGCAAAAAATCTTTCATACGCTCTTTTTTATTGAGTGCAGCAGAAGCCCAAATTCTCTTTACAACATCAAATGTTTGCTTGTTTTCTTTAGCAGAATTCAGCCATTCTTCAATAATAATTTCATCATTAGCGGTGCAGGAATTATCTAAATACCGCGCTATCGCTGCCCAAATTTTATCTGTCTTATTCATATAGAAATTCTTAATTCATGCCTATGACAGACAAAAAAAGGGAACCCCCTCAATTTTTTTTAATTTATTAATCTAATCTCTCTCGAATAAAATTGAGTGCTCGCCCCATCTGATTCTCTACAGTTTTTCGAGTAATCCCTAAAATCGAGGCAATTTCTTTATAAGATAATCCATGTTCTCGATAGAGGGTAAATACGGCTTTTCTTTTTTCAGGCATTTCATCAGCAATTGCCCAGATACGTTTTGTAAGATCTTCCACATTTTGTTCAACATCCGGCACGTTTTTCATTTCAGCTTCACGGGTGTACTCCTCTTCAAACGTCTGGTACCTGCTCTTTTTTTCGAGCTCGTTCAGTGAATGATTTCGAACTGCCTGGAAAAGATAAGCCTTTAATGAAGTATGAATATGGATGTGTTCCCTTTTAGACCATATCTTTATAAATACCTCTTGTACAACGTCTCTTGCAGATTCAACGGTGCCTACATATCCCTTCGAAAACCTGCATAATGGTGCGTAATACTTAAAAAACAGCAGTTCAAAGGCCTCTTCGTCTCCATCCCGAATGCTTTTCACGAAATTCTGTTCTTCAGAAGACAGCTCACTCATCATTTCCCGTTAAAGGTATTAGTCGGTAGCCCGACTTTAGATATTCCTGGTTAAGGGTATACTTTTCAGAAATGAAGTTTCCCAATCCACTTCCTCTTTCAAATAAAAGAGTGTGCCGCACTAATAGCAATAAAAAAGGACACAAATCTTAGCAAATGTTACGGTAAAAACCTTGTGAATCCCTCAATCGAATCGTATTCTGCCAAGCCTAGCTCGTCGTAGTTTTTGGCATGCTGTGTGGTTTGTCCATCAGCCACCATCCAAAACTCTCCACTAACACTTCCGGGAAACTTTGGCTGATCTTTTTGAGATGCGTGCTTAAATATGGCGCGCCTTTTTTTCAACCTTTCTCCGGGACTCAGCGGTACGGCCATATCAATGTCACTTATTTCCAACTGCTGCCATATCCCTCTGTAAAGCCATATATAGCAGTCTTTCATCCAGTCTTCTTTTTCAACAAGTCTGAGAGCCTTTTGTATGGCACCCCAGCAAATACGGTACGTTCCATGCGGGTCGGTTAAATCACCAGCCGCATATATCTGGTGCGGCTTCACCTCTTTCATAAGTTTGGTTACCAACTGAATATCTTTTTCAGTAAGGTGATTTTTTTGGGCTTTTCCGGTTTCGTAAAAGGGCATGTCTAAAAAATGAATATTCTCTTGTGGAATGCCACAATACCTGCATGCTGAATTGGCCTCAACTTTTCTTATTTCCGACTTAAGTTTTAGCATATCGGGTGAATCAATATCACCCGGTTTTTTCTTCTCTATACCCTGCATAATCTTTTTAAGAAGAGAGTCCTCTGCCGAATTATTATCTAGCCTGGATACAAAATCTGCATACCGAAGAGCTTCATCATCATAAACGGCAATATTTCCTGATGTTTGATATGCTACATGTACGTCATGGCCATGATCAACAAGCCTCATTAACGTCCCTCCCATTGAGATCACATCATCGGCAGGATGTGGCGCAAAAATAAGCACACGTTTCGGAAATGGAGTTTTTCTTTCGGGCCGTTTACTGTCGTCAGAGTTTGGTTTTCCACCGGGCCAACCGGTAATTGTATGCTGAACTTCGTTAAACACTTTGATATTTACCTGGTAAGCCGAACCGTACTCAGTAAGAATACCACTCAGGCCATTTTGATTATAATCTACATCAGTAAGTTTCAAAATCGGTTTAGACAGTTTTAAACTTAACCAGGTAACCGCTTTTCTAATATTCTTATCGGTCCAGCTGCAAGGGCCTACCAGCCATGGAGTTTTACGCCGGGTAAGCTCTGATGCTGCGGGCTCATCCAGAACAACCACAGTGTTTTCATGTTCCTGTAAAAACGTAGCGGGCCGCTGATCTGTTATTTCCCCCTCAACACACTTTTGTATGACGGGTGCTTTACCTTCCCCCCAGGCCATTAAATAAATTTTACGGGCCTCCATAATAGTCCCCACCCCCATTGTTATAGCCTGACGGGGTACATGTTCTTCACCATAAAACGCTGCGGCTGCGTCAGATCTTGTTAAATCATCAAGGGTAATTAATCGTGTGCGAGTTTTTTTTATAGATCCAGGTTCGTTAAACCCTATATGACCGGTACGGCCAATACCTAAGATTTGTACATCTAATCCACCGGAAGATTCAATTTTTTCTTCGTATGCCCGACAGTAATCAAAGATCTCATCTTTATTTATGGTTCCGTCAGGAATGTGAATGTTTTTTCTTCTGATGTCAATGTGGTTGAATAAATTTTCGTGCATAAAGCGCACGTAGCTTTGAAGCTCATCGGGTTGTATCGGGTAATATTCATCAAGATTAAACGTGATGACGTTTTTGAACGTAAGACCCTCTTCTTGATGCAAACGAACCCATTCGCTATATACCTGAAGCGGTGTTGAACCTGTAGCAAGACCCAATACCGTCTGTTGACCAACTCTATTTCTGGCATCGATGATATTAGCGATTTCCCTTGCCACTTTTTTGGATGCAGAGGTTGCATCCGGAAACACAATGGCTTCCATTTTTTCAAATATTTTCCGTGCTGGCTGGTCAAACTTGACACTCATATTTCAAAGCTCCATTCATTCATATTTTGAAAGAAAGGAATCACAATTTCGTATTGGAATCAACAACTAGAATTAAAAAAACTCCAAAATGAAAATTTCAAACAGAAATCGCCAATATTCATGAATAGTTGATAGCATGATTAATGTGTTGATTCACTGAATTAAATCAGTGCTAATTTTTTAAAATTAGAATTGCAAGAAGAGCAAGAAGCTTGGTATATTTAAGTCTTGATAATTTTAAGCCCGAGTGGCGGAATTGGTAGACGCGTGCGCTTCAGGTGCGTATGTCCTCACGGACGTGAAGGTTCAAGTCCTTTCTCGGGTACAACAAGCCTTGTAAGACATTGTTTTTACAAGGCTTTTTTGTTTTACCTAAGCTTGAATTACTGCCCGAAGAGTGATTTTCCAAGTGAGTACTATAGACACTGAAAGTCATTTTTCAATTACTGGTTCGGGATATGTGTTTCTGAATCTCTCTTGCTACTAGAAATTCTTATGTAATTGCGTATTCACAATATTTGCCCTCCTTTATACTCGATTGATTTACCAAATCATTTTAGGATTTTTTACAAAGCGACGATAAAAAGGGCTTCAAGGTGAATGAATCGTTACCACACTCACCCTCCTGAAGATCTCGACAAGCTTACAGCAGATAGTCTTATTGAGGGTTTTTCAATTTATCCGGCAAAACAATCCCTAGGCGTTTGGCTCGCTCTCTCCATTTTTGACGGGCAAGTTTCTGCATGTCTTCAATCGTGTCGATCTCGTCCACAATTTCCATTCCCAGGAGAGTTTCAACGACATCTTCCATCGTAACAACCCCCGAAAAACCTCCATATTCATCTACAACCACAGCAATATGTTCCTGGTTTTCAAGAAGTCGTTCAAATAGAACTTTCAACGAAACTTTTTCGGGTATCACCATCACGTCTCTCTTTATCTCACTCAGTTTTCTCTCCCCTTTCCCTTCAGATAAATTGTAATAAAGATCGTTCTTTAAAATATATCCTGTAATATCTTCCTCATTTTTACCAAAAACAGGCATTC
The DNA here is from genome assembly GCA_964544445.1 of uncultured Rhodohalobacter sp. Lineage (GTDB taxonomy): Bacteria > Bacteroidota > Rhodothermia > Balneolales > Balneolaceae > Rhodohalobacter. Next base: position 119,200 of record CAZJBI010000002.1, read on the forward strand.
GAGATACATGAATATCTTCTTTTTTCTCCAGGGTTTGTTGGATAGTAAGCTCCTCTGGAAATTTAATTACAACAATACGTGGGGTCATCACATCCTGAACTTTTAAGGAGCGAAAACGAATCAGGTTCTTAAATATATTTGATTCTCCTTCCTCAAATATTCCTTCTTCAAATCCAAGATCGGCCATGGCGCTAAACTCTTCCCGGCTCATTGTCGGTTCCTTGTCATCTCTTGATAACCACTGTGTTATGCCTTTTGAAAGCAGTACAAATGGATATGTCAAAAATATAAGCGTTTTAGTGGCTGTGGCTGCAAAACCTGATAGCTCTTTCCAGTAGGTTGCCCCTAATGTTTTGGGAATAATTTCTGACAGAATAAGTATTGCGAGCGTAAGCAGTGCCGAGGTTAAACTAACATAGGCGTTTCCAAACACAATTTGTGCTTGCGCACCCACACCTGCAGCACCTACAGTGTGAGCGATTGTATTTAGGGTTAAAATAGCGGAGAGGGGTTGATCAATATCAGCTTTGAGCTCTCTTAATATTCGTCCCTTTTTAGATCCCTCCTTTTCCAAAACCGCGATATATGAAGAATTCATCGATAGGAGAACTGCCTCTAATATTGAACATAGAAATGATACCCCGATAGCCAGAAGTAAATAAAATATCAATAATCCCATAGACGAATAAGATACAAGTTTTTAAGCCCCTTTTTTGACTAAAATCTGAAGAAGTTGCTTTCTATAATTCTTCAGTTCCATTGTTGGGTGTTATTTAATGAAATTACTCCTCAAAATCGGGTACGATCCTGGCGTTGGATGCTTGTTCAAATGCATATGCGGCCTCTAGTAGAATGGGCTCACTCCAGGCTCGTCCAAAAAATGACAGTCCTACCGGAAGACCATCGATATTTCCCATTGGCACCGAAATGATTGGATATCCGGCCCTGGCCGATGGCGAACTGGAGCTAAGAGAAAAATTATCACCGTTAACCAGATCTGTTTTCCATGCAGGACCTCCTGTTGGAGCAATAATCACATCCAGGTTGTACTCGTCCATCACTCTATCTATTCCTTCTTGTCTGCTAACCCGCAGCATATTATTCAGCGCCGATTGGTATTCATCAGAATCAAGATCCCCTTTCTCGGCAGCCGTCAAGATTAAATCGCGATCAAATATTTCAGTAGATGACGGTGTTTCTTTGATTCGATTTGCAAGGTCTTCCATGCTCTTGATTGGCGCATTCTCTCCCAGTAACGAGAAGTATTTATCAAGCCCGTCTTTGAACTCATAGAGAAGGACCTGGAATGCATCACCCCCAATATTATCTTCACTGATTTGGTCAATCTCTACCACTTCCGCCCCCATCTCTTCGATGAGCCTTACGGACTGGTGCGTGAGGGTATCAACCCGAAAGTGACTTCCTAAAGGCGATGTATAGAAACCCACTCGCTTGCCTTCAAGACCATTTTCATTTAAATACTGAGTGTAATCATCTTGAATAAATCCCTCCGCAGCAATCGTTTTTTCATCAGTGGAGTCTACGGCGGCAAGGGCTCCCAAAAGTATGGCTGCATCTCGTACAGTTCTCACCATAGGCCCTGCGCTGTCCGTTGTATATGATATTGGAATTATCCCGGAGCGGCTCCATAAGCCAACCGTGGGTTTAAGGCCCACAATACCGTTGGCATTGGATGGGCATACAATCGATCCATTTGTTTCAGTTCCAATGGTGATTGCAGCTAAATTTGCCGACGCAGCAACACCACTGCCAGAGCTTGACCCACACGGATTTCTGGTAACATCGAAGGGGTTGTTGACCTGACCACCCAGCCCGCTCCATCCACTTGAAGAAAAACTGCTATGGAAATTTGCCCATTCGCTTAAATTTGTTTTACCCAAGATAATCGCACCCTGCTCCCTCAACTTTTGGGTTATAAATGCATCTGTTGGCGGAACAGATCCTTCCAGAAAGCGAGAGCCCGCCGTTGTTGGCATATCTGAGGTGTTAATATTGTCTTTTAATAAAATAGGAATGCCGTGCAGTGGCCCTCTGAAATTACCTTCCTGCGCCTCTGAGTCCAGCTCCTCTGCCATTTCCATCGCGTTGGGATTTACCGTCAAAACAGAGTTAAGAGACGGCCCATTTCTATCGATCATTTCAATGCGATCGAGGTAGGCCTGAGTCACTTGTGCAATCGTGAAATCGCCATTTTCGTATCCTGCTCGAAGTTCGCTAATGGTTATTTCTTCGAGCTCCAGTAGTTCATAAAGTGATTCATCTGAAGTTGATTGGGAACAGGATATCAACATAATTGCTGATAATAGAAAAAGGGTGATTTGGGATATTTTCATAAAATCAGAGGCTTGGTTATCAATGTGGTAATTTATGTTAATTGAGGTCGTATTTACGTCTTTCTTCTTCATACTGCCAGCGACGATAATTTTCCTCGGTATATGTAATCACGGAATCTGCCGGGATCCAAACGCTGTCGAGCCCGGAAACGGCAAAAGGCCGTACAAGATATTTATCATTTTCCTGCTCCAGAACATATAAAATGGACCCTCCTTCAAACAATCCAGCCATTTCCGACTCACTCTCTGACGTATTCGTTACGGCTGTCTCAAACTCTGTAAATACTTTTTTCTGGTACTCCGACTCATTGAGATAGAGCTCTACAGGCATGATTAATCGATATGCATAGCCCGTTACTATTGCAATAATTAACATTATGATCGACCACTTCATAATCAGAGCAAATCCTGAATTTGAGCCGGAATTTGTAGATTGGCTCTCGGTCTGCTTTGTACTCATACTCTTTTACTTCTGTTTTGATTATTTATGATAGATGAATGTAAGGTGTTCTTTCTTGAAATAAAACCAAGTATAGACAGGTCAAAACATCAAAAAAAAAGGCCCTGCCAATAATTGACAGAGCCTCGCTCATTACCAAAACGAATTATACTCTATTAGAGAGCATTCTCCATTTTTTCGTAGTCGTATCCTTCTGCTTTACTCATTTCCTGAGCAGCAAGTGTTAAGAATATTCCATAAATCACTTTTGAAGAAACATCAGCAATCGTGTATGTGATATGACGAGCTACAACAGCAGTTTCTGAGAGTGCGGGCTCCAGGCCTCCAAAGAGATATGGCATGAGGTATGCGCCTGGGTATAGCATCCAGGAAATAAAGAAGAGTGTCCAGATGTTGCCAAGATATTTCTGTGCCTTTGGCGGTGCACCCTCTTTTCCTTCATTGATCACTTTCCTCATGAGGTACAGAATGTGAACAAAAAATACTGTTGAAATAAAGCCCCATACGAAGAAGAGTGTCGGGTTTGTAACCTCATAAAACTGACCAATATAACCGGTTACAATCATCGCGGTACCAGAAAACCAAAATCCGTTCCGAACCTTGCTGAAATCACTTTTTGTAAGTGTTACTACAAAAAGAATTTGAAATAAAAGCATTGGAACATCAATGAGCCAGTTCAGATATCGATAACCGTTATTGAAAAGATCGGTGGTTCCATTTAGCATGTAACGCGCTGTTTCTGTATCGTATGTGAGCGCATTTGTCCAGTTTTGAGACTGTACCAACAGAAGCAAGAAGGCCGAAACCATCACTACTACTGAAAGAACGGAAGATGTTCGGTATTTCGGAGCAACTGTTTTTATCGTAAGAACAAAATATAGCAACGCTGCGAGCATAACGGCGTAACCAAGCGTAAGCACATGGGCAGACATTTGGTAGGCCATCTCTGTAAAGCCGGACTGAAGCCCTACGTAATTCTCGAACGTCGCATTCCCTAAAGAACTAATTAGTTCATCCATAATTGATTATTGGTTAATTAAAGATTGTCGATCAGCATATTTGATCGAGTTGAATATCCAACATCACGGTAAAACCCAAAGTTCATCTCTTATTGTTTATTTACCGATTACGACAAACGATTGTGCCCCATTATTTTTCTAAGGAAAACCAAATCACAAAAGAACACAAGGTGATATAAAATTTTCAGAAAATTTTGAAAATTTGCGTTTTTGGAGAGCGAAAGCGCTTTTAGAGGGTAAAAATCCATTGACACTTATTCAGTGCCAAGGAGTTATTGCCTCTTTATAATATCACTCACAAAGGTGGGGAGTGCAAATGAAGCGATGTGTACACCCGAATTATAATATCGAAGAGAGTTAATAATATTATCTGCTGAATGTATTCGGTTTTTCGAATCTTCGCTTAGCGGGTCGTCATTTTTACTTGCAATACCCATCGACCACAGACCCGCCGGATATAAAGGTATTGCACAGGTGTACATTTTCGATATTGGGAACAGATCATCCAGTGCGAAAAATACTTTTTTGATACTTGGGTGGTATGATTCCACCCATGGACTTTCAGTCTGGGTTGTTAATACACCGTCGGCACTCAATGCATCATAGCAAAACTGATAAAACTCTTTTTCGAATAAGCCCTCTGCCGGCCCCACAGGATCGGACCCATCAATAATGATGACATCATAAGGATTAGTGACGTTTTTGATAAATGCTATTCCGTCTTCATAATGTACCCGGAGTCGGGGGTTTTCAAAATCTCCCACTCCAGGAAAATGCAGTTTTGAAGCATCTACAACGGCTTTATCTATTTCAACCATATCCACCTGCTCTACTGATGGATGTTTTAATACTTCCCGAGCCGTACCTCCATCACCACCACCAATAATTAATACTTTTTTTGGGTTTGGATGGGTAAATAGTGCTGTGTGTGAAATCATCTCGTGGTATACAAATTCATCTTTTTCACTCAGCATCACCATTCCGTCGATCGTCATCAGGTTGCCCCATGTGTCTGTTTCGTACACCTCCACGAGCTGATAGTCCGTCTGTTTTGAAAACAGCAGTTTTTTCAGGCCTATTGTTAGCCCAGTTTGTTCATTATAGTATTCGTTGTATTGAAGGGGCATATCGGTTCTTTGATAAAAAATTTAAATTTCTGACCACACAAAGGTATTTGTATTACTTATTTTGGTGAATTCGTCAGATTCACAATTCATAATACATTCAGTTATTTATACCATAAAACTGCAGCAGCAAAAACAGCTCCACAGACTTCGGTTTTGTGTTCGATCCCTACCGACTGAATTTCTTTCAGTTTGCGATTTCGATAATCAAACCCATCAACTACCATTTGCCGAACAATACCTTCTACATTTTCAAGTGGTGCATGATCTTCAAACTCCATAATTACGCCTGGTTCCTCAGGATTTTCCGGAATTCCTACGGCTATGGCAGCAGAAATCACCTGGCCGGGTGTTGTACCATCAATTGTGGCATAGGCCAACGGAATAAGGCCACCTTTTGGAAGTGAAAATTCTCGAACAGGATACTGTTTTGCAGAAGGTGGAAGGATACTGCTCATTCTCATTAAATTGGTATCGCCCACACCAGCATTTAGTAGTGCAAGGTCAAAAGCGTTTAGTCGAGTGCGTCCTTCTGCAGCTCCTTTAACGAGTGCGTACGCATTGGGAGTTTTTACCATCATTGTAGATAGAATTAAATTATTCGTTAAGAATTGATATAGAGCCTGAAATTCCGATAACTAATTGTTTTGATACTGGGTATCGGGCTTAAACATTAGTTTTTGACCCTCGGGAACTTTAAAAAGCCCTCGTTTCATTTCCATGCTGGAAACGTTTTTAGATTCAAAACTCTCTTTTAATTTTTCCTGTATCACCCAGGGATCTATGGTATCACCGCATGTAAAAATATCCACGGCAGCATAAAGATATTCTGGCCAGGTGTGTATAGCTATATGAGATTCCGCTATAACAACGACACCGCTTACGCCATATGGGCTAAATTTATGGAAGTTGTGGGAAATTAGAGTGGCTTTTGATGCTTTAGCCGCATTAATTAGAGATGATTCGATATAACTGACATCATTCAGTTTAGACTGATCACAGTCATAAAATTCAACAAGTATTTGTCTGCCGAGTGCTTCCATATTTATTTTCCTAAAATAAGCTATGTGTTAGAAAGATAGTAATTGACAAAGTGGGATTTTTTTCTGTCCATACAAGCAACATTTAGATACTAGGTGCAGTGCACCATTTTGTTTTATCTTAAAGATTATAAAATTACGCAGAATTGCCGGACATATGATAGCCCCATCAAAAAAAATTTCTACCAAGCACGCTCTTCTACATTACAGAACACTTTTGATGCCTAGGCTTATCGAAGAAAGAATGCTTAAACTATTACGTCAAAATAAAATAAGCAAATGGTTCTCCGGAATTGGTCAGGAAGCAATCTCTGTGGGTTCTGTTATAGCAACGGATCCCAACGACTTTTTTTTACCGATGCATAGAAATCTGGGTGTGTTTACAACGCGCAATGTTCCCCTTTATCCCCTTTTCTGTCAGCTTTTGGGGCGGGCAGACAGTTTTACCGGCGGACGGGACCGTTCGTTTCATTTTGGAAGTGCCGAACACAAAATATTTGGAATGATTTCACACCTTGCTGCAACCATGCCGGTAGCGGACGGAATTGCCCTTTCTCAAAAGCTGAAGGGAACCAAGCAGGTCGCCGTTAGTTTTTGCGGTGACGGCGCAACAAGCGAAGGAGATTTTCATGAAGCTTTAAATCTTGCAGGTGTTTGGAAGTTGCCTGTTATATTTATCATTGAGAACAACGGATACGGCCTCTCCACACCAATAAGCGAACAATATGCTTGCACGGATCTGGTTGAACGAGCAGCCGGCTACGGACTGAAAGGAATGCATATTGACGGTAATAATTTTTTTGAAGTGATCGATTCGGTTCAAAAAGCAAGAGTTTCTGCATTAAACGGCAAACCGGTGCTCATTGAAGCAAAAACTTTTCGAATGCGTGGCCACGAAGAAGCTTCAGGTACGTTTTATGTTCCGGATGAAGAATTTGAAAAATGGCGGGAGCTGGACCCTATTCACCGGTATGAAGAGTGGATGCTGAGTAATGGGATCCTATCTCACGTGGATGAGTTTGATGAGATCAAAAAAGATATTAAAGCCGAGTTTCGCCAAGAACTTACCAAGGCTCTTAATGCCCCCGAACCTGTTTTTGATGAAATTGAAGAGATAAACCGTACTAAGCTTACAACCTTAACGCCGGTATCACGCAACGGAACTTCTCACACCCGATCTGAAAAGCGTATTATTGATGCCATACATCTCGCTCAGAAACAAGCTTTTACCGAAGATGAACAATTTATTATGATGGGCCAGGATATTGCTGAATACGGTGGGGTTTTTAAAGCTTCGGAAGGATTTGTGGATCAATTTGGCAAAGATCGGATTCGGAATACGCCGATCATTGAATCGGGTGCGATTGGAGCCGCCATTGGTCTCGCATTTGATGGATTTAAACCGGTGGTTGAAATTCAATTTGCCGACTTTATCTCCTGTGCGTACAACCAAATTGTAAACAACTTATCGAAGGGTAAATATCGTTGGATGCCCGATCTCAATATTACTATTCGGGCTCCTTTTGGCGGTGGTGTGGGCGCCGGACCATTTCACTCACAATGCCCTGAAGCGTGGTTTATGAATTTACCTGGTATTCGGGTTCTCATTCCCTCTTCTGTGGATGATGCACAAAATATGCTCTATACAGCGCTGCACGATAATAACCCCGTGCTATTTTTTGAGCATAAAAAACTATACCGAAGCTTTAGGGAAGAGACGGAGGATCACTGCAGAATTGTCGATATTGAATCGGCAAAGGTTGTAAAAACGGGTTCGGATGCTACGATTATTACATACGGTATGGGCGTGCACTGGGCCAGGGAGCTCTCAGATATGAATTCAGACAAAGGTGTAAGCCTGGAGATTGTCGATTTGAGATCGCTGGCTCCTATCGACTGGCCCACAGTCACCGAATCTGTAAAAAAGACCGGGCGTGTGCTTTTGCTTCAGGAGCCTTCCGAAATAATGGGGCCGATGAGTGAACTTTCTGCAGGTATTACAGAACGGGCGTTTGAATACCTCGATGCGCCGGTAATGCGGTGTTCGTCACTTAATACACCCATTCCTTTTAGTAAAAAACTGGAAAATGGATATCTGGCCAGTCACAGAATGGCTGAGAAGCTTGACGAGTTACTTTCCTATTAAGACAGATGGAATTTGCCCATCACCGGTTATTAATAATTGGTACTTATTGGAAAGCGGAATTATTTATTCCTCCTGCTGACTTTTTCCTTTTTTCAAGGCCCTCGGTATCCGAATATCTTCAACAAGATCCATAATCTCCTGTGGCGGTTCGGCCGTAAATTTGGAGACTATATAAGCAACTCCAAAATTAAGAAACATTCCTAAGGTGCCGATTCCTTCTGGCGATATTCCAAACCACCAGTGTTCGGCACTATTCATTTCCGGGCTCACGAAAGTAAAGTAGATGATGTATGAAGCGGTAAACAGAATACCTGCCGCCATACCTGCAATGGCTCCCTCTTTGTTCATACGCTTATAGAAAATTCCCATCAAAATAACCGGAAAAAATGATGAAGCCGCCAGCCCAAAGGCAAACGCCACAGTTTGAGCTACAAAGCCCGGTGGATTCACACCAAAATATCCCGCAATCAAAACGGTAAAGAATACGGTAACCCGTGCTGTAATAAGCTCCGTTTTCTCTTTCATTGTGGGAATAAGTGTTCGTTTAAATAGGTCGTGCGCAATCGCCGTTGCCAGTACAAGCAGTAAACCTGCTGCCGTAGAAAGTGCTGCCGCAAGTCCACCGGCCGCTACCAAACCCACCACCCAGTTGGGAAGCTGCGCTATTTCCGGGCTGGCAAGAACCATAATATCGGGATCAATCGTGAGCTCATTAATCTCTGGACTGGCGTGATACTGAATTTTTCCATCGCCGTTTGCATCTTCATACTCAAGCAGCCCGGTCGACTCCCAATTAGTGAACCACTGAGGCACTTCGGTATAGGCAACATCAATCACACTCGTAACCAGATTTGTTTTAACAAAAGCAGCAACTGCCGGAGCCGTACTATAGAGCAGCACAATAAAGATAAGAGCGTAACCAGCCGAGATTCGAGCGTCCTTAACTTTTGGCACGGTAAAAAACCGGATAATTACGTGAGGTAATCCAGCCGTGCCAACCATTAAGGCGGCAGTGATAAAGAAAATATCTATCGTAGGTTTACTGCCATCCGTGTAGGCCGCAAAACCAAGGTCGGTCATCAACCCGTCCAGTCGATCGAGCAGGTAAACACCGCCTTCACCTTCCAGCGTGCCGCCAAAACCGATCTGTGGAATGGGATTTCCCGTCATCAAAATCGATACAAAAATAACCGGCACCAGGTAAGCAAAAATAAGCACGCAGTATTGTGCAACCTGCGTATATGTGATTCCTTTCATTCCGCCAAGCACTGCATAGAAAAATACGATCACCATCCCGATCAACACACCCTGTGTAATTCCCACATCAAGGAATCTCGAAAATACGATTCCCACGCCCCGCATCTGTCCAGCAACGTAGGTAAATGAGATAAAAATTGCGCACAGAATGGCTACAACACGCGCGGTATCTGAGTAGTAGCGGTCGCCCACAAAATCCGGAACTGTAAATTTGCCAAACTTTCGAAGATAGGGAGCTAACAATAAGGCCAGTAATACGTATCCGCCCGTCCAGCCCATCAAGTAAACAGAACCATCGTATCCTAAAAAAGCGATTAACCCGGCCATCGATATAAATGATGCCGCCGACATCCAGTCTGCTGCCGTAGCCATTCCATTCGCCAATGGGTGAACTCTGCCCCCGGCTACATAAAAGTCACTTGTGGAAGCAACTCTGGCCCAGACCGCTATACCGATGTAAAGAGCAAAAGTTATCCCTACAATTAAGAATGTCCATCCCTGAATACCCATATATCTTTACTTAAGGTGTATTGTTTTTAGTAATACCGATGTTACTCTTCGTCGAACATAAATTCGCGGTCGAGGCGGTTCATTTTTACTACATAAATAAAAATGAGAATTATAAATACGTATTGAGACCCCTGCTGCGCAAACCAAAAACCCAGCTTAAAGCCGCCAATCTGGATTTGGTTCAGCCAATCAACGAAAAGAATACCAAACCCAAATGAGACCAAAAACCAAACTGATAAAAGTATAAGAAGTAAGCGGATATTTCTTTTCCAGTAAGCCTGTGCACCTTCATTCATATCGTTACGAAAGGTTTATAGTATGATTTGGTAAAAATGAAAATCAATGAATCGATTATAAACAATTCTATTCAGAACCAAAATTTTTCCTGTTTTAAACATCACGGAGTCAGAAATTTCTGCATTTCCACCGTTTCCTTTTTATGGCCGCTCTTGATACATTCCATAAACGAGAACTTAAAGACTGCATATTATGAAACGCATTTTAATAGCGCTCGATCCTGACCCCGACACCCCTATTGCAACGGAATATGGTATTGCATTAGCAAAAGCCTACGGAGCGTCCGTTACTGGACTTGCAGTAGTAGATACTAGTAATATCTACCCAACAGGTATTGTCGGTGAGCCAGATCGTACTCATCATGCCAGAAATTTATGGGAAGAACTGACAGATGAATCAAGGTCGGTGGCTGAACATCTGCTTTCGCGATTTGAAGAGAAGGTACAGGATGCGAAAATACCCTACACTACCATAAAAAAAGAGGGAGCTTCTTACGAACGAATTATTGAGGGCATGAAATATCACGATCTGTTAATTATTGGCCGCGACTCCCACTTTTTTTACAATGAACCCAAACGAGATACAAAAACACTCGCTCAAATCGTTAAAAATGGTGTTTGTCCTACGTTTGTCGTCAATGATCAATTTACATCCTTATCTCGTATACTAATAGCTTTTGATGGCAGCAGTCCCGCGGCAAGATCTATGAAAAGTTTTGTGCAAAATCTGGCAAACCCAGAAATGAAAATCGATCTGCTCACGGTTCAAACAAAAGCTAATAGGAACAATGCGAACGAAATCAATGGGTACGCAGCTTCTTACCTGAATGCCCATGGGCTTGGTTCGATAGAACAAATTTTGATTCAAAGCGACTCTCCTGATGAAGTAATTTTAAAGCATCAATCTGATATCTCTGCTGATTGTACTGTACTAGGTGCACATGCGGTATCTGCAATAAAACGCCTTGCCTTTGGCTCAACCACACATAAATTAATCACAAATACCTCTTCCCCACTATTTTTAAGCCCTTGATTGATCCATTTCAAATAATCAACTAATCATTACCCATGCAAATACTTAAAAAGTACATACCTTTACTCCTGCTCTGCTTTACCTCTGTTGCAGTTCATGCACAGAACGCTTCTTTTGACTACCTCGATGTATTTGACCTTCAGTTTGTAGGGTCTCCTCAAATCTCACCCGACGGTGAAACAATTATTTATGTTCGTCATCAATTCGACATCATGACGGACAGACGCTACACAAACTTATGGCAAATCAATTTTGATGGCACCGGCCATAAACCACTTACTTCCGGTAAAAACAGTTATGGAACCCCTGTTTGGTCTCCAGATGGAAGTAAACTTGCCTACACATCAACCGAAGAAGGATCCAATCAAATTTTCATACATTGGCTAGAGTCGGGGGAATCCGCTTCAGTCACGAATGTGCAGCAAAGTCCCGGAAACCTGCAGTGGTCGCCCGATGGCACACAGCTGTTGTTTAGTATGCGTATTCCGGCAGATAAACCGGTATTTGCGACAATTCCCTCGCCACCTGAGGGAGCTGAATGGGCTAAACCCGCCACGGTTCTCAATCACGTTCAGTATAAGGCTGACGGACAATCCGGGATACTTGATGAAGGATACACACATCTTTTTGTGATGAGTGCTGAAGGTGGGGCAGCCCGCCAGCTCACCCATGGAAATTACAACCACAATAGCGCTAGATGGGCGCCTGAAGGTGAAACAATTATTTTCACCGCCGACTATACCGGAAATGCTGATCTGGATCCCAACAATGCTCAGATCTATGAAATGAATATCGAAAGCGGAGAAAAAACGCAGCTTACCGATAAACGCGGACCTCATAACTCTCCTGTAATTTCGCCAGATGGGGAAACTATAGCCTACACTGGTTATGAAGATGAATTTGTGGGTTATCAGTTAACAGACATCTATTTAATGAACAGGGACGGGTCTGATCTGCAGGTGCTCTCAGACGAACTCACAACAGACCCTTCAAACCTGAACTGGTCATCAGATAGTGAATCGATATTTTTTCAAACCAGCGTTGAGGGCGAGACAATTGTAGCCAATATTAACATGGATGGCGAAATTTTTACCGTTGCTACAGACCTGGCAAGCACTTCCATTGGCCGTCCTTACAATTCAGGATCATATTCTGTTGCAGAAAACGGAAGATTTTCTTTCCCGATGGGTTCTCCCGTTCGACCTGCGGAACTTGCTGTTGGTCATTATCCAACACGCATGGCAAATCATCAAATAACGAGTATCAATGATGAATTTTTAAAATCCAGAAATTTTGGACAGACTCAGGAGTTTTGGGTTGATTCTTCCATCGATGATTTTAGAATCCATGGCTGGATTATCACACCGCCCGATTTTGATCCATCAGAAAAGTATCCACTAATTCTGGAAATTCATGGAGGTCCATACAGTAGTTATGGCCCATCATTTACCCCAGAGCTTCAATTGATGGCATCGAAAGGTTACGTTGTGGTTTATACAAATCCCAGGGGAAGTACAAGCTACGGCGAGGAGTTTGCAGCATACATTAACCGTAACTACCCAAGCGAAGACTATAACGACTTAATGGATGCCGTGGATTATGTTGTGGATCAGGGATATGTCGACGAAGAACAACTGTTCATTACGGGGGGAAGTGGTGGTGGTGTACTCACTGCATGGTCGATAGGAAAAACAGATCGGTTTGCTGCAGCCGTGGTTGCAAAGCCGGTGATTAACTGGTACAGTTTTGCTTTAACTGCAGATTCCTATCCATTTTTTACAAAATACTGGTTACCGGGAATGCCATGGGAAAACCCGATGGCATATCACGAACTCTCCCCTATTTCGCTCGTTGGAAATGTAACAACACCCACCATGCTTCTTACCGGGGAAGATGATTACAGAACCCCGATGAGTGAAAGTGAACAGTATTACCAGGCGTTAAAACTTCAGGGAGTTGATGCGGCGATGGTTCGTATTCCAGATACATCGCACGGTATTGTGAGCCGGCCAAGCAATCTCATCCGAAAAGTATCATACATATTAGGATGGTTTGAAGAGTATTCGAATGAATAGAATTCGCGGTGAAAAATGACAATAAAAAAAAGCCAATCCATTTTCAGGATTGGCTTTGTTGTACAAATACGAAATAAATTAATCCCTATTCGTAATCAAGACTTTTAACGTTTACAGCGCTTTTGCCTTTAGGAGTATCTTCAACTTCGAACTCTACTTTTTCGCCTTCTTCAAGGCCTTGAGAAGGTCCAAGATCGGGAACATTGTTTCTGTGAACAAAAACATCTTTTCCGCCATCTTCAGGCTCTATAAATCCAAATCCTTTCTGTGAGTTGAAAAACTTAATTTTTCCTTGTTGTGCCATATTATATAAGTGGTATTAGTTTGTACAAATACGTCAGGATCTCTTCAAGACTCATTGTGTATTACTACGCATTCGTACAAGAGAAGTTTACTGGTAACCTTACTGTAAGTGTAATTTAAAGATTGAATTATAATCTACGGTACTTTACCATCAATACCTACAAACCGTCACTTTTTCAGTGATAATAGAATTTTCCAAAATATTGAATAAAGTAAACCCCTCAAGGGATATTGTCACAGCCGTCCATAACAGTATTTTGAGCTAAATTATTTTCCCGTTAACTATTGTATTATTTACTGATAGCCTGCATCAATTTCCGTTTAGCTACCGGCATTATCGCCTCCTCAAAAGGAAAAATCAGGTTCGTTTGAACAGAATAGGTTGCCGGGTTCGGTAAATCTTTTTCCTCCCTTATTAACTGTAATTTGATGGAACCAGGAGCTAATTGAGCGCCGGATTGATTTAAAGATCGTAAATACCGGGTTCTTAATGATCGGTAAGGAGCTTCTGAACTTTGAAAAATGGACGTTTTAAACCTAAACAGATTCAGCTTCTTTGCTTCATTATCAGGTACAAACAGGTATCCCTCATCGCGGTAATTTGGTAGAATACCGACGTGCTCAACAGATAACTCTTTTTCAACATATTCATGAATAGCAACTCCCTCTTCTATAACTTTTTTAATATTTGGAAGGGCCCAGTTGATCAAATTTTCTACAGCTGAAAGATCTGTTCCGTCAACAAAGATAACCTCGTGTTCAATGGTTTGGTTCACCCAGTCAATTTTCCCCACTCGCTTTGGAAATTGTTCTCTTAAATCAGATAGCCGGTTCAGTACATCTCGTAAAATTTTGTAGAGCTCTGCCAGCATGCTTAGGTGAGGATATATTTTATAATATCTAAACTCTTCCGAAACTTTCTTCAATTCAGCCAGAATTATATACTGACGCTTTTCCAGGTCGTCCTGTACCTTTGTAAATAATTCGAGAGATAGTCTTTGGGAATTTGACATGAAGAGCCTCCGGAGATGGTTATGAATAACAATTAATAAACGCTATACAATCGAAGGGATTTTGTCAAGATGTTTACATATAAATTGTAAATCGACAAAAAATTGTATTTGTCCTATTCCGATAAAAATTAAAATCTCTTCAAGGATATTAGTAATTCAAGAAACAAATAATAAATTACTCAATCCCCAGCACTTCTTTACCCTGAACAAAGGTAATATCAGTTGGGATTCCGGCGTCTGAAAGTCGGTCAAGGGCATCTTGCAACCCTTGTCCTACCTGTCCATACTGCTCAACAAAAGCATCCACACCTTCGTAGTCTCCATCTCCCTGAAACCTCAGAATTTGTTCAGAAAGCTGGTTGGTCACATCCTCAATCCTTTCAAAATCCACGCGATAGGCCTGCTCTTCAGCATCAAAAAGGATTGCGCCATGTTCAACAAAGTAGTTAAAGCGAATAAGGTTGGCGAGGCCGTGGGCGCTGGATGTCCCAAATCGAATAGACCGGAAAATACTAGCTACAAATGTAGTGTAATTATCCTCGATCTGACCTTCTGTAACCGTACCGTCTTTTCGAAGTTCTGAGATCATGTAGAGCCCAAGAACATCGGCTTTTCCTTCCTCAAGAGCCGACGCATGTTCTTTTAATGCTTCTCGTACCGTACCATTACCGTCAATTGTATTTTTAATCCCCAGACCATGAGCCACCTCATGAAACATGGTATTGCTGAAAAACGCATCAAAGCTTAGGTATTCGCGCTGGTCTTCCACAATAAGCATGTCGGCAATCTCAACAAGAATTTTATCATATTTCGCCTGCATTGAATTTTTCAGCTGCAGCCGGCGGGTTCCTTTTGCCAGCTGCACTTCTTCATCATTCGGTAAATTGATAGCAATCGTTTTGGATCCTGCGTTGGCATCCCCGGCATAAAAAACTGCATCATATGCGTTTAGGTCAGAATCGGTGCCCGGTTCCTCGGCTTTATATTCGTCAGGAACCGGCAAGCCCCTCTGTAGATCCGGTAAAACTTCGGCATATTTCGAAAGTCTCTCACTCCAATCCATATCCTTAATTAAAACGAATGTTTCATGAGCTGCTTTATAGCCATAAAGACGATCCTCATAAGTTTCAATCGGCCCAATCACAATTTCTATTAAATTATTCTTCATATCCAGCCACGCCATATCGCTGGGCTGATAGTTATCTGTAAGCAGAGCTTCAGCACGAAGTTCAAGATAATTTTTTAACCCGGGGTCTTCGGCAAGCTCAGCAGCTTCCTGGAGTTTATCTGCAGCATAGCGATGCTGAACCGAGTATGCCTGATGGTAAGGAATGGTAATTAGTTCACCGTTATCATCTCTTCGAACAATCGTGTATAGATCATCTTTTGCATCAGAATCCCAGGCTTCAAATTCCTCCTTTGTCAAATCAGCAGGATAAAAGTTCGCACCTAAAGGTTTTTGCCCTACTCCTTCGACGAACGGTTCATTCCCGTTTAGCCGGTCCCACGGTCCGTAGTTTATCTCAGCGAACCTTCTGAGTTCACTACTCTCCAATGAATTCATCAGCTCTTCTTTATTGCCATACGCTTGCAGCCAAAACACCTCTTCCATCGCACCGGCTGCATCAATCATCAGTGATATCATCTCTTTCTGATCATCAGTTAGCTGTGACATGTCCGCCATGAGCTCAAATGGAGTATACTGTTCCAGCCTGTCGTCTATGGTCATAGGCTGGTTTTCTGCAGCCGAACCGTTGTTATGAGTACAGGACGTCATCAGGCATGAAAAGATGAGGAATAGCAACAACAAAGATAAACGTGTATTTACAAGCATAGTATCTTTTTTTATTCGTATTACATGATATCAATCTATAAAAAATATGATGCATCTGCGATTAAATACACAAAATTAGAAAAGCATAAAAAACCCTCTTCTAGTCAAAGAAGAGGGTTTAGTGTTTATTGGAATCGTATAATGGTTACACTAGTCGAGGAAAACAACTTCACCTGTGTCGAGATCGTAAAAAGCTCCGGCGATAACAAGATCTCCGTTTCTTTCAAGATCAGCGATGATTGAGCTTCGCTCTCTCATCTGCTCAATGGTGTATCGCACGTTAGTGTTCACAACGTTGGTTACAAATTCATCGTTAGATGACGTTTCGTCACCTTCATAGGACTCTTCAGCTCTTTCAACAGCTGGCTTGATCTTAGAAAGCAGTGCGGTAATGTTGCCTAGTTCCACATCATCAATAGCGGATTTTACAGCACCGCAATGCTCATGGCCCATTACAACCACTACTTTTGAGCCTGCTACTGCAGTTGCAAATTCGGTACTTCCAAGGATATCCTCGTTTACAAAGTTACCGGCTACACGGGCTACAAAAATATCCCCAACACCTTTATCAAAGATATTTTCTACCGGCACTCGGCTGTCGATGCAAGCAATTACTACGGCTTCTGGATATTGCCCGTCAGTCGTAGCTCTTACCTGAGCTGGGTAATCCCGTGGAGTTAAGTTATTATTGACGAAACGCTCGTTTCCATCTTTCAGTCCCTGAAGGATCTCTTCCGGGGTGAGAGCTGCCTGATCTTCCTGAGTGATTACGTCATCAGAAAGTTCCACAGTTTCTGATTCCGTGCTCTGGGTTTCTGACGTTTGAGCCGTACAGGCTACAGAAAAGAAAGTAAATGATAATAATGCTGTTGATATGAGTAAATTTTTAAAAGACATAGCTATGTTAATTATTAGTTTTGGGTTTGTTTAATAGAGCAAAAAAGTTTGAGCAAAAAGCGGTTTCGTTGGTGTATTTCAGAACGAATTGTACTTTGAAATCGAATAAAATTTTACCATATAAACGAATCAGCTGACCGATTATATGTTCAATTCAATAACACGAATTCATTTAACCGCTTGTGGTAAAAATTATGCGCGGTCTGGGGGTGGGGTAGGAACGATTTGATTTAAAAAGTTAACATCCTTGATTAAATAGCCTGTATCTGGGAGGAAAAACTGAGGCTGACTATTTACCACTAAAATTGAATGTATATCGTCTTCGGAGCTAATCTCTTCAAGAACTTCTGCAGCAGGAAGTGCAGGTGCAGAAGCCGCGGGATGATCAGCCGGGAAAAAATTTTGCAGATCAATGGCATGCTGTGAGGTCGACACCATAATAAACAAAGGTATCACCAACAGTATGAATGAATGATATTTTCGAATGTTTTCTGCCACTGAATCTGTGATCGTCTGATTTTAATTGCTTGAAGCAACGCAATAATAATTAAAAAAATTCGATTCAGGAATAAATTTTTTACAATTCTGAAGCCGATACTACCTAAACTCCTAACAACCTATATGATAGAACATTACAGAAATATCGGTCATCCATTCATAAAGCTTATAATGGAACTCAGCTTCTCGAAACACTGACGATGATAAAATTTATTCAGTGCTCGAGTTTGAATATTTAAATCTGTCCAAAATTTAATTGGCTATCACAGTGTGAACTTTGATTAAGCAATTCTTTTATGATTTAGCTTGCTTTATTTTCAATAAAAAATAAAGCAACCAAGCTGCCAAGCATATTAACATTCCGTATATCGTTGTAATTGATGATACTTTTAATCCGCCAATAAGCATAGATTGAGACACCGTTCCCATCTGCTCAATGGCGCTAAACGCTTCGTACAGGCCAATTAGCTGCCCAAAAACGCCTGCAATCAGAGCAAACAAACCGAGTTCTCTGACCAGATTTTCCGATAAACCATGAGGAATTTCAGCATCTTTTTTTATGAAAAGAAAAATAGCGGTTGTTAAAACAGCCAGAAGTATAATTGTTAAAAAACCCATAAATAGCGGCCCGCCCATAAAAAATAAATCAGTCATAATGTCTAAGATAAATTATTAATGTTGAATACATTCAAAGTATCTTATTTATGCTGTGACGCACAATGTAGAATCACGGCTGAAACCGGTAATTCATCGATAAAACTCCTTTTTTATGAACATTTTGGGCATTTTTGGAAAAAATCCCAATTCAATGTGGAAACAAATATTTTTTTGGACTTCATCGGCCCTGCTCCTGATAACTATATTTGGTGTTAGCTACGGAAATTATGTCAACAGTTTCTACTTCGTAAGTTTTCTCTTACCTGTTGCCATAGGGACATCATGGTTTTTTAACTACTACCTGGTGCCTGAATTTCTTCTGAAACAGAATTATTTCAAGTTTTGGCTGTACACTCTCTACACCATTATTCTCTCTCTATATCTAGAAATGGTTGTCATCATCGTGTCGTTTGTAATCATTGCCAATTACAATTACAGCGAATTGGATCCACTGATGACCAATATCTTTGTGCTAACCGCCGTAATTTATCTCATTGTGCTTATAAAAGCATTTGCCCTGCTTTTTTTGAGGCTGAAGAAAAAGGAGTTCAGGGTAGAACAGTTGTTAAATGAAAAAGAAGCTCTTAAAACAGAATTCATCACTGTAAGAGCCGACCGTACCAATCAACAAATTAAAATTGACGATATCCTCTACCTGGAGAGTATGGGCGATTACGTTCAGATCCATACTACGACAAATACAATTACCACATTAGAGACAATTTCGTCTTTTAATAAAAGTCTTCCGGAGACATTTTTTCGAATTCACCGTTCTTACATTGTAAATCGGGATGCAATCAGTAAGTTTACCCGTACAAACGTCACAATTTCAGATCAGGAACTTCCCATTAGCAGAACCTATAAATCCACTGTCCTTAATATTCTTGGCCAATCTTGATTGTGCTTTGAAAAGTTTCTCATTTATTCCATTTCTCTTGAACTGAAATACCTATATTGACGTTATTGAACAAGTTCCAATCATCTTCTATCTTACAGAAAAGCGCTTTTATGGATACTCAAAAACAACTTGACGAATTTCAAAACCGAATTGAGAACGGTGAGAAAATTGAACCTAAAGACTGGATGCCTGAGCGGTACAGGAAACAGCTTATTCGAATTATGAGCCAGCATGCGCATTCTGAAATTGTGGGCATGCTTCCCGAAGGCAACTGGATAACGAGAGCTCCATCCTTAAAAAGAAAATTAGTTCTCTTGGCTAAAGTTCAGGATGAAGCCGGACACGGACTCTATTTATACAGCGGTACAGAAACATTGGGAATAAGTCGTCAAGAGCTCATTGAGGATTATCTTTACGGGAATGCGAAATACTCCAGCATCTTTAATTACCCCACTCTTACCTATGCCGACATTTGTGTGATTGGCTGGCTGGTTGACGGCGCCGCGATTGTTAATCAAACCATGCTTGCCAAATCGTCTTATGGTCCCTATGCACGTGCAAATTTACGTATCTGTAAAGAGGAGAGTTTCCATAAAAAACAGGGCTATGAGATGCTTGCTAAAATGGCTGATGGCACCCGGGAACAGAAAAAAATGGCTCAGGATGCTGTAAACCGTTGGTGGTGGCCAACACTAATGATGTTTGGCCCACACGACACAGACTCGCCAAACAGTGCAGAACTCATCAAATGGGGAGTAAAAACGAAAACCAATGATGAATTACGACAACACTACGTCGACCGAATGGTTATGGAAGCAGAAGCCATCGGAATTGAGCTCCCCGACCCTGATTTGTCATATAATAAAGATACTGGACATTGGGATTTCGGAGATATCCCCTGGGATGAATTCTGGAGTGTTGTTAAAGGAAACGGGCCTATGAATCGTGAAAGAATTCAAGCCCGAAGAAAAGCATATGAGGAAGGCGAGTGGGTACGAGAGGCCGCTTCCGCATATGCACGCAAGAAAAGATTGAAAGAAGAAAAGGCGTCGTAGTTTTTACGAATAGCAATCATTGCTCAAAACAGCACCACACTCCATCAAAAACTCTTTAGAAAAATGAATGTCTATCATGAGCAGTAAGCAGTCAAATAACACTGAATGGCCACTTTGGGAAGTTTTTTATCAACCTAAAGATGGCAAACCATTTGAACACGCCGGAAGCCTTCACGCTTCAGATTCTGAAATGGCGCTTCAAAATGCCAGAGATACCTATGCACGACGCAACGAGGGTATTGCAATCTGGGTGGTGCCATCCGACCAGATTATCGCCTCATCTCCTGAAGACCGTGGGCCATTTTTCGATCCCGCAAATGATAAACCATATCGTCATCCTCAATTTTATAGTGTTCCCAGAGCCGTTAAAAAAAGAAAATAAATAATAGTCATGAGTAGTGAGTCTTGAGAAATGAGAACCTCAGGACTCACATCTCAAGACTCAAGACTTACTATCTATATGAGTACATTCGATACTATACCAAAAACCAGGCAAGAGGCCCTGATTGAAGTACTGCTTCGACTTGCAGACGATCGGCTGATATTGGGCCACCGACTATCTGAATGGACGGGGCACGGTCCCGAGCTCGAAGAGGACCTGGCACTCGCAAATATCGCTTTAGACATGATTGGGCATGCTTCTTCCCTATATGCGTACGCAGCAGATATTGAAAATAAAGATGATGAAGATTACTATGCCTATTTTCGTGATGATATCGATTTCAAAAATATTGCTTTAGTTGAGCTGCCGCGGGGCGATTTTGCATTCACTATAGCGCGACAATTCTTATTTAGTGCATACAGTTACTTCCTGTATGAAGAACTGATCAAAAAAGTAGATGATGAACAGCTAAACGGGATGCTTCAAAAACATTTTAAAGAGATTAAATACCATCTTCGCCACAGCCGTGAATGGGTGTTAAGGCTTGGCGATGGTACTGAAGAGAGCCATGAAAGAATTCAGAATGCATTTGATGAAATCTGGATGTATACCGGAGAAATGTTTGATATGGATAAATTTGACGAGGCCACAATCAGGTATAATTTATTTGTTGATTGCCAAAACTTCTACAGCAATTGGTTGTCACTGATAAATGAAACACTTGATGAGGCAAC
The DNA here is from genome assembly GCA_964544445.1 of uncultured Rhodohalobacter sp. Taxonomy (GTDB): domain Bacteria; phylum Bacteroidota; class Rhodothermia; order Balneolales; family Balneolaceae; genus Rhodohalobacter. The sequence goes on from CAZJBI010000002.1 coordinate 140,785, forward strand.
GTTAACCGTTCCGGAGAATGAACAATATATGTTTTCCGGATCACGCAGAGGGCGTCATACCGAGCACTTAGGACATCTTCTTGCTCAAATGCAGTTTTTGAGACGATCGTACCCTGAAGCAGAGTGGAAATAAACAATTTTAAGCCTTGAGTATCAGGTATTAAGTATTTATTCAATGCTTTTTATGAGCTTATAGAGCATCTTCTGAATTTCAATAATTCTCATACTGATAAACTCAAATTTTTCATTTTCAACATATTCCAAATTACGTGAGATTATCAGCTGAGTTTCTAGCTCAAAGCATGATCCATATGCTATATGCAAGTATTGTCTGAATTCATTTTTGCCTGACCTCCCAGCACCTTCAGCTATGTTTGAACTAATTGAAACTGAACATCTGCGAATCTGGGAAGTCAGCCCGTAAATTTCGTTTTTTGGATAGGAATTCGTTAGCCTGTAAGTATCAGTTGCCAATTCAACTGACATTTGCCAAACACGAAGCTCTTTAAAATTATGCATAAGTAATTGCATTTAGTTAGTGTTCTACAATTATGAACGGATATCTGAAAATCCCTTACATTATTTTAATAATATATTCCTCGTATAATTTACTTTGTGCATTATACCTGCTACTAAATACCTGATACTCAGTACAATAATTATGAAAACCAATCAAACCTTATCAAAACAGCAAGTATGGTCGTGGCTGGAAGAAGTGATCGACCCGGAAATACCGGTTCTTAATGTTGTGGAGATGGGAATTGTGAGGAGTGTTGAATTTACTGACGAAAACGTTGTTGTAAAGATTACACCCACCTATTCGGGATGTCCGGCAATGAATGCCATAGAAGTTGAGATCAGAAAGAAGCTCAAAGAAAAGGGAATCAGGCAATTTGACGTAAAAACAGACTTCAAGGAAAGCTGGACAACCGACTGGATGACCGACTACGCCAAACAAAAGTTAAAAGATTACGGTATTGCCCCTCCGGATAAAACTGAAACGGATGATGACTTTCTGGCTTCATTAAAAAACAAGAACAAAATTGTTCCCTGTCCTTTTTGCGACTCCATGGATACCGAACTTCAAAGCGAATTTGGCTCAACGGCCTGTAAATCGCAATATTATTGTCATGGCTGTAACCAGCCTTTTGAACATTTTAAATGTATATGAAATAGTAGCAGGTAGCAGGTAGCAGGTAGCAGGTAGCAGGTAGAAATTTATATGTATAGTTTTTCAAATGCGCACTCTTTAGTTAACATTTAAAATCCAAGCCAGTTTTTCATTTTTGAACACTTTTCAAACTCACTACTCACTACTCACTACTCAAGAAATGTCCCTGATAAATACCAACCTGCAGAATTCTATTCTAACCATCACGCTGAATCGTCCCGAAAAATACAACAGTTTTACAGAGCCAATGGCACTTGAGCTTCAGGAAGCATTGAACAGTGCAAAACCCGATAGTGTCCGGTGTGTGGTATTAAGAGCAACCGGGAAGGCATTTTGCGGCGGACAGGATTTACCGGAGGTAACCGAGCGTGCAAAACAGAAAACCTATTCCCTCGCCGATACCGTCGAGACCTCATATAATCCCATTATCAGAACTATTCGGAATTTAGAAAAACCGGTTGTTTGTGCTGTTCAGGGGACGGCTGCCGGTGCCGGAGCCAATATCGCGTTCGCCTGTGATATCATCATCGCATCAAAAGAGGCTATTTTTGTTCAGGCATTTAGTAAAATCGGATTGATTCCCGACAGCGGCGGAACGTGGTTTTTACCGCGACTTGCCGGCATGGCCCGCACTAATGCTCTTTACCTGCTCGATGAAAAGCTCACTGCCGGGAAGGCTGTCGAATATGGTCTCATAACCAAAGTTGTTGATCACGATCATCTTGCCGAGGAGGCAGAGAAAATTGCGGCAAAACTCGCTGCCATGCCCACTAAAGGATTTGGCCTCTACAAAAAAGCAATCAATGCGTCATACAATAACACTCTTGAGGAGCAGCTTTCACTCGAAGCAGATCTGCAGGCTGAAGCGGGTAAAACGGAAGACTACAAAGAAGGGGTTCAAGCTTTTCTGGAAAAGAGAAAACAAGTGTTTAAAGGAAAATGAGCAAATCCATTCATCTTATTTTGTATGTAAAGGATTGATAATATAATCAGATAAAAAAGTATTTCTTATTCCTCTTACCAAGCGGTCATCTGCAGTCCACATCACTGTTTCTTTCTCAACTGCAAGTGCAAGGTAGATGGCATCATAGATAGTTACGGTTAGTGTCACTGAAATATCAAAAGCTACGTCCGCCAAACTGAGGTGAGACCATTTTTCCAGTGCTAATCGTTGAACTTGTGCTCTTTTGACATAAGCTTCATCGCTGGTCAACTCTCTTTTTCTGAATTTTTTTGCAATAATAGCGTCCATTTCTACAAAAAAAATATCTGGGACAAAAAATAAATACTGCTCATCCAATAAGGCCTGAGCCAAATCGGATCCTGACTCCCAAAATATCCATTTAGCAGCAATTGATGCATCAAGAACTACATCACTCATCGATTTCTTATTTCTCTTAAATCATCTACACTATCCGAGAATCTTCTTCCTTCGGCACGATATTTTGCTAATTCTTCTCTCACCATATTTTTAGTTTCTTCAATATTTGACTGCCCATATGCTTCCAAAAGAGATTTCAATTCAGCTTGAAGGGACCTACTGTTTCTCTTGGCTCTTTTTTTTAAGTTCTCAAGAGTTTTATTGTCAATATTTCTAACTAATACATCAGGCATAATCATTTATTTGTTTTTTGATATCATTATGATAGCAAATTCTCTTTTAATCTACAATACTTGGTTTTGACAGATGATTGTTTATTTTTTGCCACATAGATAATTCACAAATTTATTGAGCATGAGTATAGATAATAAAGCTACTGCAGGAGTCCTGGGAGCCGGAACGATGGGGACCGGTATTGCACAAATTGCATCCACTTTTGGCCACACCGTTTTTCTTTATGATTCATATCCCGGTCAGCTCGAAAAATCTAAAAAGGGATTAGAAAAGATTTTAAACCGGCAGGTAGAAAAGGAACGCATGACCCGGTCTGAGGTTTCCGGAATCTTAAACCGTATCCATTATGTGGATCATCTGAACGATTTCAAAAAATGTGATATCGTACTCGAAGCGATCATTGAAGATCTGCAGGCCAAGAAAGACCAGTTTGCCAGATTAGAGGCCATTGTTTCCAAACAATGTATCCTGGCTACAAACACTTCTTCCCTTTCCATCGCTTCCATCTCATCTGCCTTGAAAAAGCCTGAGCGTTTTTTGGGGGCTCATTTTTTTAACCCGGCACCGATAATGAAATTGGTGGAAATCATCCCCGGAATTTCTACCCCAGACTCAATAACACAATCAGCAAAACAACTCATAGATAGCTGGAAAAAAGTGACGGTTCTTGTCAAAGACACTCCCGGTTTTATCGTGAACCGTGTTGCCCGGCCTTTTTACGGGGAAGCTCTCCGGATTTATGAAGAGGGAATTGCAGATGCCCCGACTATTGATTGGGCCATGAAAGAGATTGGAGGCTTTAAAATGGGCCCGTTTGAGCTGATGGACCTTATCGGGCTCGATGTAAATTATAAAGTAACAGAATCGGTATTTGAAGCTTTTTATTACGATCCCCGGTTCAAACCATCATTTGCACAAAAGAGAATGGTTGAAGCGGGAAGACTAGGAAAAAAGAGCGGTATCGGGTTTTATAATTATCAGAACCCTGAAATGAATGCGGAACCCGATACAAATGAAAAGCTGGGTCAGACCATTTTTAACCGCATCCTCGCCATGTTGATCAATGAAGCAGCGGATGCTGTTTATATGAATGTTGCTAGTGTCAGAGATGTAGATTTGGCCATGAAAAATGGGGTTAACTATCCAAAAGGACTACTTGAGTGGTGTGATGAGATAGGTGTGGAGAACGTGCTGGCTACTATGCAAGACCTTCGTGATTTTTATTCCGAGGAAAGATACCGGCCAAACCCATTACTGATGAAAATTATGCAATCTGGAACAGATTTCTATCGTTCAAAATCTTAGTAAAATTATATACTCTCGCGATCATATTCTGGATTTTTTTCTTTTTCTTTCCATTTTTATGAATCTTAATTCATTGCCCCGCAATCTGTCTATAAGCATATTGAATTTTGCTGGAACCAGTGATAGAACTGCGGTTAATTTTTCGCATTAAGCATGAAATAAGTCAAACAAACGTATACCGTTTGTACTTTAAATTCATTAAAATTAACTAACAGGTTCGGAAGTTTTAGTTACTTAGCTTCTGTGCCATCACTTAACCAAATAACAAATACAAATATCATGAAAAAATTAACCTGTATACTATTTGCTGCTTTTATATCTCTCGCATTTAGTCAAATTGCAACTGCACAGATATCTGTTGGGGGTGGGTTAGCATACGGAACTGAAATTGAAGAGTTGGGAATTCAGGCTGGAGGTGTTTATACCATTAATGAAGATTTCCGAGCCGGAGTTGATTTTATTTATTACTTAACCGGAGATGACAGTGGATTTGGTGCTGATCTTACGTGGTTTGAGATAAATGCAAACGGGCACTATCTGTTTGTTACTGAAGAAGATCTTATAGTCTATGCATTGGGAGGTTTGAATTTTGCTACGTTCTCTTATGATATTCCCGCTTTTCAGGGTTTCGGGGGCGGCGATGTTAGCGAAACAGAAATTGGCCTTAATGTGGGTGCAGGTTTGGAATATGGATTAGGTTTTGCTGATCTATATGCAGAGTTAAAATATGCTCTCAGTTCAGCTGATCAGCTGGTACTTTCTGCAGGACTCCGTTTCCCAATCAATTAATTACTATATAATTTCAAAACAGGGTGTTATGCTATTTTGTGTAACACCTTTTTTTATTTAAGAAGTATCCCATGCCGAATTCCACCTGTAGAGATAATCAGCTCATCCCTCTCGGTCATTTTCATAAATTCATCCAGAATCAGTATCCCCGCAAGAATTACTTCTCCCCTTCCCGTTAAAAACGGTGGATATTTCTTCTCGATGATCTCTGATTTTGTTTCCGAAAACTCCTGAATAAATTGCTCAATCGTTCTTTTTTTGAGCCTGTAGCCATTCAGCTTTTCTGATTCATATCCATCCAAACCCATCTCAATGGCTGCAATGGATGTTACTGTACCCGCAACCCCAATCAGAGCGCCACTTCTAAATACATCTCCAAGATTGCGTATTTCCGCTTCGATTGCTTTTCTGGCAGAACTAATTTCTTCAGATAAAGGCGGGTCATTATGAAAATATCGCTCCGTAAATCGAACACTCCCAATGTTTAGGGATATCCCGGTTTTAAACTGTAAATTTTCCCCGGCTGCGAATTCAGTGCTTCCTCCTCCTATGTCGATGATCACCGGTCTTGAAATATCGTCCGTGCTTAACACTGATACTGCCCCGGTATAAGTGGTTTCTGCCTCCTCATCTCCACTTAATATTCTGATCTCCCATCCTAACTCTTTCTCAACTTTCTTCAGGAATTCATCCCTGTTTGAGGCATCCCGCACCGCACTTGTGGCAGTCACGATTGGCTGTTCTTTCAATTCAGGGGTTTCATTTTCTAATCTTTTTTGAAACGATTTTAGTACAGTAATCACCCTGTCTTGACTGTCAGAATGGAGGGAACGGTCTTTATCGACGTTTTTACCGAGTCGTGGAACGTGCTGTTCTTCATACAAAACATCAATTCTGCTATCCGTAACATCAGCGACCAGCAAAAGAACGGAATTGGTTCCGATATCAATAGAGGCGCGTATCATCCTTCTCTCTTTAAATGAAATAGAATCCACTCATCTTCACTTGTCAAATCCATCACAGTTAGAGGCAGCGCATCTAGCTTATTTCTGATGATCTCTTCATCTGTGTTTAACAATCCCGTTATCAAGACTTGTCCGCCGGGCTTTGTATGCACGGCTAAAAATTCAAGAATCTCAAGAATTACATTTCGATTGATGTTTGCTACAGACAGGTCGAAGATTTCATCGTCCTGAATCTGTTCTATTCCTCCAAGACGAACGTCAAATGAATCCTGCACCTGATTGATGTAGGTATTTTCTACGGCATTTTCTTCGCTCCAGGGATCCGTATCGAAACCAACTGCATGCGAAGCCCCTTTTTTAATTGCTGCAATTCCTAAAATACCGGTACCCGTTCCCGCATCCATCACCTTCAATTCGGTGCAGTCCAATTCTGAAATTTGCCGCAGAGCAAGCCTTGTTGTTGCGTGGTAGCCGGTTCCAAATGCCATTTTGGGATCAATTTCGAGCAAAATTTGGCCCTTTTTCGGATTTACTTTCGACCAGGTTGGTTTTACCAGAAATGTTCCAATCGCTTGAGGCTGGATGGTCTTTTCCCAGCCTTCATTCCAGTTTTGTTCTTCTATCTCATCCATTTCCTGATAACTACATCCTGGAAACAGTGCTGTAAGCTGCTCTATATGTTCTCGATTAGAGTCATTGAATCGTCGCTTTTCAACGTATGCGATCAGCTCGTTATCGAACTGTTCAAAACCATAAAAATCCATATCCATCAGTTCTGCGATAAAATGCTCTTGCAGATGCTCCGGGACCGTAAAAACAAATTTAAGGTAGCTCATCAGTGGGAACTCGATTATAGATTAACTCCAGTAATACGTTACCAACTTTCCCCATCACTTCCTTATCGATGATGTTGATATTATCGTTTTGAGTATGCCAATATTCTGCAAACTCCAGGTTTCCCTGTTCATTAACGTAGTGATGTATGATGTTAATCATCGGAATACCGGTTATTCTCTGAACAATGATATGGTCATCAGCTACCCTTTGCCCCATTTCGTCAAGAAACAGATCCCCATATCCAAACTCCTGGCCAATCCGCCAAATTTCATTTACTAGAGAGGGCGCATATTCCATTGAATAGCCTTCTTTTGGAAACTGGGCCCCTCTTCCACCTACCATGTCAAGAAGAATTGCAAAGCGGGGATTATATCCTTCAACTGGTGGGTTTTGGCTCCAGTGTCTTGAACCAAGAAAATAGTATTCCAGATCTCCGGATTCCCCATAATCCTCTCCGTCAAATAAAATTATGTCAACACCAATTGGGGGTGGGTTATCACGAAATATTCGGGCAAGTTCCATTAAGACGGCCACGCCACTTCCCCCGTCATCGGCTCCGGGTACCGGTTTGTCGGGATCATTTTCATCCATTTCAGACCGGGGACGTGAATCCCAATGGGCTGCCAATAAAATCCTGTCTTTCTTTTCGGGCGAAAAAGCTGCAATTAAATTATAAAGCTGCAGAGAATCGCCATACGCTTCTGTTGTAAAAGACTGCACAAAAACAGATCTATCACCTGCTGTCTCCCGAAAATGTGAATTGAAATATTGAATAGCCTGTCTGTGAGCCTCACTATTTGGAACCCTGGGACCAAAAGCCAATTGCTCTTCAACGAATCTGAAGGTACTATCTGCATCAAAAGCCGGAACGTCTCGTCCCTGATCCGTAAACTTAAACTGAGGCTCCTGTGAGCAGGATATAATCAAAAAAAACATTCCTGTTAAAAGTACGGATACGAGTATGTACCTGGATTGCAGCATATAATTGAATTGAAGATAAAAGCGTGAACTCAGTGATTATCTCTGTGCACAATGGTTGCAGACGACTGCGCAACAGGATATACAAGGGTATCAAGAATATTTACGTGAGGCGGACGATTTGCAATAAAAAGAATAATTTCAGCAATGTCCTCGGCTGTTAATGGTTTAAGATTATCATATACCTGATCTGCAGCCTCCTCATCACCGTGAAATCGTACTTTACTAAACTCTGTTTCCACCAAACCGGGAGATACAGAGCTCACGCGAATGGCTGTATCCTTTAGGTCCATCTTTGTGCTTTCAGTAATGGCTTTAACGCCATGCTTCGTTGCACAGTAAACACTTCCCCCGGGATAGGCTTCGTGACCGGCTACAGATCCAATATTGATGATATGCCCCTCGTTTCTCTCTCTCATTCTTTCAGATACAAACCGGGTCATCGAGAGTAACCCCTTCAGATTGGTATCGATCATGGCGTCCCAGTCGGAAAAATCTGCATCGTAAACAGCGTCTTTACCAGAAGCCAGTCCCGCATTATTCAGCAAAATGTCGATTGGTCGATTTATGGAGTCTATACACTCTTTACATGCATTCCTTTCACGAACATCAAAGGCAAACAGATCCACATCAATGTTATGCTCAGATTCCAGCCGTTGTTTCACAGATATCAATCTCTCCTCTCTGCGGCCGGTAATACCCAGACTACAACCGGCCTCCGCAAATATTTCTGCGGCAGCCAGCCCAATACCAGATGTTGCTCCGGTTATCAGGCAGTATTTTCCTTTGAGTCTGTTCACAGATTACAAATTTATTCGTTATCCGAATGAAGAAGTTCAATTCTCCGTGCTGCAGCGAGGATATCTTTTTCATGAAAAGAATTCCCCATAAACTGAATGCCGTATGGAAGACCATTTGAATGTGTACCAGCTGGTACACTTATTCCGCAAATTCCTGCAAGATTCGCCGAAATCGTATAAATATCGTTCAGATACATTTGAAGAGGATCGTTACTCTTCTCGCCAAGTTTAAAAGCTGTTGTTGGAGCAGTTGGTGAAACAATCACATCTACACTTTCAAAAGCTTTTAAGAAATCATTCTTGATGAGTCGGCGAACTTTTTGAGCTTTGGCGTAATAGGCATCGTAATATCCTGCGCTCAAAACATATGTACCCAACAAAATTCTTCGTTTCACTTCTTTCCCAAACCCTTCGGTTCTGGATTTTTTATACAGCCTTACAAGTGGTGAATCAAGATCAACAAAAGCGTTTTCGATATCAGCTGCCGATTTTCCTTTCATGGAACTTCGTATTTCTTCACGATCCTTGCCAAGCTCCTCTTCTATTTTCTTAAAATCAGCCCTGTGGCCATACCTCACTCCATCATAACGTGCAAGGTTACTGGACGCTTCAGCCGTAGCGAGAATGTAATACGTGGAGATTGCGTACTTCATATGAGGGAGCGTTACAGCTTTTAGCTCAACATTCATATTCTCGAGTGCACTTAGCTGAGCTTCAATACCGGATTTGATTTCAGGATCAAGTCCTTCACCGAAATACTCTTTTGGCACCCCTACCGTCAATCTCCGCGATAAATCATCAAGTTCTTCACTATATGGGTCTACATTTATATCAGACGATGAGTTATCGTGAGGATCATGGCCCGAAATGTGTTCGAGGATAACGGCGGCGTCGGTAACATTGTGCGCAAACGGACCTATGGAGTCGAATGATGATGCATAAGCCACCAAGCCATACCTAGAGACCCTGCTGTATGTGGGTTTCAACCCTACAACGCCACAATAAGAAGCGGGCTGACGGATAGAACCCCCTGTATCTGAACCCAGCGTTACATCACACATGTTTGCGGCGACTGCGGCTGCGCTTCCCCCGCTGGATCCACCTACGACAAAATCAGTGTTATGTGGATTTTTTGTCGGCCCGAAAAAGGAGTTCTCTGTGGAAGATCCCATCGCAAACTCATCCATATTTGTTCGACCGATAAGCAGCGCATCTTCAGCGAGTAACTTCTTGATTACGGTAGCATCATAAATGCTCTCAAAATTTCGAAGGATATTGCTTGAGCACGTTACTTTTTTTCCTTTCTCACAGATTACGTCTTTAATGCCAACAACGTACCCTGCAAGTGCGCCTGCTTCGTTTTTGTCAATTTTCTTTTGAATGTCAGATGCCCTTTTCCGAACATCTTCTTCATTGAAATGAACAAATGCATTAATGTCCGGATTTGACGACTTAATTGTTTGAATATAGGATTCAACAATCTCTGGAAGGCTGGTCTTACCGGATTTGATTTGCTCCTGTACTGCGAGCCTGTTTTTCATTGAGAACTGCTGGTTTTTTCTTCTTTTTCTGTGTATTTGGTAGCGTTATCGATATCCTCTTTGCCTTTGTCAATTTCTTTTTTGATATCATCTGAGGCTCTGCGAAATTCTTTAATACCCTGTCCCACTCCGCGTGCAAGCTCGGGTATTCGTTTCGCCCCAAAAAGCAGCAAAATTACGAGAACAATAATAACCATTTCAAAACCACCTGGCATACTCATACTTATATCCTATTTTGATTATTTATTAGTTGGAACAATTTGAAGATAAAAAATATTTACCTCACCTATTAGAGGAGTTATGAAAAATGTTGTAGTTTTGCGCACTTAAAATTTGCATTTCTCATATACATCCGTTTATTACAAGCAAAAAGATTAACGAAATAACGATAACCAATAAATATTACATATGATCTGGACAGTAGAATTAGCCGCAGCACTCGATGAAGCACCTTTTCCGGCTACAAGAGAAGAACTTATTGAATGGGCTGAAAGAAATGGATTACCTCAACAAGCCATCAATAATCTTTATGAACTTGATGAAATTGAGGAAGGAGAAGAAACAATGTACGAAGGCATTGAAGACATCTGGCCCGACTACATTCGAAAGGAAGACTTTTTCCATGGTGAAGAAGACGAAGGGTTCGATTACGATGACGTTTAATTTTTCCACCAGGCTTTAAAAATACTACAAGAGATTAATCGTTTAGAAGGCAGTATCTTTTACAGATTGAACTACGCATCTTCAAAGTTATGCATTGAATGAAATTCATCTATCTGCCATCTCTCTTTCTTACTATTTTTTTTCTGATGGCAGAGGTCACCTTTGCACAAAACGGGCAGGACAGTGGAATTTCTGAATCGGATTCTGAAAAGGTAGTAAGAAAGATTCGGTTTTCAGGTAACGAAAATGTATCCAACTACTCGTTAGAAACCCTTGTAAGAACCCGAACAAACCGAGAATTTTTGGGAATTAAACGGTTTACTCCATGGTACTATACATGGCAATTATTCGGTGTTGGTGAGGAACCCAGATACCTTGATAGGGAAACAGTTGCAAACGATTTGGAACGCATCAGGATATTTTATGAAAACCTGGGCTATCTGGATGTTGAAGTAGACTCTTCTATCGTTGAATATCGAACAAACAGGGTTGAGGTATCTTTTTTGATTAAAGAGGGGCCCGTCTCCACAATAAATTCGGTTGCATATACCGGCCTGCCCAATTTTGATCAGGAGCCTGGAAAAAAGGAACGCTTTTATAACTCCAGTGTATTCTCATCTACAATGCTTAACGATTCGACATTCGCTTACTCAGGAGCGTATCGGGTTCAGCAGCTCAGAGAAGAACAGACCCGAATTATCAATTTTCTTAAAGATAATGGCTACGCATCTGTACAAAGAGACTCAGTAAAAGCACTTGTTAAACGATTTGAAAATAATCCAAACTCCATAGACATCCTTTTCACAATTAATCCGGGCGAAACATTTACGTTTGGTGATATCTTTATATCACTAAGAGGTCCCGGCGGGGATGAGATCTTTCAGGACTCACTTACCATTACCTTAGACGATATCTCTTCAACCAAGAGAACTATTGAACTAAAAAAGAACCGGCAGGCTCAAACCGATTTCAGCCTGTTAACAGATCAGCTGAAGTTCAATCCGGGTGATCTTTACAATCAATCTCTCTATTTAAGAACCATTCGTTCCTATCAGAGTTTGGGTAACTTAACCGTCCGCCGATTTGGCCTGAATGAAGAGACTTCACAGCCAGATTTCACCAGCGAATATATTCCTGCTTATTTTGATCTTCAAACATTGCCAAGGCACTCTATCAATTCTGAATTTTTTGGAATGAGACGCTATGGCTTTGGTACCGGAGCCGGAATTAACTACAACAACAATAATCTTTTTGGCCGTGCCGAAAATTTTACGCTGAGCCTCAATACGAATCTGGAATTTGTAACTTCAGGCACACTTAGTGAAATTGCACCCAGAGACAGTTCGGGAAGAAGAACTTCAACGGGTTCAGCCATCTTTCAAAGTTATGAGGTTCGGGGAGAATATTCGGTTCCTCGATTAAATTTTCCATTCAGAACCTATCAAAATCGATCCTGGGTTGACAACAGCAGAACTACCTACTCTTTAACTTACAGCCAGTCTGATCAGCTATTTTTCGACATCAACACCGATATTCGTTTTAATCTGCGCTACGAAGTTCAGCACTCCGATAGAGTTACAAGCCTTTTAGATCTCTTTGAGCTGGATATTGTAGATACCAGCCCGTCCAGTCAGTTCAGACAAAATTTGATTAATGAGTTTGGCGAAAATTCGTTTGAATTTTTACGAATATCGCAAGATTTCGATCCTCAGTTTTCATCCATTATCCGGTATAGCGTTAGAAATCAGAATACCAATCTGATTAAGCGTAATTTCGGTTTTTTTAGTGAAGTTTCCCTTGCACTGGGTGGAAATATCCCCTACTTGTTAGATCGGTTTGTGGTAACGCCTGGTGATCTTGAAGAAACCCTCCCCTCACCTTTTGGGATTTCTTCAAATTCATTGAGCTACAGCCGATTTATAAAGTTGTCTGCCGACTACAGACGGTACATTCCATTAACCCAAAACACCATTTTTTCTTTCAGAGCGTTTGGTGGAATGGCTCAACCTATTGGCCAAAGCAGCACAATTCCTCTAAACAGGCGCTTTTTTGCGGGCGGCAGTAACGATATTCGTGGATGGAATCCATTTCGACTGGGGCCTGGCAACATCAGCCCGGATGAGGTAACCATACCTGGGGGTGAAATTAAGCTCGCTTTATTCAAAGAGTTCAGGCAGGTTATTATGCGGGATGTTCTTACGGCACAATGGGAATTGGCCTGGCATACTGATGCGGGAAATGTTTGGTATGGTCCAAAAAATACTTTCCGAGATGCCGATAACCAGGAACTACTGAGAGATGGGAAATTTTTCTTAGATTCTTTCTACAAGCAAATCGCTGTGGGCTCTGGTCTAGGGCTGCGCCTGGACTGGGAGTTTATCGTGGCCCGATTCGATTTGACCTTTAGAGTTCATGACCTTGAGCAGGGTTGGTTTCAGAATAAAAATGCATACTTTACATTCGGAATTGGACACTCATTTTAGTTAAGTACTATGTTTAAGAAAAATGACTTAAAGAAGCTCAAAAAGCAGGGAAATATTGTTTTTAATTCAAGTCTTTTAAAAAACCTGAATGCTCTTGAGCGGTATGAAATTCTTCAACTATGCCACCACAGAACCTTCAAAGCCGGCGAGTATATATTCTACAAAGATGATCCCGGAACGGGGATGTATTTTATTCAGGAAGGAACGGTTAGGCTCAGCGTAAACAAGCAGGGAAGTACAAAAAAAAGTGATTCTGAATCATCAGAAAGCCAATTTTCGACCGAATTTACGAATCCGGCTGAGTTTGGATTACTATCCATCGGATATGAAATACAGCGTCTTTACACGGCATATTGCGTTACCGATTGTAAGCTTCTTGGCTTCTTTAAGCCCGACTTTGAAACACTGAAGAAACGACATCCGGAAACAGCCGTAAAGTTTCTCGAAGCCATCTCAACGAAATCGATGAAGCAGCTTGAACAGACAATGAAAGTTCTCACATCTGAGTTGGGCTCTAAAAAAGCATTCGATATACTGCTAAACTCCGAAATTTAAATTCTATTCACTTCATTAATGGGCATAAAAAAAGGCCAAACGTTACAGCTTACAGTAGAATCAACAGCGTTTAAGGGCAAGGGGATTGCCAAACATAATGGAATGGCCATATTTATTCCGGGCACGGCTCCGGGTGATGTTGTTGAGGCTATGGTCGTAAAAAAGAAGAAGAAGTTTTTGGAGGCCAAAGTTCAGCAAATTATTGAGCCATCAGATATACGCGTTGAACCAACATGCTCCCACGCCAATTCATGTGGCGGCTGTACCTGGCAACATATTCCCTATTCTTCACAATTAGAGTATAAAGAGCAGCATGTTCGGGATCATATTGAACGCATCGCTCATATGGATCCCAATCTTGTGCAGCCCATAATCGGGTGTGATGAGCCACTGTATTACAGAAACAAGATGGAGTACAGCTTTGGGACCCGCCGCTGGCTTAGCGATGCTGAAATTAAGTCGGATGAATTTGTTGACGACAGCGGTTTTTCTGCAGGTCTGCACGCCCCGGGACGATTCGATAAGATTCTGAATCTCAATGAGTGCCATTTACAGGATCCCATCTCTTTCAGGTTACTGGATTTTGTTCGTGCCTACTGCATGGATAACGGAATAGAAGCTTATGACACGTACAAGCGAACCGGTTTTATGAGAAATCTGGTCATCAGGAATTCACATTATACGGATGACCTGATGGTGAATTTTGTAACGAATGAAGACCGCCCGGATATCATCCAATCCCTATCTGCAGAACTGATGGAACAGTTCCCAGAGATCACTACAATTGTCAATAATATCAACGACCAGCCAAACCCCACCGCTGTTGGGCGATATGAAATAACGATCCATGGAAATGGATATATTGTCGACAACATTGGAAACCTTTCGTTTAAAATTCATGCAAATGCATTTTTCCAGACCAATACGCGTCAGGCAGAAAAACTCTATTCCGTAGCAATAGATTACGCCGGCGGGGCAGCCGGAAAGCATCTGTTTGATCTATATTGCGGAGTTGGCACCCTGTCTCTTTTTATGGCTGACTCGTTCGACAAAGTGACCGGTATTGAACTGGTTGATGTTGCTATTGAAAATGCAAACTTCAACAAGAAAGAGAACGGTATTGATAACGTGGATTTTGTGCTCGGAGACATGAAAGACACCCTTAATGACGATTTCATTTCAAATTCCGGGAAGCCCGACTGTATCATTACGGATCCTCCGCGTTCGGGTATGCACCCTGATGTTGTAAAGCAGCTTTCAGAGCTTAAAACTGAACGAATCGTGTATGTTAGTTGTAACCCATCTACAATGGCACGCGACCTTAAGGAGCTAAAAGAGGTATACAATGTTGAAAGCATCCAGCCGGTCGATATGTTTCCACAGACGTATCATATCGAAGCTGTAGCCAGGCTAACCGCCAAATAGATACTTTGGGTCAGGTGTTCAGTTTACATCAGGTATTTTAAAGAATGGAGCAAAAAAACATCATTGTAGTTGGAGCGGGAATTGGCGGATTAACTGCCGCAGCCATACTGGCCTCCAGGGGGCATAAGGTAACCGCGTTCGAAAAAAACACGCGGCCGGGAGGTAAAATGCAGGAAGTTAAAGCCAGTGGCTACCGGTTTGACACAGGTCCCTCATTGCTAACCATGCCTTTTTTGCTGGAAAACGTGTTCAGGGAGTGTGGCGAGTCTTTAGATGATTATCTTCAGCTTTCTGAGGTTGACCCGATATGCCGCTATTTTTATAAAGACGGAACCCTTTTTGATAACTTTGCAGACCGGCAGAAAACGGTAGAAGAAATAGAGAGATTTGCACCTCAGGACGTAAAAGGCTACAGATCTTTTTTAAATCGCTCAGAAGATATCTACAACAAAACTGCAGATGCGTTTCTGTTTAACCCGCTTTATGAACTTCAGGATTTGAAAAGCCTGAAGTTCCGCGATATGCTTGATATTGACGCTCTATCAACGGTATCAAAGAAAGTGGATGAATATGTAGTTTCACCTCATTTACGGAAATTTTTCAAACGATTTACAACGTACAATGGCTCCTCTCCCTACCAGGCTCCAGCGACTCTGAACGTCATTCCCCATGTGGAGCTGAACCAGGGAGGCTTTTACGTCCATGGCGGGCTCTATTCGATTGCTCAGGCACTCTTTTCTTTATGTGAGAAAGTGGGAGTTGAGTTTCACTTTTCAACGGAAATAGAATCTTTCCAAACTGAAAACGACAGGATTACCGGATGTACCACATCAGGTAATAACATGTTTACTTGTGATGTTCTATTCTCAAATGCTGATGCATCGGAAACCATTTTGTCTCTTTTGCCAGAAGGTGCCATTTCAAAGAGAAAGAAAAAAAGGCAGAGAAAGATTGAACCCTCATGTTCAGGATTTGTCATTTTGCTTGGTTGTAGCCAAAAATGGGATCAGCTGAGGCATCACAATATTTTCTTTTCGGAAGACTACAGGAAGGAATTTAAAGACATATTTGAAAGAAAGGTTCTGCCATCAGATCCAACGATTTACGTTGCCAACACTTCCTATAGCGACAGCGACCACGCACCGGACGGAAGTTCAAACCTGTTTATCCTGGTAAATGCTCCCTACCTTGCTGAAAATCAAGACTGGAACAGATGGACAGGCATTTACAGAGATAAAATTATAGATGAGCTTGAACATCGCGGGCTCACAGGACTCAGGGATTCCGTTGAATATATCTCCATAATTACCCCTGAAGATTTTTATGAAAAGTATAGATCCAATAAGGGTAGTATCTACGGCACTTCGTCCAATAGCACGTTTTCTGCTTTCATCAGGCCCCGTAATAAAGTTCGTTCTCTCAGCAACCTGTATATGGTAGGCGGCAGCACGCATCCGGGCGGCGGTATTCCGTTGGTAATTCAGTCTGCTTTCAATGCCGTCGAACTATTGGATCGCAGCGAATAGTAATTACTACTTATCTAAATCAGCAATCATAAAAAAAGGCACATCCAGAATTACTGAATGTGCCTGAGTATGATTACAAGACCGACTTTAGTAGCCGGAATTTTGTTCAAGAAGTCCCTGACTTAAGTCAATCTGATCCTGTGGAATTGGGAAGTATTCATTTCTGAACTGCCCCCCCTCAAATCCATTGGCAGGGAATAGATTGCCTTCGTAGTTGTAGAAACGAGTCATCTCCTCCTGTGCAATTCCCCATCGAACTAAGTCATAGAATCGATGCCCTTCCATTGCAAGTTCAATTCGTCGTTCCAAACGGACTGCATCACGCGCTACATTCGCATCTGTCCATGCATTATTATACAGTGAGATGTTGTAGTTAGCTTCATCGTAACGATTCCAATTTGCGAGACTTGTTGGGTCTCCACCAAGGAAGGTGTATGTGGACTGCGTATCTTCTACAACAACCCACTGACCGGCAGTAATACCTGTTTCATCCGTAACTTCGGATTCAGTTCCTACGATTGCAAAAGCATATCCGCGGTTCAGGTCATTACTTACCCATGTGTCTGGCCGAGCTGCACGCTCACGTACACGGTTTACTTTTTGACGAGCTGATTCCAGGTTTCCAACTTCAATATCGGCTTCTGCAGACATTAACAATACATCAGCAAAGCGTATGATTGGAATGTTAATGGCGGTACCCGGAGCCCAGGAAGAGTTGTCAGCAAACTGCTCTTGTGATTGCCAGTAAACATTTTTCTTGGCATGGTAGGGTCCACCATAGGCTTGGTTACGTACCCATCGTTCTCCAGGGAAGGGGCCCCAGTCATGATAAGGCATACCACGTCGTCCAACGTTCCAGTCTAATCGAGGGTCTACTTCACCTTCATATGGCTGGAACTGCTGATCTGATGCAACTCCAAGGTCACTGGTAACCATTTCATCATTGAAACCGTCAAGTATTGGTAATCCGCCTTCCGTACGATATGAGTTTACCAAATCGTGTGTTGGCTGGTAGAATCCACAGCAACGGAGTCCTGCTGAGTTTGGGAAGTTAAGCATCATTCCCTGGTTTGCGTTGTTGATTGTACCAGATCCATCATTAGCAACCTGCTGTACAAAGAAAACGGCTTCCGGTAACCCACCCTCTAAAGCAGGATTCCAGTTATCCCAATAGCCATTTGCCAAATCGTAAGGTACGCCCTCGGCTGTAACGCCACTGGCAATAACCTGATCGAACATATTTTTGGCTTCCTGATATTTGCCTTGATAGAGGTAAACTTTTCCAAGATAAGCACCTGCCGCCCATTTATTCGCACGAGCTCGTTGCCCTTGTGTTTCTGGGAGGTTATCGAATGCAAACTGAAAGTCTGCTTCAATCTCTGGCCAGAGTACTCTGTCATTAGGCTGATTGAATTCATCCGTCTCTTCATCAATCCACGGTACTTCGTTAAACATGCGTGTAAGATCGAAGTAGTAGTGTCCTCTCAAAAAGCGAGCCTGAGCAACAACATTTAACCTTTCTTGCTCTGGCATGCCTTCTACATTGGCTGCAACTCTGAGAGTAGCGTTTGATCGAGAAATTCCCTCATAACGAACTCTCCAAAACGTATTGAAGAATCCTTCAGTAGGCAAAAACTGCCCACGCATCATCGGGTTGATGGCACTCTGGTCACCGGCCTCTGTACCTTTATGGGCATCGCCACCCACTACGGAACCGTAAATCCAGTTGTGGCCTGCTGCTTCCCACGGGTTACCGGAAATTCCGGCCCCATCTAAAGCTGCATATGCACCAATCAGCAGTGTTTCCACACCCTGCTCATCTGCAAGTACATCTTCACTCAGCGATCCCTTTGCAGGAACGTCGAGAAAATCGTCGCACCCGTATGTAAACAGCACTAACGCTGCCACGAGTACGACTCCTAAACTACTGCGCATTTTATTTATTGGTTTCATGTGTATATAATTTTTTTTTAAAAATTCATGATAAAATTTCTTTCGAAAGTCTTTCATGCGGTTAAATGGTGAGGTTTATACCAAACAGAAACTGCTTGGGAGTTGGATACTGACCTTCATCAATACCAAAGTTTGTTGAACCACCACCACCATCACCGGGGAAGAATCCAATTTCAGGATCGGGTCCGGAGTATCCGGTAAATGTTACGAGGTTATTTCCCTGTACATACAGTCTGAGGTTTTTAATCCCAACTCTGTCAAGAATATTTGGCTGCAGGGAGTATCCAACCTGTAAATTACGCAGTCTCAGGTACGAACCATCTTCTACAAAATAGGAGTTTGGCGTACCGGCCGTGCTTTGGAAGTTCTCATTTTCCTGGATCGGAGCCGTTGCGTTTGGATTTTCCGGACTCCATGAGTCATAAACGGCTGTATTACTTTTCGCTCCGATAAAGGATGCGTAAAAGTCGGTCCAGTATTTTACCTGATTCCAAATTTCGTTGCCCTGTGATCCATACCAGAACATGTTGAAGTCCCAGGCTCTGTAGTTCATCCCAAAGCTAATTCCATAGGTGAAATCCGGGTTAGGATCTCCCAGGAATGTTCGGTCATCAGCTGTTATCTGCCCATCACCGTTAATATCGGCATACCGAAAACGTCCGGGGCCGGCATCTAGCTGATAAGTACCACCTTCTGCACCGGAGTTAGCCTGGTCAATTTCACTCTGTGACTGCCAAAATCCTTCGATCTGGTACCCATAGAATGATGACACTGATTGGCCAACTTCGTTACGAATAAAGGTTTGACCTGGCCATCTTCGGGCTTCCTGAGCAAAGAAATCAATATCGTCAGCAATTTTCTTAATCTCATTAGAGTAAGAAGTAAACGTTAGGTTCACGTTATACTGCCAATCATTGCTGATTTGGCCAAAGTGAGCAAGGCTTGCGTCAATACCACGGTTTTCCATATTTGCAACGTTCACAAATGGAGCTGTTGCCACACCGGAGGATCCGATTAACTGTGGGTTGAACAGCAGATCTTGAACGTCTTTGAAATAGTATTCAACAGAAACCTGGTATTTTTCGTCAAAAAGACTTGCATCAAATCCAAAGTTTGCCGTTACGTTTTTCTCCCACTCTGCATTGGGATTACCTATTCTTGACAATCGGAATCCTTCCTGAATGGAGTTGTTACTGCCATCAATAGAGTAGTAGGAGTTTCCTTGGTCACCTGTAAACAGTGTAAATGCGTTTGCAGGGTCTACGTTAATTTGGTTCCCCATAATTCCGTATCCACCAATAAGTCGCAGATCACTAATCCAGTCAACATCAGCCATAAACTCTTCCTGGCTAATTCTCCAGCCAACACTAGCAGCCGGGAACCATCCCCACTGATTATTCAAGAATCTGGATGAACCATCACGTCGAATGGTCAATCCAAGGATATATCGGTTGTCATAGCTGTAATCAACTCGTCCAAAAAATGAGAGGAGTGTATCTTCGTATTTAAAGCTAGAAATAACAGGAGTTCCTGAACCAGTACTGAGATTCACAAAATCAGGGTTAAAAGAGAAGAACCCATCAACACTAGCATTTCTTTGTTCACCGGCGTTTCTGTAAGCCTCTGTACCTACCAATACTTCAACATCATGAAGATCGAAGGTTTCGGTGTATTGCAGTGTATTTGTCCAGGTCCAGTTGTATCCAGTTCCCTGGCTAGTGTTCAGCTGATTAAGAGGATTATTTTCCTGCCTTTCGTAAGTGGGGAACACAAAACTTTCTGATGACCAGTTCCAAAGTTCACCCCCGAAAGTTGTTCTTGCACGGAAGTTTTCAAGAAAGTCTAATTCTGCAAAGACATTACCAAAGAGGTTTCTTGTTTGCGACTCATTGTTTCGAGTTCGTTCCATGTCTGCAACAGGATTTTGAGCATTACCTGTACCTGTACCAGATGTACCACCAAAGTTTCCATTGATGTCGTACACAGGAATAATTGGTTGAGCTCTGAAAGACATACCAATTGCACTGCCCTCAGTAAGTGAAGCCACTGTTGGTGATTCACTTACAGTGTATTGAAGGTTTTCGCCAATTCTGAAATTTTCACCAAGATTGAATGATGTATTTGCTCTCATCGTGATACGATCACGGAACGTTCTCATCAATGTTCCTTCTTGGTTGAGGTAGTTTACAGAAAACAGAAAGTTACCCATTTCACTACCACCATTTACAGATATGTCGTGCTGATTGGTGTTCGCAGTTCTCATAATTTCATTGAACCAGTCGGTTCCTTCCTTGTTTGCCCTGGTAATTCTGTAGAACTGCCCAAGGAGACCTCCGTCTGTATACTCAGGAATCACAAAGTAGTCATCAAAGTTAACTTCGCCTTCCATGGCTCCAGCAGGGGCAACAAAATCGGGTAAAGTTGGTGTTGCGCCGCTTCCATAAAGTGGATGTTGCTGCGGAGCACCTGAATTCGCAAGCGCTGTCCAGACCAGATTCGCATGATCTTGTGGGGTAGCAATATCCCAGGGATTATCTCGTCCCTGCCAGTCTACACCATAAGAGCCGCGATAATTAACTTCTACATTACCACCACCTTTTTTGGTTGTAACAACAATTACACCGTTGGATGCTCTCGCTCCGTAAATAGATGCAGCAGATGCATCTTTCAGTACCTGGATCGATTCAACATCGTTCGGGTTAAGATTTTCAATATTTCCCGGAACACCGTCTATAATCACCAAAGGCGAATTATTTCCGAATGTGTTAATACCGCGAATTCTGATGTCTGGGCTCTCTCCCGGCTGACCGGATGAAACAACCGAAACACCGGAAGCCACACCCTGTAGCTGTTTGGAAACCAAATCGCCACCTGCTGATAGTCTCTCGAAGTCGTCCATTTTTACAACGGAGATTGAACCAGTGATATCTTGACGCTGCTGGGAACTATAACCAACAACAAGTAGTTCTTCCCCACTGATTACTGAAGTTTCTAACTGCACATCAATTGAATTACGCCCGTTTACACCAACCGCAAGTTGCTGATAACCGATGTAACTAAAACGAAGTGTTTCATCACCGCTAGGTATACTGATAGAGTATTCTCCATCTAGATTGGTGGTAGTACCCAAGTCTGTGCCAACAACTAATATGTTAACGCCAGGCAGGGTATCGCCTGTGTTCGCATCAGTTACAACTCCACTAACCTGATGACTTTGAGCAAACGCTGAAGCCGCTGCAAACATAAAGCAAACCATAAACGTGGTTACATAGCGTGCCAGATGTTTACCAAACCCGGGGATATAGTCGCTGTAAGACGAAAATAATCTTGGGCCGGCTACTTTCTGTAGCTTTTTCTTATTCATACCGAATCCCATTAGTTAAGGTTATTACGTTAAATGATAAGGCTATTTATTCCTGAATTCGGAGAGCTAGTGTTAATACAGAAATTAGAAAGGCACGTGATCATACGCTCCAATCGAATGATCTATTTGTGAAATCCAATCCCATCCTATGCTTTTTCCCATGACTGAAATATGATCACAATGTTATGAAATTGTGAACTAACCTTCTTAATTATAAAAAAGCCCTTCCAATATTAAAAAGATTAATTTCACTATTTTATCATTGTCATTAATCTGTTGCTGCCAATCATGGCATTGAAAGTACATGCAAATCTATTATGTAACTGTTTATATTTTATTTATAACATAATTATAAAATATACTAGTCAAGGGACTCTTCTATTAAATAGATAGTTTGACTGTCACTCACTATACGTGCAGGCAGGAAGGTCTGTAGATCATTTTAATTTTGAAAAAATATAAACGTAAAACTCATAATAAAGACATAATCATCCATATTAAATACTTCTCATTATCTTTTTTCAAAAAGCCGCACCTCTCCCGTATCATAGATAATAGCATAGCGACTCTTTCCTGTACTGTTTTTAATTTTGTAAACCGATCTGGCATAGCCATTTAAATGGATACCGGATTCATCAAGAGAAAGTGAATGAGGCTCTTTGGTATTTTCATTGTTTACTTCAAAGATAAAAGACTCCAACGCATCATAGCTTCCGCTGTAAACATCTCCCCCCCGGATGTTGCCAATCAAAAAAATATGGTTCAGTGAATCAGCGTCATCTAATAAAGCATCAAAAACAGGACTGAACTGAGCCTCACTGGGTAGCTCCATACTTGAAATACTTGTCACATCCTCGAAATTATAGACCAGAGACTCCAAACTGTTCACTTCTTTCATCGCTATCTCTCCTTGAAAATTGTCCGTTATCTCCTGCATGGTTGCTCTTCCGTAGCTTTCATGAGTTGGATACGTTCCCATCAAACCCGGAATGTGTCTCATAAAATCTTCTCGATAGTGGTAGGGAAATTCTATTGATCTACCCCCCTCTCCAATTGTGAAGCGACTTGGAACAGATTCAAAAAACCCATCACCGGTTAAATCACCATAATAAATTCGCATGGGTTGATCGTGAGTTGCATCAAACAGAGCATTTTTACCAAAATTTCCCGCAATTATCTCCGATCGTCCGTCACTATTCACATCGGCTGCGGAAACGGACATCCACAACCCCGATGTATTGTCAATCCCTAACTCTGTAGTTTTGTCCTCAAACTTACCTTCCTCCTTTTGAAATACCCGAATCGGCTCCCAATCCCCGGCAATAGCTAACTCCAGATTCTCATCCCCAGAAAAATCGGCCATAACGGCGTCATTAATAATCCCCCTGTAGTTAAATAAATCTGGTGAAACCTCTTCGGTTTGATCCACAAATGTTCCGCTATTATTAAGGTCATTCAACAACAGGTAATGTCTGTCAGATATTGGATATGTACCATTGTCAGCACCACTACCAATAAACAGATCCATCAGTCCGTCACCGTTAAGATCTTCAGACAACACAACATTACTATTCGTCGTAATGCCGGGAAGTATCTCCTGTGCCAATTCAAAACTGCCGGTGCCGTGATTGATATAAAGACGGTCTGCTGCATGGTTTTCATCAACATCTGCCTCTAATGTAGCCACCGCAACATAGAGGTCTAAAAACCCATCTGCATTGACATCTGTGAGTACCGCGTCCCTGGCAGTAATTCCGTTAACATCCGTTTTCCAATCGCTATCAAAGCTCTCCCTGATAAACATCCCCGACTCTTGCTGCAGTAATAAGAAGCCTGGCTGATTTCCGATCGGACCCACAAAGAGATCGTCCAACCCGTTCCCTGAAATATCTCCCGAAGCGCTAGCCGGACCCAGCTCAGAGATTTTATATAGTAAAGTAGGATTACTTGAAAAATCATTGTAGTCAAGCGGCGAAAATGCTCCGTTTGGTAAAAATTGCTCCGAAACCCATGTATAAATTGGTTTCTTTTGGAATAGAGTATTTGATTCATACGCGGCTTCAAACTCTGCCAGGTCTATTTCTAATAACTGATTTGCTTCAACTGAATGATATGTCTTTTCATATTTTTGATTTCCGAGATAATAGCTGATTTTCAGTGAATCCAGTGTATCTTCTTCACCCAACCCAAAATGAAGCGTTGGGTCAACACTTGAAAGATATCCCCTGCATACAGAATGTTCATGCTTTTGATGAGTTCCATCAGAAAAAAACAGGTTCATTACAGCGCCCAGCCCGGCATTGTTTTTTTCGGTTCCTGTTACATTAATTTTTAACCAGTTTGTTTGTTGAGGGGAGGCGAGTTCAACCGTATTGTTCCGGTACACTACTGCTTCACTATTAATATTGTTTACAACGAGATCGAGATCACCATCGTTATCAAGGTCGGTATAAACGGAACCCGTGGAGTAGCCCGGATTCTCAAATCCCCAAGAATTGGAACGGTCTGAAAAAGTAAGGTTCTTATTATTCTCAAAAATGAAATTGGATGCCGGAACCTCCGGGATTTTTGGAAGAGCCATACTCATAGGCATAATATCTCTTACACGACCATATTCACTCCAAAAATCTTTGTCGGTGATATCTCTGGGAATACCATTCGTGATAAATAAGTCTCTGTATCCGCTGTTATTAAAATCTGCCAGTAGCGCAGACCAGCTCCAATCAGTGGCTTCGATATTGGCAAGAGCCGCAATTTCACTAAATTTGGGTAGCTGATCCCCGCTAACCCGCCCCATGTTCAGCTGAAGCGTATTTTTTGTAAATTGGGGAAAAGCATTGGCAAATACATCATTTACATAGTTTCGGTAATTATTCGGATTTGCCATCATTTTGGCTCTCACATTTACATTGGGAAGCATATCGAGGGCAAAAAGGTCTAAACGCCCGTCATTATTGATATCAGCAACGTCACTCCCCATCGCTGAATAGCTTGTGTGATTCAGCATTTCAGAAATTCTGTTTGTAAAGGTTCCGTCACTATTATTTATCCAAAAAAGATCTTCTGAAGCATAATCATTGGTAATATAAAGGTCTTTAAAACCATCCATATTGATGTCCAAAATATTCACCCCCAGTCCATACCCTTCTCTGTCTATACCGGCAATATCACTTACATCAGTGTACACGGGATGTCCAAGTTCATCATCCCATGATCCCTTAAATAATTTATCTTTGTTATCCTCATTTATTTGCCCCATTTGCTGAAATGCGTTTGCATACGATGTTCCTGTTCCGCTGTTCGCTACCAGTAAATAGATGTCAAGAATACCGTCGTTATTATAGTCAAAAAACGCAGCGTGAGTAGAAAACGATGAGTCATCAAGGCCATAAAAACGGGCTTTCTCTTCAAATATGGGGATTCCATCATTATTTACGCCACGGTTGATGTACAGCTCATTTTTTCGCAACTCAGAACGATCGCGGCCAGTTACAGATAAATAGATATCCATGAGACCATCACTGTTGATATCAACTGCAGAAACACCGCTATACCATTTGGTTGAATCCCCCTTAATGGCAGAGATTAGAGAAACATCATCAAACTGAAAATTTCCTCTGTTTATATAAAGAGCATTGCTTACTTCATTTCCAGCAAAAAAGAGATCTGTCAGTCCATCGTTATTGAAATCAGCTGCCGCAACTCCTGCGCCATTATAGATATACTCGAAAGTAAGCATGTTCTGATCATCAGTTTCATCAACGCTGTTTTGGAATGAGATTCCAGTTTTTTCAGAATTCAGGGATTCAAATAGTGGTGGATCTGAAAACGTACATCCTGACTGAAAGATCATGAACAAGAAAAGAACAGTCGCGAAAAGGGAAAGTATTTCAATTTTTATGCGCATATCGACAGACGTATGAAATTAGTCCAGGTTAATCACCTCAAGATCAAATATCTTTTTATTGTGAATACTAAATCGCACAATCGTTCTGTGAACCTGAAAACCCTGCTTTCCAGCTGCACCGGGGTTGATGTAAAGCATTTTATTTAAGTTCTGATCCCTGGCTATTCGCAGTATATGAGAATGGCCACAAATAAAAACATCAGGGGTTTTTGTTTCTATCTCTTTTCGAATGGGTATGCAGTATCGCCCGGGCACTCCCCCTATATGAGTCATCCAGAAATCGAGCCCCTCCTTGGTAAATCGCTGATGGAGTGGATATTCACTTTTAATTCCAGGGCCATCAATATTTCCATAAACTCCAACAACAGGCGCAATCTGTTTCAGCGCTTCTGCAATTTCAGGCTCACCAAAATCACCCGCGTGCCAAATTTCGTCCCTTCCCGAAAAAAATTTCTCTACTTGTGGGTCGAGGTAGTTATGTGTGTCGGATATTAGTCCTATCTTAATCATACTTCAAAACATCGTTCTTCCTGATAATAGGGAACCTGATGGAGCTTGCAAAACTTTTTGAACCGGAACTGAGTTTTTCCATGAATCTGCCAAAAATTAGCATCATTATCGTTACCTGGAATGGACTTCATCATCTAAAAAATTATCTGCCCTCGGTATGTAATACAGATTATCCCAACTTTGAAATAATCATTGCGGATAACGCCTCAGACGATGAAAGTATTACATGGATAAACCAGCATTATCCTCAGTGTAAAATAGCAGCACTAGATGAAAATTTTGGTTATGCTGGTGGCAATAACCAAGCCGCTCAGCTCGCAAATGGAGAAATTTTACTATTCTTGAATAATGATGTTGAAGTTACCAAAGATTGGCTAAATGAGATATCCAAAGCATTCTTAAATCAGTCTGTGGCCGTTGTGCAACCCAAGATTCGTTCGGTCCGGCAGAATGAACAGTTTGAATACGCGGGCGCCGCAGGCGGTTATATTGACTGGCTTGGATACCCATTCTGCAGAGGAAGAATATTTGACACGATTGAAACAGATAACGGTCAATATGATGATAAGACAGAGATCTTTTGGGCTTCCGGTGCGGCGTTTGCTATTCGCAAAAAAGTGTTCGAAGAGCTCAATGGATTCGATCCCAGTTTTGAATTTCATATGGAGGAGATTGATCTCTGCTGGCGAACATTGAAAAGTGGTTACAGTATTCAATACATACCCGACAGTGTAGTTTATCATTTGGGAGGTGGATCTATGCCCGAAAATTCGCCTCGCAAGATTTACTACAATTTTCGAAATAGCCTGCTCATGCTTCTCAAAAATCTTGATCGTTTTGTAGCTTTAAAAATTTTCGCAAGACTTACGCTGGATGGCTTTTCGGGGATAAAGTTTTTGTATGATGGCAAACCAAAAAATACCGTGGCTGTGATAAGGGCTCATTTCGCATTTTATTCACTGATTACATCGGTGATTAAAAAAAGAAAAAGATATAGCGTTAGCAACACACAGCTTATCAAGAGCAAGCTCATTTATTCAAGACTGATACCGTACCAATATTTTATATGCCGTAAAAGAACCTATAAAAACCTTCACTTTCAGAATGAATGAATTTTTAATTCGTATTAATGAATATTTTTTTGAACGCTTGCAATAACGAAACAGTTATTTTTCAAACAACGGGCGACCTTTAGAATGGGGTTGTTCTTTAGGGCAAAATACCCGCTGTTTATAATCAGCGGGTATTTAATTTTAACCTTTCCCCTATGAACCAAACAGATTTCGACTTTATTATTGCTGGTGGCGGTGCATCAGGGCTCAGTTTAATGTGGAATCTGATTAATTCTCCCAATTTAGGAGAAAAACAAATCCTTATACTAGACAAAGATCTAAAACCCAGAAATGATAAAACCTGGTGTTTCTGGGATGATGATCACTTTCCTGTTAGTGATTTGATCCATCACACCTGGGACGAACTAACGGTTAAAACTTCAAGGCACGACGAATCGGAATATTTGAGGGACTATAAATATCATTGTGTCCGAAGCATTGATTACTCCAAGTATTTACTAAAGGAGGGGAAAAAAAGAAAGAATGTTCACTTCATTGAGGCACCTGTAACCGAAATGGTAGCGGATAACGGTTTTGGAATTGTCAAAACTACCGAAAATGATTTTAAAGCACCTCTGGTATTTCAAAGCATATTACCTCCCCCCTCTTACAACAGCGCAAAAGTTGATAACTCACTGATTCAACATTTTTTAGGCTGGGAAGTTATCACAGATAGCCCAATATTTGATCCCTCAAAGGCTTTATTGATGGATTTTGACGTTCCACAGATGAATGGCGTAACGTTCATGTACGTACTGCCTTTTAGTGAAACAAGAGCGCTGATTGAATACACGGTTTTTTCGGAAAAAGTGCTGCCTCGCAGGCAGTACAGTGAGCAAATAAGTAGTTATATAACAAAAAAATATGGGCTCGACGCTACGAATTACACTGTAGAGCGTGAGGAATTCGGAAAAATCCCGATGGAAGACAAGACCTATAGCCCCTGGTATTGCGACAATATTTATAGCATTGGCAGTGTTGGAGGTCAAACAAAACCCACAACAGGCTATACATTTACAAGAATTCAGTCGCAGTGCAAAAAAATTGTACATGCCCTAGAGCACAATCAACCCTTGCCACAAAAATGGATGTCCTCCTATAGATTCAGGGTATATGATATAATGCTGCTAAGCTTACTTAAAAATGAACCTGATACCGTCGTTAAGATCTTCGGAGAGCTATTTAAGCGTAACAGTTTTGATAGAATCCTACATTTTCTTGATGAAAAAACCAATCTACTTCAGGAAATCTCAATTTTTTCCTCACTTCCATATATACCTTTTTTCAAGTCTATATATAAAATGAAGCATAGAATTTTGACGGGAGCCTGAAATGTTCAGAACATCAAAACTATTTTTGCTCTCTGCACTTTCCTTCTCTGTATTATTTATAGGAATTGGTTTAATCTCTCCGGCATTCAATGAATCAATATCAATATGGGTCTTATTAGCTTCAGTTTTCATAGTGGGCATACCACATGGCGCTATCGATCACATCATTGCTTCTGAACTCTTTAATAACACACGTGGAGTTCGCGGTCACCTTTTATTTTACAGCTCTTATCTCTTTGTGATGGCTATCCTTGGTCTTATTTGGTTTTTAAGTCCGGCAGCCGGAATGATTATTTTCCTTATAATCTCCATCTATCATTTCGGGCAGGCGGATATGGAGGATTTCATCTCAGATGAACAACCTTCGTACCTCTGGAATGTAATGAGAGGTGCGTTCATTATTGGTCTCATCCTTTTCTCCAATACAGGAAAAACATTTCCGGTTATTGCTGATGCGACAGGGTTACCTGAGGCAGCTTTTTATAACATGTTCCCACAGCCGACTTTAATTATTATTGTACTTGTTTGTATTTATGTGGCCGCTTTTGTCTATTCTGTTTATCAAAAGAAAATTCAAAACCCCTCTATTTTTTTTGCTGATGCTGTTTTACTCACGAGCCTATTTCTAATAGCCGGACCTTTCATTGGGTTTGGAGTCTATTTTGCGGTCTGGCATTCCACTGGTCATATTCATGAAATGATACATTTTTTTAATAATAGAAATAAAAGCTTTGGCCTTACCGACTTTATTTTCAAATCTCTGCCTTTTACGTTTATTTCTTTATTGGGTTTGGCTGGACTTTACTATATTCAAACACTTATTGGCTCGGGGCAAACGTTCGTTACATTAATGTTTATACTTATAAGCGTGTTAACTCTGCCACATATGGTTGTGGTAAACAAGATGTATAACAGCTATAAGAGCAGCTAGTTTTTTAGCGTCATTGGTTTATAAAATAGGACATAATATTATTTCTGAGGCTCAAAGATTTGTTTGTTTTGATTAAATTTTGTTTAATAGATTTAGTTAAAAATATTTGATTCTGCCTAAGTAATCGTTAGTTTTTTTAAGGGGTAAACTTTGAATAGATACACCAAACATATCTTATTAGCATTTCTGTCTGTATTAGTGATTGCTTCTTGCAATGACTTAGATAATTCTGGGCAAGTGTTTCTTGAGGTGGGTGATAATTTTCAACTAGCTAACGATACCTACCCGCAAGGAACAGTTTTTTTGGTAAAAGCAGGTGAACACTCCAATCAAAAAGTTCATAATCCTAAAGTTGGTAATCGCTGGATTGGAGAGAAGGGAGCAATACTGGATGGAGGAAATAGGGTTGATGCAGCTTTTTCCGGCACCGCAAAAAACATCATTATTCAAGGAGTTACTTTAAGAAATTATGTTGATAACGGCATTCACTTTCGTTCGGGTGAGAACATAACGATTAACCGTATTCGAGTATATGACTCAGGCACAGGCACTGGTGAAAGAAATGGTGCTATGAGATTTGAGAGAGTCATAGGTTTAAATGTTCTCAATAGCCATCTGCAACGTGTAACTTCCGGCATACTTCCTTCATACAGCGAAGGACCTATAATAATATCCGGTAACTCGGGTGTAAATGTTGGGAGAAATTTTATTCAGCTCGATAAAGTAACTGGTGCGGGCATCGAAATAAAAAACAACGTCATGGAGCGCCAGGGTGATTTTCTAAGAGATGGTGCTGATGACGTCGTCGACTGGATTTCTATCTTCAGATCAGAAGGCACACCTGATAGTCCAATTCACGTATTTCGTAATCGAGCAAAAGGACATGGATTCGACACAACCGGATCATTTATCATGCTTGGTGATGATGGTGGACGGTACCAGCTTGCTGAAGAGAATATTGGTGTTAATCCGGGGCAAGTAGGAGTAGGAATTGCCGGAGGCGAAAATATCATGGTAAAAGAAAATATTATGTTTTCTGATGAAAGCGACTTCAGCAACGTTGCGTTTTATTCAGCCGACTACAGCACGCCAAATCCATGTTATAATCACGCAATCGTAGGGAATCGTTCATACTGGACAAGTAATAACAGACAAAACAACGTCTGGACAGATCAGAAATGTGCTCCTCTCATTGAAAACAATATATTTCCAGATTTATCAATAAATGAGCTTGTTTGGGAAAAAGCTTTTCCTGAGTGAAATCATCTTTTCACTCACTATCTTTTTTTCTTCAACCCGGTTGATATGCTTTCCCCACTGAGTCTGTATCCTTTTGGTTTACCATAAATTTCGAACGGTACCCGGTTTGTGGTCACTTCTTTTACGTTGCTGTCCTTTATAATTTGCTGGTATGTTTCGTAACAGTCAAGAGCTGCCTCGAACTTGGCCATATCCTGCTGTTCACACTCTTCAATGAAGTGAATCTCTTCTTCATTACTTACTTCAAGTCTGAATTTACCTGTCAAATCCACCTCGCCCATTCTTGTAAAAAAAGCCAGTCGCAAAGGAAGCTCTTTTCTCTGTTTTTTTCTCTCGGCAAATACTCTCTTAACAACGGCATGAGTTACAAGATGATCATGAAATCCGCTAATGCCGTGAACAGCATAGGTGATTACAATTTCAGCACCAATTTT
Source organism: uncultured Rhodohalobacter sp. (assembly GCA_964544445.1). GTDB lineage: Bacteria > Bacteroidota > Rhodothermia > Balneolales > Balneolaceae > Rhodohalobacter. The sequence continues at coordinate 172,240 of CAZJBI010000002.1, forward strand.
TTCAATATGATCATCTATAGCTTCCTCAAGTTGGATAGGATTGAGGTGCTTTAGTTCGCCATCAGGAAAATCTAAAACTGTCATCCCCGACAACCCTAATACCTCCTCAACACACTTCATCTCTTTATAACGGATGTTTCCCATCTCTTCTTTTGAAACACCCAGCCTGAACCGCTGTTTGGTAGCCTCACCCTTTGTAAGAGTTAAGAGATACACCTCGTGTCCCTGCCTTATTTGAGCCGCAATAGCAGGAGCCGGACCAAAGGATTCATCATCCGGATGCGGAAATACATAGAGAATTTTCATAGTGCAAACAGCAAATTTAGCATTTTCTAAAAATAAAAAACCCGGCGAAATTTCCAATCACCGGGTTTTGTGACTTATCAAACCGGTTAAGCTCCGGTTTAAAATATTGTTTTGTTTATCAGGAACATCCTGTTGTGGATCCACAGGTCATGCACTTAAGGCATGTTCCGTTTCGGATCATTGTCATGCTGCCACATTCCGAGCAAGAGTCACCAGTATACCCAAGCTGTTTCGCGCGATCGTAATCTGATTCTGAATTACTGCTGCTGGATTCAACAACATGAGCACCTGTTTTCTCTGTTACCGGTTTTGTACTCTTTACTGTTGATCCACCTGACTTCTGCTCCACTTCTTTAGCCAAATCATCCTCCTCAGACGGGCGTAATTTACGATGGAGTATATCTTCGGGTGCAACATGTGCAAGGTCTTCCCGGTTCAGATAGGTAACTGCAAGCTCTCTGAAAATGTAGTCAATAATAGATGTAGACATCTTCACATGAGGGCTTCCGTTTACAAGTCCACTTGGCTCGAATTTCGTAAAAACAAAAGCATCAACAAATTCTTCAAGAGGTACCCCGTGCTGAAGTCCGAGTGATATGGAAATTGCAAAACAGTTCATTAGACTTCTGAATGCAGCACCTTCCTTGTGCATATCAATAAAGATTTCACCCAGCTGTCCGTTTTCATATTCTCCAGTCCTCACGTATACACTCTGTCCGCCAATTTTAACTTTCTGGGTGTATCCGCTTCTTCTAAACGGCAACCGCTGTCTGCGTGCCACGTATTTATGAATAATTTTTTCCGCGGCTTTTATGACATTATCCTGAGCGCTTGCCATCTCTTCGTCCTCTTCATCCTCAAGTTCCTCTAAGACGTCACTCATCGAGTTTAGCGGCTGACTCAATTTTGATCCGTCTCTGTAGAGTGCATTTGCTTTCAGCATCTTTTCCCAGGACTTCTGATAGGCATCTTTGAAATCTTCAACCGTTGCCTCATTTGGTAAGTTGATTGTCTTGGAAATGGCTCCTGAAATAAAAGGTTGAGCAGCTGCCATCATATTAATATGGCCATCAGCAGAAATAAAGCGCGTACCAATTCTTCCGCAACGGTTGGCACAGTCAAAAACTGCCAGGTGTTCATCTTTGAGATGTGGAGCACCTTCAACCGTCATGGTTCCACAGACATAGTCGTTGGCTTTCTGAATCTGCTCTTTAGAGAAGCCAAGATATCTCAGCATATCAAAATTATGATTTGATAGCTGCTCTTCGGAGATTCCAAGTTCCTCTTTGCAGAACTCTTCACCAAGTGTCCAGTGATTAAAGGCAAATTTAATATCAAAACTACCGGGAAGTGCCTTCTCGATGGCTTCAATTTTATCCTCTGTAAATCCTTTTTCTTCTAAAGCATCCGGGTTAATATGCGGACAGCCTTCAAGAGATCCTCTACCCTTCGCGTAATCAACAATTTCCTGAATTTCTTTTTCTGAGTAACCAAGGTTTATTAACGCCCTTGGAACGCTTTGATTAATTATTTTGAAATAACCACCACCGGCAAGTTTCTTAAACTTAACGAGAGCAAAGTCGGGCTCTATTCCCGTCGTATCGCAATCCATTACCAGTCCAATGGTTCCTGTAGGCGCAATTACGGTAACCTGGGCGTTCCGATACCCGTGCTTTTTACCTAGCTCAACAGCAATGTCAGAGTCTTCTCTTGCAGCTTTTAAAAGATTTTCCGGGCAGTGCTCCTCGTCTATACCCATTGGTTTGATGGTTAGATCTTCATATTCACTTTCCGGCGCATTATAAGCTGCTCTTCTGTGATTTCTGAGTACTCGAAGCATATGCTCTTTATTCCGCTCGTACCCCTCAAAAGTTCCGAGCTCATCTGCGAGCTCAGCGCTGGTTGCGTACGCCTTCATATGCATAATACTGGTAAGAGCTCCTGCAATCGCACATCCTTTTTCGCTGTCGTAAGGCGCTCCCTGCACCATAAGCGCTGCTCCCAGGTTAGCATAGCCAAGCCCGAGAGTTCTGAATTTATACGATAAATCAGCAATTTCTTTTGATGGGAACTGGGCCATTAGCACAGAAATCTCAAGAACGGTTGTCCAAAACCTGGAAGCATGACGAATCGACTTCACATCGAACGTACTGCAAGATTCGTCAGTGAAATATTTCATCAAATTTAACGATGCAAGATTACATGCTGTGTTGTCTAAGAACATATACTCAGAGCATGGGTTACTCGCTTTGATGTCACCATCTTCGGGACATGTATGCCATTCGTTAATCGTATCGTGATACTGTGTTCCCGGATCTGCACACGACCAGGCTGCATAGCTGATCTGATCCCATAAGTCCCGCGCTTTGATGGTTTTCATCGGTTTCGGATCACGTCCCTCTTTCCGGGCATTCCTTTTCTCAATCCTGCCAATCAGGTTCCACTCTTCATCATTGAGTACAGCTTTCATGTAGCTATTAGGAATTCGGACCGAATTATTTGAGTTTTGTCCGCTTACCGTCATGTAAGCCTCCGAGTTCCAATCGGTGTCATATACGTCAAACTCAATATCCTTAAATCCCTGTGCTGCCAGCTGAATTACGCGTTCAATATAATTGAGCGGTACCTGATCGCGTTTTGCTTTCTTGATAGCTTTGCCCAGGTCCCTGTTTTTAAGCGGATTTCGACTCACTTCTCCGTTATAGGATTTGCCATCGATCTGTACAGGTGAATTACACAACTGCATAATATTTTTGAGATGCTTCTGAGTAATTTTTGAACCTGCAACTATTGCCGCAACTTTCTGCTCTTCCTGTACTTTCCAATTGATATATTCTTCAATATCGGGATGATCTAAATCGAGCGTAACCATTTTTGCAGCTCTGCGCGTTGTTCCCCCAGACTTGATAGCTCCTGCAGCCCGATCTCCGATTTTAAGGAAGCTCATTAATCCTGATGAACGCCCGCCACCGCTGAGAGCTTCACCGGCCCCCCGAAGTTCAGAAAAGTTTGAGCCGGTTCCGGAGCCATATTTGAACAATCTCGCTTCACGTACCCACAGATCCATGATGCCGCCTTCGTTCACTAAATCATCATCAATGCTTTGAATAAAACAGGCGTGAGGTTGAGGATGAGTATATGCGTCTTTGGATTTTTTCAGTTTTCCCGTTTTTCCATCAACATAATAGTGTCCCTGTGCCGGCCCGTTTATTCCATACGCCCAATGCAGCCCCGTATTGAACCACTGAGGACTGTTTGGTGCAGCCATTTGATTGGCAAGCATGTAGCACAGCTCGTCATAAAAAACTTTTGCGCTCTCTTCATTGTCAAAATAATCGTGCTTCCACCCCCAATATGTCCAACAGCCGGCTAATCGATGAAATACCTGTCTGCTATCTTTTTCATGCGTATATCTTTCATCTTCCGGTAATTTGTTCAGCTCTTTTTCATCCGCTACTGATCGCTGAAGCCATTCGGGAACGCCTTTTTCTGATACTTTTTTCAACCGCGCCGGCACACCTGCCTTCCGAAAATATTTTTGTGCTATAATATCGGTTGCAACCTGCGACCAACTTTCCGGAACGTCTACACCTTCCATTTCAAAAATTAAAGATCCATCTGGATTTTTAATCTCCGATCGTCGGCTTTCGAATACTATCGGCTCAAATGGCGAGTTCCAGCTTTTCTTGGTATATAAACGGTCGAATTTCATATAAATCTCCTCTTTTCTGTCGAATTATCTTTTAAAAATGTAATAGCTGTGCGGCTTGCTAAGATCCTTATTGGTGGTACATAATATATTCGAGAGAGTGAGAGACAGCAAGAAATAATTGTATTACTTTTCCACAAATCAGAGGAGTTATCCACAAAGGACCTTTACCATGAGATAGACACAATTCAAACTATTTATTGTTATCAATAATATTCACACTAATCATAGATTTTATCATATACTTTTTTCATCATGTGGATAAATTTTGCTTTATTTTGACGTTATAGCACGATATTAACTTTATCCACAAAGGTATTTAGTTATCCACATTTTTTATTGGTAACCTTTCATTGACAAATCGTAATCATGACATTCATTATATAATTGAACAATATTTATACCTTTTCATCTATGATAATATTAGACTAAATGAAAATAGCTATCGTTCAAGATATCTTAATTTTACATCTTTAGATTACTCTATAAATTAGCTGCTTACATAAAATGCCTAATAAAAATCATACATTTAACACCCAGTTTAGGATCCGTTCTTACGAGGTTGGACCAAATCAGCAAACCGGCATCACAACTATAGCAAATTTGTTTCAAGAGACGGCAGGCCTTCACGCTAAAAAGCTAAAATTTGATATCACCGACTTACTTGATGTCGGTTTAACGTGGGTGCTATACAAATTGCACATTCGAATCTTTGAATTTCCAAAACGGTGGCAGAACGTGGCCGTAAAAACGTGGCCATCAACCGGTAAAGATATTCGAGCTTTCCGTAGCTACGAAATGACAAACAATGATGGTAAGCTGTTAGCTGTAGCGCTCGGACAATGGATGGTTTTAGATTCTAAAAAAAGGCGGCCAAGAAAATTACCTGATCAATTATCTCAATATCCGCTTCTCAAACAAAAGGATTATGAATTGGACTCAGGCAAGAATTATATCAAACCAGTTTTAGACACGAATAAAACAATGGTTGCTACCGTTGGTAAATATGATCTTGACATGAATAATCATGTCAATAGTGTAAAATATATAGAGTGGTCGGCTGGATACATCTCTGAAAAAAGTAATTTAGATTCAACAGAGATATTGATTCAGCATCAGGCTGAGGCTCATTATGGAGATAAGATATATAAAGCAGTTGAAGATGCTGGAAGCAACAAGAGAAAAATATCACTGTTTAAAGAAGATGGATCGTCATTATCAACAGCGATTATCACTTATACCTGATAGAAACAGTAATGATTGATCAACAAAAAAGTTGCTAGCTATTTCTCTCTTTCTTTTTTAACGATTTTTGGACCTGACCCACTATCCTTTCTGTAATCTTCAGGGTGTTCATTCATTTCATTGAACTCTCTGAATGTGTATATGAGCCCGATCAAGAATAGTATAACTACAATAATCCCTGACGTAAAAATAAATGGGATATTCATAGCTGGCTCCGATATTTAAGTATTTTAAAATACGATCCAAAGCCCAATATGGATGGAACCCATATTCCTACAAATACACCAGCATCTTGATTTACAAAAAACCAAAGATATATGGATAGAATCATGGAAAAAAGAGCTGCGCTGAGAATAAAATAATCTGACTTTTTAAGCATTTGAGCGATTAATTATACGATTGTTTTATAATTATTGTACACTCAAAAAAGAAAGATTATCCCGATATCGTTCCGTACCTGCGAAGTAAACATTCTTACTTAGAGGCACGAAAGTCAATTAATTTTACCAGGAAGGGGCAAATGTCGGGTTTACCAATCTTGAACGCTTGTCTATTTGATCTATCTGCTCAAAATGCTCATCAGAAAGCTCAAAGTCATAAATGTCCAGGTTCTGCTCAAGGTGTTCTGTACTTGATGCTTTTGGTATTGCGATCACGTTCTCCTGTTCAATCAACCACCGCAAGGCAACCTGACCTGGGGTTTTATCGTATTCGCTGGAGATTTCTTTAAGCGTTTCATCCTCGAACACCTGACCCTGCGCAAGTGGGCTATAGGCCGTAATCAGGAAATCATTATCATACGTATAGTCGAGTAGCTCTATTTGATCTAAATACGGATGAAATTCAACCTGGTTTGTGAATACGGGAATTCTTAACTCTTCAATAACTTTTTGAGTTAGGTTTAGCGGAAAATTACTAATCCCTACCTGAAGAGCCTTTCCCTGATCTCTCAGCAACAACATGGCTTCGAATGTTTGTTGAAGTGAAACACGATCGTTTGGCCAATGGATTAAAAGTGAATCAACGTATGGAGTTCTAAGTGCTTTCAGGCTCTCCTCAACCGACTGAATTACATCATCATATTCGAGATTGGTATGCCAAATTTTCGTTGTTAAGAAAATATCTTCGCGATCCACCATGGATGAATGAATGGCATCTCCCACCTCCTTCTCATTTTTATACATTTGGGCAGAATCGATATGTCTGTATCCAATATCTAATGCATTTGAAACTGTTCTTTTACACTCTCTTCCATATAGTCTATAAGTTCCCAGGCCTATTTCGGGTATGCTGGTACCTTGTGCTTTCTTAAACTGCATGCGTTACTGTAGTAAATATTAAATTATTTTTCGATTTCAGTTTATTGGCTTATTTAACCAACGTAATTTTTCGTGTGAGAATTCTACTGCCGGTCTCTAATTGTACAATATAAATACCGCTTGGATTATTTGAAGCGTTCCACACAACTGAATGCTCTCCGGCGCTAATATTATCATCTATAAGTGTGGCTACTTGCTGCCCAACGATATTATAAATACCTAGCCTCACCTGTCTGTCTTCTGGCAGGAAAAATGTAATATTTGTTGAGGGATTAAAAGGATTAGGATAATTTTGGCGAAGCTCAATTGAACCGGGAGTTTCTGAGTTCTCTTCCTCAGACAATGTAAGATTCGGAGGTTCAAAACGTACCGTAAACCTCTCTTTATCTTCATTAAAGATATCTACTGGCTGTATTGGAGTTCGGGCAGAGATGTCTGCCTCTATGTTTTCTGATTGAGGCTGCATTCTGAAGGTGTAGCTATTCTCGATTTGCATATCCACTGTCTGGCCAGTCTCTCTGTCGGTAAGTATAATTGACCAGTCTTCAGGAATATTTTCAGGGATATTCCATTTTAATATTCCACTTTTTTGCTCACTTTCACCCATTCGAAACAGCCCCAACGAGAATTCGGTGGATGATTGATTGTCAGGTGTTAAACGGAAATAGGACAGCCCGGACTCACTGACACCGGAAAAATTTCCATACAAAATAGTAGTTGGCGATGCAGATCGATCCCTGCCTTCACCTGATAGCCGATACACAGGTTTTTTGAAATAAGATGTTGTTTCGTCAAGCAATCTCGCCGAATTTTCATTATTCAATTCTACCCAAACTTCATCCAGCATTTTCTCTTCATCATTTGCCACCTCAAATAAAGTGAAGCTAAAAGAATTTTCTGTGTTGAAATGGTTGCTCTGAACGGAACCGCTATTCGACACTTCCCCATTTTCATCTCTTTCAATAATAGGTTGCCATAATGGAGTTATCGCTTCATCAGATACCTCCATTTCAACACTGTTGCCGGCAGGATTCCATAATCCTACAACAGACTGCATGGGTTTATTCTCGTCATCATAAAGTTCTCTTAATGTATAATTGCCAGGTATAGCCGGTGAGATGAATCTATATCCATCGTTTGCGAATATCCGAAGTGAATTAGTCTCTGACGTGTTCACAGCTTCAACCGAAAGAGTAATTTCCTGTTCACTGGTCTTCAACAGAAACAGAGGCTGATAAGGCTCAATTTCAGAAAGTTGAATAGGTTCCCCGTTCAATGTGTAAAAAGTCGCGTTTTGCAAACGCATTAAGTTATTATAAGTTTGTCCTGGCAATACAATCATATATGTACCGGGATTTGCAAAAGTTTTATGGTAAACCGGTAATGTTGATCCATGATATCCCGGAGAACCATATACATCCGGCATGAAGGTGCTCACTGCCCTGGTTAGGTTTTGCAGACCCGTATAGCCGCTTACTGATTGCGATAATCTTTTCGTCTCAAAAGCGACATTTTTTTCAGCAGACTCATACAATGAAGATGCGATGAGGTCGCCATTTTGCAATATCTCAATTCTGCCGTTCAGATCATCATTTGAAAAAAGACGATCTCCGCTGTAGAAATAACTATTATCAACATTTTGTACATCAGAAAAGTCCGCATTTGATATCAGTAAATATCCATATGCCGGAATTTGGACATCACTCTGAATAGTGTGCGATCCACCCTCTGTCTGTATGGAAACCCCTTTTAGCGATTTAGCATGGTCATCGGGATTAAATAATTCGATGTATTCAAATTCAAAACCATCCACATCGCCAATTGGCATAAACTCCGTGATCAGTATATCTCCTGCCTGAAAAGGAAACAGGTCAGAAAAATGCGGGGTGATTTCAATACGCTGCGTATAAATCTGTTGAGAATCATTTCCAGAAGTTCTGTTCACCCACATCAGATCAAGCACATCATTCTGCTTTAGATAAACATCAGAAACCGTTATCTGAACCGAGAACGTTTCTTCATCCTGTTCAGCATCTGGATAGAATACTCCTCTTCCGGCATCCGACCATATCCCATCCGAATTTCTGATTCTGAGGACAAGACTGACTTCTTTGGAGCTGTTTTCGTGTTGAATGACAAAATCGGTTGAAATGTTAAGCTTTCCGAAATTTCCTGAAGATACATTCTGTATTGAGAATGCATTTTCGACTCTCTCATCAATTCCATCTATCACGATTTCACCGGGGAGAGCAAAGCCGGCTCCGTTTTGTCTGTACTGATAAAATGCAGACGGTACGTTTTCATCACCGGAAATCCACTCTCTCTGTTGAATTTCCAAAGTAGGAGAAAGAATTTTTGAATAGTTCGCGAGTGAAACTACTACCCTTGATTGGGATTCAGTTTCTACCTGATCGGTAAAAAGAATCTCTTTAGTCCGATTATCATTGAGAGCTACTTGAGAATATAGAGATGACGTAAATCCGTGAACCACGAAAATAAAAAGAAGAGCGCTAAGAGGTTTGGCTAAGTATAGTAGCTTATTTTGCATAGGCTAGTCCATCATCCCAGTTTCAACAGCATCCCACATTACTATCTATAATTTATAAATTTTATCATCATTTGCTACCGATATAAGCGTTTTCTTCTAAATTTTTTATTTGCTCTCTGCTTATTTCTGTCACTCTCGGTAGATTCTCATTATCTAGTGCAACTATTCTCTTATACGTAGAAATAGCTCGTTCTGTATCACCCATCTCTTCATGTATTTCTGCTTTCTTGCATAAGAATATTACATTTTCGGGCAGAGTTGATGTTAATATGTCTGCGTATTTTAGTGCGTCATCAAACATCTCTTCTCTACTATATAAGTACATGAGCATCATTAACGCATCATTTCGGATATAGGTATTACTCTCTGCAGCTTTTTGTAATTCAGCGAAACCATCTTCAGTATCAGCACTTAATCCCACCATGTGTGCGGCCCATTTCATTCCACTGGGGATGCTGCCCACCATATAATAGAACATTCCCCGGCCAATTCGTGCATCAGCCCTTTCTGTATCAATAGATAGAAGTTTTCTGGTGTAATTAAACCCGGTTAAACCGCTGCTTAGTGCAACCCTGTGATTGTTTTGATCGGCAGCCACCAAGCCCCTGTATCCATGGAGTCCGCTCAAGAGCATTACCATTGTTGTATCACTTGGTGATTCTTCCAATCGATTCGTACTTAGTTCAACTGCTTTTTCTGATTTATCGAGAAAACTATTTGCTAATGATTCGCTCTGTTCGATAAAGAAATATTCCAAAAAAGGCATCATTGCCTCAAAAAAATATGGTCTTGGATCTTTTGGATCCATCTCCTTTACTTTTCCGAAGTAATGATATGCTCTGCCCCAATCCGTTTGATAGTAAGCTTCAATCCCGGCTAAAAGATTTTCATTCAGCGTTGCTTTTGGTGAACGATCTAACGTATCCGGAGATGCTCCAAATAGAGGAACCACACAAATAAGTGAAACCAGAAATAATAAAACGGTGACTCTGAACATAATCAACACAACAAATTTATTTTAAAACCTTGGCTGGTAATTTTTTGCAAGCTCCCAGCAGAAATTCCATAATGATGCTCTAAATCAATTTCTATCCGATACATCGTAAAATGTTTCATCGGGTTTCACTCATCGTCATCATCCAGATGAATAGCACCGAGCTTGCCTTCTGTGTAAGCTACTGCCACAGATACAGCGGCATCACCGGTTACGTTTACAGCGGTGCGAACCATATCAAGTATTCTGTCTACACCTAAGATCAGCGCAATACCTTCTACAGGAACCTGTATAGCCTGTAAAACAATAACCAGCATAATGATTCCCGCCCCCGGTACTCCTGCCGCACCAATTGAAGCCAATGTGGCCGTTATAACAATTGTCAACTGCTGTGCAATAGACAGATCCAGTCCTAAAGCCTGTGCAATGAATACAGCAGCTACAGCCTGGTAAAGACTGGTACCATCCATATTTATGGTTGCTCCAACCGGTAGCACAAAACTGGCAACTTCTTCTTCAACACCAAGGTTCTTCTCTACACGATCCATAGTTACCGGTAAGGTAGCAACGCTTGAACTTGTGCTAAAACCCAAAAGAATAGCTGGTTGAATTGCTTTGAAAAAGTCCCTGAGTTTCATATTTGAAAAAACTTTAAACAGACTTGAATACACCACAAATACATGAATGAGCAGCGCTCCAACAACCACCAAACAGTACCAGGCCAGCGCGTTTAATAAACTCAGGGCCTGTGAAAGATCATCACCTGCAAGATCGATAATAACCACTGCCATCAGCGCAAAAACACCGATTGGAGCCATCTTCATCACAATATCTACAATTTTAATGACTACATCATTTAGCGATTCGAAAACGTTTATCAGGGGCTGGGCTTTCTGAAGAGGAATTTTTACAATCCCGATCCCCAATAAAACAGCGACGAAAACAATTTGCAGCATATTAGAGTTTTCACTTGCCGCATCAAAAAAGTTTTCTGGAACTATGTTTACAATAAACTGAAGCGGACTCCTGTCCAGAACCTCTTGCGCTGCTTCGCCCCTGCCCTCTACACTCTCACTATAACTTTCCATGAGTGAATTCCGGGTTTCTTCGGGCAATATTTTTCCTGGTTGCACAATATTTACTGCACTTAGGCCAATTGTAATTGCCAGAACCGTAGTTATCATATAGATTCCTACAGTTTTCCCTCCCATACGGGACAGTTTTGTCATATCGTTCAGGCTCGAAACACCAACCACAAGAGAAGCGAGTACCAGTGGAATGGCGATGAGTTTTAGTAACGTGATGAAGATATCACCAAAAGGACGGATAAAATCACTTGTGAACTCATTAAATCCTGCAAGGCTCGATAGCAATCCCCAAATTAAACCAAGTATGAGCCCTATAATAATCTGCCAGTGAAGTTTTCTATACCATTTCATCCGAAAACAATAATTGAGGTTATGAGTGCAATGAGGCCGCCAAATCCGGTACCGAACCAGTTTACCATATGGTTATTATACAAAAAACGATTGCCGGTAAAATCTGAAGGTTGTTTAAACGAGTAATCGTATTTAAGGCAAAGTGCCCCGGCTACCGAATCGAAAAACATTCCGGCAACTCCTGAGAAAATGATGACAATAAATGCTGTTAATGGTGCTAACACAGGCGACATAAAAACAAATGCAGCAAGAACAACAGCCCCTACAATGGCCCCTGCCGTACCCTTCAAGCTTACTCCACCATCTTTACCCGGCTCCATAGCCGAAAACGTGAGAATGTTAACAGTTTTACCCGGATTATTAGTCCCAATTTCAGTAGCCCATGTATCAGCAGTTGCTACGGCAAGTGAACCAAATGCTGCCATCAAAAAAATAACGCTACCATTCAGGAACCATAGCATCGAAAAAATTGCGACCCAAAAACCGTTTGCCCATACCTGGTAGCCATCTCTCCGAAAGCCAGAAGACACAGCCCCTTTAGCATCATGGTGATTTTCCCGATAACTAACATTTAGTAAACTCAAAATGGTAGACGAAATAAAGAAAAATATCACGGCAGATGCCATTGTCCAGCCGCCAAAACCTAGAACGATAATACCAAAAATAACAACTGCCTTCATTGCATCGAGCGTAATCCACTTTGCAACAAAAAAGAATAATGAAGCAACAAGAGAGAGAATGAGCGCTAGTAGTATACGGATATGATCCCCGGCGCTACCTTCTAAAATGAAGAGATAGACGATTAAAAAAATAAATGCAAAGTTCAGGAGCCGGTACAAAATCGATTCTATGCCGTGGTTTTTGAGTGATTATCGAGCTTATGGTCGCGCTTTAAAATGGCGAAGCCAACTACAGCGTACCCGGCCAAAATAACTATGGGAGATATATAGAGAGAAACTAGGCCATAAACCTCATTTTCAATTCGCATGGCTGAAAATCCAATGATTACCAATAGTAAACCCAGCCCCATCAATTTGTAGTTTAACCCGGTAAACAACATTGGCTTTGAGTGTTCGGCTTTATTTCCGCGTGATTTTCTAGGCATTCCGATTCGATTTACTCTTTTAAGATAGGTTTGTTTTAAATTAACAATACAGTAACGTAATTTATTCAAATATTATATAACTGAAAAAAAGAATCATCCTGAACGTAAATCCACATGCATGTCGTTTTAGCATCATCTAGCCCCAGAAGAAAAAAGCTGCTTGAGCAGATCAATATTTCCTTCGATGTTCATCCATCCCAAATTGAAGAAGTTGTAGATCACACTCTACCACCCGAACAGGTTGTGGTAAACCTCGCAGAACAGAAAGGAAAAGACATTGCCGATAAAAGACCCGGGGCTTTAATTATTGCCGCCGACACCATTGTTTTTTTCGAAGGTCAAATATTAGGTAAACCTGAAAACCGGGAAGAAGCCTTCAAAATGCTTGCATTATTAAGCGGTAAGTCGCATGCTGTTTACACAGGTGTATATGTAACACAAACCGGAACAAAAGGCATTATAAATTCTTTTACATTCTCTGAAAGAACTATCGTGACATTTGGCACGTTAACAGATAGAGATATCTATCGATATATTGATAATGCAGCACCATTTGATAAAGCGGGAAGCTACGGTATTCAGGACGATCTTGGTTGCCTGTTTGTTGAAAAAATTGAGGGTGATTACAATAATGTTGTAGGATTTCCACTCTTTCGGTTCTACCAGTTTCTTACATCAAAATTCCCTGAATTAACCAACCAGATTTTTGAACATTAAATAATGAACAGCATTAAATATTTTTTACCGATTCTGTTCTTTTCGCTCATGCTTCCGCTCCAGTCTGCTGCTCAAATTGATGAATACAGACAAGCTAATCTGTACTTTGAGCAACAAAATTACGCAGAAGCACTTCCTATCTTTGAACAGTTGTACCAGGAAAATCCTCGCAGCCTGGTGTTTTTTAATCGATATACCGAAAGTTTGATAGGGCTGAAGGAGTTTGAGAAAGCAGAGGCTGTGGCGCGAGAACAAATTGGTCAGAACCGGTTCGATCTACAAGCAACGCTAAAACTAGCAGAGATTCAACATTTAAAGGGAGGTCGGGAAGCTGCCATTCAATTATGGCTGCAAGAAGCAGAATCCAATCGAACAAACATCCAGGCAATTTATTCAATAGGAAACTCACTCGTAAATCGGATGGAGTATGAAACCGCAACCGAAGTTTACAGAATTGCCCAGGATGCGTTAAACGACAGTAATTTATTTTTAAGCGAAATTGCCAACACACAGATGCGCGCCGGTAATTTTGAAGAAGCCGTTCGGGTTTACTTTCAGTTAATCATCCAGTCACCGGATCAAATGAGCCTGGTTCAGCAGCGATTTTTGCGAATGCGAGATGATGAACTATACACGGTAGCTGCCATAGAACTTGAAGATATTTTACTGCAGCTCGATTACAATAACCAGGCATACTCAACACTTTACCAGTTGTTATCATGGCTTCTCATTGAAACCGAGCAGTACCAGCGAGCTTTTGTTGTAGCCAAAAGGTTTGAAACGGATACCACTTTCCCAATTTATTCCCTCTTCTCGCTAGGAAGGCAGCTGCGCTCATCGAAAGAGTACGAACTGGCCTCGCAATCTTTTCAATACTATGTAAATGAAAACACAGACGCCCTTCGCTATCGTGCCATGGAAGAACTTGGCAATACGTATGTGCAATGGGGGGAATATATAAACCGAAATCGCACGGAAAGTCTTACAAAAGCCGATTCTCTATTTTCACTTGCATACAATACGTTTACATCAATTGTAAATCAATCTCCCCAAAGTAATAACCGGCAGCGGGTATTGGCGTCGACGATTGATCTTTCTTTCGACCACTATAAAGACAGCCAACTTGCCGCAGACTGGATTGCTAAATTAAGGGAGCTCACCCCCGAAAATGAGTCTCCCTATCTGCTTTATGCCGAGGGCAGAAAGGCTCTTTTTGAAGGCGATCACATCATTACTCGTCAACAGCTAACACGTGCAGATAAATCAACAGACGACTCAAACTTGTCTGAAAAAGCCCGATATTATTTAAGTCTTTCAGATTTTTACTCCGGTGACTATGAATTTGCCCAAATACAGTTAAAAAGTCTCTCAAGGCGATATACGTCGTATTACGCAAATAATGCCATTAAAATCGAAATGTGGATTAATCAGGGATTACGGGCAGACTCATCAGGTACCGTTTTAGATAGGGTTTCAAGCGGGTTGTACAGTCTGGAGCTTGGAAAGTACAAGGAGTCAATTAAAACGCTGGAACCACTGCTTGTGGCATCAGGAAGTATGTTCGCCGACGACCTGGTAGTCGAGCTTACGAATGAACTTCCAGTTGAATTTTACGGCCACCTCTATGTATTAAATAACCGTTTGCTTAACAACCTGACTTCTAGCCCACAAAGAGAGCGTCTTTTTTGGAATAAAATTACACTTTCTGAATATTTTTTAAAGAACGAGCAACCTCCTACTACGAACATCGATCTTTCTTTAGACATAAATCCCGATGAGATTGATATAGCCCCTGAAGACTTATTCATTCTCTATGAAGATTTTCTTATCGAGTTTCCTTCAGGTTTTTATGCTCCATATGTTCGGGAGAGACTTAATTCCAACCAACAGATATCAACTTAACTGCACTTTTTTATGAAAAAAATGATTCTGCTGCTGGTTACTACTATCATATTTGGCACTCCTCTTCAAACGGATGCTCAACAGCGCGTCCTTATACCAATGGATGCCACACAAACCAACCATCTCAAGGCTTATGGTGTCATTTTCAATCACGTGGCAAAAGGAGAAAGCGGAATGTGGCTCCTCAATTATAAAGGGGGCAGCTTTCTTACAACAAGCAGCGCTGATATCGTTAGAAACTCAAGGATCAAAAACGTAACAGTTCAGGTGATTTCTGAAGAGAATGCAGCACAGCTTTTATCAGATATAGAGCAGCCAAACACAAATATGTCGGCTATTAATCTTGAAAAAGTTCCCAATATTGCCGTGTATACCCCGCCAGGCACACCTCCTTGGGATGATGCGGTAACTCTTGCGCTTGAGTACGCTGAAATCCCGTTTGATAAAGTGTATGATACAGAAGTTTTAGCCGGTGAACTATCTGAGTATGACTGGCTGCACCTTCATCATGAAGATTTCACCGGGCAGTTTGGAAAATTCTGGGCAATGTATCGAAATGCCCCCTGGTATATTTCTCGGGTTAAAGATAAAACCGAACTCGCTAACAGCTTAGGATTTCAGAAAGTGAGTGAACTCAAAAATGCAGTGGTTCTGGAAATCCGAAATTTTGTTAGTAACGGCGGATTTATGTTTGCGATGTGTTCTGCTACCGACACTTTTGATATTTCTCTTGCCGCGACCGGTCTTGATATTGTTCCGGACCAAATTGATGGAGATCCACTGGATCCCAACGTTAACGATCTTTTGAATTTCGAAAATACATTTGCTTTTACAGATTTTTCCGTGCTTACAGACCCCTATGTTTATGAGCATTCCAATATTGATGTTGAAGTGGATATTGACCGTATATCTGAGAGCCTGGATTATTTTACACTGTTCAATTTTTCAGCAAAGTGGGATCCTGTTCCAACCATGCTCACACAAAATCATGTAAACAGTATTCGTGGATTTTACGGGCAGGCTACTGCTTTTCAGAAAGACAAAATTAAAAGTAACGTTGTAATTCTTGGTGAGTCACCCGGCCTCGATAAAGTAAAATATATCCATGGAAACATCGGGCGGGGTACATTCACATTTTATGCCGGCCACGATCCTGAAGATTACACGCACCGCGTTGGTGATCCCCCCACCGACCTCAGCCTCCATACAAACAGTCCGGGTTACAGACTTATTCTGAATAATATTTTATTCCCGGCTGCCGAGAAAAAGAAAAAACAGACATGATCATTTTGCTACGCAAAATTGATGAAAATATCTAACTAAAAAGTTCAGACCTAATCCTACTAAAATGGGTTACAAAGGGGGCAAAAGTTCTAATTACAATCTTATTTAGAAAATGAAACCATCCGAAAATTTTGAAGATTTAGTTGAGTTAATCGCCATCCTGCGAAAAGAGTGCCCCTGGGACAGAAAACAGACACACAACTCTATCAAAGACAATCTAATTGAAGAAGCCTACGAAGCCGTTGAAGCAATTGATGAAGAAGCTTATGACGAACTCTCACGCGAACTGGGTGATTTACTGCTGCACATTATTTTTCAAAGCAAAATTGCATCTGAGCACGAAAGCTTCACTATCCGGGATGTCATCTTTAACATATCAGAAAAACTAATTCGTCGTCATCCACATGTATTTGGATCAACGGTTGCCGATTCTGATAGTGCTGTTGCAAAAAATTGGGAAGCGATAAAATTGAGCGAGGGCCGAGAATCTATTCTTGATGGGGTGCCAAAACATTTACCCGCACTAATTAAAGCCCAACGTATGCAGGAAAAAGCCTCAAATGTGGGTTTCGATTGGAATGACTGGGAGCTCGCCTGGGAAAAACTTGAAGAAGAAATAGAAGAGTGGAAACAGTCACTACACAACCCGGATAAAGAGAAACAACAAGATGAATTTGGCGATGTATTATTCAGCTTTGTAAATGTAGGCAGACTGCTGGGTTTACGAGCCGAAGAGGCACTTAGGGGAACAAATAAAAAATTTGACCGGCGTTTCAGATATATAGAAAATCAGCTGAAAGAGAATGAAAAAAACATCACTGAATCGACGCTGGAAGAGATGGACGGTTACTGGAACGAGGCAAAAGAAACGGAATAAAATAAAAATTCCTACTGTACTTGTGTACAGTGGGTTAGATCATCAATTTTTGGAAATTTCAATGAGTGAGTAACGAATGCTGAAAGGCATCTGCTTGTTAAAAAGTTTTACATTAAAGAAATGAAAAAGGGCTTTTTTAAAGCTTCAGCAAGCTTCTATTATCGTCCACTGTTTTGTATTTTAATAGCATAAAAAATTTAAGGTGCCTCTTAGACAAAAACTGAGCTGTTTGGAAAAGCAATCAACTCTCACGAGAAATGGTACCTGGCAAGAAACTGAAACTAAAAAAGAAAGAAATGGCTGACCATAATCTACAGAATATCGATTTAAGCGAGTATCCGCACATCAACAGGGGCCTGGACGGCATTGTTGCCTTTTCAACAACTAAAAGTTTTATCGATGGAAAATCAGGTGATTTAATTTATGCCGGGTACCACATTGATACATTAGCTAACAATGCAACTTTTGAAGAAGTATGCTTTTTGCTATGGAACGACCGTCTGCCCAACAAAACTGAACTCGACGAGCTTCAGGAAACATTCCGTAAAAACAGAAAACTACCGGAAACTGTTCTTGAGTACATTAAAAATACAAATCGCAAAGCAGAACCAATGGCAGTTTTAAGAACTGCGGTTTCCATGCTTGCTGATTTCGTTGTGGGGTCTCGCGACACCCGAGAGGATGCTGTTAACATCACGGCTAAGATTCCCACTATCATTGCCGCTTTCGACCGCTCGAGAAAAGGGCAGAATATTGTTGAGCCACTTGAAGAAGGCAGCACAGCATTCAACTTTCTCTACATGCTGAATGATGAAAAACCTGGTCAGGCAGCCGAAAAGACCATGGATTTATGCCTTGTGATCCATGCCGAACACGGTATGAACGCCTCTACATTCACCAGCAGAACGATTTGCGCAACCGAATCGGATATATATTCTTCGGTAACCGGCGCCATTGGCGCTCTTAAAGGCCCCCTTCACGGAGGTGCTAATACAGCCGTAATGAATACCTTATTATCACTTGAAGAAGACAAAGGCAGGGATGCTGACCCTGTTGCGTTCACGAAAGCTAAACTTGAACGCAAAGAAAAAATGATGGGATTCGGTCACCGCGTTTACAAAGTGTTTGATCCACGCGCCCGTCATCTACGAAAAATGTCGAAAGAGCTTTCTGAGGAAACGGGACATGAATATTTATACGAATGGTCTGAAGCTATTCTAAAAACCATGAAAGAAGAGAAAAACATTGATCCAAACGTAGACTTTTTCTCTGCAACCGTATACTACTCGATTGGTATTACACCAGACCTGTTTACCTGTATCTTCACGATGAGCCGTATTTCGGGATGGACAGCGCACTTTTTCGAGCAAAAAGAGAACAATCGTCTTATTCGCCCAAGAGCCCTATACGTCGGTGAAAAGAATCTTGACTGGGTTCCGGTTGAAGAACGATAAATAAGTAAAGTTTTCTTACCTTTTCACGAAGCCCTGCAAGGACTACTTTCAGGGCTTTTTTTATGATGCGTTTTAATTTTTTCTAAGACGCCCACAAATTTTATCAGGTACACGTAACAATAGCAGAAACACCCAACATTTACATGCAAAAATTTACCCTAAAGAGCGATACACCAAATCCCAAAAAGGCACCTGACTTTTTAAAGGAACTTAACGAGCAACAGCGGGCTGCTGTTACGCATGTAAATGGCCCCTTATTGATAGTGGCAGGTGCCGGATCCGGTAAAACACGCGTGCTTACCTACCGAATTGCTCATCTGCTTCAGCAGCATCATGCGCTGCCACAGAACATACTGGCACTTACCTTTACGAATAAAGCTGCCCGCGAAATGCAGGAGCGTATACAAAATCTTATTGGGGATAAAGCAAGTGGTTTATGGATGGGTACTTTCCACTCCATATTTTCAAAAATACTACGTTTTGAAGCAGATAAACTTGGTTTTTCTTCCAATTTTTCGATCTACGACTCCAGTGATTCTGAAAACGCTGTAAAACTCATTTTAAAGGAGCTAAATTTTGATCCGAAAGAGATCAAACCACGCACTATTCAAAGAAAAATCAGTGATGCAAAAAATCAGCTCATCATGCCCGAAACCTATCAAAACAGGTTCGTGAACAGTACACTTGATGACATTACTGCGCAGGTTTATGACCGGTACCAGATCCGGCTCAAGCAAACAAACTCAATGGACTTTGATGACCTGCTCATTAAACCTGTAGAGCTGTTTAGCGAGCATCCTGATGTATTGGATAAATACCAGGATAAATTCCGCTATATTTTGATTGATGAGTACCAGGATACAAATCACGCACAGTATAAGGTAACATCCATGCTGGCTGAAAAGTATCAAAATCTTTGTGTAGTAGGAGACGATGCCCAGAGTATATATTCTTTCCGGGGTGCTGATATTTCAAATATTCTGAATTTTAAAAGTGATTACGACAGCGCAACACAAGTTCCACTTGAGCAGAATTATCGATCTACCCAAATGATTTTGCAGTGTGCAGATTCCATCATTAAGAAAAACACAAAACAGCTAGAGAAAACTCTATGGACCGACAATGATCCAGGAGATACGATCACTGTTCTTGATAATTTTGATGAACGCGATGAAGCCAATAGGGTTGTTAATCACATTAATAACCTAAAAATGCGGCATGGGTATCAGAATAATGATTTTGCCATACTTTACAGAACAAATTACCAGAGCAGAATTTTTGAAGAGTCTCTGCGCCGAAAGAATATCGCATATCAGCTGGTGGGCGGATTATCATTCTATCAAAGAAAAGAGGTTAAAGATGTATTGGCTTATTTAACACTGCTGGTTAATCCTGAAGATGAACAAGCTCTTCTTCGAATTATTAATGAACCCAGCCGGGGCATTGGCAATAAAACGCTGAATGATATACTGAAAAAAGCTCGTAAAGAGAATAAACGAGTATGGAATATTCTTGAAAATGTGGAAACCGCAGATCTCTACAAACCCGCAAAATCGAGAATCGCCGAATTTGTAGACATGATTTATGGACTTAAACGTGACCTGGAAGGTGGGGCATCACTTCTCGAAGTAACAAAACAGCTACTAAAAAGAAGCGGGTATCTAAAGTCTCTTATTGAAGAAAATAGTGCTCAATCGTTAACCAGACGCGATAATGTTTTAGAACTCCAAAATGCAATCGCATATTATCAGCAGAGCAATAAAAATCCTAAGCTTTCCACGTTTCTGCAGGAAATTACACTCATCACCGACACAGATAAATATGATGAATCTAAACCTGCCGTTACATTGATGACCGTACATGCATCAAAAGGACTGGAATTTCCGGTTGTATTTATCGTGGGACTGGAAGAAAATCTATTTCCGATGGGGGCCCGAAATGGTGAAGATCCTAACATCGAAGAAGAACGGCGACTTTTTTATGTAGCAATTACCAGAGCAGAAAAACATCTCTTCTTCAGCCACAGTAAAATGAGGTATAAATTCGGTGAAGAGCAGAGACAGGCTCGATCCAGATTTTTAAATGAAGTTGATCCTGGAGTTGTTCGGACAGAAGCCGGAGCAACGATTTCCCAAAGAAAAGACGATTCGGCATCCTCAAATGGAGACTATCATGTTGATTATGACTGGAAAACACCGGTAAAATCGAAAAAACCTTCTAACGAAGGCGGTTCATATACCTATGAATATGATGACGACCCATTTCGTGCCGGCGTTCAAGTGATGCATCCAACGTTTGGAGCCGGAAAAATATTACAGCGAAACGGTTCCGGAAGAGATACAAGGGTCGTTGTGTTTTTTAAAAATCGTGGCCAAAAGACTCTAATGCTGCGCGCCGCTAAATTAAAGCCAATTCATTAACGTCCCACTGTTGAAAACCATCCATCATATTTTTTGCGGCTTTCTGTTTATCATTTTTTCTCTCTCTGCAGAAATTTTGACCGCACAAACTATACTTACTCCTCAAAATATGGGGTTAGGCGGTGGCGGCACGGCGTATTTAACGGGACCAGAGGCTCTATTTATCAACCCGGCAAATCTCAGAATTCGGGAAAACAGATACGATGTTCGGATATCACTTTTAAACGGTGGACTATATTACGACGAACTTTACCCCGAATCATTTGGCCTTAATAGGTTCCAACGTTTTTTTGACATCAATCAGTTGAACACTGCCGACGTTGAACAGCGACCACTTACAAATGATATTTCACAAGATTTGATTGATGGTAATTACGGTCAACGACAGCAAACAAAAACAATCATTCATCAGGGAGATGTACATTGGTTTGGTATAAAATGGGTAAGACCTGAACGCACCTACGCATTTGCTGCACGAACCAGAATTGCAAACAAATTTGAAGTGGGACGGGGTCTGTTCACCACATCGTCTTTTGATGAAGGCAGTACCATTTCGCGTAACCAGTTTTTTTCGCACACAACTCAGGTTCTTCATGAGTTTTCTTTTGGGTTTGGTGAGTCATTTACATACCTAAATGGACAATTTCCTGGTCTTTCTGAATTCATCGTAGGCATTGCTCCAAAAGTAATCGTGCCCGGCTCGTACCAAGATGTTGTATACGACAAAGACTTTAGCCTTGAACCCGCTGGTGGCAACTGGAAAAGCAATCGATTTTACAGGCAGGTATCTGCAGGGGCTTTTACTGAATCTTCTGCTTCATTCTTTAACAGCACGGACGCCAATTTAAATAACGCTTCTACACCGTCACTCAGTGATATTTTACAGCCACAGGGCATTGGTTTTGGGCTGGATGCAGGCGTCACTTATCTGGTAACATTTGGAGACGACCTTTCTGTACTGGACACAGCAGACAAACCAACTGAGAAATCACTTCGGCTCTCCCTTTCAATAACCGATCTCGGTTTCATCATCTACAATAGCGACGTACTTCAATACACGTCTCCTGCAGATAGTATTCAACTCATGGATTCGCCACCCGTATCTGAATATATTTATGAAGGAATCCCGGATGAACACTATAATTTTCTTTCCCAATTTGATGATTTTTCTGAACTGAACATAACTGAACAAACAGAGTCTGGATTTAAAGTAGGCCTTCCCACCTCTATACAGGCCGGGGCCGTTTTTCAATACAACAGGCTAAAAGCTGTTGGCGATATTAGTTATTCCATTCTGAAAAGTGCTTTTACACCCCCCGGGCTGGCTATTTATACAGGTCTTGAGCTTCGCCCCCTCTCATATTTACCATTGCGTGCAGGAACAAGATTCGCTGCAAATATGCCCGGCACACTTAGCCTCGGGCTGGGATTCGAAACAGGGATTGTTCACATCAACGGATCTGTTATGATAAGAAACCGAGGAGCAGGCTTCGAAAATGAACTCCTTGCTATGTCTGCGCTTGGGTTATCATTTTATTTTTAAACAGCATTAATTATGTCCAAGTGTCAGGAATACCCCTAATTACAGCAATTTGGCAGGTTTAAAGAAACCTTCCTGACGTTATGGATGCTTCCAGATTTTTGGCTGAAGGTTTGCGGAATAACAGCAGAAAGAAAAAAGATTTTAATTTTATTAGATACACATGATTGATCAACGATTTAGGTTTCAGACGGCATTTGATGATCAGGACGATGGTTTTGATGATTTTGAACAAGCCATTCCATTAATGAGCGAAGAAGAGGAGAAAAAACTCACCGAGTCCGAGATTCCTGACAACCTTCCCATTCTACCTCTCAAAAATACGGTTCTTTTCCCGGGTGTAGTGGTACCTATCACTGTTGGCAGAGATCAATCTTTGGCGCTTGTAAAAGAAGCATATGAAAGTACCAAAACGATTGGTGTGGTTGCTCAGAAAGATGAGACAGTTGAAAATCCCGAAGAGAGTGATCTCTATAAATTCGGAACGGTTGCACAAATCCTGAAACTCATAAAAATGCCAGATGGCAGCAAAAGTATCGTCATTCAGGGTAAAAGTGTTTTTTCTGTAACCGGTTTTACACAAACAGATCCCTATTTCCGTGCTGATGTTGAGCCTGTAAAACAGGAAATGGATATCACCGGAGTTGAACTCGACGCCTCGATCCGATCGATAAAAGAAACAGCTTCAAAGATTGTGAATTTGTCTCCAAACATTCCCTCTGAGGCATCAATCGCCATTAACAATATTTCGAGTCCGTCATTTCTTCTCAATTTTATTTCATCAAATCTGCAGGTCTCCATTGCTGATAAACAGGAAATTTTGGAAGTCATTAAATTTTCTGACCGCCTTGAACAGGTGATGGAACATCTGAATAAGGAGCTTCAGGTTTTAAATCTAAGTGAAGAAATCCGTACTAAAGTAAAAACGGATATCGACGACCAGCAGAGAGATTTCTATCTGAGACAACAAATGAAGGCGATCCAGGAAGCTCTTGGAGAGGATAGCGAACAGCAGGATATCGCAAAACTGAGAGAACGACTTAAAAACAAAGAGGGAATCCCGGAAGAAGCAAAAAATGAAGCGGAAAAGGAGATTCAGCGCCTTGAGATGACACCAAACTCCTCTCCCAACTATGGAATTATCCATAGCTATGTTGAATGGATTTTAGATCTTCCCTGGGGCGAATATTCTGAAGATAAGCTAGACCTGAAAAGAGCACGAAAGATTCTTGATGAAGATCATTACGGTCTTGAAAAGGTGAAAAAACGGATTATTGAATATCTTGCTGTATTGAAGCTGAAAAGTGATATGAAAGCACCAATACTCTGCTTTTACGGCCCTCCGGGTGTTGGAAAAACCTCTTTGGGTAAATCGATAGCGAGAGCTTTGAACCGTGAATTTGAACGTTTTAGCCTTGGTGGTATTCATGATGAGGCAGAAATTCGTGGACACAGACGTACATATATTGGGGCTTTACCAGGCCGTATATTGCGCTCCATGAAAAAAGCCGGCAAGGGAAACCCCGTCATGATGCTCGACGAAATTGATAAAGTGGGATCCGATTTTAGGGGAGACCCTACATCAGCCCTTCTCGAAGTGCTTGATCCGGAGCAAAACGACTCGTTTACAGATAACTACCTCGAATTGGAATATGATCTATCCAAGGTGATGTTTATTGCAACGGCAAACAGCCTTGATACCATACCGGCTCCACTGCGTGACCGTATGGAAATTATAAACATCAGCGGATATACCCAGGAAGAGAAGGTTCAAATCGCTAAAAAATATTTGATCCCAAAACAGATTGAAGAGAACGGGCTTAACAAAAAACAGATAAAAATTTCACAGCCTGCCGTTGAGAAAATCATCGACCAGTATACCCGCGAATCCGGAGTCAGAAATCTTGAACGAGAAATTGGCAGTGTTTGCCGAAACGTGGCAGCACGAATTGCAAGCGGCGACGTCGACAAAATGAGCGTTGGCGTAAATGATTTAAACGATATTCTAGGGAAACGAAAGTTTTTCTCAGATGTCGCCGAAAGAACAACGGTGCCGGGAGTTTCGACAGGGCTTGCCTGGACACCCTATGGAGGTGACATTCTATTTATTGAAGCGAGTGTTTCAAGGGGAACTGGTAAACTTCATATTACGGGTCAACTTGGCGATGTGATGAAGGAATCTGCCATGCTTGCCATTAGCTACCTTCGTGCACGCTACAAAGAGCTGAACATCCCTGAAGAAGCATTTAAATACTGGGATTTACATATCCATGTGCCGCAGGGTGCTGTACCGAAAGATGGTCCTTCTGCAGGGGTTGCTCTTCTTTCAGCCGTGGCCTCAATATTTACCCAGCGTAAAGTAAAAGGCACGCTGGCAATGACCGGAGAAATTACCCTGCGAGGCCTTGTACTTCCTGTAGGAGGAATCAAAGAAAAAGTACTTGCCGCAAAACGTGCAGGAATTGAAAAAGTATTTTTGCCCAAGAAAAATGAGAAAGATGTCGCGGAAATTGATCAGGACGTAATTGGCAAACTCGACGTTGAGTATTTGGAACGAATGGAACCTATTCTGGATCTGATCCTTGAAGAAAAATCAGTTGAAGATCCTGCCAAGTTTTTTAGTGTGCCTGAATCTCACAAACGACAGGTATCCGGTACGGATGGCAAGGATAGCAAAGAAGAGATGGCCGTGATGAATTAACGGAAAATATTTTCTACTGATCTTTAAAATAACAGCCTCCAATTGTCATAAATTGGAGGCTGAATAATATGAATCTCATTTGGTTGTAACGATTCAATAATTAAATCACATTTTTTACAGGGGTGTAATCGAGCTCAAATGCGCTTGCCACATCTTTATAAACAACCTTACCATCAACAATATTCAAGCCTTTCAAAAGCTCTTCATCATCCTTAAGCGCTTTTTTCCATCCCTTATTAGCAATATCAACCGCGTAGGGTGTTGTTACGTTGGTAAGCCCAAGAGTTGATGTATAAGGAACCGCACCCGGCATATTTGCAACGCAGTAATGAACAACATCATCAATCACATAAATCGGATCGGCATGGGTTGTTGCTTTGGATGTTTCGAAGCAGCCGCCCTGATCAATGGCAACATCCACCATTACCGTTCCCGGGCGCATCAGTGACAACATATCCTTTCTGATCAATTTTGGTGCCTTCGCACCCGGTATCAGCACGGCACCAATTACAAGATCGGTGGTTGGCAGTAAATTCCTGATGGTATCTTCTGTGGAGAAAAGAGTAGTTACATTTTTGGGCATTACATCATCAAGATATCGCAAGCGCGGAATACTAAGATCCAGGATTGTGGTATTTGCACCCATTCCTGCCGCAATTTTGGCCGCGTTCACTCCTACAACTCCGCCCCCCAGAACAATGACGTTAGCCGGTGGAACTCCTGGAATCCCTCCCATCAGTACCCCCCTGCCACCTGTTGATTTTTCAAGGTATTTGGCACCTTCTTGTGCTGCCATACGTCCTGCAACTTCACTCATAGGCGTTAATAATGGGAGTGAGTGATCTTTTTTCTCTACGGTTTCGTACGCTATAGCAATACACTTCGATTTTATGACAGCGTCGGTAAGCTCATGACTGGCTGCAAAATGAAAATAGGTAAAAATGATCTGTCCTTCACGCATGCGAGGGTATTCCTCGGCAATTGGCTCTTTTACCTTCATGATCATATCTGCTTCAGCCCAAACTTTCTCAACATCATCAATTATAACGGCTCCATTCGATTCGTACATGTAATCGGTGAAACCGCTTCCAAGACCTGCACCCTTTTGAATATGAACTTGGTGTCCATTCCTTCTCAGCTGCAGCACACCGGCTGGCTGAAGTGAAACTCTGTTCTCGTGTGTTTTAATCTCTTTTGGCACTCCAATAATCATAATTTCGACATCGTTTTAATTCAAAATTTCGGCAGAAAGGTAGTAAACTTTAATCGATTTTTTAGTATTGACCACTTCTCAAATTGTTAAAATTCATTCTAAATTTTTTGCAGTCAGTAAAAACATTTAATGAGGATAAATTAGATTGAAGTGGTCACTTTATTAAGATATCATTTTCAGACAGTCTAAATAACATCCTTTATATATTTTTCGATTTCGAAACTTAATAATTGATGGAAATCAGATAAAAGCACGTTATTAATTATTCATGGTTCTGCCTATCTTAAGATTCTATCATTAAATTCAGATTTTAAGGAATTTTGAAGCGCTTGCTATTAATTTTTTCGGGTATGCTCCTCGCATTTTTAGTGGGGTCTTGCAGTTATTTTTTAAGTTCGATTGAACCCGACACAGTAACCCATGGATATGTTCAGGGTGTTACTCCAACAAATGCTACGATATTTTCAGAGCGCTCATATCCTATCATCAAAGCAGACTGGAGCGGCCCCGGAGGTAATAAGTTTTGGCTGGGAGTAAATCTCGGAGCAACAACACGACCAGAAACATCTGTTGATGATTCACCATCAAGTGCAGGGTGGTATTTTCAGTTTAACAGAAAACAGGCGTTCCATCATAATGGTGAGATCTTAACTCCGCAATGGCGCCTCCAGGAAATTGATGAAGAAGCATCATGGGGACTCAATAACGATCCCTGCCGAATTTTACTTGGAGAAACGTGGAGACTCCCAACGGTAGCAGAACTTCGTGCTTTCCGCGAAGCATCCGCTTCATCAGGTGGTATGGGTGAAGGAAACCGAACATCTGCTTTCAACTCCGACCTAAGGCTTCACGCTGCCGGTGAGCTGCAAACCTTTGATGGTGAACTTCGCTTTCGAGGAGAACGTGGTCGATATTGGGCCAGTGATCAATTCGATCCAAGAAGAGGTGAAGTATTAGGTTTTGAAGATGCTAGCAGTACATTTGCCAGTAATAAAGCATTCGGTAGGCCA
The DNA here is from genome assembly GCA_964544445.1 of uncultured Rhodohalobacter sp. Classification (GTDB taxonomy): domain Bacteria; phylum Bacteroidota; class Rhodothermia; order Balneolales; family Balneolaceae; genus Rhodohalobacter. The sequence continues at coordinate 200,023 of CAZJBI010000002.1, forward strand.
GTACGTTGTGTGAAGGATTGATTAAAGCATTTCTTAAGATCGCCAACGTTATTGATTTCCCATATAATCATACCAATATTTAATTTCTTTCAATAGAAATTGAGCTTAAGAAATGGCACCTCTCTTTTACAAATTCTAGATGCTTTTAAAACTATATTGGGTCAACTCAAAACACTGGATTACTATGAGTTCCAACTTTTTAAATATTATCGATTTGAATTTGCGATAGCCTCTGCTGCCAGCATCCCGTTTGTCCATGCAGCCTGGAAATTAAATCCTCCCGTTACGCCATCAATATCGAGTACTTCGCCTACAAAATATAGTCCAGGTACTTTTTTACTTTCTAATGAGTCTGGATTTACCTCTTTGAGAGAAACACCTCCGCAGGTGACAAACTCCTCTTTATATGTGGTTTTCCCCTGAATACTATAGATTGCATTAACCAGCTGCTGAGTGAGCTCGTGAATCTCTTGATTCGACACTTCAGCCCATCGCTTATTTGGGCTTATACCTGCAAGTTCTGTAAAACGGGTCCAGAGACGACCCGGGAAATCAAACTGATACTGTTTATTCACCTGTTTTCGGGCATTAACCTCTCTCAGGGAGATTAACTTCTGACGAACCCCTTCTTCCTTCATCGGAAAAACCCAATTAACTTTAATATCGTAGCGATATTCTCTTTGATGTAAATCACGAGCAGCCCAGGCTGAAAGTTTCAACACGGCTGGCCCGCTCATACCCCAATGAGTTATGAGTACCGGACCTGTTTCTGTATAGCGAGTTCCTTTAATATGTACTTCAGCTTTACTTACAGATATACCAGCCAAGTCTGTAAATATCTTTTCCCTGAAATTGAAGGTAAAAAGGGATGGGACAGGCTTTTTGATTTTATGCCCCAATTCGCAGATCCAGTTGTATGCGTTTTCCCGATTATATCCTCCTGTAGCTATCACAACCTCATCCACTGCAACCACACCATTTTTAAGTAGCTCCAGGTTAAAGCCACCTTGCTTTTTTGGTATGATACGTTTGACGTTCGTTTTTGTAAGCATATTGACGCCATATTTTCGTGCGTCTGCTTTCAGACAGTTTATAATTGTCTCTGAGCTATCAGTAGTTGGAAACATTCGTCCGTCTTCTTCAGCCTTTAATTTTACACCCCGTCTCTCAAACCAGTTCACAGTATCTTCAGCATTAAATCTCTCAAAGCTCCAGCGAAGCAATTTACCTCCGCGAGGATAGTTTGAGGATAAAATTTCCGGGTCATAACAGTGATGCGTCACATTACACCTCCCCCCACCAGATACTTTAACTTTGGAAAGTACCTCCCGGCTTTTTTCGTAGATAGTTACGTTGAGTGATGGATTTAAACGTGCGGCGTTGATGGCAGTAAAAAATCCCGCTGCTCCTCCACCAATGATGGCTACTTTTTTCTGCATAGATTTTATGATAGGCAAAATTTCAAAAAATCCCCTATACCGGGATTGATCAATCATACACTATCTTTAGGTTTTAATAGCTTTGAAAATTCATTTAGATAAAGGAGACTATATAATGAAAGGAGTACCCGAAAAAATAGAGAGATTTTTGGGCGGTAAAGATATTGCTGTGGCAGGTGTTTCCAGAAACGGAGATGTAGCTGCAAATGCCGTTTTTAAAAAACTGAAAAATGCCGGATATAATGTCGTTCCTATCAATCCGAATGCAAGTGAAATTGATGGGATACCCTCCTATCCAGATCTATCTTCTGTGCCTAATAAGGTTCACGGAGTTGTTATCGCCACTCATCCCGATATATCGGCAGAGATTGTTCGCCAGTGCGGAGATTGTGGCATCAAACATGTATGGTTTCACCGCTCTTTTGGTCAGGGGAGTGTTTCTGATGAGGCTGTCCAGGTCTGCAGCGAAATTGGCATTGACCCAATTGTAGGTGGCTGTCCACTGATGTTTTGTGAACCCGTAGACATCGTGCATAAATGCATGAAATGGTGGCTGCAGAAAACAGATGCTGTTTCGTAATCAATAATGAATTTTACCACAATAGTTGCTAACCGTGGCACCATAATTTAATTTCTGCGTAGAGAGATTATGGTACAATAAAATTTTATGTCCGTTAAGGATTTTGATAATATTTATTTCAAAATTTCTATACTACCTTTCATCTATTATCACATAGATACTCGGCAAAACCAGTGATAATTATTTTACCTGTCAATTAATAATAATTTAAGATAGTTAAGGTGCTATTTAACTCAATCGACTTTGCGTTTTTTTTGCCACTGGTTTTCATACTCTATTGGTTTTTTACCCATAAAAATCTAAAGCTTCAAAATTTGCTTATCGTTGTTGCAAGCTATGTTTTTTATGGATGGTGGGACTGGCGTTTTTTGACTTTGATAGTGTTTAGCACATTTGTCGATTACGTTGTAGGTCGTGGACTGGGAGTTACAAATAATAGCACAAAACGAAAGGCTCTACTTTGGACAAGTATACTTGTAAACCTCGGTTTTCTGGGATTTTTTAAATATTATAATTTCTTTCTAGACAATTTTATCTCCGCATTCTCCTTCTTTGGATCAGAGATTTCCGCCACCTCTTTAAACATCGTCTTGCCAGTTGGAATTAGCTTTTACACGTTTCAAACGTTGAGTTATACCATTGATGTTTATAAAAAAAAGCTTGAGCCAACAAAGGACTTAATCGCTTTTTCAGCGTTTGTCAGTTTCTTCCCCCAATTAGTGGCAGGGCCCATCGAACGGGCAACCAATTTGTTGCCACAGTTTTATAGCAAACGTACCTTTCATTATTCAGAAGCAGTGAATGGATTGCGGCAGATCCTTTGGGGTTTGTTCAAAAAAATTGTCATTGCAGATAATTGTGCAATGTTTGCAAACCAAATATTTGACAACTCTGCTGACTTGAATGGAAGTACGCTCGTTTTAGGAGCACTGTTTTTCACCTTTCAAATTTATGGTGACTTTTCAGGTTACTCAGATATAGCAATCGGAACTGCCCGGCTATTTGGGTTCAATTTAATGCAAAATTTTGCATTCCCTTACTTTTCAAGAGACATCGCAGAATTTTGGAGACGCTGGCATATTTCACTAAGTACATGGTTTCGGGACTATCTATATATACCCATAGGCGGCAGTCGTGGCGGAACCAGTATGAAAGTCAGAAACACCTTCATCATCTTTATAGTGAGTGGATTTTGGCATGGAGCAAATTGGACATTTATCGTATGGGGAGCTTTAAATGCATTCTATTTTCTTCCACTTTTACTTACAAACAACAACAGAAATAATCTAGGAATTGTAGCTGAAGGTTCACTTATTCCTAATGTTAAGGAGTTCTTTCAAATGATAACAACTTTTATCTTGACTGTTGTAGCATGGATATTTTTTAGGGCCGAAAGCGTTCAGCACGCTTTTGAATATATTTCCGGAATTGTTTCAATTTCAATATTTGAAACTCCTGAGATTTCAGGAATATTACGAGCAACCATGACAATGACATTAGTAATAACCTTTATATTTATTGAATGGTTGGGACGTGAAAGCCAATATGCAATCGAACATCTGGGAGCACGATGGAAAAGGCCCGTTAGGTATGCAATGTATTACGCCATTATCCTGGCAATTCTCACATTGGGTGGTGGTCAGCAAGAGTTTATTTATTTTCAATTTTAGACATGAAAAAGTTTTTTAAACGTACATCTGTTTTCATATTAGTACTCTTAATTTTTTTCACTTTTAAGAAATTCTTCACTCCCTACTATTTGGGTGACAAAACGATTTACGCAAAATATACAGATTTTTCTAAACAGCCTGAGAAGTATAATACCGTCATTTTTGGTTCCAGTAGACTTTATCGGCACATAAACTCTCATCTGTTGGATTCACTGATGAGTACTAGAAACTATTCAACCTATAATTTTGCGGCACCGGGAACATTTGTTCCAGCTGCATACTTTCTATTTGATAATTTTATAGATAGCCAAAAGTCTAGAACTATAAATCGTGCATTTCTTGAATTGCAAACCTTATCTCACTACTCTGATGATAATTGTACAACTACAATCGCAAGCTATTGGAATAACATAAAATATCTCAATTTTTCGTTTAATTATATTAAACAATCAGACTATACGGTTGAGACAAAAAAACAGCTTTTAAACTGCTATTTAAAAAGCTTTCTTTTTGGATACTACGATTTTTCAAGTTATTTGAATTTATTCAGACCCACTGAACTGGACGAGATTGGATATAGGGGTTATTTATCGTTGGAAGAAGCTATGAACGTTAAGAGAGAGAACGTCTCTCTAATTAACCGATGGCAAGACTTTCACTCGGATACTTCAGATTTAAAAAAGAGAATCAATGCGGCCATTTATGCAGAAAAGTTACTCAAAAATAGCTTTAACACTTACCATCACAAATACCTAACATCACTTATTGAAAAATCCAAAAATAGTGGTATTGAACTTTTTTTTATTATCCCACCCCGACTATCACAAGATCAATATGAAGAATTAATTCCACTCGCTAAAGCGTTACCACAAAATCATATAATTAAACTATATAACTACTCAGATTATAGCGAGTTTTACAGAGCAGAATATTCTTTCGATATTGGCCATCTAAATACAGAAGGAGCAAATTTATTCACAAAATATTTGGCTGAAGAGATTAAAAAACTCAATATTTCTGCACATCAGAATTGATATGTTTTTCTATGTCAGGGGTTATTCATTAAGTTTAAAAGACCAAAAACATCATTTTTGATAACACTCTCCAAGCTAATAAGAATGTACTCAACTTACCCTAATTTGCAGGTTTCATTTTTTTGATATTTGCGCAACCAAGGCACTGCTTCGGAAGGTATGTGCAAGATCTCTATTAGACCGCTGAACTGAATAAAAAACCCCGTCAAAGCTAAAAGCCTTGCGGGGTTAAGTTTGTTGTGGAGGTGCTGGGCCGAAGCACTGCTTCGGAAGGTATGTGCAAGATCTCTATTAGACCGCTGAACTGAATAAAAAACCCCAGTCAAAGCTAAAAGCCTTGCGGGGTTATGTTTGTTGTGGAGGTGCGGGGAGTCGAACCCCTTTTAAAAAAATGGTCATATGAGCTATAATGGGTGTTTTACGCAATTTTAGAAAAATAGGTCACTGTATGGTTCACTCATTCAACTTTGTATACCACAAATAAAAATTACTAATCACAAGAGCCTAATTGAGCTATTCAATAATAAATTTGTCAAAATATCTGTAATATCAAAAGTAAGTTTTTAAGTACTCAACGAACTGCCCCCGCCTCTCTTTAACACACCCAAATTATTTCTTCTTCTTCCCGCCCACTAAAATATGCGATGACTTCTTCTTTTTGGAACTTTGAGTGATACTACCGTTTTTTCCTCATACATAAATTGATTATCAGGATGTTCTCCCGCAGATAACTCTGCTGAATCACATCCAGCTTAAACTCTATTCTATATCGCTTTCATGTCTTTGGTTCGCTCATTATTGTTCCACTTATTAAACGCCACAATATACCTTGACTCTGTGTCCACTCAAATGTAGCAGGTTCAAAGGATCAAGCTCATACAATAACGTAATGGGTTAAATGCGAAGAAGCACTTAATTACCCAGAAGAGTTTTTTCATTCTTCGTCAATTGAACACTGAGTAAGCCTGGACACACTGAATTTGCTGCTTTGGTATTTTTACAGTCAAATAATAACCTTTAACAAGGCACTACTATACTATTGCTATACAGAAAAGAATAAGGATGATCAAATATGGGTTATAAGGTTCTGGGAATAGATTAGTTGTCTTAGTATCCCTCGACCGCCAGCCGAGTGCTGAACCTTATTGAATAAGCCTCTCATAGATCTTAAACATTGTCTTATCATCTGGTATATATGATAGAATAACAATAGGGTAACAGTTGGTTACCTTTTTTAATACGGATGCTCTGGTTTTGATTAATAATTTTCTGTAAAGGTTAATAAAGATTCTGATCGAAAACTTTTTCACTTTGGTTAACGAAAGCAAAATTTGCTGCTTTTTTACACAAGTCTCTATCTTTATATATGAGAACAAGCTTCATATATTTGCATGGAAATTATTGCCATGTCTTCTTCTCCGATTATATACGAATCTTTTGAAAGCTGGTCTGCCCAATACTCAAACATAATATATGCCGCCATAAATACTGTCTCTCGAGCGGCAAATCCATACCGCATATGGTTCAATGTTACAGTAACAAAATCATTTCCTCTTGGGAAAATACCTTGTTCTTTAGTTTGTTCAATTATATATCTTGTATGCTTGCTACCTGTGATATGAGAGTGAATCTTTCTAACTTTTTTACTTCCTAATTCATCTCTGCAATTTTCAACCATTCTTTTTACTAAATCCATAATAATTTTGTTTTAGATTATGTTTTTTATGCAGGCATGAAGGCATTTATTACCCATCTCAGTATAACCGTGGTGATATCTAGCACTCGATTAATGAAGTTGTGATTGTTACTCCAAATAGAAGGCCTTGATGTCCTATATCTGGTCTTTTCAGATACTATGTATCCATAGAGTCTAGTTTATCAATTGATTTATTACTGATTTAGGATATTTAATGCCTAAAATAAACTGAGAGGTTTCTTCATCTTTTTGTATAAATGACCATGTTTTACCTGAGTCACTTGAAATACCAATCACCTCACCATCAAATGAGTGCTCCTCTGTTTTACCCTTCGCAATTACAGAGGTTGTTACCTCATAGAGTAAGTCTCCACGATGCTCAACTTTATTTGATATTTCACCTATTTTAAACTCCATTGACATACCTGATTTTGCAAGGTTTTCTTTAGTGGATTTTATTATATCTCGCATAAATTCTTTAGAAGTCTCAACTGAGTAAATTTCTGGGTGTTCATTGAACAAGTATGTATGGTAGTCTGGATAAATATATTCCATGGCTTTATCGGCATCACCAGCATAAAAGCTGTCCATATACATCTGTAAATCGTTGAATAAATTATCTTGAATGATTTCTGCTCGCACAGGTTTATTACTTGCAGGTAACTCTTCAAGTGCTTGGGTATTTCTATTGCTCGAATTACTGCAGGTAATTAAAAAGAAACTTCCAACGATTATTAGTACTGACTTTTTGATCATGAGCTAGGAATTATTATTACCACCAGATAATAGTTTAACTACTAATAAAATCACTCCTACAAGTAGAGTTAAAATCCAAGCTGATGCATATCTTTTTACATCGGTTTCAATGCAACCACTTAAGCTTAGTGTTAATATAAAAGCGAGTACTAATATCCACCTATAACTTATTTGAAGTCTCATAGCGTCTAATTATTTCTTGATTACTTGTAGGCTATAGCCCGTAGAGTTAAGATAATGATTCTCCCATCTTTGTCAAGAAATGACAGATGGAAAAAGCATAGAAAAGGTTTTTGGACAGGTGGTAAGAAAACTCCGAGTGGAGCGTAACTTATCCCAGGAGAAGCTATCTGAATTATCAGGATTAGATAGATCCTATGTGTCTGAAATTGAGAGAGGTAAGAAAACTGCTTCTATTAGGACTGTAATCAAGCTATCTGAAGGATTAAATATACTACCCCATAAGCTATTTTCAATAATAGAATCAGAACTAGAAATCCGACTAAAAGTAAAGAAGTAACTTTATAAGTTTAATCTTTCTTGAAGTTTATTTATTTAACATTTTAGTGCTGATCAAAGATTAAACAAGAGTGATAAAATGTTGAGGCTAGATACCAATTCATACTATGTATTCTCTGATGAAAGCAATATAACTGCTTCAAGATTTGTATCGATTTCAGCAATTACTATTAACGCCAGTCAGGCTCAAAAGGCTCACAAAGAACTTGACATATTACTATCTAAATCAAATGTAAGTGAATTTAAATGGAAAAAACTTTCAAGTGCTAAATATAGATTTGCCGCAATAAAAATAATAGATTTTATCCTTGAAAACCTGCATAAATATCAACTTAGAATTGATACATTAATTTGGGATACTAAAGATAAAAGACATGAAGTTATTGGAAGAGATGATATTCAGAATTTTGAGAGAATGTTCTTCCATCTACATAATAGCCTTATGAGAAAACAGAGTTCAGAATCTAAATGGCATATTCGACCTGATGAAAGGACTGATCTAGACTGGGAGACCATTAACAAATGTTTAAAAAACAAAAGCCTTTGGGAAGAATATTACAGATACCCCCTAATTAAAGAATTTTATTCAAAGTATTGCTATCAAATTGACACCTTTCGCCAAATGGATTCTACTCAATGTAGATTCAATCAAGTTGCAGACATGTTTGCAGGAATAGGAGCTTATACACGCCAAAACAAAGATACTATCAAAAAGGCTTTAAATATATCTCGAAGACAATCTGCCTTATTTGATGATAATTCTACGGTTTTAAACTTGTCCAATTCCGATAAAGAAAGGCTTGAAGTGATTGAACATTTAAATTTAAAATGCAAGCATAAAAGGCTTGGGGTGTCTCTTAAAACCCACGGATACTTCTGCACATATAATCCTACTAATCCCATTAACTTTTGGCATTACGTGGTACAGCATGAAAATGATAAGGCACCAATAAAAGAATAATAATATTTGATCTCCAACCATATACAGAAATTCGTAGTTAATGGCTAATCCAAGGCTACTAAAAAGTGCTTCCCACACACTCGTTTTTTGGCTTATCTAGACACTTTGAATACATATAATGGATGATGATCTATTAGATTCTACGGCAAAACAGTGCATAAAAACCAAAACATAATAATATAATACAATTGTATACTTTGCAGGCTGACGGCTTAACTGATTTTACTTTTATACAGAACTTGGAACTTGACCTTGGTGATTTCACTAAATCATATATTTGTTTAGCAGTATTGTTACTTATCTTGAATGAATAATTTTAATAACAAAAGTGAATCTCGAAATTGCTTAAAACTGTTAGTTTATTTGCTGGTTGTGGTGGCTTAGATCTTGGTTTTAAAGAAGCTGGATATGATTTAATATGGGCCAATGAGGTAGATGATGATTCTGTAAAAACCTACCAAAAATATATAGGTGAGCACATTATTAAGGGAAACATAATTGAGTTAGTTAACAAGATACCTAACGCAGATATTGTAATTGGTGGTCCTCCCTGCCAGTCATTTTCATTAGTAGGTAAGAGAAAAAAGGACGATGACAGAGGCAAATTAGTATTTACTTTTTATGATGTAGTAAAAAAACTAATGCCAAAGGCATTTTTGCTTGAGAATGTTCCAGGAATGCGTTCAGCAAAAATAAACAAAATCAGGTTAACTGATTATTTATCTAAGGAATTCTCAGATCTCGGGTATTATGTTCATCAATTCAAACTAGACGCATCAAATTACTTTGTTCCACAACGAAGAAAAAGAGTGTTCTTGATAGGGATATTCAATGATCCTATGGGTTTGCCAATTAACGAAAGGGTTTCAAAATTTATCACTAATTCATTGAATGCCTCAATATCAGACCTGCCCATTTCTGTAAAAGATGCCCTAGATGATTTACCATCTCCATCCGCTAAAGGTGACAACAAACCAATTGAATACTCAAAGAAAAAACTGACTTGGTATTCTAAATTAATGAGAAAAAATAATAATAAAGTAGAGCTTCATTCGATGCCTACTATGTCGGAAAAAGACAGGGAATGGGTTAAACATATACCGCCAGGGGGTAATTATGAAGATATACCAGATAAATTAAGCACTAAAAGAATCCTAAAGTTTAAAGAAACAGGTGGGAGAACTACTTGCTATGGCAGACTACATCCTGATAAGCCTGCATATACAATTAATACCTATTTCAACAGACCTAATGTTGGAGCCAACTACCATTACTCAGAAGAGAGACTGATAACTGTTAGAGAAGCATTGAGATTACAATCCTTTCCTGATTTCTTCACCCCATATTTTAGTTCACAAAGGAGTTTGCATAAACAGATTGGTAACGCAGTTCCTCCATTACTCGCTCAGGAACTTGCTTTAGCTATTAAACAAGCACTTAATAGAATTAATTAGATGATTGAGGGTCTCTTTCGTATATAAGATCTGATAGAAGAAGAAGTACATTATTTAACTTTTCATCAGCTTCTTCACCCCATAGTTGTTCCGCCCATAATCTATCTAGTTTACTCGCTTCCAGCTGATATAAATCTGTAAATGTAAATTGATCATCATTTATAATCTGACATACTTCTTCAAGAAACTCTTCATCAATTTGGTCAAAGTCAGGAATTAACAAATCATAAATTTGACCACCTGTTTCTAATTTTCGAGTTCCTTCCTGATCTTTAGCCATATATTCAAATTGGAGTTGACTAAATACTGACAAACACCATGATAGTAGTAAGTATTGGGCTTTTTCAGATTGTCCATATGCCTCAACCATATTTGTTGTAACATATATTGAATCTACGGCCAAGAATGCCCTTGCTTGCCTTCTTATATTTCTTGGTATAAATACTGTAAATTCTTCAGATTGATGTCTGAACTCACGGCTCAGGATATTTAATAGATCATTTATAGATTTAGTATTTCTTCTTTGATTAGACTCTTGATTTGCAACTACTCGGTTATATATTTCTAGTATATTTATTAGTGTTTCATATTCTAAATCCTCTTCTTCAATTGAATTTACATCTATTGCTAATACCCTATTCGGTGCCTCATTTTCAGTAATAATTCCTTTATTAACTGAATCAACAACACGAACACCTTTTCTTAACCAGTTCTCTGGTATCAATTCCTCTAAATGATTCCATAATTCTGTATTGTAATCAGGGAAGATAAGATGTGATGCTCCAATATTACCAACCCTACCTCTTCTAGTAGTAAATCTGTCAGATAAAGTACCAAAGTTGTCTGACATATTACTGTCTAACCATTCTCTAGTTAACCACCTAACCAATGAAATAAATCCCCAGGATTTATCAGCTGTCTCAATCATTTCTGTTGAAGGAATTTTTCTGAATGATGAACCATAAGATAGATTGCCATCAATATTTCCGTCTAAATTATTTTCAAGACCATTTATAAAATCCTCTAGGTTTAAGTTGCTTAGAGAAGTACTTACATTAATTGTAGTAACATTTTCCATCGGGTGATTTTTTTGTCCAATCAATAAACAAGTTGCCTTGGCTACATCTTCAAATAGGCCTTTCCTGCTATAATTAATCAAATAAGAAAGATTAAATTCTTCAACAAGAAACCTACGTAGTGCGCTCGCCTCATTACCAGTAGAAGTGAGAAATTGTTTAGGGAACACAATGCCCATAATTGCATTATCAGGTAGGAGCTTTACAATTAGTTCAAGAAAAAGTGCCTCTAATCCAATTTGGCCCACATTTAGTCTAGCATTACTACCTGTAAGCTCACGGATTCTTGCATTGAATCCTCTTTTTAGCGCTACTGATCTATTTCCTGACTGGAATGGTGGGTTTAATACCAATAGTTTGGTATCTCTAAAATCCTCTGGTGATAGATTTAAGACGCTTTCATTTGTTATTAATGGATGATTCTTGTTTGAGATTTCAGAGGGAAATTGAAGGCCAAGTACAAGACTTAAGGGCTCCATCATTTCTGATTCTATCTCATTTGCCCAAATCTGGGATGGAGATATATTCCGAATATGCTTTGCTAAGACTGCAATTAATGAACCAGTTCCAGCAGCTGGATCACAAATTTTTTCTTCATCATTTAGACTATCAGCAGATAGATATTGCTTGACTAGCACTATTGATAATAGTCTTGATAGTTCAAGGTCTGTTGGAACTAACCCTTGGTTCTCACGTCCTTCAGATATTATTTTAAAAGAAAGCTGGGATAAATCATCACCACTTTTATACTTTCTTCCCGTTTCATGAACTTGAGATAAGAGGTCTACATCCCAAATACCATCCTCTTCAGAATCAGGTATAGGATCTCTAAAAACCTCGTTGAAATCTATTTCACTTCCTAAATTAGAGATACTACCAGGTGTTCTTTTATATCTTATAGCTTCCCGCCAGTTAGGAGGTGAGATCGCTCCTCGAATGTATTCATAGCCAGTAGTATAGAACACATTATGCCATCTATTTAAATCTCCGTTATACCCTTTAAGCAATGTATCTAACCTGCTTGCTGCTTCACTAAAAGTTCCGTCGTCGTTGATGACAGTATCCAGTATTTCATAGAATGTGATAATACAATTCTCTAGAAAAACTTCGTCATCATCTGAAAAGTTACCAGTTTCATAAGGACCCTCTTGAATTTTCTGCTCCTCAACTGATCTCCTTTCTTCTGAATATTTATAAAGGTTCGTCAGTTCAATATTTGTAAGAGCATAATAAGGACTTTGTGATATGAAAAGCCCTTGATTAGCTTGCCTTATATAACTCTGAGCTTGCAACTGGTTTCTGGTTGAATTGACATCAGCAGGTACCCTCTTAACTTCAATAATTAAAAGAATCCTTCCAGATTCTTTTTCCTTAACCATTAGGTCTGTTTCGATATCTCCAATGTATTCATGGTGAGTAACTTCATACCTGTCATCATACTCTTCAGAAATAATACTTTCCAGTACTGATTGCAAGTATGGATGAAAAACTAACACTTCAGAGTCTGTATATTTTGGTGTATCCAATTCAGCTTCCTTTATGATTTGTTGCTTAAATTTATAGCGTTTGCAATTCTGCTATTAACTAAAGCTTTAGTGTGATCACTTACCACACCATTTTTTATTGAAGAGTCGGCTAACTTAGAAAAGAACTTCAAGTCAGTTTCTGTGAAATTATTCCAGTCAAATACATTTGCTTCTCTAAATTCATATAGTTGCAACTTGCGCAGACCATTACCCTGGTTCCTCGAATTATCCAGCACTGCTTCAATATAAAATGAAGAGTTTAACAGTAACCATGCTACTTTAGCAGAGATATTATAGGCCTCAATTCCATAGAAATTATCTGCTATTGGCAGTTGATGAATATTTAGTAGATACCTAGGATTATCTCTTATATAGTAATTAAAAATTATGGGGGGAGTATAAAGTTTATGTTCATACCAAGAGGATTGTTCATTTTTAATACGACGTTTAATTGTCTTATTATTTTTTTCTAGCTGGTGCGATTCACTTTTTAGCCATTCTATCAATTCTCTGTCTACATTGTCTCTTGAGCTATATAAGTAAGCTCTTTCAGGGTGAGTTTCTTGAACTACTAATCCATCCACATATTTTTGCTTCTTAATAATTGGCCTAGCTTGATCAAAAAATGGCTCACCAGTTTCTGCAATAAATACTTTACTATTGTGGAGCGTTGTACCTCTACTAATCTTTGCAAGTTCACTTAATTGAATGAAACCATTCTTAGTAGGTCTCACATCTGAAAAGGCCTTTGTAGTAGATATTCTTTTCTCTCGTTTCACTAAAACCAAAATTGACGCATCAACTATTGCATCTTTGAATGGCGCTTTAACATTAAAGGACTCAACTATCTTTGCATGTTTGTTTAATTCTTTCAATGACTCTTTACCATACCTACTCTGATCAATTGAGTCATACAATATAGCACATAAGACCCCATTACTTTTCAACTCATATAGGGCTTTGAATAAAAAGTAAATATATAAATTACTCTTTGCTGGTATATCAAAGTTCAAGTACCTAGAAATTGTATCCAAATACTTTGATTTATCACTACTATCTATTTTCTCCTGTCTGATATAGGGAGGATTCATTATTGCAAAGTCTACTTTATCATGAACTGTACTACTTAAATAATCCTGATTGATGAATTCAGCCTTCAAGTCATATTTATTCTTTAGAACTAATGCCTTTTGTAGTATATCATTATCTATTTCATAGCATAAAACATTAGTACTATAATCCACTAGACCCTTTTCAATGCTTTTCTTTAATAAGATACCCTCGCCTAGTGCAGGGTCTAAAAAAGTTGAAATCTTCTTATTAATGTATTTAGAAGAAACATCAACCATTTTATCAGCAATATCTTCGGGCGTCCATACCTGACCTAATTCTTTATTCCTCAAATTATCTATCATAGTAGTTTATAAACTAGTCTGGCTTCATTACTTAATCCAAATTAGTATTCTTCTATCCAACCTTTAATGCTACGTGCTTTGTCAATAGCTTCTTTTTCATCAAATACGTAAGCAAATTCTCTATTAGTAGTTAAAGAATTTTGGGAAGATAGATAACCTTCTTTTTTACAGACTAAGTACTTGTTTCCTTTGCTACCAATCAGGGCTTTTAGTTTTTTTATCCTGTTCTTGAGTAGTTGCTTTTTTATATCAGCCTTTTCATTAATCGCACTACTTTCTAGCTGATTTAACTCAACCTCAAGCTCTCTTAAGTACTGTTTAAATATAGCAGACATAGTGATTAGTTACTTATCTTCTTGATTAATTAATTCAATATCATCCAAGGGCACTGTATTTATTGGAGGATATTTTAGTCCTGTCTTAATAGCTTTTACGTCGGCTCTAGGTCGATCAGTATCTCTTGAGACCTCCATAACTATATATGTTTGATCAGGGTCCTCATCAGGTAAAGGTGAGTGAAATTTCACTCTACTTCCTTTGATAATTTTGTTCATAATCATTCATTCTATTATTGTAATTTTGTTATGCTTTAATATATATCTTGTATATAAAATTAAGAAGTTATACTCAAGAGACTATTATCTCCAGCGCTGATTATTTGATAAGTTAATCATATGGAGTTCAATTTTGAGTTATATCTGGATGATGATCAACAGGCTTAATAAATTTTCTCCCATTAATGCTGTATAAAGATACCTTCTTCCAATCGCTGATACTATTCCAGCTGTTTATTGCTGAATAGTCAATTAACCGCCTGTTCATATCCATCCTGCAAGCTGTCAAAAGAGGCAAATTCAAATTTTTCTCATTCGCCATATGATCATTGACCAGTTGAATAAGTTCCAGGTCAGAAAGCTCGCAGATTTCAGACTTAGCTTGTTCAAATTTGGTTTGTGACCAAAGTCGTTTCCATCCTCTTTCTGCATAGTTAAGTGTTTTTATGTACAGCATAATACATCTTTCAAATTCAGACTCATTTCTACCTCCACTGTTAGCCAATGCATCTAGAATACCTTTTATATCGCCAATAGAAATCCCCTCAAGCATTACGTGGATTTTACCGTTATGCTTCCCATCTCTTATTGACACTTTTTCTGCGCGTGTTTCAATAGAAAAAGTAGTGTATTCAGTCATGTTATAAGCAGATTTATTATTGATTTATTGGTAGTAAAATTACTTTGGAAAGGTGACAGCATGTTGTCATATCAAAGTGCCAATAGTAGAAACTGCTTATCATTACTACTTTTGGTCAGTATTTTCATTCTTGAAAGGCAACTCTACACTACCACTATTCACCTCTTTAATCATATGATTGATCTGTACTTGCATCATAAAATAGCGAAATAGCTGCTGAACCTGCAGAAACTTCATCCACAGTTCTTCGATTTCATCTTGCTTTAGCTTAATAATAGAATACTGAAGCTATCCACCCCAGTATTCCCTTTGAATTGGCACTGGAAAGCCTGCTCGATAACTCTCAAGTATTATCTTTGTTATGTATCTCATCAGTATGAACCGAGAAATCGGAATCTCTTACAAAAAAAGTTCATTTTCATTAAGCTTAGAATTATTATAAAATAAATTTTAGAGGTTATCATCTATTTTAATAATATTAAAAGAATAATAACGATGGGCTTAATTTGAACAAATACTTTTTCTATGAATACTAAATTTCAATTATCCTTTTATAGTCCAAGATGGGGTCATGATGACAATTATGATATTATTCTGGACACAGATTATTTAGAAGTTAAGCTTAATGCTATGGTTGCACGGGCTACGATCGATGATGACGGAGCTGAAAACTGGGCAGGAGAACCTTTGCTTAGTATAATGTCTAACGATCATATTTATCCATCGGCTATAATTCCAGACTTATTTATTCATGTTTGGAATGAGTGGCGAGCAAATAACATCAGTGATCTCGAAGCCGAGAAAAATTTAAAAGAAATTTCTGAATGGGTGAATATATCTAGCAGAAGTAAACCAAGTTCAAAGTTTTGGTTATCATATTTTTAAATGATGAATTTGTTTTTATAAATTTTTTTTGGGGAATTTGATAAAATAGTTTTCTTTATGTCATACTATTGAATATAAACTCTTTTATGGATTGGATTACAATTGGTACATTAATTACGGCTATATCTGCATTTGGTGCTACTGTTTTTGCATACCTTTCTGTTAAGAATCTTAGAAAACAAGTGGAGGTTCATGAGTCAAAATTAGATCAAGAAAGGAAGTTTCGAAAAATGGAAATACACTCTCGTTTAGTAAATCAGGGTAGAGAAATACAGTCACGACTACCAAACAATGTAAATGATACAAACTATGAGCCTTCTGAAAATGATATCCGCCAGATCAATATGTTCTGGTATCATATTTTTGATGAATGGTCAATTTGCTATGACAACGAATCAGAGTTAAGAGAACTTTGGGATAGATATTACAGTCAAGGTGTAAAATCAGCTTTAAAAATAAAGACCTTTAGAGAAGGAATTGAAAATCTATTGAAAACTTCTGATTTATTTGGAAAGTCAGACCAATTTTATGAGGAAATAAATCGACTCTGTAAAGAGAGTACTGGAAACAACTTGTGGAGAGAAACTTCTTAATTTCTTTAATAATAAAACCCTATACAGTTTTATTCTGCATAGGGTTCTAAGCTACACTCCGTTTAAAGCTGGAGTCTGTTCTTGTACTGTAAGTTTGGGCTTGGGTTTATTCCCTTTTAACCATTCAATGATTTTCCTACCAGTATCCTCAGTTATCTGAAATATCCTATCAGAAAACAGACCTGTTCTGTCTTTTGACGCCTGAGCATGATGAGCCATATCCACATCAAAAACCGTGGTAAACTCATACTCTACACCATCCCTCATAACAGGTGCCATTCCCAGCTTTTTAGGAACCTGCTTTCCTTTCTCATTCTCCTGGAGAACATACTCCATTTTGCTCCTCATGCAGACAATAACATGGATCTTGGAAAACAGAATAGCCCTTAGCATCAGCTCATACTGCTTGTTGGCTTTTCCCCAGTTAGCAAAGGAGTTTCCTCCCCGCTCATCAAGGTTGGTTTTATAGTCGAGAACCCCATTCCAGAAATGAGATGCTGAGTCCACCACAAGTACATCGTAGTTATTCTTTAGAACGTACTTGGTGGGTTGTACGAGCTTATCCATGGTATAGGGTGGGTCAATGTTGCTCACATCAAAATCGAAGGTGTCTGCATATAAGCTGGCACTGTTATTTTCTGTGTCAATGAGAGCAATTCGTCCATGATCAGACAGCCCTCTGGCAAGCCTGAGCGCTGAGTACGTTTTTCCTGCTCCTGAAGGGCCTGTAATGGCCAATTTAATATGGGTTCCGTGTTTTTGTGCTTTTTGAAACATAATTGTCCTGTGTTTTTGGGTTATTTGATTCGAAGGTGAGTGCCTCTTGGAAGGACAGTGGCAAACTGCATGGCATGTTCATCACCGTTTAGAATAGCTTCTCGTATAGAATGTAAATCAGGATGTCGTTGTACCTTGGTAAACTGTTCAGGCAAATTATCTGCATTTACATCTTCGTGAAGCTGTATGGGAAGCTGCCCTCCATTACCGCATACAGTTACAGTAAATCGGGGGGTTTCTACTTTGCTTTTTCCTCTGTGCTCCAGGTAGTGTTTTAACCTGTCCTTCAGGTTACTGCATCTTCTGGTATAGAAGGTAGAGCGTTGGGCCAGTCTTTTGGCCTCTTCAGCTATCTCATCAAACTTCTGAATCAGATAGCAGTAAGCATCGATCTTATCTTCTTCCTTGGCCTGATATTCATCCAGCCACTGATCAATGATTTCGTCAATTTCTCCTTCGTTTTCTATGATGAGGGATTCAAGAGAGTAAAAATGCTCCCCAATAGAAAACAAGGATTCTTTTGTAACAGATTTTGGTACGGTTTTATCTTGTATCATGATGTTGTATAGATTTATAATGAATGGTTTTACAGACGTACAAGCATAAAAAAAGCCCCAAATGGAGCTGCATCTTATACCTGTACGTGATTGGTTGGTCTACAAAGCCAGCGCTTTACTGACTTTTAACTGCAGATCTCCCCTTTTGGCTTTTTGAACCTCGTGAGACATATAGTAGGTTACATCATTCAGAAGATCCCACTGAGATTGATCAGGTAACCTGTCTGTATTAGTGATCTCCTTCAGTCTTCGTTTACCCAGGGCTTTCTGCAACTGATCCATGATCTGCTCATCCACAGCACGGGCTTCCATGCTCTGAATAGTTTGCTGAACAGAGTGAATCTTATCAGAAGCATCTCCAAAGTGTTTGTAGATGTCTCTGAAGGTGAATCCCTGGGTATGTCTGGCGTAGAATGATCCAAGCAGGTTTCCAAAGACAACACCATTGGTACAGATAGACCGAATAGCACCCCAGAATAAACGGACACCTTCAGACTGGTCATAACTATTATGCAGAAACAGAGAAAGTGCGATATCTGATTCTTCATCTTTAAGCAGGATATCGGGAAAGGTAATCTGAAGCCTCATGCGGTTAAGCTTGCAAAATGAGTGAGACGGATCAATTTTCCAGCGTACACCAAGTTTGCTCACTTCTTCCATAAATGGCTCTAAAAGCTCTTTATTCCGCACAAGCTTATAGGTACTGTTTACCACGGATATGACTTTTGGAGAGTCATTTTTGGGGGATACAATCGCTTTATATCCTGGGATGCTGTTGTCCCATGGGGCGCTGTTAAATAGTGCTATATCCTGTTCTTCAACAGGAAAGTAAAAATCTTGAATGTTCATAATGGATATGGTTTAATTGTTAATGTGAAAATAGCTGTGTGGCAGTTTGAGCCCGTCTATCAAATAAAGGAGAGTATGGTGATCATCATGGTCTATGCCCTGAATGAATACGGTCTCTCCTTGTTGATAGCATGCAATTTGTGCAATACATGTAGCCTTTATGGGACAGTAAAACCGAATAAGAGTCTGCCTGGAAGTAGAAACCAGCAGACTATTACTCTGAATCCTGTCAATGGATTGCTTCCAACTACTCATGATGGCCCTGAGTCAAACAGTTTGCCCTCATTTTTGAAGGAGTAGTATT
Organism: uncultured Rhodohalobacter sp.; assembly: GCA_964544445.1. GTDB lineage: Bacteria > Bacteroidota > Rhodothermia > Balneolales > Balneolaceae > Rhodohalobacter. Next base: position 219,308 of record CAZJBI010000002.1, read on the forward strand.
TGTTCCTGGTAAGGATGATGTGGTCTGTGAGTGACATACCCAACAGGTCCAAAGCTTCCTTAATGCGCTTGGTTAAGTGAATATCTGCCGTAGAAGGGTTTAGTGTTCCCGATGGATGATTGTGGCAGATGATTACCGATGAGGCATTTCCAAGCAGCGCAGTTGTAGCCACTTTGCTCACATCAACGATCGTAGCTCTTTTTCCACCACTGCTAATTGTACTCCACCCCAAACACACTTTGCTGTTATTGAGCAGAAGCATGCAGAAATCTTCGTACAATTCAATAGTGTCCATATCCCAGATGGTTCTTAAAAGGAATACGGCCTTCTCTGGACAGTCAATACTGGGCTGTGATTGTACATCCACTGTAGGCATATAGGACAGCTTCACTTCACAGAAGCAGGCGTTCTCTGTCCATTTCTCAGAGATTTTTTCCATGATATTGAGGGTTTTAAGGGTTAAAATTGTAAAGGGAGCCTGAAGCTCCCCTTGATTAGGCGGGCTGGGGAGTTGAGAGGCCATTTTGCCGTTCGAATACAGCATTCTCAATGTCCTCTTGTGTATCTGTGACTGGCTGATACTCGTATGTATGATTCAGCATGACGACCTCTCCTGTTTCAGGAATGGTATATTCATATGGCTCACACTCAGATTTGACAATGGTACCAGGCATGGTACTTCCTTTAAGCTGTTTGCAGCGTTCTTCATCAAAGGTGGATGTAACTGATGCCCGTTTGGCGGTTGCATAATAACGGCCACTGGCTTGTGAGCGCACCATTTCTACATCTCCTTCCAGAGTCAGGGTGTAGAAAAGCTCCCCGTCTTTATTCTTGCGTTCTTCGAAATCAATGATGTGTACTTTCATAATCGTAGTGATTAGGTTCATGTTTTGTTGAATGTCTATGGGGGCATGTTTAAGCCCGTGAACTAGTGGGGGTGACTTTCAGAGGTGGTCAGCAAAAGTACAAACAGAGGGGGGGTATTTTTCACAGAGATTGAAAGCCTGAAAAATCAGGTCGGCCTGAAAATTTTTTCTCTGAATTTTTTTAAGAGAGGGTTTGAAAGCTCAACTGTAGGTTAAGGGGGTTTTATAACCAATCATTTGTAGATTAGGCGGTGGATTAAAGCCAGGATTTGTATCCTCTAATCCTATATACCAGAAGAGATTGTGCGATATTAGTACAATAGAAACAATGCATATCGTAATTGAAAAGTCATAATTTATGGTCAATAAAGAGTGGTCAAGAAGTAAATTCAAGAAACTTTTGTGCTATTTGTAACTATCTGAAATTAGTTTTATACTAATATTCTTGCCTTAGACGCAGGGTGCATAAGTATTGGCTCAATAGAAAAGATAATAAAGTTTGAGCTTCCCACTATACAGAGTGAATTGCACAGTAGATGTAATCGCACCTTCTATATTTAGATATTTGGCATATCTCATAATGCTAGAGATTCTTATGCACCTTTGCTAAGATAAGTCGACAGGTAGATAGGCCTTCCTCTGCATTTAAAATTAATCATAATTTAGTTTTAAGTGACATGAATAAACAATATTCAGATCTCATTAAAGGGGTCAAACAACTAATAAACGACACACAAGATCATTCATCCAGTAAATGGCTTCGAACAAATGAAGCGGCGGATTACCTGGGCATATCAATAACACAGTTACATGTACTAAAGAATCAGGGAGTCATACCGCATTCTAAGCTCGGTGGCTCTCTCTATTTTAATAAACTGGACATTGACTCTATTCTCGAATCAAATATGGTCGGGGGTATTGATGAGTAATCAGCAAAAAACATTAGAAGATTACGGTGATTTTATAAAACTAGATGAGCTTGAAGAAATGATAAAGCTCTTACCCAAGCCCGAAATCATATGGAGAGGCATACCCCGAGGCTCAATCGGTCTCATTTTTGGGCAGAGTAAAACGGGAAAGTCAACGTTAGCTGAAAATCTGGGATACAATATAGCAGCTAAACGACCTGAATTTCTTGGTCAAAATTTGTGTGTCTCAGAAAATGAAAAAGTTGTATTGGCCAATATAGAAGAGCCTTCCAGAAATAGATTACAAAGGCATCAATCAATAGTTAATTCATTTTCAGAAGCAGAACGGCAAAACATAAACAAACGCCTAATAATAAATGGTGATTATCATGGCTTTTTTAACACTAAAAAATTGTGGGATAAATTCACGAATAAAATATTAGCAATAAAACCCTCAATCTTATTTATAGATTCTTTGACACGAATTTTAGAAGGTGACAGTAAAGAGGATCAGCCAATTATTCAGATTATGGGCCGCTTAGGTAAACTTAATAGTGAGCTTGATGCAACGATCATTGTCATACATCATACAACTAAAATGCATGGCAAAAATATTGATCAAGATAGCATTGCTGGGAATCATGTTCTCCAGCAAGAAATCGACTTTGCTATTGGGTTACAAAAAAAAGGCAGAAATATCCTTATTAAGGATATACTTAATCGTTACTGTTTGACTGATGAGCAACTTATCGAAGCAAAGATAAATGACGATCAAACATTTGCCCTTGTCGGCCATAAATCGATAGCTGAATATCATAGGGAAAAAGATGCTCGGACTGATTATACAAACAGAAATAAAATATTAGATGCGGTTCAAGACATATCTCAAAATTCAGATGCTGATACCGTTACTAATAAGCAAATCATTGAACAAACGGGATTGGCTAAACGTACCTTCTACGAAAATTTGAAAAAATTGATCGAAGAAGGAAAGCTGATAAAACCAGATAAAGGCGAAGTTAAACCGCCCGCATAAAACTATACGCAATAGCCGCACTGTCCGCACTTAAGTTTATATTGGTGCGGGTAGTGCAGGCATTGCGGTTATATATAATTAGGACAAGCTAGTTCTTAACACTTTCATCTCATCTCCAACTTTTTTGCGTGTTACCCTGGCATAGTGCTGTGTTGATCTGGAGTCTTTATGCCCTAGTATTTTTTGAACAGTGGAAATTGAGACTCCATTCTCCAGGGCAACAGTGGTCGCAAAGGTGTGCCTCGCCATATGAAAGGTGAGATTTTTTTGAATACCGCATAAATCAGCCACCTCTTTGAGATAGGCATTCATTTTTTGATTACTCAATACTGGCAGAAGATTACCATCCCTCGTTTCTGGATCATCCATGTACTTTGAAATAATAGCAAGTGGTATATCCAGTAACAAAATAAAAGATGGCTCTTTGGTTTTTGTTCTTTTTACAATAAGCCACTTTTCACCATCATCGCCTGTTTGAATATCAGTTTTCTTTAACTTTTCGACATCACTATAACTGAGTCCAGTGTAACAACTGAAAAGAAAAATATCTTTTACCCGCTGCACACGGTCTATTTTGAACTCTTTCTGTCTGAGTGATCTTAACTCGCTATTTGTCAAATACTCAGGATCTTTCGTGTTATACGTTTCTTTGTACCCCTTGAACGGGTTTTTGGAAATATACTCCAATGCTACGGCCTCATTTATGATTTTTTTTAAATGGCTCATGTACTTCAGCGCAGTATTATGACTACAGGGCTTATCCTTGGTTTTTAGATAGTGTTCAAATCCTTTAATGAAGGCTAAGTTTACTGATCTTAATGGATAGTATGATTGATCATACGTCCCTTTGACGTACTGCTTAAGATGTTTCAAACAAGTGGAATACTTTTTGTATGTAGATTCAGAAAAGTCTTTCCCAATTAGCTCCTTCATTTTGGAATTATGTTCTTTAAATAGGTCTAAAAGGTCAATTTTTTTATCGTCAGTACCTGCAATTGCCTCTTTTAGAGATTTGGCTGTAATATTAATCCCCTCCTTAATGAGCTCTATTTCAGCCTCAAGGGCTTTTCTTTTGATTTGTTCTAAATATCGATTGATAGCATTTATACCAGGAGAGTTACCTTTCACTTTTTGGGCACTTGCATTCCACTTTGAAGGAATTACGTATTTTTTTGTTGCGATTTCTGCCCTTCTGCCGTTGACTGTAAGGCGAGTATAGATCGGGCATTTACCGTTCTGGTTAATTTTATTGATTCGTATGAGAAATGAAATTTTTACATCATTCATAATGAAAATAGTTGAGATATTAATATTTGTGCAGGTGCTATAAACCTGTTCTGGAAGTGCTCTCTATAACAGCTTTTTTCTTAAATCTTGGTGACCTATTTCAAGGTGGCTCGAATAGGTCACCGTATAGTTCAACTATTTTCTGTAATGAACTGGTATAATCTGTAAATGCAAAAAGCCTTGCACTCCTATAAAGGTAAGGAATACAAGGCTTTGTTACAATCTGTAAATTTGAAAGTGGAGGTGCGGGGAGTCGAACCCCGGTCCGAGATGGCAACCCATCAAGTATCTACATGTTTAGCTGTTGATTAAGGTTTCGGACAGTGCAATGCTCAACAGCAAAGCGACACCATCCTATTCTGCATTAAGTTTCACCAGCCACGCGACAGACACGCGCTTCGGAAAAGTCTGTTTAAGTCGGCGCTCCGGACGGGGTCAACAGACAGACGCCCGAAGGAACGGACTCGTCAGTTTAAGCTGCGAGTCGGTATGAGTAATTGTTGTCAATTACATTTGTCCATGATGAATGATTTACGAGATTCATCGGTCAATCTCGACATGCAACCTGTGAATGTACGCAACCCGTCGAATCCGGTACACCCCCCAAATTTGATACTGCACAGTTTTTCATAGAACTACCACAATATAACGGTTTTCATAGCCAATTTCTTATGTACACAAAATGATTAAATATCTATTCCGGAACGAAAATAGAGTATAAAAACATTCACATAACTCTATTTTTTCTATAACTTTCCTAAGTTAAATTCGTAGTAGAAAATATCATTTTAAATAACTCAATAATTCATTGAAGCGAGCTACCTCAACACTTATTCTTCTATTCTTTATATTTACAAATCATCTTTTTGCACAGGAAAGTGCTTCTGTTAACGGATATATCACTGACTCCGAAACAGGGGAAACACTGCTCACCGCAAATATCGCTCTCGTTGAAGTGAATAGAGGCACTTCATCAAATACTTCAGGCTACTACACAATTACAAATATTGAGCCAGGTACGTATACGCTCGCTGCATCTTACATTGGATATCGACGATTCGAGACAGAAATTACACTGGAAGCTGGTGAAAATTTGCGTATTGACATCGAAATGATCCCTGAAGGTGTCCAGCTAGATGCCATTGTCGTGGAATCTCAGGCAGAAAGAGAAGAACAAAAAAACATCGGACGAGCCCAGGTCAGCACCCAGCTTATTAAAGAGCTCCCATCTGTCATAGAGCCTGATGTCTTCCGGTCAGTTCAGCTTTTACCAGGCGTGAAAGCTGCATCTGATTTTTCAAGCGGACTCTATGTTCGAGGTGGCAGCCCCGATCAAACTCTCATTTTGCTTGATGAAACCACCGTTTATAATCCTACACATTTTTTTGGATTTTTCTCCACCTTCAATCCTGATGCTGTGAAAGATGTACGCCTCTACAAAGGCGGGTATCCAGCAAAATATGGCGGACGAATTGGATCAGTGCTTACGGTTTTTAATAAGGATGGAAATCGTAATGAAACAGAGGGATCAGTAAGCTTGGGGCTGCTGGCTTCGCGTGCTTCTCTTGAGGGACCGCTTGGAAACGGATCATGGATGCTTGCATTTCGCAGGTCTACACTGGAGCCAGTACTGGCCGTTCTCAGAGAGTCGGTTGACGGAGTCCCCGATAAGTTCTATTTCTATGATGTAAATGGTAAAATCAGTAACGATATCACGGAAAACGACCGGCTCTCCCTTGCATTCTACGCCGGCAACGACAACGTATCTGTTCCTTTCCAGGATGATGCGAACATCAACTTAAAGTATGGAAATCAAACAATTAGCGGGCAGTGGCGAAGAATCGTCAATGAAAACCTATTTAGCTTTGTAACCGTTACCGGTTCACGCTATTTTAATGAACCAAATTTCGAAATTGCCGGCACTCCATTCGAAAGGAATAACGAAATTTATGACTTCTCGCTAAAAGCCGATTTTGAATATCTTCCCAATGAACGACATACCGTTTCAGCGGGAATATGGGCAGGTAACCTGCTCTTGACCTTCAGGGATCGCTTCGATAATCAAGAAACCTTTAACAACAGAATTTCTTCACAATATTTATCTGCATATCTGCAAGACGAATGGAGACCGATCGATAAATGGCGCATTAATGCAGGATTACGTCTGAACACATTTTCTGAGGGGAAATATATTCGTCTCGAACCTCGGCTTTCAACAGAATATCGGCCCACCGATCGTATTCGTTTACAAGCCGCGTATGGACGCTACTACCAGTATTTAACACTGATTACCAACGAAGCTTTTTCTGGTTTTGATTTGTGGTTAACAACCGATGATGGTGTTCCTCCGGCATTTGGAGATCAATTTGTACTGGGAGCGAAAACAATTCCATTTTCAGGATATGGTTTCGACGCAGAAGTCTATTATCGCACTATGAGGGATCTGTTTGAACTTGACCCTTTTATTAATGATGCAGCCGGGCTCGATTATGAAGAGCTATTCAGATTTGGTGAAGGATATGCTTACGGTGTAGAACTATTTTTTGAAAAACAGCGTGGTCCGCTTACAGGCTTTATTGGCTACACATTTGGCGTCACCCGTCGAAAATTTCCCGGTTTTAACGCACCTATTCTGGATGACCCTACCCGGGCAAGGTTTTTTCCACCAAAGTACGATCGCACACACGATGTAAATATTACAACCAGCCTCCGCTTAACGGACAGATGGAGTACAAATGCTGTATTTAGTTACGCTACGGGTCAAGCCTATACACAACCGCTTGGACGCACTGAAATTTCAGGCATACCGTGGGATAATGATCCGCGCGATATTTTTACCATTGGAAACGTAAACGCCTCAAGACTGCCGTCTTATCATCGTCTTGACCTCGCGTTCAGCCGAACCGGTACATTTTTTGGAATTGGTGAAGCCGAATGGCAAATTCAGATAATCAACGTCTATTCAAGAAGAAACGTGTGGTTCTATAATTTTGATTTCGGCGAAAACCCGATTGAGCGTCAAGAGGTCAATCTGTTACCCATTATTCCATCTCTATCATACACCGTAAACTTTTAGCAACGAATTATGAAATTCAATACCTATATATGCGCCATATTTCTCTCGGTCGTGTTGCTTGCCGGCTGCGAAGAACTAACTCAGGATGCTTACGAGGAATTTTTCGTGATTGAAAGTTACGCTATTGCAGATCGACCTCTGCCCGATATTACAATTAAACGCACTGTAGAGGCAACTGAATTTTACGATGATGAAGCTTTACGCGTGAATGATGCATCCGTTCAACTACTACTGCTTGATGGAGCCGGTAACATCATTAGTCAGTATAACTATGATCTCAGTGGAACTGATGGCATTTACTCAGCCGAAAATCAAGAAGAACTAGTGCAGGCAGGCGGAACATACCAATTTCTAGCTGAGATACCGGGTGCTAATGAACCAATAAGGGCAACAACCATTGTTCCTGATACATTTGAGATCATAAGTGATATACCGGATCAATTAATCTACCAGGGAGAGGACCAGCTCGAAATCACCATCACCAACACCACGCCCGAATTTAGGCAGAATGTATTTGTTTTTAGTACCATTGCACAAGACCCAACCGAGGAAAACCTCACTCCTTTTTATAAGGCAACTTTTGAAGACGATGATGACGTTGAATTAAATGACTTTATCATAAATTCCTCAGGACTCATTAATGAAGGAAGTTTCGATATTAATCCGGATAATACCATTACGTTGAGGTTCCCTTGGCTGGGCGTTGCCTTTTATGGAGAAAACATGGTTGTGATTGACTCTGTTGATGAAAATTTATTCGATCTGGTTCGTTCACAGGAAGTACAGCTTGGCGGGTCTACCCTATCTCCCGGTGAAATCCCGAATGTTTTGTACAATACTGAGGGAGCGATTGGAATTTTCGGAAGCATGGCGACGGATACGGTGAGAACACGTTTTGTCCGCGGGTTTTGATTAAGCTATGATCTGAACCTTTTCGCTTAATTCCCTAAACAAAAGTCGCAATTTCACCAAGTGATTTTTTTGTGATATTGGGAACATTGGTACCCTCTGCAGGGAAACCCGTTACCAAAATCATGTATGCCCTTTCGTTTGACGGTCGATCTAAAATTTCGTTCAAAAATTTCATCGGATTTGGTGTATGCGTAAGCGTTGCAAGACCTGAGTGATGGAGGGCAGTTATCAATATACCCGTAGCAATACCAACCGATTCCTTCACATAATAATGCTGTATTTTTTTACCCCTTTCGGTTATTCCGTGATTTTTAGAAAAAATAACAATCAAGTAAGGGGCGGTTTCCAGGTAGGGCTTGAATTCATCTGTACCCAAATGATCCAGCGCTTTTAGCCATTCATCCGGCGCTTTTTTATTGTAAAACTCTTTTTCAGATCTCTCAGCCTCCACCCGAATTTTCTTTTTTACATCATCATTAGAAACCACTACAAAATGCCAGGGCTGTTGATTCGCTCCACTTGGTGCTGTGCCTGCAGCCTTTATCGCGTCTTTTATTACTTCGATTGGCACAGCTCTTTCTGCAAAGTTCCGAACAGACCGGCGACGTTTGATCTCCTTATAAAATTCATTAGCACGTTTTTTCATCTCAAAGGGTGGATATTCAGAGAAGTTTTGTAGCGGAATAAAATCTGAGTCAGACATTGGCTATAAATATTTATTGAATTACATCGATGTGATTTAAAATAAGTCAATTTAAGAAAGCGATTTAAGATACACTGCTAACCGGCAAAATGTACAACAGCTAAGTAATGCAAAACTTTTGGTTAAGCAGTTCCAGTAAGGTCGTGTCCAATTAAGATAATCAACTGGTTGACTTTTCTTGCCCATTAGATATACAATCAACCATCGAGACTACAATAATTTATGTTTTCAAATTTGATATCCGATTTTTTTATTCTTTAGATATCATGCATGAGAAAAAGCCAATACATTGCCTCTTCACGCTAAAATCAATATTTAGTAATAAAAGAGGTAATACAGTTCAAAGCAATTGAAGGGCTGTCCAATTTACTGTTGAATCAAGTAAGCCTACTTTATAAAATGACTTATCATGCAATATCACGTAAATACACCCGGCGAATACTTTGAAAATCTTGACCAGGATTGGAGAAAAATTAAGCTTGAACAGGTACGTAAAATAATTACAAAACACGGTCCTGATTTGGTTGAAGGTATTGAATATAAAATGCTTTCATACGGTTCCACTGAAAAAACCATATTCCATTTAAATGCCCAGAGGGCTTACGTAAGTCTGTATGTTGGCACCATCCATAAAGTTGAAAATGCACAATTACTATTAAAAGACTTTGATACAGGTAAAGGCTGCATTCGGATAAAAAAGAGAGTGGAAATCCATGAAACCGGCCTAGAGGAGTTCATTAAAAAAACCATCGAATTATGGAAGGAAGGTGGTAATACAGAGTGTTAGTAGAGTAGTTCTGTTCAAAATATCTTCATCCGGCAAATAGAAAATAGTTCTAACTGTCTAAGAACCTTCTTAGAATTAAACTATTTCACTTAAACAAAAAAAGCAGACTCACTTACACAAGTCTGCTTCTTCTTACAATAAATTGCTTTATATAGAATTCTACAGCAACATTGCCAATGGGTTCTCAAGAAGCTTCTGAAGCGTATTCAAAAACTCGGCCGCTTTCGCACCGTCAACAACACGATGATCGCTTGATAGCGTAACCTTCATCCGTTTGCCCGGTACAACTTCCCCGTTCTTCACAACGGGGACATCACGAATTGCACCTACGGCAAGAATACACGCGTTCGGTGGATTTATTATGGCGGTAAACTCTTCAATTCCAAACATCCCGAGATTACTGATGGTAAATGTACTGCCTTCCATCTGTTCAGGCTGAAGTTTTCTGTCCCGTGCAAGACCAGCTAGCTCCCGTGTTTCTGTTGAAATTTGTCTCAGATTCTTTTTGTCAGAGTGTTTGATAACGGGTGTCATCAATCCTTCATCAATTGCAACAGCAACGGCTACATTTACATCGCCATGTTTTCTAATCACATCATCTAGCCATGAAGAGTTGATAGCAGGATGTCTTCTCAAAGCAACAGAACAGGCTTTAACAACAATATCATTAAAAGATATCTTCACCTCACTCATCTCATTTAAACCTTTTCGAGCTTCAATCGCGGCTTCCATGTCGATATCAATCGTCTCGTAAAAGTGAGGATTGGTAAACTTACTTTCTGAAAGTCGCCGTGCAATTGCTTTTCTCATCTGCGAAATCTTGGTGTCTTCCGACTCTTCAGAATCATATACAGGTACAGAAACTGAAGAAGATTTCCCCTCTTTGGCAGGTTCATAATTTTCAATATCGCGCTTTATAATGCGACCTTCTGGCCCGGAACCATCTACTGATTTCAGATCAATGCCTTTATCTTCAGCCATTTTTTTCGCGAGAGGAGAAGCCTTAATTCTTCCATCATCATCAGCTTTGGAGGACTGTTCTTCTTTATCCTTTTTCTCACCTTTTCCATTGAGATCACCAAGGATAGGGTCAAAATCTTTCTTTGTCTCTTTTTTGTCAGATGCTTCTTCTGACTTTTCCTTTTCGGCTGAAGTGCCACCTCCATCATCGGCACCTTCAATCAAATCACTGATATCTTCACCTTCCTCCCCAATCACAGCAAGCAGGCCACCCAGAGGAACAGCGTCTCCTTCTTCAACCAAGATTTTAAGAACTTTGCCATCATCAAAAGCTTCCACTTCCATGGTCGCTTTATCGGTTTCAACTTCAGCAATAATGTCCCCGGAGCTTACGTCATCGCCCTCTTTTATATTCCATTTAGCGATAACGCCTTCTTCCATCGTATCGCTGAGCTTGGGCATCTCAATTTTTATAGCCATATCGTTATTTCTAAACTGTGGATTGAGTTTTTATAAATGAATTTATTCTACACTTAAATTAACGGCAGTTGAAGTGAAAAGGCAAAACGCAAAAGTGAAAAGTGTTGTAATCAGCTTTTTCTTGTTTCTTTTTCACTTTTTTAAAATCAGTTTCTGTAGGAAACAGCGTTCACTGCTTCGATTACATTTTTAGCATCCGGAAGCCACTGATCAAACAGCGGTTTTGAAAACGGTGCGCAAACATCCGGCAGACACACACGCTGAACCGGTGCGTCCAAATAGTCAAACGCTTCACGCTGTATCAGAAATCCAACTTCAGAGGCCACTCCGCCAAAAGGATGGGCTTCATCAACAATTACACATCGATTTGTCTTTTTAATCGATTCAATGACGGTCTCCAGATCAAACGGTTTAATGGTTCTCGGGTCAATAATTTCAACCTCAACACCATCTTTTGCAAGTTGATCTGCAGCCTGTTTTGTAACATGATACATTTTGCCGGTTGCTACAACAGTAACATCAGTTCCTTCACGCTTAATTTTGGCTTTTCCGATGGGAATCGTGTAATCATCATCTTCAGATACCTCACCTTTCATACCATACATCTGCTCCGATTCCATAAACAGAACGGGATCTTCGCTACGAATAGCTGACTTTAAAAGTCCTTTTGCATCATCTGGCTCAGAAGGATAGATAACGGAAAGGCCTGGGAAATGAGCGTACATTGAATCATAAGCTACAGAGTGTGTAGCTCCCAATTGTCCTGCTGAGGCATTAGGGCCTCTGAAAACAATCGGCACGCTGGCTTGTCCGCCCAGCATGTACCTTACTTTTGAAGCGTGGTTAATAATTTGATCGGCTGCAAGTACCGCGAAGTTAAATGTCATAAACTCTACTATAGGCCGCAACCCTTTCATTGCCGCGCCCACTCCAATACCTGCGAATCCAAGTTCTGATATAGGTGTATCAATCACACGCTTGAATCCATATTTGTCGAGAAGGCCTTCTGTGGCTTTGTAAGCACCATTATACTCGGCAACTTCCTCGCCCATAATAAATACGCTTTCGTCACGATTCATTTCTTCATCTATAGCATCGCGAATCGCTTCTCTGAATTGTAAAACTGCCATTTCTTTATCAGTGTAGGTTAGCTGTTAATTATTTTTTATCGTGGATGTAGGGAGTACCCGTAAACATATCTTCGTATAGGGCTTCCGGTTCAGGGAATGGAGTTTCATCAGCAAATTCAATTGCTTCCATCACCTCGTTTTCAATATCATCAATCATTTTCTCTACCTCTTCATCCTTCAAAATGTCGTTCTCGATCAGGTAGCTCTTCATACGCTCTACCGGATCAATTTTTTGATACTCTTCAAGCTCTTCTTTTGTACGGTACTTCTGAGGATCCGACATTGAGTGACCTCTATAACGATATGTTCGGATCTCAACAAAGTAAGGCTCTCCATTTTTACGAACATCGTCAGCGATCTTCTTCATATTTTCGTAAACCGTAAGAGCATCCATTCCATTAAAGAGGGCGCTTTTCATTCCGTATCCTTTCGCCCGCTCGTGAATTTCACCTACGGTATGTCGATTCGCTGCCGTACCCATGGAGTATCCGTTATTCTCCACAATATAGATACAGGGCAGCTTCCAGAGCTGACTCATATTTAATGTTTCGTGTAGTGCGCCCTGGTCAACCGCACCATCTCCAAAAAAGCAGGTACTGATCTTGTCGTTGCCCATATACTTATTGGCAAACGCCAGGCCACCGCCGATGGGAATATGACCTCCTACAATTCCGTATCCGCCCCAGAAATTATTTTCAGTCTTGGCAAAGTGCATGGAGCCACCTTTTCCTTTTGAGCATCCGGCAGCTTTTCCAAAAAGCTCAGCCATACCCTCTTTAGCCGAAATGCCACGTACAAGACCCCAACCGTGATCACGATAGGCCGTGATGATGTCATCTTCATCATCTAGTGCAAAAACAGTACCCGTTGAAACAGCTTCCTGGCCAATGTAAAGGTGAAGGAATCCGCCAAATTTACCTTTTTGATACATCTGCATAGCTCGTTCCTCGAACCGGCGCTGTAGCTGCATCAGGCGATACATTTCAACGACATCGTCATCAGACAGTTTTAAATCTTTATGGTTTTTATCGGTAAAATCCGGCAGTTTCACGGATTTTTCAACCTTGCCATTCTTGCTGTTATTCAGTCCAATCGGTGTAAAAACAGCTTCTTGCTTTTTTTTCGCCATATCAGTGTAAAAATGTTCTTTCTTTTTATTTACAGTCGGGAAATATACCCAATTTTTTGAGAAGTTTACAGAAGAGTCTGTCTTCTAATTGCCAGTTTGCTCCGTAATCCATGTATTTACATATGAAAATGCCTCGTCCACTTTTTCTGAAAAACGTCCGCCGGCAGTCGCCAATCCGGGCTGACCACCACCCCCTCCTCCAACAATTCGACCCAGTTCGGAAACCAAAGCTCCTGCTTTCATTCCTTTTTTAACCAGATCATCCGTTACGGACACCATCAGATAAACCTTGCCATTCTCCGGGTCGGTTCCGGCTAAAACTGTTACAGTCTCTACCGGCTTCTTCTGTAAAGAATCGTAACCCATCTGTTTTAGTTCATCCATTCCGGCACCTTTTACATGTCCTTTAACCAGGTGTATACCATTTATTTGTGATGCGTTTGCAATAAAATCATCCAGCTGACCAGCAGCCATTTTCTGCTGCAGCGCCTGAAGCTCCTTTTCAAGCTCTTTATTCTGCTCACGAAGTTCTTCAATGGCATCTACCGGGTTCTTTTGATTTCCAAGCATCGCCCTGATCTTTCCTAGCTGATTTTTTTCGCTGCGAACCCACTCATCAGCCACACGCCCGGCAACAGCTTCAACCCTTCGGATACCTGCAGCGGCGCTACTTTCACTCACAAACCGGAAATACCCGATTTTGCCAGTAGCATCTACATGCGTGCCGCCACACAGTTCAACAGAATAATTAGGGTCGAACGTAATTACCCTAACTTTTTCACCATATTTTTCTCCAAAGAGCATCATGGCTCCCCGTTCTCGGGCGTCATCAATGGGAACGTCGCGGTCTTCCTGAAGCGGTATGTTTTCCTGGATTTTTTCATTCACCCGCTTTTCAACAGTATCGAGTTGCTCCGGTGTAACGGCATCAAAGTGAGAAAAGTCGAAACGCAGCTTGTCGGGAGCCACAAGTGATCCTTTCTGTGCCACATGGTCACCAAGCTCCTCCCGAAGTGCTGCATGCATCAGGTGGGTTACGGAGTGGTGCTTTTCAATTTCCCTGCGCCGGTCAAGGTCAATTTTTGCTGTCCAGGTTCCGGATAAATCATCAGGCAGCTTGTCCACATAGTGCACATGGAATCCATCAGCCCCTTTTTGAACATCAACGACTCTGATTACCGTACCATCCTTTTCAATAATGCCCGTATCCGCAATTTGCCCTCCACTTTCTGCGTAGAAGGGAGTTTTTGTGAGGTGAAGAGCCATTCCCTTTCCCTCTTCTCTGTAGCCGATAATTATAGTAGCAGTTTCATTAACATCGTATCCAATAAATTCTGATTTATAGTCAGACACTGAGCCTTCTTGAACCAGTTTCCAAGCATTGGTTTCAATCTGATCCACAGAAAATTTACCGGCAGCCCGTGCCCTCTCCTTCTGCTCCTGCATGAGCTTGTTGAATCCGTCGGTATCCACCTCCACACCGCGCTCCCGCGCCATCAATTCGGTAAGATCGATTGGGAAGCCATAGGTGTCATGGAGTTTAAAGGCATCTTCTCCCGAAAGCTTCTTCTCCCCTTCTACCATTTCGTTGAAGAGTTCAATGCCCTGACCCAGTGTTTTCAGAAAGCTCTTTTCTTCGGAGCGAATCACATTTACGATATACTCTTTCTGAGCTTCGATTTCTGGAAATACATCTTTAAACTGTCTGGCGAGTACATCCACCAGTTTATAAAAAAACGGCTCTTTGAAATCCAGTTTATCCCATCCATAACGAATGGCACGCCGTAGAATTCGGCGAATCACATAGCCTCTGCCGTCATTTCCGGGTGAAGCTCCATCGGCAATGGAGAACGTCACCGCTCGTATATGGTCGGCAATTACCCGCATGGCAATATCTTTTTCTTCATCTGCACCATATTCCAGGCCGGCCAATTCAGCTACTTTGCTGATAACAGGTGTAAAAACGTCCGTATCATAGTTGGATGTTTTGCCCTGAAGAACAGCACAAACCCGTTCAAATCCCATACCGGTATCCACATGCTGAGCAGGCAGCTTTTCAAGGGATGAGTCAGGTTTTCTGTTGAACTGAATAAAAACCAGGTTCCAGATCTCCATTACGCGGGGATCGTCCATATTTACAAGCTCCGAACCCGGACGCTTCTTCCTTTCTTCATCTGATCTCAGGTCAATATGTACTTCAGAGCATGGCCCGCAGGGACCAGTTTCACCCATTTCCCAGAAATTGTCTTTTTTACCAAATTTCAAAATATGATCGTGAGCAATGGAGGTTTCACCCTTCCAAAGTTCGATTGCCTCATTGTCGACCGGCAGTCCGTCGGCATCGTCCCCCTCAAAAACGGTAGCATAGAGTCGGTCGGGATCGAGCCCCCATCGGTCTACCAGAAGCTCCCAGGCCCAGCCGATCGCTTCTTTTTTAAAGTAGTCTCCGAACGACCAATTACCCAGCATTTCAAATAGCGTATGATGGTAGGTATCATGACCCACCTCCTCAAGATCGTTGTGCTTGCCGCTTACCCGAATGCATTTCTGGGTATCGGCTGCCCGCTTCCAGGTTTTACCGTCGTGTTTCAGGGCATCTTCCTCGCCCAGAAAAATCGATTTAAACTGATTCATCCCTGCATTGGTGAACAGGAGAGTTGGATCATTTTTGGGTACAACGGGAGCACTGTCAACAATAGCATGATTCTTTTCAGCAAAGAAATCAAAAAAATCCTGACGGATCTGTGCGGAAGTCTTATGAGACATGTTTAAACTTTATAGATATTGAATTTTATGAAGCCTTAAAGATAGGAAAAAGTTGGCTTGAACTCATCTCCGCTTTTTGGTTTATGATTCCTTTAAAGATCGAGCATTTCTTAGCCACAGCCGATAATGATGCTCTGGATCCAGATGAGATGAAACGACTTTACCTGCTTTAAAAAAACCACCCTTTTTATTTCATGAAAGCAACCCTGACAACCATCATCATCCAGATCGGCGAAATGGGTTTCCGCACATTGAGTAACGCTTACTTCTATTGGCAGCTCCTCTTTATTGAAACCGGATTGGTCCCGGGAACCTGTATTTCAATAAAAAATGCTTCAATTTTTGAGCAAATAAATCGTCAACACCTAACCTAAAGCAGTTTGGAAATTAGATCTTCCATCAGTGAGTCATTTAATATCATTAAGATTTTGTTGGTGTTCCTGCTTTGATATGAATACTGATTTACTCATTTTTATTCACAACAACATTCTATCACCTAAATTTTGTCACTTTGACTAGTCAAAAACTGAATCTCGGCAATATCGATACCAAGCCACCAGAAGGCATGGACAAAAAGCAGATGAAAAAGAAAACTAAAGAACTCGCTAAGGAAATCGCGGTCCTTCAGGAGCAGTTCTACGCTAATCACGACCGGAGTATGCTGGTTGTCTTGCAGGGAATGGATTCCAGCGGTAAAGACGGCACAACCCGTGAGATTTTCAGATACGCTTCACCCAATGGAGTGAAAGCAATATCCTACAAAAAACCCACAGAAGAAGAATTTGGCCATGACTTTTTATGGCGAATACACAAAAACACACCCAAAAAAGGTCATATTCACGTGTTTAACAGATCACATTATGAAGACATTCTTATACAGTATGTTCATGACTGGATCGACGATGAAAAAAGAGATGAGCGCATGGCAGCAATTAACGCCTTCGAACATTTACTCGTGACGGATGCCAAAACCATAATCGTAAAGCTATATCTTCACCTGTCAAATGAACGTCAAAAAGAAAAATTAGAAGAGCGGAAACTGGAAGAAGACAAATTCTGGAAACACAATCCTGGTGACTGGGATGAGCGAAAACACTGGGACGACTACAGAGAAGCCTATCAATATGTGCTCGATAACAGCCAATACCCCTGGACTGTTGTCCCTGCAGATAGCCGAACGTATCGCAACTATGTTGCTACAAAAAAAATCCATGAAATATTAACAGACTTAAACATGACCTGGCCACCGTTACAAACTTCATAGACTAACCAGCGCCAGTGATAAGCATTTACAATATTCAGTATAGTCTATCGGCTGAAATAGAATACTCCACCCTCTTTATTTCCAGACAGGAATTCCATTAAACCATCTCCATCCATATCGGCAAAATGGGGTGCGGAAAATTGAGTAACGCTTACATCAATCGGGAGCTGCTCTTTGTTGAAAATGGGCTGTTCGGGAGAACCCGTATTTCTGAAGAAAATGATCCCTTCCACTTTTGAGCCAACAAAAAGGTCCAGATCCCCATCTCCATCTACATCATAAAGAGCGGGAGCGCTCCTGTGGCGCACCTCAACTTCAGGAAATGCGTCTTCGATTAATACAAATTCAGGTGATTCGGTTGTGCCACTATTTTCGAAATAGAATACCCTTCCATTTGAAGCTCCTAACAGCAGATCCATATCTCCGTCATTATCGAGGTCAGCAAGCTCTGGTACCGCGTTGCTACCGCGTGGTAACTCAACGATTGATTCCTGAAACAGCTCAAATTTTCCACTCACATTTCGATAATAATCTACCTGCCCTCGCCATCGTCCCAAAAGCAGGTCATCCATTCCATCACCGTCGAGGTCGGCAAGCACCGGTGCATAGTGATATGCTTCCGGTAAACTGAGCGTGCCAGAAGCATGAAGCTCCGGTTCAGTAGCGGTACCCCGGTTCTCATAGAGGTACACCATGGATGTATTTCGATTATTCGGATCAATTTTGTTGGCGATCATCAGGTCGGGAAGCCCGTCCCCATTAAAATCACCGGTAGCAGGTATGCTTTCATTCCCAACATCCAGCATACTCAGAAACTGTTCGGTACGTAGTTGAAATTGTCCGTCTTCGAGCTGTTCATAAAAAAGAAAGTTTTCTGACAGTGTTTGGTTTGCGTTGTATGCACCGCCCAACACACCCAAAAAAAGATCGACATCCCCATCTTGTCCCCAGTCTGTAAGTGTGGGTGCATTGTAGCCGCTTGTTTGTACGGGTGAATTGTTTGGAAATATCCTGGGTTCATTTTGAAAGTCAGGATTTGATGGGTTTCCCCGATTTTCCAGCAATAAAACACTCGGTTCAAAAAAATCTCCCCAAAAGATATCCTGGTCTCCGTCATTATCAATATCCATAAACGCCATGGTGTTTGCGCCGTGCATGGTTCCAAACTGTTTTACGATCTCAATATTTTCGAACCGTTCGGTTACCAATTCAAATCGCGGAATTTCATTTTCGTCTCTGCCAACCGACTCATAACGGGTAAGGGTACCATCAAGCCGACCGATAAATAGATCCAGAAAACCATCATTATCAATATCGGTGACGTTTGGGATGTTTTGCCTATCTGAGAAAATGGGTTTGCCCTCCGTATCTTTCAGAGAGTCGGCAGCAAGTACAAAATCGGGGCGTTCCCGGGTTCCTTCGTTTCTGTAATAGCGGATATAGCTGTACGGCTGTTCGGAAAGCAGATCATAATCACCGTCCTGATCTAAATCCACAAACCGGAACCACTCACCAATATCAAGATCCTGAAATTTCTTGGTTTGCCATACCAATGGAAACTCGTTTCCAGCTTGCTGATACTCAAAAAACATCAAATCTCCTGTATTCTCCTGAAGAAACAGATCAGAATCTCCGTCACCATCAATGTCTACAAACTGTGGGCGGGGTGCATTCATACCTCCTAAAAATGGAAAATCCAGTTCTTCGCCATCACTATTAAAAATGGAAAAAGGTGTTACAACCTGCCGAAAATTATGACTCGATTCATCTGATGATTCCGATACCGTATCAATAGATCGACAGGATGAGGTGACGATCAAAAAAAAAGCCAACAGTAAAATTTCTGGCCGTATGTAAACGTGGTTTGATTCAATCAAAATGATTTACTGTACATTGGTTCCGATTCCGGAAGCATAGCGCCCGACTTCTATGACCCTTTCAATTTCATTTCTTTCTGTATCGATAACAACCACGGTTCCGGGCAAATTTTGCAGATCTTCACGCCCGTATGGATTGTAGCTGCCGTTCAAATTATTATTCGAAACGTAGAGATATTTTCCATCGAGTGATAAAACCGCACCATGGGGTTGTGCAAGTCCCTGACCCTCAATTGTTGTCTCAACTTCTTGAGTTTCCAGATTTACCACACTGACACTGTTGTCCTGTTTATTCGCAAAATAGGCAAATCTCCCGTCAGCCGATATCACCGGGTGCCAGGGCATGGCGCCAACCGCCAGCGATCCCTTTAATCTTGGGTTCAGCGGATCTGAAATATCAAAAAAGAGAAGCTGACCAGATACCTGGCCGGTTGCAATCATCGTGAGTCCGTCAGGTGTAATAGCAAAATTAATAAATGTGTGAGGAGGCCCCGACACATTCACCAGGTTAGATTCTTCGGTTTCTTTGTTGATGGATAAGATCTGATTTTCGGAAAGACTGCCCACAAATGTCCATCTTCCGTCGGGTGTGGTTGCAATAGCGTGGGGCCGTGTAAAAAAAAGATCCATTTCATCCAGAAGCTCCATCGTTGATCTCTCCACTATTCCATAACTCTGGGGCGGATTTACAGCACTCATAGATCGCCCTACATACAAAGCGTTACTGCCAGCATGTATCGACATCAAACCGGGTACTTCAAATTCTGTTTCACCAACAAGCTCATTTTCACGGTTAAATTTGAGCACGCGGTTTTCACCTATCAAAGTTACATACCAAAATGAACCATCGTGTTCAGCTACAGCATGATGAGGCATTGCGTTCTCAGAAAATCCCAATTCAGTAAAATCGATCGTAGCAGCGATTTCATTCAAAGCTGCGTCAATTACAGTAACCGATGCGGATCCCTGGTTACAAACGTAGATGTATTGTGGTTCTGTATCGGTCTGAACCGAGCCAGAGAATAGTCCTGAAAAGGCAAAAATAAAGCCATATAAAAGATGAGAAACAAGCGTCATAGTGTTCACCACATTGTTAATAAGTGTATAATATCGGCAGCAAAAACAGATCGCCAAATCTATCGATGCTGCCCTTTTGTGATTGCTTTACTATTCCCTATTAGCATCCAGTATAAAAAGTCCTTCATTTGAACTCGTCATCAGCACGATGTCATCAAAATACGGGTAATTACTCCAGGTTCCCGGGAACCCAGGAGCATCATCTACAAACGGATGCGTATCGAAGTAGCCAACGCGCTCAGGCATTTCAGGATTGGTAATATCTATCACCTGCAAGCCACTGGCATAGTTGGATTGATACATGGTATTTCCTTCGATATAAAGGTTGTGGTCTGATGACGGACTTGGAATAAAGAACTCATCAACGAACAGAGGATCGTCCAGATCACTTACATCCCAAATTAGGGTTCGGGTTTGGTCTACATTGCCCGCGATCTCGTCCAGCTCATCGTTCTGAAAAAAGTATCGCTGATCCTCAGTCAGCCATCCCTGGTGCACGTATGCGTGATCGGGATAAGAGCCGGTTGACAGCGCAATCGGATTCTCTTTATTCGATACATCTGCAATACTGATAGCCGTTTCATTCGATCCAAAGCAGATCTCTTTGCCCTGATGTTCCTCGTCCGGGCCGTTATAAATAACGCACTGTGCATCATGAGAGTAACCGGTTCCTGCACGGCCTGTTGAGGGATCAGCAAAGCAGCCCGCAAATGTTGGGTTTGTCGGTTCCTGAATATTGATCATATGCAATCCACCTCCGCAGGTTTCACCTCCGCCGCTGCTGCCAACTGCAAACGCATATCCTGTCTGCTCATTAATCACGATGTTATGAACGCTGTTTACATTTCTATAGATAGCATCTTCATCAAAGAGAATGGGTTCCCCGTCAAATTCACGAAGACGTGTCAAATCCATTACCTGAACTCCGTGAGCACCAGCATTGTCGGCAACCACAAATACATGATCGTTGTACACTTTCATATCCCGCCAAACATTGGCACGAGACCCTTCCGTCATGGGCAGATCCCCGATATAAACAGGATTAACGGGGTCTGTAACATCGACAAAAGACGTCCCATTGTTTCTGCCCACAAGCGCATAGTTCTTGCCGGTTTCGGTATCCGCCCAGCCCCACATGTCATTAAGCTGTACCCCGCGTTCGCCACCCAGCTCACTTATCGGCAAAAACGAAATCATATCTACGTTTTCACACCCAAAGATATCAGAATAGCCATCTTCACAATCTACTCTGCCACCGGTTATTGGCTGCAGCACATTATCACCCTCACCGATAACAACCTTCTTTGTCATCCACATGCCTGTATCGTCACGCTCCATAATAGCCGCAGAACCCGCACCGAAGTCAGCGCCGGTTAACCCAATTACAGCAATACCGCCCTCGACAGCAAGGGTTCCTGCAAAGTTGTCTCCTTCACCCTGATCAGACATCATTTTTGTAGCAGATATCCAGCTATTATTTTCATTCTTCTCAAATTGATAAATTGCTCCTCTGCCCTGATCGGCATTGGGTGCACCAACCCAAACCATTCCGTCGGTAAAATCAATGGAGCCTCCAAACATATACCAGTTTTGGGCATCAAATGCACTCAGTCGTCCATCTTCAGTCCATTCGCCGGATGACTCTTTAGAGAAAACAAACACGGCACCAGCTGCGCCATTCTGCCGGGGAGCTCCAACGTAAATCTTTTCATCTGAAATATTTATCGCGGAACCAAATCTGCTGCGCTCATCGGCCTGATTACTGCTGAGCGTTGCGGATAGTATCCACTCGGAACCTGAACTATTAAAAACATAAACACCGTCATTGGAGCGGGCTGACGAACTAATTACTAAATCTTCTCCATCGGCAGCCAATGTAGAGCCAAAACCTGAACCTGTTGTATCGGGGTTCGAGATTGTGGCAGACTCATTCCATTCTCCATTATTATTTTCAAACACAAATACGGCTCCATTGCCGTCTCCATAACCGGGTGCTCCTACAAAAGCCATATCTTGATGCAGAAATACGCTTGATCCAAAGGCGGATTCTTCGCTATCCACATTAACCATTTTTATTTCACTCCATTCACCATTATCGGCCGAAAAAAAGTAGACAGCGCCAGACCCTTCGTTTGTCCCCGGGGCTCCAATAAGTATATAATCACCATCAGCGGATAGTACACTTCCAAAATCATTACCAATTGCACCATTTGAGGCTTGAATACGAGTTTCTTCACTCCATTCAGACCCTTCTTTGGTAAAAACGTACACAAGACCAGGTTGATGATAATTTGCAGGTTCACCAATAAAAATAGTACCACCAGAGATTTCAACGGCCCTCGCAAATCCCTGCATTGATTCTGCTTCACCATCCGCTGTGGTTTGAGCATGCAGCGGAACTCCAAGAAAAACAGTAGATATGAACAGTAATGTATATAGTAATTTTCTCATAAAGATCTGTTTAATTAACGTGTAAACAACCATTTCTAATTTAATCAGTGGGAATATACAGCCACAATGCCAATTATCAAGAAATAAACGGGGGATTTTACATCGTATTATTTTAAAAGTTTTAAAACAGCCACCTGAACGGCAGCATTCATCTGGTGGTCTTTTTTTTAGAAAACATCAAATTTGGAACAACACCTGTTGCGGGATCGTAAATTAAATACTACTTTGAAATAAAAAGTACTTTGTATGATAAATTCTTCAAAGCCCATTCAGGATATTGCCGAGATTCGCAGAATGATGGAGCGGTCTTCAAAATTTTTATCGCTTTCGGGGTGGGCAGGAATTCTTGCCGGGATCTACGCAATTACCGGAGCATGGTTCACCCATTCCATACTGGATTTTGTACCCGATAACTATCTCTATTTTCATTCTAATATTCTTCCCGTAGCAGGTACTGCTGCAGTTGTATTGACCGTTGCGCTTATCACAGCTTTTCTGGATTCAGTTAAGAAAGCTCAAAAGAGGAATGAAAAAATCTGGAACACTATATCCAAGAGAATGCTCGAAGCAATGGCTGTTCCATTCATTACCGGATCTGTGATTATTGTAATTTTATCAATCAATAGCCTTCATGGATTTGCAGCCCCATTTATGCTCATTTTCTACGGTTTAGCGCTCTATATAGCTGGTTATTACACCTACAAAGAGATACGGGTCATGGGTTTTTTACAGATAATTCTTGGAATATTGAATTTGGCATTTATCCAAACCGGACTCCTGTTTTGGGCTATGGGTTTCGGAGTTCTGCATATCGTTTACGGCATTTTCATGTACATAAGGTACGAGCGGTGATCTGTAGTGAGCATATCTTTCAACAATCTTCACAAAGCGTTTGAAAGCCGAGTAAGGCTTGGAATTATGTCTGCACTATTGGTGAATGATTCTCTTGATTTTACTGCACTCAAGGATTTCCTGCAGGTAACAGATGGAAACCTGGCCACGCATTTAAAAAAACTTGAGAGGGAACAATTTGTAGAGTCTAAAAAATCATTTATCGATAACAAGCCCAATACCAGATATTCAATTACACAAACAGGCAGAAAAGCTTTTGAGGAGCACCTTGGAGTGCTTGAGCAAATCATCCAAACTCAGAAAAACGGGTAATTTATAATATGAAACAAGAAATACTGAAATACATCAATCAGCCTGAAAAACTGGAAAAGCTTTACCGGACTAGTAAAAACGAATTCCAAAATGCATTTGATCAACTCTATCCCGACCTTGAAAAGAGCGATATTGTTCAAGTTTGGCATGAACGCCTTCACTATGAACCCGAACGACGTTCCCCCTGGAGAAAACAGGATTTATACCTGGTTTTTGGACTCTCCTTAATAGCGGGACTTATTGCAAAAATCCCGGATTACACCTCCCTATCCCCTGATTATTTCTTTCCAAGGAATATCTCGTTTATCGTTTTCCCTGTTCTTGCAGCTTATTTCGCGGTGAAACGAAAACTCCCAAATAAACAGGTTGGAATTGTATTAGCGGGTTTTCTGGGCTCTGTAATTTATATCAACATACTTCCCGGTACAGATCAAACCGATACATTTTTCCTGGCTTGTATTCATCTTCCGCTGGTTCTATGGATGATCTTAGGTTATGTTTACGCAGGAGCTTCTCCCGGCAACTATCAAAAACGACTGAGTTTTTTAAGCTATAATGGCGATTTGGTCGTCATGACGACACTAATTTTGATTTCCGGCGGACTTTTCACGGCCATCACACTTGGATTATTTGAGTTGATCGATCTCGACATAGAAGATTTTTATTTTGAGCATATTGCCATCTGGGGAATTGCGGCAGCCCCTGTAATAGGAACGCACCTGGTACGAACAACCCCACAGCTAGTAGGTAAAGTAACACCCGTTATCGCAAAAATATTTACTCCGGTCGTGTTCATTATGCTTAGCATATACCTTGTAGCCGTGCTCTACACGGGGAAAGATCCCTATAATGACCGTGAATTCCTGATCATTTTCAATGCGCTGCTGGTCGGCGTTATGGCAATTATATTATTTTCGATATCGGAAAACTCTGAAGGCAAAAGAAATAAGATTTCGCTTTTTATGCTGAGTGGCCTTTCTGTTGTTACCGTCATTTTGAACCTCATTGCGCTCTCAGCAATTATTTTTCGAATCTGGGAATGGGGCGTTACCCCCAACCGCGCAGCCGTATTGGGTATTAATGTGTTAATTTTTATGAATCTGATTCGTATTGCGCAATCGTTGATAAAGAACTTCCTTACCAACACACGAAACAATAATGCAGAAAAAAGTATTGCGCAGTTTCTCCCGATATACGCTTTATGGGTAGTAATCGTCACATTTTTATTTCCCTTACTGTTTGGGTTTTCATAGGTGTATGCTCATTCAAATAGCTTCATCAGAAATATAAACCCCATAGGTTTGAGTTATTTTTCCAAGCATTAAATCGCTTCCTAAATCTTAAGTATTTTATAGGTTAAGTTTTTATTTAACGGGATATTCAAATTATGAAAACCATACTAAACTACTTCTTTCGGGGTCTTCTTTTTGTGCTTCCGATTTTTGCTACATTCTATATTCTCATCGTCATTATTAATTGGGCCGATGATACCCTTAATCAGCTTTTATTCTCATGGCTTTCGTTTGATATACCCGGCCTGGGAATTCTCACAGCGTTTGTAGGTATTATGTTTTTGGGGATGGCTGTATCATGGGCTATCTCAAGGCCTGTATTCTCTTACTTTGAGCGGCTGATTGCAAAAACACCCATTGTAAAAATTATTTATACAGCCTTAAAAGATTTTACAGAGGCATTTGTAGGTAACAAAAAGAAATTTAACCGACCCATTGCTTTCACGCTAACCGAGGGAGTGGAGCGGATCGGGTTCATTACAGAGAGCGATCTTAGCCTGCTAAAAATAAACAATCGCGTAGCTGTTTACTGTCCGCATTCATACAATTTTTCCGGTAACCTGTTTTTGGTTGACCCCGCAAGGATTAAAGTTCTCGATTCAAATCCTGCTGACGTTATGAAGTTCGCCGTAAGCGCCGGAGTGACTCAAATCGAAAAGCAGAACTAAATTACAGAATACAGATCATTCACCAACGGCATCTGACAACATGAGTAAAAACGAATACAGGGAATTATTTAGTCATCATAAGGACGGTACTATTTATCTCAATCACGCAGCCATTTCGCCCATGCCAAATGCAACGGCCGATGTAATGCGCTCATTTTTGCAAAAGCGTCAGCACGGACCGGTTGAGGATTTTGAACATTGGATGGAGATGATGGAGGAAACCCGGACGCTGATCACACAACTTATTCACGCCAGTTCATCTAAGGAAATTACATTTATGGGTAACACGTCGGATGGGCTATCTGCCGTGGCGGAGAGTCTGCCCTGGGAGCCGGGAGATGAAATATTGCTGAACACGATGGAATTTCCTTCCAATGTTCAACCTTTCAGAGCTTTGGAAAGAAAAGGTGCGTCACTCAAATATATCGAGCCCGTTGATGGAATGGTGACCCCGGAGATGATTTGCAGTGCTATCACAAAAAATACAAGGCTGGTGTCTATCAGTGCTGTGCAATATCTCAATGGCTTCAGGGCCGACCTGGAGGGAATCGGCGCTGTTTGTAAAGAAAAAAATGTCTGGTTTGTAGTTGATGGAATCCAAGGCCTCGGTGCTTCCGAAATAAATGTAAAATCAGCACATATAGATGCCCTTGCTACCGGCGG
Source organism: uncultured Rhodohalobacter sp. (assembly GCA_964544445.1). Taxonomy (GTDB): domain Bacteria; phylum Bacteroidota; class Rhodothermia; order Balneolales; family Balneolaceae; genus Rhodohalobacter. The sequence goes on from CAZJBI010000002.1 coordinate 245,804, forward strand.
GCATAAATGGTTAATGTCGCCCATGGGTACTGGTTTTTTGTATCTGAGCGATAAGATTTCAAAATCAATGACCCCGTCAAAAACAGGCTGGCTTTCCGTGCAAGAGCCATGGGAACTATCCAACTTTAACCAGGACTGGCTGCCTGTTAACCAGCACCTGGAAACCGGGACAATGAATATGGTTGGTCTTGCCGGAATGCATGCAAGCCTCTCTATGTTTTTAAATATTGGAGTTGGAGTGATCAGAAACGAGCTTCTTATGCTTACTAAAACCCTGATTGAAATGTTGAAGAGCAAACCCAATGTTCACATCCTTACGCCCCTAAAGAATGAAAATCGATCCGGCATCCTCACATTTTCCCGGGAATCCCCACAATCTGCAGATGACACAGTACGGAGTCTTAGTGATCAACAAATTATAATTTCGGCAAGAGAAGGCCTTTTCAGGATTGCTCCTCACTTTTACAATACAACTGATGAATTAGAGCAAACAATTAATCGACTGTTCAAACGATGAAACAGCGATGGAATACATTTGTTAACCTGTTAAAAAAAACGGCATCCAAATCGGCTGAGGATGAAATTCTGACCTACAGCGCCGCCATAGCTTTTTATACTATTTTTTCCACGGCGCCAATATTAATTCTGCTAATATCGGTGGGATCTCTTTTTCTTCAGGAAGAGACGGTTTTGAATGAACTCAACAGCTTTTTGGGAACCTACCTTGATCAAGACACCATTAGGCTGCTAAGTGATACAATTTTCAAACGAGTAGAAGAGTCTTCGAGCTACCTTACTACGGCCATTGCCATTATGGCTATTCTCTTTGGCGCCACAACCGTTATAATGCAATTAAAAGTTGCGCTAAATAAGATCTGGAATGTTCACAGTGTATCTATGAATACATTTAAGAATTTTCTGTTCAACCGCTTAATCTCATTCGGTTTGATCATGGTGTTCAGCCTTCTATTAGTGACCTCTTTGTTGGCAGAAGCACTTCTTGGGGCTGCTTCAGGCTTTATTTCTGAATTGATTCCCTTTATTAATCTTGAAACCCTGATTTTGAGTACAAGGCTTGGTACCGTAGCATTTGCTATGATTGGATTTGCATGTATTTTCAAAATTCTGCCCGATGTGCATGCTCCCTGGCGCGATGTACTCGTTGGTGCATTTGCCACAACCCTGCTTTTTATGATTGGTAAAACCTTCATTGGTTTCTATCTCTCAGAAACAGGTATTGATACGACCTACCGTGCTGCTGGATCACTGGTTGTCTTTGTGATTTGGGTCTACTTTAACATTTTTTCAGTGCTGATCGGGGCTGTATTTACTCAGGTGTATACTGAACATAGCGGGGGAATCATTCGGCCATACCGATTCGTAACGCTGGGTGGCTCAATTCAAACATCGAAAGAGCCTTATCCTAAGTTAGAAAAAACAACACATACGAAAGAAGAGGACTAATAAACCTCTTCAAAAATTCTTGGACCCGGTTTGATGAATCGTTTAAATTTTTTTTCAGGTATTTCACTCAAATCGTCCGGTAGTTCTTTACGAATTTCCAAATACTCGGAGTGACCCTGATTAATTAATTTGGTATAGATTCCCGATTCCATGCCTTTCATTCCGCAGATGTAGATGAGTGTATTCTCTTTAGCCAAAATCGGGCGCAGCAGCTCTTTTTCGTCATCGAGCTTGGTTTGAACATAATATTTTGATCCATCTTCGCGTCGGTCTTCACGTGATACCGATACGAGGTAGTGAAAGTGATCGTACTTTTCGTCCATATCCTCAAAATAATCAGCATACAGCACGTCTGTTCTGTACGGACATCCAAATATGAGCGCACATTCATTGCTGTAATCTTTCTCAAAAAGCTCCTTTATCATCCCCCGAAATGGCGCAATACCGGTTCCGGTTGCAAAGAAAATATAGTTATAATCGCGTGCATTCTCGGGCAGTAAAAAACGACGACCACTGGGTCCTGTTACCCTAACTTTATCACCCGGCTTTAAATCTGCAAGGTAGTTTGAGGCTACGCCGAGATACAATTTATTGTCCAGTTCTTCAATGGTTCGCTTTACTGTAGTCGATATCAAATGCTTCTCTCCCCTTTCACCTGAGGATGGTGAAGAAACAGAATAAAGCCTTAATCTGTGAGCTTTTCCTTTTTCATCTTTTCCCGGTGGCAATACTCCAACTGATTGTCCCACTTTCACACGGTCAACCAATTCGGTACCGGATACATCAAATGTAATGTGACGAACTATATTTGGGCTCGACTCTTTTGTAACCACATAATTTTCGACGACGGTTACTTCAACAGGGTCATTTTTCGAGTAAATATTTAGTTCAACTTCTGGTAAATTTATTTCAGACATGAAAAGGGTTGAATTTAATTACTCTGTACGTGATATGTCCGGGAGCGTATCAGATACAGGGATTTGTTTAACATTATTTTAGTGATATTAAAACAGGACCCGGATATTGTTTGGTTCAATCTAGCTATGCAATGGAAACTCAAAAATTTCGTCAAAAATTTCATCTTTTGTGTCCATTGAGTGCGAAGACATTAATATAAGGCTATTATTATTCTTTTTTTGATTCTTTATCAGCTCATATACAACAGAGCGGGTGTTGGTATCGAGTCCGCGAAGAGGCTCGTCCATAATCAGAATATCGGGGTTGGTAATAAATGCAGCGGCTATTTGAGTCTTCTTTTTCATACCTGTAGAATAGGTCCCAATTTGTTCATCCATTTCAGCAAGGTTTAACTTTTCGAACATCGCTGTAATTTGATCTTTCGACTCGTCCGTCCAGCATTTTCTTGTTCGTAAAATCCACTCCAGCAGTTCAGATGCTGTTAAATGAACCGGTAAGGTTTCCTCATCATGTATAAGACCCACGCTCTGTAAATAGGTTTGTGGTGATTCGTGAATATTAAATCCATTATAGGTTACGGTACCCGATGAAGGAAATGAGTTGACCGACAAAATCCGTAGAAAAGTGGTTTTACCAGACCCATTCGGCCCCACAATGCCTACAGCCTTTCCGGAATGGTACTCAGCGTTTACATTGCTGAAGATTGGAAATCCGACTTTAAACTGTTTGGTTAGCTGATTTATTTTGAGCATCAGGTTGATTTAAAATCTCTATTTAGCGTTGCTTGCCCTGTCAGTGAAATCACGACAGCAGCACCCAAGTATGTTACAATGACGTAAGCTTGGCTATAAAAATTGGGAGTTCCAAAGATAAAGTACTGAACATTCATGCCGGTTAGTAACGGTATAACCCATCGAATTTGCATCCAAAATCGTGCTGTAAACCATGCTTTTTTGTCTCCCATCCATCGGTGAAGCCAGGGAGGCGAAACATCTGTACGAAAGGTGAGCGCAATTAATAAATGGTGCAGAAGAGCAAAGATTACCCACAGCCATGTAATAAATGTCTCATCCGGCCTCTGGTAGGCAATAAAAAGTATAGCTAAATGACCTGCAGCAATAAGCCTTCCCGCAGGTAAAATACGCTCCTGCTGTAAAATAAACTGCCAAACATGGGCTTTGATAGATTTTGGAACCCACCATAGCTGTTCTACTTTGCGCTGCTCGGTAACGTCATCTCCGGAAAGTGTTTCTCCAAAAAACTCTCTGAAAAATGCGTTTGTGCTATAAAAAGAACGATCTATTTCTTTTTCAGTCCGAAGCATCAATCCAAGTCCAAGCACAGAAATAATGATAGCTGTAAACAACTCAAATACTGGCGAAAGTATAAATCCGGCATAGGCTGCCAGCGTAATTGATCCAATTCCTAATATTGTGATCCAAATGGTATTGATAAGACTCGGTATTGCTCCGGGATCAAGTGGATACTTTAAATAGTCTGCTACTTTCCGGCGTAACGTTCGGCCTTTCTCAGACTCTTTCCAAAATTGAGATTCCTGACCACATTTGATGTAACGAGATAACGAAAAATAACCTATACCGGTGTAAAAGAGTATCGCAGTCAGCGTGTATATCAGTTTTATGAACAGGTTTTCGACTGGAGCCTGCAAATCAGCAAACATCATGATCGGAAAAGCGGTATAAATTGGTAGCGAATAGCGCGTAAATTTTTTTAAAAGCAGTTTTTGGATCCCTTTTCTCGACACATTGCCAAGCTGGTATAGCGGCATAAGCCGATCGGGGAAAAAAATGTGTGGAATGATAAATGCAAGTAAACCGGAGAGTACAATCAAAAAATACCGAATGGTGACAATGCGCGATTCAAGCCCGGCGTTCCCCGTCCATAGTACACAAAAGAGAACCGTAAGCGTAAAGATGGAGAGACCTTTTCCTAAGGATATTCTCCGTTCTATATGTTGATTCAATAAATACGGGTTCATTCAAAATTGCTTGACCCTGAATATAAACAGAGTTTAAGTAAATGATCTAATCGATCTCAGAATTGAGCTGTTTCGAAAGTCAAAAGAAATTCATCGTATAATAAAACAGACTATTTAATAGAAAGCTTCCCTTTTCATTTCTTCAACCCAATACTTTATTTCTTTCATGGATATGCTTGTCAACGGGTTAAATCGAATATCTTCGAAAATCACTATTTCCAACAGGCAAAATGGATAGAAAGTCAGAATTTTGACGCACGTTTTGTATATTGAGAAAACTCAAAAAAGCGTTTCCATAGAAAGTTTTAAATCCATACCCAGACATGAAATTTTACGTTTGTATTAAGCAGGTTCCTGATGTTAATGCTCCGCTGCAAATAAAAGACGGAGAGCTTATTCAGGATAATAACCGAAATATTTTAAATGCCTACGACGCATCTGCCGTGGAAGAAGCCCTTGTATTAAAAGAGGCACATGGAGGCGAAGTTGAAGTAGTACTGGTAGGTCCCGAACAGGCAAAAGAGACTCTCAGAAAAGCTCTTGCTATGGGAGCTGATAAAGGTACACATATTGTTACCAATGGGGATGAAGAGTTTGATTCGTACGCTTTCGCCCAGATTTTATCCTCACTTTTTTCAGATAAAGAGTATGACTTCATATCGTGCGGAAAGCAGAGCCAGGACACCGATGCCGGCCTTACCGGTTCAATGCTGGCAGAACTATTACATATTCCCTATGCCACAAATGCGGTTGGACTTGAATACAGTGATGGTAAGCTTGTTGTAAAGAGACAAGGAGACGCTGGACAAGAAATCATTGAACTCCCCTCTCCGGGATTGGTCACATGTTCAAATGATATGAATGATCCCCGGATTCCAAGCCTAAAAGGAATTATGCAGTCGAAACGTAAGCCTGTGGATACCATTGCTCTGAATGATCTAGGTGCAAGCATAGATTCCGGGGATGTTCAGACAAAAGTTCTAGGGTTTGAAGAGAAACCCGGGCGGGAACCGGGAAAAAAATATGAAGGCGAGCCTGAAGAGATCGCCCGTGAAGTGGCCCAACTCCTCGACTCAGAAGAAAATGTTATTTAACCAAAAAGAAATTATTTCATGAGCACTCTACTAACTGTGATCTCCGTAAATGACGGAAAAATTAAGCGATCATCACTGGAGGTATTATCCCGATGTAATGAACTGGCAAATGCTGGCGGGCACACCTCCGCAGCACTCGTTATTGATGCAAATGCATCTGAAATCGCTGAGAAACTTAAGAATTACGGGCCGAAGGCTATATATACTATAGAAGACCCGATTTTTAAGAACCATTTAAATACCCCCCTACTCAAAGCACTTTCCACTGCGATGGACCAAATTAATCCTGCAATCGTGGCATTTGCTTCTACCGAAAGTTCAAAAGACATACTGGGGGCCCTGGCCGCAAACAGAAAAGCCGGGGCTTTAAGTGATATGTCGGAATTTGAACTGACCGAAAATGGTGTAAAAGGAAAACGTCCGGTTATGGCATCAAAGATTATCTCCTCCGTGGAGGCAACCGGCACACCTGTCATTGTCTCTGTTAGATCAGGATCCTATGATGTGGTTGAATCTACAAGCGATGCTGCCGTTGAAGCCATCGATTTTAGTTTCAGTGATGAGGATTTAAAAATTACTCTAAAAGAAATCATCAGCTCCTCTTCAGACAGTGTAGACCTATCGGAAGCCGAAATTGTTGTGTCTGCAGGTCGTGGAGTGAAGGATGAAGAGGGCCGTAACCTGATATCTGAACTCGCTTCTGTTCTGAATGCAGGGATTGGCGCCTCCAGAGCACTCACAGAAGCCGGTGCCTACGATCCAAGTCTTCAAATTGGGCAAACGGGGAAAGTCGTTTCGCCACAACTGTACATCGGGGTGGGAATTTCCGGTGCCATCCAGCACGTGGCCGGAATGGCAAACAGCAAAGTGATTGTAGCTATCAATAAAGACCCTGACGCCCCGATATTCGATATCGCCGACTACGGTTTAGTGGGTGACCTTTACAAAGTTCTGCCACCTTTTATCGAAGAGCTCAAAAAAATCAAAAATAATTAGATATGAGACTTGAGTCTTGAGTCATGAGAACTCAAGACTCACATCTCAAGACTCACGACTATATCATTATGGACGAAAAATTTGACTGTATCATCGTAGGTGCCGGTGTGGCCGGACTTGCCGCTGCCATGACGCTTGCCAAAAACAACATGAAATTCCTGTTGATTGAGAAGGGTGAATTTCCCGGATCCAAAAACGTTTCAGGTGGAGTTTTATGGGGCAGCGACCTAAACAAATTGGTGCCCAACTACTGGGAAGAGGAAGATGGTGGCTGGGATCGTTTTATTAACCACCGCAGACTCACCTTTATGGATGATCAGTCTTCATTCTCCGTAGATTTCAAATCCTCTCACTTTAATGAAGCACCCTATACCGGTGTAGTTGTTCTTCGATCTAAATTTGATAAATGGCTGGCCGGAAAAGTAGAGGAAGCCATTGCTGAAAGTGATTATGCTATGGACTCTTTCGTAGCTCCCAACATTCTTGTTGAGGAGGTGCTTGAAGAGGATGGAAAGGTTGTTGGAATCCGTACCGGCGAAGATAAGTTTTATGCAGATTCAGTAATATTGGCTGAGGGTGTTAACAATCTTCTTACACGTCAGGTTGGTCTTCAGGATAAATATGTTCCTGCCGACCATATGTTAACCGGTGTGAAAGAGATTATCCGGTTTGATCAGGATGTACTCGAAAATCGGTTTCAACTAAGTGGCCGAAGTGGAATGAGTAACGAGTTTGTAGGTCATGCTACGAACGGTGTTGAAGGTGGTGGATTTCTCTATACCAATAAAGATACCGTCTCTATCGGGCTGGTATTAGGTTTAAAAGATCTGCGTGAAAAAGAACAAACGCCCTACGACATTTTAAACCATTTCAAAAAACATCCTTCTGTTGCTGATATGATTCGCGGCGGTGAGGTTGTAGAATATTCAGCGCACGTAGTGTCTTCGGGTGATAAGCGCGTAATGCCTGAAAAACTATATAAAGCCGGACTCATGGTTTGCGGTGAAGCTGCCAACCTTTTGATGAACGCCGGAAAAGCCATCCAGGGAATGGATTATGCAATGCGTTCCGGAATTTTGGCAGCTGAAGCCATCACAAAAGCGAAAGAGAAGGAAGATTACAGTGAAGCTTCTATGAAAACCTATCAGGACGCGCTGGAAGACAGCTATGTGATGAAAGACATCAATAATTTCCAGGATGCGGTTCATCTGTTACACGATCCAGTTATGGTTGATAAAATGCCGAACCTGATCTGTGATTTCGGACGAAATTTCTTCAGTATCAAAAATGAACCCACGAAAAAAGCACGAAATATGCTTAAAGACTCCGTGAAGAAGCACGCTTCTTACTGGGATCTCGTTAAGTTAGGAGCAAAAGGAGCGAAAGCGCTTTAGCAGATGGCAAAACTGAAAACGCAAAAGTAAAAAGTTATTTTGACATTGCTGATAGCATGGCAAATACTTCGTTTGCCAGCTTTTCAAGCTTAGTAATTTGATTGTTATTTAGATATCCAAGGCTTATTGAAATACCGATTTGTGTATCAAGTTCAACGAGTGAAGATCTTGAAATTTCGTAAAATCGTTTTCTTTCTTTTTCTGTTTTTCTTGAAGCGCCTTCAGCAATATTGGAAGGAATTGAAATCGCTGATCGACGAAGCTGACTTGTTAGACCAAACTTTTCATGTGAAGGAAATTTTTGGGTCAGAGCATAAATATCAGATACTAACTCAATACTTTTTTGATAAACTTTTAAGTTTTTATGATTAAGTGATAACATGATTTATAAGGTTAGTTCAAGGTTATTATTTAATATGAACCACAATTCATCAAATCCTTACAAAAAATTACTTTGACTCACTTTTTACTTTTGCGTTTTGGGTTTTCACTCACTACAAAAGAAAATCAATAAACTCAATCTACATACAAATGAAACTCCTCACTTTACCCGAACGACTTGGATTGGTAAGCTATCGTAACCAGGCGAAATCTGAGATCAAGCCGCACATTAAGGTTGAAACCGATATTTGTAACTCAACCTGTCCACACCACTGCACTACCTACGTTTGTCCTGCCAACTGTTACACCAAAGATGAAAATGGTAAAGTCCACTTCCAGGTGGAAGACTGCATTGAGTGCGGAACTTGTATGTATGCGTGCGATCAGGGAGCGGTAAGCTGGGAGTTTCCCGATCCTGAGATCGGACGTGGTGTGACGTGGAATTTTGGTTAAAACAATCTCAAAAAATCCGGATCTCATCAATAACTTAAAACTCCCATCTCAACATCTGATTAACGTGCCTTCCGGTCATAGGCAGGTTTGTGCATTCATTTTATTATAATAGATAGAGCTGAATGTAAATGTATACACTTTCAAAAAACGTATAATTTGGAAGAATTTCTCTATCACATTTCCCATAGATTTTCGTTATTTTGGAAGCGCTACCAAATAATGACTAATCAGTACAAATAATGAATCTTAATTTACTTGAGCGAGCCGAAAATATGTCTTTTGAACTAAGTGAAGACCAAAAAATGATCCGTGATAGCGTGCGTGATTTTACCGAACGCCATGTTGCACCTGATGTTATCGAAAGAGACAATCTGAAAAAATTTCCACACGAAATCATAAAAATGCTTGCCGACCAGGGGCTGCTGGGCATCTATCACCCCGAAAAATATGGCGGAGCCGGGTTTGATACACTCAGCTTCTGTCTTGCCATAGAAGAAATAGCCCGCTGGGACGCCTCGCTTGCGCTCACAGTTGCCTCTCATACATCTCTTGGCAGCGGACATATTGCCCTCGCTGGAAATGATCAACAAAAGAAAAAATATCTTACACCACTTGCTAAAGGAGATAAACTGGGCGCCTGGTGCCTCACTGAACCCGGTTCTGGCAGTGATTCTTCCGGAATGAAAACGACTGCATCTAAAGATGGCGAGAACTGGATCATTAACGGTTCAAAAATATTCATCACTCAAGGCTCTGTCGGCGATATTTACGTTGTGCTAGCAAAAACAGATCCAACACTTGGCACGAAGGGAATCAGTGCTTTTATTGTAGAAAAAGAAATGGATGGTGTAAAGCCCGGGGAACCTATGCACAAATTGGGAATGAACAGCTCAGACACATCAGAGGTGGTTTTTGAAAACGTAGAAGTACCCGCTGAAAACCTGCTGGGTGAACTTGGCAGAGGTTTTGTGGATACCATGAAAGTGCTCGATGGCGGTAGAATCGGTATTGGCGCTCTTTCCGTTGGTATAGCCCGCGGAGCACTGGAAGAATCTATGAAATACGCAAAAGAGCGAAAACAATTTGGAAGCCCGATTGGGGACTTTCAGGCTATTGAGCATAAAATGGTAAATATGGCCGTTGAAATTGATGCCGCCCGCCTACTGGTGCATCGAGCGGCTTGGTTAAAAGACTGCAACAAACCGTATACCAAGGAAGCATCGATGGCAAAACTTTTCGCATCAGAAATGGCCGAACGTGCCACTCTTGATGCCGTCCAAATTCACGGTGGTTATGGATATACCAAGGAGTACCACGTGGAGCGGTTTATGCGCGATGTAAAACTAATGACCATCGGTGAAGGAACATCAGAAATACAGCGGTTAATCCTCGCTCGTGAGCTTAAAAAAGAGATGGGCTACCTGGACTAAGGTGTTCATCGCTTATGTATACGTTCTTTTCCTAAACTGTCGTAAAAGGATGGCTCTTCATCATGAAACCATGTGGGAATAGTCAGTTTTAACATTGCGCAGTAAAAATAAAATGTGCCTATAGCAATAAGTGGTGCTATAAAACCTGCGGAAGTGTCTTCAAGCATTAGATACGCTGCCGCAGGTATTCCTACCACCATAATCAAAAAGAAGACAAACCATCCAATTCGTCTCTCCTGCCAAATCACTTTTACCACAAGTGGAATAAAAAGAATTGCCGCAATGAAAAAAGCTGCTAAAATAATGGTACCCAATATGCCAAATCCCAAAAAGTACCAAAATATTAGCAACACAGAGGATGAAAGCTCATAGTTGAGCCATTTCTGAAGTTTGGCAATGTTGTAATTTCTGGAGACATGAATTTCCATCAGCTGTAAATTTTTTTAAACTTTACTGACTGATACTTCTTCCGCGGAAAACTCGACTTCTATTTATTTTTTGTAAACAGTCCAACAACAACCACAAATATTACGGAACCGATGATGGACCAAATGATTGGAAAACTACTTCCACCAATCGTCACATCCAGCAGCTCGGGCAGCCCCATCCGTTCACTAAGCCAGGAACCCAGCAGAGCGCCAATAAATCCAACCACAATCGATACAATGCAGCCACCCCTGCTGTAACCGGCAATCGACTGCCCGATAGAGCCACATATACCGGCAATAAAAAGCAGTAATAAAAATTCTAGTAATCCCATAGTATCTCCCTGTTTATTTAAAATTTTATGAGTTCAAATATACGTAATCTCTGCATTTGTGTTACTCGCCCTTCACCACTCCTTCCCTGCGGGGATCTGCTCCGCCAAAATAACCGGTTTCGGTAACCTGAATGGCCTGAATACCGCTCGTCAGCGGACGTGTTGTAATTTCGTGCCCCATTGATGTAAGCATTTCAATGGTTTGATTTGGGAAATATCCCTCTTCAAGTATGGATGTTGAACTGTTATAGTTTACAAAGTTTGGCAAATTAATGGCCTCCTGTGCGTTCATATTCCATTTTAACATCCCATAAATAGCTTTTGCAGTGTAGTGGATAATGGCGGCACCACCCGGAGAACCTAACAGTGCAACGAGATCGCCGCTATCTTTATCAAAAATAATGGATGGGCTCATGCTCGAGCGCGGACGTTTACCAGGTTCAACCCTGTTGGCAATTATATTACCATTATCATCCATCGGAGTGAGTGAAAAATCGGTGAGTTCATTATTGAGTAAAAAACCACCTGAAAGCCCCGTTCCTCCGTCACTCATTATTCGACTACCGAACCCGCTTTCAATTGTGGTTGTCATCGAAACGGCGTTTCCATTTGCATCTACAATAGAAATATGACTGGTTCCAAATTCTGGTTGGTAAGGCTGTTGTCCAAACATTGCCTGCTCCTGACCGGGGTTACCCGGTTCGGCTTGATCCATACTTGTTTCCGTAACCCACTCAGATCTTCTCTGCAGATAACCGGAATCAAGCATTGTATTCCAGTCTCCCCCGGGGGCATCAACAAATGAAGGATCAGCGATATACATGTTTCTGTCTGCAAAGGAGAGTTTTGATGCCTCAAGAAATTGGTGAAGCCACGCTGCAGTTGGCAGCCCATCGACGATGGATGGATCGGGTTCATCAAGCTGTTCCATAATTCCTAGTATTTGCATAACGGTAAGGTGCCCGGAAGAAGGTGGCGGAAATCCACAAATGGTGTAGCTTGTCCAATTATTGCACATGGCTTCCGTTTTTAGATTGAGCGTTGGATATCCATTTATATCCGAAACTGCCATAGGTCCCGGCCTTTCATGATTTTGTACACGATTTGCTATACTTTCGGCTACGGCACCTTCATAAAAAGCTACTGGCCCCTGTTCTGCAATATTGCGATAGATTTCTGCCAGTGCCGGATTTTTCAACAAATATCCAACGGGATGGGCTTCTCCATTTTCCTTATAGTAAAAAGAGGATGCCGTAGAGTCTCTTCGAAGGGCGTCATCAGAACTCAACAACTCATGGAGTCTTGGACTGACGCTGAAACCACTATCGGCCAGCGTGATAGCAGGTACAAATAGTTCTTTCCATGAAAGTACGCCGTGTTCCTCATGTGCACTTTTAAGCAAATGAACGGTCCCTGGTACTCCAACCGATTTACCACTCCGTACCGCGCTGCCAAACGGCATTGGTTCACCATTTTCCATCAAAAAAAGATTTTCTGATGCCCCGGCAGGAGCTATTTCTCGTCCGTTGTAGGCTTCAATTTCGTTACCATCCCATGTAAGCAGGAAAGCACCACCTCCAATACCGCTCGATTGCGGTTCAACCAGCGTTAATACGAGCTGTACGGCGATTGCTGCATCAACAGCCGATCCCCCCGCCTTTAAAATTTGGAACCCGGCATCCGTAGCCAGGGGATTTGCCGCCGCTACCGCAAAACGCTCGGCTGCCCAGCCCGGTTTTTCAGTAAAGCCAGATGGAAGCTCGGGCTGTGGAGGTATGGTATATTCAACGGTGCTTTCCGGCTGTTCATTAAATGTACACGCATGAATATTCAGAATAACGATGGTAATTGATAAAAGCAGGACGATGTGCTTCTGACTTCTCATAAAGAATGAATGTAAAGATTGAAATTTTTTCAAAAAGAGCAGTGATTATAAAGCAGGCCACGCGTCCCATGGAATTCTTAAAAGCATGAGTACAAGACCCAGTAAATAGAACAGAAGAAGTGTTTTAAAGCGTCTCACGTCATCTCCCGGTTTTTTGGCCCGCGAATACCCAATAGTAATGAGAACAATGGCAATAATCATGGTAAGTGGGTGTTCAAGCGCATATAATCTCGTAAGGGAGTCTCCCATTACCTCGCTCATTCCACCCGAAAATGCCGATATGCCGCGGGGAGAGATAAAGAAAAGCACAAGACCGATAAGCAGCTGCAAGTGGGACGCAATTAAGCCTGCAAGCGATACTTTTCGAACTGTTTCTGTAAATGGCTTCTTTTTAACCATTTGCACAATTGCAAAAACTATTGAAAAAATGAGAACAGCGAGCAGCAGATAGGCAAAATAGGAATGTAAGTGTCTGAAACCTGTATACATCGAATATCCGTTTTAGATTGAGAATGGTTGTGAGCGATATATTTCTCTAATATCTGATTCTCAATGAGCATATACAAACCTGTAAACTGTTTTAACAAATAGAAAATAGAGATGATTTCAGACCTCAAAGACCGTAGTTACACACTATCTTTTTACACGATGCGGTTCGGATCACTGTAATCGGGTATTTCACCTCTGTATCCAAAAATTCGTTTGATCCATTTAACCATGCCGGCCGATTGATTTTTAATATACCACTGATCGGCTGCCCTTCTGGCCCCAAGTCCATACGAGGGATAAGGATGAATTGTATCTGCAAAGCTGCGTAAGGTCACTCCGTTTTTCATGGCCAGAGCATATTGTGATATCATCTCTCCGGCATGAGCACCCAGTATGGATGCCCCCAATATTTTACCCGTCCACTTTTTCGCGAAAACTTTAATCAAGCCGGTGGTTTGTCCGTCAGTAACGGCACGATCAATTTTACTAAACGGAAAACGATAGACCTCGAACGAAACGCCACGCTCCCTGAGCTGTTTCTCCGTTGCTCCCACATGTCCTAGCTCAGGATCGGTATAGGTTACCCATGGAACATGATTAATATCAATTTTCATGGGCACTTTAATAAGGGCATTAGTAGCCGCAACTTTTGCCATGTGCTCACTCATATGTGTAAATTGATAGCGGCCTGTCACATCACCTACTGCATATATATTGGAAATATTTGTTCTGCATTTATCATCAACTTCAATGCCGCCTTTCCATGTTTTCACACCGGTTGATTCCAGATTTAAGGTTCTGATATTCGCCCGGCGGCCGGTAGCCATCAATACAGAATCTGCTTCGATACTCAGATGCTCTTTTCCGGCTCTAAAGAACACGCAGACGCCTTCCTCTGTTTTTTCGAATTTCTCAATCTCAACTTCCAGGTTGTATTGTACCCCCTCTTTTGTGAGTACACCCTGAAGTATCTTAGCGAGTTCCTCATCATCATTCATCTGAATTCTTGGCGCCATATCAAGAACGTGGACTTCACTACCCAAACGATTAAAACTTTGTGCCATTTCGGTTCCAATGGGACCGGCCCCCACAATCACCAGTTTCTTTGGTAATTTACCGATCTCAAACATTGACTCATTGGTAAGCACGTCCACATCATTAATTCCTTCTATTGGCGGTACAAATGCTTTTGCACCGGTGCAGATAAAAATATATTTGGCCGTGATTTCTTTCTCCGAGCCATTATTGTCCACAATCTTAACTCTGTGACGATCGGTAAAGGATGCTTCACCTGCTTCCACATCAATTCCCATAGCTTCAAAGATTTCGGGTTTATCAGCATCATCGTATACTTCTCGTCGAACCTTGTCTACATGCTTCATAACCTTTGATGTATCCACATCACCCAAGTCAATATCGAGTCCATATTTGATAGACTTTTTAGCATTGTGAAGAACTGAAGCGGCTTTAATGAGTGTTTTACTGGGCACGCAACCGGTCCACGTACAATCTCCTCCCAAACGATCCTTCTCCACCATCATGGTTTTTGCCCCAAAATTTGCTGCAATACCCGAAGCAGTTAGCCCGGCGGCTCCGCCTCCAATGACTAGAACATCATACATGTATTTCACGAAACGACCTCTTCTTTAACTTTTGATTTCACTCTTTTGTACGTTGACCATCCCCCGTACGAGAGCATCAATATGACTAATCCATAAACCCAAATTGGAACATTTTCACCGGAAATTATTAGATAGAGATAGGCAGAAACAAAGAAAAAAGATGTGGACAATACAGGTAAAACGATAGATTTTTTGGTTTTTACATTGCGGACTAGCCAGGCTAATGACAGAGTAAAAAAGGGTATTGCACCTACATATATTGCCCCAAAAATAATTGGATTGACTCCATAATTTTTACCCAGGCTCATGAACCACGTATATAATGTTTCTAAAAATTCCACGATTTCCGAACGAGTGAATGTTTAAAAAATTTTTATTTTATGACGTTAATTTTATCATAAGTTTATGATAAAACCATTTCAGTTATACAATCATTTTCATTTTCTTTCGTTGTTGAACGTTGTAATATCTTTGTTAGTTTAGAAGAGTTAAATTATATCAACATACATCATGATATTTAACACCCGCAACATCGCTGTGTTTTGCACTTTGCTGATAGCAGTCGGGTTTACTTTATCTGGATTTCATTATCATGATGAACGAAATCCCGATGCAGAGAAGAATGAAGTTAGTATTGTTCATGAATTTGATTATTGTCTTCTTTGCGAAGGAATTTCATCCGATCAGCCTGTAAATAGTCATACAGCTGAGGGTTTTATTACGGAGTTACCTGAAATCATTGTTGAGCAGGACTCCGTATTTTCTTCTCGTCTCACCCTTGTTCAGAATAGCAGAGCTCCCCCTCAAGCGGTTTAATTGGACTGCCTTGAACGGCAAATCATTTTAAATTAAATAATTATCAACCGCTTGTTGGCTTAGTGTGAACCACTAAACTCAACAAATAATATTCTGAACAATGAAAAAATACATTCTACAATTGAAGTCCGTTTTATTGATACTACCAGCTCTTTTAATTTTCACATCCTGTGATAATTCTACCAGTTCAGGCGAAGATGAAGAGCATCTCGACCCGTTTGGAGTTGCCATGATCATGAATGGTGTGGAAATTGCCAAACAAGAAAATGGCGAGATTACCTATAATGAAGGCGACCACCTTGAGCTGAAAACAGGCGAAGAAACAAATATCATTAACATCCGCTGGATTTCCGAAGACGGTGACCGCTTTATTCCTGATGAAGACTCTTACAATCTTCAATGGACCATCGACAACGAAAGCGTTCTGGAAGTGGAACAACACGAAGAAGATGGGAAATGGGCTTTTCATCTGAAAGGTGCAGGAGCCGGCGAAACAGATATCCGATTCTCTCTTTTTCATGTTGACCATGCCGACTTTACCTCTCTCCCATTCGAAGTTCACGTGGAAGCAGCCGTGGCCAGTTCTCAGATTACTGACGAGACAGGTAGCGTTTTAGTACGCATTGATGAAGATGGTAACGCAGATAGCGGTTTAACCATAAACGCCGGCGAAACGTCCGGGTCTCATATCATCTATCTTTTTGATGCAGAAGGTGCCAATATATCCGATTATGCGGATGAAATGGATCTGGAGTTCCATGTTGAAGATGAATCAATTGCCACGGCCGAGCTTGTAGAAGTTGAAGGACGTTTTGGTTTCATTCTCACGGGAATTGAAGCTGGAGAGACAGCATTCCATTTTGAAATTCTTGGCGGTGAGCACGATCATGATCATGATCACGACGATGATGAGGATCACGACCACGAAGACGACGATCACGATGATGAAGAGCTCGTCATCTATGAATCACCCGACATTAGCCTTACCGTTAATTAAAACCTTCTACGAAAGAGGCGACTAACTATCGCCTCTTTTTTTGCTTATGAAACCAATCACAACGCTTTTTTTAATACCGTTAACGTTGATGCTTTTTATACCCCACCACATAAATGCACAACAAGTTGTTGGAGTGGTAAAAGACGCAGAGACGAATGAACCTGTTCCTTTTGTTTACGTGCACCTGGAAGAAATTGAGCGAATAACGAATGGTGATCGTGAAGGTGAATTCCGGTTTCAAAACATACCCGCCGGGCGATATACGCTTGCCATTCACAGAATTGGGTACAAAGATTATCACAGAGAAGTTGAGATAAGCAGTGGTGAAGAGTTTTTTATTGAGATTATTCTTGAACCCGTTTCATTTACCAGTGATGAGATTACGGTAGTTAGCGAACGTGAAAGAGGTATTGGTGCTCATTTAGAGCATGCATCAATAAAAATTTCAGGAGAAGCCCTCCGCAGAAATCTTGGCACCACATTGTCAGAAACACTTATAAATGAACCCGGTTTTAGTGAACGTTCACTTGGTTCGGCTTCGGGAAGACCCGTAATTCGCGGGTTGGGGGGAGAACGAGTTCTAATTTTACAGGACGGGAATCGATCCGGCGACGTATCCTCGCAATCTGCCGATCACGCTGTTTCGATTGATCCTGGCGGCGCCGAAGAGATTGAAATTGCGCGCGGACCGGCAGCACTTGCTTATGGTGCCAACGCTATTGGCGGTGTAGTTAACGTGGTGAGCAATCAAATTCCAAACTCTCTGCCAGGCTCCGTTTTTGGCGAGGTTTCTTTACAAGGACAAAGCGTAAATAGTGAAGGTTCTGCAACTATCGACCTTACGATTCCTGCAGATCAATTTGCAATTCATGCTGATTTTAATGGCCGCACTGGCGGTGACTTTTCCAGCCCATCGGGCGACATTATCAACTCCAATTTACAAAACACCCATAGTACTGTTGGGGCGAGCTATATAAATGATAGAGGTTTTGTAGGTGCTTCTGCTTCCATGTATCTGTCTGATTATGGGATTCCCCCCGATCCATTTGGAGGTCATCCCAATGGCGTGGATATTGAAATGCGGAAGTATCAATATGATGTGCGGGCTCAACGCACTCTAAACAGCAATGTTTTTCGACTCGCTGAGGCGCGGTATTCTTTTGTAAACTATAATCATAAAGAGATTGAATCGAGCGGGGTGCTTGGTACCGAATTTGGTAAATTAACGGGTACACTATCACTCAAACTCCAGAACCGGAACTGGTTCATTTTTTCTGAAGGATCTGTTGGCATTTGGGCTGAATATCAAGACTATGCCGTACGCGGAGCCCGGACACCCGATTCAAATCAATATAATGGCGCCGCCTATTTTATACAGGAGGGAGATGCCGGCAGGCTCCATTTCGAGATAGGGTCTCGATTCGAATATGTTGTTTCGAGCCCAAAAGAGGAGCGCACATCACCTCGAATTGGTGAGATTCGTCAGAGGGAATTCTCGGGCCTGGCAAATTCTGCTTCATTCAGTTTCAACGCTGCACAAAATTTATATATCGGTACCACGGCGATGCACTCCTTTCGGGCACCCAGCCTTGAAGAGCTGTTCTCTGAAGGCCCGCACCTGGCTGCATACAGTTTTGAAATTGGCAGCCCGGATCTCGACCCTGAACGTGGGTTTGGGCTGGAGCTTTTTTTACGATACGATTCCGATCGATTCTCGGCTGAGATCGCGGGATACCAAAACCGGTTTAGCAACTATCTTTACGCCCGCGATACCGGGCAGCAGAGCATTAGTGATCCATCATTGAATAATTACCAGTTTGTGGGTGAAAATGCGTTGTTTACCGGAATTGAGCTCTCTTCACAATTTCAAATGACCCGTTTATTGCGAGTGGGTGGTACATTCTCTTACACAATAGCAGAACGGGATCTTAGCCCATTGGAGCAAGAGCTCAGGCAAACCGAAAGTGAAACTGTACCTCTGCCCATGATTCCTCCACTAAATGGATCTCTCTTTGTTGAGTATAGTAACAGGGCTTTCACTGCCAATACCAGATTTGTGCTTTCGGATAAACAGACCCGGCTGGGTGAATTTGAAACACGAACCGATGCCTATGAATTGTGGAATGCCTCTGTTCAGTACCGCTTTTCTACGGAAAGACTTCTTCATACCATTACTCTAAACGGAAAAAATCTTCTTAACACCACCTATCGCAATCATCTCTCAAGAATTAAGGAGGTATTTCCCGCTCCCGGAAGAAATATCAGCCTTTTATATAAAGTTTATTTCTGATCTGAATTTCCCGCTTCATCGACATCACCGGGCTTAGGTAAACTGTCCAGATCTTTTGTTTCTGAATAAACTGAAATCAGGGTGAAAAGAATAAGATTTGTAATTTTTGTGAGCGCACTAAAAACGAGCAACATTCCTGCAACCGATGCCGTCGCCATATTTAACATCTTCGACAGCTCAATGCCAAACCATACAAACACCAGGTCTTTACTGGGAATAAAGGGTATTCGGTTCACTACAATAATGGTGGCAAGAAACGTGAACCAAACATTCAGTGGGGTATCCGGAATAACGATTGCCCAGGAAAGCATCAAAAGGGCGTGGTGAATAGCAAAACGAACGGTATAAATTCCGAATATTGTTGCTGCTGTTTTCATAGGTAAGTCAAAAAAATACTGCCTGAAACGAACAAACAGAACACTAAGTACGGCTGTTACAAAAATGCCGAGGGCAACGTAGAGGTAGTTTACATTGCCAATCAGATCTGCCACGTTCACCTGGCCTGCATAAATCAGAACGCCGATTAGCAAAAATGCTGTAATATTTGAATTTACAGCCGAAATGATCGAGTTATCACGGATATTTTTGAGCACACCTTTGTCCGACTTGCCCGCCAGTTTTCTTCCCCAGGTATACAGGTACACCTCCCCGGAATATCCCATCACTTCATCGTTATAAACCTTTTTGGTGATGAATACTTTAAAACCCTCCCAGGCTTTAAATGTCCAGATCTGTTTATAGATAAGAACCTCGGCCACTGGTAGCGTTACATAAAGAACAAAAAACAACACGTAGAACCAGGGCTCTGAAGGCAAAGACTGCAGCACCTCAACCCAGCCAATTTCGTATAGCTGGTAGAGAATCACCCCGATAATACCAACAACCAATCCCTTTTTCAGATAGCCGGCTGCTTTCTTGCTTCGGGGATCGTCTTTAAAGTTTTTCCAGTATTGTTTTATCCTGTCTTTGATGGCTTTGTCCTTTCAGATAAAAATGTGCTCCAAACTACTGATGATTTGAGAATTCTTTAAACCTTATTTATCAAAATTTAATCTTGGGAACACAATTAAAACAGGTATACTATACAAAACTATCTTATACCTGCTAAACGGCATACAACGATTGAGCAACGACAGCGTTAATGTTTGTGTTATTCAACATTAGCAGCATTGTAAACGTCACACAATCTATAGACGAAATATATTTCATTCAATTATGATTAAATCGGTCGTTATCGGCACTTTACTTTTATTCATGAGCACTGTAGCCTCAGCCCAGATTTCCAATCCAGAGGGAGTATTGCATCACACCGATGATGATGATATCTGGGCACAAACCATGGATGGGAGTCATTTTAATGAATTCTGGACCTATCATTTTTACCTGAATAATGATATGAAAGTGCACGTGATGTTTACAGTTGCAAACTTTGGAAGCTTAAAAGCTCCGGTTTCAGGTGTTCAGTTTTCTATCGACAGGCTTAACGGAGAGCTCTACCAGGTTTCAAGAGAATACGACCTTGATCTCCTGGTTCAAGACAAGGAGACCTATATGTGGCGTAATCGAGAGGCCCGTGAACTCTATTTTATTGGCAAATTGCCGGAGCAGCATAAAGTGTATATCAACACCGAAAAAGATGATATTCAGTACACCATTGATCTGGACCTGCATAATATCCAGGAGGGCATAAAGTGGGGAGACGGTTTTTATAACGTAAATGGCGAGAAGGTTGGCATGTACACTCATATTCCCTATGCCGAGGTTACAGGAACCGTTAGTGCAGAAGGACACACAGAGGAAGTGACCGGCACTGTGTATATGGACCACACGTTCCAGAATGAAACGACAACACGGCTTATCCATAGCGGATACCGCTACATCTACCACGAAGATGAAAATAACTGGGACCTAATCTATACTATGCTGCCCGAAAATAGTGATCAAAATGAAACCATTGGGTATCGGCTCAAAAAAAGCAATGGTGAAATAACGTTGAACGGCATTGATCGAATTACGCAGGTTACAAACAGCGAAACTTTTGGTAAAGATATTCCCCGCATCATGGAGTTTCAGCTTGACAATGGAAACACTCTTCGACTGAACAGAACGAATGACACAGAAAAATTCTCCGTACTTGGGGAATTGGGACGAATAGCAAAATCCGTTGCCAGACGATTTTTAGGCGGAGAAATTGTCCATTTCCGCGGTGATGCGGTACTGATGGAACCCGGCCAGCGCCCCTCTCACGGACACTATCACTATTTGATGGTGGAGTAAATAAAGGGCAGGTTAATATCCTACAACATTATTAAAGTAAATCTCATCAAGTGGGATAGCTCAAAAAAGGATCCCTGCAAAAAAACTTGAAATAGAGGTAGGTAAATGTTGAATTCTAGAAGGCCATCATGAAGCCCGGTTAAACCGGTACACAGGAATATCTAATCTCTTCTTGTAAGATTTTTTCATTTCATTGGGAAACGAACCTCATCAATCATTACATTCAAATGAACTTTTAATGAATGATCCTCAATGAAATCGATTTTTTTAATTTTCTTCTCTCTGTTGTTAATGCAGCCTGTTGTTGCCCAAATGCCCAATGCCCCCGATCGCAGTGAGGGTGAAGGACCTTTTGAGCGGTTAATCATCCGTGGCGTAACGATGATAGACGGAACAGGATCGCCAGCTCTTGGCCCCGTGGATATTGTGATCGAGAATAATCGAATTACCCGAATTGTAAACGTTGGCTATCCCGGCGTGCCGATCGATGAAAGAAGGCGCCCTGAAGCACGAGATGGCGACTATGAACTGGAAGCAGAGGGTTCATATATTTTACCCGGATTTATCGATATGCACGCACATACTGGTGGCAGTGCACAGGGAACCACTCCCGAATATGTCTATAAATTGTGGCTTGCTCACGGTATTACCTCTATTCGCGAACCGGGATCGTTTAACGGAATCGACTGGACTTTGAGGCATAAAGAGCGAAGTGAAGCGAATGAAATTACAGCACCCAGGATTTTTGCATATGCGGGCTTTGGCAGCGGTAGCTCCGAAGAGATTACTACTGCCGAACAGGCCCGGGAGTGGGTACGAATGATCAGTGATCGCGGTGCTGACGGAATTAAGTTTTTTGGAGCAAGCAAAACAGTTTGGGAAGCTGCCCTGGATGAGGCTGCAAAGCTGAATCTTGGCTCTATGGCTCACCATGCGCAAACCCGTGTAGGATATGCAAATGCTCTGCAAACGGCCGAAATGGGTCTGCGCGGCATGACTCACTGGTATGGTCTGCCCGAAGCAATGTTTACCGATCAAACGCTGCAGGATTATCCCCTCGATTACAACTATAGTGATGAGCAGCATCGTTTTGAGGAGGCCGGAAAGCTCTGGAAACAGGCAGCTGAGCCGGGCAGCGAAACCTGGAACCGCGTGATGCAGCAAATGCTTGATCTCGATTTTGAAATCAACCCCACGTTTACCATCTACGAAGCCAGCCGCGACCTGATGCGTGCCCGCAGGGCCGAATGGCACGAAACGTACACCCTCCCCTCTTTATGGGAGTTCTACAGTCCGGATCGTCGTGCGCACGGCTCATACTGGTTTAACTGGGGAACCGAGCAGGAAGTACAGTGGAAGGAGAACTATCAGCTTTGGATGCAGTTTATCAACGAGTATAAAAACCGTGGCGGCAAGGTTACTCTCGGTTCCGATGCTGGGTATATCTACAAACTCTACGGATTCTCCTATATCCGCGAAATGGAACTGCTTCGGGAAGCCGGATTTCATCCTCTCGAAATCTTTCAGTCAGCGTCACTCAAAGCTGCAGAGGTGTTAGGTGTTGATAACGATCTTGGAACTATAGAGGTAGGGAAACTTGCCGATCTTGTGATTGTTGACGAAAACCCCCAGCAGAATCTGAAAGTGCTGTACGGTACGGGCGCCATCGTTGTAAACGAACAGAATGAAGATGTTCGCGTTGGCGGCGTTCGGTACACGATCAAAGACGGAATAATTTATGATGCCAAAGCCTTGCTAAACGACGTGGAAGAGATCGTTCAGGAAGCAAAAGCGGACATTAATTATGAAATAAAACAGCCGGGAATCGAATAATAGCTTGTACATATGGCCATGAAAACACCCAGGTTCAGCGATATACAAAAAGCAGCTGAACGTATATCTCCGCACGCTCACAATACGCCGATAATTCAGTCAACCTGGTTTAACAGGCAAACGGGCGGGACTCTTTACTTCAAGTGTGAAAATTTTCAGAAAGTGGGCGCTTTTAAGTTTCGGGGCGCCTGCAATGCCATCCTGAATCTGCCGGAGGAGGATGGGAAAAAAGGAATTGTAACCCATTCATCAGGGAACCACGCCCAGGCGGTAGCTCTTGCATCAAAAATGGCGGGCTACCCGGCAACAATTGTGATGCCGGAAAATGCCCCGAAAGTGAAAGTGAATGCGGTTCGGGAGTACGGTGCCGATATCGTGTTTTGTGAGTCTACAATCGATTCGCGGGAAGAAACTGCTCAGCAGATTATTCAAGAAACAGGGGCGACATTCATACACCCGTATAATCACCCGGATGTGATCGCCGGACAGGGTACGTGCGCACTGGAGCTGCTCAATGAAGTTCCTGAACTGGATATCATTCTTGCGCCGGTTGGCGGTGGTGGCTTAATGAGTGGAACGCTGATCGCTGCAAAAACTGTGAGACCGGATATCAAAGTAATAGGGGCTGAACCAAAACTGGCCGATGACGCCTGGCGATCGTTAAAATCTGGTAAAATTGAGCCCGTCTTACGAACAGACACCATTGCCGATGGACTTCGCACATCACTCGGTTCACTTACATTTTCAATTATACAATCTCACATAGACGATATCATAACCGTCCCGGAAGAGTCTATTGTCCGTGATATGAGACGCGTTTGGGAACGGATGAAAATCATCATTGAACCCTCTTGTGCTGTTCCTGTATCTGCCATTATGGACGGGAAAGTGGATGTGAAAGGTAAAAAAGTCGGCATCATCATCACCGGGGGAAATGTGGATTTGGAAGAGCTGCCTTGGCAGCATTAGGCCATGGGTGTATGACTATCTAAAAACTCGTTTCCAAAATTATGATCCACACTCAATACTCTTTAATTGTTTTCCCGATCTTTTATACCATTGTCTCTTTACAAAACCATTTGTATATATGCAGAGCTGAACAAAACCTGTATACCTGAAATGTATTTTACATTATGAAGAATCATCTGTGGCTGTTAACCGGAATCATCGGAGTCCTATTTTTAATCATTTCCTGCTCCGGTACTGAAGACCCACCCGAGGTCAATCCTTTTGAAGAGTATCTATCTGAAGTGGATCCCTCCTACGCTTACGAACTGGAAGAGACCTTTGAGCAAGAAAATTATACGGCTTATGTTCTGCGAATGGTTTCACAGAACTGGCTTAGCGAAGCCGAGGTGAATCAAACCGAATGGTGGCACTGGGTAACTATTGTAGTGCCCGACAGCGTAGCGCATCAAACCGGCCTTCTCTGGATTGGCGGCGGAGATTTGGATACAAAGCCTGAGGAGACGCTGAACCCACTCGTCGTTGAAGCGGCCCTTGCCACTCATTCCGTCACCACTCATCTTCATAATGTACCTTTTCAGCCAATCAGCTTTAATAATGATGAGGCATATGATGAGCGCAAAGAGGACGAAATCATCGCTTATGGCTGGCGGAAGTTTCTTGAAGGCGGTGCTAATCCTGAAGATGCCGAGTGGCTTGCCCGTCTGCCGATGACCGCTGCAGCTCAGCGCGCAATGGATACGGTATCCGATTTTACTGCAAATCGGGAGCTCGCCCGGGTCGACTCATTTGTGGTTGGGGGCGCCTCAAAGCGCGGATGGACCACCTGGACTACCGCCATTTTTGATGATCGCGTAGTCGCCATCTCCCCTGCCGTTATTGATTTACTGAATGTTTCTCCCTCCTTCATGCACCACTGGCGGGCATATGGTGAGTGGTCGCCGGCCATTGAAGATTACGAGAATGAAAACATCATGGACTGGCAGTTCTCTGAGGAGTACGAAACGATGATTGAGTGGATTGATCCGTTTAACTACCCGGATCGCCTAACGATGCCAAAATATCTGATCAATGCCGCCAGTGATGAATTTTTTCTGCCCGATTCCTGGCAATTTTACTGGGACGACCTTTCCGGTGAAAAGCACCTACGGTATGTACCCAATACAGGACATGATATTGGTGATACTGATTCACCCGCTTCCCTCATCTCTTTTTATGATATGATCCTCGATAAAACACCCAGACCGGAATTGAACTGGTCCGCCGATTCCACAGGCTTCAACCTTGAGCTCGATGCCGACAACCTGCCGGACGAACTGCTGCTCTGGAACGCACAAAACCCTGAAGCACGTGACTTCCGGCTCTATGTGATCGACCGCATCTGGATTGCAAAACCTCTCGACATCCCGGAAGATGGATCACTACAGGTTGAGATTCCTGTGCCTCAAGAGGGATATTCCGCTTGGTTTGTTGAAGCGACCTACTCCTCCGGTTATGAAATTCCGTTTAAAACGACAACGGGTGTTGTCGTTACGCCCGATCAATATCCATTTGAAGAGTTTGTGCCGGATACGATGATGGTTCATTCAGATTGATCTTTTCTGGTTAGAAGATACATTAACAAAGGGGGGGGCAAAACAAAAGCAAGGGGTTGCAACCCCTTGTTTTTGTGTATCAAATTTAAACTGGATTTTGGGTCAGAATTTGGTTTTCCACGCTTATGTTTTGCTTAATCTCTTTTCGATCTGTTCAGGATTCTGCCTGCAATCAAGAATGGCATCTACATAAATAACCTCTATGTCTACATGATAATAAATGGCAAAAGGGAAACGCTTTGATAACATCAGTAATACTCGTCAAATTTAACTGGATGTATGCCGGAGTAGATCATCAAAGAATCGATATCTGAGTTAAGAGAGTCCAAAAAATAGTTTCCCAACCCTTCTCCCAGCTTTTCATAGAAATGAAATCCTTTTACTAAATCTCTCTTTGCAGGCTCAAGAATCCGAAGGGTCATGAAACCTCTTTTCGAATCTCCTCTTTGGCTTTATCCCAGTCAGTATAGGTTATTTTCCCCTCTTCTACAGCGTTTTTTCGCATGGCTAGTTCTTTTCCGTGCCATTCCGGTGGTGTATAATCCGGTGAAGATGAAAGATCGTCCCACAGTTTTTCCATGAGCTTCATTTTCTCGGCGGTGGACATGTTGTCTATGGTGATTGCTTTACTCATACTGATTTAAAACTACTGTTTTTTGCCTAAGATGCAAGAACAATTTATTTGTCGCCAAATTCTATTCTACTTCTTCTGCGGCGTTCTCTTGTGCGGACTCACCTGCACAGTTTGAGGCCCGGATATAGGCACGTTAAGATTTTTTCTGGGTGTGGGAGATGGAGTTGATCTCTTGTGCGGATTTACGGAAACTGCTTTTTTGCCATGATTATAAGGGTTGGTTTTAACTCTAAACTATTTTACATATATTGCACATATACAACAAAAATTAAACAAGAGATATTAAAATGATTAAATCAGACTGGTCAGGATTCGAGAAACTTCAAAGAAAAGTGAAAAAATTAGAGAAGACACAAAATATTCCATTTGATAAACTTTTTAATTCATCATTTATGGGAAGCTATACTCAATATTCTAACATCTATGAATTTTTTAAGGAAGGTGGGTTTAAAATTGAA
Organism: uncultured Rhodohalobacter sp.; assembly: GCA_964544445.1. Lineage (GTDB taxonomy): Bacteria > Bacteroidota > Rhodothermia > Balneolales > Balneolaceae > Rhodohalobacter. The sequence continues at coordinate 272,555 of CAZJBI010000002.1, forward strand.
ACACAAAAAGACTTTGAAAAACTTCCAGAAGAGAAGTTAGATAAACAAGTTCGAAAATCAACTAGGTTTTCAAGCTGGAATGAAATGTTGACAAAAGCGGGGGAGAATTGGTTAGCTAAAGAGTTAGGGTTTTGAAAATGAGAAAAAAAGCAAAAGATTTTTTTCTAAAAGAATGGGAGATATGGTTCACATATACGACTTCTCTGAGACCGACCAAAATTAATCTAAAAAATCTTGCAGATAGTTTAGTGGAATCAGAATTAGCTCCTCTATCGATGCTGAAGGAAGGCTATACTATTTGGAAGTCAAGAGACGGAATTAAGCAGGGAAATACTTCAGTCGAATTAAGTGGTAAATCAACACTTCTCGATGAAAATGGCAAAAAAACAATTCCGAATGATTTTGCAGGAGAAGCATGGTATCAATGTGCTCATTTCAAATTTAGTGAACTTCGTCTGTTCGGCTCATACCCTTCCCTACCACCAAATTATGTACGTGCATTTTTAGGAAAATATATTCTGCATAAAAATGAAGAGAATAGCCTAATTCATTTATATCCTATTCTGACAATTTATGAGACAGGTGTAATGAGTGTTGAGTTCAGAAGAATATCTCCTTCGAAAGAAATTCCTTTGGATAAATTTATCAAGCATGAAGTAAATGCAACTCAAATTCTTTTTGATAAAGCTGAAGTACCCCCGGCAATATCAAAACTGGTATCAAGTGCTTATATGCGGACTCTGGTAAACTGGAATATGAGAGAAAGAGCTAAACTTTTAAAGCTTGAAAAAAATCATTCCGAGACTATTGATGAAAGAACTGTACTCTATGATGATAATAATTTTACCTTCAAACTATCACCCTTAAGTCATTCAGATAATAATCAAAAAGAATGGCTATATACTTTGGCACTCACGATTTTTGATACTGTTGCATATTTATTATCAGAACCAAAAGAGAAAAACGAATTTATCTTTTGGGGACAACCCGTTTCAGTTGATTTTGACGGACATTGGGTTGGCAGGCCCCATATCTATTTATGTGATTTTTCAGATCAACAAGAAACAGCAAGTTTAAATGAGGAAATAAATAAAAACTCGTTCATAAAAATTCTGATGCAGTCATTTGAATTTCCAGAAAAGATTAAAGAAAAGTTTCTGCCGGAAGATTCACGGTTATTCGAGGATTGTTCTGCATATTTAGGCCAAGCGCTTAGTTTATGGGCGTGGTCAAAAAAAGGTATCAAACAACAAGAACCTTGGGATGATGGTAACAGGGGTCATCTTATATATGAGAAACAGGTAACGATGAGGCTTCATGACTATGTTTATATTTTACATAGGCGACTTTTAAATGAAAGCCTCAAATTTGAAGATTACGATCAGGTTATTTCTATTAGACGTGAATTAATCGATTTAGAACAAAAAATTTCTGAAGTCTCTTCATTTGGTGAAATTAGAGAGTTACTGAAAAATGGCTGGTCTCAGATGGGGTTAGAAGGCATAAAAATCCGAATAGATAAAGCCCTCCTATTACAACAAGAAGAGAAATCAAACAACGAAACACGTAAATTTAGAAAACTCGGTATAACTTTAACCGTGTTTTTTGGATTGGCATCCATACCAACATTAGCTAACGATATTTTGAAACCCATGTGGAACTGGTTTAATTGGCTTAAACCAAAAGATGATTTAAGTTTTCAAATATTATTACTAACTATCGTATTTACGCTTGTCTTAATTGTTTTATTTGGTTTATTAAAATGGACTAAAAAAGAATAAATCTTAAACTCCCTCCACAACCTTTACCTCCTCCTCACTCAACCCATACAACTCATAAACCATCACATCGATTTCGGCATCGGTTTGGGCGATTTGGGATTTCAGCTCGTCGGTCTGAGTTTTTTGCCGGTTGAAGTACTCCATCCATGCGGCTTCTTCGTCGAGGATAAATTTCACCTTCGCCTCATCAAGCTCCGACAAATATCTATTCAATACCGAATGCTGGAATAGCGCCATGGTGTTTCTCTTCTATGAACTTCAGTTATAAATCAATGGAATAACAGTGGATTATAGGGAAAGACAGATAGATATAAAAACAACTTTTATCTTCACTATACTACTCTATCCAATGAATGATTTTTAACCCAAAGCTTTTATATATCAAAAAAACGGTTTTATGAGAATTGTATCACTGCTTCCAAGCACAACCGAGATTATTTCTGCACTGGGCTTAGAAGAGCATCTGGTGGGACGCTCCCACGAGTGTTCACAAAGTACATTCATAAAATCCCTCCCTGCAATCACATCACCCGAAATGAAGACGAGTTCGGGGAGCGAAGATATTCACGCAGATGTTCAATCCCTGATCGAGAATGGCCTATCCGTATATAAAATTGATGGTGCGCAACTTGCATCTCTCAATCCCGATTTAATTCTGACCCAGGACCACTGCGAGGTTTGTGCGGCCTCGTTACATGATGTAGAGCAGGCCGTACGTGCCCACTGTTCACCCGAAACCCGCGTGCTGTCTGTTTCTCCAGAATCCCTGGATGAAGTGTTCTGCTCCATACAGTCGATCGGTGAAGCTGCGAATGTTGAAAATCGTGCGCTACAACTAGTTGATGAGCTGAAGCTTCGATTGGATATTATTCGGCAGACCATCAACGGGGCAACCCGGAAAAAAGTCGTTACCATTGAATGGATGGAGCCGCTAATGACGGGCGGAAACTGGATTCCTGAACTGGTTGAGCTCGCCGGCGGAGAAGCACTCCTTGCTGAGCCTGGCAAGCACTCTCCCGTGATTGAGTGGGAGCAAATTACCGAAGCCAACCCCGATCTGCTATTAATTATGCCGTGTGGCTACACCATGAAACAGACCCTGGATGAAATGAATCTATTATCGATAAGAGAAGGCTGGAGGGAAATGAAAGCATCTTCTGAAGGTGAAATATACATCCTGGATGGTGACCGATTCTTTAACCGCCCGGGCCCTGGTTTGTTCGATTCTGCAAGAATACTGGCTGAAATTATGCACCCAAAATTGTTTAAACCCATTTACCAGCATGATGGTTGGACACATTGGAAAAATTCCTCATGAAGAGCACATAAAAATTCCCCGACTATTACGTGAGATATTCAAGCAGATTGTTCTCTAGCTCAACCCCGGCAAGAAACTTACAAACGACTGCAAATTCCCTCATTATTTTTTGATTGATAAAACCGTTATTTGTACCGTATAGTCATTGGTAAAACAGAACGAGTAACAGCATGTAAAATGAATAAAGACGACGTATTTATTGCAATGGTGAAAGAGGAGTTTAATCAATATCAGCACCTTTTTTTATACCGTGATAAAAAGGAGCTGAAGGATGGAAAATACCGGGACCTTGCGGAACGGATGCTCAGGCAAATTAAAATTTTTTCCGTTTTCGTGCTCTTCTCAATTCTTACGTTTTCACTTTTCAGCGTTTTTCACTTCATTGATTACGGAAATACCGGAAATAATGTCAGTTTTTGGCTTGGGGTTGCATCCTGGGCATTCGTCATTTTTTCTACCATCTTTTACACAAAAGATGTGATTGAAAGAAAGAAAAGCATGCAGCGTATTCTGAAACTACTCGACGCAAGAGATGAGTTTCATCAAAACAAACAAAAAAACATGAAAAAAGAGGCAACGGAATGAGGAAAATGATATCGGCAGGCTTGCTAATTGGCGGACTTTTACTTCTCTATTTTGGATACCAGGAATATCAATCCCTCAGTTCTGAGGTGAATGAGTTTTTCACCGGCTCGCCCGACAGGCAGGCATTATGGATGTTGATTGGAGGCGCGGTTGCCGCCACGGCGGGATTAGTGGGGCTTTTAAAAAAGTAAAAGCGTGGACTTTCTAAAAACGAAAAAAGCTGCACTTTTTTGCCTCATCACGGGGATATGCCTGATAACAATCGGATTCTATTTATCGCAGGATTCACCGTTTACAGATCAACTTCTCGGTATTCGGCAGACCTGGTATCTGATTACGGGCCTGGCGCTAAGCGTTTCCGGTGTAGTTCAGTTCATCCGTGATGAATCATTTTGAGCCGCATAACCGCCGGCTTTTAATTTTCATTCTGTTTCAATTTTTCAACAGATTCATCCATACTTCTGAGCAGCTCCCACTTATACATGCCAGAGTTGTGACCATCGTCCCAGTTTATTTTCAGTGCGTGATTTCCAACCGGTTCGGCTGATACTATTTTAAATTGACGGGTAGGCTCAACCAGGAAAAGTTGTGGCTCATAACGCCCCATCATGGCGTGGCCTCCACGACAGGTAACACATGGACAATTTTTGCGAAGCCCGAACAGAGGAAAAACCGTCTTATGACCATCCGCCCACTCAATAGTCAGTTTTTGATCACTATTTTCTACATCTACGGAAACCGGGGTATATTTTGGGTCCATAATACCTTTTTATGAATAATAGATTTATCAGTTTAAGAATAATGGATATGATTCGTAGTCACATCAATAATCATAAATATTTTGCGCTCAGAGAGGCAACACGAAAACTAATTCTTATCTCGAACTCACAAAATTTATATTTAGTTTAATCATATCGCCGAACATCTGATTGGTCAAACATCATACAGATACATTTTACAACCAATGCTAATGAAAAATAAGCCTATTTCATGTGGATTATAAGTCTGTTTTTAGCTGCCGTATTTCTGGGTGGAATGTTCACGGGCAACCTTTCCAACTTCTCTATCGACAAACTTACCAAACAGCTTGTTCTGAACACCGGGCTTCTTGTGCTTACACTTTTTGCCATACTCCTGCTTCTATACAATATCGGGTATTTCCCACAGTGGATAGCGGCACCGTTTATGATGGCGGTGTATAGTTTTACAGGCGGTTTTTTGGCGGGTTTTTCATTTAAACAGTATCAAACAAAGAAAAAAGCGGGAGACATTCTTTATCAGCACAGATCATTTTGGGTCGATCATGCGCCAAGTCTTCTGGCCATCGCACTGATACTCTTTGGTATTTATCGAACAGCTATTTTAACCGATCTCGACATAACGGGTATACGCGTTACATCGGGCCTCTCTCTTATCTGTTTTGGCGTGTTTACCTGGACATTAAAAGCGGTGCCTGAGTTTCGAAAATATGGTATTATCCTTTTTGACAGACTGATAAAGTGGGAGGATGTGATTTCCTGGCACTGGTATTCTGAAGAAATTATTGCCATTGAATACATCACAGGAAATGATGAAAATGAAGTAATTCGTGAATTTTTGACGTCCGTTCCCATGGAGGATAAAAAAGAGATAGAACGAATACTGGCATCCAAAGCCGATGACTATTACGAAGTGCGTAGAAAAAGATTGTTAAAGGAGGATTAACTACTTCTCCGCACGATGCTCAACCATCACGCATCGGTTCTTCACATACGGTATATCTTCCTTTTGTGCCAGTGCCTCAGCCTCGGGCGAGCTCACATCAAGCTGAGTCCAAATCACCGGTTTATTCCCTGTTTTCTTGTATCGCCTGATAATCTCCTGAACCATCTCTGCCGTGTACTCTTTATTTCTAAAAATGATCACCACATCCATAGATAGTTCATCAGGAATATCGATAACAGAGCTAAAGCATTTCTGCCCCAATACGTTTTGCTCGTTTGGGTTTACGGGTACCACACTGAAGTTCTGATTCATCAAATACTCCATAATGTGGTGGCTGGTTCTATATGCTTTTGAGGATGCCCCGATGATAGCAACCGTTTTAGCACTGGTAAGTATCTCGCTTATAGATAGTCTGTGTTGCATAGATAAGCCTATTCAATTCAACATTGGGATAAAAAACCATTATATTTAGCTACACAATATTAATAATTAAAACAAAGGAATATTTTGTCTAAAGTTAAAGATGGTGATACCGTAAAAGTGCATTATACCGGTACACTTAAAAATGGTGAAGTTTTTGATTCATCCAAAGATAAAGAACCACTTGAATTTACACTCGGAGAAGGCCAGCTCATTCCCGGCTTTGAAAAAGCTGTTGTAGGAATGGCCGTTGGTGATTCAGCAACTATCGACATTCCCAGCGATGAAGCATACGGAGAAGAGAGAGAAGATCTGATTATCAATGTACCAAAAGATCAATTACCCGAAGATATTACACCTCAGGTAGGTATGCAGCTTCAGGTGAACCAGGGAAATGGTCAGCCAATACCTGTGCGTATTAAAGAAGTTGGTGAAACCGAGCTTACGCTTGATGCAAACCACCCTCTTGCAGGCCAGGATCTCAATTTCGAAATTGAACTGGTGGAGAAAGCGTAAGGAAACCCTTATCGATATCGAGCCAATAGTTTGCCGGTTTGCTGTGTAATATTATGCAGCGAACCGGCTTTTTTATTATCCCGCCAAGTGTTCATACAGCTCGGTAAACATCATTTTAATTAACCAGGGATCGCTCTCACATGCATAATTGATGACTATAGTAAGTAAGAGCACCTGTTATAATTTTTTAAAAAATTTATGGCCAATTTTCAACAACCCGGAACCGCCAGTATTACCTGCCCATTAGGACTTTCTGAACAACTTAAAAAAGAAGTGCAGGAGCTCGGGTATAGAATAACTGATGAACGTAGTACTGGTGTGGAGTGCAGGGCTTCCCTCAACGACTGTATTAAACTTAATTTTTGGTTGCGGACCGCACATCGTGTCCATTATTTGGTTGATGAGAAACCATGTAATTCTCCACAAAAACTTACAAACTGGTTAAAAACCCTTCCCTGGGAAGAGTGGATACCTGCAGATGGCTACTTTAGCGTTACCTCCAGGGTTGATCACAGAACCATTGAAAACGATCAGTACGCAAATCTGATTGTAAAAGATGCCGTTGTTGACCGGCTACGATTTAAAAAAGATCAGCGGCCCGATACCGGTTCAGACCTGAATAAGACGGTTTTATTTCTGTTTTGGACAAATGACGTGGCACGAATTTTTATCGATACATCCGGGGAATCTCTTTCCCGCAGAAATTATCGGTCCACATCATCTTCTGCCCCAATGCAGGAAACTCTCGCTGCCGGTATTATTGAAGCTACCAAATGGGAGCCCGGAAAGCATTTCATCAATCCTATGACGGGGAGTGGCACGCTTGTGATAGAAGCCGTGATGAGAGCGATGAACCGCGCGCCAGCTTCACTTCGAAACAATTTCGGATTTATGCATATAATAGGCTATGACGAAGAGTTTTACCACCAGGTTCGTGCAGAAGCGAAACAGAACATCAATAAAGATATACAGGGCAAGTTTATCGCAACGGATAATGATCCGGTAGCCATCATCAACGCAAAGAAAAATGCTAAAACAGCAGGGGTAGATCATCTCATAGAATTTGAAACCTGTGAATTTGGAGATACCCCCATCCCGGATGGTGACGGTGTGGTTGTATTTAACCCACCATATGGCGTTCGGCTGGGCGATGATCGCGACCTGAGACCCCTTTACAGATCCATCGGAGACTTTTTGAAGACCCAATGCGCGGGAAAAACCGGCTATGTCTTTACGGCCAATTTTAAGCTGGCGAAAAAGATTGGTTTACGTGCCGGAAGCCGTACACCCTTTTTCAATTCCACCCTTGAGTGCCGGCTGCTGGAGTTTGATATTTACAAAGGGAGTAAGAAAGATTAACGCGATATTTTAAAATCAGATTACATAAAATATCGGAAATCGACTGGTAAGAAAGTCCTCTCTTTGCCAGGGGAAAAGGCTGAAAGAAAACACGCAGTGGGCTTCATACCGCCGAGGGGTGTGTTCGAATAGCTGAGCAGAGAGCGCTCTACAACACGTTGTGCCGGGCATCCTGTGGCGGGTCACAAGACACACCTCTGATGCTCCGCCGTCTGTCGCCTCTGCAGAGTAGAGTATGGACATCCCCTTTACGAGAGGGGAAAGGGACGGAATGAAAATGCGCAGCAGGCTTCATTCCGCCGAGGGGTGTGTTCGAATAGCTGAGCGGAGAGCACTCTACAACACGTTGTGCCGGGCACCCTGCGGCGAGTCACAAGAAACACCTCTGACGCACTGCCGTCTGTCTCCTCTACAGAGCAGAGTTATGGACATCCCCTCTACGAGAGGGGAAAAGGACGGAATGAAAATGCGCAGCAGGCTTCATACCGCCGAGGGGTGTGTTCGGAGCGCTGAGCAGTGAGCACTCTACAACACGCTGTGCCGGGTATACTTCATAAACCGGCAAAATACACTGTCAACAGCTCCTGAAACTGATTTTACACCTGTTCTTTGTTAGCAAACCTTAGAATTGTCAATCCGTCTCTTACAGGCAGCATGACCTGTTCCACAGTATCATCAGTCGCAATTTCCTGATTCATACGGTGTATAGCCTCTGCTTTTCTTTCTCGGTGTTCAAGAACCGTCCCTTCCCAGAGAACGTTATCGATCAATAAATATCCGTTTTCACTCATTTTCTCTTTCAGCATCCGGTAATATTCAGGATAGTGAGCTTTATCGGCATCCAGGTAAATCAAATCAAAATGTCCCTCAATTTTTGGGATCACTTCAAATGCGTTTCCCATAACCTGATAAATTTTTTTCTCATATTCTGGCAGTGAAAAGAATTGTTTTGATACTTTTTGATATCTCGGGTTCATCTCTAAGGTCAGAATTTCACTATCCTCAGGCAGATCCTGGGCCATCATCAACGTTGAATATCCTGTAAAAGTGCCTACTTCTAATATACGATTGGGCTTAATCAGGCGAACAAAAAAACGCAAAAGCATCCCGACCTGCCTGCCACTCATCATATCTGTGAACTCCAGGTCTTCTTCTGATGCGCGAACCAGTTCTTTTACAATCTCCGGTTCTTCTGTGGTATGGCTCAGTGTATATTTCTCAATCTCTTTGTCTGAAATATCCATTATCTTAGAATATATTGTTTTTTGAACCTGCTATTCCGCATCACGATGATCTATTTTCAAATATCTATGGTTATACGTGGCTGCAGACTTCTATTTAAAATATATATTAGATAACCAATCGTAAAGATGAACCCCGATCCTTTTATTCCTGCAAAAGAGTCACGATTTTTCATTACGTTTTTTGATGGAGTTGTGCGCTTACTCTGTAAATTGAGGTTTTCGGGTGTATATATAAAGCAGGAGTATAAACCCTCAAAAAATTCCAGATCAATCTACTTTTTAAACCATACGTCGTGGTGGGACGGCCTGATTCCACTCCTTCTCAATCAGAAACGCTTCCGGCAAAGGGCAAGAGCCATGATGGAGGACAAACAGATGAGAGAGCATGGTTTTTTTAAACGGATTGGTGCTTTTTCGGTTAACCTAAAAAACCCGAGATCTGTTATACGGTCACTGCGATATGCTGTTGAATCGATGAAACGTCCTAACGCTTCTCTTTTCATCTACCCGGAAGGAGAAATAAGGCCCTTTTCACTTCAAAAACCCGAATTTAAAAGCGGCCTTTCATGGATCGTTTCAAAGTACTCAGCACCGGATGTGGTGCCCATTGCCATCTATTTTTCTATGAAAAAAAGTTCAAAACCCGAGCTTTTTATTCAGGTCGGCGAACCGGTGGATACAAGTATGTACATCGATTTGTCTGAAAAAACCGCTCAACTTGAAGAAGCACTTCAGCAAGTCTTAAAAAATACCGTTGAAACCGCTCACGACCAACCCAATGATTTTCAAAAACTTCTTTGATCTTCATTACCGTCAAGAGCTACCAATTTAAGTGAATTTTTTTTCCTGTTTTATTGCTCTCAATTGCTGCTTCTGTAATTTTTAGCCCTGCGAGTGCAGTTTCAGGATCTACCGGTGGCTCCCCTTTTTTCTGAAGCGAGTAGTATAGGTCATCGTAAAACCACGGATAGTTGCCCGGTATCATTTCTACAGCCTCAGGTTCATTCCGGTTTTCATTAAATAACGTTGCTTTTTGCTGTTGGGATAGTTCTGTTCGAACAGCCTCTGATAGGGTCTGACCTTCACTCAAAGCTGACTCCTGAGCATCCAGGCCGTTAATAACCAGCGAAGCCTGTGTGCCTCTTACAATAAAGCGGTGAGCCTGATCGGCGGCCAGCATACCCGCTTTTAACGTGACTTCGAGCGGCGGTTCTCTTTGATAGGCAAGCTTCAGCCAAAATGCATCATCAGTACTTCCTCCCCTCTGATTATGGATGCCGGCAGTTACGGATTCCGGTTTACCAAATAAGATCAATGCCTGGTCAATCAAGTGAGGTGAAATATCGTAAAGAATTCCACTGCCCGGTTCATCACGCTCTTTCCAGTGTCCATCTCGAAGGGTGTTTCTGAATCTGAGAAAGTTTGATATGACTTCCACGGGTTTACCGGTCTTCTCTTGATTCAGGACATCTTTAAGGGTTAAAAAGTCGCTGTCTTTTCTTCTATTATGGAATACAGTTAGAATTTTCCCTTTTGATTTAGCAAGACGAATTAGCTTTTCAGCTTCCTCAGACGTCACGGATAGAGGTTTTTCTACTACAACGTGTTTATCTGCACTTAGGGCTTCTTTAGCCTGCTCAAAATGAAATCTATTGGGTGACGTGATTACAACTAGATCCACCTTATCATCTTTTAGTAATTCTTTCAGCGATCGTACTACCATCACATCCTTTTCGTGAACCTTTGTTGTGCTGGTTTTTGGCAAAAGCACGCTTCGCAGTATAAATCCTTTATGCAGATTGAGCAGCGGGATATGGAAGATCTGCGCTGACTTTCCATATCCTGTTATTGCTGTCTGAAAAACGGTATCCATGAATCTCCCTGTTATGTATGAAATACTATCTATTTAAAAATACAAATCACTCTCCGTCATTAAAACCACTCGATTTTCGGAAAGATACAGCCATTCATTTTCCGAAACATTTGATTATCTTCATTGATTGATGAATATATACCAGTCACATTTTGATCTCCATTTATGATATCCAAAGAGATTTTATCCAAAATCAGAAAGCTGGAAATCCACACCAAAGGCCTTGTAAATAATATTTTTGGGGGAGAATACCAGTCTGCTTTCAAAGGACGGGGGATGGAATTTGCCGAGGTTCGGGAGTACACATTTGGAGATGATGTTCGGCAAATAGACTGGAACGTAACAGCTCGCAACAGAAAGCCCTACATCAAGGTATTCGAAGAAGAGCGCGAGCAAACGCTCATGCTTTGTGTTGATATCTCGCCCAGTGGCTTTTTTGGTAGCCGTTCGCAAACCAAAATGGAGCTCGCTATTGAGATATGCGCTGTTTTGGCTTTTAGTGCCATCAAAAACGGAGACAAAGTAGGGCTTGTACTCTTTAGCGATAGAATTGAAAAAGTGGTTCCGCCCAAAAAGGGACGCACACACGTTTTACGGCTTATTCGTGAACTCTACACATCAGAGCCATCCGGTGGGAAAACTTCCATTGCGGATGCCCTTTCGTATGTAAACCGTCTGCTAAACCGCAAAGCGATTGTTGTACTTGCGTCCGATTTTCAGGATTCTGATTATGAAAAAGAGCACAGAATTACGTCTCAAAAGCATGATCTCGTAAACCTGATTGTAAATGACTCGTTCGAAGAACATCTTCCCGATATTGGTGTAGTTCCATTTGTGGATGCTGAAACCGGCGAACAGACGATTATTGATACCTCAAGCCGAAAGGTTAGGGTAGAATTTGAGCGTGCAGTGAGGGAAAAGAAGAGAAGGTTGAAGGAGTATATGGTGAAAAACAAGATGGACTCTGTGGATGTATACACAAATCAGTCTTACATCCGGCCGCTGGTGAATTTTTTTCAAAGCCGAACCAGCAGATTTTAATCACCTGCAAAAAATAAGATCATTAAAAAGTGAGACAGCTGTCTCTAACTGTTTTCTTTATACGCCAGCTCGTTTCCTTCTCCAACCAGTGAATCCATCATCTCATCCAGTCGTTGAACCTCAGCCATAAACGCATTCATATATTCCGCTTTCAGCCCTTCATCGGGTGGGAAATCATACGTGACGGAATTTAAAGGGGCACCATTTTTATAAAGCCTGTAGCATAGGTGTGGACCTGTTGCCAACCCTGTTTGCCCCACATAACCAATTACCTGCCCCTGCTTCACTTTCACTCCGGCTCGTATGCCGGGCCCAAAACGACTCATGTGCAGATATGCCGTTTTGTAAACGCTATTATGTTTAATCTGCACAATATTACCGTTGCCTCCTCTTCGCTGAGCCTCGGTAACCACTCCATCACCCGCAGCAAGTATGGGTGTTCCGGAAGGTGCAGCGTAATCGGTTCCGTAGTGCGGCCGACGACGATTCAAAATCGGATGCATGCGGCTGCGAGAAAAACTGGAACTAATTCTGGGATTATATTCAAAAGGAACGCGCATCATGGCTCTACGTAAGCTGTTTCCGTCCTCATCAAAAAAGCCGCTCTGTTCACCATTATCGAAGAAGTAAGCTCTTTTAATGTCTCCCCTGTGCACAAATTCGGCGGCATGGATTGTGCCGATGCCAATATATTCATCATCAACATATCGATTTTCGTAAACGGCTTTAAAATGATCACCTTTCCGAAGCCCATAAAAGTCGACGGTCCAGGCATAAATATTTGCAAGCTCTACAATTAATTTTTGGGATACGCCCTGCTGGTAGATCGCGTTGGCTAGTGAACTTTCGATTGTTCCCGATACTGCACTCATTTTTACATCAACGGGAATAGTTCCGTTTTCGATAGTTATGTCATCTTTCCATCGCAATATGGAATATTCTGTATCGCTTCTCCTCCAAACAAAGGCTTCAACCTCGCCATCTTCAGTTTTGTAAAGCTTGTATTCCTGGCCGGGAATCATCCGGGCAAGATTTATTTTACCCGCGGCTTCTTTTTGTACCTGGTATATTGTTTCGGGAGAGACACCATGTCTGCTCAGGATGATATAGAGAGATTCATTTCTTCTTATAGATGATTCAACCACATCATAGCTGCTGTATTCAAATCCATATCTGTCACGAGGAGGAACAGGAGGTATTTCACTCATGTTTTCTATGGATATCAGTTCCGGTTCATTAATATCAACTTTGTCACTCTTTACTTGGTAGGCAATCACTATTAGAAAGCATAAAAGAACTAGTGAACCGGCTATTTTTTTTAGCATTCGTTTGTCAGCAGTGTTAAATAATTACAGTTGAGCAGATGATATATGAAAATAAAATATGATATTTATGAAATTTATCATAATTATGATGTTTAATTAACCTGCAATTTATCTTTTCATTTGATCTAACGTCTCCATAAGAAATCCAATTCTTAAATCGTTAAAGCTTTTGTATCTTTTCACTTGCTTTAAATCGAGTCGAAAAAGGATTTAATGAACTGTAATATCAATACCGCTTTACATTTTAAAAAAGCGGGATTTCTGCTCATTCTTTCAATAATTGCGTTGAATGCATCAGGCAGACAGCTGCACACATACGTAGATAAAGATTCTGTAGAAGTTGGGGAGCAATTCCACTACACCATTGTATTTGATAAGAATAATGCCTCAAATATTGAATATCCCGGAGAAGCTAACTTTAATGATCCGGTCGTTTTTATCTCCAGAGACCGATATGGTGTAACAGAGTCGAGAGACAGTTTGGTATATAAACTTCAGTATTTTGGCACTGAAAATTTTACCATTCCCAGAAAAGAAGTTCGGGCAGACGTTGCCGGACAAGATACCACTCTATATACAGCGCCCGTTCCCCTGTTTTTTAAATCAGTTCTGGCAGAAGGCGATGAGGAATTCCGTCCCCTAAAGCCAATCTTTGATTTTGCTCGAAACTGGTGGCCCTGGTTCATAGCGTTCATTCTGCTTCTGCTTTTAGGTTATTACGGGTATCAATGGTACATAAAACAGGAGCCCAAAGCAGGCCCGGAACCAATCCCCGATCCCGATCCATTTGTCAGTCCATTGTTGGAGCTCAGGGAGTCTGTCAGTCATCTTCCAAAACCATCCGAACTGCATGATTTCAGTGATTATGAGGCCTATTACGTTGAGCTGGGAGACGCCATTCGCCGGTATTTAAAGCGAGTGTATTCTATCCAGGCCCTCGAAATGACTACTCGTGAAATTGATCTTGCACTAAAGGCAGAACTTGCAGCCGAAGAGCAGATACAGATTACCAGGAAAGTGTTAAATGAAGCCGATATGGTTAAGTTTGCAAACTTTAAGCCCACAACCTCGATGGCCGAGTCGATCCTTCAAAAAACAGAACGGTTTATAGACGTAGCCAGAACCGTTAATCAGGATCAGATTCATTACATGAAGTACCGTTACGAGGTGGAACACGGCATTATAAAGGAAAGTGAAATCAAAGAATCAAAAGAGGAACAGTAACAAATGAGCTGGGCGAATCCTGAATTTTTTTGGCTTCTGCTACTGATACCGGTGTTTGCCGGTTATCAAATATGGATGTATTGGTCGAAAAAGAATCCGGTAGTCACGTTTTCATCAACAAAACAGCTAAAAAAACTACCTGGAAATTATCGCTCGTTTCTCGTATTTGCCACTCCTTTGCTCTACATGGCGGCATTTGCCATGCTTGTGGCAGCACTTGCCAGGCCTCAGCTGCGAAATAGTAATGTAGAACGATTTTCAGAGGGCATAGATATAATCATCAGTATTGATATTTCATCATCCATGCTTGCAGAAGATATCGAGCCCAACAGGCTGATTGCAGCTAAAGATGTTGCCGGAGATTTCATCACCCAGAGAATAAACGACAGAATTGGAATCAATGTGTTTGGCAGGGAAAGTTTTACAGTGGTCCCCCCTACGCTGGATCATAACCTGGTTCAGAGACTGTTGGAAACCGTTGATCTTGGAATGGTACGGGATGGAACGGCAATTGGGATGGGTATTGCAACGTCGATTAATCGCCTCAGAGACAGCCAGGCAAAAAGCAAAGTTATTATTTTGATTACAGATGGCATGAATAATGCCGGTGAAATTGATCCCGTTACGGCAGGAGAAATGGCCGCATCATTAGGAATAAAGCTCTACACACTGGGCATTGGCAGCCGAGGTACGGCCCCCTACCCTGTTGATGATCCTCTGTTTGGACGACGATATCAAAACGTACAGGTAAATATTGATGAGGAGATGCTTACCAACATTGCCCGAATGACGGGGGGACAATACTGGAGAGCCACCGAAACGCAGGAACTACGTGATATTTATGATGAAATTGATCAGCTTGAGAGATCGGAGGTAGAAGAGATTATCTATATTGATTATGAAGATTTATATCCGCGTTACTTAGCTGCCGGACTCCTTCTGTTTCTTCTGGCATTTATAAACGAACGATTCTTTGTCCGTTCTCCATTGTTCAACCTACAGTAGATTATCAATCAAAACCGTTTTATGCTGCAGCAACTCTCAACGGCCGTTCTCAACACCATAAATGTTGATGAACTTGTTTCCATTGCCGAGAATAAAAGTAATGTACTTTGCAAGGGCCTTACCGGCTCATCAGATATATTTCTGCTAAAGGAACTTTACGACAGAAATCATACGCTACTCTATCTCACGAAAGATTTTGAAGATGCAGCAGCCGCTGCCTCCGATTTTGAGCAGCTTGGAGCCAAAGAGGTGTACCTTTTTCCTCCCACCCGACGCAGCCCGTATGATAATGAAACCGTTGCCGATCTCTCTGTGATGGTACAAAGATCAGAAGTACTTGAGAAACTAAATGACGGCCTGGCATCTATCATTGTGGCTTCTGCAGACGCCATCATTGAAAAACTGGTGCCGGCAGAACAGTTTCATCAAGCGTCAATCCAGCTTTCAAAAGGGGACGAACTCCCTCCTGAAACACTTGCTGAAAAACTTGTAGAACAGGGATACAGTTCAACAAAATTTGTGGATGAGCCTGGTGAATTTGCAATCCGGGGAGGCATATTTGACGTATTCCCATTCTCGGGTGAATATCCTGTGAGGCTGGAGTTTTTTGGTGATGAGGTAGAATCAATCCGGGAATTCGACCCCGATTCACAGCGCTCTATCGCATTCCTCAGCGAAACACGTCTCGTACCAAATGCCGGTTTTGCGGAGGGAGGTAATAAAGACAGTATTACTTCTTACATGCCGGATGATACATTGATTGCGCTAAATAATGCCGACGCCATTTTAGAGGAAATTGAAAGCTTCTTTAATAAAGCGAAAGATATCTACGAGGAGACGCACAAAAAAAATAAAGAAATTGCTGAACCTGAATTTCATTACGTGCAGCCCGATGAATGGAAAGAGGTTTTAAGCCAGTATGGGATTATTGCCACCGGGAGCTTTAATGAGAGTTTGACCTTTCAAAAAGAATTTTCTGTACCGGCAAGTCCACACCCGTCGTTTAATGGTAGTTTTAAAATTCTGAGAGAATTTATCTCCGACGAAAGTAAGAAGGGAAACCAAACCGTCATTTTTACAGATAATGTAAATCAAAAAGAGCGTTTTCAAGAGCTTCTTGGCGAACCTGCAAATTCCCTGAACTACCACGTGATGATCCACAACCTCCACAATGGCTTTCTGCTGCCCGATTCAGGAATCCATGCGTTAACCGACCATCAGATTTTTAATCGATATCATCGCCCAAGAATTAAACGAAAGCAAGTTCGGGGGGGAATATCTTTCAAGGAGCTTAAGGACCTGAATATTGGGGATTACATTGTTCATGTGGATTACGGAATTGGAAAATTTGCAGGATTTAAAAAAATAAAAGTCCGCGATGCCGTGCAGGAAGCCGCAGTTCTTCATTATAAAGGTGATTCAATTCTTTATGTGAATGTATCCAGCCTGCATAAAATCCAGAAATATTCCGGTAAAGAGGGAAAACAACCACGAATCACAACGCTGGGATCGGGAGAATGGGCACGAAAAAAGGCAAGTACCAAGAAAAAAGTCAAAGATATTGCCAAAGATCTGATTGAGCTTTATGCAAAAAGAAAAGCCCAAAAAGCGTTCGAATTTGATGCGGATAATGCATGGCAGACCGAAATGGAAGCCCGGTTTGAGTATGAGGAAACCCCGGATCAAATGTCTGCCATCAACGCAGTAAAGCAGGATATGGAATCCCAGCAGCCAATGGACCGGCTGGTATGCGGGGACGTTGGGTTCGGGAAAACAGAGGTCGCTGTTCGAGCAGCATTTAAAGCGGTGATGAATCAGAAACAGGTAGCAATCCTGGTTCCAACTACAATTTTGGCCGACCAACATCACAAAACGTTTTCGGACCGGATGAAAGATTTTCCCGTAGACGTGGATGTTATCTCCCGCTTCCGCACAAAAAAGGAACAGAAAGAAATCCTGGAACGTGTAAAGGCAGGCAAAACAGATATTCTGATCGGCACCCATCGAATTATCTCCAAAGATGTACAGTTTAAAAATCTTGGACTCCTGGTAATTGATGAGGAGCAGCGTTTTGGGGTTGCCGTAAAGGAGAAACTAAAAAAGTTTCGGGCGGCGATCGATGTGCTAACACTTACAGCAACACCCATCCCAAGAACACTTCAATTTTCTTTGATGGGAGCCCGTGATTTGAGCATTATCAACACACCCCCGCCTAACAGACAGCCTGTTTATACCGAAATTCATAGTTTCGATAGTGAGCTCATTCGCGATGCCATCATCCAGGAAATATCGAGAGGTGGACAGGTTTTCTTTATCCACAACAGGGTGAAAAATATTCTTGAGGTCACCGAGATGATCCGCGATCTCGTCCCCGACATACGGGTTCGTCACGGCCACGGCCAGCTCTCTCCCTCACGGCTCGAAAAGATTATTCACGACTTCTATCATCATAAATTTGATGTGCTGGTTTCAACCAATATTGTTGAAAATGGTATTGATATTGCCAACGCCAACACCATTATCATTAACAATGCCAATCATTTTGGCTTGTCTGAACTCCATCAGCTAAGGGGCCGTGTGGGACGTTCGAACAGAAAGGCATTCTGCTATCTAATTACCCCATCCGTTCATAATCTTTCTACAGATGCCAGGAAGCGGTTAACTGCATTGGAAGAGTTTTCAGACCTGGGATCCGGGTTTAATATTGCCATGCGAGATCTTGATATCCGAGGTGCAGGTGATATTCTAGGTGCAGAGCAGAGCGGTTATATTTCTGATATTGGCTTTGAGCTCTATACGAAAATTTTGAATGACGCCGTTCGAGAGCTCAAAGAGAATGAGTTTAAAACCGTATTTAAAGACGAAGAAATATTAACAGACTATCCCGATACAAAAGTTGAGTTTGATCTCTCCGCTTACCTCGATAACGATTACGTTCAGGATAATGTTGAGCGTCTGAATCTTTACAGAAAGCTTTCTGAAGCCACTACTGAAGAACAGATATATGAATGGAAAGATGAACTCATCGATCGGTTTGGGGATCTTCCACAAAGTGGAGAAAACCTACTTAAAGCAGCTCTAGTTAAATTATTTGGCTCACAGCACTATTTTACCAAAATTACTATCCGGGCTGATCGTATGTGGCTGGTATGTCCCGCAGAAGAGAGTAAGTACGGAGACAAGTTTTATGGTGATGGGCTATTTCAACGCACCTTAAAACAGATTCAGAGCCGTGAAAATCACTCTTACCAGGTGGTCCAAAAAAAGAATCATGTTACATTCGTGATTAGCAACATTTCTGATGTGTCTGAGGCAATTGAATATTTAAAGATTCTGAATCATGAGAATGAAAAACAAGCTGAACATGCATCATGATTGTTTCTGTTGAGGAAGCCACCAAGCTTATCAAAATGGGAAAAGTCGTGGCTATTCCCACTGAAACAGTGTACGGACTGGCTGCAGACTGCTTTAATGCAGATGCTGTAAAAGAGACTTTTGCTGTTAAAGGCCGGCCTGCTGATAACCCTCTTATTGTTCATATAAGTAACTTACCCCAGCTAAGCCTTATTGCGGCAAACATTCCAAAAGATGCCAAAATTCTTGCCCGCACTTTCTGGCCGGGCCCTCTTACTCTCATTCTTCCAAAACTCAGCAATGTACCAGACGTTGTTACCGGCGGTCTTTCTACTGTCGCTGTTCGCATGCCCGATCACCCTGTGGCTCTTTCACTAATTAAGAAAACCGGCCCGCTAACAGCTCCAAGCGCAAACAGAAGCGGACGCCCAAGCCCTACAAAGACACAACATGTAGAAGACGAATTTGATAGCTCTATACCTGTACTGGAAGGTGGTAGCAGTTCTATTGGTATAGAGTCAACAGTCCTGGATCTTACAAAACAACCATACACAATTCTACGGCCTGGTTTTGTAACCCCCGCTGATATCGAAAAGGTACTGGCGAATTCTGTAATACAAAAAACCGTCGATAAAGCAGCGTTAAAGGGAAGTCCCGGAACCAGATATACGCACTATAAACCTTCCGCCAGAGTTATTCAGTTTGCTCCTACAGACATGCCTGATGATAAAGATGCATACTATATATCACACTCTGTTCAATTCGGGGATGAATACACGTCATACTATTACGATTCAGATTTTGCCTCTCTTGCCAGGCATTTATACGATCATTTTCGCACAGCCGATCACAAAGGATTTAAAAAAATTTATATAGAGCAGCTCCCCTCCGACCACATCCATTCCATTATTGCTCCACTCAAAGATCGAATTAAAAGGGCTTCAAGCTACTGAGAGCCATTATTTTCGAGATATCAATATTATTAAGGCTTTTTTTAAAAAAATCTTAATTATATCCAAACGATTTCGGAAATATTTGATGTTTACAATGACAAGAAACGATTAAATAAGCAATCGTCAGAATTCAACCCCTAATAAAACAATACAATATGATGACTTCAAAACTAGCCAAGTATTTACTATTGTTGCTAATACCGTTATTTAGCATATCCATGCTTACCGCATGTAGTGATGATGACGACGGACCAACCGTTGTAGATCCAGACCCGGAACCTGAGCCAGAACCAGAACCCACTCTCGTAGACATTGCCGCAGGCGATGAACGATTTAGTACGCTTGTAGGGATTGTTCAGGATCTCGGACTTGAAGAAACTCTTGCAACTGAAGAGCTAACCGTTTTTGCACCAACAAATGCGGCTTTTGAAAATATAAGCGACGCAATTCCATCCTTGACAAATGATGATCTTGAGCAAATCGTAACCTATCACCTGCTCGCAGGTACGGTTCTTTCTACAGATCTTGAAGCCCAACAAGATGTTGAAATGCTTCAGGGAGAGCTCGCTTTGATCCAGTCCAGCGCGGCAGGCGTCACGATTAACGGCTTCGCAAGTGTTGTAGAAGCAGATTTAACCGCAAGCAATGGCGTTATTCACGCAATTGATGAAGTATTGCTCCCCACCGAATATCGAGTTGCTCTTCAGGGTCCAAGCCTTGTTGAAGTAGCTGAGAATGCAGGTAACTTTGAAACGCTTCTCGGTCTTGTAGACGATCTTGGACTGCGAACGACTCTTCAGTTTTTAGGCCCATACACTGCATTTGCTCCAACCGATGAAGCCTTTTCAAATCTTTTTGAAGTAGTTGATCCTGCAACTCTCACTCCAGAGCAGTTAGGATTTATTCTTACATATCACGTACTGTTTGGTGAAACTCTCTCAACAGATTTACAAGCCACACAAACTGTGCCTACTGTTGCTGAAGAGCCGGTATACATCACAGCTGGTGAAGACGGAGTTGCTGTTAATGGTACAGCTAATGTGACAACGGCAGACGTAACCGAACCAACTAACGGAGTTATTCATATTGTTGATCAGGTATTGCTTCCAAACGCATTTAACACTGTCGCTGGTGTAGTATCCAAAAATTACGATCTTGCTACTCTTCTTTCAGTAGTGGCTGAAAGACCGGCAATTCTGGACGTTTTAAACGATGCAGCCTCATCTTTGACAGTATTTGCTCCAGACAATGCAGCTTTTACAGCAGCACTTGAGGCGTTTCCAGAATTGACAGCAGATCAAATCACTGAAATTCTCACATATCACGTATTGGCAGCTGAAGTACTTTCAACTGATCTTGAAGCTGCGCAAACGGTTGAGACACTAAGTGAAGAGTCTATTTACGTAACCGTTGAAGAAGGAACTGTTACCATTAATAACTCTGCAACAGTTACAAATGCAGACTTAAATGGTAACAATGGAGTTGTTCATGTTATAGACGGCGTATTACTTCCTAACAAGTTCCAGAATATTGTACAGATTGCATCAAAGAACTACGACTTAAGCACATTGGTTTCTCTGGTTGCTGATGCAGGTCTTGTTTCCACACTGGAAGGCGACGGACCATTTACTGTATTTGCACCAACGAATGCTGCATTTGAGGCCGTAAGTGAAACATTAGCTACCCTCTCTGAGGAACAAGTAGCAGATGTTCTTACATACCATGTTGCAGCACTGGAGGCACTCTCAGGAGATCTATCTGACGGCATGGAAGTACCAACCGTACAGGGAGAGAGCATTACCGTGAATATCGATGCCGAGGGAAATGTAACCCTTAACGGTTCAGTGAATGTAGTAACGGTAGATCTTCAGGGAACAAACGGTGTAATTCACATCATTGATGGCGTGTTATTACCACCAAGTTTCACAGAAGAATAAGCACTCTTTCTTTTTTAAGAGTTTTGACCGAGGGCAGCCAAATGGCTGCCCTTTTTTTATTTGATAAGGTTTGCTGCAGCTCTTATCACTCACATATCAACCTGTAGTCTACCATGTCCAGCGATAAAGCCTTGGGTTTTTTTGAACCCAGTGAGCTTTTTCAGGGTATGCAATTCGCATGTTTACGAGAGGCCAAAAAATCTTTTTATAGATCCTGGAAGGATATATATATTCACTAATCCCTCTGCACTCCTCAATATTCTCTCCCGAATTTGAAATCAGCCTTCCCTCAAATCGCTGATAGAAAGGACCATCATCCGTAACTCTGTCTTTTTGTAAATAAAGCTCAACAGTTTTATCAAAAAAAGTAAATGCACGAAATGAATGTAGCCCAAACAGGTTCCGCTGTTTATCTGATTTATCTGCGCGAGTCTGAAGTGCCCTGATTTCACCATTATTACCAATTAGCCAGGCTTTATTTGTCCAGGTATTACGTTCATTCATCAGGTAGTAGACAAGTGTGGATTGAGGTAAATGATATCTCCCCCAATACCACTCAGTAAAACTATCCTTCATCGGTTCAAAACCCACGTTGTGATCGTGATATCCCGTCCCGGATATGGCCACTTGATATTTTTTATATCCACTAATATATACCTCCCCAGATACTTCACATCGAGCCCCTACCAGGTTCCAAATATGTTTCTCTTTTTCGGTTGAGCCCTTAACCATACCGGAAGGATCCCAATTTGCGCAGTGAAAAGACAGCGAAGCATCAATTCTGTCTCCAGATGAAAGAGTCTGATCCAGGTTTACATCATATTTAAATCCCGTTTCAGTTTTGATACCTGCAAAGGAGTTGCGTTTTACATGGCCCTTAGGTGTTTCTTTTGAAAAATTTGATTCGGCAGGTAAACACTCATCAAACAGATAAAATAATGGTTTTCCCTTTTTATATACGGAAACACTTATCGCCGGGAAACTTTCGGGGCCTGCTGTTTCATCGCTTTCCATTGCCGAAATATAGCGCCTTGAAAAAGGGTTACCATCATAAAAAATAATGACTACAGAATATCCATCAGCAGTCAATATATCAAAATACCACCACTCATAACTTCCACTCGGTTTGCCCGGAGTTTGTGTATCTTTAGAAAAATCTGACAGTATCTGCATGAATGTCGAATGGATTAATCGTATGGTTCGTTCTGAATAACAAATATAAAATTAGCAATTCGCATGGCTAATATGGTTCTTTTTTGGCTGTTACTTTTCAGTGTTATTTACCTGATATTTACATCATTTATTCTAATTCGTAACCGAAAAGACTTAACTGTTTTAGCGCCTGCAAGCCGGAAAAAAAACACGACTAAAAAGATATCTGTTTGCATACCTGCACGCAATGAAGAAAACAATATTGCAACACTTCTCCAGTCATTAGTCGGGCAGACTTATAGTGATTATGAAATCCATGTGCTCGATGATCATTCTAAAGACCAAACTGCTCAAATTGTTTCTAATTACGTAAATAGCCACCCTCAAAACATTACCCTGCACTCCGGAAAGGCAAAACCGGGCAGCTGGTTAGGAAAACCTTGGGCGTGTAGACAGCTCGCAGACTACGCTAATGGAGATATTCTGCTATTTGTAGACGCAGACACCTCTCTGAAGAGTGATACGCTGCAGCGAATTGCCAATAGCTTTGAAAAATATAACGTTGACATGTGTACAGTTTGGCCCAGGCAAATCTTAGGCAGCCCAATGGAAAATATTGTGCTGCCGCTCATTTACTACGCACTTGTAACACTACTACCCGCTATTTATGTGTACCGTGACCCAAAATGGCTACCCAAACCATTTAAATCAAAAATGAGACCTGCTTTTGCTGCTGCAAATGGTCAATGCATTGCCATTACAAAAGAGGCATACGTTAAAACAAGTGGACATGAAGCTGTTAAAAACAAAATTGTGGAAGACGTTGAGCTTGCAAAAATTGTAAAAGAAAAAGGATTTACCCTCCGAATGTTTAACGGAGTCGATTCCGTTTCGTGCAGAATGTATCGAAATTCAAATGAGATGTTCAGCGGTTTACGAAAAAACTTTTTTGCGGGATTTAACTATTCTATGCCAAAATTTGTACTAGCAGCTTTGGTGCATGCGATTGTATTCATTCTTCCTTTTTTGAGCTTCATATATAGCCTGTTCGAAGGGAGTTCTGTTATCCTGTTCTTTTCGGTAATTTCCATTTTCATCATATTGTTACACAGATTGTGGATTTCGCAATGGTTCGCCTGGAACCCTCTCTATGCTTTTACTCATCCGGTAGGCGTTGCCTGGTTTCAAAAATTAGGGATCGTAAAAATAATTGACCATCTTTTTCAAAGAAAAACAGACTGGAAGGGAAGAAAAGTTTAGGTTAAACCTGATATAGTTTATTTTTGATAAAAGAGGTTGCATATTAAAGTAGATGAAAAAATCTATCGAAAAATATCTTAGTTATCTGAGCATTGAGCGAAATTATTCCAAACACACGATTACTTCCTACAGGAATGATCTTTCTCAGCTTTTGGAATTTGTAGCCGAAGAGCACAACACCACCTCCGAAGATGTTAATTTACAAAGCCTGGACAGATTAACCATTCGATTGTGGATGGGCAAACTTTCCGAAGACGGAATATCGAGAAATAGCATTGCCAGAAAAGTTGCTGCTGTTCGCTCGTTTTTCAAATATTGTTATAAACGTGGCCACGTTCAAAAAAATCCGGCTCACCTGTTAATTGTGCCCAAAAAAGAGAAAAAATTACCGGTTACAATTTCACAAACGGATATTGAACAAATGATGGACCTTGCTTCAGATCAGAGCGCAGAGGGACATCAGGAACGTGCTATACTGGAACTATTTTACTCTACAGGAATACGATTAAGTGAACTTGTTAACCTGAATGTAAATGATGTAGATGTGAGAAAATCTCAGGTTACCGTGATGGGGAAAGGAAACAAACAGCGAGTAATTCCCATAGGCAAGCAAGCGATTGACGCCTATAAAAATCACATCAAAACACGGCCAAAACTTTTAACAAACGGAAGTGAGAACGATGATAAAAAAGCTCTTTTTATTGCATCGAGAGGAGGACGTATATATCCCAGAAAAGTTCAGAGAATAATTGAAGAATACCTCACTAAAGCAAGTGAGGTCACTCAAAAAAGCCCCCATACGCTTCGACACAGCTTTGCCACCCATATGCTCGATGCAGGTGCAGATATTCGAATGATAAAAGAGTTTCTTGGCCATAGTGATTTAAACTCGACCCAAATTTATACGCACACGAGTATGGAGCGACTACAAAAAGTTTACAGTAAAGCCCATCCAAGGGCAGAATCAAACATACAATAGATCCAATAGGAGGTACTATGAAAACAACATTCACAGCAAGACATTTTCAATCAAGCCCGGAATTAAAAGAATTCTGCTTGAGTGCTGTTGAAAAATTGGACCAGTTTTATGACAAAATCATCGTTTGTGATATCGTATTGAGTCCTGGAAACGACGATGATAATCCCTCTGTAGCAGAGTTAAATGTTAAAGTTCCCAAGAAGTTAATTAACGTATCGGAGCAAGCTCCTTCCTATGAACAAGCCATTGGAAGTGCCGTAGATACAGCTGTACGGCAAATACGTAAATATAAAACCAAACATTACGACAATTTTTAAATAGGTTAACAATTATCATATCATAAGGCCGGTAATGAATACTTGCCGGCCTTTTTTAATATATTATCTGCTCTTATGTCATTCGAAAATCAAGAAGCCATACCCATTCGCGAAAGTATTGAAGTATCTGTTCTGGTTGAACGCTTGAAAGAGAGAATGGATATTGATTTGACACCATGTGCTGCAGCGAAGCACGCACAAAAGAAGAGTGTTACAGAAGCCGACCTTCATAGACCGGGCCTCGCACTTGCGGGTTATACAGATCTGTTTACCTATCAAAGAATTCAAATTATTGGCAACACAGAGTGCAATTATTTAAACCACCTCACCAAACAGGAAAGATCTGAAGCCTTTGGAAAGCTAACCTCGTACGATCTTCCGGTCATATTTTTAACAAATAACAATAAGCTTGATGATAATCTTGTAAAAATTACTGAGTCAAAAAAAATCCCTCTTTACAGTACTGAGATGGAAACAACTAAGTTTATGTATCTGCTCAGAGATTTTTTGGAAGATTTTTTTGCCGTACAAACGATGCTGCATGGAACAATGGTCGACGTGTACGGAATTGGTATTTTGATAGCCGGTAAATCCGGACTTGGCAAGAGTGAAGTAGCGCTCGACCTCATTGAGCGGGGGCATCGTCTTGTATCTGATGATGTGGTTATGCTTACAAAGAAAAGCAATGTATTACTCGCATCAGCCACGGAAATGAATAAACATTTTATGGAGATACGGGGCCTTGGCGTTGTTGATGTTATGTCGATGTTTGGCATTCGTTCTGTTCGATACCAAAAAAGATTGGAAGTGGTGCTTGAACTCTCACTTTGGGAAGATGCAGAAAAAATTAACCGTACCGGTTTAAATCACGACACGGTTAAAATATTGGGTACTAAAATCCCACTTATCCATCTGCCAATTACCCCAGGCAAAAATATTACGGTTATTGCAGAGGTAATCGCAATGAATTATCTCCTGAAGCATTACGGTTATGATGCTGCAGAGGCTTTCCAAAAGCGTATAAAAGAACATATTGCCAATAAAAAATCGATAAGCGACATGCCTAAGAGAGCTATTGAATATTTTGAAGGAGATTTTGAATGATTTTACCCTGTAAAGGCTTTTTAATTTTAGTTTAAATCATTTAACTTCTTATAGATAAAAATCTACACACCGCTAACCTTTTTCATGGCTGAGAACAACCATTTTTACTACGACGAAGAACGTTGTGAATTTGTACCTGTAAACTATAATCGCTCAAAAAAATTAATCCATTCTGTTTCGTTTTGGCTTATTAATGGATTTGTTTTTGCAATTTTAGCCCTCTCTGTACTTACAAAAACTATCGGCACCCCAGCAGAAATTGCACTGAAAGATGAAAACCGTGCGCTTGTAAAACATCTAAAAGAAACTGATCAAACTCTGAGTGATATGAAAGAGCAGCTTGACTACATCGCTCAGATGGATAATGAAATGTATCGCACCATTGTTGGCTTGGATCCGGTTACAGAAGATCGACGATTAGCCGGAATCGGTGGAGCTGACATCTACTCAGAATATGACTATCACAGCAGTGATGCATCAGAAATTTTAAGACAAACAGCAACAAAACTAGACCAGATAGAACGCAAAATGAGCGTTCAGATTCTATCATTCGAGGAGATTAAAAGCTATTACAACTCAAATCAGGATCGTTTGAGAAATATTCCCGCCATAAAACCTGTGAACGGCATTTTATTAAGCGGATATGGTATGAGACTTCATCCTGTACTACGATATAAGAGGATGCACGATGGGGTTGATTTCCGGGCAGATGTAAACACAGAAGTTTTCGCTACCGGCGATGGAGTAGTAAGATTTTCAGCCCGGAATGGCACATATGGTAATTTGCTGGAAATTGATCATGGGTTTGGAATGGTTACGCGTTACGCACACCTCTCCTCCTTCGCTAAAGGAATAAAGCCAGGCACACGTGTTCAAAGAGGTGAGCTGGTCGCCTACACAGGAAATACAGGCCTTACAGAAGGTCCACACCTACATTATGAAGTACTTGTCAATGGCAAACCCATCGACCCTCTAACCTACCTGATTGCCGACATTTCTCCTGAAGAGTATTTAATGTTTAAAGGGACAGATGACAGAACCGAGAGTGAATTTTCAATCTCATATCTGGATTAGTACTGCCTTATAAAATCTGTATTTCCCGAAATGTACCTACCTTTATGACTAGTTTTTTAAAATAAGTTATTCACTTCCGTTAGGTACGGACTTTTAAAAAAATCTATTCCTCTTCGTCACTCCCCATTTGATCTGCATCTTCGCAAACGACTTTAAAGCCTTTTTTACGTACTGTTCGGATATACTTAAAATCGCTGTGTTCTCCGATTTTTTTCCTTAAATAACTGATATAAACATTTATGTAGTTGGTTTTTGTATTAAAACCAATACCCCATACATTTTCAGCCAGTTCGTCTTGAGAAATGGTTTTTCCCTTATTTTTTACAAGGTATGAAAGCAGATTAAACTCACTGTTTGTCAGATCAATACTGGCTTCGTTGACGTGAACGGATCTCTCTATCATATTGATAACCAAGTTGTTACAATGATATTCCGTTTGTTCCGACTGAGCCGTTCTTCGATTTATGGCTTCAATTCTCGCCAGTAATTCTTCAATTGAAAACGGCTTAGTTAAATAGTCGTCGGCGCCGGCATTTAAATTCTTGACCTTCACATCTGTCTCTGTTTCTGCCGAAAGCACCAAAACAGGTGTATTGATTCCGGCCTTTCTCATTCCAGCACAGACATCATAGCCGTTGCCATCGGGAAGCCGAAGATCGAGAATGACCATGTCATGATCTTTTTTCCTGGCAAATTCTGATCCGTCTTTTGCATTACCTGCCTCTGTAACCGTACAACCATGGTGTTGAAGCGCTTTTTTGATGAGTAAACGTATGGTAGGATCGTCTTCGACGACCAGAATGTTCATGTTATCTAATTTTCCCATAGCTGATAATTATTTATTCTCTTTTATATTTGTGAATAGATACTGCAAATAAACCTTAATACCCATTCTTTATGAGCCAACCTTTGGTTTCATGGATAGCAGTTTTATTTATTTTATGATTTCCATCTGTGAGTTTGATAGTAGCATTAATATTTTTCGACTGTAAAAATTCAATTTCTTTTATCTGTGGATCTGGCAAAACAGTCGTATCATTTTTACCATGTATGGCAAGAACCCTTAAGTTTTTGTACTGGTCCCAATCCGTACGTTCTTCATCCAAAATTTCTGTCTTTATTCTGCATCCTATGGTGATCAAATCCTGTACGTGGCGTGTCCTTGTGAGTCCAAAATAACCAGCAAGATAACCACCCATTGAATATCCAATCATACAAGTTCTATTGTAAGAGATAAGTTCCGCTAACCTGTCTATGATTTCCTGTATAAATTCAGAGGCCAGCTCCATAGACTTTATGAACTGTGCTTGTCTCCCATCAAACAGATACCATGAACGCCCCCAATCCTCAACAGGTTTATTACCTTTGCTTTCTAAAATAGGATAAGGTCCCTCTATAAAAAGGTGGAATGCGGAAATATTTAAACAATCAGAAAATACCTTTCGGCTTTTTTTCAAGTTACCTCCATATCCATGCAAATAGATTATCAGTGGCTTTTCACCGCTTTTTTCACCGGTTTCGATAAGCAGATAAGGAACTTCAATTTTAAATGAAGTTTTTCCGGATAGTAAGACATCGCTACTCAGCTTAATACTGTTCATCCTGCAACTGAAAGACTCTTAATCTAACGTTTATTGATCGTTGACTTGTGAAAATATTTTAATATTTAACCTTCTGCAAATATATAATCATTAAAAGATTAATAATCTGTAATAGTTTTTTTGAGACTGGCTATCTAAGATGAAATAAATAGATACTTTAGCTCTCCGATTGAATTCTTTCCCACCTATAGGAATCTTTTATTCTTTGTATAAAACTTCCTTTAAAATTAATCCACATGGTGGAGCAGAAAATGCTTTTGTTTTACTCTCCTTGCCCTTCAGCAATCTTGTAAAATCATCTGTCGTTTCTCTTCCTGTCGCAGTGTGCATCATACTGCCAACAAGTCGCCTCACCATGTGTCTTAAAAACCTGTTTCCCTGAATGGTATATGATAGCTGATTTCCGCTAAGATCCCACGAACTTTCAGCTATGCTACAAATTGTTGTTTGATAACTATCTCCTGATGGTACGCAAAAGTTTATAAAATCATGAGATCCAATTATTATCGTGGCGAGTTTTTGTAGTAATTTAAAATCCGGAGTCTGAGAAATTTCCCAGGTTGATCGTCGGCGCATTGGAGACTTTCCCAATGTAGCCCGATACTGATATTTTCGGCCCACAGCGTCAAACCGAGCATGAAACGAGCTTGCTACCTGGCTCACAGAATGAAGAGCGATATCTCGGGGAAGAAGGCCCTTCATAGCATGAACAATCTTATTACAGGTGAACGTTGGCGGTAAATCAACATGCGCTACCTGAGCCATTGCATGTACACCTGCATCTGTTCTTCCCTGACCGATAACATCTATATCTTGCTGAAATAGTTGACTAAATCCCTTTTCTATTTCCCCTTCAACTGTTCTTCCCGAAGGCTGTTTCTGCCAGCCATTAAAATCCGTCCCGTCATATTCAAATGTCAACTTATAGCGATTCATACATTTCGCAATTGTATTTGACTATTCATCAATATCTGAACCTAAATGTTGCTACGAACCCTGAGTTTTCTGCAGATTTTACAGGAGTAAGTGCTACTTCAGGCACACCGGAAATATTTCTAGCTCTTGAATAAGCATTCACAGCACTAAATACACGATTTAAGACCATCATTGCCGCCACGGCAGGTATTTGATTATTTGCAGTCTCTCTATCCCCTCTTAGTTCATTATATCGCTCCCGATCTTCTGCTGATGTCCAATCCCACCTGTTTTCGGGCACATCATCAATCAGCTGGTTCCAGTTGCGGCTGCGAAGCTGAAAATCATTATACTCTGCCAGGCTATTAAAATCTGCAATCGCAAGCTGAAAAGAACGATTTCGTCCTGAAATGTCGACCCCTGCCCGCAGCGAGGCAAGTGTTGTATATTGTTCTAATTTATTTGATGATCGTACCTTAAGACCTGCATAACTTGCTATTAGTGTCAACTCGGCTCCAAGATGAACTGCACCCCTTCCCCAGATATCGCGCTCTACATAATAGTGACCCCAACCGGGCAGAACCAACGAACGAAGAAAAGCTCCTCTGGGGTCTGGACTATTCTGAGCCATTAAATTCTGGAAGGGACAGAATGAAATAAGTAATAAAATAAATACTATCGTGATTGTTCTGCTGTTCATCTAAAAAATTGGAAACTTACAGGCCCATTAACTATGGATTTTATGTACGCTAAATATTCTTAGGATACATAAAAGTATACTGTTATTAAAAATTAGAAGACATAAAAAAAGCAGCCTCAAATCTTGAGGCTGCTTTAAATCTATCACAAAGTGTAAAAGATTAATCTTCTTTTGGAAGTAGTGCTTTTCTTGAGAGACGTAATTTTCCGCCGTGCTCTACCTTAAGAAGCTTCACTTCCACTTCATCTCCAACGTTAATGACGTCCTCAACTTTTTTCACATGTCCATGCTCAAGTTCTGAGATGTGAAGTAGACCCTCTTTTCCGGGCACGATCTCAACGAATGCTCCATACTCTTTTACAGCCTTAACTGTGCCTTTATATGTCGCACCTTCGTCGAGTTGGCCGGCAACGGCTTGAATTCGTTTCTTAGCTGCTTCTGCCTTATCGAGGCTATCGGCACTAATGGTGATCTGTCCTTTGCCCTCTTCATCTTCTTCGATCCAGATTTCTGTATCTGTTTCTTTTTGAAGAGTTTGGATCACTTTACCACCAGGCCCAATTACAGCGCCTATACTGTCGCCATCAATGGTCATGTTGATAAACTGTGGGGCAAACTCAGAGATATTTTCTTTAGGCTTGGAGATTGTCTCAGCCATTTTTTCCAAAATATGCATTCTTCCTGAGTGCGCTTGCTTTAGGGCTTCTTCGATAATTTCAAAGCTGATACCCTGAACTTTCATATCCATTTGAGTTGCCGTAATCCCATCTGCAGTACCGGCAGTTTTGAAGTCCATGTCTCCCATGAAATCTTCTTCACCCCGAATATCTGATAGAACCACTGTGTTATTTTCGCCCACAATCATTCCCATTGCAATACCTGCTACAGGTTTTGGAACAGGTACTCCGGCATCCATCATGGCCATTGAGCCGCCACAAACGGAAGCCATTGATGAGGATCCGTTTGATTCGGTGATGTCTGAGCGTACACGAATCACATATCCGAAATCTTCAAATTTTGGAAGAACCATTTTAAGGGCTCTTTCCGCAAGGTGGCCGTGGCCAATTTCTCGTCGGCCCGGGCCTCTCATAAATCCAGCCTCACCCACGCAATATGGTGGGAAATTATAGTGAAGCATGAATGTTTTATCCTCTTCATAAAAGAGTGTGTCTACAGATTGAGCATCACGTTTTGTTCCCAGCGTCACTGAAACCAACGCCTGTGTTTCACCTCGGGTAAATACGGAGGATCCGTGGGCTCTGGGCAGGTAACCAACTTCGGTCCAAATATCTCTGATATCTTCGGGTGAACGACCATCAATACGTCTCTTTTTCTCGAGAATCATTGACCGGAGTTCATCCTTTTCCATATCTCCAAAAATAGAGGAAACTTCAGAGCCTGCTTCCTCGAACTCTTCGTTCGATGTTATCTCTTCAATAATTTCATTTTTGAGCTCTTTGAGCTGTCCGTTGTACTCTTCTTTGCCCAGCCCGGTACCGACAATCTCTTTAAGTCTGTTTCCAACTTTTTCTTTTACGAGATTCTCGAGCTCTTCATTTTTCTCTTCCGGAGTGAATTCGCGTTTTTCAACACCATATTCTTTTCTGAGTTCTTCCTGGAATTCGCAAAGTTTCACAATAGACTTATGGCCTTCCTTGATGGCGTCGAGCATTTCTGCTTCACTTACCTCTTTCATTTCGCCTTCAATCATAATAACGCTTTCGGCAGTGCCGGCCACGATCAGGTCCATATCGCTGTCTTTCAGCTCGTCGATGGTAGGATTAATCACAAATTCACCATTCACACGACCAACCTTCACCTGAGCCATTGGGCCATCGTAAGGAATATCTGACACATGAATAGCTGCTGAAGCACCTACTGCACCAAGAACATCGGCCTCATGCTGACCATCGGATGAATAAACCTGGCAAATTACCTGGGTATCATTGTAATAACCTTTTGGGAAAAGAGGCCTCAAGCTTCTGTCGATCAGCCTGCTGGCAAGAGTTTCCCCATCGGATGGACGACCTTCTCTTTTTAAGAAACCACCGGGAAATTTACCACCTGCCGTAAAACTTTCTCTCAAATCAACAACCAGGGGAAAAAAGTCTTGTCCCGGTTTCGCTTCCTTTGCGCTCACAACTGTACATAATACCATGGTATCGCCCATGCGTACCATAACGGCACCGTCAGCTTGTTTTGCAATTCGTCCTGTTTCAACGGAAATGGTTTTTCCGGGCGCAAATTCTACGCTTTTAAATTCTGCTTTCATAAATATATTTCTGTCTTATTATTTCGTCGTATGTCGTCTTCTGTTACTATCTGCAAGAGAGATGCTTATGATATATTGCAGATAAAAAAAAGGCACGCTGTTACGTGCCTGTTGAAATGCTTATTTTCGAATTCCGAGGTCTTTGATAAGCTCACGGTATTTTACAATATCATTATCTTTGTAGTAGTTGAGTAACCGTCTTCTTTTACCAACCATTTTCAGCAAACCTCTGCGAGAAGAGTGATCCTGCTTATTCTCTCCCAAGTGGTTTGTAAGATCATTAATTCTTTCGGTTAAAATGGCGATCTGAGCCTCTACAGACCCTGTATTTTCACTGTCACCGCCATATTTTTCAACTAATTCTTTCTTTTTTTCTTGTGTTACACTCATTTTATGTTGTACGTGATTCAATTTGTCGATTATAGCTTTTAAAAATACACTTAATTCGTTTGTTTTGCAATGTTTGGTGAATGCTTCTTTAATATCCTTTTTGCTGTTTTATGATCTTCCCCCAGCTGACTCTTCAACTGTTCCACAGATGAAAACGCAATTTCATCACGGATTCTTTCAGCGAACTGTACCTGGATAGGTTTTCCATATAAATCACCATCAAAATCAAAAATGAATGCTTCTATTCGCTTCTCTTCTCCATTGAATGTCGGGCGAACCCCAATATTAAGCATTGCTCCATGGTACTTTCCTTCTACGCGCACCCAAACGGCATAGACACCATTTTTAGGCACCACTTTATTTTTTTGATCTGTCTGAACATTAGCAGTAGGGTAACCAATTTTGTGTCCCCTTTTATCACCGTGTACCACAGTACCGTTCAGCAGATAGTAACGTTCGAGAAAAGAAGCGGCAAGTTTCATATTGCCATCCCGCTGAATAGCGTTACGAATTGCGGTACTGCTTACTGTTTTATTTCCAACTTCCTGTTTTGATACAACCTCAGCGGTAAAACCAAGCTCCTGCCCCAACCGTCTGACCGTCTCAATGGTTCCTTCTCGATTTCTTCCAAACTGGTGATCGTATCCAATAACAAAATGTGATACACCAATTTTTTTCCAAATAATCCTGTGAACAAACTCTTCTGATGTTAACAGCGAGAAATCCCTGTCGAATGGAACCACAATCATTTCATCAATGCCGATATCTTCAAGAAGCTCGCGCCGTTCGTCCAGCGTGCTCAGCAGCTTAATTCCCGAATCTCCCGGATTAATAATTTCCCTGGGATGCGGATCAAATGTAACAATGACGCTTCTCGCCTTTTTCTTTTCCGATATTGAGAGCACTCTGTTAATCAATACTTTATGCCCTGCATGCACACCATCAAATGTGCCAACGGTAAGCACGGTATTCTCATCACGAGTTACATCATCAAGCAGTACTTTTTTGGTCATCCTTTAACCTCGCTCAAATAATCATTGATTTCATCGGGTCTAAAGGCATTTTTAACGCTGTACGTTCCGGTTGCGGTCCTTCTAAGGGAGGAGAGGTGTGCGCGGCTTCCCAAAGCCAATCCAATATCATGGGCAAGCGAACGAATGTACGTACCTTTACCACATGTCACGGTCAAGGTTAACTCGGGCATATCAAAAGAGTTAATTTCGATATCATATACCGACACCGGACGTTCTGAAATCTCCACGTCCTGTCCTTTTCTAGCATATTTATAAAGCCTTTTTCCATTTACTCTTAGAGCAGAGTAGACAGGTGGTTTTTGCATGATTCGGCCGATAAAGTGATTCGCAAGCAGTTCCCTCACATCGTTTTCTTGAATATGATTCCAACCCGCAAAATGATCTGGCTCGGTTGCAGCGTCATAACTTGGAGTTGATGATCCAAATGTTATCGTAGCAGAATAAACTTTTTTAAGTTCATGAAATTCTGAGATAGTTTTGGTTGCTTTTCCACAGCAGCAAATTAATAGGCCTGTTGCCAGAGGATCGAGAGTACCGGCATGGCCTACCTTTTTTACAGGAACTCTGCTTCTCACATATTTTACAATATCGAAGCTGCTCCAGTCTGAAGGCTTATCCATTAAGATAATAGACCCGGGGTTAAAAAGACTCTCATCAATGGTTACATCTGCAGTTTTATCGATTAGAGGAAAATCTTCGATCAAATATTTAGCGGCAGCCATAAAAAAGTAGATGTGAATTGAGCTTTAAGCCCGCAATTTAAGAAGGGTTGCTTTCCGAACCATCGGAATCGTTGCGGTTTTCACGGACTTTCGAAAAGAGTCCCTCAATTTTATTGACATACTCAGCTGTATCATCATGATAAAAAAGGAGTTCAGGAATTCGTCTAACCTGGTTTCGGATTCGGGAGGCCAACTTATAACGAATTTCATCCTGGCTTTGGTCAATAGCTTCAAAAATTGGCTCCACATCTCTGCCAGGAGAAAAGACACTAAGATAAACTTTAGCAATGGATAAGTCATCCGTTACACGAACCTGCGTAACCGTAATAAAGGTATTTGCAACCTGATACTCTTTCTGTAGTATCTCGCCAATATCTTTCTTTATTACAGATGCCAGTTTTTTAGTTCGAATGCTCATTCCGTGCCTAAACTTGTTTAAATATGTCAGAAAAATTGCCAATTATTAGTAACCGAATATTGGCAACAGTCTATTGTGCGTCTTCAAGTTTTCGCTTCTGTTCAGTGATCTCATAGCTTTCAAACTCATCGCCCTCTTTAATGTCGTTGAAGTTCACAATGCTAATACCGCACTCATAACCAGACTGAACTTCTTTCACATCATCTTTAAAGCGTTTGAGTGAGTCAATTTCACCATCGTAAATCACAACACCATCGCGGATAATTCGGATAGGGTTGTTTCTGTTAATTTTACCTTCCGTTACATAGCAGCCAGCAATTGTTCCCACTTTAGAAATCTTGAAGACTTCACGTACGGTAACAAGACCTTTCATCTCCTCTTTAATCTCTGGGCTTAACATACCTTCCAGTGCATCGTGAACAGCATCAACTGCGTCATAAATAACGCTGAATAGCCGTACATCTATACTTTCATTTTCTGCAAGTTTACGGGCTCCAGAAGAAGGCCGTACCTGGAATCCAATAATAATTGCGTTGGATGCCGATGCAAGAAGAACATCAGATTCGGTAATTGCACCAGAGCCGGTATGAATGATATTCACGGAAACTTCTTCAGTACTTAACTTCTGAAGTGCGCCCGAAAGTGCTTCAATAGATCCGTCAACATCGGCTTTAATGATAATATTTAACTCGGAAACCTCACCAAGAGCCATTCTTCTTGAAAGATCATCAAGAGTAAGGTGTTTCACATTTCTGAGCGACTGCTCTCTGCGAATTTGCTGCCGCTGGTTGGCCACATCTTTGGCCGTTTTCTCATCATTGGCAACGATGAGCCGGTCTCCCGCCTGCGGTGTATCACCAAAACCTGTAAGCTGAACCGGCACGGATGGTCCTGCCTCTTTCAGCCGTGTTCCATGCTCGTTTTCCATGGCACGAACCCGTCCAAATACTGATCCGGCAACAAAAGGATCTCCAATTTTTAAAGTACCGTTTTGCACGAGTATGTTCGCAACAGTTCCTTTCCCTTTATCAACTCTCGATTCAAGAACAATTCCCTGAGCGAGTCGATCCGGGTTGGCTTTAAGCTCCATCAATTCGGCTTCAATCAATACTTTGTCGAGTAATTCATCAATTCCCTGTCCGGTGTGTGCAGATACTTCGGCAACCTGGTTAGTTCCGCCGTATTCTTCAACAATCACTCCGTGTTCAGAAAGCTGCTGCTTAATTTTATCAGGATTTACGCCCTCTTTATCCATCTTGTTGATGGCAACTACAATTGGCACATCACCTGCTTTGGCATGATTGATCGCCTCAATAGTTTGGGGCATCACGGAGTCATCGGCTGCTACAACAAGGATTACAATATCTGTTGCCTGGGCACCCCGGCTTCTCATCGCAGTAAAGGCCTCGTGACCGGGTGTATCAAGGAATGTAATTTTCTTGTCATCTTCGGTTTTCACTTCATAGGCACCCACATGCTGGGTAATACCTCCGGCTTCACCTGCGGCAACTTTTGCTTTACGGATATAGTCAAGAAGTGATGTCTTACCATGATCAACGTGCCCCATTACGGTAATAATAGGTGATCGAGGCTCAAGATCTTCAGGATCGTCTTCTTCAAGTCCAAATTCTTCTTCAATAATTTCTTCAGCATCAACAAATTCGACATCAAAGTCGTATTCGGCTGCTACAAGTTCAATTGTGGAAGCATCAAGCCGTTGATTAATAGAAACCATCATGCCCAAATTCATACAGGTGGTGATGACGTCAGTTGCTTTAACATCCAGGAGATCAGCAAGATCACTAACCGTAATAAATTCTGTAACTTCGAGAATACTATTCTCGATTTCTTCCATTTCGCTTTGTAATGCGCGCTCTTCTTCTCTCTCCTCTTTTCGCTGTCTTCTACGCTTCGATCGTTTACTACCAACCGTTGAGCCACCCTGAATACGCTGCATGGTTTCGCGCATTTTTTTCTCTACATCCTCTTCATCTATCTGGGTGCTGCGTTTAGCTTTTTTCTTCTTGGTCTTCTTACTTGATTTATCGTCTTTAGCCTTGGATTTTTTACGGCTTTTTCTTGATATGTCTTCGTCAGAGTCGGGTCTGTCTTTTCGGCGTTTTCGGGTTTTTTTGGTTTTACGAGTGTCTCTGGAAAATTCAACTTTACCGAGAACTTTTGTTCCGCTGAGCCGACCTGCTTTTCCTCTTACAATTTTTTCATCTTCTTCACCGTCGCCCTTCTCCTCATTATCTTCGTCACTATCGTCTTCATCTACTTCATCGTCATCTTCTTCAGACTCATCATCGTCGTCGTCATCCTCCTCATCGTCGTCATCCTCCTCATCGTACTCTTCGTCGTCATCTTCATCATCTTCATCATCTTCAGAGTCTTCTGTTTCATCATCTTCCTCGTCAAGATCATCATCATCATGTTCTTCCTCCTCAACGATCTCAACTGTTTCCTCCTCATCCCCATCTTCTTCAATATCAGATTTAGCTTCGGGCTCAGGCTCCGGCTTTTTCGTTGAGTCCGCCTCAACTTGCTCTGCTTCATCTTCTACCGGTTCCAGAACATCCTCATCGTGCTCAGAAGTGTCTTCCTTCTCAGACTCCGGCTCTTCAGCGGGCTGTTCTTCTTGAGGTTCCAGGGGAAGAGGTTCCGATTCTTCCTCATCCTGAGGCTCAAGATCATCGATAGGCTCAAGAAAATTATCGAGTGTTACGCTCTCATTTTTATTCGACATGATCTGATTTCGGCGATTCTCATACTCTTCTCTCGCCTTTTCATGCTCTCTGCTTCGTTCTTTATCATCACCATATACAGAATCCAGCGCCTCATACATTTCGGGCGTAATTTTGGTGTTTGGCCTGTTGGCAATGTCAAAACCATGTTCACCCAAAGTATCTACAATGGATTGGGTAGCTACATTAAATTCTGATGCAACTTTAAATAGCTTTTTTGGTTTTTCGTTTGTCATATAAATTACTTACGTCAGTTTAGTCAAATAAAAAAATTAGCTTCATGAGCTAGCTCTAAGGTACGATCAATCTTCTTCGTCCTCAAATTCGTAGGCGATGATATCAATAATTTTCTCAGCTTCCTCACGGGAAATTTTACCATCGGTTCGTCGAATTATCTCATCTTCATCCAGTTCGAGAACCGCACGTGCACTATCGCAACCGATTTCTTTCAACAACTGAACGGTATCTTCGCCGAAATCGATCACAAATTCATCCAGATCGATATCGTCTTCTTCCTCTACTTCGCGGAATACATCAATTTCCAAACCTGCCAGTTTCGACGCCAATCGGATATTCACGCCGCCTTTACCAATGGCTTTTGATACTTCATCTGCAGGAACAAGCACACTGGCTCGTTCGCCATCTTCGGTAAGCTCTACTTTTAAAACTTTTGCCGGCTGCAGTGCACGTTTTATGAACTCAATTTTATCATCGCTGTAGTTTATTACATCGATATTTTCGTTCTGCAGCTCCCTTACAACAGCATGAATTCGGATGCCTTTCATCCCAACGCAGGCTCCAACAGGGTCCACCCGTTCATCGTACGAAACTACCGCCACTTTAGAGCGGTCGCCCGGTTCTCTGGCGATTCTTTTTAATTCAATAATTCCGTCGAACACTTCTGGAATTTCATTTTCAAACAGCCGCTCAAGGAAGAGTGGTGATGTTCTTGAAATGATTACGGTTGGGTTGCCTCCAAGTCGTTTTACTTCAACCACAACGGCACGAATGGTGTCTCCTTTTCTGTACCTGTCTTTATAAATCTGCTCATTCTTGGGCAGTAAAAGCTCAACTCCGTTATGGTTCACAAGAATATCTTTATTATTGCGTACCTGGTAAACATCACCCAAAACAATTTCACCTACCCGGTCGGAGTAATCTTCGAAAATATTATCTTTTTCAATTTCTCTGATGCGCTGAGCCAACTGCTGTCTGGCCATGGATACGGCACGACGTCCGAAATCTGCAATGGATATTTCCTGGGCATACTCGTCATAGAGCTCCAGATCGGGATCATGTTTCTGTGCTTCTTTTAGCGAAATCTCTGTAACCGGGTCAGTCAATTCGTCCTCAGGAACAACTTCCCTGATATGTAAGATCTGGATCTCCCCCCTGTCAGCATTCAAAATCACTTCAAACGATTCGTCTGATTCGTATTTCTTACGAATCATAGTTCGGAAAACATCCTCCAGGATAGAGAGCAGAAGATCTTTGTCAATACCTTTATCTTTTGCGATTTCAGCAAAAGATTGAATAATTTGTTTTGAAATATCGTTTTGCATCAGAAGCTGTTCTGTTTTGTATTTACACTAAATTTTCGGGATAATTTTAGTTTCGACAACGGCATCAAAAGGGATTTCCTGCTCAACGCCCGTTTCACTTTCAACAATTTTAACAATTGTTTCATCTGCCTGTATTAATTCGCCTTCCCGGGTATTGTAACCATCTTCATTTTTGAACTTAATTTTCGCCTGCCTTCCAATATTTTTCCGGTATTGGCGAATATCGCTCAATGGCCTTGATAAACCGGGCGACGAAACATTCAATCTATACGAACTGCTGATAAGATTTTCACCTTCAATGATGTTCGCAAGTTTCCGGCTAATTCTAGAACATGCGTCGAGAATTACACCGTCTTTCTCCGTATCAACCAGAACCCACAACTCGGGTGTCTTTTGATGTTTTATTTCAACATCAACCAAAAACAGACCCTCTTCATTAACCAAAGGTTCTGAAACATCTTTTATGGTGTTGATTACGTTTTGATTCATTTTTTCCAGCAGTATGTATAAAAAAAAGTGAGGACCTCCCGGCACTCACTTCTCAGACTTCTAAAAATACGCTAAAACACCTAAAATTTCAACTCTGATAACTTGTATTCATTAGGCTCAACTTCTATACTTATGGCAGATTAGGAATGGCTTTACTGCCTTTTCAATTATGCTTACTCAACGTGGAATAGACGCCTTATGTACCGATATCTACTTTTAGTATTTCTTTTTGGATTCACTGCTTGTTCATCTCCGGACAGGCAAACACCCGACACGCCTGAAACGACCAGAGAGTTGGAATTCACGGCTGAGATTCAGTTTTTGAGATCGGATCAGTCTGTAGTTTCTGGAATTAAGGCCTCCGTAGCAGATACCGACGAATTGAGAAGTGCCGGCCTCATGAATGTCTATTCTCTTCCCGAGGATGCCGGAATGATTTTTTTATTCGATAATAACAGGCCCCGCAGCTTTTGGATGGCAAATACTCCTCTTTCCCTCGATATCTTGTTTGTCAATTCTGACATGGAAATTGTTCGTATTCACCGTAACACGACGCCCTTCAGCCAGGAATCCATCGAATCAGAAAGGCCTGCCAAATATGTGATTGAGGTGAATGCCGGCTATACGCTCAGGCATGATATTACAGAAGGCCAAACCGTACTGTTCAATATCAACTCAGAAAGCCCGTAAGCTTCTCATTTTTGGTCCAGAAAGGTTTGAACCATTTCTACATTCTCAGCTGAACCGATAAAAATAGGTGTCCGTTGATGAATATCTTTTGGCACAATATCCATAATTCGCTGCTTTCCATTGGTCGCTTTCCCACCGGCCTGTTCAATTATAAAGCTTAACGGATTACACTCATACATCAGCCGAAGTTTACCTTCTGGGTACTTTTTACTTGCCGGGTAGATAAAAATACCTCCCTGGATCAAAGTCCTGTGCAGGTCTGCAACCATCGATCCAATGTAGCGAGCCGAAAAGGGCCTGTTTGATTTTGGATCGTGCTGTTGGCAATACTTAATGTATTTTTTTAATCCCTCCTGCCAGGAATTATAGCTGCCTTCATTAATGCTATAGATAGTTCCCGCTTTGGGAATTTTATGGTTATCCACCGAAAGAATAAACTCACCAATACTTGGATCAAGAGTAAAGGTTCCAACTCCCAGCCCTGTTGTGTAGGCCATAATCGTGCTCGATCCATACAGAACATAACCTGCCGCAACCTGACGGCTGCCGGGCTGCAGAGCATCCTCCTCGACTAGGCCGGTTTCATATCGGGGTTGACGCATATAAATGGAGAAAATACTTCCAATCGATACATTTACGTCAATATTTGAAGATCCATCCAGCGGATCGAGATATACAATGTACTTTCCCCCGTCGCTATTCAGGCGTACAACACCGTCGTTCTCTTCTGAAATAACCATGCATGTAATTTGAGAACGATCCAGTGCAGAAATCAACTGCGTATCGGCAAAAATATCAAGCTTTTTTACCGTTTCACCATGTACATTTTCGCTTCCATGGGTTCCCAGCAGGTTCGTAATTCCAGCTTTGTTCACCTCGCGGGAGATGATTTTAGCTGCGAGTCCGATATCCCTAAGCAGCTGAGATAGTTCGCCTGTAGCTCCAGGAAATTTATTTTGTGATTGAATAATATACTCTTCAAGCGTAATGAGTCTGTTGCTTGTGGATTTTTCCATCACGACAGTAGTACGTTCACTGTTAAAGTTGTTTATCGTCCATAGATGACTGCTCATTCATCAATAGCTGAAAAACCCTTTCAGCTTCGTTTTTCAATTCAGGGAGTGTTCCATCATTATGAATTACAAAATCAGCCAGATTCAGTTTTGTTTCAAAATCGGGTTGATGTGCTATCCTCTCCCTTATTTTATGTGCAGTTGTCTGATCGCGCTCCATAACTCGTTTCACACGAATATGTTCTGCACCATGGACAATCACGATCTTATCCATATTCTTTGGGGGTCCATCATTTAGTAGCAGTGCCGCCTCTTTTACCGCAATTTTATATCCCTTGGTTTTAGCCTTTTTGCATCTTGCCTTAAATGCTTTTTCAACG
Source organism: uncultured Rhodohalobacter sp. (assembly GCA_964544445.1). GTDB lineage: Bacteria > Bacteroidota > Rhodothermia > Balneolales > Balneolaceae > Rhodohalobacter. The sequence goes on from CAZJBI010000002.1 coordinate 315,010, forward strand.
GCAGGGTGTACAATATCATTAAGCTCCTGCACTCTGCCTGCTTCAAACGCTTCGCAGATCAGATGAGGTTTATTTAGAGATCCATCTGCGTTATATGATGATTCTCCAAATGTCTTTTTAATTTGTGACACTACCTCATTACTGTTTACCATCAGCTTTTTTGCCTCCTCATCAGCATAAAAAACATAGGCTCCCATTTTCTCCCATTCCCGGCATACTGTTGTTTTTCCGGATCCAATTCCACCGGTGACGCCTACAACAATCATCAAGACGCTGCCTCAGCACCCATCATCAGGTATGCTTTCATAAATTCATCCAGATCTCCGTCCATAACTCCCTGTACATCTCCGGTTTCGTGATCGGTTCTATGATCTTTCACCATATTATAAGGATGAAAAACATAGGACCTGATTTGAGAGCCCCATTCGTTGCTGCTTTTCGAATCCTGAATTTTTTGGAGCTCTCTCTCTTTGATATTCTTTTCGAGCTCATACACTTTCGATTTTAACAAAACCATCGCTTTTTCTCGGTTTTGCATTTGAGAGCGCTCCTGCTGGCATTCAGCGACAACCCGTTCTTCGGTACCGTCACTCAAATTACCAGTCCAGATGAGACGAACACCGGTTTCAACTTTATTTACGTTTTGCCCGCCGGCACCGCTTGCGTGAAACCGCTGAAGTTCAATATCTGAACTATTCAGGTCTACTTCGATAGTGTCGTCAATTAGTGGTGATACAAAAACCGAGCAAAAGGATGTGTGCCTTCGCGAATTGCTATCGAAAGGTGAAATACGAACCAGGCGATGAACACCACTTTCCGATTTCAAGAAACCGTAGGCATTTTTACCGCTAATTTGAAGCGTGGCGCTTTTAAGCCCCGCAACATCGCCATCCTGATACTCCAGAATTTCGACCTTAAAATCTTTTTTCTCAGCCCAGCGAGAGATCATCCTGAACAGCATTACCCCCCAATCCTGGCTTTCAGTTCCGCCAGCACCCGGATTAAACGTAACAATTGCGTCTCGATGGTCGTCGGGTTCACTTAGCATATTCTGGAGCTCAAGCTCCCTCAGCTTTTTGCGGAAAGTATCAATTTCACCTGCGAGTTCATCCTCAACAGCTTCACCTTCCTCCAAAAACTGCCGGTACACCTGTATGCTGTCCCGAAGTTCGTTGAGTTCGTCCCAGCGGCCTACAATCTCTTTCTCAAAATCGAGATCCTGCATCACTACTTGTGCCGAGGCAGGATCGTTCCAGAACGCAGGGTCTTGAGTCTGCTCCTGAAGCTCTATAATGGTTACTTTTCGTTTATCATAGTCAAAGATACCCCCTGAGCGCATCGAGACGCTCAAAGAGTTCAGATAATTTATCTAATTGCAAACTTCCCATAGACGATTATTTTTTCAAAATATTAGCAATTACAATTCCAAGAAATATGCCTCCTGCAAGTGCAACACCCACACCCGTTTCCGGATTTTTCTTAACATATTTCTTAGCATTTTTATACTCTTTGCGAATGTCTCCCTGCAGACGGTCACCTTCGGTACGCAGTTTTTTTACTACGTCGTTATAGGTATTTCTGAGTTCTTCTTTTTCACGTTGTAAAGTCTCTTTTATCTCTTTTTCTGCTTGCTTTAAATCTGCCATTTCGGGCCTCCTTTGAATTTTTATTTCTGATTATTTTACTGCAGGCGCAATTTCTGCAACCTGATCTTTGTATTGTAATTCATACAGCTTTCTATATATACCGCCATCCTTCTCAATAAGTTTCTGATGTGATCCGGATTCGCGGATTTTTCCTTTGTGCATCACCAGGATATTATCGGACCCCTGAATGGTAGACAGCCTGTGGGCGATTACTATGGCGGTTCGACCCTCCATCATTCTTGCACAAGCTTTAGCTACCAGTTCTTCTGTTTCTGAATCCACACTGGATGTTGCCTCATCTAAAATTAGGATTTTTGGATCATAAACCATAGCCCTTACAAAACAAATAAGCTGCCTCTGCCCCATTGAAAGTGAAGCCCCTCGTTCTCGTAGTTTATAGTCGTACGTGCCGGGTAATTTTTTAATGAATTGGTGAGCTTCAACCTCTTTGGCCGCCGCGATCACCTGTTCTCGGGTTATATTTTTATTTCCAAGCGTGATATTGTCGAGCACGGTTCCCGAAAACAGGGCATTATCTTGAAGTACGAGGCCAAAATGAGAGCGTAACTCATGAAGTGACATATCTTTTATATTCACGCCATCCAGTAATATTTCTCCTTCCTGAATATCATAATACCGCAGTAAAAGATTAATAATGGTGGATTTACCAGCGCCCGTTGCTCCCACAATTGCCAGTTGTTCTCCCGGTTGAGCCTCAAATGAAATATCATCGATGATAATTTCTTCATCGTCATTATATCTGAATCGTACATTTTTAAACTCAATATGGCCATCTACCTGTTTTGGTTTGATCGGGCTTTTCGTTTCATAAACCTGTTTTTCTGTATCTAATACATCAAATATACGCTCAGATGATGCAAGGGCAGATTGTAGCGTGTTATACTTCTCTGACAGCCCACGGATTGGATTAAAAAATTGGCGCACATACTGAATAAATGCCAGCAATACTCCAAAGGTTAGCTGATCCATTAACGCACGTGCCCCTCCATACCAAACCACCAGTGCCATAGCAAAACTGGCCAAAACTTCTACGGTTGGCCAGAAAATGGAAAAATAAAATATAGTATCGATATGAGCACTCTTGTGATTCTCATTGATCGATTCAAATCTTTCTTTCTCTTTATCTTCTCGATTAAACAGTTGTACAACAGACATCCCGTTTATGTGCTCCTGTACAAACGAATTAAGCCGTGCAATCTGATCTCTTACATTAAGAAAGGCCACCCTTACTTTTCCTTTGAACCAGAATGTTGAATAAAAAAGAACAGGTAGCACAAGAATGGCAATGATGGTCAGCTCCCAGCTCATGATCAGCATAAAGTAGAGTATGAAGAAGATTCTGAAAAGATCTCCAATCATATTCACAATACCATCAGAAAGCAGTTCACTCAGGGCTTCAATATCACTGGTGGTTCGTGTAATCAGCCTTCCGATAGGGTTCTTGTCAAAAAACTGAACGTGTAACGTCTGAATTTTTTTAAAAACCGCATTTCTCATGCTGTAAAGAACACCCTGCCCAAACCAACGCGTGATGTAAGTATTTAAAATGAGTATAACAAACTCTCCGGCAAGAGCTAACCCAAGCAGGAATACAATCCATAAGAGCCCCTCAACGTCACCTACTGCGATGTAGTCATCAACTGCAACCTGGGTAAGTTTGGGGCGAATAGTTCCCAGGAAGGCCGCTGTAAGTGTGAGAACGATGGCAAAGACCGCCCACCAACGATAGGGTTTAAAAAAATGATAAAGCCGTCGAATCAATACTGAATCAACGGCTTCATTAGAGTTTTTTTGACTCAAAATTTACCGTTATGATGCTTAATCACGTTTATTAAAACCGATCGAAGTTATCGAATGGTGTTCTTGGCGTGATATGTTTGGGTGCTCTTTTTGAGCCCTGATTATCGTTATCGTCGTCCGACGAACTTGAACGATCTATACGTTTTCTTCTTCGCTCACCGGATGAACTTCGGCTGCTTCTGGAGCTTTTTCGATCTGATGAACCACGTCGTTTGCGAAATCGCTTTTTCCCGCCGTCGCTTTTACTATTCCCTTTGCTGCGATCTTTCTTGCCGGATCCGGAGTTGCCATCAACTTCTTTGATATAAACCTTGGGTTCCACAATTCCTTTTTCCTGTGCTGGATTAGTAAATATGGGACGTAACTCCGTTGCCAGCCACGCGGGGAAAAACTTCGCTCTTGCTTCGCGAAGAAGAACAAATGGGTTAGTGTAGCGTGCAGAAAAGTGTCCAATAACCAAAAGCTTCGTTTGAGCTTCGTTAGCAACACGGGCTGCATCAGATGACGTAGAGTGTCCGGTTTCAGCAGCTTTGTCGGCTAATGAATCGCTAAACGTTGCTTCGTGATACAGGATATTCGTGTTCATCGCCAATTTCACCGAGTTTGGACAGTATTTGGTATCGGTGATGTAGGCAAAGCTGTCGCCTGGTCGGGGATGGCCAACAATATCATACGACTTGACGATTGTGCCGTCTTCGAGCTCTACATCTTCGCCTGCTTTAAGCGCTTTATATTGAGCATCCTCAGAAATACCCATGGCCTGTGCTTTTTCAGCATCCACTTTACCTGGTTTATCTTTTTCCTGAAACCGGAAACCCAAACAAAATTGCGAATGGTTTAACGGCCGGGCTTCTACATAATATTCGTCCTCATCAACCACTACCTGGGAATCTACGTCTTCAGGCACTTCCACATATTGGATGTCGAAGTTCAGGTTGATGTTGCCAAAATCTAAATTCCACTCTACATATTTTTTAATTCCAACCGGCCCAATAATATTTAAGGGGTTATCCCGTCGTTGGAGCTGTAGGGTCGAAATCAAACCCATCAAGCCAGTGTAGTGATCTGCATCAAAATGGCTTATAAAGATATTCGCGATTTTTGAGCGTTTCAATCCCGCTTGTAGCATTCTCATTTGTGCATTTTCACCGCAATCAAATAGATGTACGTCGCCTTCGCGCCATAGTGCTACAGATGGCAAATGTCTAACTGCTGTTGGTGTTGCTGAAGCAACTCCTAAGGGTACAATAATCATTGTGTTCTCCCGCGTTGTTTTTATGATAGGCTTCTGCCGTTCAAACAGAAGTCCTGTTTTATATTTAAATTTGAGCCAGTTCCTGTTCTAGTAATTGCCTGTTATACATGTTTGCATAACGACCATTTTTTTCGATTAATTCATCATGATTGCCAAATTCTGCTATTGAACCTTCATGAATATAAAATATTACATCGGCGTTCAATATCGAAGAAATTCTGTGCGAAATCATAATTGTTGTTGTTTCAGAAAGATGTTTTTGCAAATGGCTGAGGATCGCATCTTCGGTATTGGTATCCACAGCACTCAGTGAATCATCAAAAACAATCATTTTTGGATTTTTTATGATTGCACGAGCAATGGCCGTGCGTTGTTTCTGTCCGCCCGATAGTGTTATTCCCCTTTCACCAACTAAAGTTTCAAATTTTTTCTCAAATTCCATGATATTCTCACGAACCTGAGCGATCTCAGCGGCTTTTTCAACCTCCTCCCCGCTGCTTTCAGCTGTTCCAAAGGCGATATTTTCTTTTATGGTAGTGGAAAACAAGAATGTTTCCTGGGGTACAAATCCAATCGAATTTCTGAGCTGTTGTAAGTCCCACCCTTTAATATTTTTATCATCAATAAATATCTCTCCCTCATCGGGATCAAACAATCTTGGAATTAAATTCACCAATGTTGTTTTGCCTGAGCCTGTCCTGCCTACTATGGCAACATTACTACCCGCTTCTATTGCAATATTTATATTTTTAAGCGCATACTCATCAGACCCGGGATATTTAAAACTTACGTTTCTAAACTCAATCTTACCATAAATCTCATCATGAAGCAGGCTGTCTTTATCAGATTGTATATGAATGGGCTCAGTTAACATACTGTCAATGCGTTCCCACGATGCCAGAGATTTTTGTAGGCGGTTAACGGTATATCCCAACGATGCTACCGGCCAAGTTAAATATGCCACATAAATTACAAACTCGGCAATATTTCCCAGCGTTATCACATCTTCAATAACCATGATTCCACCTTTCCATACAACAATCAGTACGGATACGCCAATCAGCAGATTCAAGGTTGGATGGAAAAGCGACTCGACCAGATCCAGGCGAAGTTTTTTCGTTCTGTATTCATCACTTTCCGCCTCAAATTTCTTTTGCTCGTAATCAGTTCTGTTAAATGCTTTTATGAGCCGAATACTACTGAATGTTTCCTGAGCTTTCCCTGCAATTCTTGAATATTGTTCCTGTATCAGTAACTGATATTTGTTAATAAAACCGCTTACCCAATAGGCAAATCCGGATAAAAATGGAAGCGGCAGCAGCGCCCAAAGCGTTAACTCCGGGTTTACTATCAGCATCATTGTAATGATAAAGCCGGCCCTGGTAATCGTGTTGATGGTATACATAACAACGGGCCCGAAATATTCCCGAACTCTGGCAACATCTTCGGTAGCTCGTACATAAATTTCACCCGTACTATTTTCGGCAAAATAGCGCTGGGGAAGTCTCAGTAGCTTGTCCATGATCTGATTGCGAATATCAAACTCAATTCTCCGTGAGCTTACAATCAGTGTTTGACGTGTTGCAAAAAGTAAAATTCCATAAAGAGCAACCGTACCAATGAGAAGTAGTGAATTATAGGCAAGAATGGTACCGGCTTCGCTTGAAAAAAGCAGTTGGAATACAGAATCATATTGTCCTGTGTAATCCTGACCAAGCAATTCCACTTCATCCATGGTTTGCCGGATCAGAACCGGAATCCAAATCAGAAAAAAGTTAGCTCCTGTAAGAAAGAGTGCTCCCAGCAATATCGTGCCTTTATATTTGGCAAGATAGCGATTCAGCTTTTTTAACGATGTATATATCGTAGGTGTGGACATGGATTATTTTTTCTCCGATAGCGTTGTAACAGAACAGATCTTAAATCCATTCAGCAGAGAACTTCTTTATTTTATGAGTCCCGTATTTATTGATTTTAAAGCAGGCAGGAGATTATCCATCTCCGATAAATTATTTTATGCCGAATTAATATGAATTGTATGAAATAATATCGTCAACAAGTACAATTTACTTAAACTTTTCAATCCAGTGCTGAGCAAGTTTATACCCTGATGCATAAGCATGACCAACGCTATTACCGTAATAATAGTCCCCAACGAGTGCCAATGGTGAATCTTCTTCTTCCAACTCAAAATATGGCTGATCTAATACGGTTTTGGGTTGGCTAAATCTCCAAAAATGCAGTTGATGCCATTCAGGATTCGCTGCCCAACCGCCGGCAATGCGGGCAAATTCGTCAGTAAGTTGTTTGGTAATCACTTCTTCAGAACTGTTACGATGTGCTTTAGCAAACTCAGCACTGGAATGCAGAACAAAAAATGACCCTTGCTTTCCGTCACGCTTCAATCCTTCGTTTGATACATATCCCAGTTTACTTTCTCCACATACAATTCCTTCCCATTCAGGAATTTCTGCATCTTTGTAACCAACCATCAAGGTGTAGGTTGCATTGTAATGTATTTCGTCAATTTGGCGGACAATCTTCAGCGTGTTCGTCTCGTCGATTGTAGTAGTAAGAATTCCGTATGCCTGGGGAGCTGGCAGTGCAATGATAACTGCATCGGCTCCAAAGGTCTCGCTTGATGTCATGTTTAATATCCAGGGACGCTTTTTAGATCGATGGTCGCCAAAATATGTGAGACCGCCAACCTTTGTGTTTTGCCGAACGTCACACCATCTGGCCTGATACTTTCCGATTGCGTTCATTCCGATATTGGATGTGTAAACGGGGTGGTCGAAAGAGAGGGTTTTTTTACCGGAAAACGTTTCCCCATCAAACACTTTAATGTTTTTTCCCCACGGCTTAATAATATTTTTTCCAAGCAGTTCTTTTACAAAATCTTTGAATTCCGGTTCGTTTGCCTCAAAAAGGGGCGCTCCGTGGTCAAGTTTCTTCTCTAGGTTCTTACCGGTGTATCGGGTTGCCATCCGACCTCCATAGCCTCCGCTTTTTTCAAATACAGTTACTTCATGCCCTGCTTTAGCGAGTAACCTGCCGGCTGTTAGTCCCGAAATGCCTGCGCCAATAATCCCAATAACCATAAATGCGTAATCTTAATTACAAATGATTTGTTTTCTGATTTTGAGTGCCAATTTAATGAAGAATTCACTCTACTTCTTGCTTTTTTGGAGATAATCTGCCGGAAAAGAAATCTTTTTACACATCAAAAAGCGTAACCCGGGGCTCAACGGCTTTTTTATCGATTAGTGCCGGCCAATAGGCTACAACTTCACTTGCCTTCGGCCTGCCACCTGCAAAACCGGTAACGCCGCTGGGTCCTGTTAAAATTAACGGCGCAATCTCCTTACCAAAACGGTTGATCTCCTCGCGGCTGTCACCATGAACAGATATCCTCATCTGAACTTCATTCAGGTCCGAATGGTTTGCCAACAGCTCATCTGAAGCCTCGTTACAAGCATTCAGCCCCACAAACTCTACGTTAGAATCCCTGAAAGTTATACCCAGATTTTCAGCTCTTGCCAAAAGAATTTCGCCGGCCTTCTTTGCTTTTTTTAGAGCATCGGGCCAGCAATACACCAGTGTAGATGAAAGTTTATACCCATCCACATGGCTGGCCGAAACTTTGTATGTAGGAGTATCTTTCAGGCCTTTTATGCCCCATACCTTTACCCTGTCTTTCCCCTCTTGTTGAAGATGAACAGTAGTAAAATCGGCGATGCAGTCGGGCGTGATATACTCTTTTGGATTACCAATTTCATACAGAAGCTGTTCTTTCACAGTCATTTCGGATACCAGGCCATCTGTTCCATCATGTTTTGTTACAAAAAATATTCCGTCAGGTTTTGCTTCAATAATTGGAAATCCCGGCTCCGTAAAATCATCCACTGTTTCCCAGTCTGTAAAATTACCTCCTGTTACCTGGCCTCCACATTCTATAATATGTCCGGCAATGGTTCCGGTGGCCATTAAATCATAATTATCATAATCCCACCCAAATTCGTACACCATCGGTGCCAAAGTGAGTCCGGTATCGGTAACTCTGCCTGTAATTACAATATTTGCTCCTTTTTCAAGTGCTTCCACGATTGGCCTGCAGCCCAGGTAAACATTCGCGCTCAATAGCTGGTCTTTCACGCTCGCAATGGGCTCATCCGTTTCCATGTTGTTGAGTGAATGACCGTCTGCGATTAGATCATCAAGCTGGGGCAAAATATCATCACCATCAACTACAGCAATTTTTAAACCAGTGATCCCCTTATCTTTTGCAGCCTCCAAAATAGCATCCTTGCAGGCTAGGGGATTTACACCACCGGCATTCGAGATAATTTTGACATTTTTATCCTTAACCTCCTTCAAGGTTGCGGCAACCACATCAACAAAATCGCGAGCATAGCCATAATTCTTATTTCTCATACGCTGCTTTTGCATAATCGACATCGTAACTTCTGCCAGATAATCCATCACAAGGTAGTCGATATCACCTTTTTTCACCTGATGAATCGGTGCATTCGGCAGATCTCCCCAAAATCCCTGTCCCGAGGCAATTTTAATGCTTTCTTTCACTATAAGCTCCAGTCTGTTTTTCTCAAGTTCGTCTGTGTGAATATCGTAAAATTCTCATAGAAATGAATATCTCTCTGGTTTGATTCTAACTTCCTGCTCTATTTGGTAATGATATTTGAAAGATCTGAAAACAAAGGATGATTTTTAGCAGATTCCTCCCCATTTTCGAGCAACATCATTTAATTCCCATAAATATTTATGACTCTACAAATTGCAGCACTGATTACCAACGACGCCATCATATTTGGAATTTTAATGGCTATTCTGGCAGCTATTTTCACTACAGCAAGCAGTAATCACCCCTTTTGGCAAAAATTTTATCGGTTTGTGCCTTCACTCCTGCTTTGCTATTTCATTCCATCACTGCTAACTACGTTTGGAATTGTAAATGAAGCCGACTCAAACCTCTATTTTGTGGCCTCAAGATATCTGTTGCCGGCCTGTTTGGTTTTGCTAACAATCAGTATCGATTTCAAGGGGGTCCTCAATTTAGGCCCAAAAGCCATCATCATGTTTTTAACAGGGACTGTAGGAATTGTAATTGGCGGACCACTGGCCATATTAATCATTAGTTTTTTTGATCCCTCCATCGTTGGCGGCTCAGGCCCCGACGAAGTGTGGCGTGGTCTCTCAACAGTTGCTGGGAGCTGGATTGGAGGGGGTGCAAACCAGGCAGCCATGTACGAAGTATTCGGACCCAGTGATGATCTCTTTGGAGCAATGGTCACCGTAGACATTATCGTTGCCAATATCTGGCTGGGATTTCTGCTTTACGGCGCTGGTATGTCAGACCGAGTCGATAAATGGTTCAAAGCCGACTCTTCAGCCATTAAGGAACTGCGCGACAGTATTGAAGAGTATCGGGCGAATATTGCTCGGATCCCCACATTTGTTGATTTAGTAAAGCTTGGAGCCGTAGCATTTACGATAACTGCTCTAGGGCATATTGGAGGTGATGTTATTGCTCCCTGGATTGGTGAAAACGCCCCATTACTGAAAAGCTTTAGCCTCGACTCAGCCTTTTTCTGGCTCATTGTAATTGCAACTACAGGCGGTCTCCTTGCCTCTTTCACAAAGGTACGGGAACTGGAAGGTGCGGGCGCATCAAAAATTGGCAGTTTGTTTATTTACATCCTGGTTATGACGATTGGCATGAAAATGGATATCTCATCTATTTTGGGAGCCCCTGGATATTTTGTAATTGGGATTGTTTGGATTTTAATCCACGTTTCACTGCTGTTGCTGGTTGGAAAACTGATTAAGGCACCCTTTTTCTTTACGGCAGTCGGAAGCCAGGCAAATATTGGTGGTGCAGCTTCGGCCCCGATTGTTGCTTCTGCCTTTCACCCGGCACTTGCCCCGGTAGGCGTATTACTGGCTGTTTTAGGATATGCACTGGGAACCTACGCCGCGTATGTTTGTGCAATCCTGATGCAGGGAGTGAGTTAGGGAGTAGATCGTTGACGTCTACAGTCTTGTAAAATTAACTCTCTTAAAAAAATGCAGCTGACCAATATGATGAAAGAGTCAAACCTGGAGTACACCCGTTTTAAACTCGGGGATCTCCGGATTACAATTCGCATACCGAATGGCATTGCTAATCGTGGTTCGGGTATCTAAAGGATCAATGATTCCATCTACCCAAAGTCTTGCGGCAGCATACCGGACATCGGTTTGGGTATCATATCGGTCTTTTATCTTCTTCAGGATTTCTGATTTTTCCTCATCCGTTATCTCTTTGCCTCTCTTTTCCAGCGATGAAACTTTTATCTGTGTGAGCACTTTTGCGGCCTGGGTTCCGCCCATTACGGCAATCTGTGCCGTTGGCCATGCAAAAATAAACCGCGGATCATACGCTTTTCCGCACATTGCATAATTACCGGCCCCATAACTATTACCGGTGATGATGGTAATTTTCGGTACCACAGAATTGGCCACAGCATTTACCATTTTGGCACCATCTTTAATAATACCGCCGTGCTCACTTCGCTTGCCAATCATAAAACCTGTAACATCCTGCAAAAAAATAATTGGGATTTTCTTTTGATTACAGTTCATGATAAATCTTGCCGCTTTATCCGCACTGTCTGAGTATATGACCCCACCAATTTGCATCTCACCCGTTTTGCTTTTCACGATTTTACGCTGATTGGCAACAATACCTACGCTCCAGCCGTCAATTCGCGCATAGCCGGTTACAAGTGTCTGCCCATAACCTTTTTTATACTCAGTAAATGATTTTGCATCCACGATTCCTTCAATAACGGAAAAAACATCGTAGGGTTTATTTCTATCATCTGGAAACTCTTTGAGCATGTCGCTCATATCACGCGAAGGATTCACAGGTGTGTTGCGATTCAAACCTGCGGTATGATAGGGTCCCAGCTTCCCTACAAGATCCCGAATAGTTAGCAGGCACTCCGTATCGTCTTTCATTTTATAATCTGTTACACCACTAATTTCGGTGTGTGTGGTGGCCCCTCCCAGCGTCTCATTATCAACATTCTCCCCGATAGCTGCTTTAACAAGATAGCTGCCTGCCAAAAAAACACTCCCGGTTCCATCTACAATGAGTGCTTCATCACTCATAATGGGCAGATAGGCTCCACCAGCCACGCAGCTACCCATAATCGCTGCAATTTGCGGAATCCCCTTGGCACTAATCACTGCATTATTCCTGAAAATTCGGCCAAAGTGCTCCTTATCGGGAAAAATTTGATCCTGCATGGGCAGATATACGCCGGCTGAGTCTACCAAATAAATAATAGGAAGATGGTTTTCCATTGCTATTTCCTGAGCTCTCAGATTCTTTTTCGCCGTCATAGGAAACCAGGCACCTGCCTTAACCGTAGCATCATTTGCTATGATCATACAGTCTCGACCCTCAATTGGCGCAATGCCAGCTACCACCCCCGCAGATGGGCAACCGCCTTCATCTTGATACATATCGAAGGCCGCCCAAAGCCCAATTTCAAAAAAATCACCGTTATCATCCACCAAAAACTGAATACGTTCTCTTGCCGTAAGTTTTCCTTTTTTATGCTCTTTTTCGATGCGGCGGGTACCTCCCCCCTGTTTAATTTTCTCTTCTTCAGATGCAATAGTAGCTTTTAAATCGTGGAGCCAGCTGTTTTTCATAGCAGAGTACGTTAAATTAGTTTTCGCGGATTGATAATACTCAATGTATCGTTCACGTTCCAAAGATAGATCTTATAATATCTGATAAGTGTATCGAAATTTTAAATCCATCATCTATTATGTCAAAATTTTCTATCCTGTTTTTCGCATTCCTCATTACTTTTGCCGGAATGGTACCTCAAACTGATGCACAGCGCAGAGGTGAGACAACCTATCAGTCGCTTTTACAACGAGCTGACCAGCCTGCCGCATATATCGATCACATTTTGTTACCCGGAGAGGACAACGAAGGTCAAATATTTGTCACCTTCCGTCTCGACTACGATTTTATTCCCTTTCTAAAAAAGCGGCCAAATATGGACACTCCCCGACCCGAAGCTGAGTACTTTGCTCCGGTTCGCATGGGAGTTGAAGTTTTTGAAGGTAAGGCTCCGCGGTCCGGGCGACAATCATCAGAGGCTCTCTCCGTATTTCGAGAAAACTGGCAGGATACCGTTTGGGTAGATACATATGAGCAAACCAAGTCGAGGTACGACTACACCCAGGGATTTGTTTCCACCAGTTTAGAGCCGGGTGACTATCACTATGAGCTACAGCTATCACGTGCAGGTTCAGTAAGAGAACAGTCATCAAACCGAAGAAACTTTATACTTCCCGATTTCTCTGAACCCGACTCCACCTCCTTTATCCTGTTAAGCGACTTTGAATTGAGCGAAAGTTCATTTAATGGCTCTCTGCTTAACTATGGCAATGAAGTTTTATACGGGAAAGATTACTCCGTCCTGTTCATGTTGCCCAATCAAAATGAAACGTATTCGCTATCTCTTCAGCAATTATCGGCCGACAGAGAAAACACAAATACAGTGTTTAGCAAAGAACTTGCGGATCAGGATTTTGTGAACCTGAACTCATTTACCCTTACACCAGCTGATACAGATCTAAATATTTCGGGAATTATTGCTGATGATGGTAATCGCTTCGCTGTTGTAAATATCCCGAATCAGGATTTTGAGAATGCAAATTATCGCATTCAACTGCTTAAAGAGGGTAACGAAAAACCTGTGCACTCTAGAAGAATTAGCTCGCAGTGGCTCGATATGCCTGTGAGCCTTTATAGTCTGGATATTGCCATCGACATGATGAAATATATTGTTGATGAGAATCAGCTGAACCGGTTACGATCTGGCTCAACGGCAGAGAAAGAGAAGAAATTTCGGGATTTTTGGAAGCAGAGAGATCCTACACCCGAAACCGAGTTCAATGAACTGATGGCAGAGTATTACAGCCGGATTGATTACGCTTATAAGAATTTTTCATCCCTGCAAACACCCGGTTTTGAAACCGATCAGGGCAGGGCTTACATTCTCTATGGGCCACCCGAAAATATCGAGCGCCGACTTCCTGCAGATGCACCCACACGGGAAGTATGGGAGTACAGCAATCGAACTCTGATCTTTGAAGCCACAACGGGTTTTGGAGATTTCCGCCTCATATCACAATCATGAATAAATAAAATGGTTTTGAATTTGGATACATTGAAGTTTATAGTTTGTGAGGTGTATCCAGTTCATTATTTTTGATTCATGATGAAAAAAATAGCTATCAGTATGGGAGACTTTAACGGCATTGGCCCTGAAGTCACCATGAAAGCTTTAAAAAACATTGATTACGGACAGTCCATCCCCGTTTGGATTGGCCTGCCCTCAGTTTTTGAGTTTTATTGGGATATATGCGGAGATGAGCTACCCTTTAAAGAAATCTCCACCGTGGATCAGGCTAAGGCCGGATTTATAAATATTCTAAAGATTGAAAACGTTTCAAAAAAAGCTCCCATCAAACCCGGACATGTGAAAGCAGACGCAGGAAAGTGGGCTATGAAATCTGTACAAGCCGGCATTGATCTCTGCCTTTCGGGAGAGACAGATGCTTTGGTGACGGCTCCCATTTCGAAGGAAGCCATTCGTCTTGCCGGCTATGAGGTACCTGGCCATACAGAGTTTCTGGCGGAAAAAACCGGGACGAAGCAGGTTCTCATGATGCTTGTAAATAAAGATTTACGGGTGGCTTTGGTTACCATTCACGAACCCCTCAAAAATGTGACCGGCCTTATTGATCAAAACCGAATTATTAATCACCTATATGTGCTTGATAACAGCCTAAAACGAGATTTTGGCATCGATTCACCAAAAATTGCTGTGTTAGGATTGAATCCTCATGCCGGTGACGGTGGGGTTATCGGCCGGGAAGAGATTGATATTATCATACCTGCCATTGCAGAGGCCAATGAAAAAGAGATTTCTGCAGAAGGCCCGTTTCCTGCAGATGGATATTTTGGAACTCAGATGAATCAAAACTTTGATGCCACGCTTGCGATGTACCACGATCAGGGACTGGTGCCTTTTAAAACTCTCTCCTTTGGAAAGGGTGTAAATTTCACGGCTGGCCTTCCTATCATTCGAACATCACCGGATCACGGCACAGCTTTTTCTATAGCGGGTAAAGGCACTGCGGATGAAGCATCTTTTTTCGAAGCTTATCAGCTTGCAGTAACGCTTGCTGATAACAGACATTCTGATACATGATTCAAACCATCAAAAAAAAGCCCTATTCTGCCCTTGCAGAAATCTACGACAGCGTAATGCAGGACGTAGATTATGAAACCTGGGCCGATTATATCGATGAAATAATTATGTATCATCATCCTGAAGCGCGGGATTTACTCGAATTGGCCTGCGGAACAGGAACTATGGCATTATCACTCGAAGAGCTCGGTTTTTTCAATATAACTGCTACCGACGGAGCCCCTGATATGATCAGGGCCGCACAAAAAAAAGGAGCCAGGCTGAAGTCAGCAATCGATTTCCAGGTAGTTGATTTTTTGGATATTAATCTCGAGAAAAAATTCGACGTCGTTTTTATGGTATTCGACAGTGTGAACTACCTGCATAACGAGGAGGATATTCAGAATCTATTCAAACAGGTGGCAGGTGTACTCAAAGAAAACGGTATTTTTATTTTTGATTTTACCACCCCAAAAAATTCACGAAGGGCAATTAAAGTACTCAATAACAATTCAAGAAGAGTGAACATCCATACCCGATTTCATCGAGAAAGCACCTATAATGCTAAAGAAAGAATACACACCAATCGATTTCACATCGAAAAAACAGACGCTGGCGGCAGCGGAAAAAGAGAAATGATTGAAGAAACACATCAACAAAAAATTTATACATTAGAAGAGATGACTGATATAACAGAAAAATCTGAGTTTACGCTTCTTGATGCCTACGATGGATTTGAACTTAAACCGGCTCATGAAAATAGTCTCAGAGTTACAATGGTGCTTCAGTGATGGGTAATGACGTCATTTTTCTAAGTAACGTAACTGTTTCGTACGACAGCCGCCCTATTCTTGCAGGTGTGGATTTTACACTTTCAACAGGGGAGTTTTGCTACGTAATCGGAAAGACAGGTGTGGGAAAAAGCTCTTTTCTCAAACTGCTTTATCGAGATGTTAAACCAGAAACGGGTGTGATACAGGTTGCTGATTTTGATGTTACCCGTCTTCCGGAAAAAAAGGTGCCTTTTCTACGCCGCAGAATTGGAGTAGTATTTCAGGACTTCCAGCTGCTTCCGGATAGAAACGTATTTGATAACGTCGCGTTTGCGCTGCGCGTAACCGGACAGGGTAAAAAGCTCATCAAAAAAAGAGTCATGGAAGTTCTTGGGCTCGTGGGACTGAGCCATAAACGAAATGCAATGCCAAACGACCTGTCTGGTGGTGAAAAACAGAGAGTCGTTATCGCCAGGGCCCTTGCGAACGAACCGCGGCTGCTTTTAGCCGATGAGCCTACAGGTAATCTTGATCCCGAAGCCAGTGCATCCATCATGGAGCTGCTTCAGCAGATCAACAATCGAGGTATGGCCGTGCTCATGGTTACGCACGATTACGACGTGATCAGAAAATTTCCCAAACGTACCGTGCAGATTGATGACGGACAGCTTAAAGAGATCAATTAGCCATTTCTCCACTAAGCAGTTTGACATAAGTGATACGATACTTTTCTGACGGATTCCCGGGAGACGGAAATTCAGTTTTGATAATTTTACCACAGGTAACCGGAATCGGCATTGAGAAAATGGGGCCATCGTACACAAATGTGTGGAATTCACCGTTTTCTCCACAGGGATCAATGCCCTCCGGCAACTCCTGCAAAAATTTTTGATCATATTCCTTACCAGCAAGCGATTTCTCCGGTTTTGCTGAATTTGCACTCACAATTTTCGCTTTAAAACCCGCTTTAAGGATTTTTTTTGACAGCACGTTGGTATTCATTTTCCAGAGAGGGAAAAGCGTTTTTATCCCCAAATTTTTAAAAAGTTTTTCCCTGTATTTTCTTATATCCTCCAGAAACAGATCTCCAAAAACAGAATACTCAATACCATCCCGTAAACAAGACTGCATTGCGGTTTCAATTGCTGCTTCATAGTCTCTGTTCGATGGATGCTCAGAAAGCCTGACAAACTCAACAGGGATTCCAATCGATTTAGCCTGCATTTCAATAAGTGATTTATCCACACCATGCATTGATATCCTGTTTTCTTGGTTAAGTGTTACAAAGAGACGACGAACAGATATCTCTGGCTGCTGCTGCAACAAATGAAGAGCATATGCACAATCCTTTCCACCACTCCAGTGTAAAACAGCTTGTTTTTTCTGCATAAAAATCGCGTGTAAATCTAAGATTCACCATACAGTAATCAACCATATGGTGAATCTTAAAATCAATATTTCACCCGTTAAAGAAATTTTTAAAACGTAAATCTTGCACCGATGTTTGCATGCAGTCCCAACGTGTTGAATCCATACACTTCGGTAAAGTTCGCATCGAACAGGTTTTTAATAGAACCGTAAACAGATACCTGATCACTTAAAAAGCTATAATCAGCATATACATTCGCTAAAAAATATGGATCCAGCACCACTTCTTCTGATGCAAAATTATTTTCAGGATTGAAAAACAGGTCCGTTCTCTCTCCTGCAAACTCACCGTCAAAGCTGAGCAGCAGACCATTTTCAAAAGAGTACTCGGCTTTTATTCCTGCATTGTGTTCAGGCTTCCGAAGAAGTGTTGTGCCTGATAAACTGTTACCCTGCTGGTCAAGTGTTCGGGTCTCACCCGTCAAATAATTATAAAAGGTGCTGAGTGTCAGTGAGGAGTTCATAATCCAGCGGGCAGAGGCTTCGAATCCGGTCACCACCTCTTCATCTCTGTTTAAAAAACCGGCTTCAAAATCGTACGATATGAGATCTTCAATTTTTCGGTTAAACAGGGTTGCTTCAATTCGCAACTGTTGGTTCAGCATATAGATCTGCGCTCCACCCTGGAAATTGAGGCTGGTCTCTGGATCCAGGTCTGGGTTTGCACCAAACTGACCAAAAAGCTGTTCAAGTGTAGGCGCTTTGAACCCGGTTCCAGCACTTGCAAATAATTTCACATTATCGGTAACCTGGTAGGCGGGAGCCGCACTGAATGTTGTGTTTGAACCGTATTCCGAATGGAAGTTTGAGCGAACACCGGCTTCGAACATCACTCCTCGTTCACTTCTGTATAATACGGTTGCATATGGACTTGTAAACGATGTTGATACCTCCTCAATACCGGATGATGAGTTTCCGGGCACTCGTCCATCCTGCCAGTTTATTCCAGCCAAAAAAATCCACTCCTTTACAGGTTGGAGTGTTACAAATGTATCCATGTTTTTAAAAATGCCTTCAAAACTATTTTCACCAAAACCTGACACAAACAACCGATCCGTTTCAGATACCTGATATGCGCTATTTATACTGAACAACTCTGATTCGTACACTCCTTTTATACCCGGTGTGAACATATCTACATCAAACGTGTTCGATGCATCCTGAAAAGCACCGTCATCATAATCACCGCTAAATTCCGAATAGTTTAAAAATGGTTTAACGGTGAGGCCTTTTACCGGTTCAAGAGTCACATTTCCATAAAAAGAAGACCGGTTGAATCCATCATTTTCAAATGTTTCTCCTTCAGGCGACGTTGCAGCACTAATTCCTCCGCTCTCTTCCCTAGCGGCTCCAATTGAATATTGCAAACGTTCACCGGCAGAACCACTCAGAGATAATGAGCCATTAAATGTTTCATAGCTGCCGCTTTCGATCGAACCGGAAGCTTCTATCGGCTTTCCCGACCCACTTTTTGTGATAATGTTGATAACACCCGCCAATGCATCGCTTCCATAAAGGGTTGACTGGTTGCCCTTTAATATTTCAATTCTCTCAATCGTGTCCTGGGATAATAGACGTAAATCTATAGCCCCACCAACCCCCGAGGGATCGTTGACAGCAACGCCATCAATTAAAATGAGGGTATACTCACCTCCTGCCCCCTGCAAAAAAAGGCTTTGATTCCCTGAAGGAGTACCAAATGAATTATTAACACGAATGCCGCTCTGCTGGTGAAGTAACTGTGCCACATTAGATGACGAGCTCGCTTCGATATCTCGTCTGCTAATAATAATCGCAGGGCGAACGCTCTCTTTTTCAGATGTTGAGATTTTTGTAGCCGTTATGATCAGATTATCGAGCTGGAGGGTATCAGCTACCGATTGGTTAGATTGTGCAAAGACATTATGAGTCATTTGCAGCAATAAAAATGATGTAAGTAGGATAATGATTTTGCTCATGGTAGTTTTACTAATTTAGAGTTTACCGATGAGCTTTCGAAAAAGAAGATAGAAGGGATTTCCTGCAGCAAAAGATAGAGTTTACCCGCTGTAGTCTATTCCCGGCCTTTCCTCCGAAAGCCTGCATGAATGTTGCTCACAGGCAGGTCTTCTGACTTACTCCCCCGCTAAAAACCTTCCCGCCGCTAAAAAACGACAGTGGTTTGATTCATTTAACAGGTTATGGAGCTTACAGCTACGGGGATAGTTTCGGATTTTCACCGAATTCCCTTTTCATTTCGAAATATAAATTTCGAAAACCTGAAGCACTTTCATGGTACTGCGATTTCAAAGCTTTGTCAATGTTGCTTTTTAACTATTACTTTGTAGTGCACAGACAAAGCCATTGTCATTTTTAAAATAAAGGGCACTTATGAACCTGAAGAAAGAAGCTGAGACCGTTTTTAAGGCTACACTTGAAAAAGTAAGACCAGAAAAGTTTTTACCAGATATTATCTCATTTAACGCTCAGAAAAGCTCATTTTCGGTTTTTGATTCGTTGTATGAACTACATGAAAATACCCCGCTGTATGTAATTGGAACGGGTAAGGCGGCACATACCATGGCTGCTTCCATAGAGGATATTTTTGGGGATACGATCGTCGACGGACTCGTGATTGTGCCACCCGGAACAAATCTCCACCTTCGATCCATACGTACAGAAACAGGATCACACCCGGTACCGGATGAAAAAAGCTTTGAGGCATCTGCCCTCCTGCTGGACTTCATTACTTCAATTCCGAACGGGGCTGTCGTGTTTTATCTGCTTTCCGGAGGATCATCCTCTCTATTTTCTTGTCCCGCAGATGGTATTTCAGAAAATAACTTCTGCGATCTCTTTAAGCATCTTGTTGAATCCGGAGCCTCCATACAGGAGATCAACAGCGTGCGGAAAACTGTATCTAAAGTAAAAGGCGGACAGCTTTTAGAGTATTTAAATCACACCACACTTTTGGATTTAATCATCTCCGATATTCCCGATGATGACGTTCGATATGTGGGAAGCGGCCCCACAACTTCACAGGAGATTTCATTCCCAAAAGCTATTAGCATACTAAAAAAATACAGACTGTGGAGTGATTTGCCTTCAGAACTTCAAGCCTATTTTAAAGAAAGAAATAAATCTCAACCCAAAAGATCTACATCCGACTTTGAAAATCATCAGCAATGGATTGTATCATCTGCGTCCACAGTTGCAAAGCACACTCAAAGAATATTAGAACAGAACGGGTTCACAACATCGGTTGAAGATCATGCCTGGGAAGGGCCTGTCGATGAGTTCAAATCATATATCATGGATAAAGTTCATCAAATTAGAGGTGGTGATTCAGGTCATAAATGTGCTCATGTTTTCTATGGTGAATGCACGGTGAAAGTGACAGGCGATGGCCTAGGTGGCAGAAATCAGGAACTCGCCCTCAGAGTAGCAAAAGAAATTTCAGGCATGAAACAGAACGTAGCATTTCTGAGCTGCGGAACTGACGGTATCGATGGGCCAACCGATGCAGCGGGAGCCGTTGTTGACCAGAACACCATCGAGCATGCCAATAAGAAAGGAATGAATGCAGAACATTTTATAGAACGTAACGATAGCTATCATTTTTTTGAGAAAGCCGGCGGACATGTTATCACAGGCCCCACAGGTAATAATGTGATGGATATCCAGATTGTATTGATAGATTGACATATTTGCATAAATATGATAATATGTTTTTATGCGAACTACACTTGATCTTCCCGACAACCTTTTAAAACAGGCTAAAATAAAAGCCGCTGAAGAGGGTATTTCTCTCAAAGAATTATTTACACGTTCCCTTGTAAAAGAGCTATCAGAACATCGAACGCAGCAAAGCACTCCGCCGTGGGAAAGCCTGCGGGGTAAAGGGTCTGCATCCGATCTCTCTCCAAAAACCAGCCCTTTCGAAAATTACAGTGGACCCGACTGGAATCACGCCGTTCAGGTAAACGAGCCCGATGATAAATGATCCTGCTCGACACTCACATCTGGCTCTGGTGGCTTCTAGGTGATGGACAATTATCGGACCGGGAGAGAGATTCACTGGATAATCTTGCCACAAACAGATTAATCGCCATTTCCTGGGTATCTGTGTGGGAAACTGAAATGCTTGAACGGAAAGGCCGAATCAGTTTAGAACCGAATTTTAAAATCTGGATTCGAAAAGCTACGAGCCCTGACTTTATCTCTCTGCTGCCTGCAGATTTAGAGGTGGTACTTGCACAGAGAAAATTACCGGAAAACTTTCATCAGGATCCGGCCGATCGTCTTATCTCTGCAACATCCATTCTGAGCGGCTATAAACTGGCAACTCACGACTCCAGAATTATCGAATCCGGTGCCTGTAAAATTTGGAGCGCACATTAAACCAAAAAAACTCTATTACTTCTTATTAGGCTGAAGAATCTGTTTCAATGCCTGAAATTTATCTGTGGCTAAATTGCCTCTCTCGTCTGCGATTTGAAGTGCTTTGGTTCCAAGTACGCGATAAAGATTCATAGATTCAGATTGATCTTTAAAAGCTTGCAGATGCTTGAGCACGCTTTCTGCATCTCCCCTTGCAATGGGTCCTGTAAGTGCTTCTGTCGGACCAAGATTCAGGCTGTTATTGATCGTCTGGCGGATCAGCGGTTCCAACGGTTTAAGGCCGTTTTCAATGCCCTTTTCCCTAAGCAAGCCTTCAGCTTCATGAAGAATGGCAACCACGTAATTTGATGCAAAGACCGCCGCAATATGCAGCATCTGTTTTTGCTCTTTTTGAACAGGAAGCGGATTTGCCCCCATGCTTTTTACAATTCCTTCCAGCTGCTTACAGAGCTCCGGATGCCCCTCCAGGCTGACGAAAATACCATCAAATCGCCCAGCACCATCTCCCCGCTGAAACGTTTGCAACGGGTGCATTGAAGCCGTTTGAGCACCCAGCTGTGAAAGAGCTTGAAGCTCGTCGGAGAATAGATTTCCGGAGCAGTGAATGACCGATTTTTTACTCCATTCTAAGTCGACATAAGAAAGCTGCTTAGCTATTGCGGGGATCAGATCATCCGGAACGCAAATAAAAATAACGTCACCGGCTTCTGATTCTTGAATAGGGTACGTTTGACTTATTCTTTTACTGTCGCTAACTCCCTCCCCCTGAAAAATCACTCCACCTGTGCTCGTAAAAACAGAGCGAATCAAACAATTCTCATTTTCCAGGAATGTGGTTATAGCCCCACCAAGTGCACCATTGCCAATGACGGTGAAAGTTTTTTCTTTAAGTGCAGCCATCACCCATGTGCCGGCTGCCCCTGCAAATGAGCGCAGGCTGTCATCAGTTTATTGTCTTGTTCATTGTCCATTCCAGCCGCCAGTGAAACATCAAGATCCCATTCTGAAGCTACGAGCAGACCGGTTAGGAATGAGCTTGTCCCTTCAATTCCCGATTCACCACTATTCATGTAGTTCATTAAACCCGAAAAATTATTGTTTTGGGCCATTTCCAACACCCGCTTAATTTCGTTTTCTTCATTTACAGGTAGATTTGTGCAGCAGACAACCAGGGCGTTTCTGTTCCTGAGTATTTCTGCAATTGAGGCGACGAGCTCTTTAATGATGAAAGGACTCTCTTCCGTTATTTGTATACTTAGTACATCAAACGAATCGAGTGTGCACTGCAGCATCATCAGCTGATCATAAATACTTAAGTTGTCATCAAAGGCATCATCATTTACAAAAAAATCGTCATCTTCATCTGCAAAATCATTTCGCAGGCGGTCATTCACCGGAACATCCCCCAAAGGAGTAGAAAAGAATTTATTTGAAGGCATGGGTAGTTTTTTATCTGCACTACCCGGATGTGATTCAAGAACAATAACCGTATCGAAGCTGCATTTACTGATTAAATTGTACGATGCACAAACGCTAATAAAGTTGGATGCATCTATTCGAAAGGGTGAAAAAAGTATACGAACATTATCAGGAATGGCAGACTGCTTGAGTGCTGCTTTTTTTATCCCATCCATGATTTGTTCACGGCTAAAGGAAGTAATTCTCATTATGGCAGACTATTAATTAATAGAGATCTCTTTATTAACGATAGCAAATGGTAATCCAATGCTGGCTGTGCTGAAAGCTACAAATTTTTGCCTGAATTCCATCATTAATTTCAACATCAAATAGCCCATCTTCGGCTCTTGAAATATATACGTTATGCATGGCATTTCGCAGGCCGGTACCCATCATTTTCAGTGCGGCTTCTTTAAACGTCCAGATTTGAATGGGGGGCAATTCCTCATAAAGTGATTCATCCTCCCCTTTATGCTTCATTCTATTGATCAACCGTTCATTCACATGACGGCCCTGTAATTCAATATCACAACCTACACTATGGCTCCTGGATACAGCGAGCGCAAGCCCGGTTTTTGTATGAGAAAAGCTTACAGAAACCTCAGTGTTGTTTATAAATGCTTTAGGTTTCTCATATTTTTCTGCAACAATCTCCACTTTTTTAGCCCCCATATATTCTCTGGCCACTTTTCTTATAAGATATGAGCCGGAATGTGATTCGGCTTCCTGCCTGTTTTTTAATTGTTCAAAAAGGCGAGCCGGTTCGTAATAAACAGATATTGTAGAGGGTAGCCCTTTTTGATGTAAGGTTTCTGTCAATGGATTATTGGCCGGAAAAGCGTTTTAGTTTCAATGTATTGTTTGAAAATAAGGAACTGTTTTGCCCGATAATTTGCAAGTTAAAGCAATTGCCGAATGCAGTGACAAAGTCGCTGTTAATTTTTTATCTTATGTGGCTGTCACTTATAACAAAAAAATAGCGTTACATGAGTAATACGGAACCAAACCTGAATGAGCAGCATCAAATCAGGCTCGAGAAATTAGATCAAATAAGAGAGCTTGGGTTTAATCCATTTCCAAATAAGTACGATGTCACCCACTCCTCAGAAGATATTTTATCAAATGAGGCAATCATCTCCGATTCTGATAGCCATGAAAATGCAGAACGGGTAGCTGTTGCCGGCCGGGTAATGACCCGCCGAATAATGGGCAAAGCTTCTTTCTTCAATATTCAGGACTCGAAAGGTGTCATTCAGGTTTATATTCGCAGAGACGATGTTGGCGTTGATGAGTACAACAAAGTGTTCAAAAAACTGGTGGATATTGGTGACTTTGTAGGGATAAAAGGGTTTGTTTTTAAAACCCGAACAGGTGAAACTACCATACACGCCGAAGATTTTACCTTTCTTGGCAAAACGGTTCGTCCGCTTCCCACACCGAAAGAGGTGGAAAATGAAGATGGTGAAACCATTACATATGATGCATTTTCCGACAAAGAACTTCGATACCGTCAGCGCTATGTCGACCTGGTGGTAAATCCGGAAGTGCGGGAAACGTTCAAGAAACGCACCCAAATGGTACAGGCCATGCGTAATTTCATGAACGAGCGAGGATATATGGAGGTGGAAACGCCTATTTTGCAGCCCGTTTATGGAGGGGCTGCTGCACGTCCGTTCAAAACTCACCATAACGCTCTCGATATGGACTTGTTTCTGCGAATTGCCAACGAATTATACTTGAAACGGCTCATTGTGGGTGGATTCGACGGCGTTTATGAATTCTCTAAAGATTTCAGGAACGAGGGACTATCTCGATTTCATAACCCCGAGTTTACCCAGGTAGAGCTCTATGTTGCCTACAAAGATTACAACTGGATGATGAGCTTCATGGAGAAGATGATTGAGCATGTAGCAATAACTCTGCATGGCTCTACAACGGTTACGGTGGGTGAGCACGAAATTGACTTTAAAGCTCCCTGGCCCAGAATTCCAATGTATGAAGCCATCGAAAAAGAAACCGGCCACGATCTCTCAGGACTATCGGAAGATGAGATTCGAAATATCGCTAAAGACCTTCATATTGATATTGAAAAAGGCATGGGTAAAGGCAAACTTATTGATGAAATTTTTGGTGAATATGTTGAACCCAAACTGATTCAGCCAACCTTTATTACCGACTACCCGATTGAGATGAGTCCTCTCGCAAAAAAACACCCCGAAAAAGAGGGGCTTGTTGAGCGGTTTGAGGCGATCTGTAACGGAAAAGAGATTGCCAATGCATTCTCAGAACTGAATGATCCTGTGGATCAGCGCAGACGATTTGAGGAGCAGGCACGTTTGCGGAGCGAGGGTGATGATGAGGCGATGTCTGTGGATGAAGACTTCCTCAGGGCCATTGAATACGGCATGCCTCCCACTGCCGGAATCGGGATTGGCATTGATCGCCTGTCAATGATAATGACGGATTCAGACTCTATTCGCGACGTTTTATTCTTCCCTCTGATGAAGCCTGAGTAACCGGATTGCGGATGAAGTTCACCTGGTATATTGCGCTTACTTACTTTAAAGGAAGAAAACGAAAATCAAGATTTCTTTCCTTTATTAAAATTATGGCTATAGCCGGGGTTGCCATTGGGTCTTCAGGGCTCCTTATCGCCCTTTCAATTGTGCACGGGTTTAAATCCACAATTAACGATAAAATTGTTGGATTTGCCCCCCATATAACCATTCATTCATTTACAGGAGAAGCACTTCAAAGGCCCGATACCCTGCAAACATATTTACTTTCTTTTGAGGGGGTTGAAAGTGTTCAATCCGTCATAACCGGTCAGGTTATGATTCAGTCTGCACGCGATGTTAGCGGTACCCTGATAAAAGGAGTTCCCTCCCCGGGTGATATCACGGATTTACGATCCTATATATCGAAAGGAGAATATGATCTGTCAGTACAGGAAAGTGGCTTGCCGGGACTTATTCTGGGAGCCGAGTTGGCCGGTACAATTGGTGCAGATATTGGCAGCAGGGTCACCACGTACGCCATCGACGGGCTTCCGTCACCGTTTAACACCCCTGAAATTCAGCAGTTTACGCTTACCGGAATTTATGAAACAGGTATCGACAGATTTGATGATAGTTATGCACTGGCAGAGGTCTCAGCTGTAAGAAATTTGTTCGCCGAGAATAGAGCTTCATCAAGCAGTATGGAAATCAAAGTTGCCGATACCGGCCAGATTGAGCAGGTATACCAGGTTATACGAGACAACACACAGTTCCCCCTCATTACAGAAAGTATTTACCAGCGTTTTCGGAATATCTTTGCCTGGGTTGACCTTCAGGAGGAAACGATTCCCCTCGTTATCGGCGTCATGATTATCGTAGCAGCCTTTAATCTAATTGGCACGGTATTGATGATGGTGCTCGAAAGGGTTAGAGACATCGGAATTTTAAAAACCATGGGTGCCAAGAGCCGGGCCATACGAAAAATATTTATTATTGAGGGATTCTTCGTTGCCCTTTCCGGCTTGACAATTGGTATTGTTATATCTCTGGCGTTTTACTGGGCACAGCTGCAATTCGGTATCATTCCTCTGTCTGAAGAAAACTACTACATGAGCACTGCACCGGTTGAGCCTCATCTCCTCGATTTTATCCTGGTTTCTCTTATCACTCTCATTCTTTGCGGGCTTGCTTCATGGATACCTGCCCGGATAGCCGCAAAAACCGATCCTGTGAACGTGTTGTCGTTTGGCAAATAGAAAAAGATTGAATCATTGGATTTTACAGTGTAAACAGATCAACTGGTTTATCAACTCAGCTCATACATTTGCAAAAAGTAATGAGGTATTTAAGAAGAGCTCAAATAAATTATAATGCTTCTTTTTTATCCCGGTGTGAATATTTCAAGCGCTTCTTTATATTTACCTAATAACGCTAATTTTCTTGTGCCATGGAAACCACCTCAGATCGAAAAGTAGATATCACGAAAAAAATCCTGGAGCTGGATGATGATTCAGCACTAGACAGAATTGAAGAGATATTGGCAGAGACCGAAACGGTTGCTTACACTACTGATGGAGAGCCTTTAAATTTAGATCAATACAGGAATAGAATAGAAGCAATAAGCAAAGAAGTTCAGTCCGGCAGTAAAGTTCATTCAACTGCAGATGTTAGAAAACATGTAAAAAACAGATTGACATGAAAGTCGTCTGGTCAGAAAGAGCCAAAATTTCACTTGCAGATATCTATGAATACGTATACCAAGGCAGCAGACAGGGTTCTTGAATCCATTCTAGAAAAGGCCGAATCGCTTCAAGATGACCGAATTGATTATCCCAAAGATCCAATTTTAAATGATGAGCGATTCAGATTTATTCTTCAATGGAGTTTTAAAATCATTTACGAAAGGACAAAAACAACGGTCATTATCATTGATATATTTCACACCAGAAAAGATCCTGGAAAGATGGCCTTTTGATTTTTTTCAATTTTAATCCTTCATCTGAAAATAACACATATCAAGTTAAGACGAACGGATATTGATCCTTATATTAAATCGAATATCGTGTGTGGTTCGCTTAAACGTACGCGATGATTTGGGAAGGATCTGGCTAAACCCGTACTCAAAATTTGCCTGAACGGTTGTTGAAAAACGATAGCCCACAACAGCAGTTGCGTTTATCCTTGACTGTCCCGTGGGAGGCGCCGGAGTAAAATCGTATACGGAAGGATCACGATTAATTTCGGTACTATTCTCCTGCAGAGCCCTGTCAAGATCTGAGTTCAGTAAAAAACGTTGCTCAGTATCCTCAATAAAGCTCCCATTCAGCGTCAGATCTACATTACTTGCAGTGGTTCTTACAAACGGAATGTTAAAATTGCGTAGCGTATACGCGAGGCTCAGCCTCATCCCCTTTGACACTCTCTCAATCACCTGCGTATTCGAAAGGGATAAACTTGTTAGCAGGCTCGATTCATAGCCCACCTGCGTTCGAAGGCCATTGTCCCACGTCACATTAAGCTGAACCAATGGAGAGAAACGACGCTCGATATTTACGGATCCGGGTTCAAACTCATCACGTATATCGGAAACAGAAAACAGGCCAACTTGTCTTGTAATTTCCTCACCAGCATTACTATTCAAATCCCAGCCAAGCCGGTAGAGACCATCGTAACTATGAGAAATTGATGCTCGCTGCATATAACTCCCAATAAAGGGTAGAACCTGCTCAATCCCCGTAAGGTCAATACTCCAGTTGGGTAACGGAAACGCTGTAAAATTCTTTGCACCAATGGACTTAGAACGCCCCAAATATGCCTGACGAAAATCTCTCTGAAGCTGAACACGGTTTAATAGTGTGCCATCACCATCTACTCCCGTAATAATGTTTTCCGTGTCGCTCATTCCCTCAAATGCCAGTGAAAGCTGGCTCCGGAATAGTTCCTCGTATCCACTTCCAAACGCCCATACGCTTGAAGTAACATTGCCCGAAGCGCTTTGAATACTCGTTACAGAATTATCAGGTGCCAGCGTAATCGACTCCGACAATCGTTCATCCCATTCCGTTCTCCAGTTCAGGTCTATCGATAAATTATTGAATGGATTAAGGCGCGTGGTTACAGAGATATTATCAGTGTAGGTATTATTTGACGGAAGCTGTATTGCAGAAAGGCCATCGGGATTTGCTATAAGCTGATCCTGCTCAATTCGCTCGGCGATACCCAGCCGGTAGCGGAGTGAGGGCGAATTATTGCCGCCCAGCATATCAAAAAATCCGGACCCACCGTTATACCCGCTTTGAGCCGATGTTTTTGAATTATTGTAATTAATATCTATGCTTCCGAGCCCAAATATTGCGAGCGCTGTTTTACGGGCGTAATACCCTATATCATCACCAAAGGTATTTTCGTCTTCCTCCGCATTTTCATCACTGTTATTCCGGTTTCTGCTGGCTTCCCGATCTGCATCAACAGCATTTTGGTACAGTGGGATTTTATTAAACAGTTTATTGGTGTCGAAACGGAGTGTGTGATCGAGCCGATAGGTATTAGAGACCCGGGCGCCAAGATCGGATCCAAACGGTGTATTTTCCCAGCGAAAACCTCCCGAATACCGCGAATTATAGGTAAGCCAGTCGAGCGCGCTGATATCATTAAAACGAGGCTGCCATCCTGCGGTATAGTTTTCGGTTCGGCTGCTCTGCCTTGGAGTAAGCTCGCCGGAAGCCAAATCCCCAAAAACATCAAACGATTTTCTGGGTGTAAATGCTGTGCTGTCTATTCCGCTCCCCGTTGCTTCTATGATGGATGCCCTGGCCAAATCATAGACATTTTCAGACTGAAAGCTGGCAGACACAGACCGAGTGAGATTGTATCCAAGACCGAAGTTTGTATTATAGGTAAACGAATGCGTTTGCTGCAGGGGCTCTTCTTCTTCATCCCCAATTATCCGGCGTTTTCGCTCCTCGTACGATCTGCGAGTACTTGCCCCCAGCGTAAAATTATTGGGCATATAGCCTATTTGGAGTCCACTCATTAAACCGGCAATCGGTATATCATCCAAAAATTGCAGCGGCCGGATGAACCCAACACTTCTTACCGTAAGATTGTAGCGTGCAGATGCGTTGTAATTCCAGTTATCCTGAAAGCGATATTGTGGATTTCTGCCGTCCGACGTATTGTAGTTATAGCTGAGTGTGGTATTATCCAATAGAAGCCGCGATATGGTATTCTGCGAATTTCGCTTTGTCACGTTTGATAAGTTTACCGAGTAGTTTTCACTTAGAGTTTCAACCTCACGTCGCTGCTCATCGATTATTCGGTCCTGCTGATCTTCTCCAATCGTACCATTCGATCGTACAGCACTTTCAAAGTCTGAAAGGCGAATATCTCCCTGATTTGGAAGATATTTTGGAATAGAGGATGAGCGACGCGCCGAAAAGTTTACGGGAATCGACCAGCCATAGCGGGCGGGGATAAAACTGTCCAGGTTCACAAGCGTGGTGATGTCATACGATAGTTCGTTATTCATTCGGCGCTGACCAAGACGTGAGTCCAGGGAGCCAAATCCCTGCGTTTGTCTCGAAAGATTCGCATTTACTGTTGCAAAGTCGGCAAGTTTCAGCGTCGACTTGGCATTGGCCGCCCAGCCTTTTTCATTATCATAACCCGAAACCCGTAGTTCGTTCAGCCAAAATTGACCGTTTAAAATTGGTGTTCCTCCATCCTGTGGGTTCAGCGGATCATACGGATTCCGAATTCCCATTCCAATTTCAGAAACTCTTCCAAGCGAAGGGTTTCCCTTGATCGCAATAACTGCGCCGGGTGCTGCATTCTCGAGAATGTCAGACCGCTCGTAAAGAGTGGCTACATCGCCATCTCCCTCCAGATCCCGAAGCTGTTTTAGCTGATTAAAAGCAGACAGAAGAATGTTCATATTATTCTCTTCGTAGAGCCAAACCTGTTCGGCTTCATCCAGCAGCTGCCCGGAGCTTGAAGGATCAAACGGTTGATAGGGGTAGTTGGGATTTGATGGGGTGACCGGTTGACGATATTCGTAATAGTTGTTCTCCAAATCGTTTCCAAACCGCATCACCAGCTCTGCATCTTCCCTGTTTTGATACCCCTCTCCATGCACAAACATTCTCATATTCGAGTAGTTTAGCAGATCCAGTCCTCCGGGATATACCCGCTTAATAAGCTGAACAGAACCCGGGCCCAGGGCTTCTGCATCCAGCACCAGGGATTGCTCATTCTGCAATGATTGGAGCTGCGTTGCGCGGTTTTGAGCGCGGATGGCTCCTTCCGGCTGTCGATAGGGAATTGGACGGCGATTCGAATTTTCTTCAATATTGATGGTGCTGATTCGGAGCTCAGCATTCGGATCACTCACGGTGTTTATATTCTCATCCTGCCTCCACTGGCTACCCAAAAACTCAAGTGTGGCAAATCGCAGCGTAAAGGGCTGCTTATATCCCGACATCCACATTCGTATGTAAGTAATATTCTGAAAGTCGTTGATATCTCCGAACTTTCTCTCAAAATCCGTAATGGGTATACGAACCTGGTACCAGCGATCCTGCTGTCGTGTTCCGTCTACTCGATCTACGATAAAGGTACCTGGGGCGCCAATCTGGAGTGCGGATTCATCCGCAGGATTAAGCTCAACTTCATACTGAAAATATGCATCCGTAAGCGCAACTGAGGAGGGATTCACGAGTCCTTCGGTATCGGGCCGGTTTGTTATGGCACGCTTATCGGTTTGATCCAGCGGAGTATTTCCATCCGTGAATCCTAAAAGACGATGGAAACGCTCGTGAAGTGGCAGATTTTGAACAGCACTTTCGCCATAAAACACATAGTCATCATTCGATGGATCGTCCTGTGCACTGAAATACTCTTCGGAGTTATTCCCATAGACATCACGTATCGCGGTTACAAAGTCGTTGAAGAGTGTACGTTCATCAAACTGATTTACCCCATTGCCATTTGGCAGGCCATCAAGTCCCACGTCTTCAAGCTCTCGATTGGCATTGGAAAACTGTCCCTCGGGTGGCGGTGGATTTGCTGGAAGTACCGACCGGGGATTTGATGCTTCGTCAGGAATCAGTGTTTCAAGATTCAGGGCGAGCCCGTCTTCGGTATTTACTTTTGTGTTGGGCACCACATCTTCCGAAACCAAGCCTATATCAATGTAAATTTTTCCTTCATAATCGCTGACGACAGCTCCCGGAGGCAACGATCCATTGGGCAGCACGGGCTGAACCCAGAACTCCAGAAATTCAATATTATTTTGAGTGAAATCTTCCTGGCCTGAGGGGATGACCGCCGTCATTCCGCCCCAGGTTTTGTCGGGCTCCATCTCAAGGATCTGCCTGATATTTGGATTGTAGTTGTACTGCCCCCTTTTCCCCGGGGCATAATGAACGTCCAGCGTTGTTAAAATTTCTTCCTGGGGATTTTGTGTTTCCCTGCCCGGAAACACGTCCGTTACCCGAACCTGCTGTGATTCGGGCGTGAACTCCGCATTTTCAAGAATGCTGGTAATATTTCTTGGAATGGTATACCAGGAAAACAGAGAGCGCAGATCTGACCTCTCGATTTTGCTTTGCCGGGTGGCCACAGGCTGACCCGGAAAATCATCCTCCTCAAAAAAAGCTTCATCCGGCTCAAACCCGGGAATGGCGGCAGGACTCGCCGCAAGAGACCACCGCGTGGCATTCAGCAGACTTACTTTAATGCTTGATCCTTCAAAATCATCGATAAATGAGAGACCATCTTCCTCATCCGGGAACAGCTCGTTATTTCGAATAGCCCGGTCTACCGCGCGCGTTTCCGCAATTCCCGGACGAAGCTGTGCCAGCTCCCCGCTAAAAACAAACTCAGAGCTTTCCCTTGTTTGAAGAACCGGCAGCGCATCAAGCATCCGGGTGATAAATGGTGTGTCAAAGCGGGCATTTGCATCAAAGCCAATCACTGAATTATTGATTGATTCATCCCCTATAGCAATTTTATCGTCAAGCGGACGCTCACTAAATCGAAAATAGGTTCCCCCTATCGTAAAATCATTCGTCACGTCATACTCTGCCCGCATTCCTGTAAAGGTCCGCTGCTCAATCGAAGTTAGTGATTGATTTTCATATTCGATACGGATGTCTTGCCCTGGAGCTGTGTACCTGTCGTTCAGAATGGTAATATTCCCAAACGAATAGTCAACCTGGTAGTCTACATTTTCCTGTAGCTGCGATCCGTTGGCATACACATTCACTGATCCTTCAACAAGAGCGATTCCAAGATTATAGTTATCCTGTGCCCCCCCGCGGGATGTACCGCTAAACTGATAAAAACTATTTTTTGAACTTTGAGCGGCATTCCGTTGACGTTCAGTGTAAAGTTCATCGTATGCCAGTCGTTCAATATCATCGACGGATGCGGGTGAATCTTCAAGAACCTCCCGAATTCTTTCACCGAAAGGCTCGAGGTATGGAAAAATGATCAGCCCCGACTGTGGGTCGAGCGTCCCGGCGCCAAAATCAATCTGGTTATCGGGTTCAAGAGCTCCCTGCGAGTCTACCCTGTCGAGCCCGAGGTCCTGAAGCAGGGTTGTTGATCGGCCCGGTAACCTGTTTCTGGCAATGTTCCCCTCCGTAAAATTGAGCTCTATCTCAAGGGATTCGCGTGTTATATTGCTCACCCCCAGCGAATAGATGTTTCTCATGGTTAGAGGAAAAAGAATATTATCGGTTGATGTGTTTTTGGGCCGCAACATCTTCAGAAATATTCGTTCACCGCCACCCCGGTTCAATTCACCCACATTCACTATCTCATTCTGAAAATTCCGATAGTTATACGATACGGCCAGCACTTCCCGCGAACCGAGCGACCTCCGCAATGAGATGGTACCCGTCACTTTGTTGACAGTGTAGTCGATTCCCTCGTTCAAGAGTGTAAAATATCCCTCTTCAAAATTACGCGGATCTTCAACGCCAAGCTCGGCTGCAGAAATACCGGTTTGAGGATCCCGGAACTGATCCAATAGATTATCAGAAAATGCATCGTTCCGGTTATCGGGTGGAGAAAATCCATTATCCGGCGACCCTACTGTACCAATTTCCGCAAGAGCAACGGCCAGTTTCGACCCCTCATCGGCCTGGATATTTTCCCGAAGCAGCCACACCTCAACATCTGCGATTTGAAGCGTTTGGGTAAGTTGTTGCGGATTGGCCATACTCGTTTCATACTCCTGACGAGTATAGAAATCCATAAAAAAGTGCTTGTCATCATCATACGAGGCAGGACGAATTTCAATCGCGCGCTCCTGCGAACCGCCGCTGATGGTTTCTACATTGCTCTCGCCGTCCTGCTGAGAAACAACCGAGGTAAATCGCAGCGAACCCAGCTCCGCTACCGACTTTATCCCAAAAAGAGCCCCGCTACCCCGAATAAGCGAATTCCCCGTGTTCATAGAAACATTCCCCAGCTCAATGGTTTTTATGATCTCGTCTTCGTACCCCTCGTAAACGATGTTTAGCCTGTTCTGGTAATCCAGCTGTCTTTCGGTGTCCCAGTCGGTCTGAATCGTTAGCTTATCCCCGATGGTTCCCTGGATATTGAGCTGCAGACTCTGCTCAAATGTGGGATCAACCCGCGTCTGCTGATCGGGTGGAAGCGATGGATCTTCCGAGTTCTGAACCGATGCCCCCACGTTCATCTCGGCTACCCCGTTGACCCTAAGGTTCACTTCCGGTTTTCCGAAAATGGTTGTAAATGCTGATTCACGACCACCGGGTACCGAAACACTGAAATCGAGCAAACCGCCACGAGTCTGTGCACTTCTTCTCGACTCTTGTAAAATTTGTGACCAGTTTGAACGCTTGGCTTCTCGTTTATACGCCTCGAGATATTCGCCAACAGAATAAATAGTTGGTGCACCGGAGCGCCGACCTGCGATAATCTTTTCAATATAAAACCCGCCATCTACGGCATCCCTCACTTCTAATTGCTCTGCCGGCAGTGTTAAATAGTAGAGTGATGGAAGGGATTTAAAAAAGGGAGTGGCCGCTATTCGACCTCGTCTTTCGGGAAAAGCTTTTTTAAACGAATAGAGTACGCTATCCGGCAGTTCTACCTCAGGCAGGCCACCATCAACCGATAAGCTGTCTGTCTGCTGAGCATAGAGAAAGGGCGTAGTGCTCAACAAAAAAACGCACACAAGAACCCATATTCGTAAAAAACGACGACTATTTTGCACAGTAATCAATCTCGTAGCTGGTAAAAAAACATCCACACCGCAAATGGGGCGCTATCGGATGGTGACAATGATCGTAGCGTTTATTCGATATGTACTATTTGAACTTTAAATTATTGTCTTGTGCACATGGATAATAAAAGAAACCGTAAATTGTTGAAAGAGTGTTTTTAATAAACACGATATCCAACTCCTGAAGGTTCAAAGAAAGTTTCTATATTATAAGGAATTTATACCGCAGAACATCGGCGATTATCAATCCGAATTCCAAACAAATCTACAAATAATTTTTGCCGTTTTTGGCAGTTATAAACCATATGATCAATCACGTTCAGAAAGATCTTATTAAAAAGCATATAGGCCCGTTCCTGTTCTGTTTTTTTACCGTGATGTTTATCCTGCTTATGCAGTTTTTGATACTGCACGTGGATAAACTTGTTGGGAAGGGACTGCCGCTTCAGATTGTGATTGAGCTGATCTTGAATAATCTTGCCTATATGGTTGTGCTTGCCCTGCCCATGTCGGTACTGGTGTCTACACTTATCGGGTTTGGAAAATTTTCTGAATGGAACGAGCTTACGGCCGTTCGGGCTGCGGGAATTAATCCCATTAAGCTCATATTACCGGTTCTTTTCCTGGGTTTTTTACTATTTCTGTTTACCGCCTATTTTTCTAACTACGTTTTGCCCGAATCGAATCACAAAGCGCGATCCCTTTTTATCGACATCCGAACGCAAAAACCGGCCTTTGATCTGCAACCATCAACATTTTATGACAATATTGATGGATATACGTTTTTGATCAAAGAGATTGACTCCGAATCTGATTCCCTTTACGATGTGCGTGTAATCCAGGAGCCCTCAGAAAATAGAAACCGCGCCTTTATCAGTGCAAAACGGGGATGGCTGGAGAGTCCTGATGATATTACGCTCTCACTTTTTCTGGAGGATGGCTCTATTTTGAGATACATCCCCGGCTCCCGCGGCGAACCCGAAACACTGGAAAAGAATACATTCACCAAATACAGGATGAGTTTCGACCTGTCTGACCTCTCCTTTTCCCGATCCAATCCCGAACAGCGCAGCCGAACCGACCGGACCATGAGCGCTCAGGCAATGATGGCTGTCGTAGATACGCTGAAACAGGAGCAGCAGAATGAGTATCAAAATTTCCAAAAAGCCGTATCCCAGTCTGAAGATTCTCCTTTTCATTACGCTGAGAGCCGCATATTTGAGTTAAGCGAAAGAACCGTTTCGGACACATCTGAAACATACTCGTCAAGATTTGTGAGCGTGAATATTTTGCCCAATGTTGCTTCACAAAAGTCATCACTAAACAGGGCAATCAGTGCTGTAGATCGATATCGTCCTGAACTTGAGAATTTAAAATCGAACCTGGAGTGGCGTGAATTCCGAATTGCCGAATATTGGGTGGAGGTTCATAAAAAAATGAGTATTCCATTCGCCTGCTTTATCTTTGTGCTCCTGGGTGCTCCGCTGGGTATTCTCACAAAAAAAGGAAATCTGGGGCTAGCCGCCATCATTAGTTCTGTGCTGTTAACGATCTATTTTATTTCCATCATCCAGGGCGAGAAACTGGCTGATCGCATGCTCATTTCACCCTTTTGGGGTATGTGGGGAATTAATGTATTCTATCTCACTATCGGGCTCATTTTAACCCTGCACGTCTGCTCACCGGTTCGAATCACAAACCTGTTTCGGCGATCATGAAAAAGCTCGACCGCTATATCTTTTTCAGAATTCTGCTTATATCGCTATTCATGCTCGGCGTATTGATCGCAATTTTCATCCTGATCGATTTTTCTGAAAACAGCGACGATTTTGCAGACAAAGGTGCGGAACTGGCTCAGATCTGGAACCAGTACTACCTCAACTATATCCCCGAAATGACGCGCCTTGTGCTGCCGGTTGCCGTATTCACTGCCTGCTTATTCCTGACGGGCCAGATGACCGAACGCCTTGAAATCATCGCCATAAAAGCTTCTGGAGTGAGCCTATACAGGCTTGCACTTCCATTCTTGATGGTTGGTGTTTTCCTGGCCGCCGCCGTCAGCTACCTCGATGCTTACGTTATTCCCACATCCAATGCGGAGCGAATTGAGTTTGAGCAGCAGTATCTTTCAAAAAGCGGGGAGCGAATCGACCGAGGTGGTATTTTTCGCCAGGACTCCGACAGCACCATTATCAATATTAATTTTTATGATGCCAACGCCGATGTGGGCTATCGCGTATATCTGCTGGAGTTTGCAGGTGATAATATTTCCAGGATTACGCAGGCCAACCGCATGATGTGGGTTGATTCCACTTCCAACTGGATAACCGATCGGGCCACCATCCGCGATTTTGTAGGCGATGATGTGTACGAGCAGGAGACCGAACGGCAGCGGTTTGATATAAACATTTTACCCAGAGATATTACGCGGCGTACGTCTGATATTTACCAGCTCACCTACCCTCGGGCTATTGAGTATATTCAATCGATTGAGCGTATTGGAGCCGGTGGAGTGGATCTCCCGAAAGTGCAGCTTTACGGACGGATGGCCTATCCCATATCCATCATAACGGTCTGTTTGATCGGCTTTGCGCTCGCTGCAGAAAAACGGAAAGGAGGCAAAGGGTTTTACATCGCCTCCGGACTGGGCATCAGCTTTATTTACCTCACAATGATGAAGGTCATTGAACCATTTGGCGCGGCCGGAACCTTCTCCCCCCTGTTTGCCGCCTTGTTTCCACACGTTTTCTTTTTTGTGATTGGCGTGATATTGCTGCTGATCACCAAGAAATAGCCCTAATCAAAATTCTGTTGATTTAATTTCGATTGCACAATCTATAGTGTGCTCAAAAGTCCCCTCCTTTTTAAGGAGGGGTTAGGGGTGGTTAAAAATTTCTCCCGTCAATGATTTAAGTTTAAATCTAAGCTCTAATCGTAAATATTTATTTTAAGCTTCAGGCTTGGGCCCACGGTAATTATAGGGCATATCGAATTTCTCTTTACTGGCGATGGGCCCGTGTTCATTTTCGTACTTACGTATATTCTCATTTAGCGCATTCGCCAGGCGTTTGGCATGATCGGGGGTAAGCACCAGGCGCTTTACCACCTTCGCTTTTTTCACTGCGGGCATCATGGAGATAAAATCGAAGACAAACTCTGACGGGGAGTGCGTAATCATCACCAGGTTGGAATAGGTGCCTGTGGCCTCCTCATCACTCAGTTCGATCTCAATATTTTTTGGCTTTCCGGGTTTATTCTTTGGATTCATTCAGCTATTCCTCAATAATTATTTTTTATCAATTTCCTTCGAATCGTCTGAAAGGAATCTAACCAAACATTTTGGCAAATTCAGGGATATTGGGAAGATGCAATTTTCGCAATTATTAACTCCCAAGATCGCATCACACATCAAAGATCGTGAATCATAGATCAGGGAGATGTACGGACTGCCGACGGCTGTCAAAAAAGTGTGACATTTACCCCCAACCATTAGGAATTTTTAACGATTATTTGTAAGCTGAATGTAAGAGATTGAATTTCCCACACAACCGGCGAAGATAGCCGCGAAGGAGAGTCTTTATATGCGATGCCGGGATGCAGGAATTCAACAACGATCATAAACAGAGACAACGACTATGAACACATTCCATACCCCCCCCCCCATTTAATACACAACATTTTTTTGTCCATCCTGCTGATAGGACTGAGCGCACTGACCATCCTCTCCTGTAGCGAGGAATCCCTGACAGGCGCCCAGGAGATGCAATCCCCATCGACAACTGGCAACGCGATAACCACGGCCCAGATGCAGGCACAGGCCAAACAGATGGTGCAATCCCCATCCCCGCAAGAGATCTCCCAGGCTTTCTTTGCCATGGTGGATAAGGCAGCGGCCATGAGCGCCGCAGACATCGACAGCCTCAGCGAGGAGGAGATTTTGGAGCTGGGTAAACCGATTCTACTTGCTTTTGGAAACACGGTGCAATTCGACAAAGAAACCCTATCCAAACTTGATGATGTTATCGGTACTGTAATCAGCGATCCAGCAGCCATAACGAAAGCACAGCGCGATCAAACAGCTTCAAAAATAGAAACTATTCTTTCAAGGTCTTCGTCTTCATTCAGCAGGCGCTCGTTCAGTGCGAAAGAGATTCGCCTGCAACTGAAACGTATTGAAAGCACAAGAGGTTTGGGGGATTTATTTGATTGCAGTGATTATTTTAATCAGCAGGGAGATACCGTTTACTTATATCCCAATGACAGCTTTGGCCTTGCAAATTTTATTTGCCCTGCAGGTTCAACTTTTTTCATTTTTCCAGGTACCTATCAGGGACAAATAGTTGAAAACTCCAGAAATGGGAATACTTGGATAGGAATTGCTGCGACACTTGATGGAATGGACGCGACTAAAGCGGCTTTCAAAGATGGTATGGATAACAATTATATGGATGGGATGACCATAAAGAATTATACCCGGCATGGCATCCTTTCAGATGGTAGTGAAAACGTTTCTTTAATGAATCTAACGTTTGAAAATATTGCCCCTTACTACTGCAAAACTTCCGTATGCGGACAAAACGAAGGAGCCGTAATGTTTACCAACTCAGAAAATATTCGTATTCAATTTTCTGAGTTTACCAATGTAGCCTCCGGCATACGGTTTAGACAAAGTTCGGGACCGTTAGTCGTGCGTAATAATGAGGCGCTTAATCCGGGCAGAAACTTTTTCCAGTGTGATGAATGCACAGGCGGAAACATTGAAATAATCAGGAATTCGATGGATCTCACAGCTACATATGGAAATAAAAAATTGGAAGACTGGATCAACATATTTAAATCTGATGGAGTGCAAAATGATCCAATACGTGTAAACAACAACCGGGCGAGAACGAATGCTGTTGCAAGCAGTTTATCTCCTTCAGGTTCATTTATAATTCTAGGAGATTGGGGAGGAACCTATCAGGAGGCTAAAAACAATGTTGGAGTGAATCCGGGACAGGTAGGGATCGGTGCTTCAGGAGGTACACATGTTAAAATTGAAAACAATAAAATGTATAGTCAACTAATCAATGGTATAAGCAATGTTGCATTTTATTCTAACCCAATTCCAAGTCACATAACTTGTGCATCGCATTCATACAATAATAACCAAGCTAATTGGATCTTTGGCGGTGATCCTCAAAATTATCTCTATGGTAAACAAAATAAATCATGGACAAATCCTGATAATGAACCTGCCATAATAACGTGTGGTATAACTCATCAAGAAATTACAGATGATTCAAATGTTTTAATCAATTTAAATATGGGAGCCGAAATTTGGGAGATATGGTAACATGAGAAATTTAAAAACATTTAAAAAGATTAATCTAATCTTAGTTTCATCGTATAAAATTATATTTATCCTTTTAATACTACAGCTAGTTCAAGGTTGCATTTATGACACAAGTCGGCCTTTCGACGGAGGCAACGGGAGTGAAGAAAATCCATACAGAATTTCCACACTAGAACAGCTTCAGGAAATAGCTGAAGAGGAAAATCTGGACAAACATTTTATTCAGATCGCAAATATTGATGCTTCGGCATCTAAGGAGCTTCAAAACGGTTCCGGTTTCAAAAATATCGGAGACTTGGATATGCCTTTTTCTGGGTCGTATGATGGAAATGGGTTCGTTATTCAAAATGTACATATTTACATTCAGCGTATACGTGATGAACATCACGGCCTGTTTGGAACAGTTAAAAACGCACAGCTGGTAAACATTATGATTGATAACAGCGAGCAGTTAGCTCAAAATTTTCCGGGTAAATGGTCAGATTTTTCTGTTAGAATGTCAAAGAAAAACGATGAGTTTTCTGGTAGACGCGGAATTGGTGGTTTGGTAGGTTTTAATGACGATGGCATCATAAGTAACTGTCAATTTATTGGACGTGTTTCAGGATTTCTCGGTGATACTATTGGAGGTATTGCAGGATTAAATTCCGGCCTGATTGAAGATTCTAAATTTGAAGGGGTTTCTTCCGTAGCAGGAAGTGCATCAGGTCTTGTTGCTGTCAACATAGGAAAAATTATCAACTCCCACGCTTCAGGCCGTATTAGCGGCATGACCGCTCATGGACTGGCATTTTTAAATTATGGTGAAATTATTTCATCCTCAGTAGATGCAATAGTGAATGGCACGGGGGGAGCATCAGGATTTGTAGGATCTAATCTTGGTGGGCGAATTGAGTCCTCATTTGTTATGGGAGAAGTAAAAGGGACAAGAAGATCTGCCGGACTAGTGCTAATTAACGATGGAGAAATCACCAATTCTTATTCAAAAAGTGAGGTAAATGTCAGTTTTGTTACAGGATCTGAGGAGACGGAAGCGAACGGTTTAGTTGCGGTAAACGGAGTAAACGGGTTGATTTCTACGTCCTTTGCTGCGGGATCATTAATGATTACAGATGGACCGGGCAAAATGACCGGACTTGCCGGTTGGAATGAAGGCATCCTAATCGACACCTATTGGGACACCGAAACCACCGGTAAAAACAAAGGAGTGGGCAATGGCAGCCCCGAGGGCGTCACCGGCCTGACCACTGCCCAAATGAGGGGCCCGGCCGCCGAGCAGAACATGACCGGTTTCGACTGGGTGAATATCTGGCGAACCACCGAGAATGGCTACCCGGTACTGCGATGGGAGGAGCAGTGATATAGTTGCTACGAAAATCGTGGTTATTGATAAATGCAGATGATTTTTGTCCAAAAACCGTTAACGTAGCCCAGAATTGCTATGATTTTCAGGAGATACTTCCACTCCACCCAACGGAAAAGCTCGTCGGGATTACGCCCAGGGTGACAAGAGAACAGATTGCATCGGCGGGGCCATACAACCCGTTCCTCCACCACCACTGTTCATGCCCTCTGCTTTCTCATCCCAACCAAGTGAGTATAGCAAATGCAGGCAGGGAGGGATCTCAGCGATTCTATAAGCTCATGATGGGGTTGCCGCATGGAAAACTTCATATCTAAGGTAAAGATGGAAAAGAGGTGCCTACACGATAGTATCCAGACAGGATAAAGGCAATCTAAAGGGGGGCTTGTAGCACCACATGCCATCTTTTCCAGCTAATACAGGATGATTTTTTGATTTTTGCGGAAGTTGAGCTAAAAATTAACATTGTAAACAAAAATAACAGACCAACTTTCGTGGTATTGAATTTAAGCCACTTATTAGTTTGACTCCATTTTAAGTGACAGGTAAGGCATCAAAGGCAACTGATAAATTCCTCTCTGATTGAATACATCGTAATAAAAAAGATTTTCCCAGTTATAGGTATTAATGGCTCCGACCTGCACTTTCACTTTTATTGAAGCCATGTCAAAGGCCTGTTCGGCAGATATATCCAACCTGTGAAAATCTGGCGTCTGGCCTTGAAATGGCTTGTCAAGCAGCACCCGGGGTTTGCCATAGTCGCCGGTTACATCAGGTGGACGCGTTTCGAAACTAAAATAGCTGTCAAAACCCATAGGACGGGTAAAAGGAAAGCCCGATCCGTACATCCAGCTCACATTTGTTGAAAATTTCCCGATTTCGAAACCTGTCTGGACATTTATCTGATGGCGACGGTCGTGCGACGGATTATAGCGTTGAACAGGTTCACCAAACCAGATCCCAAAATGATCCTGTGCTGTTGTGTACTCCGTAATAGAATATCCATAGCCCAGCCCCATATAAAAATTACGATAATTTAAATTAAACCGGGCATCCACCCCTCGAACAGTTCCATTAGCGTACGCAAGGTCGGTTGTAAATTGAGCCACAGTGCTCCAGGTTGCAACGGGTGTATTTTCTATTTTCTTGTAGTAACCCTCTGCAGAAACATCTAAGAAGCGGCCTAAAGGTTGTCTCCAGCCCAATAGTGCGTGCCTTGCCTCCATTCGGCGGTCTGTATCAGGCAAAAGCATCCAGGCGGTAAAAGATGAGCCGGCATCCCTGTAATCAGTCAATCCAACAAATGGCTGACGGTAAACTCCCAAAGCTCCATGAATTTCTTCATTCAACCTTCCACGTGGCTGCCATGAAAACTGAATTCTGGGTTCCAGGCTGGACGGTACCCGGTTCAGATAACTCGTGAATGACAAACCCGGTTCAACCGAAAATTTCTCACCGACAGGAATACCCACTTTTATATATCCGCCGGTACTCAAAAATGATTGCTCCTTCTCATCCAGGGAAACAAAGAGATTCGATATATCATATGTAAGAGTTCGGTAGTTTGTAAAAAAACCGTAATCCAGTCGCCATTTGCCCACATACTGGGTTAGATTTATATCCAGATGCGATCTAAAAATCTGTGAATTTCTTACCCCCCCTTCGTTCCCTCCTGCCTCGTTTGAAAAATGAGATAACCCGAAGTTAAACTCGATAAATGAAACCATAGACTCGGCGGAAACTCCTGCACAACGGCTGCCCGTTACCAGATTACTCCATTTAAAATATTCTTCCGAGTCAAAATCGAGCTTGCCACGGTCGTAAGTTCGCATCAACAGTGCGGAGCAATTTATACCATCGCCACTTGAACTGTTATATTTTACCAGCTGGCTGTTAAAGCGCATCGGTTGTTTCTCCGGCAAATATATTTCGCTCGACTCTTCAATTAAAGATCCCCTCAGAGATGCCATAACCGAGCTTTTCCCCTTCCTGACCGGGCTTTCAAAAAACAGATCGGATCCAAAAGGGCTTAATGAAGCCGACCAGTTTTGGTTGTAAAGGTTGCCGTTTTTGAGCCTGACGTCCATCACAGATGATGTGCGTCCGCTGTAGCGTGGGCCGAAGCCTCCTGCATAAAAATCCACATTTGAAACAACGTCTTCGGAGAATACAGAAAAGAACCCCACTATATGAAACGGCTGATAGACTATGGTACCATCCATTAATACCATATTTTCGGAGGGGGTTCCGCCCCTTACGAAAAGCTGTCCTCCGCGGTCACCCGTTGCCACTACTCCGGGCTGGGTTTGAATATAACTGGCCAAATCAGCACTTCCCCCCGGTGTGGGCGCCCGCCCGAATGTTTCCGGGCGAATGGTGGTCTTGCCGGGGGTAACATCATCTCCGCCTGCACCTAAAACAGTCATCTCTTCAAGCTCTTCAAGAGAATGCCTCATTTGCACATGATTCAAAATATTCTGCGAATTCCACCCAATGGACAATGTATCCAAATGCATTTCGTAGCCGATGTAGCGAACCATAAACAGATAATCACCGGCAGCCACATTATTGAATTGATAGAGCCCGTTACCATCTGTAGTTGTTCCACTTCCGCCATTCCCTGAAAGTGGCTGCAGGGTTACATTTGCCATATCGAGAACCCTGCCGGTCTGGTAGTCGCTTATAATCCCGCGTATTACAACATTCTGAGCCTGCAAGCACGAAATTAAAACTCCAAAAATCAAAAAAATTATGGCGGGTATTATTCTGAAAATCAAACGTTCAATCATTTTTGGATCTTAATCAAAAAGCTAATGAGCGACCTCCATTTATAAATATCATTTTTGTTGCATTTAACAAGGATCCCTTCTTGGCGTAAATTCGATCTTTCGACTGGCAATTCCGGCAATGACTCCAGTTCCATTATTTACGTTCGAAACCACATCCGGTAAAACGATCTCTTCCTCGCTCAGGTTAGCGATGTCCGGCCACTCTTTACCGGCTGAAATTACAACCAATTCTATCTTGTTCACTCGATAATTCGATGCTCTAACCCCTAATTCACGAGCTATTCTCGCATTATTATCAACTTGAAAACGGTATTCTCCATTGAGATTCATTACTACATCATCCAGATGAGAAAAAACAATTTTCTTCTCCGGAGCACACCCAATGTCCCCAAACGCTTGTACCAGGTATCGAGTTTCCACGGTTACCAATGTATCTTCACTTGTTCCCGTAATTCTTCCTTGTTCTCCCCCTTCCGAATAATCAATATCAGGTACAGGTAGCACCGATGGGATTGTTACAGTGGCATAACTTTGCATTCCGTCCGGTGCAACCGCGCGAACTATGTATTCTTCTTGGGGTTGCAGTTGCTTATTCGTCCAATAA
This sequence comes from uncultured Rhodohalobacter sp., assembly GCA_964544445.1. Taxonomy (GTDB): domain Bacteria; phylum Bacteroidota; class Rhodothermia; order Balneolales; family Balneolaceae; genus Rhodohalobacter. The sequence continues at coordinate 359,899 of CAZJBI010000002.1, forward strand.
TTCCAGACATAAACATTGTTGCTAAACCGAAAAAGCTCGCGTTGCATGGGAGTTTCCTCTCCGCTGCTACGATGAATTAAGGTTACTTTTGTACTGTTGGGTTCCGGATCTCTGGGAATCAGACTTTCCCCAATGGGCATCACCCGAACCCACTGTGTGTCGGCATGAAGATCCAGAGAGCCGTACATTGAAAAAACATATCTGTCATTTTCCTGCAACGGCTCAAATCCGCTTTCGCACCCGGTTCCACACACATACAGCAGAGTAAAAAAAACTACGAGTACATTATTATAAATCAACCGGAAGAAATTTCTCATTGATTTTAGTAATAAACCAGATGATTCGATGTACAATTCGTACTACCATCGAAAACAGTTATTTTTATCTCTAAAAAACCATATCCATTGTTATGATAATATGCCCAACTTCCACCATCATAATCTAAAGTAGTTGTTTGCAGATTATTACTTTCCCATGAAACTACCGGATATACATCTGCATCTTTGTACTCTATTCTTATTTTGTGTGAAAAAACTATCGTAGTAAAGTCCGAACTCGAAATACCTGGACACGAAGCCAAAGAATTATTCTGTGTACCCGATCGCAAATTATTTACATCGTTCATCTCAATATTTCTATTCTCGCGGTCGTAGTTATTGGTTATACTTGTATCACAACTAAAAAGTGCGAAAACCAACATGATAAATATTAACCGCTTTAAGCCATTTTTCATCATGAAAATCCTCTTTAATTTAGATTTTGGGGTTCATTTTGTATATCCTATTCCGTAGGCACAGACTTTTTTATCAGTACCAACTCTCTTTATAACATCTATTTTAGAAAAATCAGCAATTTAGATATCTTCTTATATTAAGTTATAATAATTAATTCTTTAAATAACAAATCAATTATTATAATTGATAATGGTGGTACTAATTTCAAGGTATTACCCAATCAATGTAGTGACTGATATATCTTTTCAACAGTTGGGAATCAATTATCTATTAACAATAGTGTATTGTTAAAAGTCTTAGAGTCCCAATTGGTTACGGGATCGGGTGTTTATTCCCGTGAGTGAATCATCAGAAAACAGCTCTTTAAGCGGCATACGGGCTATTATTGCAACGCTAAGAACTTGTCCGCCAGCTGGCGGATGCATTTCAACGTTATAATGATTCGTTCTTTGAATAATTTGTATGATTGAATAATTGCAGATAGCTGTCCAGATTTGGGTTTTTACCGCATTTGGCGATTGTTCATAGAACGCCTTGACTCTTAAATGCTGCTTGATCCATTTGAAGAACAGTTCGATTTGCCAGCGGCTTTTATAGTACTCCCCAATTGTTTCTGCGATGGCTGTTGTAATGTTCATCAGCAGAATCATGTTCTGATGATGTTCGGGACCGACCATGCGAACACGCCGAAGAGGGTGCGGGTAATTCTTTTTGGGTTTTGGCCCTGTTAAGCGAATGATTTAATCACAACGAAGTCCGTTGCTGCGATTAACGGGCGTAGAGCTCTTTCGATAAAACTGAAGGTTCTTTTTGGCTCGAATGACAAAGCATCCTCCGCAGGTATGGAGCCTGTTGAGGCGTTGAAAGTCTACGTATCCACGATCTATAATATAGATGCTTCCCGGCTCAACCGGGATCAAATCGAGGGCATTTACATCATGGCTACGTCCGTCGGAAATATGAATAAAAGTGGGGATAGATCCCTCCAGATCCATTAATGTGTGGAGTTTGATTGCGGCTTTACGGGTGCGAAATTTCGCCCAGGGAAACAGGGACAGGCACAGACCGATCGTCGTGGCATCGAGAGCATATATGGTTTTTGTCGTTTGCAGTACATCGCTCGTTGCAGACATGGAAGGAGTCGGCGGACTTATAGGAATGAACGATGGGGGTACGATAAAAAATTGTCACTTCTATGGCAAAGTCATTGCTTTCCCAGGGTTGGTTTCCGCAGGGTTCATAGGGATTAATAAAGGCTCCATTGAAAATTCATCCTTCAGCGGCAGTAAAGATGGTTCTGGATCAGGCTTTGTTTATGAAAATTATGGATCGATCATTGGATCCAGTGCTCATGGTGATATTCAAGGGCAGGGCACAAGTGGTTTTGTAAGAAACAACTATGGTGTGATCGAATTTTCTTATGTAAATATGCGGGTAACAGGGTACATAGGAGTGGCAGGATTTGCCACAAAAAATCAGGGTGAGATACGGTCTTCATTTATGAGAGGAACAATCATAGGAGGAAGGTATTCAGGCGGGTTTGTAGCTGATAATTATAGCCAAATAGAAAACGTTCATGTATTGGCTAACCTGGAAATGACGATTGAAGATAATGGTAATTTTCCTCCCAGCTACGAGATAGGGGGCTTTGCAGGCAGAAATGAATCAGAGGGCGTGATTCGACATGCCTTTATTGCCGGAACCATGAATATTGACGGCGCCGTAGAATTTATTTCCTCATTTGGAGGGTATGCAGCGGTGAATTCAGGGATGATCGAGCACGGATATTGGGATATAGAAGCTACGGGGAGGGATACGGGAGTCGATGAGGGAGACCCCCAAGGCGCCACCGGCCTCATTACCGCCCAAATGAGGGGCCCGGCCGCCGAGCAGAACATGCCCGGCTTCGACTGGGTAAACATCTGGCGAACCACCGAGGATGGCTACCCGGTGCTGCGGTGGGAAGAGTGATGATGTACGATTTCCGATGTGCGATCTGAGATCTTTGATCTGTTGAATGAATTACCCAACGATATCCAGTTTTATCGGTTTCGTGCTTTTGTGATTTCGTGGCGATCAAACTCACTTGAAACAAGCGTCCGCTTGGACTATTCGCAATTGTCAAATAGGGGCACAAGCGAGACGCTCGCTCCAGTTTCACTTTTGCCTTTTCACTTTTGCCTTTTGCCTACTCACTTTCCAAAAACCCCTGTCCGCGCATCCAGTCGTCATTATAGATTTTCTCCACGTAGCGCGTACCGCTGTCGGGCAGAATAATCACCATTAAATCATCCGGCTTCAGCGGATTTGCTTTCACATACTCAAGCGCCCCAAACACAGCCGCTCCGCAAGATCCGCCAATAAAGAGTCCCTCCTCCTTGGCAAGCCGGCGGGTCATCAGCAGCGAGTTTTTATCGTTTACCTGAACCACATCATCGATATATTCAAAGTCGATGTTGGCCGGAATAATATCTTCCCCAATTCCCTCGGTCACGTACGGATGAATCACATCCTTACTGAATTCTCCTGTCTCAAAATAGTGCTTGTACACCGAGCCTTCACTGTCCACTCCAATTACTTTTATATCCGGATTCTGCTCCTTCAGATACTTGGCAGTCCCGGAAATCGTGCCCCCGGTCCCCATCCCGGCCACGTAGTGCGTAACCTTACCCTCGGTCTGTTCCCAGATCTCCGGCCCTGTAGACTCATAATGAGCCGCCGTGTTGCTCAGGTTATCATACTGGTTTGGATAGTAAGAGTTGGGAATCTCTTCACTCAGCCGTTTGGCAACCGAGTAGTAGCTTTCGGGGTCGTCGGGCTCCACATTGGTTGGGCAGACAATCACCTCGGCTCCGAGTGCACGAAGGAGATCTACCTTGCGTTGGCTCTGTTTATCGGTCGTTGTAAAAATACAGTTGTACCCACGCACGGCTGCTACGAGCGCAAGGCCCATGCCCGTATTTCCCGAGGTACCCTCAATAATCGTCCCTCCCGGCTTGATCAATCCTTTCGCCTCAGCATCATCAATCAACTTAACCGCAATCCGGTCTTTTACACTCTGGCCCGGATTCATATATTCAACCTTTGCGGTAATGGTGCCTTCCAAACCATCCGTCACTCTGTGGAGCTTAACGATCGGTGTGTTTCCAATGGCATCAATGATAGACGAATAAATCATAACTACTATTTAAAAGCTTTTTCTATTTTGAGTGGACAAGATACGATTTTTAAAATCCTTTGATAAAGGAAAACCCTGTGAAATCTGATTTTTGCCAGGAGTTGAAATTCGTGGTAAATAACTGCTACATTGTTCGCAGTAACAACTACACAATCCCATCTGAGTTCGTGTACGTTTCAAAGGAAAGAAATAGACTACCACATGTTTTTAGCACAAGATAAACCAAAAGATTACGACTGCGGCTACAACCTCGACCTCATGATTGCCGCTATTCCCCGTATTGACGACCACCGCGAACGTGTACGATACGCCAAGCGGGCTGTTGGCCTCATCAAACAGAGTCACCCCAACTGGGTTGAAAAAAACGGACAGAGCAGACTGGCATGGGACTACTTTTATGAACTGGCCGATTTCAACCCTGATGAGTATGGTATCCAGCATCCCTTTAATACAGGCGGGGTTGACGACGCCGAATAATTTTTTCTGATTTTGGGTAAGGCTGTCCAATAAGTGATAACCGATAAAATTATGCTTAAATAATTTAGACATTACATCCCTCTCTGTTTATATGGAGAGGGAAAGAGGGTGAGTCGGAAGACAGATTCTAAATTATATAAGCTTTGAACAAGACAGGCGACCTTTTTTGCACACGCGCAACATCAAATTTAATAGCCTTTTTTGATTTGCTGAAAGGCAAACTCATCGTTATACTTCGTTGGTTCGCAAACAGATGGTGGCATTTCTAATAGGGAATGATTAACTTTCAATAATTATTGAAAGTAATGAAAGTTAACTGTTTGTTCTTAATAGTTGTCGTATGGAACATATTACCCCAACAGAATTTATTGAGTCGCTCGACTCTGCAGAGTTTACTACTTTTTTGAAGGAAGTAAATAACTCTACTGCTGAGCTCTTGTCTATAACTCTTCCAATTACCGGGATCGATCCTCTTGCTGCTCTTGAGCTTAATAACGATTATCAAGAAAAATTTTATTGGAATCACCCTTCTGAAGAGATCTCAATTTCAGCTGCCGGCAAAATCCGTGAGCTAAAAAGCACAGGAAAAAGACGTTTTGAAGATATTGCCGATCAGACAGCAAGCCTGAAGGAGTCAATAGATGCATATACCGTAACGCAGCACTTAATGGCGGGCCCTCTTTTGCTGGGCGGCTACTCATTTAACGATCACAATGTGGGCGCTGTGTGGAAAAAGTTCGGCGCTGCCAGATTTGTTTTACCAGAGTGGATGCTCATAGAGATTGGCGACCTCCATTTACTAACGCTTACGTTTGAAAAAAATAACGTAACCGTTGATGAAATTTATCAGGAAGTGATCGCCAGGCTCACACGGTTTTTAAATATGTCTGGCAAGCTCACTCACTCTCAACAAGCGTCTGAAGGTTCGGGCACCATTCTTTGTACTCTTCAAACACCCGACGAAAAAGAAAACTGGATTCGTAAAGTAAATCGAGCGAAGTCGTTTATTAGTCATCATACCTTTGAAAAAATCGTACTGGCCCGCTCACTTACGGTGGAGTCGAAGCAACAGTTTAAACCCACACTTCTCGCACACGGTCTTCGCCAAAAATATCCCGATTGCTATAATTTTCTAATCCAAAAGGATGAGCACACCTCTTTTGTGGGAGCTACTCCGGAAAGATTGGCAACATTTCGTGATGGTAAACTACAAACCGAAGGTTTGGCCGGGAGCGCCTCCAGAGGTAGCAGCGCACTTGAAGACGCATCCCTCGCGCAGTCGTTAATGAGCAGCGAAAAGGATTTGAGTGAACATCAATTTGTCGTGCGCTCCATTCGCGACAGCTTAAAGCAGCTCAGTACGGAGGTCACAAATCCTAATAACCCGCGTGTTAAAAAGCTGAATAATGTACAGCATCTCTTCACACCCATCGAGGCCAAGATCAAAAATGGCGTTCAGATCCATGATTTGATCCGGGAACTCCATCCCACCCCTGCTGTTGGCGGATATCCAAAATCTGAGGCGTTTCCGCATATTCATGAAATCGAACAAATTGACAGAGGATGGTACGCTGCGCCGGTTGGCTGGTTTAACCTGAATGGCTGCGGTGAGTTTGCCGTGGGTATTCGAAGTGCGCTATTGCATAAAAACAAAGCCGAGCTTTTTGCCGGCTGCGGTATTGTAGCCGACTCTGATCCTGAAAAAGAGTGGAACGAGACGTTACTAAAGTTTCGCCCCCTCATTGATGCGCTGAATATGCCCGGCGAGAACCATGCATAAACCTTTTTTTCGTGCAGCTACTTTCCTGCATCATCTCTACGTTAACGGAGTTGAGCACTTATTCATCTCACCGGGATCGAGATCCACTCCCCTTACCTTAGCTGCTTCACTGCATCCGCATTTACAGTCGCCCGTAGTGCTGGATGAACGCTCTGCAGCATTTATGGCACTGGGTGCGTCCAAGCAATCGGGCAGGCCATCTGTATTGATCTGCACGTCGGGTACAGCCGCTTCCAACTATTTTCCGGCAGTGACTGAAGCGAAGGAGTCTGGTGTACCGCTTATTGTGATTACGGCTGATCGACCGCCAAATCTCAGACAAATTGGAAGCTCACAAACCATCGATCAAGTAAAACTCTATGGCGATCAAGCATTCTTTTTTTATGACACCGGTGAGACTGAAAACGATGAATCTGATCAAAGACGATTGATATATCTGGCAAAACAGGCTGTTGAAAAATCGATTTTACACGGCGGAGCTGCTCACATTAATATGCCGTTTCGAAAACCGCTTGAACCCGACCAAACCGACCTGGATTGGGCTCTTGACTTGTTTGCAAAAAATGTAACGAGAACCTTTCCTCCTTTTGAGTCTTCCTCTCAAGAAATTCATTTATCTGATTCACTGGTTTCCCTCATTAATCGATCTGAACGACCCCTGATCATTGCCGGACCCTCAAATCCGTTTCAAACCCCGAGTGACCATTTTCGGAAACTTCATCAGATAATTTCGGCTCCGATTATCGCTGAGCCGGGCTGTCAGCTCATCGACCGTGACTCGTTTAAAGTCTATCTGCGTTATGAGCAGTTTCTGAGAAATAAGGAAACCCGTAAGGAGCTTTCACCCGATCTAATTATTCGCTTTGGCGATCAGCCATTCACTCACTCTATCCTTTCAGCAATGGAAGAGTGGAGGGACGTCCCAACGGTACATTTTTCAACAAGAGCCGCAGACCAGGATCACGCCATGTCTGTCAACTATAAAATTTTATGTCGAAACAGCGACTCTATCAACCTACAGGAAATTACTTCTCGCTCGTTTGAGAACTGGCATTCAAGCTGGAAAAGAGCAGAGCAACATTCAAGTAAAGCATTGATGCATTTGCTGGATACTGCGACAGAGCTTACCGACGGACATATCTTCTCACATTTGAGTAATCAGCTTAACGAAAATTGGAACACGATGATCTCCAACAGCTTTCCTCCACGCGATATGGCACTGTTTGGATCACCCTTTGGCCACCACGTTGTTAATCGCGGAGCTGCTGGTATTGACGGTATCACATCCACCGCTATTGGGGTTCAAATCGCATCAAAAAGGAAAACGTGCGCAATTCTGGGCGATTTGGCTTTTCTTCACGACAGCAATGCACTTTTAAGCCTTTCAGAAAAACTGGATCAGCCAATGGTCGTAATCGTCATTAATAACGGGGGCGGGACCATTTTCCAGATGCTTCCGATTCACAAAATGATGAAAAAATCCGGAGGGCAGGATATATTTAAGGATTTTTTTGCCACACCCCAGCAGGCGTCTGTTGAGCATTTAGCGATGGCACACAATTTAGGTTACAGGGAGATATCTTCCTTGAATGAGTTGGAGTCACTTCAAATAAACTCAATTGAACACCACACGGTGATTGAGTGCGTGACCGATGCATCAGCCAGTATGAACCTTCGAACTGAACTTTGGGGAGGATAAAGAAGTGCGCCTTATTGCCCAGTCTGTCGATTATTCTGTAACACTTCATCAGTCAAAACCAGAGTTGCCATTTTTGCTGATGCTGCACGGTTTTATGGGAAGCGGACGGGTGTTTGATCACCTTATTCCGCAGATCAAAATCTTTTCCAATCCACTCACCATTGATCTGGTTGGGCACGGTGATACCCGAACGCCTGACAACAGTTCACTCTATCAGACAGAGAATCAGATTCATCAGCTAACATCGATACTTGAAAGGCTTCGGTTTGAGCCGATGGTTCTTTACGGCTACAGCATGGGCGGACGGCTTGCGCTTCAACTAGCCACGGCATATCCTCGATTTTTTTCAGGATTGATTTTGGAAAGCGCACACTGCGGGCTGTCATCACCTGAGGAGAGAAAAGCCAGGGTTCAGACAGATCAGAAAAGAGCAGATCAAATCAACAAAAATCAGCAGAATTTTTTAAACAAGTGGGCTTCCCTCCCACTCTTCTCGCAAACGCCAGAAACTTTTAAAACGATCTACAGGGATATTTCAATGAAGCAGAATGCAGAACAGATGGCTTATTCTCTTCTTGAATTTGGCTCCGGAGTAATGCCGAATATTTGTGATAAACTTTCATCTCTTCAGATGCCGGTTCATTTAGTTGCAGGTTCTCAGGATCCTTCCTACGTTTCGAGAATGACTCAGATGAGCGTGCAGATCCCTGTTTCACATCTGCATATTGTACATAGCGCAGGCCACCGGGTTCACACCGATCAGCCCCAAGAAATTTTGACGATTTTGTCGAATGCAATGAACGCATCAAACCAAAACGAACAATAAAATTCCTTCACCATGGAGAACTGGAACACTGTTAAAGAATTTGAAGACATTACCTACAAAAAACGAAGTGGCGTTGCGCGAATTGCGATTAACAGGCCAGAGGTTCGAAACGCATTTCGTCCGAAAACCCTGTTTGAGCTTGAAGAAGCCCTGATTGATGCACGAGAAGACACATCCATCGGGGTTATTTTACTTACGGGGGAAGGTCCGGCAAAAGACGGCGTATATGCTTTTTGCTCGGGCGGAGACCAAAAAGTACGGGGTGCAAAAGGCTATGAGGGCGGCGATGGCGTTCAGCGGCTTAACGTACTCGATATTCAGCGCTTGATACGTTTTATGAGCAAAGTGGTAATCTGTGTGGTTCCCGGCTGGGCGGTTGGCGGCGGTCACAGCCTGCACGTGGTTTGTGATCTGACATTGGCGAGTAAAGAGCACGCCATTTTTAAACAGACCGATGCCGATGTTGCCAGCTTTGACGGCGGATTCGGTTCGGCTCTTCTTGCACGCCAGGTTGGTCAGAAACGCGCCCGGGAGATCTTCTTTCTGGGTAGAAATTACGATGCACAGGAAGCGTTTGAAATGGGAATGGTGAATGAGGTGGTTCCCCACGATAAACTGGAAGATACCGCTTTTGAATGGGCGCAGGAGATTTTGGGCAAGAGTCCGACAGCGATTCGAATGATCAAATTCGCGTTTAACCTGGTTGACGACGGCATGGTGGGGCAGCAGGTTTTTTCGGGCGAAGCCACCCGCCTGGCCTACATGACCGAAGAGGCCGAAGAGGGTCGAAAAGCCTTTCTCGAAAAACGAAAACCAAATTTTAAGAAGTTTCCCTGGTTATCGCTATAGTCTAGAGCCGAAAGTCAATTTCAGATTAAACATCCTTTATATGGTCTGGAATTGAAGTTTTTTTAACATTGCCTTTCACAAAAGCTTCGCAAAGCTGGTAAGTCATTTTTATCCATTTATTTACCACGATTAAAGGCTATACCCCTTCAAATTTTAATTAAAGCAGATTTGCTCTGCGGACAAAATTTGCAACTCTTCTTACACAAGTAGCGACTATAAACAGTAAAAATATCTTTAGTAAAATTCTACATGTTTGTGTAGTGCAAGAACAATTTTTTCTACCAACTTTTTCTTGTAGTGAACTTGGATAAAACTGAACAGGTAAATAAACCTGTATTTTATTTCAAGACAGAAAGCCTAAATGACTGAATTTTTTTTTAGAACAACTTTTATTTTTTTTAAAGAAGTCTAATGTTCTGAATCAAGAAATTTTGTTTTTCTAATGGAAGCTAATTATTGATAATTATTGATTTATAAATTGAATTGTCATTCAAATAATTTATTGTCGGAATGTGGAAATTCAAATTATCAGCGCATAGTTTTTAATGAGAAGAAGAGACGTACTTAGTTATTAATTGTTTTTACTGATAAGGGTAGCATTCATTTTGAGAAAATTAGCTTCACATATTAAGCTATCATATCTATTTACATTTTGCTTGGTAGCGCTTCCATTATGTGCTCACTCACAAAATATTCAGAGCTCTGAATGTGAACAGTTCCAAACTTACAAAGTAGAAAATTCTGAATCTCTTCAGGATATCTCACTAAGATTTGGAAGTGCTCAGTTTGAGCCAATTATTTATCAGTACAATGCCGATGTTATTAAAGACAAATCTTCAATACCGGCCGGCACCAGCCTGATCATTCCAATAAACATTGTGAAGTTTACAGATTCCGGCCTCCCTATTGATGAAGTATTACAAAATCCGGCATGTCCAAAGTCCGCTATTCAAAATAATAGTGAAGAAAAACAGACTACTGACCAGGAGATGCTGGAAAAATTTCGGGAAGCATTTCGTGAACTAACAGAAGAAGAAGCCGACACAGTGGTTGATCAAAGCCATGTAGAGGCTGAAAAGAATATACTTACCGGTATTAGTGGGATGGTAATTGATGAAACAAGATCAAAGATTGGCAGAGATTTTTACGATGTATTTTATCAAAACTGGACGGCACCTGAAGCGGTCTCTGGATTTACAATTACCATCTCTGAACAACCTGCCCCGGGTTTGGGAACGATTATTTCAGTGAAAGCGAACGATACCGAAACGTTTAAATACCGCCTACAGCCCAGATATGAATTTATACAACAGGCTGGAAAATATGCCGTCAATATCACTCAGAACTATTTAAAAAATAATCCACAAGACTTTGTAATCTATTAAAATATGACTTATTCAAAGAGATTCATATCCCTCATCGTTTTGTTCTTTCTTCTGTTTGGTTTGAGCACTACTGTATTCTCACAGGAGTTAGTTTATGTACCCAAGAATCCTGCATTTGGTGGGAGTCCGGCCAATTATTCATGGTTAAAGAACTCAGCCGATACCCAGAATTTATTTGAGGAAGAATTTGGAACTGATCGCTTTTCCCGTGATCCACTTGAGGATTTTCAAAATTCTCTGCAGCGTCAAATTTTATCACAGCTTACCAGGGATTTGGTACTACAACAGTTTGGGGAAGAAGGAAATATTGATGAGTCAAGATTTGAATTTGGTGAATTTACCATTGAAGTGATTCCCGGTGCCAACGGGGTTGAAATCAGGATTTTTAACATCCTTACCGGAGATGAAACCAGCATTACCATCCCAAATTTTTAAAGATGTACAAATTTATTTCTTACATATCCTATGTTTTAATTCTGGTTTTCTCAGTCTCATGTGCTGGCACCATGAAACCGATGCACACCGACAGGGCCACCGAAGGTATTCTTAGTGAATCAAACCATTCTTTGAGAGAGCTTCCTGAGCCCGTAGAACCCGTTGTTGCCGCTGTATACCGTTTCAGAGATCAAACCGGACAGTACAAACCTTCTGAGCGTGTAGCCAGCTGGTCTACAGCCGTTACACAGGGAGCCACATCTATTCTGATAAAATCGATGGAAGATTCAGGCTGGTTTACGCCCATTGAACGGGAAAGTATTTCTAATCTGCTCAATGAGCGACAGATCATACAATCTATACGCCAGCAGCACTCAGGACCGGAAGGCCCAGGACCCCTACCCCCTCTTTTGTTTGCCGGAGTGATGCTGGAAGGAGGCATTATCGGGTATGATACCAACGTGATTACGGGTGGCTCCGGACTTCGCTACCTGGCTACCGGGGGATCAAACATGTTCCGGAAGGACCAGGTAACCATTTACCTGAGGGCAGTTTCTACACAAAGCGGGCGAATACTAAAAACTGTTCACACTACAAAATCAATTATTTCGCAGCAGCTTGAGGGCGGTGCATTTCGTTTCATCGATACCAATCGCCTGCTCGAGGCAGAAGCCGGCTTCACCTACAATGAACCTCCTGTAATGGCCGTAACCGAAGCGATCGATGAGGCAGTAAAACTCTTGATCATCGAAGGTATTGAAGACGGTATTTGGGGCGCAAAAAGCATGGAAGAAGTACTTGCCTATAAAGAAGATTTTGAATTTGAACGAAAAAGAGAGGAGCAGCTGCAAAGAGATTATTTCGGAATTATTGAGCAGGAGCAGCTTCGGTCGGGCTGGTTTGTTGGAGCCGGGGCCACCCTGGGCAGCCACATTGGTAACTACAGCTCCCCAAAAAGAAAACCGGGTGTGATGCTGCAAATTGAGCGGGGTTTAAATACCTATTTTTCTGCTAAACTAAATTTTCAGAGAAGTGAAATCGGTGTGGAAAGGCTCTTTTCCAACCCCGTTAATACGGGTGAACTTCTCCTGAATGTATACGCGACGCCAAAATATAGGCTCTCGCCCTACATGAGTGCGGGTGCAGGCGTTCTTGCATTCGACAAACAGTATGAAATATTAGATCGGCAGTTTTTTCCGGCAGCATCCTTTGAGGCCGGACTGGATTATCGCCTGAATGATGTATTTGGAGTTCGGCTTAGCAGCCACTACCGTTACCTATTGAATGATGGCATTGACGGAGTACGACAAGGAAAGTATAACGACCAGCACTGGAACGTGAACCTCGGCATAGTAGTACGGCCTCGGTTCTTTTAACCAAAAAAATATGGCATGAAATTCTAAACGAATATGGGGATAAAAAGCGCAAAACGACGCTGAGGATGCTTACAGGTAACTGTAAGGGTGAACACCACAACGCCGTTCTGCAAACATAATTTACATAATTGTTTGCAGGGATACCATACGCGCTTTTTCATCTCCAGAATTCCCGCAAAATGCGGGTCTACCTGGTTCAAACCGGAGCAGGTAGTTTGACTTAACCAAACATAAAAGGATAAAACGATGAAAAAGCTAACAACACTCTTAGTAACTCTGCTGTTTACAGCAGGAATGGCTTTTGCGCAGAATAATAATGTGGCGGAACAAGTACAAAATAGTACTGGTAGTACAGGTAGTGAAGCGTTCATTGAACAAGTAGGTTCATGGAACGATGCATATCAAGAACAGGGTAGAGCTTCTGACGCTTATGCAAAACAAGTAGGAAACCGTAACGAATCAGATCAATCTTCTACAAAAGGTCAAGCCGATTTGGATGTACTTCAAGTTGGTAACGATAACAGAGCTCTTCAAGAAGGAACAAATCAAACAGTTAGAATGGATATTACTCAAAGAGGTAATAGAAACTTCGGCCGTCAAGAATCTTCAGCACGAACGAGCAACGCTACTCTTGTTCAAGTTGGAAATGACAACATATCACGACAATTCAACTTTTCACCAAATAATACACGAGGCAACGTAATGTCAGTTGAACAACGTGGTAATGATAACATCGCTTATCAAAGTCAAAATGGTCCTGATTCTGGGAGTGCAAGTACTTCGTCTTCAGCAACTATCTTTTCAGATGGTAACCTGAATTTCGCGGAACAAGTTCAAGAAGGAGGAATGAATATGGCAGAAATTTCTCAATTCGGTAACAATAACTCCGCAGTTCAAACACAGCTTGGAGGTGACAATTCCGCTACTATTATCCAACGTTAAAAAAATCATTCCCGGTGCTGAAAAAAGTGCCGGGATTTTTTAATCAAGATTGAATATTGCTCAATTAATAAACTCTAATGTAAAATTCGTGTCTAACTATCACCCAGTATTCATTTCGTGGTGGCCGAACATGTTTAGGTTTTTTGGGGCAAATAAGACCTGGAATTGCAGCACTTATCAGTCGGTTGTATGATGCGGGTAATTCACAAATTGGAATTGGTAATATTGCAAACATGACCTTAGAAGATCTAATCCAAATTTAATTGACTTAATTACAATACTTCTGCACAGTGTGAAATCTGTGCAGATCTTTCTTTCACATTATTGACTACAAACAAACCACCACCGCCATGAAAACCATAAAATCGATTCTACTTAGTCTAATATTTCTGCTAACAACAGGTATGCTGTTTGCACAGTCGAATGAGGCCCATATTGAACAGGTTGGAACTTTTCATGAGGGGTATATTCAGCAGGATCCCGGTAATGTCTCATACGACGATTCATACATTGGTAATTTTCCGGGCAACGGCTTTGACGGATCACCGCCCGGGGTTCCGTTTCAGGGAGAAAACGGCGTATCCAATTCACCATCATCCTCCTATGCCGAAATAATTCAATACGAATCAAGTAATGTGGCCGCTATACTTCAGGCAGGCAGCCACTGGGCTCAAATTTTCCAGCTGGGATTGAATAACCTGGCATCAGTTTTACAGGAGGGCGGTTCCGGCGACTCTTTTTCATTCAATCCACCGGGTGCAGCGAATCCATGTCCGCCACCATTTGCCCCCTGCGATGGTTCTTCTGACGGAGGATCTACAGCATCAATCTATCAGGAGGGGAACAGAAACGGTGCCTCCATAGAGCAAAAAGACGGAAACAACGAAGCGGAAATTATCCAATATGGTTCTGATCTGGAAGCGATCATCCATCAATATGGCGATAAGAATTATGCGTCAATTATGCAGGATTTCAGGGGATTTTCTCTTCTTTCAAATGCATCGGGTTTCAGGTCCGCTGAAATACTGCAAACTAACAATAACAATGTCGCTACGGTTGAGCAGAGTGTTCCCACTCAGCTACCAATACAAATCGTGCAAGACGGAAATATGGCAATTCACATTGAACATCATACACAGGGAGCAGATGAGTGGTGGGTAAACTGATACCTCTTCTTTGCATTCGTTAATCGGGTACACTCCATGAGGTTTTACAAAATGGTTCCAAATCTTATTCTTTTTTTGTTCGTTGCTGTTTTAAATAGCAGCATTGTTATTATGGCTCTGTATCCCTATCAAGAAGCTGAAGCAGATACTTCCGGAGAAAAATCAAAGAGCCAGGTCGTCGTAGTTCAAAACGGAAAACAAAACTCTGTTTCTATTCGACAATCCGGTGGTTCTACAAGAGCGGCAGCTGATATTGATGTAACAGGCGAAAATAACAAAATTGTGTTAGGCAATGGGAATCATACCTATAACATTGCTGCAAATTTTCGTGGACATTCAAACTTACTGCTTGTGCAGCCTCAAGAAAATGAACAAATAATCTCTTTCTCTATATTAGCAGGTCCAAAGTCCTCAAACGCATCCAGTACAAAAAGATATTTCTTTAGGTATGACAATCTTGAAAAGGATCTGCTGATACACCAACAATTCAATAAAATTTCCACAATCACTACAGAACGACCATGAACCACAGATTTATTTATTTGTTTTTAATCATCTTCACATTCATTTCATGTGAAAAAGATGCCATTGATCTTGAAACTTTTGGCAGTATAGAAGGGCTCGTGCTCAACAGCGAAACAGAACAACCACTGGCGAATGCAAATATTACAACAACACCACCTACAAACTCTATATTAACAACCCAAAACGGTACATTTATTTTGAGCGAAATACCCACGGGGAGCTATTCGATAAAAGTTACAAAATCAGGATTTCAAAATAATTCCGTCAGCGTTACCGTCCGTGAAGAAAATACAGCCATTGCAAATATTACACTCACGCCGGAAGTGGAAGAAGAGGAAGATACATCAGACGAAGAAGATGATGAAGGTGGAAGCGATGATGGAAATGATGATAGCAATTAGAATAATCGAAGAATTGTACTAGAGAATATTCAATCTTGTTTGTTGACCCAAAAGCGGGAATCCTGATTTCAGGGCCCGCTTTTTTATTGAGCACCACACAGTATATGAATCGAATTTTAAGAAGTTTCCCTGGTTGTCGCTATAAAAGAAATAACTCTATGTAAGGATAGAATCGGAGATATAATCAGGAATGATTCCACTTGCGTTTATTTTCATTTCGGCGCTTTCGGGTCGGGTATTTCCAGAGAGCACAAGTAAAGTCTGTAGTCCGAATTTGTTACCGCCCAGAATATCCGTGTGCAGGGTATCTCCTACCATTAGTACTTCATGACGTTTAAAGTTGTGAAACTTATTGAGTCCGTCGAATGCAAAGGTGAACATTTGTGAATCGGGTTTTCCAAATCGGATAAATTTTTGATTCAGCACAGATTCCACGAGTCTTGAAATGGCACCAATGGCCACCGCAACATCATTATTGGAAATTGGATAATACTTATCAGAATTAGCTACAATGATTGGCAGGTTTTTTCTCCTGAGAAAATTTACCGTTTTGTTAATGTCTGAGTTCCAGTCAAATCCTTCGTCATCTAAAAATAGAAAAGCATCAAAGTGTTTTGCATCATCTACCTCAATTTCGGATACCGGAATACCCTCTAAGCCATTCTCAAATATATATTTTGCTGAGTCTTCCGTTCCCAGGTAGGCAACCTTCCCTTTTCTGATCTTCAGCTCAAGGAACTGTCTCGCCAACATTCCAGACGTAATGATTTCGTCTTCTTTGATACTGTTGAGCCCCAGTTTATTAAATCTTTCAAGCTGTTGTAGCTGACTTCTGGACGCATCATTCGTCAATATTCGTATCGCAAGGCCTTCTTCTCTTAAAAAATGAATGGTTTCGTCAGCCCCGTCAATTAGTCCCGAATGATTTTTTAAAACACCATAGGAATCAATAAACACTGCTTTGAAGTTCTTTACGATTTTCTTAAACGATACTTTCTGTATTGCCATAATGTTGTTTATAAATGAAGTGCGTTTAAAAGAATGTCGGGGTCAAACTGATCTTCAATCCCCGGCAAATGAATATTATATGCCTCCTGCTGAAGCCGTGTTGCAAATATCTCGTGGAAAAAATAGCGCCCGTACTTTACAACATAATTCAGGAGAAAAAAGCGATACGCTTCTTTCAAGAATAGAATTTCATTTCTTTTGAGCGGATATTCTTCATGATAAGCCTGAAGGAATAGAATAAATCTGTCTTCCATGAGCCGCTCGATCTCATAACTGAAAATGGTCTTGTCCCCGACATCCGAAACAATTCGGCTGAAAAAATAGAAGTCCATCATTCGGGTTGTCACCCTAAACCAGTCGTAATCCCACCTGGAGTAGAGCTCGAACTCCGAGGTTACTGAAAAATTGCCAATGTTCCAGTCCACAAAAACCGGGATAGGATTGAGGGTATCCATTCCAAGATTTTCCAGATTTTTGAGGAAAATATCACACTGAGAGCGAATCAGGTCGTGATGCATCCTGTGCTCGTGTTTTCCCTCTTCGGTCTCCAGTATATCAATCAGGTGGTTGATGTCGACAGATAGTGTTTTGGACGATGGAGGAAGGGTATTTTTAACGCTGTAGCAGGCTTTATGGAACCGAGCAAAAGATTTCGCCAATTTAACGATTTGTGTCTCGTCCATTCGCCTTGGCATCCTCTTCCTGATTTTCATTGGACGGTAAAAAACAACCCATGCATCAATGAGGCTGCTTTGATGACGATGGACGAACAATGAATTCCCTTTAATCAACGAGCGTGCCAGCACATTTTCGTATGGTGAGGGAAGGTTGTTAGCCAGCGAATTAATGATGCTGTGGTCCTCAACAAAGTGTTCATATTTTCCAAAGTAAGAGAGCTTTGCGATGATGATGTTTCCATCGGAAAACTTAATTCTGTAAACGTGATTCGTAGAAACCTGCGCACTGATATCAGAAACATTTACCACTTGCTTACTGCTGTCGTATTCGCGCACAGCTTCTTTTACAATCTTGTTGAAGTCAATTTGAAGCATTTAATTGGTCATCTTTAATTTTATTCTGAACAAATGTGAGGATAGCCTAAATAATCTTTGCATGAAGAAGGCTCTCATATGATTTCAAAATATCGTTTTATTTCCCAATCTGTGACGTTTTTTTCGAACTGCTCGCACTCCCACTCACGTGTCTTCAAAAAGTGTGAAGTAAAAACTTCCCCAAATAGCTCTTGTGCAATCTCTGAGGTTTTCATCTTTGAAATAGCTTCTTTTAACGTAGCTGGCAATTGAGAGGCTTGTTTATTTTCATACTCATTTCCGTATGTAGGCTGTTCAGGCTCCAGCTTATGTTTTATGCCGTATAGCCCTGAGGCCAGTGATGCAGCTATGGCCAGATATGGGTTAGCATCGGCTCCGGGTACCCTGAGTTCGACCCGGGTACCATTATTACCTGCCGAAATTGCCCGAATCGCAGTCGTCCTGTTATCAAATCCCCAGCTAACCGTTGTAGACGCCCAGGAACCTTTCACAAAACGTTTATAACTGTTAACAGTGGGAGCATACATTGGCAAAATATATGGCAAACAGTGTAGCTGCCCCGCAACATAATGCCTCATCAGTGGACTTACTCTCTCCGGATCATCCTCATCGAAAAAAAGATTTTTTGAATCCCCTGTATCCCAGATACTTTGGTGGACGTGCGCACCGGAACCCGGAAGATCCATACTCCATTTTGCCATAAAACTTGCTGAGATTCCATGCTGGTAAGCAATCTCCTTTACACCGCTCTTAAACAAAATACTTCTGTCTGCAGCTTCCACCGCATCGGCATATTCAATTGCGGCCTCGTAGGCACCATCACCTGTTTCCGTGTGTATACTTTCCAGCGGCACACCAAATTCCCTCATCATCCGAAATAGATCGTTCACATAACCACTGTACTGAGACGTTCTGAGCATTGAGTACCCAAACATTCCGGGTGTGAGGGGTTCAGGATTTTTTTTGTCTGACGTTTGGTACCCGTTTGAAGATTTTTGAAAATTGTACCATTCATATTCGGTGGCAAATTTTGGCTTGTAGCCAAGTTCGGCAGCTTCTTGAACCACTTTATGGAGAAGACTTCTCGGGCATATCTGTGATAACTCTTTGGAGTGCCTGAAATCTGCGAGAAAGAACGGAATATCATGATTCCATGGCGTTCTGCGAAATGTAGAAAGATCCAGGGTAATTTTTGAGTCGGGAAAACCAGTGTGCCAGCCCGTGACACCTTCACCGTCGTAAATACGATCTTCTGAGTCCCATCCAAAAATTACATTACAGAATCCAAGATCATTCTTAAACGATTTTTTCAGTTTCTTAACGGAAATATTCTTCCCTCGTAATATTCCGTCAATATCTGATACAGCAAATCGAATTTGCTCATTATCGTTAAGCTTTGGTACTGTATATTCGGACTCTTTGTTATCCATACTTTTAAATTTACAATCTTATTCAAAGTAAATAAAAAAACCCTGAGTTCTTTCGAAAACAGGGCTTTTCATCATAAACAATGAAATAGTTTACATTGCTGAATGCACAGTCTTGATGATTCGTGCACCAACTTTATAAGGGTCGGCGTTCGATGCAGGTCTACGGTCTTCAAGTCGCCCTTTCCATCCATCTTCTACGGTAGAGACAGGCACTCTGATAGAAGCACCCCTGTCTGACACACCATAGCTAAATTTATCGATAGATTGTGTTTCATGCTTTCCTGTAAGCCTCTTGTCATTATCGGCTCCATATACTGCTATATGCTCCTGGATATGCTTTCCAAAAGCTTCACATACTTTTTTCATCAGCTCTTCTCCTCCTTTTTCACGCATCACTCCGTTAGAGAAGTTGGCATGCATTCCTGATCCGTTCCAGTCGGTATCACCAAGAGGTTTTGGATGCCAGTCTACAGCTACACCATATTTTCTTGCCGTTCTTAAAATCAGGAATCGTCCAATCCAAATCTCATCACCGGCGCGTGCTGCACCTTTTGCGAAAATCTGAAATTCCCACTGACCTGCAGCAACCTCACCATTGGTTCCTTCAATATTAAGGCCGGCTTCCAGGCAGATATCGAGATGCTCATCAATAATTTCACGGCCAAATTCAGCCCGGGCGCCTACTCCGCAATAATAAGGTCCTTGCGGCCCCGGATATCCACCGTTTGGAAACCCAAGAGGCAAATTCGTTTCCGGATCAACCAGGAAATACTCCTGCTCATATCCAAACCAAAAGTCTTCATCCTCTTCGTCAATTGTAGCACGACCATTTGTTTCGTGCGGTGTTCCATCAGCGTTCAGTACTTCATTCATTATGAGGTACCCATGCTCGACATCAGGATCTGGAAAAATCGCTACTGGTTTTAACAGACAATCGGAATTTCCACCCTCTGCTTGTTGAGTTGAGCTCCCATCAAACGACCAGATTGGAGCATCTTCTAACTTTCCGCTAAAGTCATGAACAATTTTTGTTTTACTTCTGAGACCCTGGGTCGGCTTATAGCCATCGAGCCAAATATATTCAAGTTTTGAATATGCCATAATGTGTAGTATAAGTGGTTTGGTTGTGGTTCTAAATCTGAAAAAAAAGTATTGTTTCGATTGTGAAAAAAATGACGCACTTTCTCAGTTCACAATTGCATTTAAGATATTGAGACAAATCTATTTTTAAAAATTAATTAGTCAAAAATTTATTTCTTATTAAAAAAAGTAATCCTTAAACAATTTTGTATTAATTATTTAAAGTAGAAGCGCTTTCATGTTATTTTATCTTTGTTATCGATACTCTGGCACAACTATTCACGAATTTATTTAGGTTTTAATGCTGTTAAACACATCACACACAAGAATTTTGAAATTTATACTTCATTGAAAAGATTTGATCTATTAACGTGGGTTCGTGCATCTCGTCCCCAGACGCTGCCGGCCTCCGTTATTCCTGTTTTTACGGGGGCATCCCTGGCTCACTACCATCAGTTATTCCGATGGGATACTACAGTTGTAGCACTCATATGTGCTCTTCTTATACAGGTAGGGACTAATTTTGCCAACGACTACTATGACTTTATTAAAGGCGCCGATCGCGATGATCGAATTGGATTTACAAGAGCTACATCCGCGGGGCTTGTTACCCCTCAGGCCATGTTTAGGGCAACATATTTAACCATGACGATTGCCTTTTTTACAGGGCTTTACCTTGTTTGGATTGCAGGCTGGCCAATCTTCTTGATTGGTATACTCTCCTTAATATTTGGTATTGCCTACACGGGAGGGCCATATCCACTGGGCTACAACGGTCTTGGAGATATCTTTGTTTTTATTTTCTTTGGGTTTGCAGCCGTGATGGGAACCTATTATGTAAATGCATTTGAGTGGAGTGCAGATGCTTTTATTGCTTCTGTTCCCGTGGGAGCACTCGCCGTTAATATCCTCGTCATCAACAATCTCCGTGATGTTCACCAGGATGTAATCTCCGAAAAGCGAACATTAGGGGTGCTTTTTGGCGAAAATGCACTAAAGGCTGAATATGCTGTCCTGCTCTCACTTTCATTTTCTTCACTCTTTGCACTAAACATGCTTTTTGGTTACTCATACTGGATTTATTTACCCTTGGTGAGTCTGCCAGCAGCTATAGCCTTACTGAAGCAGGTTTTTTTCCATAAAGACAAGCGCTCACTTAACAAAACACTCGAAAGAACAGCGCAGTTTATGGTTCTCTTCGGAGTTCTGCTTTCTGTCGGAATTTTACTCTCATAATTATCCATGATTTCACTCTACAAATTTCATCTGCCTCTTAAAGATCCGTTCGTAACGGGTAAAGATACGTACAATAACCGCAGTGGCATTTTGATCCGATACCTGAACAATTCGATAGATTTGTGGGCTGAAGCATCTCCCCTTCCCGGATTTTCTGAGGAGTCATTGAATGACGTATCAACGGTCCTATCAGAAAATCTTACAGAATTGAACTCTTTTTTTACCTCTAATTTTACTCTTGAAAAGCTTAAAAAATGGCTTAAAAACAGTCCATCAGCTTCATCCATCCAATTTGCTCTCAGTTATATGGGACTCCGGATTCTCTCGATACGTGAAGGCCGTAAATTGTCTTCATATTTTCGCTTTAACCTTGAAGGCTCAGTTCAGGTGAACGATATCCTTGGAGTGAATACCCCGGATGAGCTAGCTCTTCACATTCAGTGTTCCCGCAATCGGGGTTTTGAAACATTTAAGTGTAAAGCTGATCAAGATCCTGAGAAACTTTCCGATATGTTAAAAGCAGCTGCCAAGGAAAATCCTGCAGTACGGTTTCGGATTGATGCAAATCAAAGCTGGCCGGCTGAACAGCTCTCGAAATACGGTTCATATTTTAACGGTCTACCCATTGAATATGTAGAGGAACCCTGTGAATATCATTCTGATAACGAACTATCTAACTATTTGTCTGAAATAAATTTACCGGTAGCTCTCGATGAAAGCGTTCATTCATTTGAACGGCTTCGAAACCTGAAAACTATATTTCCTTCCCTGTTTTTTGTTATCAAACCCGCACTTTATGGCAATATTTTTGAATTAGCGGAAACAATTTCTTCGCTAAAGAGTAAGCGTACCCACATGGTTTTCTCCACACTTTTGGAATCAAAAATCGGACGGGAAATGACTCTTTTTTGCGCCGCGTTATTGGGTGATCCAGGACTGGCACACGGATTAAATACTGGCCATCTTTTCAGAAATGACCTACTGCCTGACTTTGACATCCGCAACGGAAGAATTGAAACCGAAAACATTTTCAGGAGGCAAGGGAAACCGGTTCACTATAATTTTTTGAACGCTTTGAACGGCATGCATTCATAATGGTTCAGCCAAATCAGATTCTATTTTCAAAAGCCCCTACATCGAATACTTTTTTATCAGAAAAAGCGAGAACATTTACCTACGAGGATCTCTACTCTTTTTCCAATTTGCTAAACACCAAAGCCCCATCAAAAGACAAGCCCCTCATTATCTTTACTGAGAACCGCGCTGAAACTGTCTTTGCGATCGCAGCATCATTTCTTCTCGAAATTCCAATTATTCCCGTTTCTCCAGCCATTGAAGAGCACCGCCTGATAAAAATATGCAAGGAACTATCTCCAGCCGCTTACTTTACACAAACCGCAAGAAATGAGGCATGCCTTAAAGATCTTCAGCAGATATTTATAGATGTGGACTCACTGAAATCCGGTGACTCATTTAGTCCTGAGCCTGTATCCAAATCTTTTACAAACTCAATGAAGTGTGCAGGCTATCTTCAAACATCAGGTTCCACGGCTTCGCCTAAAATTGTCCCTTTACTTCGCAGACAGTTTTTTTCAGCAGCACACGCATCAAAGCAGAACTTTAAACCGGCCAAAAACAAATATTGGCTTCTGTGCCTGCCGATGAACCACATTGGCGGGATTTCGGTCATAATTCGGTCTTTACTGTATCACTCTGCCGTCTATCTTGTTCCAGAATTTGATACGCTAAATATCCGAACCCTGCTAAATAATAATAAGCAGTTTGAGGCCGCTTCGATGGTGCCTACGATGCTTGAACGCCTACTTGAAGATTCTTTTTTTCGGGTACAGTATAACTTTAAGGCACTTTTACTAGGCGGAGGCCCTATATCACCCGATCTCATCAGCCGATCACTAACCCGTGGGATACCCATTGTAACAAGTTACGGCATGACGGAAACGTGTGCCCAAATTGCTGCAAATCCCATGCTTCGCAGCGGTGGAATGTATATTCCTAAAAAGAGTGTGGGCCGGGTTTTTGAACCCAATGAAATTGACATTCGTGATGACAACGGGAATTCTCTGCCCTACCTGGAATCCGGACAAATTTGGCTAAAAGGACCCCAGGTTTTTGACGGTTATCATCAAGAAGAGTTAAATAGAGCTGCATTTGATTCGGATGGATGGTTCAATACCGGCGATTTCGGCCACATCAACCGAAAAAAGCATCTCTTCGTAGAGTCCAGGCGTACAGATCTTATCATATCCGGAGGTGAAAATATCAGTCCGGTTGAAGTAGAAGACGCGCTAAAAAAACTGGGGATCGTGAATGATGCTGCTGTTGTGGGCGTCCCTGATCGTGAATGGGGTCAGAAGGCCGTCGCCTTTATCAGAACAGAAAATCAGCAATCTGCGGATCCTGACAGTTTACGCATTCAGCTGAAGGGAGCCCTGCAGACTTTCAAGATTCCAAAGGAGTTTGTTGTTATTGATGAGATTCCGAAGACATCAACGGGCAAGATTCGACGGAAAGAGCTTCGCGATAACTATTTGAAAGAAACCAGGCAGAAATAGATAGTACGTATAATTCTTCTCTTCCCAACAGAAGTCACCGAGGAGTTTCTTGGCCTTTGAAAAATTCATCGATCTAAATTTATTTCAAGACAATAATACAGGATCTTCTCTAACCACCCCTAACCCCTCCTTTAAAAGGAGGGGAATTTTTACCCTATCATATAATATATTTATGGGTACTCTACCTTTGAGCAAAAGTGAAACACAGAGGGGATAAATTACGCTACATTTCATAAGTTGCTACGCCAATTCCTGAATCACCCATTCCGTAATAGAGGTACCAGGTGTTACCTAGCCTGGCGAGTCCTTCAATGAAAACGACATTTGGAATCTGACCATCCACCTCAAGCTGGGTGTCAGGCTCCATAAAGTGTGTGTCGGAACGCTTCAGCACCTTTGTTGGGTCGTTTATATCAAACAGTACCTGACCTGCACGATACACGAGGTCATCATCTGCGGAATTGTAAAGAAGTAAAATCCCGTCTTCAGTAATCAATGGCGTTGGTCCGGGTTCAATCAGGCCGCTGTCGAACATCCCTTCCCGTGGTCTCATCACAGGCTCTTCGATGGGTGTCCAGCTGATCAGATCGTCAGAAGTTGCCGCCCAGATATTTGTGTCGCCATAGTACATCCAGTATTTGCCATTAATTTTTTGCGGGACGATCGCCCCGGCTTTGCTCCAGCCCATATCCGGGAAAACCAGTCCGTGCCGCTCCCATTCGAGCAGATCCGTTGATGAGGCCATCGCCAGGCGGGCTGTCTCACCATTGTAGGCCGTATAGGTAAGATAAAAAGTACTGTCTATCTCAACGATC
The DNA here is from genome assembly GCA_964544445.1 of uncultured Rhodohalobacter sp. GTDB lineage: Bacteria > Bacteroidota > Rhodothermia > Balneolales > Balneolaceae > Rhodohalobacter. The sequence continues at coordinate 384,866 of CAZJBI010000002.1, forward strand.
CGCGGGTCCTCTGTTCCACCTGGGAGCTCAAAGTCATCTACCGGTTCAAATACAGGATCAGCACGGCGCTCAAACTGAATACCATCGCTGCTGGTTGCCAGCCCAATTCTGGATGTTCCGTTCCAGTCACCAACCCCTGTTGAGTCTTCGGCGCGATATAGCATAGTAATCATTTCCCCGTTCGAAAAAGCCGCAGGATTAAATAGATCTTTTGCCTCCCAACTGTCCCCCTGTGGCTTTAGAATGGGATTACCGTCATATTTCTCGAACGGACCGAGCTGCCAACTTGAGTCGGTTTCAGAAGAAAACTGCTGTTCGGGCGGTTCGCTGCAGGCAGAAAAGAAGAGTACCGTTAAAAATATGGCGGACAATGTTTTCATTATATCTTGTTATTTCATTGTTGAGGCGTATCATATCAATATACCTGATTTTTCATGACCAAGAATGTATATTTTGGTTCTTATCGGAAGCCACCTCTTACCAGATGCCTGTAACAATCGAGAATAACTCATGCCAAAGCACCAATAATCTAAAAGATTCCAACAGGAATGGTCAGCGTTAAGGGTATCGGCCGTGCCTGACGGAACTTACTTTTGCCAACCACCTAACTCACTCCTCACTTCCCAAACCGCATACCTCACAGCCCATGACACTATGCTGTCACTGTTCTGTTCTATTATTCATTATACATAAATGAAACCGGTGAGCTATTCATCAAAAGAGACGCTTGCGTTTTTATTGACCCTAATTCGCAAGGATTTTCCTGGTTTCTATTCACCTTTCAACTGGCAATTGGCAATTGAGCAGGCCATCTGCCGGTGTAGAGAGTTGCGGCTGAAACCGTGACTCTCTTTTTTATTTTTTAACGTATACTTTAAGTGTTCAAGTTATCAAAGAGCTTGCTTTCCCATCAATATTAAAACAGAAAACTTTATACATTTAGGACTCCATTAAGTTGATTTTGATATACAAACAATGCAGACTTCTATAATTGTTCGGCATGCAATCCGAGGGGACCTTCACCGCTTTACCGCAATATACAATCAGGCGGTAGAGGCAGGAATGCGAACAGCAGATACCCAGACGCAAACTCCTGTTGAACGTAAAAAATGGCTTGAAGAGCATCTGAACAATACAAAATATCCCCTGTTTGCAGCCGAAATTAATGGAAACGTTGTGGGCTATCTATCCATTAGCCCTTACAGAAAAGGAAGGGACGCACTGCGATATGCAGCAGAAGTAAGCTACTATGTAGACTTCAACCATCATAAGAAAGGAGTAGGTTCAGCCCTGATGAACCATGCCCTGCATAACTGCAAAAAAGAAGGTCTTAAAACGCTCTTTGCGATTCTTCTTGAAACAAATATTGCCAGCATTTCTCTTCTTTCAAAATATGGGTTTGAAAAATGGGCCACGCTGCCCAACATTGCCGATTTTGGGGGTATTGAAATCAGCCAGGTATATTACGGAAAACGGTTAGCTTCATAATCAAAATTTGAGTCGCTTTCTCAGGATATGCTTAGACGTTTAGGATCTATACAATAGTCTCAGACCGCTAAATTTTACATATAACTGTACACGTCCAATTTGAGCTAATCACACTCGATGTTTCGAAATGAACTGTCCCAGCAAGAGCGATTTCCACTGTTATATCCTGGCGCTGTGATGGCTCCCTCTCTGGATTCGGTATTCCAAACAATCTCTGAACGCAGATCATCATTTTCATCTCTTGTGACTGTTCTTTTTTCTGAATCATCCTTTTCAGCTGATATAGACTTGATGGGGGGAAATCCCTGGATTTGTAGAAATTCTAATTCTCTGGAGTACTGAGATAGATTATTGAAACTCCAGTCAACTTGAATGAGGGGAGCACTGATACCAAACCCTGTTAGCTGATATACCGTCCACGAACCTGTCCTGCTGCCAGATGATGATACACCTTCAAAAAGTAACTCATTATCCAGGTTCAACAATGAATTTGAGATGAATACATTCCACGTGATTTGATCATTGTTCTGCTCCTCTCCCACCAGCGAAACGGCAAATGTCTCAGAATTTCCAGATACAGAATATGTCCACTCCCACTGATCATCTTCATTGATAACTGGTTCAACGTTTTGTGCCGCTGCAAGGATTGAAGCCGGAAGTAACAGATTGGCGTTGATGGTTCCGTTTAAGATTGCTGCACGGGCTGATGCATTTAAAAAATGGCTGTATGGGTTCTCCGTGACAACCTCCTGAAATTGATTGCCTGTACCCGGATCATTTTCAGTAAAGAGCGAAAAGTCTGATCCCAGAACAGCAGAAGGGGGCAGATCGGGTGGTGTATCTTCAACTCCTGTCGATGACGAATCACAGCTTGAGAAGAAAAATATCGATGCAATTAATAAAATGGGGAGTGTTCCGGAAATTTTCATGTAGAGCAGTTTTTCATTTTAAATATAAATCAAACTAAAAAACAACCTGAAGATTCGTACAGTTCCAACTTGGTTGATCGATTCTACCCATATTGATTTTCGACCTGAAGATATGCTGCAGGTTCAAAATAAATCGAAAGTTAATCTTTAGGCTAAACTCTGGTGATTACAAATGCTGGAAAAGGGTTTTGCCAGGTGTTCAGAAATACCAACCAAACCCTACAAAAAGCCGCATGGTAGTGGCACTCTCTTCAATTTCAAACGTTTGAGATCCTAATTTTGTCTCAGTCAGCTCTATCAGGCCATGCGTGTAGCCGATGTCTAGTGCAAGATTTCGGGAGAGAAAGATCAATGCTCCACCTCCAAGACTGACGCCGGCACCATTGATTTCAATTTCATCATCCTGTGCGGTCATACCCGACGCTGCTACATTCAAATATGGCCGCAAACGAGCGGTATCGGGTCTGAACGTTCCCTGTAAACCAATGTCAAAATGGGCCAGTACATATTCGTCCTCATCGGGATTCATCAGGGCCGCATTTAATGAGGTAAACACTCCAACATAGCTGCTAAAATTGTACCCCAGTTTTAAGCCTAAACCGCCTCCGTTGTCGGCGTCAATGCCAAGATCGTCCATTGTCCATGATGCCCCGAGCAGCGAAGCGTTTAAAGAAAACCCTTTGGTTTTATATACAAGGTCGTCACCATTTTGAGCCTGAGCCACAGTAGCTGTACATAACAAAGCTGCAAATAGAAAAGCATATATTATTTTCATATTTCTCACCGTATTTAGTTGGTTTGTGAGAGCATATAGCATCCCATTGTTATCACATCCTGACTTCTCTTCTCTTTTTTAATGTATCATATCCCGTCATAGGGGTCAACACCTGGATGAAACAACCACATCAATCTTGATTTTTTCCCATTACCGGTTATCAATCAGATGGTGTGTTACCCGCGCACGGGAAGATCCAGACTTTTCACATCGTCGGCAGTTGGAAATACCTTCAATAGATCTACTCCCTCTTTTTTTATTTCAACAAGTCGCCAGGAGAGCGTTTCACCATCAAACAATAGCCTGCAGTAGTAATCATCCCTCGTATGTACGGTATAGTGAAACTGCTGTGCTCCGCCACGAAAATCGTTGTGATACATGGATATATTCTGGATAGTAAACGTTTCTCCATTCTTTCTTTCAAACCGATAGGGAGTAAACTTATATGGTAGTTCTTGTCGGGAAAAACCCCTAGCAATAAAGAGTACACTAACCGGTTCGTATAGTTCTGGCTTCATTTTTCTATGATAATGTGGATGTCATTTTCATTTCACTTTTTATAATTATACCGGGCAAAAGTGTCATCCTATTGTCACGAATGTATAACACAATGAAAAAAGTTGAGCTTTATGACTATCAGATTCTATTTCTCAGAACACCATGAGTCGATGTTTGCTCTTGATGTTGTAGACAAGTGAAAAATTTACGTACTTCATTCATATTAAAAACAAACGCTTCTGATGGATCAGATGGCGTACAACGTGAAAAAAGAAAGGTAATTAGATGGGTTCAAGCGAAAATGCTGTAGATAGTAGCGGGTGGAGCAAAAAAGTGTCAACCATTGGAAGTTTACTAATGCCACTTGTGCTTTTGTATCTGGGACATATTTATAAAGAAGCCGAAGAGAAGGCGGGATTACAAGAGCATTATGTTGAATTGGCACTTAATATTCTGGAAGACGAAGCAAACCTTCAAAACCCTCATTTAAGGGAGTGGGCTATCGAGATCGTGCACCATTACAGTCCTGTAGACGTAAATGACGATTTGAAAGATCATTTGATGCAGAATGGATATCGTACGACAAATAACGAGTAAGAATCTCCAACTCCAGTTTCCCTGACCTAAAAAAAAAGAGAGTCACAACTTTCATTGTGACTCTCCGGGTCTTTCTGAGGCAGTAGTCTGCTGCCTGCGAATTGACGAACGATAAAACCCTCCCTCCTATTCCTTTTCTGGGTCACAAAAACGCTAGAGCATCTCTTTTAATGAATATGGATCCCTCTTTCCCGACAATTTTTTTTTGATCACGAATTCCTATTTAATCTTAATAATTGATTTTCGCCATAGCCTCCGTCTACCGGCAATAAATTGTGCATCATCGACAAACATTAGGTATAATTATAAGATTGATGGTAATTCTTCAGACGTAGTATTTTCTCTGTCGTAACTGCAAGACAATTAACCAAATGTTTGTGTGGAAATAGTTATTCAATAGTTTTCGAATATATTCCAGTGATGCTGTAATGATGTATGTAGCACTTTTTCTTTTTATCTACTCCCCATTTTTTCTAACAGATACCACTTCCACAGCAAGTGATACATCGGGTGTTTTTGAGGAAGAGACATATCTGGAGCTGGCTCCTCAGTACGTCGATATTCGAAATTTTTCAACAGCATTTAATCCCGTCAACGATCATCTATATGTCTTTGATTTTAACTCGGACGGTGTACTCTGGGAATTTAAACCTGATGGTTCAGTTACCGCTTTAGACACCTTAGCTATTCCCGGCATCAATAAGATGATGCCAATGGATGTTATACACTCTGGGGAATCAATTTGGCTATGGGAACAGGGGCTTGGTAAAGTATTTGAATATACATTTTCCGATTCGTCACTAAAGCAGATAGACCGCACACGCGTTCAGGATCTGATGTTTGGTCACGGCTCCATCATAACCAACGATGACAGAATCCTGGCAATTGGTGGGTATGGCCTTTGGGAATTCAGAAATTTCCTGCTCGAGTTCAATCCTGTAAATGGTGAATGGAACAAAATAGAAACGGTCGGTGACATGCCGGTTACACCTTTTACATATAATTATTTGGGATACGTAGAAGAAGAAAACTCCCTGATATATATTTTTGTGCCACTCTCTGCCGTAGAGCAGGACAATAAAGCCAGAGATGTCCGAACATTTGAGCCCTTTTTCGAGGTCCATACACTCAATTTGGATAGCAAAGAGTGGACTTACAAAAACACCGTAGACCCTGAAGATACTGATCTTGGTTTTTTAAAACGTCCCAGGTCACGACCTACCAATAGTTTGGACAACTCCAGAGGCATACTGGTTTTTAACGGCCGGTTTGCTCTCGATATTCATTCCTTTGATATGTTTACGATTTCTCACCCCAGAGTTGAAGACCTTTGGAGCACAAATTTTTACTACTCAGAAAATTCGGATCGCTGGATTGTCTTAGGCCGTGATTACGGAGTCTCCAAACAGCACCTGGTCGTAAGAAGTTTTCCGGCATCTGAAGCGCAGTTGACCCCAATAGAAGAAGATTTGTCGGCCTATGTAGCATGGGCAGGGTGGCTGTTGGGTGGATTTGTGGTGCTCACCATGATAATTTTAGGTGTACAAAAATGGTTGAAAACCGAAGAAGACAGCAAATCTCCGGACTTGAACAGCATTGAAATAGCAGGAAAAAATGGTGAAATAGCCGCATCGGTTGGAGGTGAAAATATGGATTTGTCTGATCCGATTTTTAAAGGCTTTTTCAGGGTTATCGCCGATATGAAGAAACAGGGCAAATCAGAAATCTTAATGAGTGAATTTGATCATCTAATTTTTTCAGATCAGCATTCCCAGCCATTCCGCTCAAAGATGAAAAAGAAAATGTTTAAGCTTGTAAATAATAAAGCCAAAACACCGATTATAACCATTGATGTATATCCAATGGATAAGCGCTACAAAATGATTGTGCTGGATTTAGAGGCTATAACCGTAGAACAACCTATAAATGGGTTGAAAGCAAATGGTGTAAGTACTTCTGTATGATCACTACTTTTTAAAGGCAAGCCAATACTGGAGTAGTTTTACGGCTGAACCTATCTATTTATACAGAACATCTCTAACCAGCTGACTTCGAATGAGCCATTGAGCATAATCCTTTTTTCGAAGAATAGAGTAGCATTTTTGATAGATAAAAAAAGAGAGTATCGCACCGATCAGATGCGATACCCTTCTATTCATCAAGAGAGACGCTTTTTCAAGCGTGACAATAGAATAGGCTTGTTAGGTGTTAAATACAAACCCAAATAAAGGTTTTACATGCTCTCACATTTGATATTTACCAATCACCCCATCTACTTTTGAAGATATAAAGGTTAAAATGACTCAAAGCAAGTTGAGAATGGCTCATTTTCAATTCACTTTTATCGACAACTACATGTACGTTTTGTAGCAAAGTGTAACCCACTCCCCCCTAATCCCAATGGTTCCGATTGTCCACCCACCTGCAGAACTGCATTCAAAGAGTTAGATTTATCCGACAGGTAGAATTGGAAATAGAAACTGTGATAACTGATTTTTCGGCTTGATATTTCCCCATTTAGTTTAAAGATAAACTACACTGTAGCTTTTTACTTATCATTCGTTATTGGAGAAGTAAAGAATCATGATTTTACCTTTGAAGATGTTCTTTTGAATGTTGTATATTTGAAGTCTTCTTGAAAAAGAAAACAGGTTGCCTCGGTGGCGGAATTGGTAGACGCGTTGGACTTAAAATCCAATTGGTATTTAAATGCCAGTGCCGGTTCGAGCCCGGCCCGAGGTACTATAAGCCCTTGCAATTCAAATGATTATGATTTGCAGGGGTTTTTTAGTTTCAGGCAGTGAGCAATAGGATTTTCACCTGGTTACAAGGCAGTAACAAGGCAGAGTGTTTTACCCCCTCTGATTTTATGCTCAACACTGTACTAATAATTTGAGAGTGAGAACCAAAATTCTTGAAGTTTCGGTAGTACTTTTCTCAATGATACTATCACTTCATTTGATTAAGTCTTGCTAAGTGGAGTCTGATACAAATCAACATACAATAGAATAGAGCTGAAGGTATTTTATTTGATTCGATCCGGCTTAGCTGCTACCAATCAAAAGAGTAGAACTAACTAAAGTAATGCTATTTCTTTAATTACTTATTTACATACTAAAAAATCGAATGTTTCGGGGATGTGAGGGAATGTTTGGGGTATGAATAAATTAAAACAGTATACTCAAAAGGGTATCTCTGTATTTAGTCACTTTTTGGGGGGGTTTTGCGCAAATATCCCGAAATCCCAAAACATCAGAACAGCTAATAAATCAATATACACTGAGATTGTCGTTACTGTATATTGATTAACCCACTGAATCCACGTTCTATAGTGGTCAATGTAATACTTGGCTGATAATCTTACAGCTTATATTACTTGCGTTGCACTTACTCCCGACTGGTGCTTAACCGGTATTTAGTGTGTTTCTAAATACCATTCATACAGGCTCTATCCTGAAAAGGGGGCCCCTGGCTTTTATTTTAAGTGGGGTGCCGACCGAAAATTCGGGACTCCGAATAGGCCAATTATATTAATAGCCACGTAAAGGAGAGAGCTTAAAATCTGACCTTTTTTAAACCGTTTATTTTGATTCAGTATTATTGAAAATAAAGGCCAAACACCACATTGTAGCTATCCATACAATCATTTTAAATGAAATAAACTTAAAATCTATATTCTTTTGAAATTGGGCGCCATAATTAAATATCCAATCATAAAAATAATACCATCTGGACTCATAAGGCACGTAAACAAATAAAGCAATCATTCCAGCCACCCAAATAAATAAGAGGATTGCAGAGATCTTGGATAGGTTTTCGTTTATCATTAAGATTTAACTTTAGTTAATGAACAGTTTAATATTCTCCTGAAATTAATTACAATTATAACATCTAATTAAGCAGTTTCCAATTTCAGAAAGAATCATTGAAAATCGAGCCAACTATTCATGAGTCTAAGAGATCAAATTAATAAGCAGAGTATTTTACTGGACAATGAAAGGGAGAGGGCAAATAGCCTTTCGATAACCCTTCAGGAAACTGAAAAACTGTTAAAGAGCAAAGAAAAAGAACTGGCCCGGCTGAATGAAATAGAGATAGATTATAAGAATCTGACTGAAAGATTCAATAAACTGCAATCTGCTTTAGACAGGCTTAAAGATTACCATTCTTATTTTGAGCATTTTTCTTATGTGTGTAGTCTATGCCATAAGGTAAATGTAGTTAGCACCTACAATACTCAGATTGAATATAGGGCTGAATGCAATTACTGCGGAGACGTGAACCTATTTTCTTTCAATTTCGACTACATTTACTTTCTAACATCTAATCATTCTGATTTACTGAAAATAGGTTATAGTAAGAGTAACCCTTTAGAAGCCCTAACAGAGATTAACTCGAAGAAAGATTCTATTCCCTGGAGGCTCTCAGCATACCATAAAACATTTACCGGGAAAGAGTTAATAGAAGCCGTTCACCGAACTTTAAACGGCTTTAAAGTTGAAAATAAGAACCTTTTGAATATTAGTCTGTTTGAAGTCAGAAATATTTTAATGAAAGATCATGGTTTGAAGATTATTCGTATTGAAGAGGGTAACCAATAATTTCTTGAATATTTCAAAATGCGCCGGCGCTTTGTTTTAAAAAAATGATTTAACCCAATTATACAATCAATTAATCCATTCTGCCATGCAAAATAACTACGAAGTTGATAGCCTTCACAAACAGAACAAACACCTAAAAATTGCCTGTTCAATACTTTTAATTCTTACTTTTATATTCTACGTGTGGGCTGATCGGCCAAGTTTTGTTATTTATGAAGACATGAGTATAGAGTTTAACCCTGGAATATGGTACAGTAATGAACCTATTGTTCATGCATATCCATCAAAGTTCCTCGATGATGTAATTGAAATAGGTTACTACGACAGTAATCGTAATAGAGTTTATAGTTTATCATGGGTTATGTTCGTTCAAAATTCTGAAGAACTAAAACATTCAAATAAACCTATTACTCCTGCGCAACGTGACAGTATTCGTGACAGTTTTTATCGTAAATTTAATTTTGACTCTTTTGATTAACTGAGTTTTTTTGGAGTATAGTCATAGCTGTTTAATAACTATTAGAGCTCTTAATCTTCCCCAGTGGTTTAATTATTAATTAATGATTGTTCTACACAGAACATGTGGTACATGTATTGCCCGCTTTTTGTCATAGGTAATTCCAACTCTTTTTGTACTTCAAATTTGCCCGTATTAAATCAGAATCCAGCACCGATACCCGGCCGGACTTGTCGACTCTCATTTTGTGGCCTATATCATCAAAAATCTTTCTGAGTAGCTGCTTATCCTGTTGATCTATTTTAATGGGGTTGCCATTTATCTCATACGGATAAAAATTATATTTCAATTCAATATAGCCATTCTCGGAAGCCAGTTTCTTAACCTCGTTTGCTTTAGTCTTGCCTATTTTTAAAATTGCAGCTAACGCTCTATCTGCAACTGGAAAATAATTGGAATAGCCGGGCCTGGCAGAACCACCGTGGCTTGAAATTGTGGTCTTACCCTTGCCCGTGCTATTCCGTTTATAATTTTGAAAATTCGTAAGCCTGCCTAAAACCACACCGGCAAAAAATGCCTTGGGATCTTTAATTACTGTTGGGTTGATTTCCACACCAATCACATACCTGAAGCCCATCAGCTTAAACACATTTTTCCACGACTTAATGATGTAAACCTTTCCATTTGGCTCAATCCAACCTATACCCTCAAGGTATTTAAAGTATCGCTTTATGGTTTTTTCGCCTTTATCGAGATAGGCGCTTAAAACGGAAATTTGGCGCTTGTTCAGATAGGTATGTCCAGATGTTTCGTGTTTAAGTAGGAGATAACAGTGAATTTGGTTTTCTTTCCCTTCACTCAATGCGAAGCGTGATATTTCAACCGGGATAATCATATTAAAAACCCCTCAGTCTCAAAAAGATTTGATTGCGCTTCAGGCTTGAAATGTATCGGGTTCGCGGAGTAATATTTAGCATTATGTCCGGATATTTCACACGGTGCCTGTTTGAGAACTACAACCTTTTTTTGCTTTTCAAATTTTCGCAGATACCGTGTGAGATTTGACCTGAGAATATTCAGCTTTACCGATAACATCAAAGATGTGGCCGGTTCCTTTATTAGTGCCTCTAAAGTTCTCTTCTTCTGTGCTTTTCTTTTTTTTTCTGTAAACATTGTCTTTATGTTTTTTTAGCCTTTGCCTTGTCCATAACTCTTAAGATCCGGCGCTTTTTTATGCAATAAAGTTTTCAGTTGCCACCTGAATTATTGTTCTACGCTTTTCATTAAAAGCTTTAGAAACTATAGCTAAGTATGCATAGTATGTGATTGAATCCAAGATTAAGCCCTTTTACAGTTTGCTTTCTTCTTCAAGCTCACCATTTAGCCATGCTTCTACATCAGAGCGCCGGTAGCCAACCACTCCTCTTCCAAACTTAATTTTCTTGATAGGCATATCTCCATCTGAATGCCACCTATAAAGAGTTGATATTGATATATTAAGAGCCTTACATAGCTCTCGGGGGCGCATAATTTGCATTGAATTTTTCATAACTACTCTTATTTACGTTTAAAGTTTTAACCAAAAAAAAAGCCATGTAGCCATAAACTCTGCACTTTGTAGTAAACTTTACTACTTCGTGGTTGGTTTATGGTTACATGGCTTTGAATGTTGTAAGTGCTTCGAGAAGCACATCAACGCCAAATGTGGTCTTTTTGATTATTTTTAAAGAACTATTTGAATGATATAGTATCGTTTGCTAATAGTCAAGGATTTGCATGTAATTTGTGGATGTTTGCTTTCTTGCAGATTGTCAACCTTACAAGCTCATTACTCCATCTATCATTGCTCCGCGCTTTTCCAGTTCTTTAATTCTATCCATATTAAGCGATTTTATGAATGTTAGTTTTTTTACCTGATAAAATTCGGAACAGTTCATTTGACCACCTACTCAGTGCTCTTGTTTTTTGCTTCGTAAGATTCGTGTTAATGTATCGAGCCGTGATTGTGTTTTCTCCTGCAAGTGCCTTGTGATTTAATACACGACCAACAGTTGTAAATGGCACGTCCATATTTATCATCTCGGTTGCTACTATGTGTCGTAAGTCGTGAATACGAAAATCATCTAATTCTGTTTGCTCTCTTATCCTGTCGATTGCATTCTTGAAGTGTGATAAGGGCTTTTCTTTGTCTCTCTGTGAGGCGAAAACATATTCACTTGCGCCGTTAACCGCCTTCATTTGCTCAAGCACGTCTAAAGCTAAATTTGGCAAGGGCACCTTGTGTGTGCGCTTCGTTTTCTTGCCTGTTTTCTGCTCTGAAATGGGAATAATCCAAACATCATTTACCACATCATTCCACTTCATCCGGCTTGTTTCTCCTAACCGTTGGCCTGTTATCAATAGCATCTTTAAAAGCCCCTGCATGGGTTGCCATTCACTGCTGATAGCATCCCAAATTTTCTGAATATCATCGGGTGTATAGTGTGGATCTCTTTTATTTTCATCAGCAATTTTTCCCATATCCTTAATCGGATTTTTTGTCAAAAGTTCATCATTAATGGCTTCATTGAATACCTTTGACAGGATAGAATGCAAGCGGTTTGCGTTGGTTGGATGCTCTTTCGCTTCAAGTTTCAAAAACTTACGTACATCAGAACGTGATACATCTTTTAAAGGCAACTTTGCAATCTTGTTATTTAGAATTTTATTCAGTCTGGATTTGTACGTCTTTTGAGTAGATTTTTTCAGCTTCCGTTCTACATAGTCGTATTTAAATTGCTCAACATATTCGGCCAATGTTACTGGTTTGGTTTCTCTCTCGGTCTGCCGTTCAAGTAGCGGATCTATCCCCTCAGCGACAACTTTCTTTATATCCCGTGCCTTGCTACGTGCTTCTGCTAAAGTGTAGTCGCCATACTTGCCAAGAGTTATTTGCTTTGACTTACCATCATACCAATAACGAACAGCAAAAGACTTGTAACCTGTCTTTGTAACCCTCAACACTAAGCCAGTTACATTATCATCATAAAACTCTGTTCGCTTTTTTTGTTTTCCTTTTCCCTTTATAAAAGTGTCGGTTAATACGATTCTGTCTTTCATTGTGATTGTGCTTTTCAGTTACAAGTCAGTTACAAGGCAATTACAAGAACTATCAATAATTTTTACTAACAAATAATAAGTCTAAACCTTGTTAAATACAATGCAAAGCAGGTATTTAAAGAAAGCATAGTAAAAGGTGAGAATTGATATAGTTGGACTTAAAATCCAATTGGTATTTAAATGCCAGTGCCGGTTCGAGCCCGGCCCGAGGTACTCTAAGTCCCTGCAAGTCAATGTATTACGATTCGCAGGGGCTTTTTTATTTTTGGATATAAGTTTCTAAACCCAAGCTGTAACACCTTTCCCTCCTTTATTTCCTTCGGCTTATTTATTCTCTTAACGCTTTTTAAAGTAATCCGTAAATGCTTTTTTATTATGTTGATTCTAATCCGAAGTCCTTTCTATTTCAAAATCATTAGATTCCATTTGATTTGCAGATTCAGAAAATCCCTCATGCAACACGATAAACTCAAGTATTGCTCTCTAAATAGTCATATTTGCATGTGCACCTTTGGTCCGTTCCTGAAATGTAAACTCTAGTGCAAATCCACCTTCATTTATAAATTTGTAATCCGCCTCCAGCTGCGATAATAGTATTTTGATAATGTTAAATCCTGAGGATTCTGATTCTTCAAATTGTGATGATTCTACACCGGAGCCAAAGTCCTTATAACTTATGTGATAACTCATATCATGTCTTGAAATCTTAATCTCAATTTTCCCTTTTTCATTATCGCCATAAGCGTGTTTAAAGGTGTTGGTTAATAGTTCGTTGATTAGCATACCCAAAGGAGTCAAAACATTAACATTCATCAACATGCTGTCGAACTGAAGATCAATCTCAAACTCATTTCTAAAATTCATTGTCTCCGTCACCAGGTCAATAAGTTCCTCAAGATATTTTTTGACATCAATATTGACTAAATCCGATCCCTCGTACAGCAATTTATGCACCTCAGAAATCGAATAGATCCTCGTTATAGCACGCTCAAGCGTCTCGCGCTCCGCCTGATGTTCATCCAGATCCATTTTCTGTATTTCAAGAAATGCAGTGATGATAGCCAGGTTATTTTTTACCCGGTGATGGACTTCCTGTACTAACATTTCGTTTAATCTTTCCTGCTGAACCTGTTTGGTGATATCAATGATAAGGGTATCCCACTGGATGGTTCCATCCTCTAATTTGGCAGGGCGACCGGTTCCGCGTATCCATTTTTTTTCGCCCTGTGGAGTCTCAATTTGCCATTGCTCGTACCATGGCTCAAGGGTCTTGGCAGATTCTTCTACAGATTTTGTAAATCGCTCCAAATCTTCCTTATCAATAATTCTCCATAACACTTCAGTGGACTCTTTCGCTTGTTCAGCCGTCACACCAAGCAATTCTTCAATACCGCTGCTTATATATACCATTTCATCACTGCCATCCGGTCTCAACACGTACCTGTAGAGCATTCCTTCAATATTGTCAATGACTGCCAATAGTTGGTTCTGCTGAGCCTTAATTTTTAACTCTTTTTCTTTACGGTCAGTAATATTCTGAACGACCCCCCTTACCCTTTCAACTTCACCATTTTTGTTTACAATTGGACTTCCCTCAATGTAAATATATTTCTCTTGTCCGGTATCCGTCTTAATTTTAATATCAGCCTGATAATTACTTTTATCTTTATGAGCATTTTCAACGATTGACATGAGCTCTTCTGAATTCACGATATAGGTATTATACAGCTCTTCTCTAGCAAGTGGGCCTTCCGAAGGATCACGATCCAAGATGGCATAGAGCTGATCAGACCAATATACTTTTCTTGTCTCTACATTGTATTCCCAATCTCCAATGTCCCCAAGTTTCTGGGCTTCAATTAAACGGTCTCTTTCTTTCTCCAACTCAATTTTTACTCGCTTGGCCTCAGTTATATCCTGAACAACGCCGTGTAATTTTACCACCTCTCCTTTATCATTTACGCTGGGAATACCTTCAAGATGAACAAATTTAACATTCTGATTTTCTGTGAGAACTTTTATGTCGTACGAATAAGGGATTCCCTCCTCAACGGCTTTACGAACACTCTCTTTAAAAAACTCCTGATCCTCAAAATAGTAGCTTACATTTTTTTCATAGTCAGGGGCACCCAGACCTGGATCTCTCTCAAAGATTTCAAATAACATATCCGACCAGGTAACCTCATCCGTCAGTATATCAAAGTCCCAATCGCCAATTTTACCTAAGCGCTGGGACTCTTCCAATCGTCTCCGTTTACTTTTTAAACGCTGTACCGTATCCTTCCGCTCTGTAATATTCTCGGATATAGAAAAATATCGTACCACCTCACCTCTTTCATCGAACATGGGTGATATTTGTAACTGAACCCAGTATGGTTCACCAGATTTTTTGTAGTTCAGAATTTCGACTAAAAGTGATTCGTTATTCGATATTTTATTCCTGATCAGTGCTTTTGTATCTGGATCGGTATCAGGCCCCTGAAGAAATCGAGGGTTCTCACCGATTGCTTCATCAAATGTATACCCGGTTTCTCTGGTAAATGCCTTGTTCACCCACTCAATATTTTGATCCAAATCCGTTATAATTACAATATTCTCCGTCTCTGATGCTACTTTTGCTAAAATCTCTTCTTGTTCTTGTGACTTAACCAACTCAGTGATATCTGTAAGGGATCCTACCACAGCAATCGTCTCACCATTTTGAACAACCGGAGCCTCATTTACTCGCACCCACAGTTTTTCACCATCGTTTCGTTGCAGCTGTAATCTGTACGAGGGTTGAGTTTTCCCCGTTTGAATAGCTTTTTGGGTGATTTCTTCTCCCTCTCTATTCAAAGGATGATCGGTGAGTAGTTCTCTCCAGTCAATTAGCGCCTCTTCCTGTGGAATACCAAAAAAATATTCAGACTGCGGGCTCACATAGCTAAGCACATGATTGGCATCATGGCGATAAAATAGATTAGTGCTGTACTCTAGAATGTCTCGCAGCTTTCTTTCTGTTTTCTGCAATTCAATATTGGTTCTCTTCAGCTCATCAATATCCTGGAAACTGCCATAAACCCTTACGCACTTCCCGTCTCGGAATTCAGGCTTTCCGATAGTACGAACCCATTTTTCATTCCCTTCACCTGTAATAATGATTAAATCCTCGTCATAGGGTACTCCATATTTTACAGCTCGCTCAAAAACCTCTTGAATTTTGTCTCTGTGCTTTCCCTCTTTATAAAAACTGATTCCGCTTGTGACACTCGTGTCAAAGTCTTCATCCACTTCATGAATATCATAAACTTGTGAAGACCATGTAGATGTTGATTTTATCAAATCAACTTCCCAGTGGCCAATCTTTGCAAGATCATTGGATCTTTCCAGGAGTTCCTGTTTATGATGAATCTCTTTCTGGTCAAGGATTCGATTGATTTTTAGAGAAACTATATCTAAGACAGATTCGATCAAGTGCTCTTCTTCTTCCGAAAACGGGCCTGAATTCACATTCGGTCTTTTCTCAACATAAACCAGCTTAATAATAATCGGCCCATTACGTATGGAATCATCCACTACGTTTAGAATCCATTCTGTTTCTGAATAGTTATCGGAAAAATATGATGCCCCATTATATTCAATTTTGGCCTCCGTAATTTCAGGATACTGCCATCCTGAGGGCAAAATATTTACAACTTTTTCGAGAAGCTCGTCAATCGTGAGACCTTGTTCATCAACTCTGGAGATCAGGTGAAGGCACTTTTGTTCTTTCACTCGTTCACTCAGCTCATAAAGTGCCTCATCTCTTTCTCTTCGTAAGGAAAGTTCTTTTCGATATTGCTGAACTTCTCTTTGTACAACAGGAATTAAGTGATCCAGCTCATCCTTCATCACAAAATCATCTGCGCCGGCAACTAAAATACGAATCGCCTTTTTTACATCTATGTAGCCAGAAACAAGGATGAAGGGCATATCAGGTGAGTGTGCCCTTACAATGGAGAGCGTATCCTCAGCTGTAAATTGACCTAAATTATAATCACTGATAACAAGCTCAAACTGGCCATCTTTTAGTGCTTCCTTTAACTGAGTTGTAGTCTGTATGCGATAAAGATCTATGTTTAAGTCAGTTTTGGATAGCTGCAGCTCGATTAATTCTGCATCATCAGGATTATCTTCAATGAGGATGACGTTGCATGTTTCATTCATGGCTAATCCATAAAGTTGTGTATAAATGTCACGTACTTCGTTTATAAAAATACAAAAGTGTATCGTTTTTTTTAGCGACGACCCGACACCTGCCAAGAGCAACAATATTTTCTACAACATGTTGGTAGTCATTAAGATAATGTATGATCATAATCTCTCAGATAAAACCACATTATCCTTCAGGATCTCTTTCAGCAGCCTACCTATACTCGCAAGTTTTTAATTATTCTTGTTCTGGTTAAAATTGGCAAAAGAGTAAAGTTAATATTCTGAGCACGAGTGTTTTTATTTCTATTTCAAAATGTGTTTAACCCCATTCACTATTGAGCAGATCGATTTTCAGAAAACCGTTCTAGTTTCAAAATGTTAAAATTGCAGCGGACTTAACTCTGTGCGGTGTAATTTAGGTGGTATTCAAAAAAATATATACTCTTCCCTCCGGAAATTACCACGACTGTAACAGATCACCATAAGGATCAATTTTAATCACAAAAATATCGGTTATTCCCCTGTTCATCCCCTGGAAGTCTCCATCATTTGAAAACATCAGCCCACTTATGGCAAAGTTGCCATCGGGCAGTTGAGTTATGGCTTCTCCTCTTTCTCCGCTACTTCCTCCATAATTTTGAATCCATTCCACCTCACCATTAACATCTGTTTTCATAACTAAGATATCCGAGCTGCCTTTATTTTCAACGCCCGAAAAATCCCCATCAGTTGAACTCGTATTTCCGGTTAAAATTGTACCACCATCGGATGTAATAACCATGGCGTGAGCCGACTCACCCTCACTACCCTGGTAGGTTCTCTGCCACTCCATGTCTCCATCTGCATTAAACTGAAGTAGGTGAAACCTGCAGATCGAAGAACCCAGCGTATCTCCTGCTTTACAATCCGAAAATGTGTATCTGTACTTACCCTGGCCTGTTTCAGCCAAATCTACAATATCCGGGACTATCGAATACATTGAATCATCATCAAAAATACGAGTCCAAAGAATTTTACCTTCATGATCTGTTTTCATTAAGAATAGATCCAGGTAGGGGCTCTCTTTGATTCCTTCAAAATTTCCATCTCTTGAATATGCAAACCCTGAAACAAGATACCCACCGTCACTGGTGACCAAAATGTTGTAGCCAACATCCCCATCGCTACCGCCAATGTTCTTTACCCACTCAACCACGCCATCCCGACTAATTTTCATGTTATAAATATCGGATTCTCCCAGGTTTTGCCCTTCAAAAACGCCTTCATTTGATGATGAAAAGCCGGTAACGACAACTCCCCCATCGTCTGTTGCATCAATCGATTCACCGCTGCTTTTAAAAAAAATCTTTTCCCACACAACGTTACCCGATGTATCGAGCTTGAGGACCACACTATTCCATCGGCTTCTAAAAGATTTACCAGATATAACAATACCTCCATCAGATGTTTCAGTAACGGAGTATCCCTGATCCAGCTCCGATTCTCCAAACACTCGAATCCATTCAATTTCTGCCGAACGGCTGAGCTTTACTACAAAAATATCATCACTTCCAATACGCATCATTTCAAACTCACCATCATTCGATACGGTATAGCCAGTCAGGATTATACTTCCATCAGAGAGGCTAACAGCAGATCTGACCATATCTGAAAAGCTACCCCCAATAGTAATGATAGCGCTGTTTACTTTTTCAAAAACCGCTTCGATTAACGTTTCACCAGAAATTCGCACTTCAAGAGGTATATCATCTCCACGGTGGTCACCACTCCACTCCTTAAAACGCCAGCCGCTGGATGCAAGCGGGGTAAGCTGAATAACTGTATCGTGTGCATATTCACTGGCTTTTTCTCTTATCACCTCTTCTCTTACGGTTCCCTCCCCTTATATATCCAGCGTTAACGGGTACACTCTTCTTTCAAACTCTGCCGTTATACCAACACTCTCTTCCATTGTAAATGGCATTGGATTTTCGCTACCATTCAGATCACCAGACCAGCCTTTAAAAATCCACCCCTCCGTTGGTTTAGCCTCCAAAACAACGGTTTCTCCCTCTTGAAATTCTCCTCCAGCAGGCTCCACTATTCCTCCCTCCGTTGGATCAGTAAATGTAAATAGCTTGTAGCTTTTCGTAGCGTCTGTTCCACACGAACCTGCAAAAATAATGCATAGCAGGAAATAAATGATAAAATATTGTTTTCTCATTACCTCTGATTGAATATCGGATTTACTCCCTGCTGTAATCTACCTATAAAAATATAGAATTTGTGAGTCTAACACATAACTATACTGCTTTAAAAAAGTCAATCTTAAGTCAGCAAGCTTCACTATTCAGCTTTCCAACCTACATCTGAATAATGCAATAAAATTAAGATGTTTTTTGAACGATGAACTATTAAATTAATATAAATATTTATACCTTTTACTCTAATATTATGGTATGAATGATGTGTTCTTCTCGATGATGTAAAAAGATCCTGAGATTTATGAAATCAAATTCCAAGTCTGTTCTCGATGCTGTTCCTATTCTTACTATGTCACTCCTATTTATTATTGCAGGTCTGATGACAGGATGTAGTACTGAGGGTTCAAAAACCGAGCTCCCGGCAATGCCCCCAACCGGTAACGATTTCTTTTTAGATATCAGCAGCTACTCGGGGATTGAATTTGCACATACCTTTGGAGACGATTTACTCTCGAACGTGGTGGAGACCGTAGGATCTGGAGCGGCTTTCCTCGACTATGACCGGGACGGGCACATGGATCTATACATCGCAAACGGCTCCTACTCTGAACAGTTCAGTGAGGGAGACAAGCCCTCTGAACTCCCAAAGAACAGGCTCTACAGGAATCTTGGAAACGGCCAGTTTACCGACGTGACTGATGAGGCCGGCGTCGGAGATACAGGATTTGGCTCGGGCGTATCGGTTGGCGACTATAATAATGACGGCTACCCCGATATCTATGTATGCAACTACGGGCTGAATGCACTCTACCATAACAATGGTGACGGCACCTTTTCAGATGTGGCCGAAGAGATGGGTGTGGAGGGCAGCACCGTCACCTTTTCGATCGCCGCCACGTGGGTCGACTACGATCTGGACGGCCTGCTCGATCTCTACGTAGGCAACTACCTCGACTATGACCCCTCGTACAATCTCTACTACAGCCCCGACGGCTATCCGGGGCCGCTGAACTTCGACGGCCAGCCCGATATTCTCTATCGCAACCTTGGAAACGGGCGTTTTGAGGATGTTACCGAAGAGATGGGACTATTTATGGAAGACGGCCGTGCCATGGGCGTCGGTACGGCCGACTATAATAACGACGGCTATCCCGATATCTACGTGGCCAACGACATGATGACCAACTACCTCTTCCGCAATAACGAAGGAAAAGGATTTACCGATGTGGGCATGGAGTCTCACTCCGCGTTTAACCACACCGGCGAGGCCACTTCGAGTATGTCTGTTGTTTTTGGTGATTACGACGGCAACGGATTTCTTGATATGTACGTGACCGATGAAAACTACGGTGCTCTCTACACCAACATTGACGGTGAGCGGTTTGTGGATATGGCGCACCCGACCGGCATCGCGATTCCCAGCGGACAGTACGCGGGCTGGGGCTCTTCCCTCATCGACTACGACAACGACATGAATGTGGATATTTTTAAGATCAACGGAGAGATTCAGCACCTCCACGGCCAGGAAGACCAGGTGTTTAAAAACGTGCTGAACCGGAAATTTGAGGATGTTTCGCAGTCACTCGGCCACTATTTCAGTGAAGAGAACGTGGGGCGGGGAGCCGCATTCGGGGATATCGACAACGACGGTGACATTGACGTCTTTATATCAAACCTGGGCGGTTCGTTCACGCTGCTTCGGAACGACCTGGGGAACCGGAACAACTGGATTCTGATCGATCTTGTCGGCACCGTGAGCAACCGGGACGCCATCGGCGCAAAAGTTACGGTTGAAGCCGGTGAGGACGTGCGGGTTTCAGAGAAGACCAGCGCCGGCGGTTACCTTTCACAGAATGATCCGCGGCTCCATTTCGGCCTGGCTGATCATACCATGATCGACCGGATAGAAATCCGATGGCCTTCCGGAACCGTTCAGACGCTGGAAAACATTGAGCCCAATCAAATTATAACCATTCAGGAAGAGGAGTAAAATGCGTAAGCGATGGATTTTTACCGCTCTTCTGGCTGTACTTCTTGTGGTGTGGTTTGTTCTTCGGGGAGGGTCAGACAAACCCGTTACGGATCCTGTCGTTGTTTTCACGCAGTTTCCGTCAGATATCAACAGCCTGCCTCCGGGAACCGAAATGACGGCTCCCGACTACCGGCAGGCGCGAATTGTCAGCCTCCATATGGATCAGCCCGGCGAGAAACCCAAAACCCTTACCGAGGACCTCTATTCCGCCTCTTCCCCCTCCCTTTCGTTTGATAACAGGAGAATCGTCTTCTCCGCAAAGGAGACAGAGGGTGATCCCTGGCAAATCTGGCAGATGAACCTGGATGGATCCGAACAGTTGAAACTGTTTGAAGGAGATCAGAACTGCTATACTCCGTCTTTCTTGCCAACCGGTGAAATTGTCTTCTCCTGTGAAACAGAGAATCCTGCAGCCGGTACGGTCTACCCGCTCTTTAAAGTTCAGGCAGACGGTTCCGGACGTGAACAGATTACTTTTCATCCGCATCAGGATCTCTATACATCGATGCTGCACGACGGACGCATCGCTATGATCAGCCGGCAGCTCTTTCCCGAAATGGAAAACCCGGTATTTATGGTACTGAGGCCAGACGGTACCAAGGCCCAGGCATTTTATCATAAAAGAACAGAAAGCCGCATTAAAAGCACAGTTCGGGAAAGCCTTGGCGAATCCCTGATTTTTATTCAAACCGACGGAAATAGAGACGAACTTGTGGCACTGTCGTACGCGAATCCGCTTCTTCCGACAGAAAGAATCCTGTCCGGAAATGCCGGTACACTCCACTCTGCTGACCTGCTGGATTCCACACGCGTGCTGATCGCGGCAAAAGGAGAACAAAGCGGCCTTTTTGGCCTTCGTATCGCTGAGCCCGACGGCAGCAACGAGGTTCTCTTTGAAGAAGAGGGCTATCATTCTGTTGAGCCCGTCGCGGTACGCAACAAACGGGTGCCTAAAAAACTCCCCAGCTCCATTTCGGATGAGCCGGGGTCGGGTATACTGATCAGCCAGGATGTGAATCATTCGCAGATCGATATCGAAGGAGATCCCGAAACAAGATACGTGCGTATTGAAGGAGTCGGAACCACCCTCGATGAAATTGATGTGGCCGAAGATGGCTCTTTCTACCTGAGAGTGCAGTCGGATATGCCGGTACGTTTTGTGAGCCTGGATGAGAACAGGCGCGTTCTGCGCGGTCCGTCGGCCTGGGTTTGGATGCGAACCAACGAGCGTCGGGCCTGCATTGGCTGCCACGCGAAAAAAGAGATTGCGCCCCGAAATATTGTACCACAAGCCATCAGGGAAGAACCGGTAATGATTACCGACTCCTCACGGGCGATCGATGTGGCTGAAGTTCGGGCGATTCGTGAAATGATGAATCAAAAATGACATTGAAGACGTGAAATCAAAACGAAACATAGCGCTTTATACAATCCTGGCCGTAATGGCACTCGTTTTCTGGTTTGCAGCACAGCGAGGCCACGATTGGGCAAGGGGTCACGTCGACTACATGACGGCGACCGACAGCGGCTTTCCCCTCAAATGTACAAACTGCCACGTCGGCCGGCAGGCAGACAATTTCTTTACGCAGTTTCTTACAGATGACTATCTCTCCCCCTTTAACGTAGCGATCTCCCCGGATGGCGACTATCTCTATGTAGTTGGGCAGGAGGATTATTCACTCTCCGTTGTGGATCTGAACGCACAGCAGGTGGTAAATAAAATCAAGGTTGGAACCACCCCCCACTCCGTTATTCTGGACGACGCCGGAACCATCGCGTATGTCTCAAACCAGTGGGATAACAACGTCATGAAAATCGAAGTCCCGGCCGGCAATATTGTCGATACCTATGAGACCGGGGCCGGTCCCTCCGGGCTCCGGCTCAGCAGCGATCAGCAGTTTCTCTATGCCGTGAACACCTTTACCTCAGACGTCTCGATCCTGGACCTGAATTCGGGTGAAGAGACCAGGCGCCTGCCGGTTGGCAATAACCCCACCGGTACGGCCCTTTCGCCCGATGGCGAATCTCTGATGGTGTTAAGCCGGCGAACCATCCCTGTGGAGTACAGAACGCCGCCAAAAACGGAGATAACGATGATCAGTACCGGGCGCCAGCGCCTTTCGGGCCGAAAAGAGATCGTTTCCGCGCACATTATGGAGAATGTTACCTTCACGCCCGATGGCGAATATGCCCTTTTTACACTGATCCGCCCCAAAAACCTGGTTCCGGCTGCTCAAATCGAAAATGGCTGGATGATCAATCACGGAATTGGCGTGTATGAAGCATCGACCGGAAACATCACTCAGCTTCTGCTCGATGAACCCAATAAATTTTACGCCGATCCCTTTGATGTGGAGATCTCACCAGACGGTGCCTATGCGGCCGTTTCACATACTGGTGCTGATATCCTGAGCATCATCGGGATAAACGAACTCATAAACGTGCTTGAAGAGGTAAAAACCGGAGCATTAACGGAACCGGAGAACAATCTTGGCCTGAGTCAGCGCTTTGTACTCAAACGAATTAAGACAGGTCCGGCACCGAAAGGAATGGCCTTCTCCCCCGATGGAAGCAAGCTCTACTACGCCGAATTTTTGAGCGACAGGGTTGGGATTGTGGATATGAATACACTCACCAACGGCGAATCAATTGCCCTAAGCAATGCCGATCAGGACACCCCGATCCGGCATGGCCAGCGGCTCTTTTATAACTCGGGCGGAACCTTCCAGATGCAGTACAGCTGCTATACCTGCCACCCCGATGGCCACGAAGACGGGCTCACCTACGATATGGGGCTGGTTCCCGGAACCGACATGAACAATGTTCAAACCTTAAGGGAGCTGCCCAAAACATCCCCTTTTAAATGGAATGGCCGTAATGTGAGCGTTTATATGCAGGACGGAATGCGGTTTTCAAAATTTGTGACCCGTACCGAATCTTATTCGCCCGAGGAGCTAACGAATCTCACAACGTACATTCTTACTCAGCTTAAACATCCGCCGAACCGCTTCCGGCGGCCGGATGGTGAATTGACAGATGCTCAAAAACGCGGTCGAGAAATTTTCTACCGGACCACAACCAACGACGGCAGGGTGATTCCCCTTGCGAATCAGTGCGTAACCTGCCACCCCCCGCCGAACTTTACAAACCGCATGAATGCCGACGTGGGTACCGTCAAAGAGTGGGACAGCCCCGGCATGACGTTCGACTCTCCGAACCTGAACAATATTTATGAATCCGCTCCCTATCTGCACGATGGGTCAGCCGAGACCCTGGAAGAGCTCTGGACCGTTTACAACGACCATGATGAGCACGGAGTGGCAAACGATATGACAAAAAATCAGCTCAATGATCTTATTGAATATTTAAAATCGCTGGAATCAGCCAGTCATTACAAATAATACGATTATGAAAACCACTCAAAAATCACCCATTCGCAAAGCCTTACAGGTGCTCTTCGCAGCCGGCGCCTTTTTTCTTGCCGCATTTGGTATTGAATCCTCAGACAATCCAACAACAAGCTCGGGTTCAGCCGTAACAGACGGATCAGTCGCCGGCGGACAGATTACCGATTCGGCCGATGAACTTCCACTCTTCAGGGAGTGGAAAAACTTTACTGTTGAAGACGGGCTGCCGTCAAACAAAGTATCCACGGTACGGGTTGATGGTGACCGGGTCTGGGTTGGCACCGATAAGGGACTGGCCCTGTATGAGAACGGCGAATTCACCGTGATAACGACAGATGACGGACTCTCGCATAACTACGTTCTTGGAATCGATATCAGTGAACTCACCGGTGAAGTGTGGATTGCCACCATGTCTGGCCTCACGCGCTGGTCTGCGGGCGAAATGACCGTTTACACCCAGTTTAACAGCGGACTCGCCAACGATGTGATCTATTCTGTAGTCACCGATGAAGAGTATGTTTGGACCGCCACTGCAGCCGGTGCTTCAAAATTTAATACCTACACCGACCAGTGGGAGATTTTCAATGAACAAAACGCTCCCATGCACGAGCCGTGGACCTATGGGGTCGCAAGAAGTGATGAAAAAATCTACATCGCGGCCTGGGGAGGCGGCGTTCTCGAATATTTTAAAGACTCCGGGCATTTCAGGGTTCATAAAGATCCCGATCACCAGATGCAGATCGATCTCTATGCGGATGACGGTGTTGCGCACGATATCACAACCGTAACCTATTACGCCAACGAAACATTGTGGGTAGGCACCTATTTTGGCCTCAGCCGGTACGATGGCGCCCGATGGAACAGCTACTATAAAAAAGACAGCGGACTGGTAAGCGACTTTATAAACTTCCTGAAGGCCCAGGGGCCGGTCGTCTATATATGTACCGACAGCGGATTAAGCACCTTTGACGGGGAGCGCTGGGTTACGTATACCAATGAGAACGGCGCCGGCAGGATTGCCATAACAGACGGCGTGAACAGCAGCGAAATGACATCATCCACGACGCTGGCAAACAATTTTATATGGGGAATGGATGTAGATGGCGATGAAATCTGGCTGGCCACCGCAAACGGACTCAGCTACTCGAAAGCGAGCGGCCCCGTACCACTTTAATAACAATATGTTAAACTCTCAGTGTTCATCAAATATTTTAAAAACATAAACTCAAAAACAGATAATTATGAGTAACTCAGTATCCTATCCGGAAACAACATTAAATCTGACGCCGGGCGAGAAAGACGAAATGGTAAAACTTGGAATCCTGTCTCCCAATGAAGATTTTCGGTCATTTAAAATGCCGGATTTTCACAACGAACGCCCGCCCATCACAAAAAAAGCGGTTCATGCACCCAACGTACTGAACGAGGCGTTTGACTACGGCCGCCCCTCCTCTTTCTCACGGGCAACCCGAATGGAGTTCGGAGACTACTCTGTAATGCTGATTTCGGGAACGGCCAGCGTGAATGAAGAGGGCAAAGCCGAGCACATCGGTAATTTCAGGGCACAGACGTGGCGGACATTCAGAAACATCAGTGAGCTTCTGGCCTCCGAAAATATGTCTTGGCACGATATTGTGCGTACCACTTGCTACCTGCGCGATATTGAACGGGACTACAAGGACTTTAACGAGGTACGAACCCAGTTCTACGACTGGCTGAAACTGGATCCCCTGCCCGCAAGCACCGGCATCCAGGCTACACTCTGCTGGGACACCCTCCTGGTCGAAATTGAAGCGATTGCCGTATGTAAAAAAGTCTAATCAATCACGAAAACAATGAAAAAGCGATCCCTCCTCTTCCTGTTACTCACGGCTCTCCTGTCGGGTGCATTTGCCCAGGCACAGGAGATCAAAAACTATGCAGATACCCCTGATAAACTGCTGCCATACGGCCAGTTTCTGGATCCGTATATGCTGTTCTTCGATACACCCCAGCCATTTCTTGGCCCGGGAAGGGATGCAGATGCCCCGTCTGGCCTTTCGTCCGTAAAAATCGGGTTTGTAGCTCCTCTGGAGGGATCCTACGACGATGCCTATGGGCAGGCGATGCTCCACGGGGCCAACATGGCCATTGAGGAGGCAAATGCAAGCGGCGGCTACCGGGGCCTCCCCTATGAACTCATCGTAAAAAACGATGTCGGTTTATGGGGGGCAACGGGCAACGAAGTGGTAGAGCTGTATGATGAAGGCGTATGGGCCGTGATCGGCTCCATCGACGGTAACAATTCCCATGTGGCGCTTCGGGTCGTTCTAAAGCTGGAACTCCCGATGGTCAACACCACATCCACCGATCCCACGCTGACCGAAACCAACATTCCCTGGATGATCCGTAACGTGTCTGATGACCGGCAAAACGCCTACGCCATGGCGATGCATATTTTCGAAAAAGAGGGGCTCGAAAACGTGGCGATTCTCCGGGCCAATGACAGGTACGGAAGGCTCGGCGTAAAAATTTTTCTCGAGAGCGCCATACGCCTGGGGCATCCCGTCAGGATCCATATGAACTACATGCCCGGAACCAATGATATTGAACCGCAGCTCGAAAAAATCCGTAATTCGAATTCGGAAGCCGTCCTTATATGGGGCAATGATGAGGACGCGGCCGCCATCATAAACCGCATGCGGGAGCTTGGTATGAATCATAAGGTATTTGGCAGTGAACGGCTGGTTACCGACCGATTTCTTGAACTTACCGGCGAAAACGCAGAAGGTGTGGTGGCCACCTATCCATACAACCCGGATAGTGAAGACCCCACCTACCTCCGCTTTGTGGAGGATTACCGCGAGCAGTTTGATTCAGAGCCCGATCTGTTTGCCGCACATACTTACGACGGCATGAAGATGCTTATCGAATCGATCGAAGAGGCCGGACTGAACAGGGTCCGCATCCGGGATGAACTCACATCTATCAGCACCTACCACGGCGTAACCGGGGATATCATCCTCGACACTACATGGAATGATGTGGGCAAGGTGTGGCTGATGAAAGTGGAAAACGGTGAATTTGTCACAAAATATTCAAACAAGTAGAGTGCACTGAATCATCAGCCCTTCAGGGATAAAAGAGACTCCGCATGCGCAATTTTCATTTTCTGATCATTTTTTTTCTGATTACGCTGATGCATCATCTGTTGGCGGGTGCCCAGCAGCTGCCGGGATCAGAAACTGCAGACAATGAGCTGATTCGCATCGGACTGCTGATAACGGAAAAGCCTGATCAAAATCCGCTGATGATGGAAGCCGTGCATGTTACGGAACTGGCCGGGGAAATTGTAAATGAAAAAGGCGGAATCAGGCAGAAGTCTGTGCAAATTGTCGTAAAATCTGTGGACGGTAACTGGGGAGCCGGATCAAAGCAGGCGGTCAGCCTGATTTATGAACACCAGACAACCGCTCTCCTTGGATTTGTGGATGGACGCAGCGCCCATTTGATTGAGCAGGTTTGTACAAAAGCCGAAATACCGTTCATATCCACCCTCTCTCCCGATCCAAGCCTGTCCAGAATCAATATACCCTGGTTTTTCAGCACCCTTCCACACGCCGATCAGCAGGCGGCGGCTCTGGCCGAACATCTTTACAGCGGCAATATCGCGAGGGATATCCTTGTTGTCACGTCAGACGATTATGACCAGACATTTATCAGCCGCTCTTTTGCCGATCTCGCTGCTGGCAAGTATGAGAATCAGCCCGCTACCTTTACGTATGCAGCCGGACAGCATGACTTCAGCGGGGTCTTATCAAATCTTGCAGAAATTAACGCAGCTACCCTTGTCTTCTTTGGGGCTTCTGATGAGCTTGAGAGCCTTGCAGAACAGCTGACCCTCGCCAATATTGACATTCCGATTCACACACCCGTCATGAATCTGGACAGTGAGCTTGCTGCACGTTATTCAGGTCCTCTTTACACCCTGAGGCCCGGCAGTCCCGTTCATGAAGACTCGGAAGCTTTTAGGGCACTGTTTTTTGAAAGATACGGCAACATGCCCGGTATTCAGACCACGTATCTCTACGACGGACTGCAGTTTCTTTTTCGCGCAATCCGGGAGAATGGCGAAGAAAGTGAGCCGATACGTAATTCGCTGGCCAACATGACAGAGCCCGCAGCATTCGACTCTGAAGGCATGATTGAACAATCACTCACCGTTGTTCAGTTATATTAGTGCAGCTCAGAACCCACACCTTATTTCCCTATACATTAATCTGACGCGGTAGTCTTCCATCTACCGCGTAACTGTCTGATAAAGTGGATACCTGCTATCTTAAAAGCTCAAACCTGGTTCAAGCATCCTCTTGGACCTTTCCCGCTATCGGATGAGTACCAACGGCACAATTATGTACTTGCGCCAGGTGGGGAACCTGAAAAGGTATTCTGCTATTTACTTTTAAAAGACATTTGTCTATTTTAAAAAGACAAATTTACAATATTTAATTTTCCTCCATCAAAAACATCCTCTTATGCAAGTAAACGAGATGGCCATTAAGTACCACGTTCAGTCAGAGAACAACTTTGCCCTTGTAAACCGTGCACAGAACGGTATTTCTGTCTCTGCTTTCTTTGATCTGCTCGATATATCTGAGCTCACAAGTTCAGAGCTCTCTTCCCTGCTTAACGTATCCTATAAAACGATGCAGCGTTATCAAAAAGAAAATAAAAAGCTAAGTGCTTTAAACAGTGAGCAGGTCCTGAAGATGATTGCTCTCTACCAGAAAGCAGAAGAGGTATTCGGGGATCTTTCCTCATTTAACCGCTGGCTGCGTAAGCCTGCTCTCGGGCTTGGAGGGCAAGATCCACTGCAGTTTATGCAAACACCGGGCGGTATCGATCTCATTCGCGAAGAGCTGCTGCGCATCGAATTTGGAGCCCTTGCGTAAATGGTTGTTTACAGAATTACCCTCGCCAGATGGGCGGAATCATTAACGGGTTCGGGATATCCCGCCCGCTGGAATCCGAAGGGATATCATGTGGTATACAGTGCAGGATCAAGGGCGTTGGCCTGTCTCGAGAACCTGGTTCACCGTTCAGGTGAGGGGCTGAATGCCGGATTTAAAATCACTACTGTTCATATCCCGGATGCAGTATCAGCAGATGAAATTCTGTTGGATGAACTGCCTCCCGGCTGGCATACGGCAGAAGGATATCCTGTATGCCAGGAAATTGGCAGAACATGGCTGGAAGAAGAGCGCTCCTGTGTCGTGAAGGTGCCTTCATCCATTATTCATGATGAATGGAATCTTCTGATCAATCCAAAACATCCTGATTTCGAAAATGTATCGATAAAAAATGTCCGTGATTTTTCATTTGATCAGCGGCTGCAATAACATTCTCTGCCTTTACTGTTCTAAAAAGTCCACACCTCATCCGGAATTTCAGGGATGGGCGTCAGTTCAATGTTACGGTAAAAGATCTCTGCACCTTCCGACTGCAGCTGAATTTTACCTTTCGTAAGCGGAACCTCTTCTCCATTCACAATGTGCCGGCTGTTCATCACCTTCATGTTTGGCAGTCCGTTAACAAGGTGAACGCTGTTTCCATCCACAGTATATATTTCCATGGTATTCCACTCGCCCATTGGATTTTCATTGTCACGGTAAAATTCACAGTAGGCACGCTCGTGGCTGAACGTAATCAGTGAGGAGTCGGGATGGAAGTAAAACCGGTTATCCTCTGTGCTCTGAAATGCAGGAATGTCGACCATCACGGTATCCACGCTGATGTAGTCACCACAATCTGTTTCCTGTACCTGGCACTCTAGCGATTTCATCCAGACATCACCCCAGGCACCCTCCTCGCCAATCGAATGGTATAAGATTCCGCTGTCCATTTTTAGGTTTTCGCGTGGCGGATATTTTTCACTGCCCCATTTAAACTCAAGTTTCAAGTGATAGTTTTCATACTCCTGTTCGGTCACCAATATTCCAAATACTTCTCCCGATATTCGAATGGCAGGCTCTCCATCCTCTTCAACCACGGTAAATACGTTCAGGGGATCATGATTCAGGCCAATTGGCTCAAGGTAAATCCCTTCATCGGATCGTTCAAGCCCGTTCACTTCCGAAGTTGGCTCTGGACTTTTCATATAGGTATACCAACCTTCCAGATTTTTACCGTTAAAAAGCGTGGGTACATCTTCACTGTTTACACTATCTGTTTCCCGATTACTATTTGATGTGCAGCCGGAAATCATCAAAAAAGCAGCCAGAATAACTGACAGTATGAAAAAAATGCCTGCATTTTGAGGGAGTTTCCAACTTTCTTCAGTTTCTATCAATCGCGAATTTCGAGTCTTATCCATCACAATGGTTCTTTTGGGTTCCAATTTAGGTAAAAAAAGTATTCAGATATTTAAATATAACGATAAAACGATCTAAATACCTTTTATGCCAAGAATAGCTAGAACTCTCCAAGGCTGCTATCGTGATTTAAAAACACCGCACGTAAGCTCTTTCCAGACCTAAATTGTTTCGTCGCCCTCTTCGATGATCTCTTCCAACTCATCTACGCTAATTCCCAGTTTTACTTCCATCTCCTCGAGCGTGATATTCTTTGTCTCCGGCATGATTTTCCAGACAAATAGTAGCTGTAAAAACATCATGAATGCAAAGAAAGAGAAGATTTGAGCTCCTGTAAACATGCTTAGAACCGTTGGGGTTACCAGCGTAATAATAGCCGCAAAAACCCAGTGTGTACCCGATCCAAGAGACATCCCATAATCCCGAACCACATTTGGAAATATTTCTGAAATGAATACCCAGATAACGGCGCCCTGTCCAATTGCATGAGCTGCGATGAACGCACTTACGAAAATCACGACAACCACGCCTTCAGCGCCGGTATAAAATGCCCAGGCCACACCAGAAAGTGATAAAATATATCCGATGGATCCAATATACATCAGCGATTTACGTCCCGCCCGATCAATCAGGTACATGCCCAGCAGTGTAAACAGCAGGTTTACTACACCCAGTGATACCGAGGCACCCAACACATCACCAGCTGCCACACCGGCCTGATTAAAAATCCGAGGCGCATAATAAAGCACAAAGTTTATCCCCGACAGCTGGTTGAAAAAAGCCAGCAAAAATGCGAGAATGATTGGGAATTTAAATCTTCCCGAATAGAAGGTTGAAGCCTCAGCGGTTTTCGAAACTGACGCCTTGATCTCCTGGATCATCTTATGAATATTCTCTTTTGGGTTGAGCTGTTCCAGGAGTGATTTTGCAGTAGAGATATCATTTTTCTTAAGAACTAACCAGCGGGGGCTTTCAGGAATACCGGCTACTAAAAGAAGGTAAATTGTTGCGGGAATGGCTTCTACTCCCAACATCCAGCGCCAGGCGTTTACTTCAAAAAGCTCACCTATGGCGAAGTTGCTCAGATAGGCAATCAGAATGCCAAATACGATATTAAATTGATAAAGCGCCACTAGTTTACCGCGATTATTGGCAGGCGTTATCTCAGAAATGTAAATAGGCACGGCCACCGATGAAACACCAACACCGACTCCCCCAATAAACCGGGAAATAGAAAATATCCACGGGTTTGGAGCCAGGCCCGATCCAAGTGCAGAAAGTAAATAGAGTACCCCGATCCAAAAAAGTGTTTTACGCCGTCCATATCTGTCGCAGGGAATCCCTCCCAGCAAGGCCCCGAAAACTGTTCCCCAAAGCGCCATCGACATGATAAAGGCGCCATGATAGAGATCAGACATCTGCCAAAGCTCCTGAATAGGCTGATCTGCACCTGAGATCACAATGGTATCAAACCCAAAGAGAAAGCCGGCAATGGCTGCTGTTATACTCGAAAGCAA
Source organism: uncultured Rhodohalobacter sp. (assembly GCA_964544445.1). Taxonomy (GTDB): domain Bacteria; phylum Bacteroidota; class Rhodothermia; order Balneolales; family Balneolaceae; genus Rhodohalobacter. Next base: position 416,972 of record CAZJBI010000002.1, read on the forward strand.
AATCGATTTTGGTTTACTCATAAAACAATTTCTGAATTCTATATGGTATTTCTGATTTACTTTTGTTGGATGAATGCACAAACCCCAAACTGTTACAATGGATTACAAGCGCTTTCAAAGATAATAGAATTTTTGATTTAAATATTCCTTCGTAACAATTAAACCTACTGTACAATCACTCATCTACAGGATCTAAAACCTAATTGGTTCGAACTGGCCAAAAAGATTGATTTAATCACCACCACTCCTGTCACGATAAAAAACAAAGAATTGGTACTTCATAGAAGTGGGATAAGCCTGAACCTATAAATGTTGCTAAAGATTTACCATTTGAGTAGAGATCTGCAAAACGGGTTATGGTTATGATGACTTTTATGTTAAGGTTGGGCAGACGGAAAAACTTTTCATCACGAATGAATTTTAATCCTTAGCATATATAAAGATAGCTCTCCATTTCGGGAGAGCTAATCAATAAAATCTGAGGCTTATAGAGGCCTACATTGCCGTTTTGGGGTTCGCACCATATTCGTTAGATCCCGAATCGCCTTCTTGTACAAAAAAGTAAATAAGCACGATAAGTCCTACAAGCGGGACAAAAGCAATCAACAGCCACCAGCCGGTTTTACCAATATCATGTAGTCTTCGGATCGAAACTCCAAGTCCAGGTAGCAGAACAGCCAGACCAAACAGGGTACTAATAAAATCCAGGCCTAATACTGCAAGAATTACGGAAATAGCAAAGTTTACCAGCGTAAAAATCCAATACTCTTTTCTGCGAGCGCGGCCGTTAAACTCCACATATTTTTGAAGCGTTGCTACATACCACTCTTTAATCTCATTAAAATCCATATTAAATACCGTTAGTTAGTTGAAAATAAATGATAATCGATTATGGTCATTTCATATCACAAATTCAAGAATCAAATGATATCATTTATAAAAATATCTGGCACTGCGACAATCATTTACAGTAAAATATTTAACAATTGTTGATTCTAGTATACTCTTCGAAACACCTTATATTCATATTAATTTAATAGTTTATTGAAATTATCTTATTTGTATTCAAACTGACTTCATCTCTATGCTAAAATCATTTCACCATCTGCTCATTATTACATTTCTGGGAATCGTGGCAGCTTCCTGTTCAACCGCAAATCAAGTAACGAACAATCAAACTCCACCTCAGCCAACATCCACTGAAGCGGAAGTTCTCAACCTAGAGCGGCCTATTCCCTATCCAATTGATATACCTGACGTTTGGGATGCAGCCGTTGAACGCGGAACCCGAACTGAAACAGGCAAACCGGGTGAAAAATACTGGCAAAATGAGTCGGCATACAGGCTCACTGCAGAAATCGACCCTGAAAACCATATGCTATATGGCACTGCAGACATAACATTTACAAATAATGCTCCCTCAGCCCAGCAGGTTGTGGTGTTAGAACTTGCCCAAAACCTGCATAAAGAGGGAACTCCAAAAATGGAGATTACTGAAATTACCGGCGGGATGAACCTGACTTCAATCATGGTTGATGGAGAAGAGTATGGTGAGATTACATTTCGCCAGCGATGGACTCAAAACGCCAGCGGATATCTTGTAAATGGAACCCATCTGTATATATACCCCGAAAAACAGGTTGCAACGGGAGAATCTATTTCTTTTTCTATTCATTGGAACTTTGAGATCCCTGAACGAGGTGCATCCGGGCGGATGGGACGCAGTCGCGACAACCTATACTATATTGCCTACTGGTACCCACACGTAAGTGTAATGGATGATGTTTACGGCTGGTTCAACGATTCGTTTCTAGGTAATGCTGAATTTTATCATGGCTTTGCAGATTATGATATTTCTATAACAGTGCCAGAGGGCTGGCTCGTTATGAGCACCGGTGAATTTTTAAACCCGGAGGAAACACTTTCCCCTCTCACTTTCGAAAAATACCAAACCGCAATTAACAGCGACGAACCCATCACGATAGCCGGCTTTGAGGAACTGGATGATGCCACTCTTAAAAGCGAAAATGGTAAACTCACGTGGGAGTTCAGGGCACAGCAAGTACGAGACGTTGCTTTTAGTGCCACATTGGAATCTCAATGGGATGCCGCACGCACATCAGTAGGAGACCTTGATGGCGATGGTGATGAAGACTATAGCCACATTCATTCTTTCTACAGAGAATCAGCACCTCTATGGCAGTCTCAGGTAGAATATGGACAGCATTCTGTTTCATTTCTCTCCGATTACACCGGAATTCCTTACCCATGGCCTCACATGACATCTGTTGAGGGCGCTGAGATCATAGGTGGCGGAATGGAATTTCCCATGATGACCGTCATTGGCGATTACAACAGTGCCGGAGCCGTTCGTCTCTATGGGGTTACCGCCCACGAAATTGCACACATGTGGATTCCTATGATCCTGAGCTTTAACGAACGCCGCTATGCCTGGGTTGATGAAGGATTCACCACCTTTCACACCAACGAAGCGAATATCGACTACTATGGCAGTGAGCGTTTCGACCGTACTGATTCCTTCTCAGGCTACTTACAAATTGCAGGAACAGATTCGGAAGGGGAAATGATGAGGTGGTCCGATTATCATTACCCCGGCCCTGCCTATGGCGTTGCATCTTACTCAAAACCTGCCTCCGTTCTCTATGCGCTGCGAACCGTTCTTGGAGAAGACACATTCCGTGCCGCATACGACCAGTTAATGAATAGATGGGCTTATAAACATCCATATCCTTGGGACATCTTTAATACCTTTGAAGATGTATCCGGCCGCGACCTTTCTTGGTTCTGGAGATCCTGGTATTACGAAACCTGGGCTCTCGACCAAAGCATCGCGGACGTATACGAGCAAGACGGTGAAACCGTTATTGAAATTGAAGATCTGGGCAATGTGCCCATGCCCGTTTTGCTTGAAATAGAACTTGAAGACGGAAGCGTTCTGGAAAGGCGAATCGAAGAAGATATTTGGCTGCAAGGTGAACGATCACATATTCTTCGTCTCACAACAGATAATACTGTAGAATCTGTTGTAATAGATCCAGGCTTTTTACTACCGGATATCGACCGGCGCAACAATAACTGGCAGAAATAGAGTATGATTAAACTCCGCTATCTTTTGCATATTTTAAGACCAAGTTTGCAGTTTTTTTATTACACTTTATTCATGTATTCAAAAATCGACAGATTACGCCATGCAGGCATTTCATAAATTAAAAAAGAGCAATACGCTGCGCTGGTTTTTCCTCGGCCTAGGGCTGCTGGCGGTCGTTGCTCTTACCGTTTTGAACATCTATTCACTCTATGCTCTTCAGGAGTCAACGGTAGAAGCTGCGAAAGAAAATCGTAAAATTCAGCTCGAAGAGTTTTCGCAGAAGGTTCGTTTTCGTTTTTATCAGCCTTTCCGGGGTATCAGAAACTTGGACATGAACGAGATTGAATTATCCTGGAATACATATGGAGCCTTTCCCGAGCATTTTAATTCTGTTCTGAATGAAGCGATAAATGATTCCCTTTTCACAGATATCTACTATACTCCCGATCATATGAAAGGGTGTTTTAAACCCGACTATCCGCTTTATAAATTTGACCCGGAATCGGAGCTCTTTTCCATGACCAACAGCTCCCCAAAAGAGGTTTGTGATGGTTTCGGTCTTTCAAAGTCCAGAATGAATACGGTTGATCTGGAAAATTACAACTGGAACAACCGCACCATGTTCGATTCGCACAGAACCATGACTCTGGCTCTCATCAACCCTGATCACGACACCGTTTTGGGCCATGTCACATTTTTAATTGATCAAGATTATCTCTTGAACGGTGTATTGAAGCCCATGCTTGCCGAAGATTTTGGTAACTCTGCCGAAGCTGGTATGGTTGTATGGATCAGAAACTGGATTATGGGGGAAATACTTCTCACCAACAATACAGACATCGCCTATAACAGAGATAATGTTGATATATACCAGCGTTTTCCGGATTTGTTAGACAACTGGATTATTCAAGCATCCTTTATTGAATCTCCCTTTACGTCGGCCACCAGCGCTTCCCTTAATCGGAACTTAATGGTATTGGGTATTGCCGTGTTTATCCTTTTTGGAGCACTGGTCTTTATGTTTATTAATGCACAGAAAGAGCGTGAATTTGCCGAGAGACAAGCAGGTTTTCTGGCAAATGTTACCCATGAACTGAAAACACCTCTTGCGCTGATGCAGGCTGCAGGTGAAAATATCTCTGATGGCCGGGTTTCAGAAGGAGAACGGCTAAAAAATTATGGCGAGCATATCTATAGTGAGGCTATTCGGCTACGCAAAATGATTGATAAACTGTTAGATGTTGCCAAATCCGATTCTAACCGAACCATGGCAAAACAGGCTCCATATCAATTAAATGAACTTGCAAACAATTTTATCGAATCAAAGCGGGAATACATCGAAAGCAAGGGCTTCAGCCTGTCCTCCAACATGGATACCGACCTGCCGCCTGTAATGATAGACCGTGATCATTTCGAAACAATACTTGGCAATCTGCTCGAAAACAGTATAAAATATAGCTGGGACCGCAAAGAAATCTCTGTTCACGTATATGCAGATAAAAAACAGGTTTATCTATCTGTTGCTGATAAAGGACAGGGAATCCCTAAAAAAGCACAAAAGAATATTTTCAAGAAATTTTACAGAGTTGAAAATTCCATGACCGCCCAGACAAAAGGCCATGGACTAGGACTTTCAATCGTAAAAAATATGGTGCAGCTTAATGGTGGCACAATATCAGTGAACAGTGAACCTGGTAAAGGTTCAGAATTTATTGTAGCGTTTCACGCGCTATTCAATCAGCATCAAAAAGATAAGGCTGTACAAAAATCAGACGACCCGAAAAATATCGCAGAGGTGACACTCGAAACTTATGGATGATAAAGCAAAAAAGATTTTAATTGTAGAAGACGAACCCAGTCTGGTTTTTACACTTAAAGACACGCTTGAAGCGGAAAATTACGAAGTAGAAGTTGTTACCGACGGGAATGATGCAGTTGATACGGTAACGGAATATGATCCCGACCTGATGATTCTCGACCTTATGCTTCCAAATGTTAGCGGTTACGACATTTGTAAAAAAGTGCGTGAGCTTAAATACTCCTTCCCTATCATTATGCTCACCGCCCGGGATCAGGAAATCGATAAAGTTACAGGACTTAATATTGGTGCTGATGACTATATGACCAAACCTTTTGGCGTAAAAGAACTACTAGCTCGCATTAAAGCACGCCTTAGAAGAGCTAATGCGTACTCCAAATCGGGGCCAACGGAAGTTCTGAAGCTTGGTGATGTAAAAATAGATCTTGTTGACTCCAAAGTCTTTAAACCGAACGATGTAGTTGAAGAGCTATCAACTAGGGAAGTAGAGATAATTGAGTACCTGCTTTCAAATGCAAATCGCCCGATTTCCAGGGACGATCTGCTTCAGAAAGTATGGAGATATGAGTTTAGTACCAATACGCGTACCGTTGATGTTCACATATCCAAACTTCGGGCCAAGATCGAATTAAATCCCGATGACCCCAAGTACCTGGTTACACTTCACGGTGTAGGTTATATGCTACGCCTCAACTAATTTTTCATTCAGTCTTTTTACAAATTCAGGAAATTCTTCGAGCTGTTTCATTAGTAGTTTCTGTGGAATTTCCTCTTTCAGGCCGCTGTCTGGGTCAAAAGCATCATTTACCCGCTGAATAAACATCCGCTCAGGAAATACATACGCTTTTCGATATTTAAGAAGCTGTTCAAACTGCTCAACGGGACGCAATGCCCCAAAAGCGCCCGCGGCCTCTCCAATCAAACTTACCGGCTTGTGACTCATTGCTTCAGGGAATGGCAAATAATCCCAGAAAAATTTCAATATACCTGGAAAGCCACCATTATATTCAGGAATTACAAATAGAAAGCCATCCGCATCCAGAAAATCGTTGTTAAACTTCTGCACTGATTCAGGAGTATTTCCATATTTCCCTCCTCTTAATTCTTCGAATGGATAGTCTTTCAGTGAAAAAATTTCAACTGTAGCTTTATTACTGAGAAAGCCCGCTGCGTACTTTGAAACTTTCAAAGCGTTGGACCCGGGCCTATCGGTTGATGACAGGATATGAATTTTCATAAATAAATTAGTTTAATTGATTTCTGAAATAACGAATCATTTAAGACAACCATTCAACTGTTTAACAATTCACTAAAGAATAACGCTGCTGCGAAATTTTTTAAACTTAATAAAAGCGCTTTTTTGATGTTTTTGACTCAATTATTTATGCATTGTATATATTTATATTAATTTAATTTGTTATATCAAACATTCTTCCGTATTCTTTAATCGACATTTAAAGAGCTCATGTTATGGTAGACATCGAGCAATAGCTCCAATAATCGGTTGCCCGGAATTGATCGTTCCGGGCATTCCTTTTTTTAGAACGAGCTGTTACCTTCTCGACTTAATTTTATTCAGCCTTTCTATCAGTTTTGGCTCCCTTCCCTCAGTGCCACCATTATACCATCTACTTTTTTTTAGTTCATCGGGGAGGTATTGCTGCTCAACCCAATGTGATGGGTAGTCGTGTGGATATTTATAGTTTTCAGATGCATTTTTAACGTCAAGATATCTGGATGATAGTTTGTTAGCTGTTTTATCTCGCAGGTGTCCCGGCACATCTTTGATGCCTCTCTTTTTTATTTCGCTGTTAATGTCAAATATTGCCTTGGTGCTGTTGCTCTTCATACTCAAAGAAAGGAAAATACAGGCATGCGCCAGAAAGTAAAAGCCTTCGGGCATACCCGTTTTTAAAAACGACTCTTGTGCCGAGTGTACAACCGTTAATGCATACGGATCCGCCATACCAACATCTTCTGATGCGAAAATCAGCATACGTCGAAATATAAAGTTGGGATCTTCTCCCCCTTCCAGCATCGCGTTCATCCAGTAAAGAGCGGCATCTACATCAGAACCACGCATCGATTTGATAAAGGCCGATGCGTAGTGATAGTGCTCATCACCGGTACGATCGTAACGAACACTGCGTTTCTGTATCGACTGCTTTGCAATATCGAGAGTAATATGGACATCTCCAGACTTGCTTTTTGGAGTCGAGAGAGCTGCTACTTCCAAAGCGTTTAAGGCATTCCGTATATCGCCACCGGCATATTCGGCAAGATGGTTTCTGGCATCGTCATCCAGCGCAATGTTCATATACCCTAAGCCACGATCCTCATCCCGTAGGGCTGCATCAATCATATGCTCAACATTTTCTCTTGTGAGCGGATAGAGTTCAAATAACTGACAACGCGATAGCAGCGGGCTCACCAGTGAATAGAACGGGTTCTCTGTTGTTGCGCCCACAAGCGTGATGATACCCGACTCGAGATGAGGCAAGAGCGCATCTTGCTGGGATTTGTTCCACCTGTGAATTTCATCAACAAATAGAATAGTCTTCTTGCCATTGGCTTTTTTCTGATGTTCGGCTTTTGCAACCACTTTTCTTAAATCCTTAAGGCCGTCGAGAACGGCATTGATTACTTCAAACCGCGCATCTATCTCTCTGGAAAGTACATGAGCCAGTGTTGTTTTTCCGGAGCTGGGAGGGCCATACAGTATAAGTGATCCAATAACGCCACTCGTAATCATCCGGTGCATCATCTTCCCTTCACCGACAAGATGCTCTTGTCCCTCAAACTCCTCAAGAGAACGAGGCCTCATGCGTGTTGCTAAGGGCTGGTTGGCATCAGGCTCTTCCGTACGGCCAACACCTTTGTTTTCGTTTCCATCTTCAAATAAATTCATCTATATGCTCTTTACCGTTTGGAAATTATTTGTAATCCTTTACTAACAAATGCTTAATTAATTATGCCCCTGCAAGTTATTCACTTTTAAATGTCGAAAAAAAATAGTTTAATGATTGTATAATCTCTCCAATTATACAGGTACAGCCATGAAGGTAAAAGATATCCTCCAAAATAAAGGTTCCGCAATTTACTCTACAACCCCCGAAGAAATGGTATATGATGCTATAAAAAAGATGTCTGAACTGGCTATTGGTGCACTCGTTGTGCTGGATAATGAAAAGCTTGTTGGCATTTTGTCTGAACGGGATTACCGCGACAAAGTCATTTTACAGGGTAAACAATCAAAAACAACACCTGTTAAAGATATAATGAGCCGTCAGGTTTTTTGCGTAAATAGTACAGATGATATTCAGCTTTGCATGAAACTGATGACCGTAAAAAAGATTCGCCACCTCCCGGTTCTGGATAATGAGGAATTACTTGGGGTTATATCAATCGGTGATGTTGTAAAATCCGTTATTGATAAACAGCGAGTAGAAATTGACGAACTTAGAAGCTATATCGGCGGTAGCTATCCTCAATAAAAAAAGTGTGGCACCACTCCTTGGTGATGCCACAATCACTTATCCAAATTACAGTGGAAGATTATCGTGTTTTTTCTTCGGCACGGAATCCACTTTATTTTCGCATAATTCAAATGCACGAATCAGTTTTTTACGTGTTTCCGATGGCAATATCACATCATCGATAAAACCACGTGCTGCAGCCCTGTATGGATGAGCAAACTCTTTGTTATACTCATCTTCAAGCTCTTTCTGTTTAGCTTCAGGATCATCTGCGGCTGTGATTTCTCTTCTGAAGATAATTTCCACAGCGCCTTTGGTTCCCATTACTGCAATTTCTGACGTAGGCCAGGCAACATTGTAATCGGCTCGAATATGCTTTGAGTTCATCACATCGTAGGCCCCACCATACGCTTTGCGGGTAATCACCGTCATTTTTGGTACAGTAGCTTCGCAGAATGCATACAGCAGTTTAGCCCCATGCTTGATAATACCGCCCCACTCCTGGTCGGTGCCCGGCAGAAAACCCGGCACATCTTCGAATACCACAAGAGGAATGTTGAAAGAGTCACAAAACCGAACAAACCGAGCTCCTTTCAGCGATGCGTCAATATCAAGAACCCCGGCTAGTGAAAGTGGCTGATTGGCAACAATACCAACGGTTCTTCCATCCAGGCGTGCGAAACCAACCACAATGTTGTCGGCATAATTTTCGTGTACCTCATAAAAAGAATCCTTGTCCATCACTCCGGCTATCGCCTCTTTAATATCGTAAGGCTTGTTAGGGTTCATGGGTACAAGATCATCCAGTTTTGCAGCTTTACCGCTGTCGGGTTCTTTTGATGGCTGAGCCGGCACCTTTTCCTCGCAGTTTTGCGGGATGTAGGTCATAAGAGCACGAATTTTTTTCAAACAGTCGGCATCGTTTTCGGTTGCAAAATGAGCAACTCCAGACTTTGTCCCGTGTGCTGTTGCCCCTCCGAGCTCTTCGGAACTGACCTCTTCGTGAGTAACGGTTTTCACCACATTAGGCCCGGTAACAAACATGTAGCTGGTATTCTTCACCATATATACAAAGTCTGTAAGTGCCGGGCTATACACGGCGCCACCTGCACATGGACCCATCACTGCAGATATTTGGGGCACCACACCAGATGCCATCGAGTTTCTCCAGAATACCTCAGCGTATCCTCCCAGCGAGCTCACACCCTCTTGAATTCGAGCTCCGCCCGAGTCATTGAGCCCAATCACCGGAACACCATTTTTCATGGCCATATCCATAATTTTGCAAATCTTTTCAGCGTGTGTTTCCGAAAGTGACCCTCCGAATACAGTAAAATCCTGGCTAAAAAGGTAAACAGGACGTCCTTCAATTTTTGCAAAGCCCGTTACCACACCATCCCCTTTTACTTTTTGATCCTCAAGACCAAAAGCTGAACTTCGGTGCGTTACAAATGCATCGATTTCTTCAAAACTATCTTTATCAACAAGAAGATCAATCCGCTCTCTTGCTGTTAGTTTTCCTTTCTCGTGCTGGCGGGCTATTCGTTTTTCTCCACCACCTTTTAGTACTTCTTTTCGTAATTCTTGCAGCCTTTCTGTTTTTTTATTTTCAGTCATATGTATCTCTCATCGTTAAGATTTGTACTCCATAAAGTAAGAGTGCAGATAGTCTGTAAAGTCTACGGCAACCTCACTATAAATGTCGATTCGGTTTTTGTTAAAAATTTCACTTTCTAAATACCTTGACGCGCTTTTCCAATCGTCGAAGACGGTTAAATCAATCAGTGCCTGCTCCCAGGCCAGTTTGGAATCATTAAAAATTTCATGAACAAAACGATCCTGATCCGGTTTAAGCCAATCCGCCAGATCTTCAATTTCGTCATCCACAATAGAAGCATCATCAGTCAAATTGATGAGAGGAGTTTCACTGATTTCCTCATCATCACTATAAAAATCTGTAATTTCATCTGCATCATCACCGGAACCTTCATCAAAATAGAATGATGGTTCATCGTCGGGGTTATCACGCTCGAGGAAAGATTTCCACATTGGCACATCATCTGTGTCATCATCCAGGTCTTCATTACTATCTGATTGTTCATTCTGAGTCGATTCGTCAACTTCCGATTGACTATCAGATACTTCGCCCTTACGATCATTCGGTTCAAACGGTATCTCGTCGTCTAAATCCGAGCCTTCAAAATCATCGTCCCAGTCCAAATCCTCTGCATCATCCTCTTCAACAGGTGAGAGGTTTAGTTCATCGTAAATTGAAGCTGGTTTGGAAATTACATCATCCTGCTCTGCTGCTTCCGGATCAGGCGCCTGTGTCATCTCATCATCCCTATCCGAATCCATAAATTGATCCAGAAGAGAACCATCTTTCTCATCATCTTCATCGTCCCATTCATCTACAGATTCATCTTCAGCTTCCATCAGCTTTTCTTCGGATGGTATCTCCTCTGGTGGAAAACTGCTCATTTCCTCTGGAATATCATCCTCTGTATCTTCAAGCCTTGCTTTCTCAAATTCTGAAAGCCCCTCATCATCATCCTCAGCAATTTCTAGCGACTCTTCAGGCTTTTCCTCCGTGTCATTTTCTGTATCAACATCATCCTCAAAGGATTGCGTATCATCTTCGTGAATCAGATCTTCAGCTTCATCGTCTGGCTGACCTTGTTTGGCATCTTCGGGTTCGGGTTCGGCTTCTTTCGATTCGTCCTCACTGTCAGTATCCCGAAATAGCTGTAATAGATACGGCTCTTGATCCTCTAACTCATCAGACGGCTCGTTCAATTCCTCGTCTGCATTCAGATCTTCACTTGTCACTTCATCATCCGCAAAAACATCGCTTAACGAACTCTTGGTATGCTCTTCATCCACAACTTGAGTTTCACTCTCATCTGTTGAATCGGGTTCGTTTTCTATGATAATTTCTGTCTCTTCGTTAAATAGTGCGGGCTGTTCATCCTCATAGCCGCTCATATTCAGTAAATCGGCTGAACTCATCACCTCAACAAAATCTGTTTCGCTGATCTCTGTCTCCATCATATCGTATTTACGGGCAACGCGAGGCATCTCTTTTTCTTCAAAAAAGATGCGAATAAAATCAGTAGGAACAAGAGGCCCTGCCACATTAAAAATTGGTTTAACCGCTTCCATCCAATCAAGAGAGTTGTACGATTCGGTGAGCTTTTCATCCACACGTTTCATTACTTTTCTTGCTTCACTCTCATCAAGTGTATCTTTCTGCTTTTTTTCCATATACCGGCTAAGGGAGAACAGAAGATGCTGGTTTGAAACGAACTGGTCCATCAGTCTGTCAACATCATTTTTTGAAACTTTCTCACGATTTATGAACAGCGCATTCAAGATAGTTTTGCGGGGCTGAACCGCAAGCTTAAGTGAAAAATCGGTGGCCTCCTTCAGCACATCTTGCACATACTCTGCGGGAAGTATCAGCAGATCAGTCATTTGCTTCAGATATGTATTCCATGCCTCTTTGGCACGTGGATGCTTTAGATCTGCCCATTCTGAATTCAGATCACCAATTGACTGGCTAAAGCGATCGCGTACGATATGAAATACTCTTTTGCGAACCAGGAAAGGAATTCCAGATGATTCAATATCACTCAGTGAAAGTTTCTCTTTATCATGGGGCAGGTTTTCATAGAACGAATCTGAAAGTTCACGAATGTATAAATCCATCATTTAAAATCCTGAGATGATATTATTTAGTTAGCATAAAGTTTTCTATTAATAAGTTAATTGATTTCAATTATCTTAGAAAACAGAGTTCGCAACTAAACGTCTTTTTTTTTGATTCAAAGGTAATTTTTTTTGTATGGCCAGGATTGAGGCACACCAAGTATCGAAATCTTATGGGAAAAACACGGTTTTTTCAGATCTGTCTTTTACTGCAGCATCTTCGGTTGTTGGTATCGCAGGCAGAAACGGTGCCGGTAAGTCCACGCTTTTAAAATGTATTGCAGGTTTACTTAAACCAACATCGGGGAACATAACGTGGACAAATGGAAACGACTCTGAAATGAGCACAACCCAGCTTAAAAAAAGGCTCGGATATGCTGCTCCCTACATCAGTTTATACGAAGAGCTCACCGTTGTCGAAAATCTCACATTTCTTTTTGATGTAAGAAATGAAAAAGATCGCGGGCAGATTGATGAGGCCATTCAAAAAACAGGTGCAATCCCGTTTAAGAACTCTCTTTTTGGTTCACTTTCTACGGGACAGCAGCAACGGGCACGAATTGCGGCCGCCATCCTTCATCAACCCGATATTCTTTTTTTGGATGAACCCGGGTCTAATCTGGATAAAAAGGGCCGGGCCGTTATTCAAAACTTGGTCAACGAATTTCGAAATCAAAAAAATTTACTCATACTTGCATCCAACCAGGTATATGAGCTCGATCTCTGCGACTCTATCATTGACTTAAACAATTAGATTTTTTCCCAAATTATGTATACAAACGAAGACAAACAGCTTGCAAAAAAACTTCTTACCCACAGTGTGGAGCTAAAAAAAGGTGAAAATGTCATGCTACAGCTCATCGGGCTCAACGGCATTGGCCTGATTCGTGCCCTGGCCGAGGAAGCACGACTGATGGATGCCCATCCGTTTATCAAAATCGAGGATCCTGAAATTAACCGCATTCTGCTCGAACACGGGGATGACACGTTCTGGAAAAATCAGGCCGAGGCGGACCAGCTTCCGCTCATGAAACAGATGGACGCTTTTATTGGTATACGCGGAGCAGAAAATATTTATGAAAACTCAGCCGTGTCCAAAGAAGCCAACAAATCTTACTCTCAGAAATTTCTGAACCCGGTCCATTTTAATGAGCGTGTAAATAATACCAAATGGGCTGTGCTCAGGTATCCTTCAGCCGCATTTGCCATGAACGCCAAAATGCCGACCGAGCGGTTCAGAAAGTTTTATTATGACGCCTGCCTGTTTGATTATGACAAGCTGGAAGAGGCGATGAAACCGCTTGAGGAAATCCTGAGAAAAACCGATAAGATTCAGCTCAAAGGTGAAGGAACCGACATCTCGTTTTCAGTTAAGGGACAGAACTGGATTCCCTGCTTTGGCAAGCGAAATATTCCCGATGGGGAGCTATTTTCCTCCCCTATTCTGGAATCTGTAAACGGATATATCACCTACGCAGCCTCGGTATACCAGGGCAAACCGTTTGAGTTTGTAAAGCTGACAGTAAAGGACGGTGTTGTGACCGATTTCGACTCATCAAACAATAAGGCACTCGAAGAAATTCTGGATACGGATGAAGGAGCCAAGCGATTCGGAGAATTCAGCTTTGGTCTGAACCCTGTAATTTCAGAACCTATGTACGATATTCTGTTTGATGAAAAGATTACCGGCTCCAACCATCTTACGCTGGGCAACGATTATGAAATTGCCCCCAACGGCAACGAAAGTGATATCCACTGGGACCTTGTCTGTATTGGTGCCGATGTCTATTTCGACGGTGAACTGGTTCGAAAGGGACGGGAATTTATAAAAGAGGAGCTGAAGGGCTTGAATCCGGATCAACTGATATAAAAAAGCCGGCCGAAAAAATATTCCGGCCGGCCTTTATACAATACACTACCTATTTATACGTCGATAAGAACGTTTATACTTTAGGTCCTGCATTAATGATCGCATCGCTGCTATCTTTTTTATATTTCTCAAAGTTGTCATTAAACAATTTTCCAAGTTTTTTCGCCTGTGCTTCGTAGGCTGATTCATCATCCCAGGTATTTTTTGGTACCAGGATCTTGGAATCAACATTGGGGCAACTCGTTGGAATTTGAACTCCAAACACGTCATCACCTACAGTTTCAACACCATCCAGCTCGCCGGCGTGGATTGCGTTGATGATAGCGCGTGTGCTCTTCAGGTCAATTCGGCTGCCGGTTCCGTACCCGCCACCTGTTAAACCGGTATTGACCAGCCAGGCTTTTGCGTTATGTTTTTTCATTTTCTCAGCGAGCATTTCGGCATATTTGGCTGGAGGCCAAACGAGAAACGCCGCACCAAAGCAGGCAGAGAATGTTGCCTTAGGCTCGGTTACACCTACTTCAGTGCCGGCTACTTTCGCAGTATAGCCGCTGATGAAGTGATACATTGCCTGTTCCGGGGTCAGTTTACTTACGGGAGGCAGAACGCCAAACGCGTCATACGTGAGGAAAATCACGTTTTTAGGATGTCCCGCTTCGCATGGTATTTTCGCATTTGAGATATACTCAATGGGATACGATGCACGTGTATTTTGGGTTATTGACACATCGGTATAGTCTACCTTGCGCGTATCTTTGTCGTAGCCAACATTTTCGAGTACTGTTCCAAATTTAATAGCTTCGAAAATTTCCGGCTCTTTCTCTGCAGAGAGATCTATGGTTTTGGCGTAGCATCCGCCTTCAATGTTGAATACTCCCTTATCACTCCAGCAGTGCTCATCATCACCGATCAACGCCCGGTCTTGAGAAGCAGAAAGTGTGGTTTTTCCAGTTCCTGATAAGCCAAAGAAAAGAGCAACATCACTGGGGTCGTCACCCTCATTGGCAGAGCAGTGCATTGATAGAACGTCTCTTTTCGGCATCAGATAGTGCATCACCGTAAAGATTCCTTTCTTCATTTCACCGGCATATTCGGTACCCAAAATCACCATTTCGCGCTTTTTGAAGTTTACATCCACACTGGCGTCCGAGGTCATACCTTCGGTAAACTGATTTGCAGGAAATTTCCCTGCATTGTAAACCACAAAATCAGGTTCTCCGAAATTTGCGAGCTCTTCTTTTGTCGGGCGAATCAGCATATTCTGCATGAATAGTCCATGATAAGGTCGCTCTGCAATAATTCGTACTTTTAGGCGGTATTCAGAATCCCATCCTGCAAAACCGTCAATAACGTAAAGCTTGTCCCGTGTATTAAGGTAGTCGGTAGCTCGTTTATGGTTAATATTATATGTGTGTTCATCAAGCGCAATGTTGATATCACCCCACCATACTTCATTTTCAATATCATCCGTTTTTACTACCCGCTTATCTGCAGGACTTCGGCCCGTACGCTTACCGGATCGAACAATCAGAGCACCGTTGTCGCTCATTGCAGAACCGGGATCGTGCTTAATCGCTTCTTCGTAAAATTTAGCCGGAGACGGATTTCTCAACACATTTTTTACTTTTATATCGTGTGCTGTTAAATCTAGTTGTGAATTTTCCATTTTTTAATATTTAGTCTTGATTTTACATTGACTTAGATATCAATATAAATACGAATTTCAGATGAACGAAATATAAATTAACCTTTAATATTCAACCTTTTTGTCCACTATTATTCAAAAGCTTTGCATACACATTTTAAACGAACATCGGGTAAAATTTGGAAGCGCTTTTAATTTTAAAGGGAGTATTTCCAACATTTTATTCCACCGGGATTTTTTTGCAGGCCTCTTCTTTTTTTTCACAGACTGCTCTAAACCAGCGATCAAGAAGCAGCTCCATGATCTTCTTCATTCAGCTTCTATACTACCTTAAAAAAGACCATGAAATCCTGTTGTTGAGAATACCCAAATCAAAATCGGAATAAGCGATTAAAACAGGATGGTCATGGCCTTATTCTACTGTTTTGTTTCGCTTTTGGCATTACACAATTAGGGATTGATCTATGTGAACAACCCGGCAAAAATTGACCAAACATTTTTCAACAAAGAATTCCGCATCGTTCATATTTTCAATTTCTTCGTGCTAACAAATAAAACTACATGTATTTACATTTTGAAAAATATTGCAGTAATTACTTCATGATTCAACAACTCAATGACATAGTATGAATAATTTCACCATCGCTCCCTTAGCCATATTAATCGCTTTGATTTCACTGAATCAAGTAATCGCGGAGGAAAACACCTACAGCATTAAAGGCAATGTTTTGGATCACGCGACAAAAAACAGCATTGAACAGGCAGAGGTTTTTCTCTCAAAAACAACGTTTAACACAATTAGCAGCGAGAGCGGTACATATGAAATGGATGATATTCTCCCAGGAAACTACGACTTGGTTTTTCAGGCTGAAGGCTATCAGAGGCTGGTGGTGAATGTGAATATTAGCGGTAATCATGTCATTGAAATTGATGCATTCCTTTTAAAAGAATCCATCGATAAGAGTAAAACAACAGAATCTAAGACTGTTTACAATAATGAATGGAAACAGAAGCTACAGAAGTTCAGAGCGATCTTTCTGGGTTCCGGAAAAATGCTGATAGCAGTGAAATTTTGAATCCGGATGTGCTCTCTTTCAATATGGATAAGCAAAACCGGTTTACAGTCACCGCCGATGATGACCTTCATATCAAAAATCATGCACTTGGTTACGAGTTGTTTGTAACCATTCAGCGTTTTTCCTGGGATCTGGATAGCAATACAGGATATTTTCTAAATTTAATAAGAATGAACGAGATGGAAACAGGCACACCTGAAGAACTTTCTCAATGGGCAGCCAACAGAGCCGCCACGTTTGATGAATCCCTTCGAAAGTTTCTCTACACGCTCACACTGGATTCACCGACGGCAGGGTTTGCCTATACATATAATGTGTCTGATAGCCCATCCAATAATTCAATCGACAATCTCCATACTGCTTCATCATCTATTTTTAGTTCTTATGCGGTGAAGGCTAGAGGTCCGCAGAGTGGAAGGTTTATAAAAATTACCGAACCAAGTGTCATTAAGGATGCATTTCCTGCGAAAGAATATTCAGATATCCACCTTTTTGAAATTCGATCAAATTATGACGAGATAGCCGTTTTACCTGATTACAGACCCGGAACGGGGAATGCTGTTTGGAACAACTATATCCCAGACTGGAATGATCACCAGGGAAACATTCCAAATCCTGAATCTGAAAGGTTGTCTTTTATTGGCCATATCCAAGACAGTGATCAGTTGCGATATCTTGCGGTAGATAGCTACGGTAATTTGTTAAACCCTCTCGATATTGTTGTTTCCGGCTATTGGGCTCAGGACCGGTTGGCAGAGTTTCTACCCTTTAACTACAAGCCGGAAAGCAAAAATCTGGCAGCCATGTAGCCTTAGCTCGCATTCATCACGCAAGATCTTAAATCTCATATTTTGATAAAAAAAGCCCCGGCTTGTCTAAGCTTCGGGGCTTTGTTAGTTCATTCAGTATACTTTAATCGTAGACTGAATTGTTAATTCCACTGTGAGAATATACCTGAAGATCAATCCATCCAGGCTTCCGCATCGTTATACACTTCAGCAAACTCAAGACGATCCCCGTTTTTACTTACCGTTGCTTCAAATTCGATACCTTTGGAATCATCTTCACGCTGAATAAGCTGCTTTGCAAGCTGGTTCACAATCTGGGTTTGAATTACACGCTTCAACGGCCTTGCACCGTATACCGGATCAAATCCACGAACTGCAAGCCAGTCTTTAACAGCATCGGAAACCGTAAGCGTAACGCGGTTTTTAGCCAGTAATTTTTCAACTCGTTGAAGCTGAATATCCACAATCTGACGAATGTGCCGCTGATCGAGCGGATGAAAAATTACAACATCATCAATTCGGTTCAGGAACTCCGGACGTATGGTTTTCCGAAGCTGTTCCAGCAGCCTGTCCTGAAGTTTTCTATATGTATCTTCGTCCATGCCCCCTTTGCTCTTCTCTATCTCTTCCGAAATCAGATGAGAGCCAATATTGCTGGTCATGATGATGATGGTGTTTGTAAAGTCGACCGTAACGCCTTTATTGTCTGTCAGACGTCCGTCATCCAGCACCTGCAGAAGGATATTAAATGCATCGGGGTGTGCTTTCTCAATTTCATCGAGCAGCACAACGGAATACGGTTTTCTACGAACCGACTCCGTCAATTGCCCCCCTTCATCATATCCTACATAGCCCGGAGGCGCACCAATTAACCGGCTCACGCTGTGTTTCTCCATATACTCGCTCATGTCGATACGGATCATCGCGTCTTCATCATTGAAGAGAAAATCGGCCAGTGATCTTGCCAGTTCCGTTTTACCCACACCTGTAGATCCCAGGAACATAAATGAGCCAATGGGCCTGTGTTCATCCTGCAGGCCGGCCCGCGCTCGTCGTACAGCGTCGGAGACAGCTTCAATGGCCTGATCCTGACCGATAACTCTTTTATGAAGCTCTTCCTCCAGCATCAACAGTTTCTGGCGCTCACTCGAAAGCATTTTGGTAACCGGAATTCCAGTCCATTTTGAAACGATATCCGCAATCTCTTCTGCTTCTACCTGCTCTTTGAGAAGCGATCGGCCTTCCTGAATTTCATCAAGCTCGGTTTTTGTTCGTTCAAGATCTTTTTCCAGCTGCGTGATGGTTCCGTAACGCAGCTCAGCTACTTTTTCATACTGACCATCCCTTTCGGCCCGATCGGCTTCATTTCGGGCGGTTTCAATGGCCTGCTTCATTTCACGGGTCTTCTGGATGAGACCTTTTTCAAGATCCCACTGTGCCCTCATTGATTTACGTTTCTCTTCAAGATCGGCCAGCTCCTTCTCGTTGCTTTTGAGCTTGGCTTCATCTTTTTCTCGCTTCAGGGCCTCCCGCTCAATCTCGAGCTGACGTATCTGTCGCTCAATGCTGTCTAGCTCTTCAGGCATTGAGTCAATCTGAAGCCTTAATCGCGACGCTGCTTCGTCAATAAGGTCAATGGCTTTATCGGGCAGAAAACGATCAGATATGTACCTGTGTGAAAGTTCCGCCGCTGCTACAATGGCCGCGTCGGTAATTCGTACACCATGGTGTACTTCGTAGCGTTCCTGGAGACCTCTTAAAATAGAGACGGTGTCCTCGATCGATGGTTCACCTACAAACACCGTTTGCAGACGTCTTTCAAGCGCTTTGTCCTTTTCAATATATTTTCTGTATTCCGTAAGCGTGGTGGCACCAATGGCGTGCAACTCTCCTCTTGCCAGCGACGGCTTCAGTATATTTGCCGCATCCATAGATCCTTCTGTTGCGCCGGCACCAACTAAGGTGTGAATCTCATCAATAAACAGGATAAGTTCCCCGTCTGAGTCCATCACTTCCTTCACAACTGCTTTGAGCCGCTCTTCAAACTCACCCCGGAACTTTGTACCAGCAACCAATGCGCCCATATCCAGGGCAACAATCTGCTTGGTTTTTAATCCTTCAGGTACATCACCTCGCACTATTCGCAGTGCCAGACCTTCTGCAATTGCGGTTTTCCCTACACCGGGTTCACCAATCAATACCGGGTTATTTTTGGTTCTGCGGGAAAGAATCTGCATTACCCTGCGAATTTCCTGATCCCGACCAATCACAGGATCCAGTTTATTTCTTTCTGCCAGCTCATTTAAATTGCGTGCATACTTTTCCAGGGCCTGATATCTGCTTTCGGCATTGGGATCGTCTGCTTTTTGTGAGCCGCGTACATCTTTCAGAATTTTTAAAAGCTGATTTTTCGATACTCCCCGATCCTTCAGCAGCGTACTCGACTCCGAATTACCCTGCGTTAATGCCAGCAAAATATGTTCTGAACTGATGTACTCATCAGACAGAGCATCCGCTTCTTTTTGGGCTGCATCAAAAAGCTCTTTTGTTTTATTAGATAGGTATTGACCCGAAACCGATGCACCTTTCACAATTGGAAAGCGTTTTATGATCTTGTCAATTTCGGATAGTAAACCGGGCACAGACACGCCCAATTTTTTTAAAACACCCACCGTCACATTTTCGCTATCGGTTAAAAGTGCTTTTAAAATATGAGCCGGCTCAACTGCCTGGTGATTTTCATTCTGGGCAAGTTCCAGGGCCGCCTGCACGGCTTCCTGCGCCTTAATCGTAAATTTGTTGAAGTTCATCATAATTAAAATATGTTTCTTTTTATGATGATGGGTTGCTAAAACCGTACCTCAACGGTTTTCACTGTCGGAATTGCAGAAAGCCGAGTAAGTAAATCCATAATTGCAGAATTAGCGCTGAAAGCTGTCAGGTTTCTGCCGAATTCGTCCTGCTCAGAAATGAATTGGCAGATTTGATGGAGCTATCGATCGAATTTGGGCTTCACTAGGCTGATGTTTAAAAAATAGCCCGGTGGCCCACTGCATTAGCGAGTTTGATTTCTGCTTCGGTTTTTTTCTGGTTGAGTACTTTCTGTTTACAGATTCATTTAAACAATCAGAAAATGGTTCTTTTGAATTTTTGTATAAATCGAGGGCAATCTCAACAGTTTCTCGGTTTTCAAATGTAAATTCACGGTTTTTCAAAATGTAGTGAATCATCTCCGAGATATCATCCCGGCTATATTTAATATTTTCATCAAAAAAATCAGTGATCTTTGTGAGAACAATGTTATTCAAAAATTTTTGTGACCTGCTGTTCATATAAAAACTTGTCTTTTTTTCTCTTTTCTTGAAAAGTTTTATTCCTTCGTTAATATCTAAGGCTCTCATCGTGCCTCCTGTACTTTTGGTTGATATTCAGACTCATTTCAAACAATCAGTCATCTGATGTATTTAGAATCTGAAATAATAAAATCCGGCTGATTCATTTCATATTGATAGAATCAACCGGATTAGGATGTTGGTTTACAGCTAAAAATAGCTGCTCCATAGGTTAGCACACTACACTACAGATGTAAATACCTGTTGTAATGTATAAGGATTAATTGAGGTTTGAGGTAAACTGATCAGACTGAATCGTTTCCTGTAGATAGAAAAAGATTTCATTCTGATTGTTGTGGTCGACCATAGCAAGCAATTCATCCGGAGATTTAAACTCTTCCTGATTCTTATAATATGCAAGAGCCAGGTATGCTTTATATCTAACGGAATGGTTATTTGCTTCGAGGGCAACTTTGTTAAGTCTCTCTTCCACTTTCTCCGAGGTAAAATCGGGATATGCCACTTTATAGTTTACGGCATTAAAGACGGAAGATTCAACGACTCCTTGTACATCTGATGAGAGACCAAAAACGAGGCCTTTTTCAAATTTATTAAAGAGTGCGTTTTTATCACCATATTGTGTAAATACTGTGCTATCGTCTTCTGCGAGTGCAGCAGCTTCACTGTTTACGGTCATAAAAAGACCAGCAAGTGAAATAGTGATTACAGTAATTACAACGTTTAGTGCTTTCATTGTTATGTTGTATTTGTTGCGATTGTTAATTTGCACTGATGCTTTATCAGTACATGCATAATGTAGGCACCTTTTATCGCATCAAACAAGGGTTGCAACCATCCTTAAAACAATCATAGCGTATATTTTTATGACATAATTACATCTATTTTTGATGGAAGCCCTTTTAAAAAATCTCTCTTAACAATACCATAACACTGGATTTTCGAAACATTTAAGACAACCCCCTCCACAAATCAGAAAAGCCCTTACATAACCTTATTTTAAGGAAAGCGCTTTTAAGTTTTTTATGTCTTAAACTGACATAAAAACATAGTTTTTTTACTGATTGAAGTGTTGAAAAGCGCTTCGATTTTTGATTTTTTGCAACTATGACAGACTATGTTATGAAATTTTAATCCTTATTTGAGAGTAAAAGCACAGGCTCAGAGACTTTTTAAAGAAATCTTTCTTTTTATGAATACTCTAAAAATGATAAACGAAACGGCCATAGAGCTTCAAAAGGGTGATATTACCGCCCAAAACGATATCGAAGCCATCGTTAATGCAGCTAATTCGAAACTCATTACAGGAGGCGGTGTTGCAGGGGGCAATACACTCAAAAGGTGATCCCGAATTATCGAAAGAGACCAGAAAATTCGCGCCAATTGAACCTGGTGAAGATGTACTCACTTCCGCACCCAATTTGCCGAATTCATATATTATTCACTGTTTGGGCCCGGTATATGGCGTAGATTCTCCGTCGGACGAGCTATTGGAGAGCTTCTATAAAAATGCTTTAAGAATAGCCAACGAGAACAGAATACAGTCGATTGCTTTCCCCGCCATTTCTACCGGAGCATTTGGGTACCCGACTGAAGAGGCTGCTAAAGTAGCTTTTACCTGCTTTAAAGAGATCGTATCGACACATCCCTACGTAAAACGAATACGAATGGTTCTATGGAGTGACCGTGATTATGAAGATCACTCCAAAGTTTTTCGGGAGATTTTTGGCTGAACTCGTTTTAGTTATTCACCGTAAATCTCATTAAGCACACCGGCCATTCGAATGCCCGCTTTCAACAGGCGATCAAAAAGAATGTCTTTATTTTCATAGCGGTATTCGTACCCAAGCCGCCTGTTACCGGGTAAATCGTAGGTTTGATCTCTGTAGGACATCGACTCGTAAGCCCAGTCGCGAATGGAGGCTTGCTGCCATTCTGTAACTTTATCTTCAGTAGCCAGAAGCAGCAATTCTTCAGCAAACTCGGTATAGCTAAGTTCAAGAGACATCAACATATCGGTATCCCATACGCGATGAAGATTGGAATTTTCTCCCATCCACTGTACCCGAACATCATTGCCACCGCGATCATCACCATTCCCCACGTGCATGGGTTGATGAATATCCCCAATCATATGCATGACCAATTTTAGCTTTTCACGCTCCTCGGAAGCATTCAGCTCTCCGGATTTCAACTCTTCAATCAGAGTTTCAAGTGCCCAGATGATATCTCCGTCCTCTTCCTGCTCAAAGTCCTCGTATTTCATGCCATCCGGGATAGTGGTCCAGTGCCAGGTTGAGGTGTAGTCATAGGCGGGATCAGAACGAATATCGTCCATCCAAACGGTAGCCATCTGCATGGAGGTTGTTCCCAATATTTCCTTCACACGCTTTTCAGCTTCATCAGTTAAATAATGCTCTGCAATTTCGCCGGTGATGTAGTGACCAACCTGTCCCCATCTTTCAGAATCTGATGGAATGGTTTTTTCAGGAGCCGCAAACGTAAAAAGCAGGAGAGCTAACAAGTAATTCATAAAAGTAGGTCTTTAAATTATTTTTCATTCAATCTTAAAAATACCACGGCTAATACAGTAATAAAACAAACTGACCCAAAAAATTGATATTAAATGAAATTTATGATCCCTTATTCTGCAGAGATCTCAGCTCTTCAAATAGTTTTTTCTCTTTTGATGAAATTTTTTCGGGCAGAGTCAACTCTGTTCTTACATAATAGTCACCCCGATTTGTACCACTTTTCATCGAAGGCAATCCTCTCCCCTTAAGCCGAAAAGTAGCGCCATTTTTGGTCTGTTCTGGAATCGTCAATTTTACTTTACCTTCGAGGGTGTCTACGGTAATAGTTCCCCCAAGAATAGCCGTATAAATATCCAAATGGATATTATGATAAATGTCTTTTCCTTTTCTCTCAAATTCGCGACCCTCTTTTATGTGTACTTTAAGGTAAAGATCACCTTTGGGGCCTCCAGGTCCTACAGCGTGGCCCTTTCCTTTTAGTTTTAACTTTTTACCATCCTCCAGACCGGCAGGTATTTTTACCTTTACCTTCTCTCCGTTTACCCGAAACTGCTTTGTAGTTCCTTTTAAAACATCTTTTAGAGTAACATCAATGTTTGCCACAGTATCACGCTGCTGATGCTGAGATGGGTTTTGAGCTCTGCTCTGGTATTGGCGCTGCTGGTATTGCGCTCCACCAAAGGGATCGGCTCCTCCCCCTCCAAATATTGTTTCAAAAAAACTGGAAAATGGGCTTCCCTGTGCCGAACCACCTCGTTGGCGCCCACCAAAAAGATCTTCAAAATTTATGTTTCCCTGGCGACCGGCCTGACCTGCATACTGACCCCAATTGAAATCATCTGCTGATGCACCGGCCTGCTGGTAACGTTTCCAGTCTTTACCGACTTTATCGTACAACTTTCTTTTTTCCGGGTCTTTTAGTACCTCGTAAGCCTCGCCCAGCTCTTTAAATTGATCTTCAGCTTTCGGATCATCAGGATTTTTATCGGGATGATATTTTGCAGCAAGCTTCCGGTACTTTTTCTTGATTTCGGCCTGCGATGCATCCCGAGATACCCCGAGTATGTTATAATAGTCTTTATACTCCATATCACAGTTTTTTTAATAGATATGCTGCAAATGTAGTGCCATCAGTGGTCAAATTGCGATATTGACAGGTATTTGAAATCTATTTCACATTATTATGAAGATCTTACAGCTATAGCATCTTCACTTGTGTCTGGGAAAATATTGTGCCCATAAAAAAAGCTCCTGCCATTTTTGACAGGAGCTTTCACCTTAACCTTAACCATAATTTATAGCTCTATAGCTACAAAGACATTTCTGCCTTGTCTGTTTACACGCAATAAAGCAGCATCTGTTCCCTGATCCATTAGATTCTTTACAGCACCGTAGAATGCATCGGGTGTAACCACAACCTTGTCAGCCACTTGCATCACTACATCACCACGCCGGAGTCCTTGTCTATAGGCGTTACTTCCCTGCGAAATGTTAGAGACAATAACCCCTTCAATACTGCTGCTTAAATTTAGCTGCTGTCGTATTGAATCCGTGAGCTCATCTACAGAAAAACCCAGAGCTTCTCTTACATCTTCCATGTCGTCAGAAGTCATATTTTCAGCTACAGCTTCTGTTTCGAGCTCACCTAATTCCACTGTATACTCCATCATTTCACCGTTACGGAAAACTTCAAGATCAATCGAATCGCCTGGTTTTTTAGACCCGACAGCTACCCGAAAATCTGTCCATGAATCAAACTCTTCACCGTCCAGCTTAGTGATAACGTCTCCTTCCTGAAGTCCGGCTTCATCTGCAGGGCCATCTGGTACAACCTCACCTACAACTACGCCGCCGGGGTTATCAAGACCCAAAGCACGCGCCATGGTTCCATCTACTTCACCCCCAAAACTAATGCCAAGATAACCTCGGGAAACACGTCCATCGGTAATCAGAGCTTCCATAACATCGCGTGCCATATTTACGGGGATAGCAAACCCAATTCCCTGGCTGCCACCGCTGCGACTCGCTATTGCGGTGTTAATACCTATTAATTCGCCATCGAGGTTAATAAGTGCCCCCCCAGAGTTCCCGGGGTTAATTGCGGCGTCCGTTTGAATGTAGTTTTCAAAGGTGTTTAATCCGAGTGATGTACGTCCGCTCGCGCTAATAATTCCCTTCGATACGGTATGCGCAAAATTTTGGCTGAGAGGACTTCCAATTGCCAAAACCATTTCACCGGTTCTGATCGCGTCGCTGTCTCCCATGGGTATAGCGGTAAGTTCGGTACGATCAACTTTAAGAACGGCAATGTCACTTGCTGGATCCGTACCCACAATCTCAGCTTCCAGTTCATCTCCCCCATAAAGTATAACACGGATGTCATCAGCACGCTCAATAACATGGTTATTTGTGAGTATATAACCTTCATCGGAAACTATTACACCCGAACCAAGACCACTTCGCTGATATTCCCGTTCCTGATCAAATCGTGGATCATCAAAAAAGAAAGAGAATGGAGACTGCTGTCTCACACGAACCGTTTGAGTAGTAGTAATCGTAACGACAGCCGGATTGGCCTGCTCAGCTACATTAACAATGGCATCATTAAAATCTTTGAGTGTATTTATCTGAATTTCATTGGATGGTGTTACATCATTTTGAGCATACGTTGGCTTTTCTAATGAAATTTCTTCACTGCTGCTTGCGGGTTTATCGCCAGCCAGGTAGATACCGGCAAGAAACGACAGTGCTGCAAACACAACTGCGATAGCAATCTTCAATCGATCCATAATTGTAATCAATAAAAATTTAAATTTAAGTTCGAATGTGTAAACGTTTCCGACACGATTTATTGCTTGAGCAATATAATTATCAAAAAAATGCCTGAGTCGCATGTCAATGCAACTCAGGCTCTAACTAACCTGCTCTCTTTAGGGGACTAAGAAGAACAGCTCTTTCAAAATTACTTGATATCAATCTGTTTTTTGAGACTCTTTTCACTCTTATCAACAGTTATTGTAAGTATACCGTTTGTGTAAGCAGCTTTTATAGATTCATAATCAGCATTTTCCGGAAGCGTGAAAGATCGTGAAAAGCTTCCATAGTGCGATTCTACTCTATGGTACTGCTTGTTATCTTCTTCTTTTTCAAATTTTCTCTCACCGCTAATAGTGAGTGTGTTATTTTCAACGTTAAGATTGATGTCTTTCTTATTCATTCCCGGAACTTCTACATCAATAACGTAATGTTTATCGGTTTCTGATATATCAATGCTGGGTGCAAAAGAATTTCTGCGTGTTGCTACAGCATCATTGAAAAATTCATCCATGATGTCAGAGAATCTTTTTCCAAAAATATCAGTTTCGGGTCGGTTATATTTAATAAGTGTCATAATGTTCACCATTTGGTTAATTATCTGTTGTTTTAATACACTTATATTATATGCAACAGGCTTGCCAAATGGTTGCTTTTCACTTTTTCATGACACTCTATAAGCCCAATTCTGCAGGTTTTTCACAACCAGAAAAACAGACAGACCGAATGACAGCCACGCCTCGACAGACTGACTTGTCAATTCTGCAAAGTTGACTGATACATTAGACTTTAAGGGTGTTTACTCTCTAACCGTGGCTTTTGTTCCACTCCTTTGCTACGAGAAACGCCATTTCCAGGCTCTGCTCATAGTTAAGCCGAGGATCGCAGTAGGTTTCATAGTTCGTCCCAAGTCCGTCTTCTTTCAAACCGTTTGCGCCACCCACACATTCGGTAACATTATCCCCGGTGAGTTCGAGATGAACGCCTCCAAGGTGGCTGGCCTCTGAACGATGCACATCAAAAGTTGCTTTGATTTCGCTGAGAATATCATTGAAGTTTCTTGTTTTTACGTCGTCTCCTGTAGCATAGGTATTCCCGTGCATAGGGTCGCAGCTCCAAACCACGGGGTGACCATTTTGCTTTACAGCTCGAATAAAAGTAGGCAGGTGTTTAGGTACCTGTTTATGGCCCATACGCGTAATAAGAACAATTTTACCCGCTTCGTGACTCGGGTTTAGAGTATCCAGCAAAGACAAAGTATTATCCAAATCAAATGGAGGACCTACCTTAATGCCAATTGGATTCTGAATTCCTTTCAAATACTCAATATGTGCGCCATCGAGTTGTTGAGTTCGGTTTCCAAGCCACACCAGGTGCGCACTCAGGTTAAACCATCCATGTTTTCTTGGAACTCTTCTGGTTTGAGCCGAATCGTAAAACAAGTTCAGTGCTTCGTGCGAAGTATAAAAATCGACTTTATGTGATGTATTTAATCGGTTTGGGGTGATTGTATCCATAAACTTAATTGTCTTGTTTATAGAGCTCACCATCTCTTCATACTCTTTGTAGAACTCGTTATTCTTCATAAAGTCGAGTTCCCACTGTTCGGGATGCTGCAAGTCAGCAAAGCCTTCATCACTAAGTGCGCGCAGAAAGTTTAAAGATAGAGCTGCTTTTTGATAGGCCTCCACCAGCCGTTTTGGATCTGGCTGTCGGGCATCTGCATCTGGGAGATAGCTATTAATTAAATCTCCACGGTAGTTAAGCATCTTTTCACCGTTTACCACCTCAAAATCTTGTGATCTCGGTTTAGCATACTGGCCCGCTATGCGTCCCAAGCGAATAATAGGAATCCCCATTTCATGTATCATGATGAAGCTCATCTGAAGCATAACCTTCAGCATATTCACCAATTTCGGAGACGTACAGTCTTTAAACGTCTCGGCACAATCACCGCCCTGCAGTAAAAAACCATCTCCCCGAGATACATCAGCCAGCTTACTTTTGAGCGCCTCAATTTCCCAGGAGGTGATTAATGGGGGCAAATTTTTGAGTTCATCGAATGAGCTCTCCAGTTCTTTCGTGTTGGGATATGCTGGTAGCTGCTCAATTTCTTTGCTGTTCCACGACAGTGGATGCCAACCCTCACCTTCAATTACATCGGGAATTTCAAGTCTGTTCACTTTATTGGCAGAAGTACTCATATTCTGTGTTTGGCTTAGCTTTTGGGATTTTAAAAAGACTTTTAATATAAGGATTGTTCTTCATTTTGATAAAAAGTTTATTCTCAGTGATATGATTAATCAGAAGTAATCCAGAATTTTACCGGAACAGGAACGTGAGCTTCGCAGAAAGGTTTTGTATTTTAGTTCGTTCGAAATCTGAAGTTTTTCGTTCAGTATCGCACCAACCAGTAGTAAAATTAAACTTATCAGTCTCCAATTTTGCAACAACATATTGTCATTAAAGGCGCCCGGGAACATAATCTTAAAAATATCGACATCAATCTTCCCAGAGAAAAGCTGGTAGTAATGACGGGCCTTTCGGGTTCAGGAAAATCTAGCCTGGCTTTCGATACTATTTATGCAGAGGGACAAAGACGTTTTTTGGAGTCACTTTCAGCGTACGCCCGTCAATTTCTGGGAATGATGGAGCGTCCGAATGTAGACTTTATTGACGGCTTATCTCCGGTAATATCCATAGATCAGAAAACTACCAATCGAAATCCGCGGTCAACGGTTGGGACCGTCACGGAAATCTATGACTTTTTACGATTGCTCTACGCCCGTACGGGTGTCCCCTATTCTTATATCTCCGGGAATAAAATGGAAAAACAGACATCCGATCAGATATTCGAGGCTATCATGGAGATTAGTAATGGTACAAAAGCGTACTGCCTGGCCCCGGTTGTTCGTGGCAGAAAAGGCCACTATCGCGAGCTGTTCGATCAGATGCAGAAACAGGGGTATATTAAGGCAAGAGTAGACGGTGAACTCATTGATCTTGAAGGGGAAATAAAACTTGATCGCTACAAAACCCATAATATTGAGGTGGTTGTGGATCGTTTTGTGATTTCGGAGAAGAGCAGAAATCGAATTTCAGAAAGTGTTCATCTTGCCCTTGAAATGGCAGATGGCAACCTGATTCTCGCCATTCAAAACAGCGACGGTTCGCTTACAGATAAGGTATATTCAAAAAATTTATATGATCCCGAGAGCGGGCTCTCCTACGAAGACCCGGCCCCAAATTTATTCTCTTTTAACTCTCCATATGGTGCCTGTAAATCCTGTAACGGCCTTGGATACAGGTATGATGTAAATCGGGAACTCGTGATCCAAAATCCTGAAAAATCTATTTCTGAAGGAGCCATTCGCTTTTTAGGCGAACCCAGAGATATTTTCGCGTTTAAGCAACTACAATCTGTTCTCGATACAGTTGATGTGGATTTTGACACTCCCATTGATGAATATTCCAAGGAGGCCATTGAGTTGCTATTTGAAGGAGGTGGAGACAAAAAGTTTAATGTTAAGTACGATTTTAAAAATAATAATGTAACCTATAAACATAAATTTCCCGGCTTGCGACAGATGATTCGCGAGCAGTATGAGGAGAGTAAATCCAATAAGCAGCGAGATAAAGCAAAGGCATTTTTATCGAAAATTACATGCCCAAAATGTGATGGCGGTCGGCTCAACAAAGAAGCTCTCTCCTACAGAATAGACGGACACTCTATTAAAGATCTTGTAAATTTGGATATCCAAACGCTTCGGCAAACAATTGGCAGTCTTAATCTCACAGACCGCCAGCGAACTATTGGCCAACAGGTGATTAAAGAGATTATTGACCGTCTTGATTTTCTTCTGAATGTTGGACTGAACTATCTTACACTAAATCGTGAGGCCCAGACATTAAGTGGAGGGGAGGCTCAGCGCATTCGTCTGGCAACTCAGATTGGAACACAGCTCGTGGGAGTGCTGTATATTTTAGATGAACCAAGCATTGGTCTTCACCAACGGGATAATATTAAGCTGATAAAATCTCTCGAAACGCTTCGGGATTTAGGAAATAGCGTTATTGTTGTGGAGCACGATCGCGAAACGATTGAACACGCAGATTACGTGGTAGATCTGGGCCCGGGTGCTGGAACCGACGGTGGATACATTGTAACTGAAGGCCGCCCCGAAGAGCTGGACCCGGATTCCATGACCACTAAATTCCTGAGAGATGAAGAGACCATTCCAGTACCTGAAAGCCGAAGAGAGGGTAATGGGAAATCGCTCGTCATAAAAGAAGCAACCGGACATAACCTAAAGAAAGTTGACTTAAAAGTTCCTTTGGGTACATTTATCGGCGTTACCGGAGTAAGCGGTAGTGGCAAGAGCTCCCTTATCAATCAAACGCTCACGCCAATACTCTCGAACGAATTTTACAGATCAAAAGACGTTCCTCTCCCCTATAAAAAGATTAATGGAATTGAAAACCTGGATAAAATTATTTCAATTGACCAGAGCCCCATTGGGCGCACACCAAGGTCGAACCCCGGTACCTATACAAAGGTTTTTGACCACATCAGGTCACTGTTTGCTGAACTGCCGGAATCCAAAATAAGAGGATATGACCAGGGCCGATTTTCTTTTAACGTAAAAGGAGGCCGCTGCGAAGCCTGCAATGGCGATGGTGTTCGAAAAATTGAAATGAACTTTTTACCCGATGTGTATGTGGACTGCGAAGAGTGTAATGGCAAACGTTATAATCGAGAAACCCTCGAAATCCATTACAAAGGAAAAAATATCTCAGATGTTTTAAAAATGCCGATAAGTGAAGCAGAAGCATTTTTCGATTCGGTTCCATCCATCAAACGAAAACTAAAAACTTTGAACTCCGTTGGTCTTGGGTATCTAACTATGGGGCAGTCGAGTACCACCCTTAGTGGCGGTGAAGCTCAACGAATCAAACTGTCTCGTGAGCTTTCCAAGATTGGAACGGGAAATACGCTGTATGTTCTGGACGAGCCAACCACCGGCCTTCACTTTCAGGATGTTCGGATGCTGGTAGATGTGCTTCAAAAGCTCGTTAATAAAGGAAACACCGTTATGGTAATTGAGCATAATCTTGATTTAATTAAGGCTGCAGACTGGATAATTGATCTGGGACCCGAAGGTGGCGAAGGCGGAGGTGAAATTATCGCTGAAGGTACCCCCGAGCAGATAGCTGAACAGGCTCATAGCCATACAGGCAACTTTCTGAAACAGGAGCTGGAACGGAAATCAGTATCAGTAAGCCAGTAATAGTTCAACTGCCAGGTTCAATCTCTCAAAATTACCGCTTGTCATCAGCCTCCTTTCTCCCTATTTTTGAAGGTCTGATGAAAATCCAAAAATACCATATCGCCAAACCATTTCTTTGCGGGCTGATTATATTCAGCTTACTGGGACATCTCGCTATCCCTTTTTCAAGCCAGGCAAAAAAGGCGAATTTTACAAATTGGCTGAGCCAAAATGTAATATCATCAGACAGCCGCACGGAACAGGATTTGCGGAATACAATCCTTGATCTTCCCAGCCATTCACAAAATTTTGAGGTTCTTGTAAAGCAGGCCTCAGAGCTCATTGCAAACCATAAAGAGAAGTTCAGATTCAACCTTGATTTGCCAGTTAGTGAAGATCAAGACCAAAGAATGTCTGTTCTGCTTATTGATCAGTGGAGCGTGTTCAATACACACAAAACAGGTCAACTGGCAATCATTCCCGACCTGTATCAGTCAGTAAACAAGTGGCTGCCGTCTAAAACAATTTTTCCCGTAACACCCGATTTTAAATCAAATACACCATACTGGCCACCTTTATCATCCAACATTGATGTTCAGTATGATTCTCCAGTTGCGAGCGTAGTGCCTTTAGTTAGCGGATATAGCATAAACTCTCCCTAGTTCTGATTATATATTCTGTACTGTTGTTTCAAACAGAATATCCCATCCATTTTTACAAAATATTCTGCCCCGATTTACCAAGATTCATCAAAAAATGAAATTGGGGCCAGACAGTTTTTTTACACAATTTCTTTAAACAATGCACCACAACAGATTATGAAAAAACAAAATAACGGATTTAAAATAGGTACGATCGTCCTCTTTTTGGGACTGACCCTCTATTACCTGTTCCCCACCATACAGTGGAATCTGGAACAGAGACATATGAACAGCATGACTGAAGCTGAACAAGCTCAGTACCAAAGTGAAAATCGTGAAAAGCTTCAGAATTATCGTGAAAATGCATTATCGCTTGGCCTTGACCTCCAGGGGGGAATGTACGTCACGCTTGAGGTTGGAACTGCCCAGCTTGTTTCAGAACTCGCTGGAGATTATTCTGATGAGTATCTCGAAGAGATTATTGATGTTGCCCGATCCCGAGCGTTCGAAAACCGAACCGACTTTATTGATGAGTTCGTTGCGGAATTCGAAACTCGAGACTCTGAAGCAATGCTTAGCCGGTATTTCAGATCTGATGCAGCTGAAATTACCCGCCGGTCAACCAATGAAGAAATCACGACTTACCTTAAAAACCAACAGGCTGCTGCTGTAGACAGAGCAATGGAAATTATTCGGTCTCGCGTTGACCGTTTTGGCGTTACTGAACCCTCTATTTTGCAGCAGGGTTCAAACCGAATTGTTGTTGAGCTGCCCGGCGTGGATGACGAACAGCGCGTACGTGACCTGCTTAGAGGAACAGCACGACTGGAGTTCAGGCTAACACCGGAACCCGAAGAAATCAACAGTGCAAAGGAACAGATTGCACAGTACTTCAGCAACATGCTTGAGGAAGAACAGCAAGACACAACCGCAGCCGATTCTGCCGCGGTTATGACAGATGAGGATGATATACCAAATCTTCTAGAAGTATTCGATCTGCGTGGTACAAATCAATATTCTTTTGGTTACGCAGCCGAAACCGACACTTCCACGGTCAACTATTGGATGTCGCAGGATGAAATTCAGGAAATGATCCCCCGCAATATGGATCTTCTTTGGGGAGCCCAGCCGTTCGCAACAGACAGCGGCCTTGAACTTTATGAAATGATTGCCGTGCGTGATCAGATTGAGCTAACAGGCGATGTGATATCAGAAGCAAGAGTAGCTTTCGACCCCGCTACAAACGTACCTGAAGTTTCTATGAATATGGACTCTGAGGGAGCACGACGATGGGCGAGAATCACGGGAGCCAATATTGGCAAACCTGTAGCGATTGTTCTTGACGGATATGTTTATTCGTACCCTACTGTTCGATCCAAAATTAATAATGGCCGCTCATCAATTTCAGGCCTTGGAGGTCTGACTGAAGCCGAAGATTTGGTAAATATCCTGATGTCGGGTGCTCTGCCTGCACCGCTCGATATTATTGAAGAGCGAACCGTGGGTGCTTCACTCGGTGAGGCCTCAATTAATGCAGGGCTTTACTCAACACTTTTTGGGCTTACAGTAGTAGCGATATTTATGATTATCTATTACCGAACGGGAGGCGGTATTGCTGACCTGGCGCTCATCATTAACATTATATTTATACTGGGAATTTTAGCTGCATTTAATGCCACTCTCACCTTACCGGGAATCGCGGGAATCGTGCTTACCATTGGTATGGCGGTAGATGCGAACGTGCTGATATTTGACCGGATTAGGGAAGAAATGCGCGGAGGTAAAACCATAAGGGCTGCGATCGAAAATGGATACTCCAACGCTATGAGCGCTATTGTCGATGCCAACGTGACCACATTTTTCGTGGGTATCATTTTATACAGTTTTGGAGTAGGCCCTATTAAAGGGTTTGCGGTTACGCTGATGGCAGGTATTGTTGCCTCCTTATTTAGCGCCATTGTTATTACACGGGTTATTGTTGACTATCTCACCCGCGATAAGGCAGCTAAAGTAAACTTCGGTTAATCAATTTAAATCACAAAAAAGGTATTAATTATGAGATGGTTTGAAACACCAAATTTCGATTTTATCAGGATGCACAACGTTGCCTATTTCTTTTCAGGTACGTTGATTGTTGCATCGATTGTAGCAATTTTCACATTCGGGCTTAATTATGGGATCGATTTCAGAGGCGGGCAGGAGTTTGTCTTTGATTTCGAAGAACCTGTCAATGTTGTGGAATTGCGGTCTGAGCTCAGTGAACCACTTGGAACAGTGCCGGAGATTAAACTTTTTGGCTCCGAGAGTGAGATTCTTATTCGTGTAGATACAGAAATGAACATCACACAAACCCGAGACCTGATGCTTTCAAATTTCAGCACCCTGTATCCCGGGAATGAAGTTACCATAGAAAAAACAGATCTCGTAGGTCCGCGATTTGCCGAAGATCTGAAAGTTGGAGCCCTATATTCAATTATATTTGCTCTTGCTGTGGTATTCATTTACATATTTATCCGTTTTAAAGGGTGGTATTATTCAGCAGGCGCTATAGCAGCACTTGCACACGATGTTCTTATTGTTTTGGGAATTTTTACCATTATGTCACAATTTTCCACATTCGATGTGAGTATTGATCAGGCTATTATAGCCGCATTTCTCACAATTGTGGGTTATTCACTTAACGATACCGTGGTAGTTTTCGACCGCATCCGTGAAAACTCAATTGTGTATAAAACCATGGAGTTTACAAATATGGTAAATAAAAGCCTGAATGATACTTTGAGCCGTACGGTAATCACGTCTGTTACTACCTTGTTTGTAGTTACCGTGCTGTTTATCTTTGGAGGTGAGGTATTAAAAGGATTTGCATTTGCCCTTGTACTGGGTGTGATTTTAGGAACATACAGTTCTCTATTCGTGGCAAGCTCACTTGTTGTGGAACTTGAGAAACGGGCGCTAAGAGCAAAAGGAAAATAAAACAAAAAACATAGAAACGGGATAATTCATGGGCTTTAATACTTCAGAGGAAAACGGATGTGCAGTTATTGAGTTTGAGGGAAAAGTTATTGGCGGACCAGATGCGGTAAGCCTTAATGAAAAACTTCACGAACTCATCAATGCTGGTAAGGCAAACGTGATTATTGATCTCGGCAAGGTGAAGTTCATGAATTCCTCGGGACTTGGAATGCTGATTTCGGGACTTACTACCCTGCGTAAAGCCGGAGGTGATTTACGAATCGCAAACCATTCTGATAAAATTAAAGAACTGCTTGAAATTACACAGCTTGCAGCTGTATTTAAGCAGTTCAATTCTGTTGATAAAGCTACAGAGTCTTTCAACAGTTAATAACACTCTTCTAATAATTTTAAATCATGGAGGTGGTAAAAGCACCTCCTTTTTTTTGCAAAAATATGGCAACACGAATCGTAATAGGCGCTCAGTGGGGTGATGAAGGAAAAGGTAAAATTGTAGACCTGCTTAGTGCTGAAGCTGAATATGTAGTTCGCTACCAGGGCGGTGCAAATGCTGGTCATACTCTGAAGTTTGATGACACAACAATCGTTCTGCACCTTATTCCCTCTGGAATGTTCAACGGCAACTCCAAATGTGTGATAGGAAATGGTGTTGTTATTGATCCAATCGCCTTAATGAAAGAGATTAAAGAGGTTGAAGAGCTTGGCGTTGATTTAAAAGAGAGGCTATTTATCAGCGGTTCCGCCCATCTGATTCTACCCTACCACAAAAAACTGGATCAGGTAAAAGAAAAAAGTCGGGGCAGTGAAGCCATCGGTACCACAGGCAGAGGAATTGGCCCTGCTTACGTAAGCAAAGTAGCCCGGGTAGGAATACGGATGCAAGATCTTCTGGATTTTAACAGCCTGTCAAAGAAAATTACAACCAACTTAAAGGACATCAATCAGGCACTCATCAAAGTTCACAATGAGGAACCAATCGATCCTGAGAACATGATTGATGAACTGCGTGAAGCGGTTGATTATGTGAAACCTTATATTTGCAACACATCAGAAATTCTTCATGATGCGTACCAGTCTAAAAAGCCCATTTTGCTTGAAGGGGCTCAGGGTACGCTCCTTGATGTAGACCATGGCACCTATCCATATGTCACCTCTTCCTGCCCTACAGCAGGTGGCGCATGTACGGGCAGTGGAATTCCCCCGCTTGCCATTACCCATGTAATTGGCATTACCAAGGCTTACTGTACCCGTGTTGGGAATGGACCGTTTACTACAGAACTTGATGATGAAAATGGAGAAAAGCTTCGAATAAACGGCCAGGAATTTGGAGCTACCACCGGACGACCCCGGCGATGCGGTTGGCTCGATCTTGTTGCTCTGAACTATGCGGTTCGGGTAAATGGATTTAATGAACTAGCCATTACAAAAATGGATGTTCTCGATGATTTTGACGAGATAAAAGTTTGTACCCATTATGAAATAGATGGAAAGCGAACAACGGTGTTTCCTCATGGTGCCGAAGAGCTTGAAAAGGTAGAGCCTGTATATAAAGCATTCAAAGGATGGAATACATCCACAAGAAACATAACCAAATTTGAAGATTTACCCGACAACGCAAAAAATTACATTCAGTTTATCGAAGATCATACGGGTGTACCCTTCACAATTGTTTCCACAGGACCAAAACGATCTGAATCGATCATGAAATAACGATGAACAGATCACCCTCCCGTTTTGATATTGTCTATCAAATAGTCGCATCAACAGAGAATGAGGCCCGGGAAAAGGCTGAAAAAGCTTCTGTAGAACAGTCAGTTGAAATGCCTCTCCATGCAGTCCCGGAACAGGCAAAAACTTCCGTCCCAAAATTGACTTCTCTTAAAGCGATTGCGAATAATTTGTGGCAGGCAACTGTGTCTTTTCCTTATTTGCTGATTGGAGACGACATTATACAGTTTCTGAATATCCTTTATGGTAATATTTCACTATACAGCGATATAAAAGTAACTGATGTGTCGAATGAGATTTTGGACGCGCTGTTTAGTGGTCCTGCATTTGGAGTGGATGGGATCAGAAAATTAACGGGAGTGATTAGCAGGCCCTTAAGCTGTACGGCCTTAAAACCAATCGGACTCACTCCAAAAGAGCTTGCTGAACGGGCTGAACTGTTTGCCAATGGCGGAATTGATATCATCAAAGATGACCATGGGCTGACGAACCAGCCTTCTGCAATTTTTGAAGCACGTACGAAGGCCTGTACTGAAGCCGTTCGTAGAGCAGTTGATAAAACAGGTAAACAAACGCTCTATTTCCCGAACGTTACTACTCATGCAGGGACCGCACTCGAAAGAGTTGAGATGGCCCTTGAGATCGGAGCTCACGGAATACTGATATGTCCGCAGCTCACCGGTTTGTCTGTAATCTCGGAGATACGGTCTAGATTCGGGTGTCCAATTATGGCTCACCCCTCTTTTTCAGGTTCGCTTGTAACCCATAAAACCAGCGGGATATCAATGAGCCTCTACTATGGAAAAATCTGGCGCTCATTTGGTGCTGACGCGGTGATTTTTCCGAACCCGGGAGGAAGGTTTCCATTCAGCCGGGATGAATGCGTTCAGCTGCACGAGACCCTTACCGACGAAACATTTCCTTTTCAATCTTCTTTTCCGGTCCCCGCAGGTGGAATTCAACTGAGCTCTGTTGAAGACTTTAAACATTTATATGGTAATGAAACTATCTTTTTGATTGGAGGCAGTCTCTATGAGCATCCCGACGGAATTGAAACGGCAACGAGAATATTTCAGGAAACACTGTTATGAAAAATCGTTCAAAAGTAATTAAGTCTGACGGGTACAGCTGGAAAAATGTTGAGAAAAAAGAGTATAAAACGGACACTCAAAACTTCAGGGATATTCACCGTTACACACTACTCAAAAATGAATCTCCAGAGCTAAATGTTGAAACACGCTATTTTGAAATACAGCCCGGCGGATATTCATCCCTTGAACAGCATATGCATACTCACAGTGTTGTCATCATCAGAGGGAGCGGAAGCGTGATACTTGATAACGAACTTTTGAGCGTTCACAAACATGATGTGGTTTATATATCCCCCAATACCATCCATCAGTTTCATGCAGACAATGATGAACCACTCGGGTTTATTTGTGTAGTTGATAATGATCGCGACCGGCCAAAAATACCTGGTAATGATGTAATAGAGATGAGAATTACATCAGAAAAAGTTTTAAAGAAAATTCGAAAATAGTGTTGAAAATGAACCCTACTTCGCTTTATATTTTAAGTCTTGATTGAAATTCATCATTTTTAATGAATGATGTGAAATAAAGTCTTTAAAACCTTTGCATTTGCGGGAATAGCTCAGTGGTAGAGCATCTCGTTGCCAACGAGAAGGTCGCCGGTTCGAATCCGGTTTCCCGCTCCACTTAAAAAGCTCAATTTGTTTACTCAGGTTGAGCTTTTTTTATTTTCTAAAGGGGCAGGGAGTTTACTATTTCTACATGTTTGGCAGCAAAAAAAACCATATGTGATGGGGGCTTGATTCTTAATATCTCTTCCAATTTTAAAGTGCATCAACGTACTTAAGGTAATGGAAAAACCTGGAGTTTAATATTTAGGAGTATTGATAAAAGCTCAATCTGATCTGATTGAGCTGATTAGAAGATTTACTCCTCAGTTTGCCATTGCAGTACCGGATAGCTCTCGGATGTGATCCATATATTCTCCCAGTTAAAAGCAGGCATATTGGTCTCAGCAACGGCTCCGTTCATTTCAGCCGTTTCAAGTCCGATAAGTCCATCAGTAGGACCATCTCCAATGCCGTCTGTGAATCCGCTATTATCAACATCCCAATAGGTCCCATTCAGGAGTGCAGACTGGGAGGAATGAGCTCCAATAAAACCGCCGGTATTTGAATTGCCGGTCACTACTCCAGACGAAAAGCTGAACTCTACTTCTGTTGCTGTATTATTATCGCCAATAAAGCCACCTACCGTATCATCACCGGTTACACTGGCGAGGGAATAGGAGTTCGTAATTATGCCACCCGTACTATTTACACCCGCGAATCCTCCTATACTATTTGTACCTTCTACAAAACCAATTGCATAAGATTCATCAATTCTTCCACTATTTCGTCCAACAAAGCCACCTGCATCAGATTCCACATTTGCAATTGTTGCAGAAGCAAAAGAGTTTGAAATATTTCCTGAGTTGATACCTGCTATACCTCCAATTTCCTGCTGTCCACTAATCTCAATCGTAGCTTCTGAATTACGAATGAAACCGACATTGCGCCCCGCAACACCACCTGCAATAATATCTGACTGAATTGTGCCTTCTACAGCTACACTATCAATGACTCCTTCATTGATGCCAACAAGGCCACCAACCCTTTCATTACCGGTGATAATGGCGTTCTGCATTGTTAGATTTTGCACAACACCACCATTGATGTATCCGAACAGGCCAACAGCAAACTCTAGAGGCCGATTGATGGTAAGACCCTGTATTTCGAAGCCATTACCATTATAGCTTCCCTCAAAAGAATCTTCATCATCTCCGATGGGTTCGAAGCCTTCTTCATTATTCCAGTTTTCTGTTTCTGTAGCGTCGATATCAGTTGTCTGAATAAAATGGGAGTCGAGATGATTTTGAATTTCCTGGAGCTGTAATACTGTCGATATCTGGTAGGGATTTTCATCTGAACCGTCACCGCCATCAAAGATACTAAACACGGCTACCAAGGAAATATCCTGATCCATCGTAACGGTGATCGGATTATCAGTGCTCTCGACGTCCCCTTCCCACCTCACAAAATTCCAGTTTTCAAAAGGAACTGCCGTAATTTCTACTTCTGATTCAAATAAGAACCCACCTTCTGTTTCTGTTCCCGACAACAGATTTGTCACTATCTGACCATTCCCGGTTACCGTTGTGTCCAGAACAAAAGCCTTTCGCTCAAAATTTGCAACCAGCGTTTTATTCCCGTTCATCGTAAGGTCAAATGGATTTACGGGGCCGGTAAAGTCACCCTCCCAATTTGTGAATTCCCAACCTGGTTCCGGAATGGCTTCTACTTCAAAAGAAACATCTCTTACATATCGGCCGGAATCAGGTGCAATGGTACCGGCACCTTCCGGATTTACAATAGTGGTAAGCTTAAACGTACGTAAAAATGTTGCCGTTACAGTTTTCGGACCATCAATTGTAATTGTTGCTGGATTTTCATTCCCTTCAATGTCTCCGGTCCAGTCAGAAAAGAGATACTCGTCTTCAGGAATGGCGGTTAGCTGCACCTCCGTTCCTGACTCGTAATCTGTAACTTTAGATGTGATTATCTCCTCTTCTACAGTTCCGTTTCCGACCACATTTATGGTTAATGGGTATTCAACTCGAGAAAAAACAGCCGTAATAGTTGTTGGAGATTCTATGGTTACTACTTCCGGGTTTTCTGTACTTTCAAGATCTCCTTCCCATCGTGCAAAAGCCCATCCATTCGCGGGTTCAGCCGTTAGTTCAACAACTGTTCCGGATTCATAATCTGTGGTTTTTTCTGTCAAAACCCTTTCACTAACTTCACCCTCACCTGTAGTTTCGATTGTTAAGGGATATTCTCTCTTCACAAATAGAGCAGCAATATCTTTATCCGAATCCAAAGTGATTACTGTAGGATTACTCTCAGATTCTAAATCACCCTGCCAGCGATCAAATCTCCATCCGTTGTTGGCTGTCGCTGAAATTTCAATTTCTCTGCCTTCTTCAAATTCTCCGTTTTCCGGGGTTACTGAACCCGCTTCCTGTGGAACTGCTGAAACCGATAAATTATAAGTTTCGGGGTCGTTTGAAGAGCAGGAGATTAATAAGAGAATGGATAAAACAGCAAATACGGATGTGAGACGCATACTTCTTTTCAGTTAAAATTATTAACAATTTCTAACACCGAAATGTACGACAATATTTACTCTCAGAAAATGGATTGTTAATGCTAATTGCCCGATTTCGTTTATTCAATCCTTGATTACCTTATAACGTAAACCCATCGGAGGAATCTTTTCATTATTTTGATTTATAGCCAAGATAGTCACTTGTCAAAATTTAACAGTTTTTTTATGTCAACATCTAAAAAAATAGAAGAATCAAAAACGCTGGATCTCCATTTTGAAAAACGAGGTGGATTACTTCCTGTTATTGTTCAGCACGCCGAATCTCGCGAAGTGCTTATGCTGGGATATACCAATAAGGAGGCCTTTGAATACACATTGAAGCATAAAATTGCGGCATTTTGGAGTACAAGTCGCGATGAGCTCTGGGTGAAAGGAAAGACCTCAGGAAATGTACTGCACATGAAAGAGATTCGGGTTGATTGTGATCAGGATGCTCTCTTATACATTGCAGATCTGGACGGGAGCGGGGTTTGCCACACTAAAAATAAAGAGGGTAAATTTCGAACTTCCTGCTTTTACAGGTCGTTGACTATGAAAGAAAATGAAATAAATAATTTTAGGTTTCTAGAAAAATGAAAGATGAAAAATCGTTGAATGTTTTTGGTGAAAAACTTGAAAATTGCAGTGACAATCCACTAACCGGATTTTACAGAACTGGATGTTGTGAAACCGGTCCTCAAGACAGTGGCCGACATTTGGTTTGTGCCGTAATGACGAATGAGTTTCTTGAATTTTCAAAGCTGCAGGGTAATGACCTTTCCACTCCGATTCCGCAATATAATTTTCCGGGCTTAAAAGAGGGTGACCAATGGTGTTTATGCGCGTTACGCTGGAAAGAGGCTTACGAAGCCGGAATGGCTCCTAAAGTTGTGCTTGAGGCAACAAATGAAAAGGTGCTGCAGATCATAGAAATGAGCAATCTTCTAGCTCATGCCTACAAAGAATTATGAGCTTAAAGCTTACTTACTTTATTTCGCTTTCCAGTATCCTTTTCCCGCTTCCAGTGTCGCATTATGGAAATGCTGAATCCAATCATTAGTAAAAACGTCCCTGCCCACACTACAGATACATATGGCTTTTTCTCAGCAACGATAAGCACCCAATCCTCCTGAAAATCTTCATCCAGGCCTATTACTGAGAGCTCAATAGAGTCCGTTTCCGGGTTAATTCTTGTGAACATTACCTCAAAATCCCATCGTTCTATGGGCAGTGCAGGAGAATAGGTGTAGCTTTGACCATCGTCGGTGTACACGGCAAAAAGCGGTTCAATATCATATGCGGTGCCCGACGGTTCATGAGTTACCCTAACCAAAGATCGTATACCAATCTGAGTGTTTTCGGGAACAGACTCTTCTGAAGCCGGTGTGAAATTGATAAATCTAAATGTGAATGGTCCAGAGGTGGCAGTTTCATCTTTTGATAGTTCAATTGTCCTTACTTCGGATGAATCTGCTGTCTGATCGGCAACGGGCATCATTGTGCTCTGTGAAGCCTCTTCTACTTCTTCATTTTTCTTCTCAACATATTTGCTTCCCGCTACATAGATATAAATATCACTCAGCAGCCCCGTTCTTACATCCGGATCTACAGACCACTGGATGTTGTCAGGGCCTGAGGATGTAAGCATCGGATAGACAACCGGATCAAGATAGAATGGTTCTCCACCATCGATAGGCTCAAACCGCAATTTGTAGCTCTGTTGACCCGGGCGAGGTGTGTCACTAAGATCGTATCCTTCATAAGTGATCATATATCGGTTATTGATGAGCTTGGGACGATTGAGCTCGAGTTCGAACATCTCTACACCCTGGGTAACCTGAAATCCCTCCTCATCAAATACATCCCCTGCTTCAACCCTATTGTTATAATTTGCTGTTTGCTGATCCAACAGTGGTTCTGTATACACCGACGAAGCAATTATTCCGATTAAAAGCGCCCCAAATCCAATATGAGTTAGAGAACCACCTATGAGCTTGGGGTTTTTCCTCATCAGGCTGAACATTACAAAAGCATTCCCAATTATGGTGAACCATGCCGTAAAAATGTATACCATGTAGTAGAGATTCCGAACTTCACCCAGGATGATCGTCAAAATTGTAGCAACTGAGGTTATCAACAGGGGCATAACCATAGCGCCCGCCAAACTTTCCCAGGTATGTTTTTGCCAGAACAGATATTGACCAATAACTGTGGCAACACCCATCACCATTACAATAGGCATGCTCCAATTATTGTAGAACTGTATATCAGGAGGTGTGGGGTTTTCCACAAATAGCCTGCCAAGAATCGGCGAACTTGTACCAATAATGATTACAAAGCCCAGAATAAACAGAAGCATTGCGCCAGCGAAGGTCATAAATTCACGGCTCAAAAATTTCGACTCATTTTCAGGACTTGGCAGCTCTCTGTACCTGTAAAGATAAAATCCAATCCCAATAATGGTAACCGTAAGGATGAAAGCCAGCAGCTGGTTATATAAACCGAGATCAACAAAACTATGTACGGATTGATCCGCAAGCACTCCCGATCGGGTCAGAAATGTTTGATAAATAATACTGACGTAGGCCAGTATTGCAAAAAAGAGAGAGGCTTTATGTGCCCGTTTACTATGCCGCTGTATAATCATTGCGTGAATACCGGCTGTTCCGATAAGCCATGGAACCAAGGATGCATTTTCCACGGGGTCCCAAGCCCAGTATCCACCAAACGAAAGCGTTACATATGCCCAGTAGCCGCCTAAAAATATTGCGGTGAGCAACGAAACGTTGGCTGCCAATGTCCAGGGAAGAGCCGGACGAATCCATTCGTGGTATGTTTTGGTCCAAAGCGAAGCAATTGCAAATGCGAAAGGGACCGTCATCATTGCAAAACCGAC
This sequence comes from uncultured Rhodohalobacter sp., assembly GCA_964544445.1. GTDB lineage: Bacteria > Bacteroidota > Rhodothermia > Balneolales > Balneolaceae > Rhodohalobacter. The sequence goes on from CAZJBI010000002.1 coordinate 460,886, forward strand.
GAAAATTATAGGGGGATGAATCATCATCCAGGGGCTTTTAAGAAGATCATTCAAACCGGAGCCATCAGCAGGAATAAAGTTTGGATTTGCCTGGATAAATGGCGCGTTAGGCATCTCCTGAGCTATTGTCCGAAATGGAGAGGCACCCAGTTTACTAAAACCAAAATCCCACCCTACAATCATGGAAAGAAGAAACATTTGGGTAAGCGCCATTACAAACATCACCGGTGCTTTGTAGGGCTTTCGAGTCCAGCGTATGAGTCCAAGTCCCACCAAAAATCCAAAAAATGTCCAAAGCATGAAGCTTCCCTCCTGCCCACCATAAAAAGCGGAAAAGAGATATTGGGTTTCAAGGTCGAGACTGGTGTAGTTCCAAACGTAGTAATATTGAAACTGGTGCGTCATGATCAGATAAATCAAAGCCACAGACGAACCAATAATAAACAGTCCTTTTACGCCCCAAAGAAGATGAGAGAGACGTTGTATCCTTTTGTTTTCACTATTTGAGGAGACGGCGTACGTGATGAGGGCGAGAATAGATACAATAAATGCCCCGCTAAGAAGTGCATTCCCAATTGTAGCAACCATAATTACCTGCTCTCTTCGGCGTTTACAAATTCGATATCATCACTATCATTGTATTTCGACGGACACTTCATCAGCATTTCGTTTGCATGAAATGAATTATTTCTCATTTCGCCGATAACAACAAGCTGTGTTGCCTCTTCAAAGTTATTTGGCTTGGGCTTTGGATAAATAACTCTTCGAACATTTCCATCCTGATCTTTCATGTAAAACGTAAATCGCATGGTTTCCTTCGAAAATCCATATTCCTGAGTATCGTCCCAGGTTCCAATAACATGGGCTGATGACCGGGATTCGGCCTGTTCGAAATTTACATACGTACTTATACTGTTACCGAAGTTATACATCAGCAGAGAAGTAAACAGAACGATAGAAACAACACCAAATAAAATTTTAGGCTTCATCAGAGGAGTTTATAGATTCTTCGATTTTTGAAAGACTTAGATCTACTTTGATAATATAAAAAAGTAGGACGAACCAAATGATAAGGCTAACCCCGAGTACTATAAATATGAGATCACCGGATGCCATAAACTGAAGGAAATCGGATGATTGCTCAATACCTTGTGTACCCTCCCATTTATCAGAGTAGCTCTGTGTGAGTGTATCAACGCTTGCAGAGCTCGAATCTTGTATTAAATTCATAAATTTCATTGTTCTGCAGTACGATCTTTAAGTTGTTTTGAGCGCTGTGTAATGTCTGCCAGCCAGATAGCCAATCCAATAAAACCGACCACTGCCGGATAAAATATATACCTAAGTTCAGGAGCCGTAATTTCGCTAAAAGCGGGGTTTCCATCTGCTCCCGGGTGAAGGCTGGGTAATTGCCGCGGAATGATGTACAACAGAAACGGAATTGTTGTTACTCCAAAAATATTGTAAACCGCTGAAATTTTTGCCCGCTTTACGGGATCGTTAAATGCTGTCCGCAAAATAAAATACGCCACAAAAATCATCATAGCCAAGGCCGATAGGTTCATGCGAGGCTCAGAAAAAGTCCACCAGGAGCCCCAGGTAAATTTTGCCCAAAGAGATCCTGTTAGCAACCCACAAATACCAAAAAGAAGTCCAATCAGGGTCACCGTTTCAGCTTTTGTGTCCCACTTCATATTCTCGCTGTTCAAAAAACGTATGCTATAGTAAAAGGCCATCGAAAACATAACCATCATAGTGAACCACATGGGGACATGCAGGAAAAGGTTTCTGGCAGACTCTTCGAGAATCGGAATATTAGGAATATCAATAAGAAACCCAGCAGTAATTACTGCGGTCATCCAGACAGCGACAAAATATTTCCAGAGTTTCAATATAAATTGCTTAGTTAAACAGCTTTAAAATATACAAAAAAAGAACCATTTTATTGTGAACACTTCGTGAAAAATAACTGCTTAACCTGAATATTTATCCTCAGATATCACTGCATTCTAATAAACCATAGCAACAGTGAATGGCGATCGTTTAGCAACTGTTTTGTCAATAAAAGATTTCATTTATTTATCGATATATGAATAGTAAAAAAACACTTCTCCATCCGGCTAAAGCCACGTATTTTTGGTGGTTCCTCGCTGGCGTTATGCTTATTCCAATATTCGGGTTGGGTTTTATCGTGTTATACGTCAAACAAAAACAGCTTAACTCAACTGTGTATAAAATTACGGACCGTGAAATTGAGGTTATCACATCTGAGTTTAGTGAAAAAACCGATTTGGCAAGCATTAAAAGCGCACATGTAAACCAGCGGTGGATTGATAAAAAATTTTCAATAGGTAACATTCATTTAAAGACTTCTACAAAAACCACCGAACTGCTGGGAATTAAACAACCTAAACAGATTGCGGATATCATTTTGAAGGCTGCGGAAGCCGAGAGGATGCGAATTCGTGAAAAAAAGCAAACAAAACCCCCAAAAAAAGAACCTCAAACAGCGGGCACCATCGACAGGCTTGAGTATTTAACCGGACTTTGGCAGCAGGGTTTAATCACAAATGACGAGTTTGAAGCCGAGAGGAAAAATCTTGGTGTTTAAAGAGTATTTTTCGCACCTCTGATTAGAGTCGCTATCGGTTTCTGATTTTATAATCCACAGAATAATCCCCGGCACCTGTAAAAAAAAGTGCAAGAGTTGCGCTTAAAAGCATGATGTTGAGTCTTGCATCAGCAAAGTTTCCATCCAGTTTGGTAGTATAAATGGCAACTATCATAACAATTGCAAGCATGCCTGCAGGTATTTTGGTATATGCTCCAAAGAGAATCAATATACCGCCAAAGAATTCAGTTATTGCTAGCAACCAGGCCATTGCCATAGGGTTAGGAAAATTCAGACCCTCAAGAAACGCTGCTGTTGAATTTATTTCCAGCAGTTTATCTAATCCTGCAAAAATAAAAATTGCAGCTACTCCCGCCCGCAGTATGAATAAACCGATATCTCCGAATCGCTGATGAATATAAGGCATAATGTATATCCCCCATTTTTTTATTGTTTTTTAGAACCTTCCCTAAATTAGATTTTTGTTAGTACCATCAATGTAAATATTCCTTTTCCCATAGTACATATAAAATTATCTATTTAAATATCATAGGTTGAAATTATGAACCTTACCTCAAATCAATAGAATTTTACAAATGGCATCTTGAGTTTTGCTACATCTTATCGATATTAATGACCTGTGATAAACTCACGTACTACTTATGAGTCATAACTAACTAACTCAATTTCTATGAAAAGACTGACTATTGGATTTATTGGATCCGGATTTATAGCAAAATTCTTAGCACTCGCTATGACGCAGGTACGACACTGCGAGCTTACTGCGATTTATAACCGAAGCGGGGCAGACAAGCTTGCCTCTTATGCACGTGATAGCGGTCTTGGAGAGCCCAAAATATTCAATTCTGTTTCAGATATGTGTAATCACTGCGATGCGATTGCCATTTTTTCACCCAACTACACACGACTCAGTATTATGGAAGAAATATCTGAGGCTGTAAAAAAGGGTGCCCCACTCAAAGGCGTTATTTGCGAAAAACCCTTGGGACGGACGGTTGCAGAAGCGAATCGCATGGTAGAGTTAGCTGATGATGCAAATCTTCTCACGGCCTACTTTGAAAACCAGCTTCATATGAAAGCCATAAATAACGCATTGCAACAGCTGCGTCCACAGCAAAAAGCGATGGGCAACTTTACACTCGCCAGAAGTACTGAGGAACATGCAGGACCGCATAACGCATGGTTTTGGGACCCTACAAAACAGGGCGGTGGTGTTTTGTCCGACATGGGATGCCACAGTATTGCGGTTGGACGTCACATATTAACACCCAAGGGGAAAGACCCCCTTTTTCTTGAACCGGTTTCCATGCAGTGCGATACTTCTCTGCTGAAGTGGGGCCAGCCTGAGTATCAGAAACAGCTTAAGGACAAATTCGGAGTGGATTACTCCAAAACACCGGCAGAAGATTTTGCTACCGGAATTGCCACATTTAAAAATCCAGAAACCGGTCAGCTTGTAAAAGCTCAGTTTACCGATTCATGGATGTATGATAAACAGGGTTTAAGATTATCTATGGATGCTTTGGGACCGGGCTACGCGATGGAGGTAAACACTCTCATTTCACCTCTTGAAATTTTCATCGGTGATGAAGCCGCAGAAAGCGTTGCAGATGCCGAGACTGCACTTGAAAAATCAACCGCTAGCCGAGGATTGCTTGCCGTTCACCCCAATGAGGCAGATCTTTACGGATACACCACTGAAATTCGAGATGCAGTTCAATCCTTTTTAAAAGGTGAAAACACCATGCTCGATTTTAAATATGGTGCTGAAGTAACTTACCTGGTGCAGGCTGCCTACATGGCCGCCGAAAAACGTCAGACAATAGATCTAACGGATTCAGCCATTCAAATAGAGTTACAGACTTATCAGTCTTTGATTTCACAGGGGCGGGGTGCGGAGGTTCTTTTTTCATGATCTCATTTAAACTGTTTTTAGTGCTGGGCACGACTTTGAGTCGTGCCACCACTTTATGATACAACCGGGAATACTCTCATTATGAATACAGAAGAAGCCATACAGAAAAGAAAAACACTCAAGCTGAGAGCTGATCCCCATAAACCGCTCCCTGTTTTAAAAGACGATTCATTCAGATTACTGATTGAAGAACTCATAGAGCTTGCCGGCAAAGCCCCTTTTCATTACGAAGGTCACAAAAGCCGCCGAAAGGCAGATTTACAGGGTGCTGAACCCTGGCGATTTTATGGGTTCGATGGAAAAAATTGCAGAACCTTGCTCCACTCTCTAAATAACCAAAGGCCCCTGAAAGCACCGGAAGGCATACGACAAATGCTGGCCGCAGCCGATGGACTAATCCTTACGACATGGCTACCGGAACCATCAAGAAAAAAAGCCCGTAGATTTTATCCCAACCTAAAAAATATGGAGCATATTGCATCCGCAGGAGCGGCGATCCAAAATTTACTGCTGGCAGCAACTTCCAGAGGCATCAACGCCTACTGGTCATCAGGTGGTATATTACGAAAGCCGAAGATGATGCATTTTTTGGATATACCTGAAGAAGAAATTTTGGCAGGTGCTGTATTTCTCTTTCCAAACGAATATCCTGAAGATGTAGAGACAAAGAGGGGAAAAAATGCGGAAAAACGTGGTGCTCTAGCAGATTATATGAGATGGATTGATCTATCATAGCGCCCAGTTTTTCGCTGAACCATTTATCGAATCAAAGAAATAGCAAAACCAAAGTAATTAACAGTCCCGGCAGCACCGACAGTATTAGCAGACCGATGAGCAACAAACTTCTCTGTAATCCTGCAATAAATGAAAAGATAAAACCTTTTACTAAAGTATTTACAGCTGATGCCAGCACTATACCCATGACCGCCACGGTTTCTGAGATGCTATCTTTGGCCATTTTCGAAAGTGAGAGAGTAATTGCATCAACATCCATCAGCCCGGATACAACCGATAGGATGTAAATACCGCTGTCACCAAACCACTCTTTCATGGCTTCGGATAAAAGCAGAATCAATCCAAGAAGTAACCCAAACTGTAGAGCAGTTTTAATTTGAAATGGATTTTTCATCTCAATTTCAGGCTCATGCTGTTGACGGCCACTGCTTCTCCAAAGCCAGTATCCACAACCCAAAACGCTAAGAAACATCATCGAAATTGGAATCCATAGCAACTCTACCAGGTGTCTATTTACGATTGATACCTCGATTAGTACTCTCACAAACATAATGGATGAAGCCACCATCACGCCTCCCATAAACAGCTTTTCGGTTTTGTACTGGCGCGTAAACTGTGCAAGACTGATAGTTACCGCCGTGGATGAGGCAAGCCCTCCGGTAATAGCTGTAACCAGGGTTCCCCAGCGATTCCCAACGTATTTGATTGCGAAATAACCAACAAAAGAGATGCCGCATATCAAAACCACCATCCACCAGATCCAGTAGGGATTGATGGCTTCATAAGGCCCATACCCTTGATTGGGTAGAAATGGCAGAAATACAACAGAAATGATGAGTAATTTTACACCCGCATAAATTTCTTCCACGTGCAAGCGGTTTAGCCATCGATGAAGAGCCGGTTTCAGGCTCAGTATCGTAACAACAATAACTGCAGCAACCAGAGAATATAGCTGGTACCCCATCGCTGCCCATGCTGCAAGTATAAATGTTATCAGAATTGAAACTTCCGTAGTTATTCCTTTGTCGCCACTCTTTTTCACCTCAATGATTTGGCCTATAACGACCAAAATTAACACGGAAAGAAAAGACACTCCAATGAACCAATTCCCAACCTCATGGCTAACGATTGATGACAGACCTCCAAGAATGGCAACAAGGCTGAATGTACGAATTCCTGCAACGCGCTCTCCCTCCTGCTCAGCGCGGCTGCTCCAACCCCTTTCCACACCGATTAACAGCCCAACAGCGAGTGCTGTAAGGAGGTTTTTCATAATCTCGAGACTATCAATGAATTCGTAACCCATCTGAACCCCCTTTCCAATTCGGGTTTCTTTCTACCAATATTTATTCTGATCGCACTAAAATCAAGATTATTTATATCCCTTGCCTTTCAAAGCTTCAGTCTATTGGGATATCTCACTCAATATCTGATCGAGCACTTCCCGATCTGCATAGCTGCCGCGGTAAATCACTCCATCAATATACGAATGAAAGGGTATGTTGGTGAGAGGGTTTCTATCGAGCAAAATGAGATCGGCTCTAAATCCGGGGGCAATTTTCCCTGTTCTTTTTTCTTCATCCAGATAGGTACCAACATGTACGGTTCCGGTTTTAATTGCTTCAAAAGGCGATAACCCATACTCAACCAGCAGGTCCAGTTCTCTGTGTGTTGAATATCCCGGCGGATTAAAGATCTGAGGCGCATCTGCTCCTAGCAGCAGACCGGCTCCTTCATCATGTAGTGCTTTTGTTAGCTCTTTTCTGATGGTGAGAAATTCACGTGCCTGATCGGGATCATAATCGTCCGAACTCCTAAGATTTCTGACATAATTTGCCCAGCCAGCCTTCACTGATTCTGAGATATACTCCATCCCGGGCCATGTAAGCATTTCCTCAGGGGTTAGATCGGGGTTAAACACATTTTCGAGCAGCGTATTGGTAGGTACAATCCAAACACCCGATTCTGCCGTAAGTTTTGCTGCCTCATTTATTTTTGATTTGTTCACCTGCGGAGTCAAATCATATCCAAAATAAATGATATTTGGATCTACACGCTCTTCTGGAGAAACACCAGCCAGATATTCCATAAATCGATCGGTGTGTTCAATAGTTTCCTGTCCTGAAGCAAGCGTGCGTACCAGCCCTACCCTTGCAGAAATATGTCCGGAAAACTCAATCCCTTGTTTATTGGCTTCATCAGCAAGAGCTTCAAAATTTTCAAGGGTAATTCCGGGATGTAGTTTTAGAAGATCATACCCAGCTTCCGCCTGTTCCCGTACCATTTGCCGGGTTTTCTGTGGGTCTGTGGCTGTATTCCCGTTAAAGGATGGGCCGGATGTGAGAATTCTGGGACTAAAAAAATCTGGGCTCTTTGCCCGCTCTCTCATTTCCAGGTGCACGGGTGCACCAAGCATCCCCCGAACCGTTGTAATCCCCTGCGTTAGGTAGAGAGCCAGTGTATGCTCCATCTGTTCCCGACTCTGACCCGATGAAGGGATATGCGCATGCATTTCTGCCATACCCGGCATTACATAATAATCCCCTTCGATGGTGGTGGCGTTTTCAGGAATTTCAACATCTTCTGATTCTCCAACCCACTCAATCAGATCCCCGCGAATAATCACGCTCTGCCCGGTTTTAATTTCATCACTCTCCATTGTAAGCAAGTTTACGTTATGGAGAACAATGGTGTCGGTAGTTTGAGCGCTACACGATACCGACGTGATTATGAGCAGCAGTATTAAATATATTGATCGTTTCATTTTTCTGGCTCCATTTCAGTTTCACTGTTACTTTTTTCTGATTTTTTTCGTGTCATAGAGCTTACTTTCATCGCAAGCTTTCCTTTTTTCCGCGTACTCTCTTCCTCAGATCGGCCAAGGATGTAGCCGTAATGCTTCAATGAGTCCACTTCATCAAATATTATTTTAAGAATAGCTCCCAATGGAATAAATAAAATCATGCCTGAGAGCCCCCAAATTTGTGCACCAGCGAAAATGAGAACCAGTGTTGCCAGAGCATTCATACTCACCTGACTGCCCACAATAACGGGCGTAAAAAAGTTTCCCTCAAGCATCTGAACCACGTAAAATCCTGCAATGATGATCAACGGATAGATCAGAGAGTCCATCGTGATCAACGCATAAAGAATGGGCAAAATTGATCCAAGAAACGGGCCAATGAATGGGATAACGTTCAACATAGCTGCAAATGAACCGAAAAAGATGGCGTGATCAATTCCAATTATTGTAAGTAGTGTGGAATAGAGTATGGCCAGAATGGTTATAACCATCAGTAAACCGGCAATATATCTCTGTACAAGAATCTTAATTTTAGAAATGATGACTTCTACTCTTTCTCGCTCTTTGCCATTATCACCGCCAAATGCCATTAATAAAAAAGTCTTTAGCATACCGCGTAGCAGAAGAATGAGATACATAAAAATGGGAACAAGAAAAAAAGTGGTAATGGCAGAAGCAGCGCCACTAAGCCCCCTTGTTAGCGACGTCATATTATCCTGAATAAAAGCCGCAAGTTCGGTTACAATTCTGTCGAGATTGATCTCACCTTCAATTGAAAACCATGTAGACAAAAATCCTTCCAGCGAATTCAAAAGTTCTTCAAGCCGCCCCGTAAACATCTCAGCATCCTCTGCAAAGTCGGTCATCTGAGAGTAGAAGAAAAAGCCAATACCAAACAAAACTAATATTCCTACCAAAAGCGCCGCAAGTGATGAAAGCATGCGTGGGATATTGTAGCGTTCCAGCCAGCTCGAAATCGGAGCCAAAAGTATGGAAAAAAACAGTGAGAAAAGAAGCGGGACAATTACCGATTTGGCCATAATCATTGCATAAACAGTAATACACAGTGCTGCAATGTAATACGTATATGTTACATACCACTCGTTTTTAACACTCATACTTTTTTTTGTCTAATTATTCATTTTGCGTGTTCCACTTAGTAAACGAAAGTTTCCGTTTTATAACAATATGAACTGTTAGTTTTTCTGAAACCTGCACTTTCTTTGTATACTCAGTCTTCAAAACAACTAACAACATTTATTTAAGCTCTTTTGAAAAACGAACTTGAACGTAGTATAAAAACCCCCGGAGCCGTACTAATGGGGCTGGGATCAATAGTAGGAACAGGGATTTTTGTAAGTATTGCGATTGCCACACAGGTTGCCGGCAGTGGTGTTATCATATCCATTACACTGGCCGCCATTCTTGCAACCCTGAATGGCCTGAGCAGTGCACAACTTGCAGCGGCTCACCCTGTAAGCGGTGGAACTTATGAATATGGCTATCGATTTTTGAATTCCTACTTTGGCTTTACCGCCGGCTGGATGTTTATGACGGCCAAATCGGCCTCAGCAGCAACAGCTGTTTTAGGCTGTGCAGGCTATCTCTTTTACGCGTTTAATATCTCATCTGCCGATGGCACTCTCATCATAACAGGACTGGTAATTTTAATTCTCATGACCTTTCTGGTATCCGGTGGCATCAGACGAAGTAATACGGCCAACAAGTATATTGTGAGCGTGACGATTCTCGGCCTTTTGGCACTCATCATCACTGCACTATTCGTAACCGGACTACCAACCGAACCCTTTACCGGTGCACTTGAATCTACTTCAGGAACGTCCATTCTTTATGGCGCCGCGTTAATGTTCGTAGCCTACACCGGTTATGGGCGTATTGCCACTCTTGGTGAAGAGGTTTCTGAACCGCGCAAAACTATCCCAAAAGCGATTATTTTGGCGATGATTGTCATTGTTGCGCTTTACCTGATGATCACCGCTACGGCACTCTCCGTTCTCGGGCCCGAAACATTTGGAGCCACCGTTGAGGGTGAAGCCGCCCCCCTGATGGTGGTTGCACAGGCCCTTTCTGTACCGGCTATTGGCCCCATTATTACGTTTGCAGCGGTTACGGCTATGCTGGGTGTACTATTAAATCTCATTTTAGGACTTTCCAGAGTTCTATTGGGTATGGCTCGTCGCCGGGACGTCCCATTTGCGCTGTCGGGAGTTCACGCAGGAACAAAAAGTCCCGTTCCGGCCGTCATCACCACGAGCATTATTATTGGTGCTCTTGTACTCAGCGGCGATGTGGTGTTTACCTGGTCGTTCAGCGCATTTACCGTGCTTATCTACTACTCCATCACAAACCTATCCGCTTTTTTCATGCCGAAGGAACTCCGCCTCTATCCTCGAATTATTCCAGCACTCGGCCTGTTTGGATGCCTTTTCCTGGCATTTTGGATAGACCCGGAGATCTGGATTTGGGGAATTGGGCTGATTATTATCGGACTTTTATGGCATACTATTGCGAAGCTAAAAGTAAATAAATAGCTGCGTTTCTTTTCATAATTAATCGATCCGGAACCGTATTAAGAACTACGCTGTGCAGAAGTTTATTCTAATGATATTCGTGCAATTTATACGTATATGCATGTTTATACTTTGAAATTATCCCTGTTTTATTCATTTTAGCTCCATTCGATAACGGCCGTTACAAAAGTGTTTTTGGTAAGCTAATGTTATGTCCATCATTTAAAATTCTAACACAATGAAAAGAAAGCGTAATTGGCTGAACCATATTTTTAATTTCCTGGCTGTTATACTTGGCGTTTACCTGGCATTTTTTATCAATGAAAGAGCTCAATTAAATCAGGATCAAAATGAAAGTGCAATGCTGATGAACTCGCTGCTTGAAGACCTATCTGATGATATCACTGCATATGAACAGTTTCAGATACCCGTCAATACTCAATATCTACAGAATGTTCAAACCATTCTGAATCTGATAATGAGTGGACAACTCGATATTATAAATGAACAACTACCGGGTATCCTTAGCGTAGAAAATTTACCTCCTACAACGTCTACTTACAGCTCGATGAAAGCTTCCGGAAAATTAGGGCTGATCCAAGATCTGGAACTACAGAAACAACTGAGTGACTATTATGAAGGCTTGGTCATTGAAAGTACAAGAAAGGGGGAGTACCAGGTTGATTATTTCACAAATGAGATATTAACCTGGCTTACCCTGAATGTAGATTTAGCCGAAATGAAAATTCTGAACACAGAAGAATTAACAGTGCTTCAAAATAAACTTATTATTTACGGGTCACTGATTGAACAGAAAATCGAATCGTATGAGATGGTGGTCGAAAATTCAAGCGAACTAAAATCATATATCGAATCGATATTGGAGTCTACATAAACAGAATAGAACGGCCCGGCACCAGTCGGGCCGTTTTAAAATCAAAGACGCATCAGCTCAGCGAAATGTACTTCACGTTTTGAACACCATCCAGATCGTAAATGCTTTGAAGCTCCTCGTCATTTAGCTGTTTATCAACGATAACGGCAGTGATGGCATTGGTTCCCTTGCCTTCGCGTCCGAGACTCAGCGCCCCGATATTTACATTCTGTTTAGCGAGCGTGCTGGCTACAGAAGCGAGCATCCCGGGTTTATCGATATTTTGATACATCAGAATATCACCTTCAAGACGCAATTCGATACCAAAACCGTCAATTTCAACAATGCGGTAGTCTCCCGGTCCAAAAACAGCGGCAGAAATCTGTGCATAGTGAGAACTGTCGCCAAGCGTTACGGTAATTAAATCGTGATAATTTTTGTCATCACTTTTGGTCGTCTCACTCAGTTTAAAACCACGTTCTTCGGCATAGTGACGTGCATTGATCAAGTTCACCGATTCGTCTACGTAGCGCGCAAGCATTCCTTTCAGAATTGCATCGGTCAGCACCTCAGAATATTTCGTGCAAACGCCTGTATATTCAAACGAAAACGTATTGGAATTTTTCGGCATAATCTGGCCCGATACTTTTCCAAGCTTCTCGGCAAGCTCCACGTATGGAAGTACCTCTTCGTTGGTGAGCAATGAGATCGATTTGCTGTTCAGGCTGCCTTTATAGTTTTTGTTTTCAAGTGCATCCGCAATTTGATTTGCGATCTGAACGGCCACTTTTTCCTGTGCCTCCTCAGTAGATGCTCCCAAATGCGGTGTGGTAATGATCGCCGGATGATCCAGCGCTTCATAGAGCTCAGGTGTTGGCGGTTCACTCGAATACACGTCAAGCGCTGCGCCGGCTACAACTCCCTTTTCAATCAGTGGTTTTATGTCGTTCTCTTTATAAATCCCACCCCGTGCACAGTTTATCAACCTGATTCCGGGCTTCAGTTTATCGGCATTGTCGAGAGAAACAAGATTTTTTGTTTTATCTGTAAGGGGTGTATGAACGGTGAGAAAATCAACAAGACCCAGCAGTTCATCAAGCTCAACAAGCTCTACACCAAGATTTTTTGCGTGCTCTTTGGTGGTAAAGGGATCATAGGCATAAAGATCCATCCCAAACTCCTTCATTCTAATTGCTACTTCGGAACCAATTTTCCCCAGCCCTACTATCCCCAGTTTTTTACTGTGAACTTCGGTTCCCATAAATGATTTTCGATCCCATCCCCCGCTTTTCACCCTCTCTACAGACTGTGGAATATTACGCGCCAGCGCGATAATCATGCCACAGGTATGTTCTGCCGTTGAGATTGTGTTTCCATCGGGAGTGTTCATAACAAGGACACCCTTTGTGGTAGCAGCCGGTATATCAATATTATCGACACCGACCCCCGCACGGCCAATAACCTGAAGCTTATCCGCATAATCGAGCAGGTCCTTATTTACCGTTGTTGCACTCCTTACAACCATGGCATCATAATTGGCCAGAGAATTTTTTAGCTCCGAGTCGGTCAATTTACCGGGTTGGTGAGCGTTGATTCCGCGTTTTTCAAATACATCTGCACAAATTGAATCTACGTTATCGAGTAGCAGTACGTTAAAAGGCATATATTTATAGTCTTACGTGTTTAATTTTTTATGATGAATCTTGTTTTCGCTATAGAAAGTCAGTGATCAATTTTTGAAGCTCACGAATACCTGCACCAGACTCTGCAGAGCAAGCAATCATGGGCACTTCAATATTCATGGTTGAAAGTATTTTTCTGGCTCTCGCTACCGACTGATTCTGTTTATTTTTTGATAGTTTATCAGCTTTTGTGAGAATAACCGCAAATGGCATTTCGTTCGAGGCCATCCAGAAAAAGAATTCCTCGTCCAGTTTGGAGGGCGGATGCCGAACATCCACAAGATGCAAAATTAGCCGCAGCGTGGATCTTTTTTTCAAGTATTCCTGGATATCCTGTCCCCACCTTTTGCGTTCTTTTTCGGGTACTTTTGCAAATCCAAACCCGGGCAGATCAACGAAGTAGCAAGTATCATCAATATTATAATAATTCATCTGCTGCGTTTTCCCCGGCGTGTTACTCGTTCGCGCAAGTTTTCGCTTATTGGTGATCTTGTTCAGCAGGGAAGATTTTCCAACATTTGAACGGCCTGCAAAGCAAAATTCTGGCATGCTCTCGTCGGGACAATCGTTTAATGCAGGAGCTGAAGTAACAAAGCTTGCTGTTTGAAATTCCATTACACAATTTCATTTTCTTCTTTTTCGACGGTAAAATCTACCGGCACGGGATAATTCCCTGTGAAGCAAGCCGTGCAATACGAATGGGGTGAGGAATTGGCCTCTTTTACAGCGCTCACAAGACCATCCGCTGAAAGGTAGCGCAAACTGTCTACACCAATTTCGTCGGCAATCGCGCGCGTATCGCTATTAAATTTATTTGCAATCAGCTCATCAGGATCAGGAAAATCCATTCCGTAGAAACAGGGATGCGTAATGGGAGGTGAACTTACCAAAAAGTGTACTTCGTATGGATTGGCCTCCCTAATCATATCCACTAAATAGCGCGACGTTGTTCCCCGCACGATTGAATCGTCAACAATAATGACAGACCGTCCTTCAAGAACACCTTTTACAGTATTAAATTTGGTACGTACTTTCTGTTCGCGTGATTTTTGGCCGGGAGAAATAAATGTTCTGCCAACATAGTGATTCCTGATGAGACCGATATCGTATTTACAATCAAAACCCAGCTTTTGATTTTCATGAGCATACCCAATGGCTGCCGTATTACTGGAATCCGGCACCGATATAACAATCGGCTTTTTATCCATACTTTCATTCAGCAAAACCTGATCGAGAGGATGCTCTTTTGCAAGCTGCTTACCCAGATTTCTGCGGATTTTATCCACCATTTCGCCAAATATCTTACTGTCTGGGCGTGAAAAATATACATATTCAAAGATACATTGACTACTCTCAGTATCTTCTTTTGGCTCGAGAAAAAATGAGCGCGGCTCACCGGCGTCGATGGCGTCTCGATCAATCACCAATACTTCACCCGGTTTCACGTCCCGAATATATTCTGCCCCGATTATGTCAAATGCGCAGGTTTCACTGGCCACGGTGTATGCGCCATCAATTTTTCCTAAACAGAGTGGCCTGAACCCGTTTGGATCTCGCACAGCAATCAGCTTATCGTCTGTTAAAATCACAAGACAGTATGCACCTTCTATCTGTCCAAGTGCATCCAGAATCTGATCCATCTGGTTTTTTTCACGGCTGTGAGAAATCAAATGCAGAATTAATTCCGTGTCTGACGTGCTTTGAAATAAGACCCCCTCTTCTCTAAAACGTTCGCGTAGCTGACGTGCATTTGAGAGATTTCCGTTATGTCCGATCCCAATATTTCCGTTTCTGTAGTGAACGCGAAACGGCTGTATGTTAGCTGGATTTTTGGATGAGCCTGCCGTTGAATATCGGTTGTGCCCGATGGCCGCATCACCTTTTAAATCACGACTCAAGATTTTTGGGTCATCAAAGACGGACAGCACCAGCCCAAAATTTTTGTGCATTGGCATAATATGCCGATTCTTTTTTTCGCTAAAAAAAGTTGTGGTTATTCCGGCAGATTCCTGTCCGCGATGCTGAAGAGCATGCAGACCATAGTAGGTCAGGAGTGCAGCGTCGGGGTGGTTGTATACGCCAAAAATACCGCAATAATCGTGAGGTTTATCAGACATGGTTTGGTTGGTTGATCCATTCGTTCAGCTACGTGACAAATGTACGAAGATTGAGGTGTAATCCATAGAACAGGAAAGCCAAAAAGCGCTTTCAATTCATTTCGGCATCAAGTAGTCAAAAATCCAACCTGTCATAACCACAACTCCGAGAACTGTTTGCCGATATAGCTGGTAATAATGGCCTATGCTAAACACAAAATTTCCGATTATTTGTTTCTAAAATGGTATCATAAGCAGAGATTATCAGCGTTACCAATTAAGTTCACATATTTCTTTAATCCCTGATGTTATGATGTACAAGATTGCCAATTGGAGCTTTCGAATTATTCTTGGAGCTGCCCTTGTTGTTGCCGGCTACTTTAAAATACAGGATAACAGTGCCCTTTTCGAAACGGTTGCCTACATCACGTGGCTGCCAAACTTTTTAAAATCACTGGTGATTGACATTCTTCCATGGGCAGAAATTGCACTTGGCAGCCTGCTGATTAGCAAACTTTGGGATACGATTGCTGTTCCATTCACCACACTGATCTATTTGGTTTTTCTGATTTTTGCCATTTATGGCTTTTCTACAGGTATTGAAGGTGACTGTGGCTGCTTTGGCGATGCTGGTGGAGACGGATTTATTGGTCAACTTTTAGGCAGCAGCTTCACCTGGACGATGATTATTCGAAACAGCATTTTTGTTGCCATGGCTGGCTTTTTGTTCTGGAAGCCCAATCAAAACAGCACCAATAGACAAATAACCTGATAAAACAGCTACATTCAATTATTTATTGATGAAAATCAGAAGTAAATTTCAGCCATAATCACTATTCGGCTGTGAACTTACCTTATGAAGACCTATCAAAAATTCCTTATTGGATTTGTTCTGTTTCTTCTTCTACTGGTGTCTGCCATTCATTTCTATTCCAGCTGGTATCTCGAAGATCAGATTCAGCGAACTATGGTTTCCGAAATTAATAATCAATCGGAGGGCCGCTATGAATTTTCGTTGTCGGATTTGCAAATCAGTTTTTTGAACCGAACCCTTCAGCTGGAAGGAATCTCATTTAAAACCACAGAAAAAGCTGTACAACAGCTACAGGTCGATATTGCCACGATATCTTTAAAGAGTATTGATCTTAGTCAACTGATCTTTGAAAGAGAAATTTCCATCGGGAATATTCTAATCGATGCGCCAACAGTACAACTGCGCCGTGATGAATCTGAAAGTACCGGTTCCAGCACCGGCTCAATGATTACGCGGGCCGCTGAGGCAAGCTCAGCGATTCTAACAAATGTGAATATTCCTGAAGTTAGTATCAGCGGGTTCAACCTGCAGCTGTACAGGCAAGAAGACCCTGAGCCCTATCTCTCATTCAGCGAAACAGACCTCACTTTTTTTGATGTTTCACTAAACGCAGCTTCTTTAAGCGGTACATTGCCTTTTCTTCAAAGTGAGGGAGTATTCCGCCATATCAATTACGCCTCAGACAGCGGACTTTACGCATTACGAAGTACATCGGTACAGTTTTCAAGTATCAATCAAACAGCTTCTGCAGACTCTCTTTCCTTAACACCTCTTCTTGAAGCTGATGATTTTTTTAATACCGTTGGGTTTCGAACGGACCGAATTACAGGTTTCGCCAATAGAGTGGAACTGGCAGGATTTGAGGTGAATAAATTTATGAACAGTGGCTCTCTGATATCTCAAAGCATTCGTTTACAGAGTCCTGAACTCTACCTGTTCCGGAACAAAAACTATCCCAGACGTGAAAACCGAGCTGAAAAACCACTTCCACAGCAGGTTTTATATCAAATACCATTCCCGGTACAAGCAGATACCATTTCCATTGTAGATGCCGGCATTCGATATACTGAAATCGCGGAGGATGCTACAGATGCCGGCTACATTGAATTTACCAATCTCAACGCACAGCTTCTAAACACGACTAACATTGATAGCCTTATTCTTCAAAACAACAACTGGACGCTCGAAGCCAGTACCCGGGTTATGGATAGCGGCGAACTGGACGTATCGTTTCATTTCCCACTAAATGAAGATTATCATACCATCACGGGTCGCCTGAAAGAGATGAACGCAATGGTGCTTAACGATGCGCTCGAACCGATAGCCTCCGTGCGAATCGAAAGCGGAGCTATTTCTACGATGCGTTTTGAAATGAGATTAGACAAAAAGGGTGCCATCGGATTTCTGGAGGTCATTTATGAAGACCTGAAAATATCGGTTCTGGATGGTGAAACAGGGGATAAAAATCTACGTTCAAGAATAACTTCCTTCCTTGCCAATAACCTTAAAATTAAAAAAGAAAATCGTGCTGATAATCCCAGGATGGGTAAAATAGCCTATGTGCGAGAACCGGAAAAATCATTTTTCAACTACTGGTGGAAATCTCTGCGTACCGGATTAAAAACGAGTGTGGGTCTTGATGATTAAAAAATCAAAGATTACTCTGTTGGTTTAGGTTTACATCTACCGGCTGCATCGTCAGAGCTGTAGTCACGTCAGAACTGAGTGTATATCCATCTTTACGAAGCCTGTTTTTGCAAATGTTCATCAATCGGCTACGAACTGTGGAAAGACCCTGCTCCTGGTCGGTCGCATCGATCCAGAAATTAACGCGAAGTTCAACATATGACGGTAATAGCGCGCTGCAGGAAACACCGGCTTTTGGTTCATACAGTACCCCGGGTGTGTTATTTGTGATTTCAAGAAGCATGGCCATTGCTTTTTCAGCATCGTTCGAATAGTCTATACCAACAGTAAAACTGCCTCTGCGAAGCCCGTCTAGCGTATAATTGAACAGTGGTTTGGTAAAAAGCTGAGCACTGGGAACAAAAACGTCACACCCCTCTGCGGTTCGAATATGCGTATGCCTGAGCTGTATTTCCTTTACGGTACCCGTTATCCCATCAGTCTCTATCACGTCATTTTTATTAAACGGCCTGCTAAACACCAGGAAAAATCCTGCCAGGAAATTTTCCCCAATATCTTTAAAGGCAAAACCAAGCATCACAGCTGTCAGTCCACCACCCGCAAGGAGGCTTGCGGCAAGAGTACCGTAACCAATCAGATTCAGGAATAAGATAAACCCTAAAAATAACGCTACTCCCTTTATAAGCTTTGAGAAATAGCTATGATAGGTTGTTGGAAACGAACTCCTTTTTAGGACCTGCAGCACGCCCGAAGCCAGAGCTTTTCCTACAAAATAAACGGCAAACAGGGCGATCAAGCCAATAATCAGGCGAGGAAAAAAATCGATAAGCGAATAGTATTCATTGAGAAACGCATCTTTTAGCTGTTGCACCATGAGAGTAAAATATTCATTCTGAGTTCAGTTTAAAGTACCAAATAGTACAGGACGATCGCCAGTGAACAGTGGCTTTTCCTTTCAATCATTATTTTTTGCTATACTCTGTATTAATACATTAATCAAATCCCTTCGTTCTGCCATGTCTAAAAATAATAACTACCTCAACTACTCTGGAAAACCCGATCAATTTACGGGTGGTATTAATGTAATTCCTATCAAGACGGCAAAAGGGGTTTTCAATGTCTGGACAAAACGGGTTGGAAACAATCCGAAAATTAAAGTACTTCTTCTACATGGCGGGCCGGGAGCTACCTACGAGCTCTATGAGTGTTTTGATGGCTATCTGCCCTATGAGGATATAGAGTATATCTATTACGATCAGCTTGGTTCCCATCGCAGCGATAATCCCGACGATCCATCACTCTGGACGATTGAGCGATTTGTGAATGAAGTCGATCAGGTGCGTCAGGCGTTGAGCTTAACCCATGACAACTTTTACCTGCTGGGGCAGTCCTGGGGCGGTATGCTTGCGATGGAATACGCTTTGGCGCATCAGGAGCATTTAAAGGGACTGATCATAAGCAATATGATGTCGAGCGTTCCGGCATATAACAAGTATGCGAAGGAAGTTCTCGGGCCGCAGCTGCCGCCAGATGTACTCAAAAGAATACAGGAGCTGGAGGAAAAAGGTGAGTATAAGAATCCCGATTATGAGGGATTGCTGATGAAGTACTTTTACACCAAACACGTACTGCGTATGCCTTTGGACCAGTGGCCCGACTCTGTAATGCGGGCTCTGCATCATATTAATGAAAAGATTTATACCTACATGCAGGGGCCGAGCGAGTTTGGAATTATTGACTCGGCTACCCTCCACAACTGGGATCGTTCAAAAGATCTGCCAAAAATATCTGTACCTACACTCACCGTGGGCGCTGCGCACGACACCATGGATCCTAAACATATGGAATGGATGGCCGGCCAGGTTCAAAACGGCCGATATCTCCATTGCCCCGATGGCAGCCATTTGTCACAATATGACGATCAAAAAACGTACATCAAAGGTGTGGTAAAGTTTTTGAAAGATGTAGATAGAGATGAATTTTAGTAAATAAAAACAGCTTACTTCTGCGGGCTCTTCTTTAAATTTTAACGTTTACATTAATTGTTTTCTACTCGCCTTTTGTAGATTGTTAAAAACCGTTACGTCCTCTGCCCTTCTTCAACGATTTACCTATATTTCCAGCGCACATCAATGAAATAAATTCACGTTATGAAAGTACGGACCCTTTTTCTTACACTCTTTTTTTTACTACTGCTCAACTCTGCAGTTCTGCTGGCTCAAGGCACACAGCTTCTACGGGAACCAACAATTTCGCAGGACCATATTGTGTTTGTTCACGCCAATGATCTTTGGAAAGTATCAAAAAATGGCGGGGACGCCATTCGCCTAACAAGCAATATTGGCGGCGAAACCAGCCCTCATTTTTCACCTGATGGCAGCATAATCGCCTTTACCGGTCAATATGCCGGAAACTCGGATGTCTATGTGATTCCATCGGACGGCGGATCCCCAAAACGGCTCACTTGGCACCCGGGTGCAGACGTGGTTACCGGTTGGTCGCCCGAAGGTGATGTACTGTTTCGATCATCTCGCGACGGCCATCCCACAGAGCTGAATCGTATCTGGAGAGTAAGTACAGAGGGCGGAACTCCTGATGTACTTCCGATACCCAGAGCAGCTAACGGTGACATGTCCGACGACGGACGATATATCGCTTACAATCCGATCACATTCTGGGATCCGGAATGGAGAAACTACCGCGGCGGACAGGCTCAACCCATCTGGATAGTGGATATGGAATCGTATGAGCTCATTCAAACACCCCGCACCGACAATGAGCGCCACACCGACCCGGCATGGCACGGGGATGAAGTTTTTTATCTTTCTGAACGCGATTTTGCCAATAACATATGGTCCTATAATCCAGAAACCGGAAATGAAAAGCAGTGGACCTTTCACAACGATTTCGATGCCAAGAATCTGGATGCCGGATTTGGGTTGATTGTATATGAACAGGGCGGATATCTTCAGCTGTTGAATCCGGAGGATGGAACCACGCAACAGCTTGAAATTCATGTAGCCGGTGATATGAGCTATGGACGCGAGCGTTGGGAAGAGCCATCTGCTTACAATCTTGATAATGCACAAATTTCGCCTACGGGGCAGCGGGCAGTGTTCCAGTTCAGGGGTGAAATCATCACCATACCCAAAGAGAACGGAACCTGGCGCAACCTGAGTAACTCTTCATTCAGCGCAGAACGTTACCCTGTTTGGTCCCCCGATGGTGAACATGTGGCATGGTTTTCCGATGCCCGCGGCGAATATGAGCTGGTGATTTCTGATCAGTTTGGTTTGGAAGAGCCACGAAATATCTCCCTCCCCAACCCTACGTTCTATTTCCGTCCTGCCTGGTCGCCGGATGGTAGCTACATCGCCTACACCGATACTGATTATAACCTCTGGTATGTGAATATTGAAACCGGTGAAGCCGAGCTCGTTGATACCGACGGCTATGCGCACCCGAACCGAACGATGAACCCTGTGTGGTCTCCCGATAGCCGGTGGATCGCCTACGTAAAACTTCTTGAAAATCAGTTTAAGGCGGTTCACGCACACAATATTGAAACCGGTGAAACGCTTCAGCTCACCGACGGAATGTCTGACACCATCACCCCGGAATGGAGTGAGGATGGGAAATATCTCTATTTCCTGGCCAGTACCGATTACGGCCTGAATACCGGCTGGCTCGATATGAGCTCATATAATATGCCGGTAACGCGTGCGCTTTATATGATTGTACTGTCTGATGATGACCCCTCACCTCTCCTGCCTGAAAGTGACGACGAAACCGTATCTGATGAAGAATCAGAAAGTAGCGAAGAGAGTGATGGCAGCGAGCTGGTAGTGACTATTGATCCAGAAGGAATTGCAGAACGCACTCTTGCACTCGATATTCCCGAGCGCAACTACACAGGCCTGGAGCCCGGACCCGGAGGTGATGTTTTTTATATGGAATCTGTTCCCAATGAGGGAACCCGGCTCCATAAATTCGACCTGACCAGTAAAGAGGGCTCATTGTTTATGGATAACGTAAACGAAGTGGTTGTATCTCATGACCGAAAACAGCTTCTATATAGAAGTGGTGGAACATGGGGAATCACCGATACCGGAACCGGTGAAAAATCACCTGGCGATGGTCGCCTCAATACATCAGACGTGCAGGTAAAAGTAGATCCGCAAGAGGAATTTGCTCAGATTTTCCGTGATGGCTGGCGATTCATGCGCGATTTCCTATATGTAGACAACATGCATGGAGCCCCCTGGGATGAGGTGTACGACTGGTACTCCCCATGGGTTGATCACGCCAAACATCGATCAGATTTGAACTATGTTCTCGACATCATGAGCGGTGAAGTAGCCGTGGGACACTCCTACGTGGCCGGTGGTGATTTTCCTGATATCGACGGTGCGAGTGGGGGACTTCTTGGTGCCGACATATCACTCGAAAATGGTGCATTCAGAATATCAAAAATTTACACGGGCGAGAGCTGGAACCCCGATCTGAGGGCACCGCTTTCCGGGCCCGGAATTGACGTGAACGAAGGCGACTATATTCTTGCCGTGAATGGCCGGGAGATTAATCCATCGGACAACTTTTACAGCTATTTTGAGGCCACCGCAAACCGTCAGATTCAGCTTTTAGTTAATGATTCGCCAAATGAAGAGGATGCCCGGCTGGTAACCGTTGTCCCCGTTTCGAGTGAGTATGGCCTGCGCACACGCGACTGGGTGGAAGGAAACCGGCAGAAGGTTGACGAGATGTCTGACGGACAGCTCGCCTACGTTTGGGTTCCCAATACCGGCCAGGGCGGCTACACCTATTTCAATCGCTACTACTTCTCCCAGCAGCACAAAAAGGGAGCAATTATTGATGAACGAAACAATGGTGGCGGTTCCGCAGCCGACTACATGGTGGATATCATGGCCCGCGAACTTCACGGTTTCTTTAACAGCAAGGCCGGAGACCGAAAACCGTTTACTACTCCCGGTGCGGGTATCTGGGGTCCAAAAGTAATGATCATTAACGAACGGGCAGGCTCCGGCGGAGATCTCCTGCCATTTCTTTTCCGGAAAATGGAGATTGGTCCGCTGGTTGGAACCACTACCTGGGGTGGCCTTGTGGGAACCTGGGATACGCCCCCATTTGTGGACGGCGGACGTTTTGTAGCACCGCGCGGCGGATTTTATAATCTCGACGGCGAATGGGACGTGGAAGGCGAAGGTATTGACCCCGATATTGAGGTAATGCAGACGCCAAAAGACGTTATTGAAGGTCGCGACCCACAGCTCGAAGCCGCTGTTGAAGAGGCGATGAGACGCCTTGAGAATTACGAAGACCCGACTGTCCCAACGCCGGAAGATCCGGTACGTTACAAACGTCCTGAATCAGAAAACGGTGGAAATTAACTCCTCCCTTAATTCATAAAAGCATCGATATTGCCACAGGAGTGCAGAATCAAACTGATCACACAGCCAGATTCTGTATTTCTGTGGCATATTTTACGGTTTGTTAGGTATCGTAAATGAAAACATACTTCCTTCACCTACTTTACTATCTACCCAGATTTCGCCCCCATGCATGCCAATGAACTCTTTACATAGTAGAAGTCCCAAACCTGTTCCTGCTTCTTTCTGAGTTCCTTTGGTTGAGTAGTTATATTCAAGGCGAAACAGCTTTTCCAAATCATCTTCCGGAATGCCTACACCTGTGTCTTTCACAAACACCAACAAAAAATCTGATTCCCAACGGGCTCCTACTTTAACTGTTCCACCTTTTGGAGTAAATTTTATACCATTAGATAAAAGATTCCTAAGAATTAACTCCATCATCACGGGATCGGCTTCAACCTTAATATGATTCGGAATATGGTTTTCAAGCGTAATTGATTTTCTTGCAGCGTTATTATGTAAAAAATCAATGGTTTGATCCGCGAGTACCTTCAACTCAACTTTCGTGGGCTGAAACTTAATTTTCCCGGTTTGTGAGCGTGCCCAGGTAAGCAGATTCGACAATAAGTCATTAGCTTTTTTAGAGGAGTGATGAATCATCTCTGAATATTCTTCTACCCCGTCATAATTTCCGGCTCGTATCTCACTTAGCATCAAATCGCTTAAACCAATAATATTGTCAATCGGATTTTTCAAATCATGGCCAATTATTGAAAAAAAACGATCTTTGGTTGCATTCAGCTCACTTAGCCGATTTCGGCTCTCCAAAAGCTCCTGTTCTGTCTGTTTTCTTTCAGTGATATCTCTGACGTTCAATACAACAGACTGCACTTTTGGGTTATCAAGCTGATTGGTTCCGAATGCCTCCAGGTAAACCCATTCTCCACTTTTGTGCCTGTGGCGGTATTGAGCTCCTCCATTTTCTGAATTGTGGATTATATTAAAAAATCCTTGCCGTGTCTTTTCCTGATCCTCCGGATGGATAAATCTATCAATGACGGACACACCCAAAAGCTCTTGCGGCTTATATCCCAGGATTTTTTCACATGAAGGACTTACGTAGTGTTGATACCCGTTCTCATCTATTAAAACCAGGATATCAAAAAAATTGCTGATTAAATTTTCAAACTGTTCCTTACAGTCCATAGAAAATTTACTCTTCCGGACAATTCCATTACCCTGGTTTTCCATATTCGTTTGGTCTTTTATTTTGCATATGTAATACAAAGAGCACGAATAGTAGAGCTATTCTATAAATAGTTTATAAAATTCTATGAACAAATAAAAGATTTAAGAGTATCTATTCTTTTTTATTTACGAAATTGCCTTACCAACCACAAAATCAATAGACTCTTAGTCTGATTCCCTAAACTCAATTTTTTCAAAAAGGACCCCTCTCGTTCGGCCATTTGAAACCGTGAAACCGGTTATTTCACCCTCATTATTTTCTATAAATGAAATATTGCCAATGGGAAATCCACCGGAAAACTCACCCTCTGTTCCGGGATTTAGTTGTATAGGATCCATTTGATAGTGTTCCAGAGTCAGAGATTCATTATCAACAATAAGTGTATATACCGTGCTGATCTCCTCACTGTAATATGTTCCCGTGTACTGTCCCAGTTCTTCGGCAGAGGGATTCCACTCAATTTTACGCGCGATATGGTTCCCGTTTTGATGGAGTGTGAGTGAATCAGCAGTCATATCTTCATTCATATGAAAAGTGATATTTGCGGCTACGCCAATCAGAGTAAATGTTGAGTCTGATGTTGCCTTGATATCAATTTCCGGCTGACCGGTTGCTTGAGTAAAGAGTCGTTCTCCATCACGATCAAACGTGAGTATAAAACCGGGCTGAATCTCAAGCTCATAGCGTCCTGAAAGTGCATCAAACTGCTCATGGTTATAGGCGAATTCACCTTCTTCCGGCTCCTCATCTTCGCTTTCAGAGCTATCGTTGAAGTACTCCTCAAAAAAAGCATCCGCTACCGTGTATGCGTGATCACCCCGAAATCCGGCATCGTTACTCTGTGTAACGACCGCTGCATCAATATCCGGGAAGTAGACAAGCATCGATCGGTGAGCCATATCCGCCCCGCCATGCTGAAGCGTTTTGAGGCCCCGGTGTTCTCCAATTCCAAGTCCAAGACCATAACCCGTCTCTTCTCCGTTATTCAGAACGTAGGATGTGGAGATCTCGCTGATGATCTCTTCCCCGCCAACGGTCGGTGAACTCAGGTTTCTAATCCATTTGGCCAGGTCGTCCATTGTTGTATAGATTCCACCTGCTCCCATCGCGCCGGACAGATCGGTCACTTCTTCATATAATCCTCCTTCTGATACTGCATATCCACTGGACCGATTTTCAATAACCATTCCTGTTCGGTTTTTTATCACCGTATCATCCATTCCAAGGGGAAGAAACACGTTATCCCGCATCCATTCGGGAAAAGGAGTGCCGGTAACCCTGTGTACAACCTCAGACATCAGAGAAAAGCCCGTGTTGTTGTAATTGAACTCATCTCTTGGTTTATTCTGGAGTTCCCCTTGATTTTGAACAACTCTTATAATCTTATCCGAATCAATTTCCGTACTTAAATTTCGTCCGGTGAGTGATAGCGTGTTCAGGTACTCCCGGTATCCACTCGTATGGGTAAGAAGGTGGCGAATAGTAACCGTATCATCAAAAGCGGGCAGTTCTGGTATATACTCCCTGATGTCATCATCCAGCGATAGTTGTCCCTGATCTTGAAGCAGTACTACCCCAAAAGCTGTAAACTGTTTTGACGTTGACCCGATATTATGTTTTGTATTTGCTCCCATTGGCACATCGTATGTAAGACTGGCCATTCCGTAGGTTTTATGAAGAATTATTTCTCCGTCTTTCATCACCATAACCGCTGCACCCGGAACGTCACCCCCGGTATTAGAGGCCATGAGCTGATCCACTTTTCCCTCGGGGTCTTCCGCCAGTGGTTCCGGGCTGACCAAATAGATGGAATACTGCCCCTCCTCAGCCTCAAATGGGGAGATTTCCAGTCTGTATTGTCCGGGTTCATCCGTCTCAAACTGAAAACGCTCTTTCCCCCTTGCCGGAGTATCAAAAGCGTACATTCGTTCACCTGATGGGCTATAAAGTGTGATCACTACATCCACGGTTTCCTGCTCAACCCACCCCCGAACAAACTGTGCTGAATCGAGATCGGCCAGATAGATGTGAACATCCTCACTGCTTAATGAATCGGAAATACTTTCTCCGGGAATCAAGTTTCGTTCTAAATCGTCTGCCGTTTGAGCAGCAACAGACATTGTGAGCATCAGGGTTGTGAGTACCAGCAATATCAATCTTTTCATGAGAGTTATTTTAAGAGTAAGTAAAACATACATTAACGAAGATGAATACGACATTCAAAAGCTCAAGATTCAATCGATTTTCAAAACATGCGTTAATGCTTTCTCGCCATAATTAGCATTTTCACATTGATCACCAGAAACCGGAAGAACTGCCAGATTGGGTTGGTTCGCTTCCACGCGGTAAATTTTGATGGCGTTGGCGGATAGTAGTTCTGTTCGTAAGGTTTTCGTAAAGACGTTTTCTTTTCCATGATAATGTAAATATAGTTAGCCTTGATTATTCCGGAATGACTCTCCAAAGCGGATTGGCTTTTGCCTTATACATGAATCCAAAATGGAGCAGATGTTTGATCCAGTGACCCGCCAGGCCAATTTCACCGGTGGTATATTTCAATGAACGTCCTGTATCCGGATAGGTATCGAAGTCGGGTATAATCGGATACATCGTCATCGATACGGCCGTACCGTTTAGTGCACTTGCACCCGCCGATGCGATACAGGCGGCTCCCATTTTTGCCATTGAGGCGGTTCGAACAGGTTTTTCCGCATCGCCTTTCATCATGTCCACAATATTAAAAGCCACTTCCCTGGCCATTACACCCGAGGGCATGCCGGTTCTTGGCGGAGTGGGCGAAATAGGCGTGCCATTTGTGCTTTTTGCCGGTTTCGAAATTGCGTGTGGTGGCGCAAAGGCAATACCCACCGCAAAAATATTGCTATAAGAAGGATTTTGATACGTTTCCGGCCAGTCCTTCGGGCTCCATTCACCGTATGGCTTCCCACTGTAATCGGCATCCACTTTCATAAACCCATTCGGAGCGAAGATCTGATCTGTAATCTCCTCATTTTTCTTATTAAACGCCTGAAAAGGCACACCTGTAAATGGCGGAAGCATCATTGCAAAATCGAACTCCTCTTCAGATTCTTTACCATCCAGAGTTTCATAAACAAATGCATTCTCTTTTATACCCTTTACACCTGCCTGCTTAATCCAGGTTATTCCACGTTCCGTAAAGAGTGACTCAGTAAAAATTCGGCTATGCGTCACGTAGCCTCCCCGTTTCACGTGCATTCCGCCCATCCCGAAATCACCCAGCTCCATCTCGTTTGTAATCCAGATAAGGTCGGCCTTGTCGCGAACACCGTGTTTTCTCATCAGGTATTCCACATTAAACAGGTATTCAAAAGCTGCACCCTGGCAGGTACACGTTCCATGACCGGTACCGATAACGATCTTTTGTCGCTCTCCTTTTTTCATTCTCTCGATCGACTCTTCTAGATGCCGGAAAGCGTGTTCGGCGTGTCCGTGCGTACAGACGGATGTTGTGTAGCCATTATCAGGCCCGAGGCCTTCTGTTTTGTCAAAACGCAGACGGGGGCCGGTTGCGTTTATGAGATAGTCGTACGTCAGGGTTTCTTTTTCTCCCATTCGCTCCGGGCTGGTATGGCTAATTTCAATGAAAGGCTGTGAAATATCTTTACTGCCTTCCGGGTATATAGCCGTAGCCTTTGCCTGGCAGAAGGGAATTCCGGTTTTTTTATATATCGGAGCCAGGTCAAAAGTCACTTGTTCCGTGTTCATAAAACCGACGCCTACCCAGATATTGGACGGAATCCAGTTCCATTTTGAGTTGGGACTTACCACAATGACTTCATGGTTACCTTTAAGCTTTCTTTGAGCGTGCAATGCAGCCGTATGCCCCGAGACACCGGCTCCCATTATTAACAGACGTGCCATTTGAATCCCTCCATAAGAGTTTTTAAGAAACCTCTCTAATATCTCTTAGTTAATTTAGTGACTTTTTATAAATGGGCAATGAAAAGATGAGGTGAAATGTAAATACTCTCTCTTTATCCGATTAGTACTGTGTTGCAAAACGATAAAATATCGAGACCCACTCTTCCGGTTCCTTCCCGTATTCGGTTCCATTTCGTACTATCACGAGGTTCTCATCAGGTGAAACATAAATAAACTGACCTTTATCCCCTTCCGCCAAAAAATCGTAGGTACCATCATCCCGCAAGACACCCCACCACATATATTTGTAATATCCTGTGCCGGGCAGCTCTTTTACACTATCGCTGTAGTACTCCACATAATTTTCCGGGATAAACGGGCTTGTTGATTCCTTTACCCAATCTTCTTTTAGCAGCTGTCTTCCCTGCCAGCGTCCGCCGTTCAGAAACAGTCGGCCAAATTTTGCGAAATCGATAGCCCTTGCATTCACTCCCGTCTCCATCTTTTCAAATCCACTATCCTCACTATCCAGCGACCACGAACCACTGTACTCCATTCCAAGTGGATTCCAGATTTTTTTCTGCAGATAGTCCGTAACTGACACGCCCGTCGTTCTCTCCAGTATCATTCCCAATAACTGAGGATGATATTTGTTGTAGTCGAATGTCTGACCTGGGTTCATGACAACATGGGTGTTTTCCAGGGCCAACTTTCTCTGGTCAGGGTAATAAGTCGTCAGCGGATCATCCCCATTAAATAAAAAAGAGCGGTTTTTCTGATATTCCAGGCCTGATGACATCATCAATAAATGCTGAATGGTAATAGTTGTAAAACGCACGTCCCTCGCAGCCAATTCCGGTAAATACCGTGTAATCGGGTCGTCCACGCTATCAATAAAGCCATCCTGAATTGCAAAACCAATTAAAGCAGAAGTAAACGACTTGGCAACGGAAAAAGAGGTAACGATAGAATTGCGGCCGGTACCGTTAAAATATCCTTCGTAAAGCAACAGTGTGTCTTTGAGCACAATAAGCGACTGTGTCCCGGTCTCTTCCATGAACTTCTCAAAATCACTTACATCGGCAATTTCCCTGAGCAATGTCTCTACCTTTTCGTCAGCAGCCGGTTCAAAATGAAATGCCTTTTCCGATTCTCTCAGCTCCCTGGCGGGAAATTTCTGCCAGTCGAATGCATCCGATTCCTGCCACACCAAAACGCGGTAGACGTACTCATTAGGATAGTATAACAGGGCTGCAGATAAAGTGATCAGCAGTATGCAGCCAATAGATATTGCCGTGATACCTGTAATCTTTCGGATATTCATACTTCAGCTCTCTTTTAGATTATCCGCTTCGGGATCGTGTCTTCAGGTTTCAAAATATATATTCCTGCAAACACTTTTGTGCGTCTTATGAAACGGGAAAGTTTTTATCTCGCCTGATGCGCTCAATCTGTTTTTGATGATGACTGATGTGATCTTCCATAAATTCAATCGCCTGTTTCAGTGTAAGATATCCGGCCCTTGGGTGCTGGTAGATGGTTTTTGTAAACGTTTTTTCATCAGACTGAGTCATAACCTCACGAAATTCGTTTCGAACTGCGTTCCATTCACTTAACAGGTCTTCAAAAACAGGCGTCTCTTCCCTGACATCAGCGATTTCTGGAGCTTTGAATTTTATGGGAAGCGCCAGTGCGATTTTCAACAGTAGTGCTCTTGCTTTTACCTGAATAGATAGATCCGGAAGTTGATCGACCTGGTTCATCTTTCTTTTGATAAGCTTTAGTGACTGACTTTCAGCAGTAACCAGATGGCGCAACACCTGATTCATACTCCACGATTCTGGCCCGGGTTTAAATGCAAGTTGTTTGCCGCTGAACGATTTATAGTACGATATAAGATCTTTTCGCTGAATTTCGAGCCTGTCAAAAGCATGGATGGTATTCTGTTTCATGGCATCTGTTTTTTAGAATGAGTTTTTTGGCTTCAGGGATATAAAATCTCCGGGTATCAGTTTGAGCAAAAGGTTTACTATATTGATCAATATTCTGCACAATACACAGCAGATAATATCAAAATACCATTAACAGATACAGGAATTTGTCTATCAAAAGTTTACGGGCGCCGTCAGTCATGGATACTGAATTTATAACCCGATGAATCTCATACCTGATTAATGTATACCCTTCCCTGTTCTCATTGCAAACCACCAGGCACACAAAGCGAGAAGAATATACAGGACTACAATAGCACTCATTTGAATCCGATTAGTCGAAAATTCAAAATATAAAATCAATACACCTGCTACTGCCAGGCCTGCAATTGCCAAGACAGTTAAGATCGTTGATGAATTAGTCTGCTTACGTATTTTAAAATTAGCAACTGCCATTAACAGAGAAACCAGTAGGAATGTAATACTCCCAAATTCCAGAATTAGTTCAAGCCCTCCTATCAAAGTTAAAAACCCAGCCAAAGTCGCCATGCCAATAATGGCATTTCTTGGACTTTTATTTTTGCGCACAGAAAACCATTTGGGAAAATATCCGTCCTCTGCTATTACGGCCATCTGTCTTGAGGAGCCAAACATAGTACCGCTGATTGCACTGCTTGTGGCCAAAATTGCACCCAGGATGACTAAGTTCTTACCGAGGTTTCCCAGCACATCCCCGGCACCTGCAGCCAGCGCAAACTCCTTATTTTTGATGATTTCTTCGGTTGGAATTGCAAAGAGTGCCCCCACTGAAATAACCACGTAAATAATTACCGCTAAACCTATAGCTGAATAGATAGCTCTTGGTATATTCTTTCCTGGATCATCCATCTCATTGACTGCATTAATCACCAGCTGAAAACCTTCGTAAGCAACAAAAGTGATGGAAGCGACAATAAGTATGGATATTATGCTGGATCCCTCGAAGTCTAGTGACATATTTGAAACAAACGTTGCAAAATCTGTTGTTCCGTTCTGCATGAGCACAAATGAAATCACCGTCAGAAGTATCAGTTTTGTATAGACCATCAGATCTTCAATTTTCCCCATGCCATTAACACTCCAGAGATTGATGACGGTAAACAAAGCAATAACCCCAAGCGCTATCGCTTTTCTCAGCCAGATATTTGAGGCAAATTCGGTACTGCTTATGGCGTAGGAAGAAAAAGTATAAGCATAAAGCGCCATTGTGCTTATATATCCGAAAATAATGTACCACCCGATAATTGAGGATGATAGATGTGAATAGTGATATGTTCTTTTAAAAAATGAATAAGTTGCACCTTCATCTCTGTAGTACTGGCCAAGCTTTACATATGAATAAGCGGCCAGTGATGCTATGATACCACCTGCAATTATCGCAACGGGGGTCAGGTTGCCAATCGACGCTACTGATACGCCTAAAATTGAAAAAATACCACCTCCCACCATGCCCCCGAGAGCAATGGCGATCAGTTCAGCCAACCCAAGAGTTTTGTTTCTTTTACGATGAATCATATTCTTACGGTCAATGAGTATAAGGAGACAGCTGACTCTACATAAACACCCTACAGAACTTAGTGAATATACAATTGAGATTGTATTTTTATCGAATTGATAAATGATGCGATGAATGAAAAGTGGTTTCACTTTTTTAAGAGTGATGGGATCAAACTTTATATAGTGAAGCTAATCCGGGAATCTTTTAGCCAGCCCGCAAAATTAGTTTCCACCATTCAAAGTCATCTGCTGAGAAATTCATGTAACATTTTCTGAAGATTCATGATTTAATCGGAATTACTCTCTCTTTAATTTTTATTCCTCTATTGAGCCTGCGGTGAATTCAGCTAGTGAGCTATTCTACAAACATGAAACTATCTTCCAATAGTAAAATAGAAATTTCCGCTGCAGGAGTAGTTTCATAAAAAGGTTTTCTATATTGATGAATGCTCTGAACACCATATTGCAGCTAAAATCAAATTATCACTAAAGGAATCCGTTCATGGAATATATTATAATCGCGTTAAAACTTATTGTAGGATTAAGCATCCTGAATGTTTGGCTCGTTCGCTCAAAAAAATCCACAGCATGGAGAGGCGGTGATGCGGACAATATCGTGGATGAGTTTAAAGCCTATGGTCTTCCGGTCTGGTTTATGTATATCGTAGGCACTGCAAAAGTGATTCTTGCCTTGCTATTGCTGGTTTCAATCGTCTACTCTCAACTTGAAGCCATCTCTGCTTATGGAATAGCCTTTTTAATGCTGGGTGCCGTGTCGATGCACCTGAAGATCGGAGATCCTCTCAAAAAATCTTTTCCGGCTTTCACTTTTCTCGTACTGTCCCTGATTATTGCTCTTTTATAAAGAAATCTGAGTATAAAAAATGATTAAACAGCAACCTTTTTTCTCTAGCAGGCTGCGGATATCAGCTATTCTTTAGAAAAGGGTATAATATGTGTGTGTTAACCATGCATTTATCAGCATAAACAGTACGGATGGAACAGATTGTATAAAACTGTCTCTGATTTTCAATCGTACTATAAAAGCAACAAA
This sequence comes from uncultured Rhodohalobacter sp., assembly GCA_964544445.1. GTDB lineage: Bacteria > Bacteroidota > Rhodothermia > Balneolales > Balneolaceae > Rhodohalobacter. Next base: position 493,678 of record CAZJBI010000002.1, read on the forward strand.
CATCATAGCGGTCAAACCTCCTGCTGATAAGAAACCCAGTGAAGACACTCTCAATCCCAAAAGTAGTCCTATTGCCGCCAAAATCTGCAGTATTCCGGTGATTTTCCTTTGCTGCGCATTCATTCCAAAACGCTTGAACTCTTCAATCATCATGCTGGAGTTCAAAGATTGAAAACCATAGAAAAGAAAAAAACAAGCATTTAAAACAGCAATAATTTCGAATAGATAAGTCAAATTTTTAATTCTGTTTAAAATTCAGAATGGAAGAGTAACGAGATCCCACCTCAGAATAGCGAAAATAGTTCATAGTTCTCCTCTCTTTCCTTCATGAAAACGTAAGCCAACCGTCATCACTTTCGTTCAGCATGTTTTTTTTTACCCAGTCCCGTACAATGGAGCTTGTTATTACTAATATTCATGAACGCGATCAATGACCATCGCTATGTAAATATGACATTTAAACGGGTGGCCATATTCCTGTAAAACTTTACCGGATCGTGTGGCAGGCTTAATAACAGTAAAAACATTCTGTCATTTTTGTTTACATTAATTCACAGTCGGTGTCTGCATCCCTATTTAAAAAAGAATCACATATTTTTCCCATGCGAAATTTTATACCTGCTCTGCTTCTTGTCATCCTGTTAACAGGTTGTTCAACCACCACAGTAAATGAAGGGCATTCGCTCACATTGCAGATTTCTTTATCTGATGATGTCCGTGAGAATTTTATTGAGGATGGACGTCTTTACATATTCCTGAACCAAAACCCCAATTTGGAGCCCATGGAGCAGATCTGGCCATTTCCCGGCAGAATGAGCCATATTTTTGCTATGAACAAGACAGGTTACAGTCTGGATGAACCTGCCACGCTGGACCCAAATGCTGAATGGACAAAAACCTCAGAATGGACACTCAGTAACGTTCCTGAAGGAGATTATTACATCCAGGTTCTTTGGGATCAGGACTCCTCAGAATCACGCATTACCGCACCGGGGAATCTTTATTCTCTAAAACAGAATATCTCCGTACAAGAAACTTTGGCTGTAGATATCACAATTGATCAGGTTATTGCAGAAAGAGAGCTGGCCGAATCGGACCTGCTGCACCTTGTCGACTTCAGGAGCGACACACTTTCGACCTGGTGGGATAAACCGGTTTATCTGAAAGCCTCCGTTCTTCTTCCACACAATTATAATTCTGAAGAAGTGTATCCCATTCGCTATAATGTTTCGGGGTATGGTGGCCGGTATACAAGGGTGAATAATCTTGTTAACAGCGCTGAATTTACAGAGTGGTGGCGAAGTGATGATGCTCCCCGCGTCATTAATGTATTTTTGGACGGCGAAGGACCATTTGGCGACTCCTACCAGATGGATTCGGAAAACAGCGGGCCCTACGGCCACTCCCTCATTTACGAATTGATCCCGCATATAGAATCTCAATTCAGAGGAACCGACACCGCTGAAACCCGATTTGTGGACGGCTGCTCAACCGGCGGCTGGGTTTCTCTTGGACTACAGATGTATTATCCGGATCATTTCAATGGTGTTTTTTCCTACAGCCCGGACGCCATCGAATTTGAAAACTACCAGTTAATCAACATCTATGAGGACGAAAATGCCTTTACAAATGAGTTTGGTTATGAACGCCCGGTGATGAGAAGTACCGTTGGTGAGCCGATGATATCCCTGCGCGATTTTATTGCCTATGAAAACGCTTTGGGGGATTCGGATACTTATCTTAATTCAGGCGGTCAGTTTAGCGCTCACACCGCACTCTACAGTCCCCGGGGCGAAAACGGTCTTCCAAAGCCACTGTTTCACCCAATCACCGGAGAAATTGACCGGGATGTAGCCGAGCATTGGAAGAAGTATGATTTTAAAATCTATGCTGAGGAAAACTGGTCTGACCTTGGGCCGAAACTTCAGGATAAAATCTACATCTGGATGGGCGATATGGATCAGTTTTACCTGAACCCCGCGACAAGAGCATTTGATGAGTTTTTAAAATCGACGGAAGATCCTGTTTCAAACGCTGAAATCATTTTCAGTCCCATGGCAGGGCATTGTGATCAGTTCTCTCACAGAACTGTGCTGATGCAGATACAAGAGCGGCTGACGGAGATAGAGTAATTGCCGTATCCGAATGATAGACTGTTGGCTGTTAACTTCCCGATTCTGTCTCCATGGAAAAGTCGTGATGACTAAAAACATCAGACAGAATAGACTGCTCGATGTACCCTCTCTGACTCGATTTTACCGGAATACGAACAACCAGGTGGATCTCACCGGCAGTTGGAACCTGAACCGTCACTCTTGGCTCTGTTGTAGGAACATCAAGCCCCATATCTTCACTGAGCCTTTCCATATGGTTCCTTGCCTCTTTCAGGAATGGCTTACAGTGTTTTCTTGCCGCTTTTAAAAACTCATCCTGAGCTGCTCGCCAATTCTCCTCCCTCTTGAATGGAATCGTGAATACATGCAAAACATAATCGTGCGTGAAACTTTCGTTAATAATCGGTTCAGACACAAAAAGGGCATTGGGAATTACGGTTTTTCTGCCCGTTCTCTGATGGGTAAGTTTCCCCGGCCCCACCTCAAGAATGGTTGTAGCCAAGATATTTTGATCGATCACGTCTCCCCTGAATTCTTTCACCTGGATTCGGTCCCCGACATTAAACGAACCCGAACCTGTTTTGAGAATGGATCCGCTTACGCATAGAATTAACTCTTTAGTTGCAACAACAAACGCAACGGCAATTGCTACAATCGACAGCGCAAACGTGCGCAAAGTATCTCCCCATATAAAAAGCAGACCCAGGGTTAGCAGCAGGATAAAAGCATTTCTTGTTTGAACCAGCCAGCGACGCTGAAGCTCTTTTGAATGAACCCTTTTTTTGATGAAACGGGACGCGATTGCCCGGCCAATCGTCACAACTGACAGTAATATCACCGTTTCAATCAAAGTCGAAAACAACACATCCGAGATTGAAAATTGATTAATCCAGCTTGTTAATCCGTCTAGCATCGTATTCCGTTTTATAAACTTTTCCTAACCTGCACCTGCATCTACCGTGCTCAATACTACCAGCCGATCATTTTCTTTTAAATCCAGCCGCTTGGTACGTAGCGGGTTCATTTGTAAATCTACATCACCATTTTCTGATTCACGATAAAGACCGAGAGCAATATCTTGAAAATCAGCTAAATAATTTTCAAGTTCACCAAATGACATAGTGCATGGTTGAAGATCATATTCATCCAGGCTTCTGAAAATTATTTCAGCACCGTTCACCGTAAAAAGCTCATTATAAACGGTGTAAAGTTCCCTCCTCATAGCAATGGTAGCCAGAAGGTTACTCAATATCAACGGACTGATGATAGATTCGCTCCTAAAATTTTTAATCAATAATTCATTGCCCGGATCCGTTAACTCCATGACAACCTGTGGACGCTTTTCTGCTGATTCGAGCATCTCTTCAAGCAAAGTGTATCCCACAATTGTTCGGGCATCCGCCTCTTCTTCATCAACCAGTTTATCGCTGCTGACCAGCAAAATATGATCGTATGATGCAGGATCTAATGAACGCATTTCTGACTCGCGAATATAGTCAACAAATTTGTGTGTACACGAAATGTTCCTGGAATCTTCTAAAATATGATTTATGGCTTTCTCCCTGATATCGAGTGAGCGAAGTGATGCAAGTGTAAGGTGAAACTCCTGATTTTTGTAGGTCCCCAGCTCTTTTAGTAATGCGGGCACATGATGATTCCATCCCAGAACCAAGAGTTTAGATACACCTTTATATTGGCCGGTTGGTGGTCTTTTTCTTTTGTTGTTTAAGACAGGTGCCGAAACTTTTGCTTGGATTTTTTCTGTCGATACTTCAATATCCTCCATTTTCCTGGCAAGCAGAATGAGTTTATCACGCCGTGTAAATACAAGGCTTTTGTCAGGATTTAGCAGTGGGATAGTCTCACCATCTCGATCCCTCACTACTCCAAAAAGAATAGCTCGTGTAAATACTTGCGAAAGTTCATGCAATGTTTTGCCATCCGCTTCCGGAAGCTCTAAAACATACAGGTTGTTGTTCTGGCTGTGTGAAAGCAGTTCGTTAAATACCGCTGACAACCCTTTATGATGCAAATTTTGCGCAATCAATCTACTCAATATGGCATCACTGGGGATGATTTCAAGGGGTCCTGAATACGATCTCTGGGCTGCCCTGAGCTTGTTTTCATCCTGGATTTCCGCCACAACATATGGTTTGTCTTCAAGAGCATCCAGACTCTGCATCTCAGAATTAAGCGACAAAAGTGTTTTAATAGTTTCAACATCCGGCGTGATCAATTCACTGTTTGCAGCCGATTTCGCAGGAATAATGATAGCAGATGCATGTTTAGAATCTACCCGCTGCAGATGTTCACGATCAATATTGTCCCCTGTTCTAAGAATAATCTCTTTCGCACGCTTTTCAATAAGAGGATGGTCTTTAAGCTCCTGCAGTCTGAAAGGGTTTACATCATCTGATAGTATGATGAGCTTCAAATTTCTTGCGCCATGGCGCTTTAAAAATTTCTTCACTCTTTTGCTCGATTGAAAGAGTTCTGCCGCAATATGGGCTGTTCTGTTTGTCCAGCCAAGGATGACCACATGATTTCGGGCACTCACTTTTGTTAAACCCTGCTCAAGGTTTCGTATTTTCCGGTTTAGCCAGGTGGTAATAATGGCTACAAGTGAGCCGATAAAAACCACGTTTCCGGCTATGGTTAAAAATGTCGATACTACACGCCTCCAGGCTCCCTCATCATCCCCGAGATATCCTGTATCCGTTAGACGCAGAAATGCCCACCAAAGTGACTCTCCCGTATTCTGCTGCGACTCCTCCACCGGCAGCACCATTAAACCACCGGCAACAGACAGCAGCCCAATAAGTGCTACCACAAATAAGAGCTGTACGTGTGTGCCTTTTATGAACTGCCGTTCGAGAAAAAAATTAAAGCGTTCAATAATTCTGGTTCGCAAATATTTCACCGGTTTTCTGTTTTAAATGAGACAGCCATTACTGAAATGAATATAATTGGAAACAGACACTTTTTAAGGATAAAAAGGGATAGAACTTTAAAAAAAGAAGGATGAATAGATACTTCAGTGTGATTTTCACGACTTACCAATGCTAAAAATCATTTCTTTGGTTTACATTATCCAGTTCTTTTTCAATTTGAGGAACTTCTGTTGCAGTTCGTTTTTTAATATCCTAGGTTTGAATCAATTCTAAATCCAGCAACTGCATATCTATACTACACCCATTTATTCTGTGAACCGAATTCTCTCATTCTTACTGTTAATAGTAGCCGCTTTTGTCGCCTATCTTGCTTTTGCAAATAGCCCTCCCGAACCAGAGAATATCAACACTGAACCGGAGTCTGAAGAGTGGGTGATGGATGAATCTTTAGCAAACTACCTGGCAGATTTTGAACAGGCATTTAAGGCCGGCATGATCGAAAAACAGATTCCAGGGGCCGCGGTTGCTATTGTTAAAGATGGGCGCGTGGTATTTCAAAAAGGATTTGGCGTAAAAGAGAAGGGTAAATCACAACGCGTAGACGAACACACTGTTTTCAGACTCGGTAGTGTTTCTAAGGGCTTTGCATCCGTGGTAGCCGGCGTACTGGCAGATGAAGGTGCTATTCGCTGGGATGACCCTGTTACCCGCTATGTTGATAATTTTATGCTATATGACCCCGATCAGACTGAACGGATTCAGATTCGGCATCTCTTGTCGCACACCTCCGGGTTGCCACGTCACTCCTACACAAACCTTGTTGAAGACGGACTTTCTATGGATCGAATTATCCCCCGGCTTCGGGAAGTACCCTTAATTGCCAGGGAAGGTGAACAGCTTGCTTATCAGAACGCCACCTTTTCCGTCATCGAAAAGGTGCTTGAAAACCAGTCTAAAAGCGACTTCAGTACTCTACTGCAGGAGAAGTTGTTTGAACCGCTTTCTATGAGTTATGCCTCAACAACGTACGACGGGATACGAAAATCCAATAACAAAGCTCTTCCACACGTATATATTTCCCGTTCGCGTGGGCGAGCTCCCACCGCAATAACCCGAAAATACTATAATGCAGTTTCCTCCGGGGGCATTAACGCATCAGCCTCAGATATGGGAAAATGGCTTTTGCTTTTAACCGGCTATCATCCCGAAATCATTTCTGAGGAAACACTGCAAACGCTCTTTGAACCGCAGACAACCCTCTATAACCGTCGATTTAGCCGTCATTGGGACGGCGTAAACAGATCGCACTACGGTTTAGGCTGGAGAATTCTGGATAATCACGGGCAAAAAATCGTCTATCATGGTGGATATGTAAACGGATATCGAAGCGAAATTGCATTTGCCCCTGAAGACGGAACCGGCATCTGTATTCTCATAAATACCAGTTCAAGCTATCCGCTGGAAGTGATTCCCGGTTTTTTCAATCATTTTAAAGCAGATACATCGAGTGAGATTTCCTATTGAAGTCAGAACTAATTTTAGAATATCATGATTTCGTAGCACCCTGTTTTCATTCCTGATTGTGGTTGAGAATTGGATGCCTGCTCACATTCCTTTAGGGGGTTCCCAAAGCTCCACGTTATTCCCCTCGGGATCTATCACGTATCCGAATTTACCCATTTCCGAATCTTCCCTTCTGTCCAGAACATGGCACCCTTCATCACGAAGTGCTTCCAGCAGTCCATTCAGATCAGCAACACGAAAGTTTACCATAAACGAGGATGAAGACGGTTCAAAATAGTCCGTATCGTTTTTGAATGCACTCCAGACAGTAATCCCATTCTCTGCAGATGGATCATCCGACCACCGGAATACAGCACCACCCCACTCCTCAAGGTTCAGTCCCAGATGTTTTTGATACCACTTGCTGAGTTTTTCAGGATTTTTTGCCTTGAAAAATATACCGCCGATACCCGTTACTCGTTTCATGAAGCTCCTTTTTTTATTTGTGGTTTTTTGAATAATTGAACGTATTACTTTCGTAAGCTCTGCTTTTTTGTTTGTACATCTATTAACAAAAGTTGATGGCTAACGCAAAAAAGCATAAAAATAAGCATAGAAACCGATAAAGTGATCCGTCATATTAATGCATTGTATTTACAAGCCGATTTCTCCGGGTAACATCAAAAAAACAACTACATTCATCCCTAAATTGTACACCGCGTGAGAGAGAACTCCACACCAAATCGATTTACTTTTGATAACAATCCAGCCAAATGTCAGGCCAGCCAAAAACATTGAGGGAAGCCAAATAAGTATAAGTTCGGGCTGAAAAGGCTGAAGCCCGTAGTGCGCAAGATGAACCAACGCAAACGCTGCAGCCTGGATGATCGATGCTGATGATTCCCGGAATTTAATTGATAGTCCACGCTGTAATATCCCTCTGAACAAAAACTCTTCTCCCAAAGGACTAAAAATCAGAGCGGGAATGGTTACAATCAGAAATTGTGATTGAAGTGAAGTGCTTTGGGGCAGGTTTGTGATTGCTTCTCGCAAGGTTAATGCATGCTGAACAAACCAATTTGAATCGGTTTTACCAAAAACCAACCATGTGATTCCTGCTGTCAACAAAAGCACGACTACAGAAAAAAACGGCCCAGCTACATACCACCAAGATCCCGTCCATCTAAAACCCATCTCTATTCGTATGCTCCTAGGGCATAATAACCAGGGCAACGGCCACAAAAGGACCATCGAAATAGGAATCAGGTAGCTGCTGTATAAGCCTCCGAAACGGACAGATGCGTGCATTAGAAAAATAAACCATAATACCATCCAGGGGTTATTAAAAACCCGGTAAATGCCGTGGCGAAAAACTACTTTTTCCGGCTCTTTCCTGTTCATCATTTTTGAAATTATTTTTGATTTATACAGGCTTTCTCACTATACCATTCAAGCTTTTGAAGCTGTGAATTTTCGCATATATGAAATTATGACCTCAAAATTTTCCATTGTAGATGATCATATATTTACAGAACGTGTACGTCGGTATGTAGTTTCAAACAAAGGAAAGATTTGCCAAAGCTTAGATATAAAACAGCTATTTTTTACCCGCCAGCCCCTCCTCAATGGCATCCGCTTCTTCCTTCGACAGTTTTATAAGTGTATCACTGTCAATGTAAAGGAGTTCAGCCGTGTCTATAAGTTTTTTCATGATGTCGGCTACATTGTCGCTGTCGTTTGCTAAGGATGTAGCCATCACGCTCGATATTTTTCTCTCCCGGATCAGCTTGTCGAGTGTTCCATCAATCAGTACATCACTTTTATCGGCTTTTTCCTTCAGATTTTCCAGTCTTTCCAGGTGAGATTCCGGGTCTTCCGATTTTTTGATGAGATAAACTTCCCTGAGCACCTTTGATACCTTGCGTCTCAGTCGATCATACTCCTTCCGGATATATTCGTTATCCGATACCATGTAGGTACTCACATTCGACCTCAAACCACGCACATTTTTTATGACCTCAACGATATTTCTGTTGGCCAACTTGATTCTCGTGAATGCCTCCATCACGTCCGGAGAAAGGGAGAATTTGCTCTGAGCCAAAGTCGCATATTTGATAATTTTGCTATAAATAATCTTCACTTTCTCGTAGTAGAGATCATCCACGTTTATATCCAACTCCTCTCTTGAACTGGCAACAACCTTTTTCAGTTTTGTTTTCCCTTTTATATCTGTTCTATGAAGGTTCAGGCCATGAGCTACAATTTTAAACGTAGCATTTTCAAATAATCTCTTGCTCTCGTCCAGTAAAGCACGAAGAGCCGTTTGAGGGTAAGCCAGAATCGTACTATTCAGATAGGCGGGATACTCGATGTTATTCTCTTCCTCATCTACTTTCTTTTCAACAATGATTCGCTGTAAAAATGCGACCAGCGGTTTAATGAAAGGAGTCATGATAATGACGCCCATCAGGTTGAAAATGGTATGAAAAAGGGCCAGTTTAAAAGTATAATTATCCTGCGCAATACCTGTAAAAACGGCGACTACATCAACCAGTTGCCCAAGCTGAAAGATAAACACAAGTGCAACAATACCGGTCACCATCTTAAAAATAAAGTGAGCGCCCGCCAGACGTTTTCCCTCATAATTTGCGCCTAGCGATCCCAGAATAGCCGTAATCGTGGTTCCGATATTGGCTCCAATCGCGAGAGCAAGTGAATTTTCATAGGTGATCTGACCTACTGCGAGAGCCGTAAGAATTAATGCAATTGATGCGCTGCTCGACTGTAAAAGGATCGTTATCAATACCCCAATGACGGTGTAGACCATCAAACCCAGATATCCGGGGAGTGCATACTCTGCCAGGTTGATACTATCCTGATATACGTCAAAACCCTGCTTCATGAAAAAGATTCCAAGGAAGAAAAACCCAAGACCTGCCAAAACATATCCAACCCCTTTCAGCTTTTTCGATTTCTGAAACACGAACAGTATACCAAACGCAAGCATCGGCATAGCCAGTGAAGAGACCTGTATTTTGAGGCCAAAAATATATACCAGCCATGCCGTCGCTGTGGTCCCCAAATTTGCACCAAAAACAATCCCGATTCCTGCAGTCAGTTTGATCAGGCCTGCACTAAGAAACGAAATAGTAATTACACTGATCAGTGAGCTCGACTGCAGGAGTGCCGTGACCAGAAATCCAATTCCAAAACTTTTATATAACTTATCTGTAGATTTTTCCAGCAATTTTTGTAGGGGACCTTCCACAAATACATTAAAACCCTCTTCGAGCATTATCATGCCAAAAAGCAGTATAGCTATACCTGCAGCCACATCTCTGATTGTGGGATTTACAAAAAATGCCCATGCTAGAAGAATCAGAATAACCGGAAAGAATAGTTTTTTAATCATCAGTTATCGTGTTTTAACTCTGACTACATGAAAATAACGGCTTCGGACTATCACCTCTAATAGTAGAACCTAAATATAGAATAAACAAGAAAACACCGCTTCGGCTCGCCCACTGCTAAACGAACAGTAAACTCTGTTGTTCAAGAATCAGCTCCCTGTGGTTAATTTTTTTGTACTGAACCAACAGTAGGTATCAAATTATGCTCATCTTTTCAATACGGGCTTCATTACGGATATGTAATCCCAAAAAAATGAATACTAAAAGCTCAATCCAGACAAACAGCCCCATCAACATTATACAAAGAACAGATGAACTCTTGAATGCTTTGTAGTTTCTGGATATTAAAAAATATGGAAATACGATATTCACAAATATCATATTTACGCTTAAATTGTACTATTTACCGTTGATGATTACCGTACCAGGTTTCAATCGAGGAGGTATAATGGCAAAAGAGATGAGAATAACAGCCCTGATTCTGATTTTACTTATGTTTTTTACAGGGCTGGATGTTTTAGGCTCAAAAAGCACGAAAAACCATAGCAATGAGAGCGTAAAAAATGAACTGGAACGGCATATTCCCGTTTGGTTAGAGAGATACGACGTGCCCGGCCTTGCAATGGTTCTCCTTGAATCCGGAGAAATCACTTGGACGAGTGCCTGGGGAGTTACCAGTCTGAAAACCCTGAACCCCATGACGACGAAAACTGTATGCAGGGTTGAATCCATATCCAAGTCGGTCACGGCTCGTGGTATCATGAAACTGTCCGTAACGGGGAAAATAGACCTCGATGATCCGGTCACAGAACATCTACATACCTGGCAGTTTCCAGAAACTGATTTTGAACCTCAGCAGATTACCATCCGCCAGCTGTTGAGCCACAGTTCAGGCCTTGCCTTAGGAACTCTCGGCCTGGAGTATCCCCCCGGTGCTGATAAACCATCCCTCACCGAAAGTTTATTAAAAGAAGTGATGATGATTCAGGAACCTGGTAAAGGGTTTCATTACTCCAACGTCGGGTATCACCTTCTGGAACTGCTTATTGAAGAGGTGACCGGACAACCATTTTCAGAATATATGCGGGATGAAGTACTGCTGCCACTGGGTATGACAAACTCTGAATTCACCTGGAGAGATGATTTTATCACACCGGTTCCCGATGGCCATGAATTAGGGGGAGAACCGGTATCTGTGTATGTATATGCAGAAAAAGGCGCAGGCGGACTTTTCTCCACCGCTGAAGATATTGCTGCTTTTATACAAGCCGGCATGCTCGGCGACTTCTATTCTTCTAACAGCACTCTTTCGGAAGATGCTATCTCTGATTTATACTCCCCCGCTACAGAAACCTCCGGAGTCTACTCTCTTGTATCTGAAAACTACGGTCTCGGCCATTTCATCGAAACTCTGCCCACCGGTGAAAAAGCTGTTTTTGGTGGCGGACAAGGACACGGCTGGATGACCCATTTCCACCTGATACCTGAACATGGGGACGGCATTGTCATTCTTACGAACAGCTCAAGAAGCTGGCCCTTGATTTCTCAAATATTATCGGTATGGACCTCCAGAAGTGGTTTTGGAGCCGTTGGCATGGAGAAAATTTTGACGGCTTCTACATTTATTTGGGGATTGATCACATTGATTTTCATTGGCTGCCTATGGGTAATGGAGCGCACTTTAGTTGAGATACGAAGCAGAGCCAAAAAATTATCACTGCCATTCAGCAATACCGGATGGTCAACGTATGGGAACCTCACCATGCTTTTGCTACTCCTGTCTCTCCTCATCTGGATTCATACAAGAGAGTACATTTTTCTTACCTCAGTGTTCCCCCAGGCCGGTAGCTGGTTTATTCTGTCACTATGGATCGTAGTCATGACAATCATCATTCATATACTGTTTCAAAAGCCAGAAAATATAGATTCTGACGGCAGCGTGTCCCACACGAATTCAGAGGCTATATGAAGTGTCAAAACCACCTTTGTACCGATTCATGATACTCCCTGTACTCGGCCCCAAACGCCGATAGCAGGGCATCCTCCTCCGGAATGATCTGAAACCGATTGATATACGCAAAGTATCCCGGGAAATACATCCAGGTGAAACCAACATTACTCAGTCACGGGAATTTGATTATCAAAATTTCTTTTTCACAGATTTTTTTCGATGTCCTGCCTCAAACTGAGTACTATCATCCTGAATAATCATTCAAACCATTGTTGTAAGTTTATATTTGATTACACACGAGTACTTATCTGAAAACTGATCTCACTTGATATGATTGATATAAACTGGAAAAATGGGAATTTCCAAAGTTACTCACTAAGCCTTTTCGATTCTTTATAAAACTCAATCCGTGCTATACGCTGATAAAAAGAGGTGTCAGGATAAGATCTCCATCGAAATGTTTCCAGTATGTGTGCCCCTCTTTGAAGGTGAGAAATATCATGCCAGTATACCAAACCATTGATATCAAATTTCGAATTGTATTGATAAAGCCCTTTCACGGAAGAGGTGGAATCATTAACCGAGATTTGATGAATCTCATTGAGACAGTTCAGCTTTACCTGATCATCAGAAAGCTCAGCATGAGGCTCTTTTTCTAAACACTCTTTTACACCTGCATTTGATTCATTACCTATAAAGTGAGGAATGAATATGCGAAGAACCTGACCCGCAATAATATCTGATGGGATCATTGAACGTCCTAAGGAAACGGCCTGAGCGCGATCTTCATAATGTCCGTGATACAAAAGGGCATCATCATCAGAATTAACACGGAGTTCATAAGAACTTGTAATTGTTCCGGGCACCCGAAGTTCCATAAAAGCGATGGTAAAAGAGACACAGAAAAGGATTGAAATGGCTCCCAGCTTCCATTTTTTGTTATTGGAAAGAAATCCATAATAAATATCTTCATACATAGGTGCCAGCATCATCAATCTGCCTATTTTATAAAACGGGAAGTAGAGAATCCTGATGTATGGAATTTTGCGGATGATGCCGAGCGTCAGCAGATCAACAAGGAAAAGCAATCCCGTGGAAAAAAGAAGGACATTGGCGACTGTATCTACGTACTGGAATCCCGGAAAGAGAGCCAATATGAAAATGACAACCAAACTTATAATGATTCCTACACTGATCAGACCAAGAATGATCATGAAAAAAAGAAAACTGGCCGAAAACATACCGCTGCATACCTTTTCCAGCGATTTAATCCTTTTTTCATACGAATGATTATTGAAATGCCCGGTATACATTTCCGGTAAACTCAGCTCTGAAAAATTGATTCCATCTTTATAAATATAGCTGAGCCCGGCATACGCAACCCAGACGCTTCTCAAAAAAATGTGCGTAATAAAACCGGCTATAAGAACATACACAGAGATTTTAAGCAGCGTACTGATTGCTTCATTAACGGTAGAGTTTGAAAAAAAATCAGAGGCCGATACTTCAAGATGCTGATTTAAGAGGTCAATAAGATCGGGAGTTTGAAACAGGGCGAACAAGATGAGTCCCGAAATCAAGAGTTCCGGTTCCCAGCTCTGTTCCTGTACCCTTTTTAACCAACCGGGTTGTTTATCATCTTCATTCTTGTACTTCATTAAAAAATAAGTGTCTATTAAAAGATCAGTGGATTCCTGAACAAGCTCGCTTTTACAAAAGCCGTTGATGTATGAACAAAATCAACATATAAAGCGGATTAAAATTCCATGGGAATGTTCGAATCTTTTCTGCCATTTGCAAAGCAAATTCATCAGTCAGACACTGTCGAAAAGCGGGCAGATAAATAGGGTTTGCCGATCAGCAGATTCAACGACTCACTATTCCCACTCAGGAAACTGTGTCTTGTTGAGATCCAGAGCAGCAATTCGGTTCATTTCCTCTTCTGAAAGCTCAAAATCGAAGATATTGAGGTTCTCTTTCATGTGGGCTGCCTGCTGGGTTCTCGGGATTGCAACGATGCCGCGCTGATAGTGCCATCGCAGCGCCACCTGGGCATTACTCTTGCCATATTTTCCGCCTATCGCTGCCAGCGTCTCATTGGTAAAATACCCGTTTCTGCCCTGTGCCAGGGGTGACCACGCCTCATGCTGAATATTATGCCGGTTTAGAAACTCCAGCTCACCGGGCTGCTGAAAAAAGACGTGCGTTTCAATCTGATTCACTGCCGGCTTCACGCTGAAGTTCTCGATCAGATCGTTAATTTGCGCAGACGTAAAGTTACTCACGCCAATCGCCTTGATCCTGCCATCATTATAGAGCTCTTCCATGGCTCTCCATGAACCGTTCACATCCCCGCGCGGGCGGTGGATGAGGTAAAGGTCCAGGTAATCTGTCTGAAGTTTATCCAGCGAGGTTTGAAAAGCTCGTTTTGTATTCTCATAGCCGGTATCCTCGACCCATACTTTTGAGGTTACAAACAGTTCGCTGCGGTCGATACCGCTCTGTTTTATTCCACCACCCACGGCTTCTTCATTTCCATAAATGGTGGCGGTGTCGATGAGTCTGTAACCATGTGAAATGGCTTCAGCGACTGATCGAACGCCGAGATCATCAGTCAGGTAGAGCGTTCCGAAGCCCAGAATCGGCATCTGCACGCCGTTATTTAATGTAATGGTTTCAACAGGGCCTGATCTTCGTGTAGCCGGGGAAGCCCCGAATAGTGAAGTTGAACCAAGGCCCAATAAAAGGGCGGAACCGGTTAGTTTTGCCCCTGTTTGTAAAAATCGCCGGCGATTCATTCCTGAGGAACTCTCTTTTTTGCTCATGACTTTGGGTTTTTGAGTAACCGATTATAATTGAAGAGATCACGGTATTGCTTGCTGTCATCAGATCCCATATTGAATGTACTCAACTATCATGAACCGTAAATAAAGAAATGTATTGGAATAATTATCGATTCTCTGATTTGCTGATGGGTTGCAGTCGGTAAAATCTGTACATCCAAAGGAACAACTGTTAGTATATCCAGATAAACCCTGATCCCTATTTTTTATGCTGTTAAAAAGAGAATCACTAAAAAAAATAAAATATGCGGCTCAAAGCCCCGAATAAACTTCCTCTTCATATAGACGGTAGAGTCCGTAAGACTCCTTGTCATTGAATGGCAGAAACTGCGTGAAGTATGCAACGGCAACTCCCTTTTCCCTGTCTACCGTATAATAGGAATTGGCAATTCCCGCCCAGTAGGCAGCCCCTTTCGTTCTTACAGATTCATCATCACTGTTTTCCAACGCCCAGGCCAGACCAAATGTATCCGTTTCGTCGGGAAACTTCCCGACAGTTGCCGGTAATCCCTCATCCGGAAGATTGTGGTCCATTGTCATGTTTCCCGGAAGCTGATTTGTAAACAACATTTCAACAGATTCAGGTGTTAAAATTTGTCCGTCACCGTAGCTGCCATCATTCAGCATGCATTCAAGAAATGTCAGATAATCCCTGGGTGATGAAAATAATCCACCCCCCGCGCTGTAAGAGGTTACCGGCTGCGGGGGGATGCGGTCGTATTCACTAAACCCGGTGGAATCGCGGGTTCCCCAGGAAACGATATTTTCTTTTAGTTCAGCCGGGACGTTAAACCAGGTGCTGTTCATATCCAGTGGCCCGGTTATATTCTCTCTTAGATAGGTCTCCAGATCCTGCTCACTCACTTTCTCAACAACCCTTCCCACCCAGTCTGTGCTGGTACCGTAGTGCCATCGTTCACCGGGCTCAAACAGCCTCGGTTTATCCTCGTACTCCCATGAATCGGGCTGAAAATTATTTAACCGCTCAGAGGTAAAATCATAGCCAAATCCTGACGTGTGGGTTAACAGATGTCTGAGCGTAATTGGTGCGTCACTCTGATAAAGCGAACCGTCCTCAGTGAGAATTGGAATAGATGCCATTTCGGGCATTAATTCATTTAACGGCTCATCCAGCCCCAGCAGGCCCTGTTCAACAAGCTGCATTGCGGCAACAGAGGCAATAGCCTTTGTCATAGAATAAATTCTGAAGATATGATCTTCACTCAATGTGTCGGTTCCGCCCCATACGGACGGACCAAATGTACTAAACTCCATTTCCCCATCCGCGGTAACATTCCCCATGATGGCGGCTGGCAGTGTGCTGTTTTGAAAGTATGTTGCAACCCGGTTTACATCAGCACCGCTTTCACTTTCCTTATCTTCGGACGTGCAACCAGCGAATACTGAAACGATAATAACAGATAACAGTAGTTTTTTCATGTTCTTCTATGATTGATTTGATGGTTTGTTAACCGGCATTTGCATATCACTACTGCTATGGAGACTATGCTGACTTCACGTCCGGTTTTTTCCGTGAAATTCTGAAAATCTTAGAATAAAATGAATAAATTGGGAATAGTATCAAATAATGAGCATCAGAAAATTCAGATAAACTGCTTTTGGAAAGAGCAGTGCCTGGTACTCATGCCCCTGCATGGTTTACCGTATAATCGAATATTGGTAAAATGAAAAAGCAAGCAAAGCGACTATCTGAAGAACGAGCTTAATCATTTACATGCTGTTTCCAGATATCCAGATACATTTCGCGGAATGAAACCCAGGTATCCTTCTCGATCTGAGGCTCATTTAACCGTGCAATGTTCATTGTTACCTGGAGATTCTTCAGGGCCGTATCGAACTGACTCTTCGTACAGCCGGTCTCCTCCATTGTCACTTTCCGGAGGGACGTGGTATCCCAGGGCTCTGCAGCAACGATGCTGTAGATATGCCTGGCAAGATGATTCAGAGTCTGAATATCTTTATGGGCTTTCGGAAAGTGATCACGGGCCAGGTAACCCATCTCCATCAACACGGCAAGCCCGCCTTTGATTTTTCCATAGAAGATATCGTCCGGATACAAGGCCGGCAGCTGGTTTTTCCAGGTCCACACGGCTGTCATCTTCTCTCCCCAACCCTTTTCTCCCGGTCGTTTTTCGGGTAAATCCACATGCTCCCATAGCGAAGTTAGCTCCGTCTTATCACTTTGAAAAATGGTGCAAATCTCCACTTTTTTTACAAAGATGGCCGCTTCTTCAATTGTCTTAATCATTATACGATTTAAAGTCAGGCAGGTGTTTGGCAGCTTCTTCCAGATCCATAATCAGGAAACCAAAACCTTCACCCGGTTCTGTATTATCTTTACCTATTTGAAAACTCATATATTTCCCATCGTCTGATATGACTCCCTGATTGGCCTTGTATCCCTTATAGTCTGTGAAATGAGTGAGCCTTTGCATTTCGCCAGATCCATCAAGTTTCAATTTATACAAATCAATCAATGGCCAGGCTTTTTCCTCTGAGTTTGCGTGTTCGACCAAAGTGTGTAAACCATCAGGGAATATCCCTTCAGCCTCATCATAGCAGCAAGGAGAATTAGTGACCGTTCTGAATTCACCGGTTTCGCTATCTACCATATACACATCGGTATTATTTCCTTCATTAATCGTGTAGGCGGTAAATGTTACTTTTACATCTTCGGGTGGAACCAGGCTTTGTGTTTCAAGACTTGAATCTCCCAGGTCAAAGGGTAGCTGCCTGGAATCAAAAATCTCTCTCTGATTGGATAACTTCGGTACCCCATCTTCATATACGATTTCGGCCATGAATAACTTTGCCCTGTTTTTGCCAAACTCAGGAAATTGGCGATCCCGGTGGGTCCAGGCTATTCTCATCTTGGTTCTGGAAACAGCCGGCCCTTCAGCACACATGGTATTCAATGGAACCGGGGGGTTTAAACCACTTTTATCCATTACATATAACCATGTCATATTTCGAGCCCTGTATCTCTCCTCTTCATCAGTAGGGTCAAAAGGTTCATTTGGCCCGGCAAGCAGAATGTCGCCATTAGCCAGATACTTGGCCCTTGTAAATCCGTAATGATTAAAATGCCGGGTTTTGGCTCTTATGACTCCGGTTGCTATCTCCAACTCATATACTTCGCCCATAGGTTTATCTAAAAATAGAATGAACCGGCCATCATGAGACCAGTTTGGTCGTTCTCCAAAACCGCTTACCAGTTTTATATAAGGGGGTAAATGATCTGCCGGACTAGCGTTTATTGAACCCGGTTCTGTATTTACATAATCCTGTCCAAATAGTGTTGTGGGTTGTAGTAATAAATAGCCAAGAAGTATTAGTAGTAGTCTCATGATCATTAAGTTTATTGCTTAATATGGATAAAAATAGTCCTTATCGCTCTTCTATTACCTCTTGAGTAGAAAAGCGATAGCGCATATTTCTATAAACGGCTATGTCTGTGATATCGTCAGGAGTTCCATCTGGGATGGCTCTGGCATTTGCAGAAACGCGGTATTCCCCTTTAATGGGTAGCACTCTATGCCAGCTGTGTCCATGTAAGATGACAAGCGTACCCTTTTTAGGAGATAGTACAATTTGATTCTCCAAATCTTCTTGAGGATGTCCGGCAGGTATCTCGCCCATTTTGTGAGAACCGGGGTACACAATCGTTTGGCCACCCGTTTCCTCAGTAATATCGTGGGTATAAAAGAGGCGATTGAGGTTAAATTGACCTGAATTTTCCGGCGGACTGTCCTGATGCCACGCTTGACCCTTAGTGCCCTTTTTTGAAAACATAACCATCAGGTATAGCGATTTCCATCCTTCACCCAAAATGTTTTGGGTAATATTCTTTAGCTGCTCATTCTCTTCAACAGGCTGGAAATTAGTATTGCCCTCTTGCAGAGGAAACCAGGGAATTACTTCAGTTGCGGATTTCTTAATGAAGTCATCCGAATGCTCCCACTTAGCTTGATTACCAAAATGATTCAGAATCAATTGATTCAGTTGATCCATCAACTCATCATCAAAAAAGTTTTCTATCACAACATAGCCTTGTTCCCAAAAGTCGCGGGCGTATTCCTGATCACTTATAGTTTGTCTGTTAGGTTTCATTTTAGCTTTTAAACGTAATTTATAGGGTTGAAAAACCACCTGTTTAGGTGGGTATTCCTCTGATAGTGTGTACGACTAGCTCTGCTGCGTTAATATCTCTGGTTAATCATTTGAACCAAACTCCTGAAAGAAGTCACCCGCATCTTCTAAATTGTTGAAGCCGAAAATCCACGTGGTTTCGGATGTATCCGAGAAATCAAGTCCGCCCTGCATAATTGACTCATTCAGATAACGGCCGTCGGCACCATTGTAGGTGTTGGCAATGGTTATAGCCTTCTCCCAGATTTCTCTCAGCCGCTGATCTTTGATTCTCATTCTCCAATCGATGTTCTCATCCGTTCGGAAACCGGGTGTGCCATTGCCAACGGTGTTGCCGTCCGGGATTCTGTGATAGGATGCCGCCTCCTTAACGTAGTCTAGGTCTGCCGGTGTGGTTACCTCCTCATTCCAGTCCGCATGCTGAACAATATGCACCATCTCTTTCAGGTCTGTATCGGGCATCTGGTTCCGGATCCCGCGGACCAAAGCTGCAGAAAAGTCTGATTGTCCCCCATCCGCTATCCAGATTTTCCCGCCATTTTGCACAACCGTTGCTGCAAGTGATTGGACTTCATCCTGGGCACTGCTGAAATCGCTGTGTGCATCAGACCAGTGTGAGCCGAATGCCAGTTCAAAGAGATCATTAGCCGGAACGTAGGCTCCTTCCTGGGTGCCATACGCTCCTGCAACCGCGTGGAATTTAACTCCCTCAAAACGCGGATCTGCCAGCATGGTAGCAACAGCAGCGACAGAGTGAGCATCATCAACATCGGTCTTCAAGTCAAAGTGGGCGAGGTACAGGTCTTTATCTATATTGAATTTGCCCAACGTTTCTGAATCAGAAGGACTTTTATTTGTACAGGAAAACAGGAGGGCAAAAAGAAAAAGGCTTAGAATGTGTTTACATGACATCGCTTTATCTCCGTTATGTTAATAAGGCACAACTACACATCATTTTGTGCTCAAATACATGCTTACATAGCAACTAACGAAAGACGTGGCTAAAAAACAGGTTTATTTTATTGCCTGAGTGCATCACAACCCATGCCCCTTTCAAATTTTTTTCCGCCCCATTAAAGTGGATCCACTCTGTCAATAATTGTACCATATCTCGTGTCATTTATTTTGAAATTCATAGCAGATGTGGTCTCTACTTATTATTCGTGCCTTCACAGTTTTAAAATCAAACATTGATCATGCTACTATAATGATGGCAATACCATGAGTAACATTGATTTCGCAACAGAACAAAAAACTGAAGACAGTTAGGAATAATTCTCTGCCTGAATTCCATTAATAAAAATTATTCAGATGAACCAACCACCCAACCTTTATCAGGAGTGATAATTAGATCATGTTTTGCCAGCACCTTACCAACTTCTTCGGTGTCTTCCAATACCCTTTCATAGTACCAGAGAAAAGTTTTAGCCAGATTGGAGTACGGTTCTTCAACAAAACGGCTGTTTTTTTCCTTAATAATTTTACGGGCCTCATCTTCTCCGACCATCTCTATCATTCCATCAAATTCTACCCAGCCAACAACCAGGTGATTATAAACTCTGTCTCTGAAGTCCATAAGCCTTTCCAGCCTCTCACCAGATGCATCTTCCATATTCGGCATTCCGTTAATGTCCGGAAACAGTTCAGCCAGTTCCTCTGCTGCGGCACGTTGTTGTTCATAGGGCAGCCAGTGAGCCTGTTCATGAATAAAAACCGCAAGCTGCATTTTATCACTGTCCAGAAAATCGGTATTCAGAGTGAGTATGGGTTTGCTGTGGGGGTCAACCTCTTCCTCTATTTTAACTTCATTCGTAATAATCCAGGGATCGAGGTCATATTTTGAGAGTATCCGCCGAAGCTGCTCCCGGGCCTGCTCCCTTTTTTCTTCCGTGAATGTGATCTCTGTGTCGGTGCCGCTTCCGTCCTGTGCCTGTACTTCAATCAGACCGATGGTCAGTGACATGATGAATAGGGTAATTGTGGTTGTGATAAAACGTGTCATGTAGATTGATTCATTAAAGATTGATGAAAATATTCTCTTTAATAGGTATTATTTGTTAAACATTCAAACAGTTGGTCTTTTCTATGCTATCGATTATCCTGATAGTCCAGAAAGGAGTGCCAGAGGAATCCGGATAAACTGCACATATTTTATCTGCCTTTATGAACTCTTTTAAGGTTATTTAACATAAAGCCCGGAATATCTGAATCATACACACTGACTGTTCTCATACAGGTCTTGAATCGATAAAAAATTCACCTCATTTATGTATACTATTTGTTGATGTAAGTCCACTCAGTAAACCAGTAACCTGTTCAACCTTTAATCTGCCATGAGCCCCCGTCAGCCCGACGATAACCTTACGTTCTATATCGACACCGGCGGTACGTTTACCGATGCTTTCTGCGCTGATTCTGAAGGCAGAATCATCAGTCGCCTTAAAATACTCAGCAACAGTTCACTTCGGGGAGAAGCCGAACTAATCAACCGGAAACGTTTAAAAATCCGGCTCTCTCTTGACACTGTACCCGCCGAACAATTTTTTTCGCGCTGTGAATTTATACCGGGATCAATAAATCATGATCGATATACCATCTGCAATTCAAGCGGCTATACCATCGAACTCGACCGGGAACTTCCGGATTCGTACAGATCGGGTTCTTCCATTCCGTTTGAGATTCGCAGTTCAGAAGAGGCGCCGGTTCTGGCGATGCGCCTCATTACCAATACACCAATGAATGAGGAGCTTCCCCCGCTGATGCTCAACCTCTCCACAACCCGTGGTACCAACGCACTACTGGAAAGAAAAGGTGCCCGGTCGGTACTGCTCATCACCGAGGGTTTTGGCGATCTTCTTCACATTAAAAATCAGCAGCGCCCCGATCTCTTTTCTCTGAATATTATGAAAGCAGAGCCTTTTGCCCATCAGATAGTTGAGGTTCCTGAACGACTTGACTCTGAAGGCAACATCATCCACAAACTGAACAAGGAAGTGCTGCTTAAACGGCTTCAGGAGATCCCTCCCGGCACAGATTCAGCAGGAATCTGCCTGATGCACAGCTACCGGAATCCTGTGCATGAGCAGGAGATCGCGTCTCTTTTCAAAGAGTTGGGTATCCCCCATATCTGCTGTTCATCCGATCTCAGCCGCACCATCAAGATTGTACCCAGGGCGGTTACCACCGATGTGAATGCCTCACTTTCGCCCGTAATGGAAAGCTACCTCAACAACATCGCTTTGGTGACGGGAGCCGAATCGATTCGGGTGATGGGAAGCTCAGGAAATCTGACGGAAGCTAAGCAATACACTCCGAAAGACGGCCTGCTGAGCGGACCCGCGGGCGGGGTAATAGGAGCATCCGCTATCGGAAAGCGAAATGGCTTTGAGAACATACTATCGTTTGATATGGGCGGAACCAGCACCGATGTCTCCCGCTATGAAGGTGAACCGGATATCATCTATGAACATACGGTTGGCGACGCCAGGCTTACCGCACCCGCTATCGAAATTGAGACCATCGCTGCAGGCGGCGGATCGATATGCGGATTCGACGGCAGCAGCCTTACCGTGGGACCGGAAAGTGCGGGTGCCGATCCCGGCCCTGCGTGCTATGGCAAGGGCGGCCCCCTTACCATTACGGATGTGAACCTGCTTTCCGGCCGCCTGCACCCTTCTAATTTCCACATCAATATCGACCCGGATGCCTCCGAAAAAGCGTTTCGGGACATCATGACCCAGATTCCGGAAGTAGACATTACAAACAGCAGCGACCGGATTCGAATCCTGGAGGGTTTTCTTGAAATTGCGAACGAACGAATGGCACAGGCTATCCGCAACATCTCTGTCCAGAAGGGATTTCATCCTTCGGATTATGCCATGGTCGCGTTTGGCGGTGCCGGAGCACAACATGCCCTTGATGTTGCCGGAAAACTCAATATACAGCATGTTCTGGTACCTTCTGACGCGGGACTTTTAAGCGCCTACGGGCTGATGCGTGCCCGTCCGGAAGAGATCGTATCCGAAACAATCCTGAAACGGCTCTCATCATCCGGTAAGAATCTTTCTGAGCGGTTTGATAAACTGAGTGAAACTGCCATTCGCAAGCTTCAACAACAGGGTGTGAATCGTTCAGAAGCAGAAGTGGTGAAACGAATCGCCTTTATTCGCCTCGAGGGTCAGGACAGCACTCTTGAAGTGGAGTATTCGGAAAAAGCAGACCTGTCTCAGAGATTCAGAAAAGCATACCTGGAGCAGTACGGACACTGGGTAAAAGGACATGAACCCGAACTGGAATCGATTCGTGTGATTGCATCAGCCAAAGGGCCGCAAACCGAGACGACTGAAAACAGTTCTGATGCGAAAGAAAACGGCAGCGTCGCCCTATCACCCACCACCCATACACAACTGATCTCCGGCGGACGCAGGGTGGAATGCGCTGTGTTTAACCGCAGGGACCTAAAGCCCGGAACCCGGATCCATTCACCGGCCCTTGTACTGGATCCCTACAGCACCACTGCGATACTGCCCGGGTGGGAAGGCATCTGTAATGCCGACGGCACATGGGTATTCACAGCTAAATCAAAAGAGAAACAAACCGCTGCCGCAAACCGGAGCGATGAGATCAATCTTCAGCTTTACATGAACCGTTTCACATCCGTTGCGGAACAGATGGGTGAAATGCTGCGAAGAACAGCGATCTCCGTAAACGTAAAGGAGCGTCTTGATTTCTCATGCGCGGTACTTGACCGCAATGGCTATCTGGTGGTGAATGCCCCCCATATTCCCGTGCATCTTGGGGCAATGGGCAGCTGCGTCAGATCAGTGATCGGTGAGCTGGAGCTGAATGAAGGTGATGTGGCTGTAACCAATCACCCCAAATTCGGAGGCTCCCACCTGCCGGATATAACGGTGGTTACCCCTGTTTTCGTGGACAACGAACGAATCGGTTTTACAGCCAGCCGGGCACATCATGCAGAGATCGGTGGAATGCGCCCCGGCTCCATGCCGCCCGACGCAACGCGTCTATCGCAAGAGGGAGTGGTGATTCCGCCAACCCTCATCGTGAATAACGGCCGGTACATGGGCAGCAATATAGAATCCATTCTGAAAAACGCAGTCTACCCCTCCCGGTCCGTTAACGAAAACATGGCCGACCTCCAGGCAGCCATCGCGGCAAACCACCGGGGCGTTTCTGAACTCAAAAAACTGGCCTTGAAACATGGTATTCAGGAGGTTACACGGTATATGACACGCATTAAAGAGTATGCATCTGACCGCATGAGACGCACCCTCTCCGGTATTCCCGACGGTACGTTCACTGCCAGAGAAGAGCTGGACGACGGCTCCGTGCTGATGGTTACCATTACCATTCAGGGAGACACCGCAACGGTCGATTTTGAGGGAACGTCTGATGTTAACCCCGGAAATCTGAATGCAAACCCATCGATCGTGCGCAGCGTTCTGATCTACGTGCTGCGGCTGATGGTTCAGCAGCCGCTTCCGCTGAATGATGGTCTGCTGGACCCGGTAACACTGAAAATCCCTAAAGGCATGCTGAATCCATCTTTCCCGGAATCTCCCGAAGACTGCCCGGCGGTGGTGGGCGGCAATATCGAAACGAGCCAGAGGCTAACCGACACCCTCCTTAAAGCGCTGGATATGGCGGCCTGCAGCTATGGAACCATGAATAATGTGCTGTTCGGTAATGACACCTTTGGTTATTACGAAACAGTTGCCGGCGGTACCGGGGCTGTCAATGGGTTTGATGGTGCCGATGCCGTGCACCAGCATATGACGAATACAAGAGCTACCGATCCTGAAGTGCTCGAGCACCGATACCCGGTACTTCTGAGAAAATATGCCATACGGAAAGATTCCGGCGGCAGCGGAAAGTGGAGAGGCGGAGACGGAATCTACCGCGAACTTGAATTTACCGGGCCTGTAAGCCTCTCTGTCCTGTCACAGCATCGTAACAACGCCCCATATGGACTGCATGGAGGTTCCATGGGAACGAAAGGAACGCAGTACGTTCTGCAGAAGAGCGGTGAAAAGCAGCAGCTCTTCTGGAAAGATTCTGCCGAAATGGAAAAAGGAGATCGCTTTATTCTTGAAACCCCGGGAGGCGGCGGGTATGGGAAACCCGATTGACGCGACGTCATTAAAGAAGAGAAGGCAGTAATCCCCTCTAAAGCAGTAGAAAAGAGGTTTTTATTTCTCACCTCGTATCCTGAAATTGCTCCGGTTATTTACATTACATTCCATATCATTCCGGCTGTAGCATTCAGAAGAACAGAAGTTTTTAACATTTGAAGCAACGCATTCTGCATATCCTTTTTTGGTCCGTCATTTCCGCGGCTTTTGTCGGTCCCGGTACAGTGACGACTGCGGCCTCGGCAGGTGCCGGATTTGGCTATGCGCTGATCTGGGCGCTCCTCTTCTCAACGATCGCATGCTTTATATTGCAAGAGGCTTCCGCCCGCATCACTTCCGTAACCGGTATGAATGTAGGCCAGGCGATTCAGACACAGTTTCACCACAAATTTTATGGCAAAGCGCTGGTTTACTTCTGCCTCATTGCCATCCTGACCGGTTGCGCGGCATTTGAAGCAGGCAACATTATCGGTGCGGCCTCGGGACTTGAACTCATTACACAATCCATCCCCGGTCAGGTCGTGGTTCTGCTGATTGCTATCACGGCTGCAGCTATGCTGTGGCTCGGGACGGTCAGGCAGATCGCAACGCTCCTGGGCCTGATTGTAGCTTTTATGGGCGTTTGCTTTTTGGTCACTGCCTTCATGATTCCGCATGAGCTGGGACAGATTCTTTCAGGAGCCCTTATACCAGCTATTCCGGAAGGCTCAGGCGTTATCATTCTCGGCTTAATCGGAACCACGGTTGTTCCCTACAACATTTTCCTGGGTTCCGGACTCAAACACGCACAAACTCATTCTCAAATGAGAACGGGCCTAGGAATTGCGATTGGCCTTGGCGGGGTCATATCCGTTGCGATCCTGCTCACAGCCACTGCCATCACCGACAGCTTCACGTTCGAGAGGCTGGCAGATGCGCTCAGCAGTGAACTGGGTGCGGCCGGCAGGTGGCTGCTCGGCCTCGGGCTTTTCGGGGCCGGCATCAGCTCCACGCTCACTGCGGCACTTGCCGCATCAGTTGCCTCTCGATCCCTGCTCGAAACTCCTGGAGAAACGCAGGAGATTTGGAATGAAAAAAGCCTCCGGTTTCGGTCGGTCTGGATCGCTGTACTCCTTACCGGCCTGTTTTTCGGCATGCTTGAACTTCAGCCCGAGCCGGCAATTATCATGGCTCAGGCTCTGAACGGCTTCATTTTACCCGTAATCGCCATCCTCCTTTTTTTTCTGATGAATAAACCGGGTTTACTACCAGCCAAAAACCAAAACGGGTCACTGCTGAATCTTTTAACGGGAGCTGTGGTGTATGTCACCGTGCTGATCGGACTTACCAATATCGGTCGTGCCGCTGCCAGGGCATTCGGATGGCCGTTTGAAAACCAGGTGATTCTGATCGGTTCACTTCTTGTTTTTGCACTCCTGCTGATTCCCATCTTCCGAACCATTCGGGCCCGGCGTTTAGAATAATGAGACTCTTTGGAATGACTTATGAATATGTCATCGGAAGCAAGACCCTCTGGCAGCCCTACTCCTTTAACAGTATGACTATCATTCGCTTATATTGTGCGTGATCATAATAGAGGCTTTACAGCGATTATTCACCGTGGATCATACAAGTTCCCGGACAGCATTTTTTATCTGTCAGTTATTGAGATAGTGTTTAATTCATCCAATCAAATAGAGAATAAAAACCAGCCCAGATTTTTTTCAACCGGTATGTCGCCTTGTCAAATAGTTTTTAGAGTAGACCAGTAATTAATTTATAGATTTCCACTCTTCAAGACTGATCTCCCTGAGCGGATAAGCAGGATTTTCGAAAGGCCATCTGTCATCAATCCAGTTTTTAACTGTGTCAAATAAAATTGAATCCAGTCCATTTTCAACTTCACTTTGCCGTACCCACATGTATATTTCAGCATCAAATGCCGCTTTATTTGATGGGTCAATATAAACACATCCAAGCACCTCTGTTTCATCCAGACACACAACAGTATAGGCAAACGAACGTCTCATCTGGAACTCTTTTTGGTGCCAACCCAGGTCAATTAAGTCCTGTTCAAATGTCAAATCCTCTGTGGGCCAGTTCCATAATGGCAGAAACATCACTTGCAGATGGTCGAGACTGGTCATTACAGCATCGTAGTCTTTCACTACATCGTTTACGGTAAGCATCCGCATCCTGAAATGTTCATTCTCTAATGTATCCGGAACTTCAAAATCGGCTGGAACAAATGGATTATCCTGGGAAAAAATACGTTGTGAGATCATAAGCACTGTAATGATTGAAAGAATGAATACAGTTATTTTCATAGGGTGGATATTATGGATTTCAGACTAAAAAATGGGTTATGCCACTGACAGAACGATCACTCACTATATGCTATCTCAGCTTTTTGAGCAAGTTGTATGCATGATTTCACCATTAAATCCCTGTAAACCCATCGATAAGCGGATTCGAATAAATCAAAACGTATCTTTTTGATTTTTACACGTCTTTCTCAAAGTATAGATAGATGTAGACAGCAAACCCGAAGTTTGTAGCATCCGTTGATGCCAATTTATATCCATCCTTTGCATATTCATCTAATTTATCCTGTATATCTTTTTTAGAACTTTTTGAAATATGTTTACTGTCGGATGTTAGCTTGGAGTAGTAAATGAGTGACTCAACTTTGTATTCTTTCATATTTCGGTTTTTAGATTGTCTGTAAGGAATTGGCTTAACGCCCTTTTTGTGGTTTAAAATTATTTCAGCAGCTTCAATTTTCTTTCAGCGCCATTTTTTAGTTCTATTAAAGCAAGCTTTAACATCTCCCCGTCTAACTACCTCACAGACGTTCGGATCAAGATCAAATATAGTTTTTTTAGGATGAATTGCAACAGACTGAAGGTTCTCTTCAGTAATTTTCATGAGGTCGTCAAATGTACCATATTTCGTTTCTGACATAATCTTTTGATTAAGTTAACTTCCTTTCAAACTGTTCATCAATTTTGTTTATTCAGTCCCCAGGCGATTATATCCTGAATCCCTGTCCACACGAGGATAATCACAATGCAAACACCTAACCCTGTGGTAAACCGCCAAAAGAATTGAGCATCAGCGGCATCCAGAACAAAATTTAGAGCCGCATTGCCTGACAGAAAGATACCCAGGGGAAGCCACAGTAAAGATGCCAAAACAGAACCCATCCCGCCAGACGGATCATTGATCCCGAATGACCTTTAACAACAGGAATTAAAGAAGCCGATATCATGGCAACAGCTGCCATCAAAGTTCCCAAAGGCAAACCACCCGGTAGAGACAGAAGCAGAATGGCCTCCATCCCAAGTACCAGAGGAACGAGACATCCGATGGCAAGCAGCAGTAAAACCGTAATAGTTCTCATGGTTAGCTGTTGTTGTGCAGGGAAAAGAAATTGTCTTTACTGAATGCTGGCATAGGGTTCTATTGAACAAACCATATATCATAATGAAAAAGGAGTTCTGATTCTCAAAAAAAATAGATTCATAATACTATACAGAAGAAGATTCAAAATTATACCATTTATATTCAATTCAGTTTGATTTTCCTGCCAGTAGTAAAAAAACTGTTTCTTAGAGGATTCGGAAGCTGACCCACGACGAACTTTTCAAGCGGGATCAGCCAAATATTACCGAAACTCAGCCTCTGAATACTCGTTAAATAACGCATGGAAAAGATCTCGGAAAAGGATATCGATTGGCTGCTGAATCTGCATAAAAGCGGCGATCAGTCCCGCTCCTCCACACCCGGGCAAACGACAAATCAACGAAGCTGGAAGCTCTGGGCACTCCGGTTAAGTTTCGGGCTTGGCGCCATTCTTTTCCTGATTGCCTTTCCCCTTTTTCTGCTGGTTCGCTTTTCTGTCTACCTGACCCTGTCGCACGGCCTGGGAGCCTGGAGCTCCCTCTCGGCAGGCATTCTGGCAACCATAGGTCTCCTCTGTTTCTACCTGATTATTCTATCCTTTTGGGTATCAAACAAGAAGCTGTTAATCAAACTTGGCGGTATGGGCGTCACTATGATGGTTCTTGGATTCTCTCTTCTCTCGATATTTTATCTCTCGGGTGTAAATGCAAAAAGCGAAGATGATCAAAGACTATTCCGATCCATGCATCCAATTTTACCGAACGCTGCATGAATAAAATGAAAGGTTAGAAACGTTTACGACTATCCAGCGAAGCCGGAGGCATAGTTGGGAGACCGCATGCAAGGGCGGTGAAGCAACTGCTTTGCTTCATCGTCTCTATTCAGACAACCAGGATTCTGCTTCCGGCCGCTGATCTCTGTTAAATGCTTTTATCTCTAATCCGGGAATCAGTAAGCCTTCAAGTTCACTTACTTTTTTTAGCCACTGTTTATCGCTTAGCAGAGCAGCTTTATGAAATCGCTTGATGAAACCAAACATGGACGGAAGCCTTGAGAACTCGATAAGTATAGCTTTGAGGGAAGGAAAGCGGTACTCAATTGCATCAAACAACATACCTCCGTTTTCTATCCCCTCAGATTTGCTTTCAAGTTCATCCAGTGCAGTTTTCATCTCCTCAGAATTCAGTTTGCCGCTTAATTCTATATCCAGTCGATTGGGTTCTCTTTTTATTACTTTAAACATGTTTTCTCCGTTTCATGACTCTGTTTAAAGTTACGGCTCCGGCATGTAATCTGCCTTGCAATTTCCGGTAATCACTGATCCTTTAAAAGTACTGCTAAAAGCGAAAACTGCCACTGCTTATAAGCATGGTTGATATTAGTTATCACTCAGCTTGTCTTTTCTGAACAGATAATTCCTGCGGTTAAACCAAGAATTGAACCAATCAAAGGACCGAAGACAACCCCCATTCTGATATCCCCAAATACTGCCCCGAAGGCAACACCTATTGAGACACCTACTCCGGTACCAATGCCCAATCCTAAGGCTATATAGTATTCTAAATTACGATTTTTATGATCATTCATAGCCCGTCTATATTTTTAATAACCTGACGTTTAAACGGAACGCAGTCTATGTTCCCTGTATGAAATCAATCCCTATTCCTAAAAAAATTGCTGCAAGAAAAAAAGTTATCATACCCAGAAGATAAGATATAATACCTTTCACGTAATTCATTTTTCTACTTCTGTCAAAGAATCGTCCAATTGCCCATGATGTATATACCAGCGCAACCATCCCCCCTATTTGCAATACTTGTATATTAGTCATGCTTTCTATGATTCCGAAAACGGTATAAATCAACATACCAATCCCCATTACATAACATAGCAGGATTAAAATTTCAAAGAAATTGTATTCATATTTCCTAAAGAAAATCTTAATCCAACCTGCAATAAAAATTGCCATTAAAATGTTGGCATAACCGTAATTATTCTGAATCCAGCCAAGAATAGTCGTAGTCGCTGTCTCTTCAAATTCTCCGGCATTTACATAGCCATCTTCAAAGTGAAAGTATTGTTCTGCCAGTGTATAAATCAATGAGGTAATAATGAGAAAGACGATCGGCTTTACAAGTCTGTTTCTGTCTTCAAAAATGAATATTTGAATATTCTTCCCGGGTCTTAGTAATAATTCCCTTACAGTAAATAGTATTCCTTTTTCAAAGTTTAATACACTGCTAATTTCATTCCAGATAAACGTACCATCAATTCTATCTAACGTTCTGCGGTTTTTGAGTTTATCAAATTCATCATTATGAATCGTTTCCTTCATTACTTCAGCTTTTAGTCAATTACATTTAACGGTTTAAATAGGGTGTCATTTTGGTATTTTAACGCTCAAATAATTTATCTCTTCAAATCCATAACTTATGGCTTCATCCACCTGTTCTTGAATCGTTTCCGGTAGCGGCAGTATCCATGCTTTGACTATCAGCCAAGGCACGAAATACAAGTAGATAGCCGACCCAACAAACAGAGGAACTCTAGCTATTAATATTCTTTTTTTCTTGGTCATATCATTTGAGATTAACATCATGTTAAATTCACCATAACATTAGCATAGCATCCATGCTTATCATGGAATCCTTGCACTGTGCGAATGAAATATTAAGATGATTCTTAATATAATCAGGATAATATGTATAAGTCGGAGTTAACTTCAAAGTACCAACACCAGCATTGGATGAAGTATGATAGCTAGAGCTCCCTGAGCGCTAACCCGTATGGATTGAAATAAGCTCTGAATTCGGAAATACTTTAATGGAGTGGCAAAAAAGCGGAGTGGCTAATTACCTGAATAGTTGAAACTAATCGTTACGCGTCCGGTTGATTTGTATTTTTATATTTGAACTAACCGGGTGCTCGGTTTAGTTGCAATAAATCCCACTTGTTGCCATAAAGGTCCTGGAACACGACAACTGTGCCATACTCTTCTACCCGGGGCTCTTCGTTGAATACCACACCATTTGATTTCAACACCTCATAATCACGCCAGAAATCATTGGTTTGCAGAAACAGGAACACACGTCCACCCGTTTGTCTGCCTATTATTTGTCTTTGCTCATCGGAACTGGCTTGCGCAAGTAAAAGATTTGTGCCATTTGAGTTTGGCGGAGAAACCTGAACCCAGCGTTTGCCGCCACCTAAATCTTTATCCTCTGCCAAAGTGAATTGAAGCTTTTGAGTATAAAATTCGATGGCTTCGTCATAATTTTCAACGACGATGGTAACACTTCCTATTTGCTGTTGTACTGATTCAGGCATCATAATTTCCAGGATTTCACAAGTTTGATTTTCACTATTTCTCTGTTTGCCGGGAAAGCACTTGACGGCCTTGTGCATCAGTGGCGTACCAAAATAGCGCTGAAATAAATAAAAAATATACTACAGAAACCGTCAGCCAATGGTATGGCACATCCCGCTTAATGCACGGGTTATACCATTGTTCACAAGTCTTTTAGAATAGATCCTAACTCATGTTGATTAGCAGATTGGTTAATCCCCCCGCCCAAATCAGGAAGCCTACAGCAATTTGCCACTTAATCTTCTTATAGTACCAAATGAACAGGCCGAAAAGAACCAAATAGATAATTAACCACTGAATTCCAATTTCTCCGAACAGATGTCCTACTGCCCGGTCCACGGCCGGTTGTATCATCATAAAGGAACCAAATATAATATGTGTCTTATGGACTAAAGGATTTGTCTTTCTTTTTAAAAAACCAATGATGATCAGTATTGTAGCGAACATAAGCTGAAGAAATATCATCATACTGAGAGGATCTAAAGATCCCTGATCCAGATATTCCTGAACATACATGGGCAGAGTGGAAAGCAAGAAACCTGCAAAGACGACCATTCCCGCAACACCAAGTTTCATATGTGTCTTCGTGTTGTTCTTACGGATTAAACCGGTTTGTATGACGAGTATGGTAAACCAGCTAAAGGCAAAGAAAGCGTGGATTAAAAACTTTGGATTACTGTTGCTGGGCTGCCCTATATCAAACAACCAGTTGTCAGAGAAACCTACAGCCATGAAAACCCACAGCGTAATGCTTATTATGAAATAAAAATTGTTTCTCATGTCTGTCGGATTTGTGATTTAAGACGAAGGTATTACGGCCCGGCGTTTAAGTGGCACAGGTTTTCGGTTTCTGTTGAAGTAACTGAATATTTTAATAGCTAACAAGCTTGCCAGCGAACCATGCCTGCGTCCGCTTGAATCATACAATTAGGCATCCTCAAGGTTGATGTCTTCACCGAAGAACATCACCTTGTATGTTCAAACGCCAATTTAAACAAAGAGGATGCCCATGCAGAAGATTGCACAATTTCACCAATCAGACAAGCCGAGCCCCACTCACCTTCTGTTAGCTGTGGATGTGAGTAGCCAGACCCTTGATATATACAGCCGGTACCGTCAGGCAGGAACAGAGTTTGAGCTCTGTGAATCCGTTCACAATGATCTTTTCACCATCCATCAGACCCTGGAGTCCTACCAAAAGCAGGCCTGCCGGCTAGGCTACAGTGGGCTTTCTGTGGTTGTAGAGCCAAGCGGGGCGTATGAGAAAAAGCTCACTCATGCCGCCCTGCAAAAAGGCTTTGATGTATGGATGGTAAACCCCGAGCACATGTATAAAGCCGGGGTGATTCACCATGGAGATGATGGTAAATCAGATCCGTTGGATGGCAAAGTGCTTTTTATGATGGCCAGGATGGGAAAAGTCAGCCGGCTGGTTCCGCTGCCCGGACTCTGGCAAGCCCTACGCCGGCTGGGACAGTGGATGGAGGATTCTACGCTGGCCGCCGCCGATGCCCGTATCCATATCGGGGTGATTCGCAGGGGGTTGTTTGCCGATTGGAGGCAAAGTGGAGATTTAACCTGGGGGCCAACCGGACGCGCCATTCAAACCCTCTATGGATTTAATCCCTGGAAGATAACGGCGGATTCTCTCGAGACATACATTAATCGAATGCAGGCTCACCACAAAGGGCTTCCCCGGCGATGCCTGGTCAACATATGGCAGCAGGCCCAAAGCAGTTGTCAGGCCCCGTTGCCGCCCCGCCAGCGGGAAGTGTTGCAGGGACAGTTGGATCACCTGTGGAACAGCTGGAGCCTGCATCATAACCGGAAAACCAACCTGGCACAACAGATGGTCGATCTGGTTGACGGGCTCGATCCATCCGGGCAATGGATCCCCCCACTAATGAGTGGATTCACAAAAGTGGCGCGGGCTAAAATACTGGCAGAAACCGGCCCTTTAGAGCGCTTTCCGCATTGGAGAGCCCTGTTGGCGTATGCCGGACTCAAAGTGCGCATGCGGGCAAGCGGGAAATACCGGGGGAAGGATAAGATTACCAAAAAGGGACGAATACTGCTTCGCAAGCACTTAGGGCAGCTAGCCTGGGCGTTGTCTCGCAAAGACCGGGTGTTAGGCCCGTACTACCACCGCAAGCTTGCCGAAGGTATGCCGGCTCGTAAAGCCAAAGTTGCCTGTATGCGTAAACTGGTTAAACTTCTGTATGGGACAGCAAAAAGTAATCAACAATTTAACCCCGAAAGGGTCTATCGGAGCGCGGGCTAAGCTGGCCCGGGCTACAGCAATCGGCAGATGATCAACACAAGCGTTTGGTCATCCGCCCACCGGCGGAATGATCGCTACTTGAATCACCGTCACTGCCGGTTGTTAGGTTAACAGGTCAATATTGTATGAATGTGCGGCCACGCTATCGTTGGGGTCAGCATCCAGAGAAGGTAACATAGCCTGAACACCACTGTATTACTTATTTTTTTTAAATGGAATGCACCCATTAATAGAGAAGGTGTGTCTGATGACAGGTATTTTCCATTATTTCTTGACTCTTACCTAAGAGTAACGCTTGTTAGGTTGAAATGTGCCTTTATTTAATACCATGAGCTTAGAATAAAAATCAGGTTTGTACTACGTCCGCGTTAATTTACTTATCAGGTCGCTATTTAAGCAAGGATATCCCAACCTGCAAAACCAACAACGGTATAAAACAAATTGCTCAGCATGTGAATAAGTATTGCCATTTTCAAAGACTTTGTACGCAAATAGATCCATCCCCAGGCAACACTGAACATAAAGTACATAGGCCATAATACCATCGGGCTATGCCCGGCCATAAATATCAGAGAGGTTATACTGATGGCCGCCCATGCCGGTATTCGTTTTGCCAATGAAGATTGAAGATATCCCCTGAATACAATTTCTTCCATTACCGGTCCAATAATGAGCGCAAGAGTCAGGAAACCGATCATTCCGGTTACTGAACCAGTGCCTTGTATGTAAGTAAACATCTGTGACCCTCCCCCGATGATCCCGCCCTGATCAACCATTGGCAAGAGAACAGATCTGTAGACCCATGCCAGAAAGTGTGTTATACCAAGCATGGAAATGATGAGTAAAACAGCTTTACTGTTTTTGATGATTGAAGGCTGAAGTCCAATCTGAGGATAAAAAGATGAGCCGGATCTGTGGACATCCCACCAAAACCATAGCAAAACCATAATTCCACTGAGCAGAATAGACGATAATCCTATTATTTGAATATCGACTCCGCCTGTACTATCAAAGAGTTTAAATGTATAGGAGATTATGATTCCGGCAAGTAACTGGCATGCATACATTAGGATAACAGCAAGAACTCCCCTTTTTAATGTCAGTTCACTATACCTGGCAGACATGTTTCCTGTCAGATCTGGCTTGGGTTTTTCGGAAGATGAAGTTTTATTTTCAGTCAATAAATTTCCTGTTTGTGGGAGATAGGAATGGTTAATTACCCGGGGGCTTACGGGTAATTCATTGTCGTAGTTACAGAAACCTAACGACTCAGCGCATAACGGGCGCGGAGATTATGAGTTAATAAACGACTAAAATTTCAAAACTAGCAATTCCGGAAACCGAAGCTGCGTCCGCGTCCCAGTTAATGCGCCTTGTTAGCTGTTTTACTTTCTGTATGCCCCATATTCTTTCCATATGTCTTCCATATCTAATTCAGGCAATTTCTTCTTTATCAAATCTAAAGCTTTTGGGCTATAACGCTTTTGTTCAATTTTACCCAATTTTAATACTTTAAAACACTCTATATCATCTTGGATACCTAAAGCTTTGATTAAGGCAAGAGTTTTGGGAGGAGTTAAATTAACTTTCTCTGCCAATTTATTTAAACCCATACTATAGTAGCCTGCTTCGTTAACTCTTTTGATTGCTACCACAGTAGCATCAGGATCTCCCTCTGGAACTAAGTGTACAGGCTCACCTTCAGTTTTTGTTATTCTCAAGTTTACATCTAATCCAGTTCCTTCAGTATTTATATTCAAATTGGCAACGCCTGGAAATATTTCTCTCCAATCTTTCCCACCCTTAATTTTTGAAATTGTTTTATTCAATTCTTTATCAGAAGGTTGACTTTTTTCTCCTTCTAGTGAAGATTCAATAATTGCAAGTGACCTTAACTTGGCTTTAGCTGTTATTGTTTGTCTAGATCCGGGGCTAACTAACTGTTTTATATCTTCAAATTCAGCATCGATTATGGTTTCGAAACTTTTAGGAGGGCTAGTTGATATTGGTAATACTCTTTCAGGTAAACAATCTGAAAGATCTTTGTTAAACACCTTTTCTAATAATTCTTTATAAAAAGATACACCAGCTTGTGTGAAGGTGTAAAATTCTTGTTCTGATAATTCTAACAAATAATGTTGAGCCGCATCTCTTAGACTATTTATAATTTGAATCGCTAAGGCCTCATCTTCAGTGAAAATTTTAAGATTCTCATCACTGATACATTTCCTAACACATTTATCAAAACCAATCGTCTTTTTACTCTGCTTTTCCCTTATTTCTCCACCAAGGTGAATAATTGAGGCTTTGAGAAATAACTCAAAAGAGCGATCAAGCAATATTAAAACAACTTCTTTTCTTCCTAAATCCCAAGGCCTATTAAAATGCTCAATTGATATTATTAAAGAGTCAATCGATTTATCTAATAAAAACTTAGCCTCTCTTTTCATAGCGTTGATGGTTTTAAAACAGCTAACGGTTCGGCAATTCTGCTGCGGGTCTATAAATTCAAAAGCCGAGTAATCAATTAGAACCCGTCAGCAGGAATTGCTGGTTATGTTTCTTACTTTCGGACTTTATTTATGAAAATTTTTTCAACTTCATCTACTGCTTTCTCAATTTTTATTGAAAATTCATCTTCATCAGAAGTGTAATATACAATTTTATCGTTTTCTCTAATCCTTTCAGGGCTTTTGTCAACAGTTGCACCAGGTCCAGCAAATGCTCCTTTAAGCCAAAAATGTAACCATATCGCTCCCTTCATCTCACCGATAAGTTTCTGTATTGAATTAATACAATTAAAAGCTTCATCACCCCATACTACTTTTGATTCCAATCGTAGAGTTTGTAATTCAATCCATTTAGAAAATAATTTCTGCATGCGTTCATCATAGATTCTTTGTTCTTCTTCAAGTGATTTGCCGGCTTCTACTTCTTCTTTTTTTAGATAGAGCATTGGATTACGAACTTGCTGTAATGCTTGCTGAACTTCATAGGTTTTTAGAACAACATTTTTTGCAAGTTCATATTCATTTGTTCCTTTTAATTGTCTTCTCCATGTATTTAATCCGAGACCTCCAATCACGACAAAAGCGATGGTACTAATAATTGAAACTATTTCAGAAATAAGTGCCCAGTCAAATGAACTCATTAATCTAATTATTTTGATATTTGGCCATAATAAGCTTTAACTCTTTAAATTTTCCAGCTTTTTGTACTTCCTGTAAATACCTGTCGATATACTGTACGTTTTTTCTATGTATACAATAGTATTTTAAAATCCCGTCCTTTTTTAAATAGAATAGCTTAAAGTCAATTGGTGGTGGGAATAAAGAAGCAAAAAATGTCCAAATAAAACCTCCAAAAACAAATCTGTATCTCCGATTATTGTCAGGATCAACTGTAAAGTCAGGATACATAATCAACTGTTCAGATATACCAAAATCTTCAACCAAAAGGGTTAAAGAACAAGGATATTCGTGTGGTTTGCCAGGATTGTTATATAATATTCTCTTTCTCAATCTTTCTTCATGCATCCCAATATTTATAGTTTGAAAAAATTCTTCAGTGCAAACACTGGCCCGAAACAGAATTGAATTTTGAAATAGTTTAAACTTTTCATAATCAACACTGTTTATGTAATTAATATCATTAACTGCATATACCTTTGATTTAATCTTGTCTATAACTTTTTCAGCATATTGCTCAAGATTCATAAATATATCTTCACAATCTCTACAGAATAATTTTTCCCTAATCCCTTTTTGAGGAAACTTTATTTTATCTCCTTTTGAATTTGACAATACATGAAGCCGACGGGGATTTTTACTATATAATTCTTTGTAGTATTTCTCAGGGATAATATGAGATCTACAAAGTTTCTTACCTTTTTTGCAGAGTTTGCATTCTGGCATGGCGAATAGAATTTAGAAACATAACATATTCTTGATGAACTTAGTCCTTTTCAATAAATAACACAACGTTGCCCCCAGCGTTATCTATTTATCGATTTTGGGTTAAAATGTTCAATAACATGGTTAAATAAAAAATTTATTGAACATTTCTGTAAGGGATCTCTTTTCTGAGGTTCTTACAAATAAAAACCTATGAACTCCTACCTCGAAAAACTGAAGAAAGAAATTCGATTAAAAAGGTATAGCTATCGTACCGAACAGGCATATCTTGGATGGGTGAAACGGTACTTAATGTTCCTGAATAAAGAGCAGATCAAAGGAAATTACGAGGTGAAAATAGTCGCATTTCTGAACTATCTGACTGAACACAGGAGTGTGGCCGCTTCTACTCAAAACCAGGCATTGTGTTCGCTCATATTCTTTTATGAGCACATTCTTAATATCAATATCGGATCTTTAGCAAACCTGAGTTACGCATCAAAAAAAGCAAACCTCCCGGTGGTTTTGTCTGAACATGAAGCTAAACGAATCATTCAATATTTAAATGGTGTCAAAAAATTAATTGTATCCATCCTTTACGGCAGTGGCTTGCGGATTTCGGAATGCTTACGGCTCAGGATTCTAGATATTGATTTTGATTATCATCAAATTGAGATTAGAAATTCAAAGGGAAACAAAGACAGAGTATCAATTCTTCCTGAATCTATTGCAGGGGAGTTAAAGAATCAGATTAAAAAAGTGGAAATGCTTCATCAGAAAGACACTTCACGAGGCTTTGGACATGTTCTGTTACCGAATGCACTTTCAGTAAAATATCCGAATGCTTCTTCTGAACTAAAATGGCAGTATCTTTTTCCGTCTCGTAAAATCGGAAATGATCCCAGAACAGGCTTTCGCCACAGATATCATCAATCTGCACAGGCTGTCAACAGAGCCATAAAACAGGCAGTCAATCAATCAGGAATTCAGAAAAAAGTTTCAGCACATACATTTCGTCACTCTTTCGCAACACATTTGCTTAAGAACGGTTATGATATCAGGACTGTACAAGAGCTCCTCGGCCATAATAGCGTAAAAACAACCATGATCTACACTCACGTCCTGAACCGCGGCGGCCACGGCGTCAAAAGCCCCCTCGACACATAGCGCTCACCCATACTCACACACTCACTCTCCCTCTCTCCCTCTCTAACACTCCCCCTCACCAAACCCTAAACCCCCCACCGATACGTCCTATGCGTCTTATGATGATGACACCCCAGCGCCTCCAGGCTCCGCTGCATCAGCCAGTTTTTTTCGCTCACCCACGTTCCCTCTAAATATTCGAGCGTCGGCGCCGCCGCCTTGGTTTTCTGGATGCCGCGCACAAACGTCAGCGCCTCCAGGCCCAGCTTCCGGTACTTGGGAAGCGTGCCATACACCGTGGTCCGCAGATGTTTGGCTCTTTTTTTAAACCTCAGCACCTTGGGGATGTGCCACCAGCGCAGCTTCCCTCCCGTTTCGGCCGAAATCTCGTTCAGATCGGGAACGCAGACGATAAACGAGGCGGGCTCCTCGTCCACAAAGGCGATCAGCACGCTTTCAGGGATCATGATCTTTTTCAGCTGCTGCACCATCTGCTGCACGTCCTCCCGGCTCAGCTCGGTGAACTCATGCTCGCGCTCTTCAATATCCTGCCGGCTCCACGCCTGGTTATAGATACCGCGGATGTACTCCGCGTCCCGCTCCAGGTTGTCCATGTCGATGTGGCGCAGCGTTACCCCGGGCCGGCTCTCAATGCGGTCGGTGATCTTTACCAGACGCTCGGGCAGCGGCTGATCAAAATCACGCTTGTAGCTCCAGTGGTCGTCCAGCTTCTCGGCTCCGGTCGCCTCAAGCAGCGTTTTGTAATAAGGTGCGTGATAATGCATGCCGTAAATGGGCGGCTCTTCGTAGTTCTCTACCAGCAGGCCCCAGTAGTTCATATTCTCACCGAAGTTCACGGGACCGCGAAACGCCTTGTATCCCCGTTTGGCGTGCCACTCCTTCACAAACCCGATCATCGCGTCGGCCACGGACTGATCCTCCACCATCTCCACAAATCCAAACCCTCCCATGGGCGGATCAAACACCTTGTCGCGTTCGCTGTGGTTCATCACCGCAAACCGGGCAACCAGTTCTTCGCCCCGGTACATCAGGTAGCGTTCACACTCCCCTTTCTCAAAAAGCGGATTCTTTTTCGGGCTGAACACATTCTCCACCTCAAACCGCAGGGGCGGAATCCAGTGCTCGTACCCCTTATAGATCTCAAACGGAAATTCATGAAACAGGCGGACCCGGTCTTTACTGTCAACTTTTTGAAACTGGTACTCCATCAATCATCGAAATCACTTAATATTTATCGTTCCTCGCTACTCAAACTGCTGTAAACTCTGTAAGATATTTCAAATCCGCGCAACTCTGCGAAAAAATCAGCGAGCCTCCGCGAGAAAGAAGAACTCCAACAATTCCACAGCCGATAAAATGGTGATTTGATCTCTTTGATGCACCCGAAAATTTCACAATCTGCTCATCAACTCGTATTCAGGCATGGAAAACCACGCCGGATTTTGATTACCTTACAAGTTGAGCAGCCATCGTTCTAGGCCTCCCATCCCTCTCTGATCTATTAGAGAGGGACAGAGGGTGAGTCAGAAAAAAAAATCCTGAATGATGGTTGCGGTGGAAAAGGCATGGTTTTTTTAATGAAAAACATAAACGGGGATAGGTTAAATAACGGTTAACCACCCCCTGCCCCTCCTTACAAAGGAGGGGATTTGCGGCATTGATCATTTAATAAGTATCAGGATATATTAAACTAGTGTAGTTAAAGAAAAGATCGCCAAAATTTTAACATTGAAAACCTGCCCAAACAAGCAGTCATCATTCAGGCCTCCTATCCCTCTCTCATCTTTTAGAGAGGGACAGAGGGTGAGTCAGAAAAAACAGATTCTGAAGGATGATTGTAATGTTAAAGGCAGTTTTTTTTAATTATTGTATACGAGCAATCATCATTCAGACCTATCATCCCTCTCTGAATCTTTAGAGAGGGACAGAGGGTGAGTCAGAAAAAACAGACCCTGAATGATGACTGCGATAGAAAAGCAGTTGTTTTTTGAAGAACCTTAAACAGGGGTCGTTCATTTGATGGTGAACCACCCCCTGCCCCTCCTTACAAAGGAGGGGAGATGTGGCAATGACCATTTGAAATCTACCAGGATATAAAACAGAGTATCAACAAATTAACTACCTAAGTGAGCGAAACCGAGGCCGAACATAGCACCCAGAAACAGTACTGGATCGTCTTCCTGCTGTTTATCTCCTGTTTTTTTTCAGGCGCCCTGCTGCTTACTACCGAGCCGGTACGAACATCCCCCCTGCAGTCGCCCGCCGAGCTCGACACACTGATTATCGAATCCCTGCTCGATGCGGATGTGCGGCGCGATCAGATCCAGACGTTCACCACCCGCATCGACAGCTCATTTGCCCGAACCACATACATCGTGGATGTACCCTCGCAGTTTTCAAAAACATCGTACCACTATCAACTTCACACGCTGCTGGACCTATATCTGCTCGATACCCATGGCGTGGTTCATTTTCCTGATGAGGATCTGCATATTCACCTCATTTTTGACGATACCGTTCACCGAACCATCCGAATGCGTACCGACCCGCTGCTAAACCTTGTTCCCGGAGAGTAATATTATGAACTGGATTGAACCGAAAAAATACCTGAAACGATTTGAGCTGAACGAGTTCCCCCAGCCGGACCTTGTTCTGCTGAAGCATCCCGTGTTAATGTGCCACGGCTACGGCGGTTTTTTGATGGTGATGGCTCCCTCAGCCATGCACCGCTGCTGCATGCGTCTTCGCGGAATGGGCATTCACGCGTTTGCCCCCAATATCGTCCCCTACGCCAAAATTTCGACCCGCGCCGAGCAGTGGGCCTCGGTGATCCACCGCCTGAAGGCGGAGTTTGGGTTTACAGCGTTTAACGTGGTAGCGCACAGCATGGGCGGACTCGACATGCGCTACGCCATTACCCATCTTGGCCTCAGCGACTCCGTAAAATCGCTCACCACCATCGCCTCCCCCCATCACGGTACCAGCCTGGCCGATCTTGTCTTGAATACACCCGAAGCCCTCAAAGAAAAGATGGCAGAAATTGCCGATTGGTTTGGCGAAAGCATTTACCCAAACCAAAAGAGCGATGCGAAAGCGGCCGTGGAGCAGCTCACCAGCGAATATGTAACAAAGGAGTTCAACCCCAATACCCCCGACGTGGAAGGCGTTCAGTACTTTTCTTACAGCGCCGCCGTGGGAAAAGGGACCGATGATCCTCTCAACCCGATCTACCGGCTGCAAAATCAGCTGATGTTCCAGCAGGATGGCCCCAATGACTCCTTTGTGCCAATGGAAAGCGCTAAATGGGGAAATCATATCCGCACGCTGCCCCTCAGCCATCTCGAGCAGATCGAATTCCGGGTAGGAAAAGACCGGCGTCCGCTGGTAGAGGCGTTCTGGATTGAGCTGGCCCGAAACCTGAGGGAGAACGGGCTCTAAGCAAGGATTCGTGGCACCACTAAAACGATCTTTACTCACCACATAAGACATGGTATGTTTACCCGGTGCCAAACGCGACTGGTTCCCGTTCGAAGAAAGGCTTCAATCAATGAATTATTGCCATTTCAAACATACCATGTCTTGCCTGACAGCATTCGTGGCACCACTCCTCTGAGCTACATTCGATACATATTTCTTTAATTTAGTGGTGCCACGCATAAAAAATCCCACCATCGAAGGGGGAAAGTCCATCGCTAGATGGACAGGCGGATACCCAACACTCCTGAAAACTACTCACAACTCAAGACATGGTATGTTTACCCGGTCCCAAACGCGGCTCGTTCCCGTTCAAAGAAAGGCTTCAATCAATGAATTATTGCCATTTCAAACATACCATGTCTGGCCTGACAACATTCGTGGCACCACTAAACCGATCATAGACATAAAAAAAGATTAAACCTATTAAGTGGTGCCACGAATAAAAAATCCCACCATCGAAAGGGGAAAGTACATTGCCAGACGGACAGGGGGGTGCCCGACACTCCCGAAGACTACTCACAACTCAAGACATGGTATGTTTACCCGGTCCCAAACGAGACTCGTTTCCGTTCGAAGAAAGACTTTTGAAATTGATAAAGCTATCTCAAACATACCATGTCTGATGTCTGGCCTGAAAGGCTGTGAACTTGTTTCGAAACCCCCCTCCATATCAAGTCCCGACTGGGCGCGATAGGGAGGGGACGGGGGTGGGTCAGAACATACCATGTCTGGCCTGACAACATTCGTGGCACCACTAAAACGATCATAGACATAAAAAAAGATGTAATCCTATTGAGTGGTGCAACGAATAGTGACGGCCTCAAAGATCAATACCCTTCAAATCACTGAGAAGCGAATAGGAGGTCAAATCATACTGGATGGGCGTCAGTGAGGCGTAGCCCTGCTCCAGCGCGCTGATGTCATTATCGTCACCCTCTTCTAGAAGCTGGAATTTACCGGTCATCCAGTAGTAAGATCGGTTTTGCGGATCCACACGCCCCTCAAACTCTTCCACATAGCGGCTGTTGGCCTGACGCACCCACTTAATCCCTTTCAGCGGCCCCGCAGGTGCATTCAGGTTCAGCGTAACGCCTTTG
The DNA here is from genome assembly GCA_964544445.1 of uncultured Rhodohalobacter sp. Lineage (GTDB taxonomy): Bacteria > Bacteroidota > Rhodothermia > Balneolales > Balneolaceae > Rhodohalobacter. Next base: position 537,378 of record CAZJBI010000002.1, read on the forward strand.
GGCAGGCCGTGATTCAGCACGTATCCGATCACTTTTCTTGCGGCGTCGCGCGCACCGGTCAGATCGGCATCTTCACTGAACTCTGTACACGAAACCGCAATACTCGGATATCCCAGGATGGTGCCTTCGGTTGCGGCACTCACCGTTCCCGAATAGATAATATTGATGCCGGCGTTGCTTCCGTGATTGATGCCGCTCACCACAAGATCCGGTTTCCGGTTCAGAAGCTGGTTGTGGGCAAGTTTTACGGAGTCGGCCGGCGTGCCGTTTACCGCCTGTCCGTTAAATCTGTCATCTACACGGAAGGCCCGAGAGCGCAGCGGTGTCTGAATGGTAATAGAGTGCCCCACGGCGCTCTGCTGGCGGTCCGGGGCGATAATTTCAACGTCCCCGAATTCATCTGCCACCTCCGCAAGTGCCTTGATTCCCGGTGAAAAAATGCCATCGTCGTTACATACAAGAATCAAAGGCTTCTGCTGCTCACTCATGTTTAAATCTGTCTACAGGTGTTGCTTAATATTTTCATTAATCAGGACAAAGGGGAAGCAATATAAGATACGTTCCCCATCTCACTACTCACTACTCCCATCTAAACCTACGAATACTGCTCATTCTCATTAGGAAACGATCCCTCTTTCACATCCGAAATGTAGTTCTTTACAGCGCCGGTCATTGAATCATGAAGATCAGCATAGCGGCGCAAAAACCGTGGAGAGAAGTCTTTATTCAGGCCCAGCATGTCGTGCAGTACCAGTACCTGTCCGTCGCAATGAGGGCCGGCACCGATGCCAATGGTTGGCACGGAGAGAGCTTCGGTAACTTTTTTAGCAAGACCGGATGGAATTTTTTCGAGCACAATGGAAAAAACGCCCGCTTTTTCGAGTTCCAGGGCATCCTCTAGAAGCTGATCGGCCTCCTCTTCCTCTTTCGCCCGTACTTTATAGGTTCCGAATTTATAAATGCTCTGCGGCGTGAGGCCCAGGTGGCCCATTACGGGAATTCCGGCATCCACAATTCTCCTGACGGTATCAGCAATAGCGTGGCCGCCTTCCAGCTTTACAGCGTGTGCCCCCGCCTCTTTCATCATGCGTCCGGCATTGATCAGTGCTTCCTTGGCCGTAACCTGATAGGTCATAAACGGCAGGTCGGCAATGACGAGCGCCCGGTTTACGGCTCTCACCACGCAGGATGTGTGATAGATCATATGATCCATGGTCATGGGTACGGTTGTATCGTGGCCGGCCATCACGTTGCTGGCGGAGTCACCCACCAGAATCACATCGACTCCTGCACTGTCAACAATTCCGCCCATGGTATAGTCGTATGCGGTAAGCATGCTGATTTTTTCACCACGCCCCTTCATCTCTACAACGGTTTGTGTTGTTACTTTTTCGGGGTTACTGCCTCTCTTCTGAGTACTCATGACGGGTCTCTTTTGATAATCGCCGCTGTGGCTTCGAGCTCACACGCTACTTTTCCATCCACTTTGGCAATACCGTGCATCGTGGCAAAATTTCGTCTAAAGTTGAGCAGGTCCACCTCCATCATCAGCTGATCGCCCGGCACCACCTGCTGCCGGAACCTGGCATTTTTAATACCACTGAAGACAACCAGTTTGTCACTGATATCTTCAGTCTGCCCGTCGAGAAGCATGATGCAGCCGCTTTGAGCAAGGGCCTCAACCTGCAGAACACCCGGCATAATGGGCTGTCCCGGGAAGTGTCCGTTAAAAAAATCTTCGTTGGCAGACACATTTTTATACGTTACAATTCTCTCTTTTTCCAGCTCCAAAACCCTGTCTACCAATAAAAATGGGTATCTGTGTGGTAAATATTTTGTGATTTCCTGGTATTTCATCATGGCTGATCGCGTTTTATTAATTCATCCTCGATAGTAAATCCCGCCACTGACACCAACCAATATGATACTACATCTTATATAAATGAATCGCATAGCGGCCAGCGTCCTTCTTATGACGCAGATAACAGGAATATACTAATTCTGCTTCACGGTACCCACATAGATATAGGATATTCCGCCGGTTAGCTTCACAGCTCTTTTTTCATCAAACACACCGGCTTCGTCCATCAGCTCCAGGAACTTATCCCCTGCCGGAAATTTTGCGCTGGTTTCGGGAAGATAGGTATAGGCATCGCGGTTCCCGCTAATCATTCCACCAATCGTGGGCATCACATATTTGCTGTAAAAACGAAACGGTACACCCACAGCTCCCTGGGGCTGACCAAACTCAAGAACCACAACTCTTCCCCCGGGCTTCACAACTCTGGCCATCTCTTTGAGTGCCGTTACAGGTTCATCCACGTTGCGAATGCCAAACGCGATGCTTGAAATAGTGAAAGAGCTATCATCGTAGGGAAGATTCATGGCATCTGCTACTTCAAAGTCCACGACCAGCTCCTGCTTATCAGCTTTTCCGGGAGCGTGTTCAATCATCTCTTTGCAAAAATCCGTTCCAAGCACATACCCCTGGTGGCCCACTGTCTTTTTGAACTCGAGAGCGAGATCCCCGGTACCCGTTGCACAATCGAGCACGCGATCTCCCGGTTTTGCACCGCTCTCTTTTACGGTTTTCTTTCTCCAGGCATTATGAACACCGAAAGATAATATACTATTAATGCGGTCGTAGTCGTCTGCAATATCCGCAAACATATTTCTTACTTTTTCACTCATATCCTTTTCCGGATTCTGTTACAATGTTAAATGATCAATTTTATTTAAATAGACCGGCTCAAATGTTCCATTCTTATACAGCAGTTGATTAACAGAACCATTTTGATGGTCAATCTTATGCATATTTTTTAATCCATAACCCAGCCACTCCGACAGCAGGATGCGAATCAGTCGACCGTGAATAACAAGGGCAAGGGTTTCCACTTTCGTTGATCCGAGAAGCTCCATCATAGCGCTGTTTGCGCGGTCAAATGTATCTTTAGGAGATTCTCCGCCCGGTATTTTCAGATCAACCTGCCCGTTTCTCCAGGACTGGCTGATCACTCTAATCTCATCTTCGACATCCATAAAAGAGACGCCTTCAAAATCACCATAATCCATTTCGTCGAGACCTGAATACTGTTCAACATCTTTCTGAATCGATTCTCCGTGATATCCTGCCGTTTCGAACGATCGCCGCAGGCTGCTGCTGCCAAGAAACTCAATCGGATATCCCGATAAATAATTCGATAACTCACGGGCCTGACGAATTCCCGTCTCGTTCAGTGAAGCATCTATTCCCCGGCCCTGTAGCAGTCTTTTACGATTATATTCTGTTTCTCCGTGCCTTGCAATAAATATGCGGCGCTGCTTCATTTTTTCCTGGGTTTATTATACTCGATAACCGCTTTTTGAACGTGATCATCAATCTTCTGTACATCTTTGGGAGGTATATTCTGATAGATTGAATACCTCACAAGAACCATTTTAAGTACTCGGTCATTCAGTGGCAGCTTGTCACCGGATGAATTTTTATCCAGCTTATCCCATAATCGTCTTAAAAGCCCAATTTTATAAAGAAAAAAGAGAGCGATCCCTATTCCAAGAGCCGCATACATCCCTTCCATCCCCATAAAGCTGAGGACGATCGCAGCCACCAGAAGCTGTAAAAAATCACGGTTCAGAAGTTTTAAAAGCGGCGTGAGCGGTAAATTCACGAACGCACTTTTTTTGTGATACCATGCATAGTGAAACAGAAGTGAAATGGCGCCAGCCAGCCATGGGTTCATCAGAAAGGCGAGACCAAAAAAAAGCAGCATGGAAATGGAGTCGGCACTATCGACCCAGATTACGGCCTTTTCAATGAGTGTTTCGAAGGGATAAAATTTCATCAGGCCGGGCACATACTCTTTTATCGTCTCCCGGGTGGCATGAAACCAATGCCCGCTGTTGGTTACGGTTGAGTAGGGTGTCTCGAGGATATTGACCGAATGGCTCTTTCTGTTCATCATAACGACTTAAGATAACGTCCATATCGTAAAATAACACTCCAAAATTGTGCTATTGACACTATCCGGGTACAATTACATCTGCAACACACACGGTTTAAGCGGATGCAGCTGTGAGAATAACCGCTTTTTGAGAATCCGTGCTTTTTACCGCTCTTGCAAGCTCAAAGGTCGTGGCGCCGGTTGTAAATACATCATCCACCAACAACGGAATATACCGGTCCAAATCTAGAGAGTGCCGGTACTCAAAGGCCCCCTCAAGATTCCTTTGCCGTTCACTGCTGGTAAGTCCTGTCTGAGTTTTGGTATTTTTTATACGAATAATGCTCTTTTCCGGCACTACGCTCCAACCTGTTTGTTTTGATATACCCGTTGCGAGTACCCTTGCCTGGTTATAGCCGCGTCTTCGCTGTCTCTTTTTGTGCAGCGGCACAGGTACGATGATCGGTTCTCTATCTCCTTCCATTAGCTGTTCTCTGTATAAGTGCGTGTTCAGATATTTCTCACCAAGAAATGCCCCAAGCTCGATACCAATATCTTTGAGGTGATGATATTTCAATCCGTGCAGTAATCCCTGTAGCAGGCCCCCTTTATCGAATGCCCACATTGAAAATCGGTGCAGAATAAATTCAGGAAGAAGCTCGCCACCATCCGTTTTTGGTGTTTCAAATCGGTGATCACGACACCATTCACAAATATGGCTGTCGCTTCCGGATGTAGAAAATCCGCAGCATGCACAAATGGATGGAAACGCTACAGTGCGTATACCACCGACTAGTTTTCGAATTAATTGCAGGTCCATGTAGGTATGAACCGCGAACTTCAAAAATCTTACAATATCACTCTAAATTTCTCTTATATTTTATCTACCCAATTAAACAGTGCTATTGACGGCTGCACATAATTTCTTTGGGTCGATTTACTGTATTTTTAAAGCCGGAATGAAATCCATTTCAATGGAACTGACCATTGATCTTGCAGTATGGATAATACACTGCTAAAATGATTCTAATCACTCTGTACAAATAAAAAATAGATATGCCTTCAATTGGAAAGGATCTCGTCAAAGTAAGAAAACATCTGGGACTCACACTTCAGGATATTCAGTTTGCCACAAAGCTGCCTCAGCATACACTTGAGAAAATAGAAGACGATACGATTTTTGTTGATGCGGAAGAGGGCCCTATTTATACCCGTAATTTTGTTCGAAGCTATGGACGGGTTCTCAAAATTGACGATGACCTGCTGATTGAAGCACTAAATCTGCGGGAGCAGGGAAAATACAATCATCAGCTCCTCAGAGATTATCCCGAGTTGTCAGACGCAGTGCCTGTCAAGCCAAAAAAAGCCACTGAAAAAGATGCTGCTGAACCGTCTCCTTCAGCACCAGGAAAAAACCAAGCCGAGACACAGTCGCAATCTGAAAAGAGTGAAGAGGATCAGTCCAGAAAAACTGACGAACAACAGCCTGAAGTGCCAGATAAGCAAGAAGGTAAAAGTAAGCCTGAAACTGATGCCAAATCGCCTTTAAACGATACAACCCCATCCAAATCAGGTACGAAGGATGAACAGAAAGCTGTAAGTAAAGAGACGGATTCGACAACAGAAGCATCTGCTGCTAAAGATTCAAAACCTCCCAAATCAACCCCCAAAAAAGAAAGTACTGAACAACGAACTACAGACGTAGACTGGGCAAATGTTGGGCAAAAAATAAACCGTGAAGAGAAACAGCTGCCCGCCTGGGTAGTTGGCGTCATTATTTTAGTCATCATTCTTGGCGCAGCAGGCTATTTCGTTTACCAGAGCGGCATACTAAACAGTGAAGACTCCCCTCAGGAAGAGATTACCACACCGGCAAATCAAACCACAGGATCGTCTCTATCCATCGAGCTGGATGAACCCGAACCTGAATCGATGGAAGAGGCTGAAGTCGTGCCCGAACCAGTTGCCACCATGAGTGATACGCTCGAAATTGTAGTACACGCTGCTTTTGGTAACATTGACCCCATCCGCGTATGGAGCGACACAAAACCACGATTTGACCCCTACTGGATTGAAGAAGGAAACGCCATGATTTTTGATTTTGAAAACACCGTTCAGGTGCGAGGCCCATATGATAACATGCTGATTTTTATGAACGGTCACCTCATCGAAAATGTGGTCCAGAACTTCTACAACACTGAAGAAGATTATGTGGAATTAAACCGTTCTGATTTCACTTCTGATACAAAATGGTCCGAAACAGTCGATTTACAGATTCCGGATGGAGTTGAACCTCCACAGGACATTCGAACACGCCCTACCTTTCAATAGAAGTGAACAGGCGGACGTTTATTGGACTCATTTTCCGTGTTTACCGCATAATTTTCTGAAAAATGACAAAAGAAGCAGCCGAAAAACGTGTTACTGAACTTAAAGATCTCCTGAAACGCGCAAATCGTGCCTACTACCAGGAAGCACAACCCTTCATCAGCGACCGTGAATTTGATGAAGCACTGGATGAACTCCAGCAGCTGGAAGAAAAATTTGACCTCCAAACCGAGGATTCCCCCACACAAAGAGTGGGTGGGGAGCCGTCGAGCATTTTTCCAACGGTAGAGCATCCGCAGCAAATGCTCAGCCTCGATAACACGTACAACGAGGAAGAGCTCAAAGATTTTGACAGACGGGTTAAAGATATTCTGGGCGACATAACTTTCAGCTATGCAGTAGAACTGAAGTTTGACGGAGCTTCTATCCGGCTTCGGTATGAAAACGGTGAGTTGGTGCTTGGAGCTACCCGAGGCGACGGCAACCGGGGAGATGATATCACAAAGAATATCAGAACGGTAAGGGATATTCCGTTAACGCTGGAGCCCAATCAGAACCAGACGCTGGAGATTCGCGGGGAAGCCTACATGGAAAAAGAGGCTTTTGTTCGACTGAACGAATATCGAGATGAGCAGGGCCTTTCTGCCTTTGCCAATCCGAGAAATTCAACGGCAGGATCCCTGAAAATGCAGGATCCGCGTGAAGTATCGAAAAGGCCCATTCGTTTTTTTGCCTTTGATTTGATTTTACCCGATTCGGATACATCCCGAACCCATGCCGAAAAATTGAATATGGTTTCAGATATGGGAATACCTGTATGCGAACATTTTAAAGTCTGTGATTCCATCGATGAGGTATTTAAAACTATTGAGCAGTGGAAAAACCTGCGCAGTGATCTGCCCTACGAAACAGACGGTGTAGTGATTAAAGTGAATGAAGAGCGATACCATGAAGAGCTGGGATCGACATCCAAGTTTCCAAGATGGGCAATTGCTTATAAGTTTAAAGCCGAGCAGGCCTCCACCCTTTTGGAATCCATCACGCTGCAGGTTGGCCGCCTGGGTAAAATAACGCCCGTTGCCGAATTAAAGCCAGTTCATCTTGCGGGAACAACTGTTAAACGGGCCTCTCTTCATAACGAAGATGAAATTCTGCGAAAAGACATTCGCCCCGGAGATACCGTAGTGGTTGAAAAAGCAGGGGAAATTATTCCGCAGGTTGTTAGCGTTGTAAATCCCGACAGAGAGGGCCGTTCGGCACCATTTTCCATGCCGGATAACTGTCCGGCATGTGATGAAAAACTGGTTAAGCTGGGAGACGAAGTGGCCTGGCGCTGCATGAACCCCGAGTGTCCTCCACAGGTACGGGAACGAGTAACTCACTTTGCCTCCCGCGATGCGATGGACATTGAAGGCCTTGGAGAAGCAGTCGTAGAACAACTAATCAATGAGGGACTCATTACGACCTATGCCGATCTTTATCTGCTAAAAAAAGAGCAGCTGCTTCCGCTGGAGAGAATGGCAGAAAAAAGTGCTCAAAATCTTATCGATGCAATCGCCAAAAGTAAAAAACAGCCGCTCGAACGTCTTGTTTATGCTCTCGGAATACGGTTTGTGGGAAAAACTGTGGCGAAAGACCTCGCGGGTAACCTGCTTTCTATGGATGCTATTATGAATACCGATACGGAAGAGATGACAGCGATTGACTCCATCGGTCCAAAAATTGCAGAGTCAGTTTCCTCCTTCTTTTCATCCGAAAAAAATCGAAAACTGATAGAACGATTGCGGGAAGCCGAACTTACATTTTCTTATGAAAAGGAAGAAACTCTATCGTCTGTTCTGGATGGCAAAAAAGTAGTTTTAACAGGTACTTTGCCAACATACAGCCGAAAAGAGGCCAAAGATTTGATCGAGAAACATGGAGGAAAAACCACATCATCTGTAAGCAAAAATACTGATTATCTGATTGCCGGAGATTCACCGGGCAGCAAGTATGATAAAGCAGTTAAACTTAATATTCCTATTCTCAGCGAAAACGATTTTATTGAACTTATCGGTGAATAGGAAAAATTGAATTTCCACGTTAATCAGTTACTTCGTCACCATTTTTATTCTTCATGAACCCTTTTTATACTTTTGTTTCGTGTAATGCTGTTGATTTACACTTCATCACCTACTATATAATCGAATGAGCATCCTCAAAAAAATTGGCCTCGGGCAGAAGAAGCCCGAAATTTCGCCGGCAATAGGTTCCGGTAAACGTCGGGAGAGAGAGCAGAAAAACGAGAATAAGAACAAACTTTACCGGGCTCTTATTCTTATTGGTTTTCTTGGCATCGTCATATTTGTCCTTCCCCGTTCCACATTCCAGCCTGTAGACAGCTTTACCATTGGCGAACCGTGGCGATCTGATGATCTCACTGCTCCCTTTACGTTTTCAATCAAAAAAACGGCTGAAGAACTTGAACAGGAGCGAGAAACCATTCGTGAACAGACAGAACCCGTTTTTCACCTCGATACTGAGGCAAACGCGAATATGCAGGCCGAATTAGACAACATTTTCCGTGAAATGCAGCCGGTTTTGGATAGTTATGCGCAGTGGCGGAGAGCGGTTGAAAATGGAAATTCTTCCGTAGAAAGTGACAGCTTGAGATATATGCAGGAAAAAGAGTTTTCAGAGATTTTGATCAGTGAATCTGCCTGGACTCTGCTTGCCGAGAATCACGCGCAGGTGATCTTTAATGACCTGCCTCAAAGCCAGTCCTACGTTTCACAAATTCGCAGTGAGCTTACGCAAATTATCGACGAGTATTCCGAGAATGGTATTATTAACAGGGATAAAAATACGATTGAGCAGGAAGATATCACTATTCGCAACCTGGAAAATCTTACGCAGCGAACCGTTAGCAAACAGACCGTGCGCGATATAGGAGAAGCCACGTCAAACGCCCGCCGTCAGCTCGACCGCACATTCCCGAGTGATCTCTCAGAAACAGCCATGCAGATTTTATCACTCGTATTGCAGCCAAACCTCATATTTAATGAAGCTGACACAGAAGCCAGCTACAACGAAAATTTATCAAACATGTCGCTCACTAAAGGGGCTGTAGACCAGGGACAGATTATTATTCGTCGGGGCGACATTGTAACTAGCGACACGGCTAATATTTTAAACAGCCTGGCTGAAGCACGATCACTCACCGCTACGACGCTTGAACGCTGGATGCGATATTTAGGCGAGACAATTATCATCGCCATTGCCATCATGATGTTTTTTATTTACATCTACCTGTATAGAAAGCCCATATTTGAGCAGCCTCTTATGTTCTTTTTGGTTTTTCTTGTTTTAACACTTGTCATTCTTCCAAGCTCTTTCATATATCCCTTTGAAAGCGTCAACAGCCTCATCATACCCATTGCGATCTCTCCAATTATCCTCACCATTATTTTTGATTCGAGGGTTGGCCTGATGGCAACCGTGTCGCTGGCAATCATTACCGGTGTTATTCACGACTATAATTTTGAATACCTGGTTGCCACGATCGCTGCCTGTAGCCTCGGTGTATTTTCGGTTCGCGACATCAAGAAACGATCACAGTTTTTCTTTATCACCCCGGGCATCGTATTTATGACCTATGTATTGGTGAGCGCCGGATTTTCACTTGCCCGGTTCACAGGATGGGAAACATTTGTTGAAAATCTCTTTTTTATCGGTGTAAACTCGGTATTTATTCTCTTTACATACCCGTTAATTCTGCTCTTCGAAAAACTGTTCAAAATCACGACCGACTTTACACTGCTCGAGCTCGCAGACACCAACCTTCCTCTTATGAAGCAGCTGATGAATAAGGCTCCGGGCACATTTCACCACAGTTTACAGGTTGCCAACCTTGCAGAATCAGCAGCCTCCAATATTGGAGCAAATGCGCTGCTATGCCGGGTTGGGGCGATGTATCACGATATCGGGAAGATGGTTAAGCCATCCTACTTCATTGAAAATCAGAATAAAAACAATGACCACGATAAACTGAAGCCACGAATGAGTGCACTGGTTATTAAAGCACACGTGAGTGAAGGAGTGAAAATTGCACGTGAGCATAACCTGCCCGAAATTCTTGTAGATTTTATCCGCACGCACCATGGCACTTCTCTTATCCGGTACTTCCACTCAAAAGCTATCGAAAGTTCAGAAAACGTGATGGATGAGGACTTCCGTTATGATGGACCCATCCCGTTCAGCAAAGAACAGGGAATATTAATGCTTGCGGATGGTGTGGAGGCTTCCTGCAGATCGATGAAAGACACAACATACAGTAAGCTCGAAGCTCAGATTAACCGAATCGTTGATGGCAGTATCAATGACGAACAGCTGAGCAACTGTCCGCTAACTTTTAAACAGATTCAGATCATCAAAGAGTCGTTTTTAAGTATTCTAAAGGGAGTTTATCACAGCCGTATCGAATACCCTGATGAGGACGAAGAACAGGAAATGGGCGCAACCGATAAAAAGTCTAAAAAACCAAAATCACCAAAACCCTCAGACAGCTCTGAGTAATGCCTGCCTTTGAAAGTGAATTAAAGCAGTATTTACGGTTTATAAAGCTCGAAAAAGGGCTTGCCGAAAACTCATATCACTCCTACGAAAACGATCTTCGAAGATACCTGCTTTTTGTAAAAAACGATTTAAACATACATTCGCTGGGTGGTATTACTATCGGGCATATCGAGAATTACCTGGCCGAATTAACAAGCATGGGGCTGGCCGTAAGCACGATTGCGAGAAATATTTCAAGCATTCGTAATTTTCATGAGTTTGCGGTTGCTGAAAAATTGGCCGAGGCTAACCCAGCCGAGTTGATTGACCTGCCCAAAAAGGCAAAAAATCTACCGGAAGTTCTGCATCCCCACGAAGTTGAAGCTATTATTGACGCCATTGACCGCACAGAACCTGCCGGCATACGTGATGCCGCTATTTTAGAAACACTTTATGCAAGCGGCATGCGCGTGAGTGAACTCACCAATTTAAGCCCCGACAAGTTGTTTTTCGAAATTGGGTTTATCAGGGTGATTGGGAAGGGCAACAAGGAGCGGCTCGTACCTGTTGGAGGGCCGGCCCAGGAGGCTATTGAACACTACATTGGAACTGCCCGAAAAGAATTTCTCGACCCAACAAAGCCCAAAAAAAGCCAAAATAAGCTGTTTCTAAACCAGCGAGGCGGTCCACTATCTCGTATGAGTGTATGGAATATTGTGAATAAGTATGCCAAACGTGCGGGTATTGAGAAAAATGTCTATCCGCATATTTTCCGGCATTCGTTTGCCACACATCTTCTCGAGGGTGGTGCAGACTTACGGGCCGTTCAGGAAATGCTTGGCCATACCTCCATCAGCACTACAGAAATATACACCCACGTAGACCGCAGTCTCCTCCATCAAATTCACAAAGAGTTTCACCCAAGAAGCTAAGGCTTGATTCAGCGTCACGAAAAAAATAGTTCCGGATCCACTTCTTGTACCATATGCCAGGTGAGTGTACCCGTATCGAACACGAGGTGAAAATATCGCTGCTGTTTGGTACGCACCACATAATGAAAATGATACGCCTTACCGACCCGCTCACGATGTACCTGCCTGATTTCCGAGATACTGTGCTTCTCCCCTTTCTGAGTTTCAAACCGGTAGGGCGTCACCTGATGGGGAATATCAGGCCGCCGGAACCCGCGCATTACGTTGAGCACATTAATAGCGGGATATTCTTTTTTTTCCACAACCGCCTCCTTTATTCCTATTGCTAAACAAACAGTTTCCTGCACTTGCAGGTTACACATATATCACACATATATCAAGAGGTGGCGACATTTTTTATCACTCTCCGCAAGCAAATCGGTGAACGGCATCAAAACAATTGTCTGTAACTGATAGATCAGGTAAACAGGTCGCGATAGGGCTCTGTAAGCTCCGGATGGTTATTCCGAACGCTGTTCACATCGGTTTTTACCCGGTAAAACGTAATAGCATCGTCGGGCCAGGGTCGCAGAAAATCCTGCAGGTACGCAGGATCATGCTGTTGTGGGTTCAGCCAGTCGGTGATCTCGCTGTCCAGTAGAATTGCCGGCATACGGTCGTGCAGCTCACGCATTGTACTATTTGCTTCTGTGGTAATAATGGAAAAACTGTTTAATGTCTCTCCCTTCTCCGTATTTGTAGCTTCATAGATGCCGGCAAAATTCATGAAGTCGTTGTTTGGGTTGGAGATAAAATAAGGAATCTTACCGCTGCTGCTTTTTTTCCATTCATAAAAACCATTGGCAGGGATTACACAGCGGCGATACAAAAAGGGTTTTTTAAATGATTTTTTTTCCGCAACCGATTCTGCGCGGGCATTAATCATGGAATATCCGGTATCGGTTCCTTTAGCCCACGGGGGAATAAGTCCCCAGCGAAAGGCTTTTAAGCTTCTTTGTCCCGCCTGTTCGGTTAATACAGGTAAAGACTGAGAAGGTGCCGCATTATAATTTGGTCGAAAAACACCGATCTCTTTAGGGTCTGCCCCGTAATGCTCCGCAAGTTCCTCGGGTGTGGTTTTAATAACGTATCGTCCGCACATATCTGTTTACTTTTAAAAAGACGTTTTCTTAAATATCTGCTCTAAAATAGGAATATGACATCAAAAAAATCCATCACGGCAGAAATACTGAAGTGGGCATATATTTACTACCTCACTAAATTGTAGACATCAGCAGGTTGGACTTTTGCCTACAAAACCGTGATTTTCTGTCCATGAATAAACAGATACCCTTTGCATTTGATATACCATCCGTATCCGAGCTAACGGCAGACATTAAATCTCTCATCGAAACCCGCTTTCGTGATATATTGGTGGAAGGAGAGCTCAGTAATGTTAAAGAGAGCCGGAACGGTCATATCTATTTTACACTAAAAGATGATCGTGCTCAGCTGCCTTGTGTTATCTGGAGAAGCACTGCAGCCCGCCTCGATACACCTGTGAAAGATGGCCAGCAGGTAGTGCTGGGAGGAGATTTACAGGTGTACCCGCCTCATGGAAAATATCAGATGATCGTGACACTGGTTCAGCAGGCCGGGCTGGGCCGACTGCAACAAAAGTTTGAGATGCTAAAACTAAAGCTGGAAAAAGAAGGAATTTTTAATCCTGAGCATAAAAAGCCTCTTCCCCCTTTTCCGTTAACCGTAGGCGTTATTACCTCGGCAACCGGAGCTGCTTTTCACGATATACGCGCAACGTTTGAAAAACGATGGCCGGTAGCCACGCTCTATCTCCATCATGCCAGTGTGCAGGGAAAGAGTGCTGCAGGCGAAATATCCGAAGCTATTCGCTGGTTTAACAAACGCAAAGATAAGGTAGACCTCCTGATCGTTGGGCGAGGTGGCGGTTCCCTGGAGGATCTGTGGCCTTTTAATGAAGAGGAGGTGGCCAGAACTATTTTTAACTCCTCGATACCCGTGGTTAGCGCCGTTGGTCATGAGGTAGATTTCAGTATTTCTGATTTTGTAGCAGATGAAAGGGCAGCGACGCCCACTCAATCCGTTATCATTTCAACACCCGATATTAATGAAGTTCGATATTTGGTTGATGATCTGACGGCATCTCTTGAAAACACTCTTCAGCGAAAAATTCAATACTATAAGGAATATGTGTACAGGCTGGCCCATTCACACGCGCTGCTGGTAGTATCAGATAAACTTCATTTTTTCAAAAACAGAACCGAAAGCGTTACGGAACAGCTAAAGAGCCGTTTTTCGAGGCGTATTTTCGAAAAAAAATCGATTTTGCAGCAGAAATATTCACAGCTGGAAGCCCAAAATCCATCATCTATACTTATTAGAAAACAAGACAAGATATTATCACTTACAGAAAAACTTAAAAGTCGTTATGAAAGGCGTTTACATCTCAAATCCACTCGGTTAAGGGAGAACCTATCAAAATTGAGGGAACAAAATCCAAAGGCCCCACTGGAACGCGGTTTTACCAGGATATTACAGGATGGGAAATGGATTCGAAGCAAAAATGCCTATCAACCCGATAAAAAAGTGGCTATTGAGTGGCAGGACGGCATCGCAGAGCGTACTTGATAATCAAACCGGCAGGCCATATCATTTTCCCGTTTCATCTAATCTTTGAATGATTTTCTAGCAAACAAAACATCCAAAGTTTGGTATATAGTTAGCAGGACTTTTATTAGATTTAGCACACATGATTTTAACTTAATTTCATCTATGAATACCTTAATTACGGGATACAACAGTGCATCAAAAGAGATACTTTCTGCTGCACTGGAGAAGCGTAACCATCAGTTTGAGGTTGCTGAGCCCAATGAGGCATCACTCGCAATATTGGATGAAAAGAAAATCTCATTGATTATCATCAGCGATTATTCTGAAGATGCGATCTGGTTTTGCAGACAAGTTAGAGCCAAAGAGCATAGCCGGAAATACACCATATATGCTGTTATAAAAGAGGATGAAACCGATTATTTGTATAAACTGCTGGATGCTGATATCGATCAATATATTATTGAATCATTATATGATGAACGCCGGCTGGATGTGCGTCTTTCCTTTGCAGAAAAATTGACCCGTAACAAGGAAGGACAATTTTTAATTGAGCAAAAGCTGCGAGAAAGTGAAGCCAGAGCCCGCAGTATTTTAAACACGACGGTTGATGCCATCATAACAATAGACGATCGCGGACATATACGAACATTTAATAAAGCCGCTGAGAATCTTTTTCAATATACATCAGCCGAAGTAATTGGAAAAAATGTGAAAGTGTTGATGCCCCAGCCCTATCGGCGTGAACACGACGGGTATATGGACAACTATCATCAAACCCAGCAAAAAAAGATCATTGGAATCGGCAGAGAAGTCACCGGGAAACGCAAGGATGGATCAACTTTCCCGATGTATCTCGCCGTAAGTGAAGTAAACGTAAACGGGCAGCGTCTCTATACAGGAATCGTGAGAAATATCACAGAGACCAGGCGGCTTGAACAGGAAGTGCTGAGGATTAGTGAGCACGAACGCCATAGAATTGGCCAGGATCTCCACGATGGACTGGGACAAATGTTAACCGGTATTACGCTGATCAACAAAAATATTGCTGCGACATTGGAGGATGAAAATCACCCCCTTACAAATGAAGTGAAGGAAATTACAGATCTGGTTAAGGAAGCCGATGAATACGCAAGAAACCTATCGAGAAACCTGATTCCTGTCGAACTCGATAATAATGGATTGATTGCGGCTCTTGAACGACTTGCTAAAAATGCTGAAAAATTATTCAGCATCGAATGCAGAATTGAAAACCCGATTAATCTCCATTTTAAAGATCCTACGAGTCTTACCCATCTTTTCAGAATTGTACAGGAGGCAACCAGCAATGCTGTGAAACACGGGAACGCCTCGAAAGTACTCATTACGATGAACTCTGATGAAACAAAATTACTTATACGAATTGAAGATAACGGCAGCGGGTTTCCCGAAGACTGGGACCAACAGAAAGGACTGGGTGTTCGAATTATGAAATTTAGATCCCGCCTGATTGGCGCTAACCTTGAAATATCATCGAGCCGTTTTGGAGGTGCCGCTATCATTATAACACTACTTTCGGTAGGCTCTTCATATAAAATTATTGAGCAGTAAACGACCTAATCAAACCTGACAACAGATGGCTACCAACAAAAAAGTATATATCGTCGACGATCATCCGCTTATGCGAAAGGGCCTGGTAATGACGATTGAAAAAGAAATGGGATTCGAAGTAAGCGGACAGAATGAAAGCGCAGAGGGCGCCCTCTCTGAGATTGTCAAAGACGTTCCGGATGTAGCCGTTGTGGATATAAGCCTGCCCGGTATGAATGGGATTGAGCTTATCAAAAATCTACTGCATCAGCTGCCGGATTTAAAAATCCTTGTGGTTTCAAGACATGATGAGGAGCTTTATGCAGAACGTGCTTTACGGGCCGGTGCCAAGGGCTACCTGATGAAGTTAGAAGCAGCCGAAACATTGATTACGGCCATTAGACAAATTTTAAAGGGTGGTATCTATCTAAGTGATAAAATAGGTACTAAAATGCTGATGAAGCTTACCTCAGGCAATACTTCTAAAAGTGACAACCCCCTGGATGTTTTAAGTGATCGTGAGCTTGAAGTATTTGAGCTTACAGGAAAAGGCCTTTCGACCAGAGATATCGGAAGTAAACTTCACATCTCCGTGAAAACGGTAGAGTCGCATCGGGCAAACATCAAAGACAAATTACACCTTGAATCTGCCAATGAGCTGATGCGGCATGCCGTGCGATGGGTTGAGGGTACCGGATCATAATCGCCTGCACATCCGACTCATCACTCTTTTTTGGGGTGAATTTGCTAAAAAAGATATTTTTGAGAAAAAATACCTTTACTGTTAAACCAATTAACGGTAAACATTATCAATTGATATAATCCTATTTGATATTTCTTATATGTATTTGTTTTTTAGTGTTATAAATTATTCTTAATAGAATTCAAACCAATCTTCATCTAAGCATATTACACAGCCCCATCGGGGATACCCCTACTCTCTTATCAGAGATGCTACTCTTAATATAGGTTGAACAAGTACGGATATTAGAACCGTCGATAAGACAACTGAGACAAACGCAGCAATCAAAAAAACAAACCATTTGCTGCCACACATACTTAAATGAAAAAGTTTAGAATCATGAAAACACTACTATCAATTATAACATTACTGCTCCTTACCGCCGGCACAATGAATGTGCAGGCTCAGACTCAGGATAGAGATCTTCCCTACTACGTAGCTCCTGACCAAACAGGACTCAATCAATTTGAAGCACCTTTCAGAACAGATGTTGAGTTCGATGGCTTTAAATTACGTATTGGCGGATCTAATACTTTACAGTTTCAGGGAATCAGTCACGATAACGATGCCGGTGACCTTGCTGATCTCGAAAGCAACTTTAACCTTGCAACATCAAACCTCGATCTTGATGTATCTCTGGCACCCGGCTTACGGATGCACCTCAGAACATATCTTTCATCTCAGCACCACCCCGAAGCTTATGTTAAGGGCGGTTACCTCCAGATGGATTCATTCGATTTTATCGAAGAAGGGTTTCTTTCCGGCCTTAGCGACCACATTCGTATTAAAGTAGGTCACATGGAAAACAACTACGGTGACAACCACTTCCGCAGAAGTGATAACGGTGCTACCATTTACAACCCTTTTGTAGGAAACTACATTATGGACTCGTTTACAACAGAAGTGGGTGGTGAAGTGTACCTTTACAATGGCCCAATATTTGGTATGATCGGTTTAACCAATGGTAAATTAAACCAAAGTACTGTAGAAGGTGATATTAAAACCAAACCTTCTTTCCTGGCCAAAGTAGGATACGACAAGCAGATAAATGATGACTTGAGATTCCGACTCACAGGTTCGCTTTTCAGAGTTTCTCAAAATTCAAGCATCTACCTCTATTCAGGCGACCGTGCAGGAACACGCTACTATAACGTAATTACCCCTGGTAACTTCCGCGCTGGCCGTTATGCACCTACATTTACTCCTGGCCGTGGCGAAACCCCTGCAGCTGGTGAAATGACATCCATTATGATCAACCCGTTTGTTAAGTTCCAGGGACTGGAATTCTACGGAGTTATCGAAACTGTATCTGGTCAGATTGAAACAGAATCAAGCTCAAGATCTTTCACACAGCTTGGTGGCGAACTGATCTACCGATTTGGTGCCAGTGAAGACTTTTACCTTGGTGGCCGTTACAACTCAGTATCCGGCGAAGAGGTTGGTGGTAACGATATCGACATCACTCGTGTGAATGTTGGTGGCGGCTGGTTCTTAACCAAAAACGTACTGACCAAAATTGAATATGTTAATCAGCAGTATGATGGATTTGCAGGCCCATTTGCGGGCGCTGAGTTCAGCGGAATTAACATTGAAGCAGTTGTAAGCTTCTAAACGTAACTTTCACTATAATGAGCAGGGTGTATGAATACCCTGCTCTTTTATTAAAAAAAGAAACACATTATGTATATCAGAAAAACAGCAATCACACTCCTTGTACTCTTTTTTTCAGTTGGTGCACTATTTGCACAGGAAGTCACTTATACTCTTGAAGACAGTTTTGAAATGCGGATAGACGGCGATTCTAACGTAAAGAGCTGGGACGCCGAAATTAAAGACATGAACGGTGAACTGGTACTTACCGATACTGAAAACTTAACATTTGAAACATTAGCACCCGATCACTTTGTATCACTAAGTCTTAATATTCCCGTTGAAAGTATTGAGTCTAGTTCTGGTGGCCTTACAAAGAACCTCCAGAAATACATGAAAAAAGATGATCACCCTTATGTAACATTTACCCTTAACGAGATCACTTCGATTGAGAAAAACGAGGGAACGGCTCAAATTACAGCCACCGGTGTTATCAATGCGGCAGGTAAAGACCACAACGCAGAAATGACGGTTGTAGCCTCCATGAATGAACAGGGAGATATGATCTTTGCGGGCGATACAGAACTACTTATGACAAGTTTTGATATTGATCCACCCACTGCTGTATTTGGCACCATTCGTGCAAGAGACGAAATAGTAATATCCTTTAATACTACGTTTAGCAGATAAAACGGGATCGAACCCACGGAAACGCATGAAATATCAAGCTCTAATACCGATTGTACTGTTTTTCATCCTGGCCGCTGCCTTTTCATTGGTGGCGGACCAGGTCTATTCTCAGCAGCTCTCCTACTATCCATCAGAGCAGAGCAAGCTTTGGATTGAAGGTCGGTCGAATGTAAATGAGTTTGAATGCGAAGCCAACAAATACTCAGGTGAAGCAACACTTTACGACGAAGAAGAAGATAACTCCGAATTTGTACAAAATGTACAGGAGCGGTTGTCATTACAGGTTGATATTAGGGTTGATGGGTTTGAATGTGGCAAGAATAGAATGAATCGCGATCTCAGAAACGCACTGAAATCCGACAACTTTCCTGAAATCACGTTCCTCTTTGATAGTGCAGAACTACTCGAAATGCCCAAAAATCCCAACGACCCCTTTCTTGTAGACGTAAAAGGTAGCCTGACCGTTGCCGGTGAAACTCGGGACATTCATTTTGAAACCAGAGCCTATTATTTGGATGTAGATAAAGTAAGAGCGATTGGAAATACCACGATACGAATGTCTGATTTTAATGTGGAGCCTCCAACAGCGCTACTCGGCCTCATCCAGGCTGATGATGAGTTAACCGTGAAGTTTGATCTTATCGCTACTGAACGAAACAGTGGCAGTTAAACTCAAATATACTCGTTTACAGGGTGGTCATCGTAACCAACATGGCTAAATCAAAAACGGCTTGATAAGGTGCTTTCTTGGTCACTCCGCTTTTGCACCTGAACAGATTTTGCTTTCCAATTAGTTGATTTTAAGTGATATAGACACGCTCTTTTTCCAACCTAACACAACTAGAATATCTATTAGGGATTTCCCTTAGTACACAATCAGACTATAACGCTTCATATATAGGCCTCACATTCTAATATTATATGAGTGATAGGGCGACTTATTTTTACAGTACAGACCAATGCCGCTAAAATTAATCAAACAAATTAAGAATGAGCAGTTAAACGCAGGAAGCGATAAATGGACCTTCCGCTCATCCGGAAATGTGCTCGAACTGTTGGTTCTTCCGCAGTTTGTAAATCAGAAAAGTGCTTTTCGATGCTCCGTTATCTCTGCTGGGCAGGCACTTGCTGCACTCAAAACTCACTATAACCAATCGGGGACAGATCTCTTTATTCAAACCTTCCCCCATATCGAAAATCCCAGGGTAATCTGTTCAATTCGATTTGATGACATTGGATACTCGAAATCAGAGTTGGCACCCGAACCGGCAATTTTTGAAAAGAAACAGCCCGATTTTGAACAATTTCTGCAAAACACAGCCGCTTATTTCCACCTTTTTACACAGAGTGCTTACCTTAGCCGCGATGCATTGAACCTGATAAATATCGACTCAGAGTTTGATCACACCTACCTCGTGGCATCCAATCTCGACAACCCTTTCACATGGCTAAATGTTGGTTATTGGAAAGAAGCTGTTAGCCAATACATCAAGCTTCATGAATCCCGAACAACATTCTTTATGCATCATTTTTCAAACCAGCGGGATGACTTTAAAAAGTTTACTGACTTGAAAAATGGATCACACCTTCAAGGATTGATTGGCTTTTAAATAGCTACAATTTTACCGCTATCGTTTATCGATCGTCGTTTCAATATTGATATCGCCCAACAACGTTCTGTGAACAGGACACTTCTTTGATATTTCCATCAATCTTTGAAGCTGATCTTCCGTTACATCTCCTTTGATAATGATCTCTTTTTCAATTTTATCGATTTTGGCCTTAGGATCATCACAGTCTCTGCAGTCTTCTGCATGCGATTTATGATGCAGCATTTCTACATAAATATCATCTACAGACCACTTTTTACGATCCGCATACATTTTCAGCGTAATAACCGTGCATGATCCCAGCGACATCAATAAATAATCGTAAGGGTCGGGCCCGGAGTCTTGTCCACCCACAGATGCAGGCTCGTCCGAAATCAATTCGTGGCGGCCTGCCGTCATGATGGTCTTATAGTTTTCTTTGCCAAGATGTAAATGCACGATTTTCTTTTGAGAACTGCTCATAATGATTATTTAAGGTTAACTTATGGATGGTGTTTTTTGCGCTTCGAAATTCAGTGCAAAGGTAGTTCCGTTTCCTTTGCTGTAAAGTTGAATTCGTGCCTCAAGCTGTTCAGATAATATTTTGATGATATTTTTACCAAGAGAACGTCCGTCATCAAGGTTAAAATCCTCCGGTAAACCTACCCCATCGTCTGCGATCTTCAAACCAACTTTCTCATCTTGTTGATGTATGAATATCTCAATTTTTCCTTTTTTTTGGCCTTTAAAGGCATGCTTAAAAATATTGGTAAGCACTTCATTGATGATAAGTGAACAAGGTATGGCTTGGTTTATATTCAGCTGAACCGGTTCAGATTTGATTCTTAAATCAACATCTTTATTCCTGCTCATGGCTGCCATCACGTTATTGGCAAGTTTTTGAATGATGTCTCTGAACGATAGCTCTGCAAAGCTCTTCGTATTGTAGAGAAGTTCATGAATATTGGCCATGGTTTGTATACGTAACATGCCGTCATTCAGTTTATCCTGAACATCAGGATTGCTTTCATCATAAAGCTGCAGCTGCATCATACCGGAAATAACGGCAAGATTATTCTTAACCCTGTGATGAATCTCTGAAAGCAATACTTCTTTTTCCGCCAGAGCTTTTTTCATATCATTTTGATGCTTTATCCTATCCGTAATATCATGGGCATTTACCACAAAACCTCCAATCGAAGGTTCATGAAGCATATTGGTGACGCTGGCCTCCAGCCATTTATATCGTCCTTTTCCAATCTTAAACCGAACCTGCTTTATATTGAAACGACGCCGGTCAGGAAGATTATTCATAATTTCGGTGATCTTTTTTTGATCATCTTCGTGTACGAAATCAAGCATTTTTCTACCAATAGCATTCTCCGGCAATATTCCAAGTATCAGTTTTGATGTGGGACTTATATAGGTAAACTCTCCGCTTAAATTTAGAATGGCGATTAGGTCGGATCCATCCTGAACCAGAGCCTTAAATCTGCGTTCATTTGCTCTTAGTTGTTCCTCTGCCCGAAACCTTTCAGTTACATCCGTAACCGTAGAAATCATTAAGTCCTGCTGATATAGTGGAATATTTTTTGCGTTAACGATCCGTTTCTCACCCGATTTTTGAGTGACCGAAATGCCCTCCCAATTCATTTTTGCCGGATCTTTACTTTTAAGGTCCTCAATAATCTTTTTTGTGATTTTATCCCGATATTTTTTGTCGGGATAAACCTTATTAAAAAAAGTTTCCACGTCTGTAATTTCCTTTTCCGACCATCCATACACATCAGAAAATTTCTGATTCATCAACTGAGTCTTTCCATCGCTAATGGTATTGATAGCAATGCCAATAGGAAGATTTTCCAAAGCAGTTTCAATAAACTGGTTTCGTTCACTCAGAGCTTTTTCAACCTCTTTCCAGCGCTGAATATTTTGAACGGTTCCAAATAGAGTTCTGCAGGTACTGCCATCATACTTTGGTTCTCCCACCATTTTCATCCAGATTTTTTTACCACTACCCGTACGGGCAACCACTTCCAAATCAATTGGTTCATGGAGTTTAATAGCCTTTAATATTTGATTTTTCAGGCGTTCTCTATCTTCTTTATGGGCAATAAACTTTAACAAATCCCGGGGTGACCTGGCTAACGAAACATCTGTTTCAAGAAGAGTTGCTAAAATTTCTGAGAGATAGATTTCATTATTTTCGAAATCATACTCCCAACTTCCAATTTTTGCATTCAGGTATGAAAGGTTTTGAGTGAGACGATAAAGTTCAAGTTCTTTGTTAACCTCCATCCAGTTCAATTTCGAGGCAAGCTGCTTGCACACAGCATCTAGCATAGCTTGTTCTTCTTGTAAAAAGCTCACTCCAGAATTATCGCTATTCCCTTTTTCCTGGTAACCGAGCGTAATTTTCAGTTGTTTTGTTTTTGAAATAGTAGCAATTGAAGAAACCTCCGCAATTGTTGGCCCGGGTTGTACATTGCTATACCTCTTTTCTTGATATGTAATTTGAGCAGCACAATTTTCAGGAAACTGAACCGCTTCTGCCAAATATCCCACAGATTTCTGAAGTATATCTCCTGCAGACATTTTTTTTTCATCCAGGCTAGATACACGATATAAACAAGTAAGTTCTTTAACTCTCTCTTCAAGCTTTTTTGAATCAGCCATAGCTTGCAAATTTTTTGTAAAAGTGTATTAATAACGTAATTAATTTTTACCCAAAAAACTGAAACATTTACGGTTTTAGTGTTCTCATCTATCCACTTTCTTCATAGTAAGCTAATATTAAGAGAATGTTTTGGTAATCCTGGCTTCGTTTATTTGATAAAAATAAATCATCTGCCATGACGAAACGAAACCTTGACATTGTTGTTTTGTCCGATATCCATTTGGGAACAGTAGGCTGCCATGCCCTTGAACTGCTGCAATACCTGAATTCCATTGAACCCAAAACCATTATCCTTAATGGCGATTTTGTGGATGTCTGGAATTTCAGAAAGTATTACTGGCCGGAAGCCTACATGATGGTTCTGCGTAGACTGCTCACCATGATGACAAACGGAACGGATATCTACTATCTAACCGGAAACCACGACGAGGTACTTAGAAAAGTGTCCAGCCTTCAGCTCGGCCCGCTTTTTATCAGAGACAAACTGGTTCTCACGCTCAATGGAGAAAAAGTATGGATTTTTCATGGTGATATTTTTGACATAACGATGAAGCACAGTAAGTGGATCGCAAAATTGGGAGGCAAGGGCTACGACCTGCTCATTATGCTGAACCGTGCCATCAATAAAATGTTGCTGAGTATGGGCAAAAACAAAATATCACTCTCCAGGCAGATCAAAGACAGTGTAAAAAAAGCTGTTCGCTTCATAGAAGATTTCGAGACAACTGCCATGGACCTGGCTATAGACCAGGGGTACGACTACGTTATTTGCGGGCATATTCATCAGCCGAAGATCAGAGGCTATGAAAATGAAAAGGGATCTGTGATTTATATGAACTCTGGTGACTGGGTTGAAAATCTGACGGCCCTTGAGTACGACGGTGATGAGTGGTCGATGTATAAATACAGGGAAGAAGATTTTACTGGCAGCGAAAGGATCGAAAAAATCATCGGTAAAAAGCGGAAAAACTTAAAAATTCGCACTCAATGAGAATACTATACGGTATTCAGGGAACCGGACATGGCCATATCAGCCGGGCGCGCGAAATTCTTCCATTGTTATCAAATAATGCAGAAGTAGATGTTCTTTTAAGTGGCTATAACTGCAAAATGTCGCTTGAAAACGTTCGCGTATTGAAAAAACGCGGAATCAGCCTCACCTATAGTAATAATGGACGGGTCTCTCTATATGAAACAATCAGAAATCTGAAACCAGTTACCTTTCTTAAAGATGTGAATCAGCTTAAACCCCTTTCTTATGATCTTGTAATTTCTGATTACGAGCCAATATCGGCATGGGCGGCATATAAAGCAGAGGTGCCGTCACTGGCACTAAGTCATCAGGCTGCATTTATGTCCGATTTCAGCCCAAGACCCGCCAGACAATCTCTTTTTGCTGAACAGATTTTGAAGAAATTTGCTCCCTGCAAGTCAGCTCTTGGTTTCCACTTTCGCAGGTATGATAGTTTTATTGAGCCACCTATTATACGCACGGAGATTCTCAATCTAAATCCGGAATCGGGAAATCACGTATCAGTATATCTGCCCGCATTTCACCATGACAAACTTATTCCGCATTTTAAACGGGTAAAAAATGCAGAATGGCACATATTTTCTCCATCTTGCAGCAGCGTTTTTAAGGATGCCAATATTCGGATAAATCCTGTAAGCAACAATGGTTTTCTGAAAAGTCTTGAAACCTGCCGGGGAGTTCTGACAAGCGGAGGCTTTGAAACCTGTGCCGAAGCGATGTACCTGGGGAAAAAGCTGATGGTTCTACCCATTCAAAACCAGTATGAGCAGCTATGCAATGCTGCTGCACTGCATCAGATGGGAATTAACGTTATTTATAACGTTACAGAGCAATTTTCAAATATATTGGATGAGTGGTTACATACTGCGAATGTTCGCGAGTTAACAGATATTGCTAACACAGATGAGCTCCGAGATACGATAGTGAATTACGCCAATAAAAAAAATACGTCAACGAAGGAGTTTACGGAGCATCTTGCGTAATAATCGGCAGATATCTTTCCGCGATTACATGTAAATGATGCTGTTCGTGTCCGCCAATTACATATGCCATCGCCCTTACTGAAAAAACAGCATCATTAACAGTACCTGTACGAACCAGATCTTTATCTGAAAAACTGTTGAAAAGAGACATACTGTACTCTCTCGTTGAATTATACTGCTCTTTCAGGCTATTTAGTGTAACCCGGTCAAAATCGGCATTATCCAAATAGATATTGTGATCATACCCTTTTATGGATTCTTCTCCTCTTGCTACTGCCAGTGCCCGGTAGCAAAATATTCTCTCCGTATCCAGCACATGCCCAATTACTTCTTTTAAAGACCATTTATCTTCTTCATAACGGATCAATGCTTCATCGTCCGTTAGGCTATCTATCAGCGTTATTACGTCTTTCGCTCCACTTTTCCATAGGTTTTCAAGTGGAATACCGTTTACAAGTTCTATATATCTGCCGTAATAACTACCGTATTCGCTTTTATCTATCTGCATTGGTTTTTTTATTTATGATACAAAAAAGGCCCTGAAAAAATCAGAGCCTTTTATATCAAATTTCGGTTAGGAAGTGATGTTTTTTACTCTACCGAATGGGATGAAATCGTGGTAACTGCAGAAACTTCATCATCTGTGTATACGGTGGTTTCATAGGGAACAACAACGCCATCCACTTCCGTCCAGTTTGTAGAAACCAACTTAATGGTGGAGTTTCCTCCAACCTGTGGATTAAACTGTCTGTATGTGGTTACCATAGGCAGGCCTGTTTCAGGGTCAAGATAAAGGTTCAAAGTCATCTCATCGTTCACCCGAACATGCGCGTAGGTTTCACCATCCATTTCGGCCATCCCCATATATTCTACATCCAGAGATTCACGGTTAATGGCTAAATAAATATGGCTGCGGTAAAACTCTGCAAGCACCTGATCGCGCTGTGCAGGCGGCATCGGCATTTCATTGCCCCCCATCACCATCGTACCCTCACCATCTTCGATTCGCATGGTTACATTCGCCATGGGTGTCTGCACCTCAGAAATGAGAATCTCGTTTTCAAAGTCAGCCGTCTGGGTAACATTCAGCGTCATTGTACCCTGTGGCGTATTGACTTCGTTGGCTGCTTCGAATGTAAAGTTACCATCAATACCACCCGCTGGGAGCACGGCAACTGCCATTCGTTCCATCCATTCAGTACCAGATGCCCGGTCGCCGGCGACTACTTCCTCATCATCACCTGGCTGAGGTATTGTAATATCGATTTCGTTCACCTCACCAAACTGATCGAGCTGGTCTCCGATTTCTTCACCATTACCCACTACCAAAATCTGAAGATTTTCTGGCTGCATATACTGTTGAGCCGCCTGCTGCACATCCTCTATGGTAACCTGCTGTATCTCTTCGACCAGCCTGTCGAATGTGTCATCCGGCAAGCCAGCATAGTCGAAGCTCATCTGCTCATTGAGCACGCTTGCACGACTGTCATACTCAAAAACCAGGGAGTTAAGAAACCTGTCTTTCGTGTCGCTTAATTCTTTCTCGGTAATAGGTTCATTTTGCAGGCGTTCGATCTGGCCAATAATAGCATTTATAGCTTCAGCCGTAGTTTCACTTTGCGTCATAACGCCGGCGTAGAACATACCGGGAAAAAAGTTTCCGCTGCCATATTCACCAAATACCGAATATGCCAGCCCCATCTGGCTGCGAACCACCTGCATCAGCCTGCCGGAGAAGCCATCGCTTAATACCCGGTTCAACACCTGTATTTTTGCGTAGTCTGGATTTTCTCGCAAACCACCAATATGCCCCATCATAACAAAGCTCTGATTAACATCACTTTTATCAACAAAATTGATGGTATTGACAAACTCGTAGTTTATATCCGGAAACGTGAGTTCAAGCTCACTTCCGGCTGGAATATCCTGAAATGCTTCCCTTAGCACCTCTTTCATCTCCTCCATTTCAAAATCTCCAATCACGCCAACCATCATGTTTTCACCTACAAAAGATTTCCTGTGAAAATCCACAAGGTCTTCCCGGGTGATATTATCAATGGTCTCGTATTCTGTGTTTCTGGCATAAACGGATTCCGGTCCGTAAATCAGCTTTTGAAATTCTCGAATTCCAATCGGCAGTGTTTCGTCGTTTCGACGAGATATAGCTGTTTTTTGCTGTGTTTTGGCCAGATCAATTCTATCTTCCGGAAATGCAGGATTTTGCAGTAAATCTATGTATACAGGCAGGAGCTCCTCAAAATCCTCCTTTAGAACGTTCATAGATGCAGAGCCAGACGTGAGTCCGATCCCGGTTTCCATACGTGCTGCACGATCTTCAAGAAGTTCATTCAGTTCATCTCCCGTAATCGAGGTAGTTCCCCCTGAGCGCATGACAGTTCCTGTAACGGATTGTAATCCTGCTTTTTCGTTGGGAACCAATACACCTCCTGTCCTTACCAGGGTACGAAGATTAATCAGGGGTAATTCATCATCTTCTACAAGGTAGAAGCTGATGCCGTTATCCAGTTCAAAAAATTCCACATCCGGTTTTTCAAAGCTATTCAGCTCCGGGTACTCGATTTCATCCCAGCTTTTTTGGGCAAAAGCGGGAAGTACCATCAATACGGAAAAGAATACAAGAAGTAAGCTTTTTAATTTCATTTGCATAATATCGTTTCCTCTTAATTTCCTGATTGATTTTCAGTGACTTCATTTTCTGAAGGTCGGTTGACAATCTTTCCAACCGTTCGGGTTTGCTTATTCAGATAAAGATTTGCTACCCGTTGAATGTCTTCAACGCTCACGTTTTCCAAATCATTAATCCTTGTAAATAGTCTTCTCCAATCACCTTGTTGCCCATGAGTTCTTGCTAAGTTCATGGCAAGACCCATATTGGAGTTTAAACCTCTAACCAAATTGGCTTTGGCATTGGTAATGGCGCGGTCCAGCTCCTGCTGTGTAACTCCGTCACTCTTCACCTTTTCAATTTCGTCAAAGATCGCTGTTTCAAGTGTATCTATGGACACACCCTGATTTGGAAGCCCATAAGCTATAAATAGTGATTGATATTTAGAGCCTGGAAACCCAACGGCTGTTTGTACAGCTAAAGCCAGTTGCTCGTCTTGAACAAGCGTTTTGTACATTCTGGAAGTTCTGCCACTCGAAAGTATTGATGCCAGCATCTCCAACGCCGGGTAGTCCTCATGCATTTGACCCACCGCGTGATAGCCGGCAAATAAAATTGGCTGGCTCTCCTCTTCGATTGTAAATCGTCTTTCTCCTCGCTGTTCCGGTTCAAGTGTATTTAAAATAGGTGCTTCATTTGTTGATTGAATATCACCAAAATAGGTTTCTGCAAGGTCTCTCATTTCAGCCGGGTCGACATCACCCACGATGGCAAAGGTGAAATTATCGTTGGTGTAATATGTTTCGAAAAAGTTTTCAGTGTCTTCAATTGTTGTAGCCGTGATATCAGAAGGCCAGCCAATCAATGTTCTACCGTAGGGATGTGCAGTGTAGGCAATGCTCAAAAACTCTTCACGCAAGCGGCCAAAAGGATCAGAGTCGACCCCCATGCGCCGTTCCTCCATAATCACATCTTTCTCCTCATAAAACTCTCGGAATACAGGATTTTGAAATCGGTCTGATTCTAAACTAAACCAAAGCTCAGCTTTATTCTCTGGAAGACTATAAAAATAGTCTGTTAAGTCATAGCCGGTTCTGGCATTTAGACCTGTGGCTCCTTCACGACTTATGATCTCATCAAACTCATTTGTAACCACGTACGAGTTTGCCTGTTCCTGGTACTCTTCAAAATCTTCCCAGTGCTCAGCCATTACTTCTTCATCGGGATTGGGCTTATATTTTTCTTCTACCCACGCATTGTAAGCTTCATCCATCTTATCAATGTAGGCCTGCTCTTCTTCCCAATTGGTTGTACCCACCGTTTTTGAACCTTTAAATACCATATGCTCAAAAATATGAGCAATTCCAGTATGTCCTGCTGGTTCGTTTACCGCCCCAACATCGACAAAAGTTACGAAACTGACCACGGGGGCAAGCGGGCGTTCAACAATTATGAAATGAAGCCCGTTATCGAGCGTAAACTCGGTAACCTTTTCCTCAAAAGCTTCAAGATTTTGTGCAAGAATGGTTGCCGGTAGCAGTAGCAGGGCAAGCAGTGCCAGCACAAATCGCTGTTTTATGTTTACCATAATAACTGAGATTATTTGTTTTGGATTTAATTTTTAAACTGCGAGAAAACAAAGAAAAAGAGATGGCTGAGTGTAGCAACGCTCGATGAACGGTGAAAATATGCAATTTTGGATGTTAAATAACAACTATAAAGAGCGAAAGTTCATTTTTTACATAAAATACTGAACAAGAAATATACCGGGCTATACCATTACATTTAAGGGCTCCAATTAGATAGGCTTCTTTAAAAATAACCGGCGATGTTTAAAAACAATCAAACCCCGTTTTCGAAATCAGATTCTTCCGGACGGATTGTGATGACCGGTTGTTTCACATACTGAGCAACTTTTTCGGCCGTGGAGCCCAAAATCAAGTGTGCAAAACCACTATGCCCGTGCGTTGCCATTATCAGTAGGTCTGCATGTTCAGAAGCATAGTTTTCAATCTCATAATGAGCCGATACACCTTTCTCAATTTTTGTGTGTAGCGGAATCGTTCGGCTATCTTCACCCTCGGTGATGGTGATCTCATCTTCGTAAGTTACGCCTGTTTTTTGAACATGAATATTTTCGAGCTTTCGTTTTTCCAGATACGTATTAATGCGATCGATAATCCCCTCGTAGATAGAAACCGATTCGCCTTTGGCCGGGTTTCGGGGAATATCATCTACACCACTTCCATAAAGCTCTATTACGTGGAACAAGGTTAAACTTGCTTGATATGTATCCGCCATTGCGGCTGCCAGCGGAAATGCTGATAATGAAAGTTCAGATGAATCCGTAGTCATTACAATATTTTTTACCTTGCTCCTATCAAAACGTTTATCAACCGAGAAAACCGGTATTCTTGATTTTCTGATGACCCGTTCCGTTACGCCTCCGCGAATAAGTTTTGATTCGTCTTTACCCCGGGCTCCCATCACAATCATGTCGTAACCATTATCAGTGGCATATTTTACAATAGCTTCGGATGGCCGTCTCTCCACTTTTACGATTTTTTCGCCTTTGTTCACGTCCTTCAGATATTGATTCATTGCCTTTTCAAGCTTCAACTCCGACTCATCCATAATCTGAGGATACACATCTTCATTCATATCCAGAGGAACGCCCAGTCTTTTCAAACTCTCATTAAAATATTTGAGCGTTGGAATAACGTGCATAAAATCGACTGTAGATCCAAACGTACTTGCCAGGTTCTGTGCTACAGGATAGGCCGACTCAGACCCCTTTGAAAAATCGGTAGGCACTAATATTTTTTTTATTTCAAACATGGGGTTACCCTCCTAAATTTTCGTTGTAGTTTATATTAATAGTATACGAATTTTGGAATTATTTCTTAAGCGGTTATAGGTTTATAAACCATTTTACACCTAATTAGTCATGTTTTCTGAGATAAGAAATCACAAATATTAAAATCAGTCCTCCGCCCATTCCACCAATTCCTTCATCAAGACCGATTTGCTCTTCATTGTGATCAGATAGACCTGGTATAAACGGGCGGCTTTTTATCATTTTTTGTTCTATCGTCTCCAATGTTACCGTGCCTTCCGTCGGAAGGTTCAGCCTATCAGACAAGCGTTGGTATTCGGGCAAATTTGGTTCACTATCCCGTTCCATTAAATCATCTACTACCTCGCTGTTAACATTAACCTGCTCCGTCTCTTTTACTACTTTTTGATACTCCCTTTCCTGAAACGGCCAGATAACATAAAGTGACCCGATCAAAAAGCCAATGAGTACAGCTATGGTGACTGTATTATAATTTTTTAGCAGCCATGATAAAACTCGCGAAAATATCATTAAACCAGCTATAGCTCCTAAAGCAAAAGGCAGAAGATTTAGCAAAGCCTCCGATGTTTCACTCCCGCCTATAGCACCAAGCTGTGAAAGAATGTAGTCGTACTTTCTGAGAATAAGTAACAGGTATGAGCCCGAGATACCCGGCAAAATCATGGCGGTTATGGCAATAGCTCCCGACAAAAAAACAAATAAAAAAGACTCAGATGTATCTGTAGGTACCAGGGTAACAATCCAAAAGCCTATTAGAGCTCCTGCAATCAGTGGCAGTATAATTTTTTTAGTTCTTTCCTGCTGATCAATTTCAAATATCAAGAGCACAATGGATCCCACAATTAATCCAAAAAAGAGGCCATAAATAAGTTCGGGATGGGTAAACATATAAACCTGAAGTGGAACAATGCGTGTAAAGAACAAGATTGCCAAGGCAATGCCAGAAAGCAGTAATAACAGAAATTTCCAGTGAATGTAATCAAACAGCTCTTTTACTTTGAGCTTCAACGCATAGCCAATGGAAGTTGTATCGAAACTTCGAATGGCACCAATTAATCGGTCATAAATCCCGGTTATTAGCGCCATCGTACCACCACTCACGCCAGGAACAATATCTGCAGATCCCATCAAAAACCCTTTTATCATCAGAAATGGAGCTTCGCTCCAGGAGGTTCTATCTTTTTGATACGTTGTGTTTTCCTTCCTTTTTTTATTCATATCGCTGTCATTCTTTTGCTATTACTCGATTACTGCATCAACAGTGTAATTTCTAATGGCCTGAAGAAACGAAAAAACGGAGATAAATCCACAGACGATTACTACAGAAAAAATTGAATAGCTTACTCCATATCGTCCATCAAATACTGTGTCGGTTAGCCACCCAGTTAGAGGCGGCCCGATTCCAAAACCTGCAATACTTACTACGAACAGGTACAACCCTCCTGCCAGTGCTCGCTGTCTCGAAGTAACAAAATATTGCAGAAGTGCCGCTGCTACTCCATTGTATGACGATGAAATTAAGACACCGCACCCTATCAGCAAGTATGCATTGTACGCATTATCTGCAAATAAACCGGCAGCGTAAAAAGGGATGCATGCTGTTGCTGCAAAAATCGGCATCCAAAAACGCCTTGACGGATCTTTCCTCGCCAAGATATCGGAAATTTTCCCGCTTATGATCACTGTCGCACCCACACCAAACATAAACCATCCGAAAAGAGAAATATATTCTGGGGCAGAAAAAACATCAGAAAAAACATTTCCCGCAAATCCCAGAATAGTATATCCCAAACATGCCAGGCTGCTGAAGCCTATCAGGTGCCAGCGAACTGTTTTTTTCTTCAATATGAGCCGGATTTCTGAAAATATTGACGCTTCGATGTGAGCATTATTACTGTTTCTCTCAGGTTCTTTCAATCCAAACCATACCACAGGTGCTAAAATCAGCCCGGGTACACCAACAACAATAAGTGCTGTATTCCAGTCGTATTTCAGGGAAATAGAGCCGCCTATTAAAAATGAAAGCCCAATACCGATAAAAATACCACTCGCATAAACAGAAAATACCGTCGCTCGTTTCTTTGGTGAAAATGCATCAGCCAGATAAGAATAAACAGCGGGACTCAACATCGACTGACTAACACCCACAAATAACCTGGCAATAATGAGCATCAAAAATGTATTTGCAAAACCACTGAGAACCGTCATAGCGCTCCAGATAAACAAACCTGCACAGATCATCGCCTTCCGGGAAATTCGGTCTGCAAGTCTGCCCATTGGGATACCGCTAAACGCATAAACAAAAGAAAAGACAGGTCCGTACAGAAGGCCAAGCTGAAGATTAGATAGCGTAAGACTGTCTCGTATCTGAACTCCCAGCACAGCAATTATCTGGCGATCTACAAAGCTGATGATGTAGATAAGCGTAAATAAAAAAACAGTGATGTAAAGTGTTTTTTTCTGCAAAAAATTGAATCTTTTAATACCGATTATCTCCGGCGTTAGTTTACGGATTTATTACTCCTGTAAAAAGAATCCCATCCTGCAGAAACGTTCTGAATGGAAATCTTGGTTATTTTAATCTTACATGTGTAGTTGACTGAACCATAACCAATAGCGACCTTACCGATCATGAAATTTCCAATAAACCTTTAAGCAACGTGTCAAAACTTCCCAGGAAAACAAGAAAACAGAAAGACCGTGCACTTCAGATTTATCATGAACTTTTGGAACATTATCCCAATCCGCATTGTGAGCTCGACCACAGAAACCCTTTCGAACTTTTGATCGCTACCATTTTAAGCGCCCAGTGCACCGATGCGAGAGTGAATAAAACAACACCCGCCCTGTTTGAAGCCTACCCTACACCCGAGCTCATGGCAGAAGCCCCTCTCGAAAACCTTGAAGAACTGGTGAAATCCACCGGCTTTTACCGAAACAAGGCAAAGTCGCTTAAAGAGGCCTCAATTACGATCGTGGAAGATTTTGACGGTAAGGTTCCGGACACCATGAAGGAATTATTAACGCTCAGAGGTGCCGCCAGAAAAACAGCGAACGTTGTTCTGGGAAATGCATTTAATAAAAACGTTGGCGTTGTGGTTGATACACACGTTAAACGTATTTCTAACCGTTTTGGACTCACGAAAGAGAAAAAAAACACCGATAAAATTGAGCGTGACCTTATGGCACTGCTGCCTCAGGAAACCTGGACAGATATTTCACACCTGATGATCCATCACGGAAGAAATGCCTGCAAAGCTCGAATATCTGAGCCCCCGGATCATCCACTTTGCGTTAAATATGGAAAAAAATGTAAATGTTGGAAAATGCGTGGACAATCTTAAAATTATCTATTCGTGATTTTTAATTCTTTTACTCAAAAACTTCCTTCCATCAGAAGAGATATTGATCTGATCCCCATTGAGGAAAATGGTCGCTCACTTCTCTTTTTCTATGATTCAATGGGATACATGCCCGATAACTTTGCACTCGATGCATCAGCAGAGCCCTTCCTCTCCCTTTTGCGAGGCTTTTTTAGTATAAATGAACTTCTAGAGCAGGCAAATTTAACGATCGACAAGCAGGAGTTTCTGCACTTTATTCAGCTTCTTGACAAAAACAACGTCCTTGATTCTGCACGTTTCAGGCTCTTCAGGGAGAAGATAGAGCAGGAGTTTGAGGAGAGTTCTGTGAGAGAGCCGTTTTTGGCAAATAGAAGCTATCCGGGGGATGAAGCTGAATTCGGTGCCTTTCTAGATTCAATATTTGAAAAGCATCTGCCTCAAAAAGGCAACAAGCGTCCGAATATCCGAGCACTCTATGCTCCTCATATCGATATGTCTGTGGGAAGTGAACAATATGCAGAGGCCTTTGCATCACTTACTAACATAAGGCCCAAACGAGTCGTGATCTTGGGCACCTCTCATTACGCCGGCCTCTACCATCCCCTTTATGAACAGAGTTTATTCATTGGATCCGATAAAACATTCAAAATTCCCGGCAGAAATTTTAAACCTGACTCAGCATTTTTTACCCGTCTGGCTGACCGGAATAATGCCTCAGCATTTGGATTTACACTGGAAGATAGAGCCCATCGTGTAGAACACAGTATTGAAACACACCTGGTATTTCTTTCTCAAATCTGGAAACACAATTTTTCAATAGTTCCGATTTTGGTCTCCGGTTTTGATGAGATTTTGTACCACTCCAATGGAGAAATGGCATCCTCTATTCACTCATTTACAAAGGCATTACGGTCTCAAATTGATGATGATACGTTTGTGCTAATCAGTGGTGATCTTTCCCACGTGGGACGCAAGTTTGGCGACAAGAAGGCAGCAAATGAAATGAAAAGTGAAGTGCAGAGATTTGACCGGGAGTTTATGGACGCTTCAACAAAAGCTGATCCGGAATTGATGCTAAAACTGATGGCTCGTGATTATGACAAGACACGGATTTGCGGATTTCCACCGCTCTATACTTATTTAAAAATGTTCCCCGATGCCAAGGGAAAACAAATCAACTATCACTGGTGGGATGAAAGTGAAAGGGAGAGTGCTGTAAGCTTCGGTTCACTGCTCTATTCTTAGTTTACAGGGAACCTGTAAGGCTGCGAATTTTTAGCCCCCACACGCGCCAGACGGCCTCACGTACAATTGCTTTCGACATTTTTGATACGCCCTCCTCTCTCTCCCTGAATATGATGGAGATCTCGCGGAGCTCAAATCCGGCTTTCCAAGCTCTAAAATGAATTTCAATTTGAAAAGCATAGCCGTTGGAACGGATTTTATCCAGATCTATCGCTTCGAGCACGTCTCTGTGAATACATTTAAAACCCGCAGTGGTGTCTTTGATAGGAAGCCCTGTAATCCAGCGTGCATACACATTTGCTCCGTATGAAAGAATCAGACGCGTTAATGGCCAGTTCACGATACTGATTCCGTTTGAATAGCGTGATCCAACGGCAACGTCGGCTTCTCCGCTTTTTACGGCTTCAATTAATCGCGGGATGTCTTCGGGGTTATGAGAAAAATCAGCATCCATTTCACAAATGTAGGTGTAGCCATTTTCCAAAGCATATCGAAATCCAGCCACATAGGCCGTTCCCAACCCAAGTTTACCCTCACGTTCAATCATGAATATTTTTTCTCTATAGAGGGTACTAAGGTTTTTTACTATATCCGCAGTTCCATCGGGCGAACCATCATCAATCACAAGTACATGTACAGATTCCTCAAGCCCCATTAAAATCTCAATGAGCTTACCGATGTTATGAGCTTCATTATATGTGGGTATTACAACTAAGGAGTCAGACATAAATACTTCGGGTGAAAAGACCTCGCTATGGCTTTAATTTTTATCATCCCGTTCTGTTCGGATATAAATTACTGTTGTCCCTTCAGATTGCGATAATGATTATAAAAAGGATTTATTGTAGTTTCATCCAAAATAATCTATTTCACTTAATTATTAGAATATTGTTTACACATTTAAAAACGGATAGTGGTTCCAAAGCACGGCTTGGAGTGTTAAAAACAGATCACGGGGAGATTGAAACACCCATTTTTATGCCGGTTGGCACTCTTGGAACTGTAAAAGCCGTAACCCAGGATGAACTCGTTGAGAAAGTCAGGGCTCAAATCATACTTGGAAATACATATCATCTCTACTTACGTCCCGGTAACGACATTATGAAAGCCGCCGGCGGACTGCATAAGTTCATGGGCTGGGATAAACCCATACTTACCGACTCAGGCGGATACCAGATATTCTCTCTTTCTGACATTCGGGATCTTTCTGAACGAGGTGCAAAATTTCAAAGCCACATTGATGGTTCCAAACATCTTTTTACCCCTGAGAATGTAGTAGATACCCAGCGTACTCTTGGATCTGATATTATGATGATCCTAGATGAATGTCCGCCCTATCCTGCTGAGTATGATTACGTGAAAGACTCTATGGGATTAACCCACCGCTGGGCCAAACGTGGACGGGAGCAGTTTTTAAATACAGAGTCAAACTATGGACATCAGCAGTTTCAGTTTGGTATTGTACAGGGTGGGACATTTAAAGATTTACGAAAAGAGTCGTCGGAGTTTATGGCTGAACAGAATTTCGAAGGTCTTGCTATTGGTGGGTTGAGCGTTGGAGAGCCTTCCGATCTCATGTATGAAATCACTGACTTCAATACCGATTATCTGCCCAAAGAAAAACCACGCTATTTAATGGGAGTGGGTACACCGGGAAATCTCCTGCAGTGTGTGGCTCTTGGGGTTGATATGTTTGATTGTGTGATGCCTACCCGCAATGCTCGAAACGGGATGCTGTTTACACGTCATGGAACAATCAATGTCCGGAATGCCAAGTGGAAACATCATCACCAACCATTGGACCCTGATTTTTCTTCTGAAGTGTGCCAGCGCTATAACATGAGCTATCTCCATCATCTGATTCGCACGAATGAGCTCCTCGGCCTGGAACTGGCTTCAAAACACAATCTCACCTTTTATTTATGGCTGATGGAAGAGATTCGAAACCGGATTGAAGATGGAAGTTTTTCAGGCTGGTATTCTGGAATGATGGAAGAGGTAGAGAAAAGGATATAGACGTAAGTCTAAAAAACTCTTTCAAACGACGATAAATAAAAAGACGGTTTTCGCAAAATCTGAGATTTCTATCAGGAACTAAATATTAACTTATTTTAATTTTTGATTTCCTTTTCGTGTAGCTGTTTTCTAGATTTCAATATAGACTATTATAAAAATTCCAAATCACATCAAGGTAAAATTAAAAATTCAATCAAGCTTATCGCATATACTCTTCTTGTAGGTCTATTTATCAGCTCTTGCAATGAGAACTCAGTACAAACTTCAATCGACAGTGAACCATCAAACTCTGAATTATTAAAAGAACAAAACCAATCAAAAAATATCAATGTTGAATTTCCTACCATCAACAGATATGGCATAGAACTAACTATCTCAGAGTCTCCATCACTCAACAAAACAGGAGTGGTGAAAGCAACCGCTTCTGCGTATCTATCCTCAGCAGATACTGAACTTAGTATAATCATGCCCGAACTGGATGCCATGCATGCGGCCCTGCAGACAAGAGGAAATTTGAATAGAATAGAGATTCCCGTTAATAAAGAGCTTATTTCTCATCGAAAGGAATTCCCCAATGTTTTCAAAGGCCAGGAAATAAGCAGCTTTGTGGATCTCAGAGTCCCGGAACCCGGTTACTACTCTATCTATGCAACGGTTACATTAAAAAACCAGGATGATGCTGAATTAAATTTTGAGGATGGTACATATATCAGGAACCTTGCCACCAAACATCTCTGGCTCTACGTAGATGAAAAAGAGACCAAAATAACCGGGGAGTTTGAGGAGGATCTTGTGCCGAAGAAATATATCGTGCAGCCCGGTCCGTTCACGTTACGTGGCGAACAATCTCGTTTGCACTATGTATCTCAAGAGGCTTCCTTTAAAAAGGAGATACCCGGCATGCAGCAAAGCCAGTCGAATGATATCATAATCACGGCTACCTACATGGACGTAAGCAGTTCAACCGTCAAGCCATTGGCTAATGCCGATGTAGATTTTGCAATTTATGACGAGTACGAGGAAGCTTATGTAGCTGGCGCCACTATTACTACAAATGCTCATGGTGAGGTGTCAATTGGCTGTACCAGCACACAGTATTGGACCTATGAAGTGGACTTTCTCAGTGAAAATTCGGACGTAAAAATTAGTGATAGTAACGCTTCCAGTATAGTACGTTCCACGAGTGGAGACTACAGCCATTGCGGACTATCCTACGGTGTTACAACATCACAAAATCGATCTCACGTTTATGGTGTTGCCAGTGAGGTTGTTAAAAAATCTGATTCATTTTTTGGAAAGGGAAGGTCAAAAACCATTTTTTCGCTTGATCCCAACCCACCGCTAGGTAACAATAGTTACTATAATCCCAATAATGATTCTATAGTTATCCTTGATGATCCCAATGGTACTTCACATGTAGGTGGTTCATTCGGCGATTTTGTTGTCGCTCATGAATATGGACACGCTTTTCATGAAAAGGGATTGGGTGGCAACGAAGGTGGATTTTGTAGGGAAGACGACGACGACAATAATGGACATGGCAATTCAGAGCCTATAAGTTTACGGTGTGCATTTTCTGAAGGTTTTGCAAGTTTTACAGCATATGTTTCTGATCACCCTTTCTTCAACTTTGAAACGCGTGATTACACTTCAAACGGAACAATTGACGCTTCAATTGTTGAGGGGGCGGTGGCATCCTTTTATGTTGATTTAACAGATGATACTATTGAGCCTCACGATAACATAGACCTGCCAGGTTCTTACGTAGCTGATATAATTATTGACTGTGAGGTTTACAGCGGTTGGAGATGGAAGCGGCCAGATGGTATCGATGAACTAATAGCGTGTTTTGAGAATCAAATTCCGAATTATTCAAATTATTTTTTGACTCGTAGCATTGAACCAACCAGTTACGATGAAAATGTACAGGAACCCTCGGGATGGACTAAATCTAAAATTGAGGATGTGTGGAAAAAGATTTTTTTCAATGAATTATAAATTACAAATGCATTAAATCAATTTACTTCATGAATATTCCAACCATAAATCTGACACGCTTAATTCTAATAGGTATTTTTTTGGCGAGTTGCAGCAGTAACTCAACTTCACAAGATCCGGATCTCTTTTCCGTTTATGCAGTTGTAAGCGGAAAGGTTTTTGATCAACAGACAGAAGAGCCGGTAGATGGAGCCAAAATTTTCGTCACTGAAAAAGGATTTGATTGCAATAGTAACCTGCTTGCCCAACCGGTAAAATTTGACAGTACTACAACAATTCAAAATGGGGAGTTCACGCTGAAGGTCACTTTTTTGAATACCGAGAAACCCGTCTGTCTGGATGTTTTTGCTGTTGGTACGAAAGGCACTCCAGCTCCCGAATCGGACAAAATAGAATTTAAAACCACACTTCGGAAACAGGCTCCCTTCGACACAACAAAAGTACAGCTCTTTCTCAAACCTTAATTTGAGTTGTGATAAACAACCAACTCATATAGAGAATCAGTGTCCGAGCCTTCAGGGTGGTCTTCATTAGGAATCAATACTCTTTGGAAGCACAATCTTTATAACGAATAAACAAAATCTCAGGAATCATATAGCCAATTTAGCCGTTATATCTACTTTTGTCTTATTAGCAGGCTGTTCATTATTCGATACGAGCAAGACGAATGATAATACCCAGGCTCAGATTTCAGTTCAATCTTCGCTGATTACACAGTCAGAGATTCAAATACGGATCGAGAGTGGACAGGATGTACATACATTCTCTAACTCTGACTTTAAGGAGAGAGATAACCCAACCATTGATAAAACAACTCCAATTGTTGATATACCAAGTAGCGGAGTTTTGAACATAGAGTTCGTGTTTACGGATGTTAATTCGAAAGAAATGTTATCCAATGGCAAGATTCAGATCGATTTGAAAGAGGACTGGATACACACGCTCTATTTTATGGCAGACTCAAAACAAGCTGATCCAACAGAGAGATGTTTTGGCTGCCTTGATACGTTTTCATTTGAAATAGATACCACTTCATTATCCCCGGATTCTCCTTTTATCGGAGATTCGTTGTACATTATTCTAAGTGGTAATTCAATTAGTGAACCGGTTATCTATTAACACGTTATGGTTGTGTAGTTGACATTTAACATATTCGTCTCAAACAAAAACAAAAGGGATATGTTATGTTGAACAACAGCTTATATCTTCTATTAAAATTTAATCGTCATGCCGTATTCCTTTGTCTCGTTTTTGCTCTCACTAGCGCGTGCAATACGATATCAGAAGAGAAAGAAAAAACGGATCTGCAAACCAGTGTAGCTGTCGCCTACGGAAAAATAACATCCCCTTACGGGGAGATTGCTGAAGACGCCGCGGTTCGGTTTAACATAATAAACCTGGATTCCTGCAAAACCGGTCTTCCTGAAAAATCGAACGTATGGATGGCGAGATCTGATCGCTCAGACAACAACGGTTCTTATAAAATAATGGGGAAATACCTTCATGTTTCCGAGGAAACGGTCTGCGTTGTGATGGAGGTATATCCACCTGAAGAGTTAAGTGGATTCGACACCACGTACGTTTGGGGAGACTCCGTTACATTCAGACATGAGTCACTTACTCCGCCCATTGACAGTGTGAATATTGATATTGTTTTGGATGAATTAGAATAATTCCGGAAGCCTGATAACAAAAAAAACCTCCGATTCGTTGTTTAACGAAAGGGAGGCTGATTAAAATAAACGATGAGGCGACGACCTACTCTACCCCGTGTGGAGTACCATCGGCGCTGCGAAGCTTAACGGCCGTGTTCGGAATGGGAACGGGT